>NZ_DLMS01000001.1:804668-1101298 GCF_002479365.1 Pseudomonas sp. UBA7530
GATTGCGTCCGGGGCAAGGGGCAGGGAACCCCCGGTTTGATCCGAGCGACGAAACTGTGGGAGCGGCCTTGGCCGCGATGTTTCTTCTCCACCCCATTCGCGGACAAGTCCGCTCCCACACGAGCCCCGTCGTTACTCGGCCGGCAGGAAAAATCGGCCACGGATTACATCCGGGCTACGCCAGGCCGGCACCGTCGGCGGGGACGATCAGGATGGCGGCGCGCAGGCCGTTCTTGACCTTGGGGTTGGGAAAGATGATACGCGCGCCCTGCTCTTCGACGATCCAGCGGGTATCGGCGATATCCTCGGCGAGCAGATAGCCAGGCTCCAGCTCAGTGAAGTTTTCGATATCCGTCGGCAGGTGCAGCTGAAAACTGTCGCTGTGCTTGATGACCTCGCGCGATACCGCGAACAGTTGCATACCATCGAGCGTCGGCTCGCCGCTGATCACCTCGCGACCTTCGATCAGCGCATGCAGGGCGTTCTCCAGCAGGTCGAGGTTGACCAGCTCGTTCTGTCCGAAGGCACGGGCCTTGCCCAGCTCCAGGGTAAAGGCTTCGGCACCGAGCTGCGCGTAGGTGTAGGCACTGAATGTGGTCGACGCCTTGTTCTGCAGCAACACCGCCTCAATACCGGCAGCGCGCAGGCGCTCCAGTTCACGACGAGAATGCGCGCGTGCCTCTTGCCACGGATAGAGAGCGAACTGCTCGATCCTGGAGGCGCGGATTGCGGTATGCAGGTCGTAGTGCAGACGCGTGCGGCCGGTGTCCTTGCCGAAGAAATTGACGGCTAGGTGCTCCAGATCGCAGGCGCGGATGGCCTCGAAGCCGCTGGACTGCTCGTGACGCCCGCTGAACAGGCGATTGAGGTCCTGCTCGAGGTAACGCTCGCCACGGCGCATGGCCTCGGGGTTGCCAAACAGAAAGAGGATGCGCGCCGCAGGATGCAGCTCGCCCCGCGCGATGCCGCGCAGCAGACGGTCGAGCAATTCGATCGGCGCGGTTTCGTTGCCGTGGATGCCGGCCGACAGCAGCAGGTCAAGGCCATTGTCGCGCGCCGCAGGCGGGGTCACCTCCAGCGCGCCTTCGTCCAGCCAGCGCAGACGCGTACCATCGGGCGTCAGTTGAATCTTCGCCGACGGCTCATGGCCGGCCAGGGTCAGTTCAAGCAGTTTGCCGAGGGCAAGCATCGGATACTCCTCAGGGCTTAATGATTGCAGTCCGGGCCATGGACATGATCATCGTCGTCATCGGCGAGCGCCGATTCCATCTCCAGTTGCAGGCTGACCAGGTTGGTGGCCTGCGGACGCAGCAGCAGGTTGGCGTACTCGGTATCGCCCTCCTCCACGTCGACACCGATCAGCAACTGATCGCCAACGGCCTGGACCCACAACTCCTTGCCCTGCCATACCACGGCGAAGCGGCTGCAGGAGGTTTCCAGTTGGGTGCCGTCGTTATCTTCAAGAATCAGTTGCAGCGCATCGCTCATAAAATCTCCGGGAGAGTTCTGAGGTGGATGTAACAAGCGACATCCACCCTGTGGGTCAGTTCAGTTGGAAAGGATAGACCGAGCCCAGTATAAGGATCTGCGTCAGTTCATCCAATGCCGTGCGCGATTCGATCAGCAATTGCGGATCGGCCAGGTCGGCTTCGCTCAGGCGGTCGCGGTAGTGCTTGTCGACCCAGGCCACCAGGGTATCGTGCAACGCATCGCTCATCACCACGCCCGGATTGACCGCCGCCAGTTCCTGTTCGTTGAGCGCCACGCGCAGGCGCAGACAGGCCGGGCCGCCACCGTTCTGCATGCTCTGCTTGAGGTCGAATACACGCACCTCGCGGATCGGCCCGCCGCTGGCAGTCAGTTGCTGCAGGTAGCGCCAGACGCTGGCGTTGTTGCGGCACTCTTCCGGCACGATCAGCAGCATGCTGCCGTCGGCTCGGGTCAGCAGCTGGCTGTTGAACAGGTAGGAACGCACCGCATCCTGCACGCTGACGGCAGCACTGGGCACGCACACGGCCTGGAAGTTGCCGCCACGCCGCGCCAGCTTGTCGCCCAGCTCCGCCAGGACCTTGCCGGTATCGAGGAAGGCGTCCTGGTGATAGAACAGCACCTCGCCGTTGCCCACGGCGATCACGTCGTTGTGGAACACACCCTGATCGATCACCGCCGGATTCTGCTGGGCATAGACCACGCCGGCCTCGCTCAGCCCATGCAGGCGCGCCACGGCCTGGCTGGCCTCCAGAGTCTGCCGCGCGGGATAGCGTGCCGGCGCCGGGTAACGGGTATCGAAGGCGCTGCGCCCATAGACGAAGAACTCGACCCCCGCATCGCCATAACCCTTGCAGAAGCGCGTGTGATTGGCCGCGCCCTCGTCGCCGAACTGCGCCACGGCCGGTAGCGCCGGGTGATGGGCAAAATGTGCCTGGTTGGCGAACATCGCCTGCAATACGCGGCTGGTGGTCGGGTGCTCGATGCTGCGGTGGAATTTGCAGTTGAGGTTGGCGGCGGTGAAGTGCACGCGCCCGTCCGCCGTGTCGGCACTGGGGCTGACAGTGCAGGAATTGGCCGTCCACATGCTCGATGCCGAGCAGCTCGCCACCAAAAGGGGCATGGCCTCATGCGCAGCGCGCTGGATCACCTCGACATCGCAGCCGGTGAAGCCCAAACGGCGCAACGCAGCGACATCCGGGCGCTCCTGCGGGGCCAGTACGCCCTGCTTGAAGCCCATGTCCATCAGCGCCTTCATCTTCGCCAGGCCCTGCTTGGCTGCTTCTTGAGGGCTGGACACGACCTGGCTGTTGCTCTGCGAGGCGACGTTGCCGTAGGACAACCCACCGTAGTTGTGCGTCGGCCCGACCAGGCCGTCAAAGTTCATTTCATAGGCGGCCATCACAGGGTCACTCCCGGGGTCAGGGTCGCGGGGAGGGCCAGGCTTTCGCTCTCCAGCCCGGCCACCGGGTAGGCACAATAATCCGCCGCGTAGTAGGCACTGGCGCGATGGTTGCCCGAGGCGCCGATACCGCCGAAGGGTGCAGTGCTGGCGGCCCCGGTGAGCTGCTTGTTCCAGTTGACGATGCCGGCGCGGCTATGCAGCCAGAATTGCTCGAAGCGCGCGCGTGAGTCGGACAGCAGCCCCGCGGCAAGGCCGTAAGCGGTGGCATTGGCTTCGGCGATGGCGGACTCGAAGCTTTCGTAGCGGATCACCTGCAGCAGCGGCCCGAAGAGCTCCTCGTCAGCACGCTCGGCAACCGCCGTGACATCGAGGATGCCGGGCGTAAGCAACGCGGCGCCCGATTGCGGTTGGGTCATCGCCAGCAGCGCCGTGGCGCCACCAGCCAGCAGGTTCTGCTGCGCCTGCATCAGCTGCGCGGCGGCCTGCAGGGAAATCACCGAGCCCATGAACGGCGCTGGCTGCTCGTCGAAGCGACCCACCTTGATCTGCGCGGCAACCTGCACCAGGCGCGCCAGCAGGGCGTCACCCCACTCGCCTTGCGGCACCAGCAGACGACGCGCGCAGGTGCAGCGTTGGCCGGCAGAAATGAATGCAGACTGCACGATGGTGTAGACCGCGGCGTCGACATCGGCCACCTCATCGACGATCAGCGGGTTGTTGCCGCCCATCTCCAACGCCAGGATCTTGTCCGGACGGCCGGCGAACTGCGCATGCAGCAGGTTGCCGGTGCGGCTGGAGCCGGTGAAGAACAGCCCGTCGATACCGGAGTGACCGGCCAGGGCCACGCCGGTATCGCGGCCACCCTGCAGCAGGCTGAGCACGCCTTCGGGCAGCCCGGCCTCGATCCAGCATTGCACGGTCAGCTCGGCCACCTTGGGCGTCAGCTCGCTGGGTTTGAACAGCACGCAGTTACCGGCCAGCAGGGCCGGTACGATATGCCCGTTGGGCAGGTGACCGGGGAAGTTGTAGGGACCGAACACCGCCACCACGCCATGTGGTTTATGCCGCAGCACGGCGGTGGCGTCGCCCAGCGGGCCGCTCTTCTCGCCGGTGCGCTCGCGGTAGCTCTGGATGGAAATGGCGACCTTGCCCACCATGCTGTTCACTTCGGTGGCAGCTTCCCACAGTGGTTTGCCGGTCTCTTCACCGATCGCCCGCGCCACTTCGTCGGCACGCGTTTTCAGGCAGGCGGCGAAGCGCTCCAGCACGGCGATGCGGCCGTCCAGCGAATGCGCTGCCCACAGCGAGAACGCGCCGCGCGCAGCAGCAACGGCAGCGTCGACCTGCGCAGCAGTGGCGCCCTGGCCCTGCCAGAGCACGGCTTGGCTGACCGGATCGAGCGATTGCAGCGGCTCGCCCTGACCGGACTGCCACTGACCTGCGATGTAATGAGTGTTCATCTTGTTCTACCACTCCCAGCATTTTCCAGCGGCCTGCGTGGGCCGCCGCACAAACCCATAACTCAGCCGTGTGCCGCCAGCGGCACCGCGCGCACCTGATCACCTGCCCAAAGGCGCAGACGCTTGGCGGTCAGCGGATCGACCACCAGGGTGCCGGCCGCCAGGCGCGCCGGCGCGGCGGTAATGCGGCAGTCCTGACGCTTGCGGTTGTGCACCAGGAACTGCTCGGCGTCGTCGCCTGGCGTGCCGATGGCCAGGACCAGGTTCTGGCTGTCACGCACGGCACGGATCTTCGCGGTTTGCGCCTCGATGGCCGGGCCCGCGTCGAAGATATCGACGTAGCCCTGATAACTGAAACCCTCGGCCTTGAGCATGGCCAGTGCTGGCTCGGTATCCGGGTGCACACGACCGATCACGGCCCGCGCATCTTCGGAGAGAAAGCAGGTGTAAAGCGGAAACTTGGGCATCAGCTCGGCGATGAAGGCCTTGTTGCCAACACCAGTGAGGTAGTCGGCCTGAGAGAATTCCATCTTGAAGAAATGCCGGCCGAGGCTCTCCCAGAACGGCGAACTCCCACGCTCGTCCGACATGCCGCGCATCTCGGCGATGACCTTGTCGCCGAACAGCTCGCGAAACTCGGCGATGAACAGAAGGCGCGCCTTCGACAGCAATCGACCATTGAGGCCGCTGCGGTGATCGGCGTGCAGGAACAGCGAGCACAACTCGGAATTGCCGGTCAGGTCGTTGGCCATGAACAGCGTCGGCACCTGGCGATGGATGTTCAGTTCCTGCGAAGCACTGACGGTCAGGCCGACGCGGTAGTTGTACCAGGGCTCACGCAGACCGACGGCACCGGCCACCGCAGAAATGCCCACTACCTTGCCGGCATCGTCCTCGAGTACGAACAGGTAGTCGGCATCGGCACGCTCGGCCTCGCCGCGAAAGGCCTTTTCCGCCCAGCCGACCCGATGCGCCAGGCGCTCCTCGTTGGCCGGCAGCGTGGTCAGGCCGGCGCCGGTACTGCGAGCCAGGTCGATCAGGGCCGGCAAGTCGGCGCTGCGCACGGGACGAACAATCATTGGATCCTCCGGATCAGCTATTGGCTTCAAGCGCCAAGCTACAAGTCAGAAGCCAGGCTGGCTTACAGCCTGGGACTGCCGCTTCGATTCAAACCGCCACCAGGCGAACACTGCCGCCCTCGCCCACGCCGAGCACTTCGGCGGTCGCTGCGTTCAGGGTGACAGGCTTGCCCGGCACCCAGTCGAGGTCGGCGACGACGGCGCGGAAGTCCTGCAGCTGGCCGTTGCTGACCAGATACTGGCGACCACCGGCCTCGGCCTCGCCGATTTTCACCGGCACCAGGCGGCTCTGCGCAATGCTGCGAATGCCCGAGGTGCGCGCATGCAGGGTCGGGCCACCGTCGAAGATATCGATGTAGTGATCGGTCTCGAAGCCTTCGCGCATGAGGATGTCGAAGGTGATCTGCGCCCGCGGATGCACCTGCCCCATGGCCTCCTGCGCCTCGTCGGAGAGCAGCGGCACGTAGATCGGGTAATGCGGCATCAGCTCGGCAAGGAAGGTGCGGCTCTTGAGGCCGCACAGGCGCTCTGCCTCGGCGTAGGTCATGTCGAAGAAGTTGCGCCCCACCGAATCCCAGAATGGTGAATCGCCGCTCTCGTCGCTGTGGCCGACGATCTCCACCACCACCGCATCGGCAAAACGCTCCGGATGCCCGGCCATGAACAGCAGGCGTCCGCGAGAATTGAGTTCGGCGAATACGCTGCTGACCAGCGGGCGCTCGACGTAAAAACTGGTGAGCAGGCTGTTGCCGGTCAGGTCGTGACATAGCGACAGCACGTGAATCTTGTTGTGGATCTTCAGCTCGCGCGAGTTGTGCACGAAGGTTTCGTTGCGAAAGCTGTAGAAGGGCTCGGAATAGCCAGCCGAGGCGACGATGCCGGAACAGCCGACCAGTCGACCGCTGTCGGTGTCCTCGAGGACGAAGAAGTAGCTTTCCTCACCATTGAAACTGACTTCGGCGGCGAAGGATGCCTCCGATGCGGCGATCTTGTCGCCCAACCGGCCTGCATCGTCCGGCAATGAAGTGACCCCCACCGGACTGTCGGCAGCCAGTCGCTGCACATCCGCCAGGTCCGCCATTTGCGCAGGGCGCATCACCAGCATGGGTCACTCCTTCTAAACACGGAAGCTGCAAGATTCGTAGTCAGGGTCGGGCGGACAGCCGCGGGAAACGCTTCAGCGGCGATTGTCGCGGCTAAAGCCCCTCCCAAAGCATGTCAACGAAGACTCAGGCCGTCGTCAGTTTGCCCAGCGCACGCTCGAAACGGGCCAGGCCCTCTTCGATATCGGCCTCGTCGACCACCAGGCTCGGGGCGAAACGCACCACGTCCGGGCCGGCCTGCAGAATCATCAGGCCTTCGGCCGTGGCCGCATCGAGCACCTGCTTGGCCTTGCCCACCCACTCGGCATTGAGCACGCAGCCGAGCAGCAGGCCCATGCCACGCACCTGCTCGAACAGGCCGTACTGCTTGCCCAGCGCCAGCAGACGTGTCTTGAACTGTTCGCTCCTGGCCTTGACGCCATCCAGCGTCTGACGGGTGTTGACGATGTCCAGCACCGCCTCACCGACCGCGCAGGCCAGCGGGTTGCCGCCATAAGTGGTGCCGTGGGTGCCCGGCGCGAAATGCTTGGCCAGCTCGGTGGTGGTGAGCATCGCCGCGATGGGGAAACCGCCGCCCAGGCTCTTGGCGCTGGAGAGAATGTCCGGCACCACGCCGTAGTTCATATAGGCGAACAGCTCGCCGGTACGGCCCATGCCGCTCTGCACCTCGTCGAACACCAGCAGCGCGTTGTGCGCATTGCACAGCTCGCGAGCGCCTTCCAGGTAGGCCTTGTCCGCCGGCAGCACACCGCCCTCGCCCTGAATCGGCTCCAGCACCACGGCGCAGGTCTTGTCGGAAATGGCCGCTTTCAGCGCTTCCAGATCGTTGTACGGCACGTGGGTGATGCCCTGGATCTTCGGCCCGAAACCGTCGGAGTACTTCGGCTGGCCACCGACGCTGACGGTGAACAGGGTGCGACCGTGGAAGCTGTTGGTGGCTGCGATGATCTCATGCTTCTCCGCGCCGAAACGGTCATGGGCGACGCGACGCGCCAGCTTGAACGCGGCCTCGTTGGCCTCGGCGCCAGAGTTGCAGAAGAACACGCGCTCGGCGAAGGTCGCCTCGACCAGCTTCTTGCCCAGGCGCAGGGTCGGCTCGTTGGTGAAGACGTTGGAGATGTGCCACAGGGTATTGGCCTGCTCGGTCAGCGCCGCAACCAGCGCCGGGTGGCAGTGGCCCAGCACGTTGACGGCGATGCCGCCGGCGAAGTCGATCAGCTCTCGGCCGCTCTGATCCCAGACTCGCGAACCCAGGCCGCGCACAGGGACGAAGGCAGCAGGGGCGTAGTTGGGGACCATGAACTGGTCGAAGTCGGCGCGTTGCACCGCATCGTGCTGAACGGACATCAAAGCTCTCCTGATGAGAAATACCGGTCGCAGGCAGGCGGCGAAACGCCCGAAACGACTGGGAATGCAAGGATTGTAGGGACTGAATCAGGGCCGGCATTGTCGCCATGCGACAACTTCTTACAGCGCCACCCCAGGTTTTCCGCGGGTTTTCGTCCAAGCGACAGAAAGCGTCGGAAAGGCGCAGTTTAATCGCAGATCAGCGCCCGGAACACGCCGCAGGGAAAAATCTCCGCAGCTTGACCGGTCGGTATCGAAACGCTCGCTTGCGTAGCCCGGATGAAATCCGGGATCGACGTCAGATATCCCGGATTTCATCCGGGCTACAGCTCGCTCCTACGAGACGAATCAACCGCGCTCGACGGGGCTGGAGGTCAGCTCGAAGGGGCTGTTGCTGCGGCGCTGATTGCGGTCATCGCGCGGCGTGGCGCCGAAGAAGTTGCGGTAGGCGCTGGAGAAGTGCGGCCCCGAGGAGAACCCGCAGGACAGGCCAATCTGGATGATCGACTTGCTGGTCTGCATCAGCAATTGGCGCGCCTTGTTCAGGCGCAGCTCTAGGTAGTACTGGCTGGGCACACGATTGAGATACTGCTTGAAGATGCGCTCCAGCTGCCGACGCGACACGCACACGTGCTGGGCGATCTCGTCGGTGGTCAGCGGCTCCTCGATATTGGCCTCCATCAGCAGCACGGCCTGGGTCAGCTTCGGGTGGCTGGAGCCCAGGCGATTCTGCAACGGAATGCGCTGACGCTCACCGCCCTCGCGAATGCGTTCGACCACCAGTTCCTCGCTCACCGCACCAGCCAGTTCGGCACCGTGGTCGCGCGCCAGCAGCGCCAGCAGCAGATCGAGCACGGCCATGCCGCCGCAGGCGGTCAGGCGATCACGATCCCAGTCGAACAGATGGCTGGTGGCGATGACCTTGGGGAAGCGCTCGGAGAAATCATCCTGCCAACGCCAGTGCACCGCGGCGCGATAGCCATCGAGCAAACCAAGCTGGGCCAGCGGATAGACCCCGGCAGACAGCCCGCCAATCACGCAACCGCTACGCACCTGCTGCTTGAGTGCAGCCGCGAGGCCGGCGGACACCTGCGCTGGTGGCGCATCGGCAAGCAGGAACAGCTTGTCCAGCCCGTCCAGATGCCCGGCCCAGGGCTCGCCCGGCAGACGCCAGTCACCGGCCGCCAGCGGCTCGGCCTGAAGAAACACCAGCTCGTACACCACTTCCGGATGCACCCGCTGGGCGACGCGCAGGGCCTCCTCCGCCAGAGACAGAGTCAAAGCCTTGGTGCCAGGCCAGTACAAAAAGCCAATTCGATGGGGGGTCATTAGTGTCTGTTCAAGGTCCGCTGTGCACCGGTTCAGTGCGCAGTCTAGCTTCTTATTATTTGAGACTACCGGAAAGGAACTGCTTGAGCCGCTCGGATTGCGGATTGGCCAGCACTTCCTTCGGGCAACCGCGCTCTTCCACCAACCCCTTGTGCAGGAACACCAGCTGATTCGACACCTCGCGGGCAAACCCCATCTCGTGGGTCACCACCACCATGGTGCGGCCTTCGGTGGCCAGGTCCTGCATCACCTTGAGCACTTCTCCGACCAACTCCGGGTCGAGTGCCGAAGTCGGCTCGTCGAACAGCATCACCTCCGGCTCCATCGCCAGAGCACGGGCAATGGCCACGCGCTGCTGCTCGCCACCGCTCATGTGCGCCGGGTAGGCATCCTTGCGATGCGCCACGCCAACCTTGGCCAGGTAGTGCTCGGCCTTGTCGCGGGCCTCGGCCTTGCTCACGCCGAGCACATGCACCGGCGCCTCCATGACATTCTCCAGAGCGCTCATGTGCGACCACAGGTTGAAGTGCTGGAACACCATGGCCAGGCGCGAGCGCATGCGCTGCAACTGCCTGGCATCGGCGGCGCGCAACGAATCGTCCTTGGCCGGCACCAGCTTCAGCTCTTCACCGTTGAGCAGAATCTTGCCCGCATGCGGCTGCTCCAGCAGGTTCAGGCAGCGCAGGAAGGTGCTCTTGCCCGAGCCACTGGAGCCGATGATGCTGATCACGTCGCCGGCCTTGGCCGCCATCGACACGCCCTTGATCACCTCATGGCTGCCGTAGCGCTTGTGCAGGTCCTGAACTTCGAGTTTGTACATGTTCGGGTTCTCTTGAATCGTCATGGCGTCAGGCCTTGCGCGGCGCCAGGTAGGCCAGCCAGCGGCGTTCGGCCAGCTTGAACAGGCGCACCAGGATGAAGGTCAGCGCCAGGTAGAACAGGCCGGCAGTGAGGTAGGCTTCGAATGGCAGGTAGTACTGCGAGCTGACGGTCTTGGCAGCGCCGGTGATGTCGATGAGGGTCACCACCGAGGCCAGACTCGTGGTGTGCAGCATCATGATCACCTCGTTGCTGTATTGCGGCAGCGCACGGCGCAACGCCGACGGCAGCAGGATGCGCCGATACAGCTTGCTGCGCGACATGCCCATGGCCTTGGCCGCCTCGATCTCGCCGTGCGGCGTGGACTTGAGACTGCCCGCTAGGATCTCAGCCGTGTAGGCACTGGTATTGATGGCGAAGGCCAGACAGGCGCAGAAGGTGGCGCTGGACAGGTAAGGCCACATGAAACTCTCGCGCACGCTTTCGAACTGGGCCAGGCCGTAGTACAGCAGGTACAACTGCACCAGCATCGGCGTGCCACGGATCACATAGGTGTAGAGCCACGCCGGGAAGTTGATCAGTTTCTGCGTGGACACCCGCATGATCGCCAGCGGCACTGCCAGCAACAGGCCCACGGCCAGCGCAATGAGCAACAGCTTGAGGGTCACCAGCACGCCACCGAAATACAGCGGCAGGCTGTCGAGTACCACGTTGTAATCGAAAAGCATGGTCACTCCCTCAGAGCTCGGCGGCTTTCACGCCGACCGAATAGCGGCGCTCGAGATAGCGCAACACCAGTAGCGACACACTGGTGATCGCCAGGTACACGGCCGCCGCCAGGAGGATGTAGGTGAATGGCTCGCGCGTCGCATCGCCTGCACTCTTGGCGCGGGCCATCATGTCCTGCAGGCCGACCAGGGAGATCAGCGCGGTGGCCTTGACCAGCACCAGCCAGTTGTTGGTCAGGCCGGGAATCGCCAGGCGGATCATCTGCGGCACGAGGATGCGCAAGAACACCCGCAGCGGGCTCATGCCATACGCCATGCCTGCCTCGCCCTGCCCCTTGGGGATGGCCATGAAGGCGCCGCGGAAGGTTTCCGACAGATAGGCACCGTAGATGAAGCCCAACGTGCCAACGCCTGCAACGAATGGATTGATATCGATGTAATCCTCATGCCCCAGCAACGGGGCGATGCGGTTCACCAGGTCCTGACCGCCGAAGAAAATCAGCAGAATCAGCACCAGTTCGGGAATACCGCGAATCACCGTGGCGTAGGTCTCGCCCATCAGGGCCAGCCATTTCACCGGTGACAGACGAAAAGCCGCACCGAGCAGGCCAAGCGCGACGGCGACCGCCATCGACAGCAGCGCCAACTGCACGGTAAGCCAGGCACCATCGAGAATGGTCGAGCCGTAGCCTTGAAGCATGCGCCAATACCTCTCAGGCACCAGGATGGCGCCGTATCGCACAAAGAAAATGGATGTCGCCGGGGCGACGACACACCTGAATGCCAGCACAGGCGAACAGGCAGCGATCGAGAATGAACCAAGAAAAAAGTGGCACAACCTCGGCAAAGGTTAGTGCCACTTCAATCTGCCTCGGAGCGTTTACTCGCCGTAAACGTCGAAGTCGAAGTACTTGTCCTGCACTTCCTTGTACTTGCCGTTGGCGCGAATGGCCAGGATGGCGGCGCTAATCTTGTCGGCCAGTGCCTTGTCGCCCTTGCGCACGGCAATGCCCTGGCCTTCGCCGAAGTACTTCACGTCGGTGAAGTCCGGACCTACGAAGGCGAAGCCCTTGCCACCGTCGGTCTTGAGGAAACCGTCATCGATGTTCACCGAGTCGGCCAGGGTGGCGTCGAGGCGGCCGGACTGCATGTCCAGGAACACTTCGTTCTGCGAGCTGTAGCGCACGATTTCGGCACCGGCCGGAGCGAAAATGTCGGTGGCGTAACGGTCATACACGGACGAGCGCTGCACACCGATCTTCTTGCCTTTCAGGTCGACCAGCGGGTCCTTGAGCTCGGTACCGGCTTTCATCGCCAGCTTGGCCGGGGTGGCGTAGTACTTGCCGGTGAAGTCCACGGACTTCTTGCGATCTTCGGTGATCGACATGGACGACAGCACGGCGTCGAACTTGCGCACCTTCAGCGCCGGGATCAGACCGTCGAACTCCTGCTCGATCCACTTGCACTCGACCTTCATTTCTTCGCACAGGGCGTTGCCGATGTCGTAGTCGAAGCCGGCGATCTGACCATCGGGAGTCTTGAATGCGAAGGGTGGATAGGCCGCCTCGATGCCAATGCGCAGCGGCTTCTCGGCCAGCGCCAGGGGCGACATCAGGGACAGCGCCAGGGCGCCGAGCAGTGCGATCTTCTTCATTCTTTGCTCCTTCGAATTGGGTATGACATCGATGGCAGTGAGGGGCCCGGGCCTTTTATGGATTGTAGAAGGCGGTGCTGCGCTGTCGTGGTGGACAAGCGGCAAAGGGCCTTGGCTGGGTGAGCGGCATTCTAGCGGCAGGCAATGAGGCGATATTTCCTCAATGCGACAACTAATTACAGAAGCACTGGCTGCGCCGAGGGCAGATATTGACAGCTAGCAAAAGGAGTGATCAAGCAGAAAAAGTTAAACGGATATCTACAGCAATACTCAGGCCATAAATTACGAAACCGCCACAGCATGGGCGCTAGGGCCGTTTCGCAGTTTCATTGAAAGTCATCATTGGCACCTTATCGGGGCGTCGACGTTCCCTAACCGCCCAATCGGGTGCGCGTTGTTACCGCCTAGGCCGTCGGCTGTAGGGTGAGCCATGCGCAGAGAACAGGCCGTGCAACAGCCGTCGTCATTCCACGACAACCCTCATTCCCGCGCAGGTGGGAACCCAAGTGGCCCACACTTGGACTCCCGCCTTTGCAAGAGTGGCGGGAATGCTTGCCAACAGATGTACCGGATCACTCGCCAGCACGCAGGCTCAGGCGCGCGATGACGCGGTTCTCCTCGGCGCGATCCAGCCCGGCTTCCTCGACGCGTATGCCCTGCCCCTCCAGCGCCTCGATCCAGCGCAACAACTGGGCGAACGCCACCGGCTGCAGGTTGACCTGCACGGCGCCAAAGCCTTCGGTATCCAGGCGCTCGATTACCAGCCCCTGCTCGGCCGCGGTGGCTGTGACCACACCCTGCAGGCGCGCGGGGTCAAGGCTGGGGCGTGGCTGCAGGTCACGGCCCTGTACCTGCGGCGCACGGCTTTGCAGGTACGCATACAGGGCGCGCTGCTCCTCGAACGCGGCGCGTGCCTCATCTGCGTGGCGCTGCGCCGGTTGCCACAACGCCAGATAGAACAGCACCAGCAGCAGAAAGACGCTCAGCGCCATCAGCGCCAGACGATCACGAGCCGGCAGCCCCTGCCAGCGCAGCGCCAATGGTGAGCGCTGCCATTGCTGTTGCAGGCTTTCGCTCAGGCCCATCTTCGACATGCCGGTCATCCTCCTATCACCACGCGCGCGCTGACACCCTCGGCATCGCGGCTGGCCGAGCCCATCTGCACGGACAGCCCTGCATCCTCCAGGCGCTCGCGCAAGCGTTCCAACTCGGCGAACCCAGGCGCCTGCAACTGCAGCGACAGATCAGCGCGAATCGCGCTGTAGTCGAGCTGGTTGACCTGCACCTGTGCAGCGCCATCGGCATTCAAAGCGGCAGCCACTTCGGCAAGCAATCCGAGTAGCGGGCTGTCGCTGCCGGCAGACTGCGCCAGGTGCTGATCGAACTGCGCACGCAGGTTGATCAGCTTGTTGTCCTGCGGAAACAGCTCGCGATACAGCGCCTCACTGGAGGCAGCGTAGGCATCGGCTTCGCGCTGCAGATACCAGCCCTGCGCCAGATTGAAGCCCCACTGCAAGACCAGACACAGCGCCAGCACCCCGCCCAGCGGGCGCCAGCGCAGCCAACCCTCGCCGCTCTGGCGCAGGGCGAACGCGCCCTGTGCCAGGTCGACGCCACCGCCCTGTTGCACCAGCCATTGATGCGCATCCGCCACTTGTAGCCGTTCATCGACCGGCTCGGGCAGCGCCTGGCTGGCCGGCGCTCGCGCGACGCAGGGTGGCGTGCAACGTCCTGCCAGCGCCGGCCAGTCCTCACCTTGCAGGGCCAGACGCCAGGGCGCCTCGCCCCCCAGCAACCAACGCGAGTGCAGCCAGAGCAGTTGGCTGCCGTGGCGCGGCAGCAGGTCAGCGTCGACGCGGATGGCCTGAGGTGGCTGCGCGGCGAACAGCGCCAGGCATTCACGTAGCCAGGCGACGCGCATGGCATAGACCCGATGCCGGCCATCGCCCAGGCGCTCGCCCAGGGCCAAATGCATCAGTTCGACATCCTCGGCCAGCAGTTCCTCCACCGCGAACGGCAGCGCCTGGCGCATCCAGCGCGCCTTCTGCGTCGGCAAGTGCACGGCGCATGCAGTCACGGCCTCCACCGGTAGCACCAGTTCCCAGTGCACGGGCAAATCCGCCAGGGCATCGGACAGGCTCAAGGAGCGGCTGCCGTCTGCCGTGACCCACTGCACGGGAAGATTCGCGGACAGTTCGTGGCACGCCTCGGGCGGCAGGAAAATCCATAGGGGTGTCATTCTTGTTCTTCCTCAATCGGCGCTGGCGGCAGCCCGCCCTGCCCCAGGTCACGCGCCAGGACACTGACCCGGCCATCATTGCTGCGCTGCAACAGGCTGCGCAATACCACCCGGCGTTCACCCAGGCTCACTTCGCTGAACACCTCGAAATACTGGCTGCCAACCGCCAGCCCCTGCACCACCTGTTCCCCCAACCCGGCCAGCGCAGGCTGCGCGGCAAAGGCTGCCGGGCTGGCGTAGCCATCGGCGCCACGCGCGGCGATCAGCGCCAGCGCCGCATCCGGCGTCAAACCATCGGACAAGCTGGAGAGCACCATGGCGCTGGCCGTATTGACGTTGAGCAACGCCTCGCCGGGCAACGCACTGACGAAGGGCAGCAAACGTCGATAGTCGGCCTCCTCCATCTCCAGCAACAGGCGCAACTCGGAAACATCGGTGATCTCACGGTTAGCCGTACGATAAGGCGGCGTCGCCAGCAGGTACTGGCTGTCCTCGGCGCCCCTGCCACCCTGCGGCTCGCTGTCGTTGTCCAGCCAGTCCAGCAGACGCTCGGCGTAGGGTTTATCCATGCCCAGGCGCTGCAACAGACGGCGCAGACGCAATACCGCCAACTCGTTAGGCCGGCCCTGGCGCACCAGGCTGTTGAGATTGAAGCGCCCGCTGGGGTCGACGATACGCACGCGCAGCTCGCCGCCCTCATCCAGCGGGAACTTCAACGGCCTGGCCCAGGCTTCCAGTGGATGGTCCACGGGCTGGCGCGGATCGCCCTGGCGCAGATCACGTTGTAGAACCGCCTTGGCCAAGGTCTCGCCACCCAGCGCGTATTGCCAGGCCTGCGTCACGTGCAACTGGTTGGCACTGCTGCGTATCGACAGCTGCTGCCGGGCGATCAGCCCGGCGCAGACCACCGTGACCACGGCAACCACCAGCAATACGGTGATCAGGGCCACCCCGTTCTGGCGCCTCATGACTGTGGCGCCTCGGCCGGATCGCCCGCACCGCTACGGTTCTGCACCGGCAGATCAGGCAGGCGGAGTAGGCGACGCAGCTCGCCATAGCGACGATGCTGCAGGCGCAGCTCCACCGCACGCGGCAGTTCGGTAAGCAGGCCATCGCCGGTCGCATTGGCCGGGGGCCAGTCGGGCTGCCACTGCCCGTCCTTGTCCAGGTAGCTCAGGCTCAGCGACTCGACGCCATCAAGCGCCTGCTGGATTTGCGGTGCGCTGTCCTGCGCGCGGTCCAGCACACGCCAATAACGCCGCTGCCATTGCTCGCCACTGAGCTGCCAGCGCACACGCTGCACCTCGGCTCGCGACTGGCCGAGCGGGTTGCGCCAGCCAGCACGGCTCAGCTCCAACGCCGTGGCATCGGCCAGATCGCTGTGCAATGCCGGCTGGGCATCGCCGAAACCATCGCGAATCGGCCGCACCGTCACCTGGCGCAGATCGCGCTCGAAAGCGGACAACGCACGAGTCAGCTCACGCAACTGGCGCTCGTGCTCACGGGTAACGGCATCAGCGCTGAGCACGCTGTCGAGCATGCGGTAGGTGGCCAGCCCAAGCAGGGCGAAGATGGCGATAGCGATCAGCAGCTCCAGCAGGGTGAAGCCGCGCTGACGTGATTTTGTAGGAGCGAGCTCTGCTCGCGAACCCGCATCCATGCCTTTTCGCGAGCAGAGCTCGCTCCAACAGGGCAGACGAATCACTGCGGCGCCCCCAGAAACCCGCTGAGGCTGACCAGTGCCCGCTCACGCAGATCGCCGCTAGCGCCGCGCGCCTCAGCGGCGACCCAAAGCGTCACCCGACGCATGGCCGGCTCGCTGGTCGCCTGGATCTCGCTCTGCCAGAGCCAGCGACGCCCGGCGAATTCCACCTGCCCTTGGTCGCGGCCATCGGCTGGCGGCGTGTCGGCCAGTTGCAACTCGGTCAGACGATTGTCGGCCACCCACATGGCCAGGGTCTTGTCCTCCAGCTGACTGGCGGTACGCACGCTACGCGCACTGGCGGTCAGCACGCTGGCGGCGACCAGGGCGAAGATGGCCAGGGCCACCAGCACTTCGAGCAGCGTAAAACCGCGCGCGCCCTTCATCCAGCGCGCCCCGCACCCAGCTCCTCGACACGCGGCAGGCCAAAGCCGTCGCTGGACAATTGCAGGCGCAAGCCATCGCGCCGCCGTTCGCCCAGACGCAGGCGAAACGGGGTCACCTCGCCGCTGGAGAGAATCAGCAGCTGCGGCGCGCCCGTACTGCTCGTTGCCGGCAGGGCGAGCGCCTCGCCCTCGACCTCGAACGACAACTCGGCCCACTCCGGCAAACGGTGTGTCTGCCGATCCAGCGCCTGCCACTCGGCGCGCAGCGGGTCGTAACGCATCACCCGGTAGCCCTCACGGGTGAAGCTCAGCCCGTATTCGCGGTTGTCCAGCACCGCTTCGTCGACCAGCACGCCGATCAGCCCGCTGAGCCGCTCGGCCTCGCTACGCAACTCGCGCGACGGCCCGGCGATGCCGGTGCTGAACACCGCCAGGCCGATCAGGCTGCCGAGGATGACCAGCACCACCAGCAGCTCGATCAGGGTAAAGCCGCGCTGACCAGGGTTTGTAGGAGCGAGCTCTGCTCGCGAACATGGGCGTTGTCGAACGCTTCGCTCGCAACACTCGCTCCTACGGGCGAACGACGGCATGGTCGGGTCAGAGATCCCAGTTGCCGATATCGGCGTTCAGGTCGCTGCCGCCCTGCTTGCCATCGGCGCCGAGCGAATAGAGATCGAAGGCACCCTTGGTGCCAGGCGCCAGGTATTGATAGGGATTGCCCCAGGGGTCGATCGGTAGGCGCTTGAGGTAGCCGTCCTTGTTCCAGTTCTTCGCCGGCGGGTTGCCGCTCGGCCTGTTCACCAGCGCCTCCAGCCCCTGCTGGGTGCTGGGGTAGTTGTGGTTGTCGAGCTTGTACATGTCCAGCGCCGCACCGATGGCGCGGATGTCGTTCTGCGCGGCGGTGACCTTGGCTTGATCCGGCCGGCTCATCACCTGTGGCACCACCAGTGCGGCGAGAATCCCGAGAATGACGACAACCACCATGATTTCGATAAGCGTGAAACCTGTCTGAGCTTTTCTCACCTGCTACCCCACCATTTGGTTCAACGAAAGAATCGGCAGCAGGATGGCCAGCACGATCACCAGCACCACTGCCCCCATGAAAACCAGCATGAACGGCTCGAACAATCCGACCAGCAAGGCGATCTGCGCGCTGAGGTCGTTTTCCTGGTTCTTCGCCGTGCGCGCCAACATCTGATCCAGCTCGCCGGAGCGTTCTCCGCTGGCGATCATGTGCAGCATCATCGGCGGGAACTGCCCGGTGGCCTCCAGCGACCGAGTCAGGCTGCCGCCCTCGCGCACTTTCTGCGCGGCCACCAGCACCTCGCCACGAATCACCCGGTTGCCGATCACCTCGCCGGCGATTGCCAACGCCTCGACCAGCGGCACGCCACTGCGGGTAAGGATCGCCAGGGTCGAGGCGAAGCGCGCGCAATCGGTGGCGCGCCCCAGCCGGCCGATCAGCGGCAGGCGCAGCAGCAAGCGGTGCCAGCGCAGGCGGAAGCCCTCATCACGCAGCGCGGCACGCAAGGCGACCACCGCCAATATCAGCACGACCAGCGCAGCCAGCCCCCAGGCCTTGACCCAATCACTCAGGGCGATCAAGCCACGCGTCAGCGCTGGTAATGTCTGCCCGGAATCGACGAACACCTTGACCACATCCGGCACCACATAACCCAGCAGGAAGCCGACGATCAGCAACGAGGCGCACATCAGAATCACCGGATAAAGCAGCGCCAGTTGCACCTTCTGCCTCGATTGCTGACGCTGCTCGGTGTAATCGGCCAACTGCTCCAGCACCGGGCCGAGATGCCCGGCGTGCTCACCAGCCGCCACGGTGGCGCGGTACAGCTCGGGGAAGGCGGCCGGAAATTCCTTGAGGCTGCCGGCCAGGCTATGGCCTTCCAGCACGCGAGCGCGCACCGCCAGCAACATGCCCTGGATACGCGAACTGGTGGATTGCGCCGCTGCTGCGCGCAGTGCTTCCTCGATGGGCAGCGCCGCCTGGATCAGCGTCGCCAATTGGCGGGTGACCAGCGCCAGATCAGGTGCCGACAGACCCCGGGCAAAGCCCAGGCGCGCCCCGCCACTGTTCTGCTCGCGGCTGCGCGTGGCCTTGACCTCCAGCGGTGCCAACTGCCGCTCGCGCAACAGTTGGCGCACCTGACGCGCGCTGTCGGCTTCCAGCACGCCCTTCTGCTGGCGGCCGCGCCCATCCAGGGCGATGTATTCAAAGGCGGCCATGGCTAGCTCGTATATCCGTTGAACGTGACCAAATCGACCGTGGGTCGACAATTCGCGGTCAAGACCGCTCCCACAGAGGGCACTGCAGACGCAAAACCGGTGATCCTCATCATTCTTCCCGCGTCACGCGCAGCACTTCCTCGACCGTGGTCACCCCTTCCAGCACCTTGCGCCGGCCATCGTCACGGATGCTCGGCCCCAAAGTGCGGGCATGACGAGTCATGTCCTGCTCGGAAGCGCGGCTGTGCACCAGAGTGCGCATGGTCTCGTCGAACACCACCAGCTCGTAGATGCCGGTACGCCCGCGATAGCCCTGTTGATGGCAATGGGCGCAGCCGCGGGCGTGATACAGGGTCGGCGGCGGGCTGGCCGGCACGCCGAGCAACGCGCATTCGGCCGCATCGGCCGGGTAAGGTTCCTTGCATGCTGGGCACAGCACGCGCACCAGACGCTGGGCCAGTACGCCGAGCAAGGAGGACGACAGTAGGAAGGGCTCCACGCCCATGTCCACCAGTCGGGTAATGGCGCCGATGGCGCTGTTGGTATGCAGGGTCGACAGCACCAGATGGCCGGTCAGCGAGGCCTGCACGGCGATCTCGGCGGTTTCCTTATCGCGGATCTCTCCGACCATCACCACGTCCGGGTCCTGGCGCAGGATGGCGCGCAGGCCACGGGCAAAGGTCATATCCACCTTGGTGTTGACCTGAGTCTGGCCGATGCCTTCGAGGTGATATTCGATCGGGTCTTCAACGGTGAGGATATTGCGCGTGTGGTCGTTGAGGCTGACCAGGCTGGCATACAGCGTGGTGGTCTTGCCCGAACCGGTGGGCCCGGTGACCAACAGGATGCCGTGCGGCTTGCGCACGGTCTGCTCCATTAGCGCGCGATCCTCGCCGCGCATGCCCAGATGCTGCAACGACAGGCGCCCGGCCTGCTTGTCGAGCAGGCGCAACACCACCCGCTCGCCATTGGCCGACGGCAGCGTGGAGACGCGAATATCCACCTCGCGTCCGCCGACCTTGAGCGAGATGCGCCCGTCCTGCGGCACGCGCTTCTCGGCGATATCCAGGCGCGCCATGACCTTGACCCGCGACACCAGCAACGCGGCCAGCTCGCGCTTGGGTTCGAGCACCTCGCGCAGGATGCCGTCGACGCGAAAGCGCACCACTAGGCGCTTCTCGAAAGTTTCCAGATGAATATCTGAGGCGTTTTCCTTGATCGCCTCGCCAAGGATGGCGTTGATCAGACGGATGATCGGCGCGTCGTCTTCCTGCTCCAGCAGGTCTTCGGTTTCCGGCACCTGATCGGCCAGCGAGGCCAGGTCGAGGCTGCCGCCGATATCCTCGGCCAGCTGCATGGAAGCGGAATCGTGCTGATAGGCCGCGCCCAGCGCCTGGGCGAATTCGTGAGTGCCGAGCACCTGCAGCGGTAGACAGCGCCCGGCAAAACGCTGGGCTTCGGCCAACGCGACCAGGTCGCAGTCGGCGCGATGAGTCAGGCTGGCGCGGCCGTCATGCATGACGAACACCACGCCATGACGCTTGGCGAAGCTGAAGGGCAGGCGGCGCAGCGGAGTTTCGAGCAACGAAGCGTTCATGCGTGACCTTAGAGCAGAACCTTGTCCCGGTAGTACAGCCTAATCTGACTGCCTGGCCCAATGGGCCACCTCTGAGACGGTCTTGTATGTTTTATTCGATTATCTTTAGCACATTGCCTGGAACTGCACACCCAACCTATTCTGAGGATGCCAAGCTTGCCCAGGCTGCTATGATCAGCGCGCGACGCCCCGGACCATAAGAAGAATTAAATCGTCGTTTGCGGAGTAACGCCTTTGCCCATCCCGGCCCTTTCCCAGCGCCTCAAGGACAATGCCCCAAGCCTGATCGGCATGCTCGTGCTGATCGCCCTGAGCGTCAGCCTGGCCTGGCAGAGCGCCGAATTGCTGCGCCTGGTGCGCGCCCCCGATCAGCCGCCCACCGCTCAGAGCGCACCCACACCCGAACAACGCGCCCAGGCGCCCATCGCCCAGTTGTTCGGCACCCCACGCCAGGCCGACAGCGGCCCGCCACCGGCCACCAACCTGCAACTGACCCTGCTCGGCAGCTTCGTTCACAGTGACCCGCAGCGCTCCAGCGCGCTGATCCAGCGCCACGGCCAGAGCGCGCAGCGCTATAGCGTCGGCATGGATGTGGACAGCGGCGTGCGCCTGGACGCCGTGTATGCCGATCGCGTCGAGTTGCTGCGCAACGGCCGCCGTGAAAGCCTCACCTTCCCGCGCCAGCAAAGCGGCCAGTACAGCTATACGCCACCGGTCGAAACCAGCCCCGACGACTCGCTGCAACAGCTCGATCAACTCGACCAGGACAACCTCGAACAACTGCGCCAGCGCATGCAAGAGCTGCGCGAACAGATGGAAGCCTCTGGCACCGCGCCTGAGGAAACGCCCGCCGAACAGCCCATGGAAAGCGACTGACCCGATGCATGTTCTCCGAAGCCGACTGACCCTTGCCCTCCTCGCCACCGGCCTGGCCACTGCTCCCCTGCCCCTGCTCGCGCAGATCGAACAGGTTCCGGCCAGTGCCAATCAGCAGGAGGAAAGCTGGACCATCAACCTCAAAGGCGCCGACATTCGCGAATTCATCGACCAGATCGCCAGCATCACCGGGCAGACCTTCGTCGTCGATCCGCGCGTGAAGGGCCAGGTCAATGTGGTATCGAGCACGCCGCTGGGGCTGTCCGAGGTCTATCAGCTGTTCCTCTCGGTGATGGCCACCCATGGCTTCAGCGTGCTGACCCAGGGCGACCAGGCGCGCATCGTGCCCAACGCCGAAGCCAAGGCCGAAGCCGATGCCGGCCGCCCGGCGCCGGATCGCCTGGAAACCCGGCTGATTCAGGTGCAGCACGCACCGGTGGCCGAGCTGATCCCGCTGATCCGCCCGCTGGTGCCGCAGTATGGCCACCTGGCCGCCGTCACCTCGTCCAATGCGCTGATCATCAGCGACCGCAGCGCCAACATCGCACGCATCGAAGACCTGATGCGCCAGCTCGACCAAAGCGGCGCACAGGACTTCAGCGTGGTTACCCTGCAGCACGCCTGGGTGATGGACGCCGCCGAGGTGCTAAACGCCTCCATCGCCCGCGGCCAGGCCAAGGGCACCAGCGCCACGCAGGTGGTGGCCGATGCCCGCACCAACCGCCTGATTCTGCTCGGCCCACCGGAGGCCCGCAGCAAACTGGCCGACCTCGCCCGTTCGCTGGACAGCCCCAGCAGCCGCTCGGCCAATACGCGAGTGATTCGCCTGCGCCACAACGACGCCAAATCCCTGGCCGAAACCCTCGGGGAGATTTCCGAAGGGCTCAAGACTCAGGAAGGCAGCGAAACTACGGGTCGACAGTCGAATATCCTCATCCGCGCCGACGAGAGCCTCAACGCCCTGGTGCTGCTGGCCGAGCCCGACCTGGTCGCCACCCTCGAAGACATCGTGCGTCAGCTTGACGTGCCGCGCGCGCAGGTAATGGTCGAGGCCGCCATCGTCGAGGTCTCCGGCGACATCACCGATGCCCTCGGCGTGCAGTGGGCGGTGGACGCCCGCGGCCGGACAGGTGGCCTGGGCGGGGTGAATTTCGGCGGTACCGGCCTGTCGGTCGGCACCGTGCTGCAGATTCTGCAGAGCGGCGAGATACCGGAAAACACCACCCTTCCCGACGGTGCCATTATCGGTATCGGCAGTGACAGTTTCGGCGCACTGATCACAGCGCTGTCGGCCAACAGCAAGAGCAACCTGCTGTCCACGCCTAGCCTGCTGACCCTGGACAACCAGAAGGCAGAGATTCTGGTGGGGCAAAACGTACCCTTCCAGACCGGCTCCTACACCACCGATGCCTCGGGCGCCGGCAACCCCTTCACCACCATCGAACGCAAGGACATCGGCGTGACCCTCAAGGTCACCCCGCATATCAACGAGGGCGCCACCCTGCGCCTGGAGATCGAGCAGGAAATCTCCTCCATCGCCCCCAGCACCGGGCTCAACGCCCAGGCGGTCGACCTGGTGACCAACAAGCGCTCGATCAAGAGCACCATCCTCGCCGACGACGGCCAGGTGATCGTGCTTGGCGGCCTGATTCAGGACGACGTCACCCAGGCCATCTCCAAGGTGCCGCTACTGGGCGATATCCCTCTGCTCGGCGGTCTGTTCCGCTCGACTCGCGACTCGCATATCAAGCGCAACCTGATGGTCTTCCTGCGGCCCACGGTAGTGCGTGATGGCGCCGGCCTGGCGGCGCTTTCCGGCAAGAAGTACAGCGATATCCGCATCATCGGCAATGGCGGCACCAACGACGGCCGCCCAAGCATCCTGCCCAGTCAGCCGAGCCAGCTGTTCGACGGCCAGGGCGTCCCGGCGGTGGATTTGCGGCGGTAGGGAACGAGTGAATCGTAGGGCGGGTGTAACCCGCCATTGCTGCCGTGGCGGGTTGCACCCGCCCTACGTATCGGATCGTGGAACGCCACGGACCGTGGGAGGCGCTTTAGCGGCGACAAGCTCTACAACAGTCGCGGCTAAAGCCGCTCCTACAAGGCAGTCAGCGGCTGGTCGCTGTTCTTCTGTAGGGCGGGTGAAACCCGCCAGAATGGCGCGTTGCGCACGCCCTACGTATCGGATCTTGGAGCGCCACGGAGCGTGGGAGGCGCTTTAGCGGCGACAAGCTCTACAGCAATCGCGGCTAAAGCCCCTCCCATAAGGTAGTCAGCGGCTGGTCGCTGTTTTTCTGTAGGAGCGAGCTCTGCTCGCGAAAAGCGCTTCGCGAGCAAAGCTCGCTCCTACACGACAGAGGTTTGATCAACCCAACGGAGGCGTACGCGGCGGCACCTGGCGCTTGTTGCCGGTCGACTCATAAGCCGCCGCCAGTTGCAGCAGCGCATTGTCGTCGTAGGCTCGACCGGCGAAGGTCAGGCCCACCGGCATGCCGATATCGGCCATCACGCCCATCGGCACGGTGACGGTCGGTACGCCCTGGTGACGGATCGCCAGGTTGCCATTGGCGACCCACACGCCATTGCTCCAGGCAATATCGGCGGAAGCCGGGTTGACGTCGGCATCGGCCGGGCCCACATCGGCCACAGTGGGAAACAGCACCGCATCCAGCCCCAGTTGATCCATCCAGTCCTCCAGATCGACCTTGCGAATCTGCTCCAGGCCGCGCAGGCCATCGGGCAGCGTGGCGATCTGATCCCAGGGCTTGATGCCGCGCTTGGCCATGTTGACGTACTCGTCCATGCCCGCCGCCAGGTCGCCCTCGCGGTTCGGCAGCGTACCGGGGTCATGGGGGAAGATCTGCGGGCCATCCACATCGGCCAGGCGGTTGAGTTTCGGATCGCCATTGGCGCGCAGGAAATCGTCGAAGGCCCAGCCGCTCAGCTCCCACAGCTCGTCATGCAGAAACTCCGGGGTGACGATGCCGCGATTGAACACGGTCGGCGCGCCGGGGCGGTCGCCCTCGCAGTTGGATACCAGCGGGAAATCCACCTCCACCACCTCGGCGCCCGCCGCTTCCAGTGCCTGACGCGCGGCTTCCCACAGGGCGATCACCGTCGGCCGGGTGTGGATACGCTGGCCAGTCGGCCCGCCGATACCGGGCGACTCGCTGGTGCCGGCCAACTCGTCCTTGTTGATGAACATCTTCGGCACGCCCAGGCGTTTGCCCTTGAGCGCGTCGGCCTTGGCGGCAAGCGCCAGGTAGGAATCGGGGCGCACATCGGAAGCCTTGGGGATCGGCACCCAGGGCTGCAGACGCCAGAGGTCGCCGCGCGTATCCGGGTCATCAGCCACCACCACGTCGAGCACCTCGAGCAGATCGGCCATGGTGCGGGCATAGGGCACCACCACGTCCATGGTCGGCGTCAGCGGCCAGTTGCCGCGCACCGAGATCACCCCACGCGACGGCGTATAGGCACACAGGCCGTTGTTCGAGGCCGGCCCGCGCCCGCTGGACCAGGTTTCCTCGGCGAGGCCGAAGGCCGAAAAACTGGCCGCGGTGGCCGTGCCGGCGCCGTTGGACGAGCCGGAGGCGAAGGGGGCAGTCAGGTAATCGGCGCTGTAAGGGCTTTCAGCGCGGCCATACACGC
Organism: Pseudomonas sp. UBA7530; assembly: GCF_002479365.1. Classification (NCBI taxonomy): domain Bacteria; kingdom Pseudomonadati; phylum Pseudomonadota; class Gammaproteobacteria; order Pseudomonadales; family Pseudomonadaceae; genus Pseudomonas; species Pseudomonas sp. UBA7530. Next base: position 829,776 of record NZ_DLMS01000001.1, read on the forward strand.
CACGCTGCATGCCGCCATTGGCCATCGGCGGCATGTTGGTCTTGCCCAGGCAGATGGCGCCAGCGGCGCGCAGGCGCTCGATGGTGAAGGCGTCGCGCTGGGCCACCAGATCCTTGAATGCCGGGCTGCCGGAAGCCGCTGTCAGGCCCTTGACCAGGTAGCTGTCCTTGGCGGTGTAAGGGATGCCATCGAGCGGACCGAGGGTTTCGCCACGGGCGCGGCGTGCATCGGAAGCCTCGGCTTCCTTCAGTGCCTCGGGATTGCGCACCACCACCGCATTGAGTTTGGTTGGCGTGTCCGGGCCATCGTAGGCATCGATACGCGCCAGGTAGGCCTTGACCAACTCGACCGCCGTGGTGCGGCCGGACTCCAGCGCGGCACGCAGCTCGGCGATGGAAACTTCGGTTACCTCGATCATGGTGTCATCACTCGCAGAGGACGGGCCGGCCTTCACCGGCCCCAAATACAAAAGCTGTACGTTTGCGCCCGACGCCCACAGGCAGATCGAGCCGCGCAACTATGCGCCCGATGATACATGCCGCCGCGCCTTAGCAGCAGCCCGCCGCCGATGGTTAGGCGGCGCACGACCCTATACAGTCTCGGCACAGCGCTACAGGTACTCGAAGGCTCATGACTCGCGAAGAACGCATCCAGCTGTGGGCGGTGTTGTCGGAGGTATTCGTCGACAGCGAAATCGACTACGCCTGGATCGCTCGTCAGTTGCAAGGCTATGACCGCGCCATAGCGCAAGCGGCCTTCTACGAGGATGTCGCGCCCGCGTGCTACTCCAACCTGCTTGCGCCCATCCCACCGATCTGGACCGGCTTCGACAGTACCTGGCTCAGCGAAACCATCGACAGCGCCCGCGCCGCTCGCGATAACTCGGCGCTGCGCCATCTGCGTGACCGGCTCTTTGTCGCTTACTTGCGCCTGGCACTGAAGTCGGAATGGACGAACATCGAGCAAGAGCTGGATCGCCTCTAGCCCTCCCGCCATCGCCTGCTATGTTTTCAGCTCCTGCATGCCAACCTCAGGAGGACGAGCATATGGATCGTTTCAGCGGCGGCTGCCTTTGCGGCCAGGTACGTTTCGAAACCAGAGGCCAGCCTTATCGGGTCGGCGTCTGTCACTGCATGGATTGCCGCAAGCACCATGGCGCCCTCTTCCATACCTCGGCGATATTCCCGCAGGACGCGGTGAAGATAGAGGGCGAAACCGGCCAGTACGCTGGCCGCCACTTCTGTCCGCGCTGCGGCTCATCGGTGTTCGGGCGCTCGGCGGGTGAAATCGAAGTGAATGTAGGCTCGCTGGATGAGCCGGACCGCTTCACCCCCACCTACGAACTCTGGACCATCCGCCGCGAGGCCTGGCTACCGCCCTTCCCCTTCGACCGCCGCTACCCGCGCGACCGCGAGGGCAGCACGCGCCATGAATGACCGCGCAGGCCTTATGCGTTCGCCGCGCGCCGGCAAATCCAGCCGTGCATCAGCCCGGCTTGGAAGAACGGCGTCGGCGCCGTAAAACCGCCTGCCTGGATGATGCCGGCCACCTGCGGCGCCGGCAGCACCGCCACGTCGCGCGCATAGGCCGCACGCGCCCGCTCCAGCATCTGCGCGTCGACGCCGGCCGATGACATCAGCGTCATCCAGCCAGGCAGCAGCACCTCGTAGGCTGCTGAGTGGATGTCCGATGCCAGGTCGGCGTTGGCCAGCAGCCCGCCCGGCTTCAGGCGCTGGGCGATCTGGCCGAAGAAACCGGTACGCGCCTGCGCGTCGGTGAAGAACTGCGACACCAGAAAGCAGGTGGCAGCATCATAGGCCTGACCTGCCGCCAGGGTTTCCAGATACCCCTCGTGAAAGTCGCAACGATGGGCAAAGCCGCCGCGCTCCGCACGCTGACGGCACACCTGCAGCATCGCCCCGGACGGGTCGAGCGCGGTGAAGCGCCAACCGGGAAAACGCTCGGCCAGATGAGCGATCTCCGCACCGGTGCCGGTGCCCACGCAGAGAATCCGTGCGTCGGCCGGCAGAGCAACGAACAACGCATCGAGCAGCAAGTACAGCGCTTCGCGAATCGGCACCATTCCTGCCCATTGCTGGTCGTAACCTGCCGCCTGCAGGTCGAACAGTGCCTTGATTTCCTCATCACGCATGGCAAACCCTCCGTCGAATGATCGTCCTTACGCTCTCCAGTATCCCAGAGCTGTCAAGCCCTCCCCAACGGCCTGAAATGGAATCAGCCACAACGCGGGAATGAGCGATCTGCCAATGACGAATTCGTGGGCACTTTGCCAGAGCTTCGGGGGACTAACGGGCATGCCCACTCCCAGCGGACCCGATATGCAGAACCCGACCTTCGAACAGAAAGCTTTCATCCTGCTGCTCGTGCTGGTGACCGTCGCCTTCTTCTGGATCCTGCTGCCCTTCTATGGCGCGGTGTTCTGGGGCATGGTCCTGGCCGTGGTGTTCGCCCCGCTGCAGGAGCGCCTGATCCGCCGCACGGGTGGGCGCAGCAACCTGGCTGCCCTGCTGACATCGATCATCTGCCTGCTGGTGGCGATTCTGCCGGTGATCTTCATCACCTCAGCCGTGGTCGCCGAAGGCGCGTCTCTCTATCAAAAGCTGGAGTCCGGCGAACTGGACATCGGCAGCTACGTCACCAGCGCCATCCAGATGTTGCCGCCGTCGATACAGGAACAGCTCGACCGCGTCGGGGTGAGCGACCTGGACGGCCTGCGCGAAAAGATCTCCGATGGCGCCTTGGTCGGCAGCCAGTATCTGGCGACCAAGGTTTTCGCGATCGGCCAGGGCACGTTCGAGTTCTTCATCGACTTCTTCGTCATGCTGTACCTGCTGTTCTTCCTGCTGCGCGACGGCAAGCAGTTGGTCCGCAAAATTCGCACCGCTATTCCTTTAGCTGATACGACCAAACGCCGCCTGCAGATCAAATTCACCCGCGTGGTGCGTGCCACGGTCAAGGGCAACGTGGTGGTCGCCGCGATACAGGGCGCACTCGGTGGCTTGATCTTCTGGGTGCTGGGCATCTACAGCCCGCTGCTGTGGGGCGTGCTGATGGCCTTCCTGTCGCTGCTGCCGGCAGCCGGGGCCGGCATCATCTGGGCGCCGGTGGCCATTTACCTGATGTTCAGCGGCAGCCTGTTGCAAGGCGTTGTCCTTACCCTATTCGGCGTGCTGGTAATCGGCCTGGTGGACAACATCCTTCGCCCCATCCTGGTCGGCAAGGACACCCGTATGCCCGACTACCTGATCCTTATTTCCACCCTCGGTGGCCTGGCCCTGCTGGGCCTCAACGGCTTCGTGATCGGTCCGCTGGTGGCGGCTTTGTTCGTGTCGAGCTGGAATCTGTTCAGCGCGAAGAAAAAGGTCAGGTTGCCGGACTGAGGCAAACTGAAACCACCGAGGAACAGCCCTGCGCACGATCTTCCGAGGGGCGTGCGCTGCGCCAGCAGGAGAGCAGGCGCAGCGCATGCCCGCTGGCTGGTCAGCCAGCCGTCACGGTCATGCCGCCATCGACCATGACCACGGCGCCAACCATGAAACTCGCCCGTTCTGACGCCAGGAAGGCAACCACTTCGGCAATTTCCTGCGGCTGAGCCGCACGACCGATCGGCGCGTTCTCGCCGTGCTGGGCCAGAAACGCCGGACCGTCTTCCACCACATCGTTGAGGATGTTGGTCACAACGTCCCCCGAGCCGACGGCATTCACCCGAATGCCATGCTCAATGGCCTCGAGCGCCAGCGTGCGAGTCAGCTGGGCCAGCGCCCCCTTCGAAGCGGCATAGGCAGCGATGGTGGGAAAGGCGAAGTAAGAGGCATAGGAGGCGATATTGACGATGGCGCCTGCCTTGTTCGGCATCATCACTTTCATCGCCTCGCGGCAATGCAGAAAGGCGGCGGTGGCGTTGACGGCCTGAATGCGCTCCCAATCCTGTCGGGTCATTTCCACCAGCGCCTTGTTGATGATGATGCCCGCATTGTTCACCAGGATATCGAGCCGACCGAAGCGCTCGACCGCCAGCGTCACCGCACGCTCGGCGGCGCCGTCCTCGGTGATGTCCGCCACCAGCGGCACCAGCCCCGGCTGGGCCAGTTCTTCCACGGCAGGATCGATATCCTCCGCGATGACCCTGGCTCCGCGAGCATGCAGCAAAAGCGCGGTAACCCTGCCGATACCGCTGGCAGCGCCTGTGATCAGGGCGACTTTACCCTCGACTTCCTGGGTGGTGATGTTCTTGATGTCAGCCATGGTGATTCCTCCTCATTCGGCGAAACGAGAGTTTCGCCAGCGAGCACACAGGGTGCGTTAGAAGACGGTTTCATCCTCTCCCGATTGGCCATGGCAGGCTTTTGCCGCTTTGCGCGGGCTGTCGCGATCTTGCGCGCAATCCGTATGAGTAGCCGCTGAGGCATACACGGCTGGCAGCCCGGCGCCCGTGCGCTAACCTGTCCAGCGCCGCCCTGACATCGGGCCCCATCGATGGACGCGTTACTGGTGAGCCAATCCGAACCTGCCGCCTCCTGTTCCGACGCCCTGCGGATCACGGCCGAGACCATGTGGGAATACCTGCCGAGCGACGCCCCCGCGCCGCCACAGCCACATGCCCTGCAGGACGTGGTGTTGCACCTGTTCACCCACCGCAGCATCGCCGAACCGATCATGGTACCTGCGGTGGCCGAACCGCTGCTGGTGATGGTGCTGGCGGGATCGGCGATCGTCGAAGAACGTGCAGCGGGCAGCGAATGGGAAAAGAGCGAGGTACGCATCGGCGACTTCTTTCTGACCAACACCACGCAGCCCTACGAAATGCGCTGGCAGACCATGGGCGGCGACAGTTTCGAAGTGATGCATCTTTATCTCGCCCCCGCGCTGATCGAGCAGGCTGCGCGCGACCTTGGGCTCCGAGCGGCCGGCCCGGTAAATTTCGTCGACGTATCCGGCGGTCGTGACGACTGGGTTCGCCTGCTGCTCGAACAGCTGCGCTCGGAGCTTGTCGACAGCCGTATGCCCAGCCGCCTGCTGGTGCACAGCCTGGCACAAGCCCTGGCGATTCACCTCGTGCGTACCTATCGCGCCCCGCTGCCCACCGGCAGGCGCAGCAATGCCTTGCAAGCCTACAAATTAAGACGCGTCCTCGACCTGATGAACCAGCGCCTGGCGCAAGACCTCTCCCTGGCCACCCTGGCGCAGGCCGCGCAACTGAGCGAGTACCACTTCAGCCGCCTGTTCAAACGCGCTACCGGCTTATCGCCGTCGCACTATTTCATTGGCCTGCGCATGGCTCGCGCCCGGCAACTGCTGCTGGAAACCGAGCGCAGCGTGATCGATATTGGGCTGGAAGTGGGTTACTCGAGCGCCAGCCATTTCTCGCAAGTCTTTCGCCGGGAAGTGGGCGTAACGCCGAGCGCCTACCGCAATCCGGGATAGGATTGGAGGAGTAATCGTTCCAATACCTTCGGCTTCTCGCAAAGGATGGTCAGATAGGCGATTTGAATACGCCTGCACCCGTCAGCAACTGCACGAGGTTTTCTGGCCATAGCGCCTTCGCCTGCGAGGCACATGTCTGCCTGTGGCACGGCACAGAGGATAACTGGTCGCCTTTCGCCATGTCGGAACATCTGGCCGAACGCTTCCCACAGGACGCTCGCATCGAGCTACTGGATCAGCTTTCTCACTATTCATGCCTATACGCTGCGGCCCCTCGGATCTGTACGCAGCTCGCCAGCGACCGATATTGAGCCCCGAGCTCTACGAGAAAAACCCCGCCCCCTGCGCCTCTACAGTTGCTGATCGGGCTTTTTTCGGCCATTTCAGGCTACCGCACGCGCGGCCCCTCGCTACTCGAGCGTGCCTGGGTCGGAGGACGGGTCGGTAGGGCCGCCGGGTGAGGAATGCTCGCCGGAATCATCGCGATCGCCATCATTCTGCATATTGCCGTCGCGCGTGTTCACCTTATGCCCCTCTTCTGTCCGTAACTGGCCATTCTCGCGATGAACGTCCAGCTCATGTTGAGGCGCCGGCGTGCCGCTCGGGCTTGGCGCCGAGCCTCGGCCGGCGTCGGGGCTTCCTGCCGGCGCCTGGGCCAGAGCGGTGGTGGCGAATAGTAAAGTTGCGGTAGCAATGATGCCGGACATGGATTTCATGGGTGCGCTCTCAAGTTCGTGCATGACTCCTGTTTGGGTCACGAGGCCCATGCGCAGGTTCGCCTCGCACGATCAACGGTAGCCAAACCGAGTCGGCGAGCCCTGGCGCCAGCGTTGCGCAGGCGGCGGAGCAAGCAGCGGATCACCGAGGAAAAATCCGGACGCAGCAAAACCGGAGCCTTTGCGAGCTCCGGTTCGGTTTCAGGCTTGGATCACTTGCCAGCGGTCAGCGCGTTGTAGCTGGTCATCAGGTTGCGGTAGTCCGGGATGTGATCGGTGCAGATCTTGGCCAGGCCTTCCACGTCGTTGCGCCAGTCGCGGTGCAGCTCGCAGGCCACGGCGAACCAGTTCATCAGTTGCGCGCCGGCCTGGGTCATACGCTGCCACGCCGAGTCACGGGTGATCTGGTTGAAGGTGCCGGAAGCATCGGTGACCACGAACACGTCGAAGCCTTCCTCGATGGCTGACAGCGCCGGGAACGCCACGCAGACTTCGGTCACCACACCGGCGATGATCAGCTGCTTCTTGCCGGTGGCCTTGATCGCCTTGACGAAATCTTCGTTGTCCCAGGCGTTGATCTGGCCAGGGCGGGCGATGTACGGCGCGTCCGGGAACATTTCCTTCAGCTCGGGAACCAGCGGGCCGTTGGGGCCGGTTTCAAAGCTGGTGGTGAGGATGGTCGGCAGGTTGAAGAACTTGGCCAGATCAGCCAGCGCCAGCACGTTGTTCTTGAATTTGTCCGGCTCGATGTCACGAACCAGCGAGAGCAGACCGGCCTGGTGATCGACCAGCAGTACGACGGCGTTGTCTTTGTCCAGGCGATTATAGGTGGCGTTGGTCATGATGAAGTCCTCGAATTGTTTTCAATGTGCCGGCTGCGCCGGTGAGTGGGTTTTCGTTCAGCAGTGCGTCACTGCATGGAAGAAAGATTAAATTCGAGACCCTTTTCCGACTAGACTGCGAAAATTGCCTCTAGCGTTCCATTTTGTGAACGATCAACAAGAACCCAGCTGCAATGACTTCACCCAAGTGATGGGGCGAGGCGGTTTCATCGCGGCGGCGCGCTGAATAAATCCTGCCAGGGCTCGGCCCGTGCCCCACTACTACGCATGGGCTTGCACCATGGGTGCTCCGCCGCGGACCACCGTGAGCACTGCTTATGGCTGGGCCGCAAGGTCGCCCAGCTGCTGCGCGAGAAAATCCAGGAACGCCCGGGTTTTGAGCGGCACACGCCGTGCGGATGGGTACACCGCGTTGATGGAGATGGGGGGCGCCTGCCAGTCGCACATCACCGCGACCAAGCGATCTTCCCGAAGCGCTTTTTCCACGATGAATGTCGGCAGTAGGGCAATGCCCATCCCCGCTTCGGCAGCCTGGGCCAGCAGGTCACCGTTATTGGCATGCAAGGGCCCCGTTACCAGAACGCTCTGCGTCTCTCGACCATTGCTCAGCTGCAGGCTGACGCCGCCCTGCAGATAGCCGTAGTTCAAGCACTGGTGAGCGGCCAGGTCGCGCGGCACCTGGGGCGTGCCATGAGCTTCGAGATAATCCGCTGAGGCGACCAGCACGCGCGGTGCGGGAGCCAGGTGCCGGGCCACGAGCGACGAGTCCGCCAGACTGGCGATGCGGATAGTCACGTCGAAGCCGCCCTTCACCGGATCGACCTGTTCATCACTGAACACCAATTGCAGTTCCACTTTCGGATGCAGCTGGTGGAACTTGGGAATCAATGGTCCCAGCCGGCATAAACCGAACGACATGGGCGCGTTGATCCTCAATACGCCCTGGATTTCAGCCATTCCGCTACGCGCCCGCTGCTCGGCTTCGTCCAGCGAGGCGAGCAACTCGCGGCATGCCTCGTAGTAATCACTGCCGGCTTCGGTCAGGTGCAGGCTGCGGGTGGTACGTAGCAATAATTGCACACCGAGGCTTTCCTCAAGCTCCTGGATCTGCTTGCTGACTTTCGAACGCGGCACCGCCAGCACTCGCGCGGCGGCGGCAAAGCCATTGGCATTGACCGTGGCAACAAAGGTGCGCATGCACTCTATACGATCCAATACTGTCCCCAATTTGGAATCAATGAATCCCTATTCTAGGTAATTGTCCCCGCTCAAGGCCATATCTAAAGTAGCGTCCATACCGCCGATACGGACCGAAAGCCAGGCGGCAACTTTGCACTTCCAACTAAAAACATAAGGATCTTGCTATGAACGCCTTGAAAAACACCCTCACCGCCCTGGCACTCGCCGTTTCCGTTGGCGGCGCGTACGCTGCCGAACCGGTCGCAGAGCACCGCACTCAGAATTTCCTGAATGCGCTGAACAGTGGCGGCGGCAAGCCAATCGAGCAGATGAGCCCCAGCGAGGCGCGCGCCGTTCTGACCGGCGCACAGGCGTCGGTCAAGGTAGACCTGTCCGGGACCGAGGTCAGCGAGCGCACCATCACTGCCGACGGCCAGACGATCAAACTGACCATCGTGCGCCCGGAAAAACAGGCCGGCGATCTGCCTGTCTTCATGTACTTCCACGGCGGTGGCTGGGTACTGGGTGACTACCCGACCCATGCGCGCCTGATTCGTGACCTGGTAGTTGGCTCGGGCGCAGTGGCGGTTTACGTCGACTACACGCCGTCGCCAGAAGCGCAGTACCCGACGGCCATCAACCAGGCCTACGCAGCGACTCGCTGGGTCGCGGAAAACGGCAAGAGCATCGGTGTCGATGGCAGCCGCCTGGCAGTTGCAGGCAACAGCGTGGGCGGCAACATGGCCGCGGTGGTCAGCCTGATGGCCAAGGAGCGCAAAGCTCCCGCGCTGCGCTTCCAACTGCTGCTGTGGCCGGTGACGGACGCCAACTTCGAGACGGCCTCGTATCGCCAGTACAGTGAGGGACACTTCCTCACCACGGGCATGATGAAGTGGTTCTGGGATAACTACACCACCGATCCCAAGCAACGCGCCGACATCCATGCCTCACCGCTGCGTGCGACCGCCGAACAGTTGAAAGGTCTGCCACCCGCCCTGATTCAGACCGCCGGCCTCGACGTGCTGCGCGACGAAGGCGAAGCCTATGCGCAAAAGCTGGATGCGGCAGGCGTCGATGTAACCGCCGTACGCTACAACGGCATGATTCATGACTACGGGCTGCTCAACCCCTTGCACGACATACCCGAGGTCAAGGCGGCGATGCGCCAGGCTGCCGGCGAATTGAAAGCTCACCTGAACTGACGGGCCGGCAACGTCCCCATCAGCGGCCTCGCCCGCTGATGGGGAGCGACGCAGTATCGACACCGCCAACCCGGCATCGCCTGGGTTGGCGTTTTTTTGCACATTTGACCTCCCCCCAGTCGACCTCCCGCTCGACAAAAACACTGAATGACTGCAGCCCCCGCAGTCTAACGTCCAGTTGCCCAGCTATATCTCGCCACGCGGCGAAGCCCAACCGACAATCGAGCCATGTCGATGAAAACCTCAAGAATCATTACCTCCGACACCCATGACACGCAGCGTGAGAAACAGGCGGAATTGCTGATTTTCGGCACGCCAAAGGAGCGGCTCGATTTCTATCGGCGGGAGATTCAGTACGAAACCAGCCTGCTCGCCGGGCGCACCAATTCCTATCTGACGGCGCAGTCGTTTCTGGTGATCGCCTACGCCTCGTCCATGGCCAACCTGAACGAGAACTGGGGTGCGGTGTTCACCCTGGTGGTTCCGGCACTGTTCACCTTGCTGGGCATCATCAGCTCACTGCACGCCTGGCCGGGAATCAGGGCCTCCGCGACGATCATCGAGCACTGGCACTACAAGCAGGAGCAGTTGCTGCGCAGCGAGCCCGAGTTCGGCCATGCCTATGACGACTCACCACTGTTCAGCGAACAGGAGGCAAGCCGGGAGAGCACCTACAAGTCATTGCTGTTCTTTCTGCGCTCGCCCTGGCTGTTCATCGTTTTCTGGAGTGTGCTGGGTGCCTTCTCCCTCTGGCTGCAGTTGCCCTCGGCGAATCTTTGAGCGGCTCTTCGCTGCCGCCAATGCAGGGTGAAAATAGACTGAACATAAGCGGCGGTATTTTCTCCATTGTTTAACCAGGCAGCCCGGGAAGGCTGCCTCAACACGATTCACCCGACTCGCCCTTCGCTGCTCGCGGGACGACGTGACGTGTGCAGTCACGCAGACAATTTTCGAGAATCACCGATGGGTAAAGCTAACAAGGTACGCGCTACTGTCATTTGCCGACGTGGCGACAAGTTTCTGTTGGTGCGCAAGGCCGAGGCGAAGTGGAACCTGCCCGGTGGCAGGATCGAAGCAAACGAGAGCGCCGACGCCGCCGCGCTGCGCGAACTCGACGAGGAAACCGGGCTGTCCTTCGCCAGCCTCAACTACCTGGCAAGCCATGAGTTTGGCGCGGGCATCCATCACGTCTTTCATCAATCGGTCACCGACACGCAGACGCCACGACCGCAGAACGAGATAGCGGATTGCGGCTGGTTCGCCCTGGAAGAGCTGGGCGAAATGCCGGTCAAGCGTCCGAGCAAGAAGCTGCTACGCCGCTATTGCCAAGCGGGCTGAGCCACTGCGAGCGTGCTGGGTGAAGGCCCTGTCGAGGCATCCGAGAACGGCCACAAGACGGGCCAGCGCCGCTGCCTTCATCGGAACCGGCAGGATCTTCGAGGAAACCGGCATGAACCCGACTACTCGGGGCAAGCCAACTCGCATCAACCGCACTGATCGGGGGGGCGGGAAGTGAGCGTCTGCTGTTGGCCGTACCGGTGGCATCAGCGGTCAGCCGTCAAACCAGCGATCAGGAAGTGGTCGAGCTGCTGAAAAAGGCTCGCGGGCAGTTCGGCCGCTCATGAGACACACGCTGAGCGGTAAAACAGCATGAACTCCCTCTGATACGCGCCAGTCCCCTTCTTAGGGGCGACGACATTGCCACAGGACAGATGAAACGCTTAGGCAACAGTCGCCATAAATCGTCCGATTCACGGCAGGAGAGAACGATGACTAAAGCTCGATTGAATAACGCGCTGGTGGTGATCACAGGCGCGTCGAGCGGCATTGGCCGCTGCGCCGCCCATGAGTTCGCCCGACATGGGGCGCGCCTGGTGCTTGCCGCACGCGACGACGAGGCGCTGGCTTGCGTTGTCGATGAATGCCAGCGACTCGGGGCACGCGCCTTGGCCGTGCCCACCGACGTCACCCGCAACGAGGCGATGGAGAACCTGGCCGAACAAGCCGCGGCTTTCGGCAATGGACGCATCGACATCTGGGTGAACAACGCAGGCGTTGGTGCGGTGGGCTGCTTCGAGGACACCCCGCTGGCCGCGCATGAGCAAGTGGTGCAGACCGACCTGCTCGGTTACCTGCGTGGCGCCTACGTGGTGATGCCTTATTTCAAGGCCCAGTCCTCGGGCGTGCTGATCAACACGCTGTCGCTCGGCAGCTGGGTCGCCCAGCCCTACGCAGCAGCCTACTCCGCTGCCAAGTATGGTCTGCGTGGTCTCACCGAGGCGCTGCGTGGCGAGTTGGTGCAATGGCCGGACATTCATGTCTGTGACATCTATCCGGCGGTAATGGACACGCCCGGTTTCCGTGACGGAGGCAACTTTACCGGCCATCAACTCAGCCCGCCGCCACCCCGCTACGATCCACGTCGTGTCGCCGAAGCCATGGTCGAGATGGCACTGGCGCCACGTGCAACCCGGACAGTCGGTAGCGCGGCCACCCTGCTGCGCCTCGGTCATTTTCTGCTACCTGGCTTCGCCCAGATTTCCGGCCTCGTGGTCGGCCGTGCGCTCAAGCGCGGGCAACCCACGCAACGCTCCACTGGCAACCTGTTCCAACCGCCATCAGGAGAACGGCGGATCGACGGCGGCTGGCGCACCCCAGCTGAGGGCGTAAGGCGGCCCGTCGTGCTGGTGGGTACGGCAGCTATCGTGCTGCTCGGCTGGGGCTTGCTACGTCTGCGTAACGGCTCGCGCTGACCGATCCGGATATTTCCTTAGCGGGGCGACTGGCAATCTCGTGCCGCGTTCTCACGCGGCGCGGGTCATGGCACAAGGCGCCACCGGGTCATTCGTGCATGCCTGTCCGCGCAGGCTCGCCATCGAGCAATCAGTTCGAACTTCTGCTGCTAACGCCTTTCAATCCTGATACATGCCGCGTTGACCAACGCGACCACTCACTGCGCCGTATGCGGCGCATCAGCGGAGGTATCGATCATGAGTTCGAATCTGCAAGGCAAGAAGGTACTGTTCATCACCGCCAACACGGGCATCGAGCGCGACGAGTTGCTCAAACCAATGCAGGCACTGAAGGATCAGGGCGCGAGCGTCACCCATGCCAGCGTCAAGGGTGGCGAGGCCGAGACCTGGCTGAAGGACAGCGAGAAGGACGTCAGCGTGCAGTCCGACACTCAGCTCAAGGGGCTGAGCGCCACGGAGTACGACCTGCTGGTAATTCCTGGCGGTACGGTGAATGCCGACACCCTGCGCCAGGACGAAGACGCGCAGCGCCTGGTGCAGGAGTTTCGCGATGCCGGCAAGACGGTCGCGGCGATCTGCCACGGCCCCTGGCTGCTGATCGATGCCGGCGTGGTGCCGGGCAAGGTGATGACGTCGTATTCCAGCGTGCGCCTGGACCTGGCCAACGCCGGCGCCAGCTGGGTGGACGCCGAAGTGCAGGTATGTCCGGGGCAGAACTGGACGCTGATCACCTCTCGCAACCCGGACGACATTCCCGCGTTCAACGATGCGATCAGCCACGCACTGCGGGCCGCCTGAGCGAACCTGCAATCAATGTTGCTGGATGCGATTTCGCCCGCCGCGCTTGGCGCAGTAAAGGGCGATATCGCTGCGCGACAAGGCGGCCCTGACGCTGGCATCGCCGGCATTGAGCGTTGAGATGCCGACGCTGACGTAGGTGAAGGTCGACTCGCCGTCCGCTTGCCTGCGCAACTGGAAGACCATGCCGGGAATTTCGTTGGTCAAATCGGTCATCACCGCCGCCGTTTGCTGCACCTGCTCGGACAGCCGGCGCATGGCGGTGATGTCGATGGTGGTGCCGATCATCCGTAGCGGCTTGCCATGCTCGTCGCGCTCGACCACCTTGCCGCGGCTGCACACCCATTTGTACTGGCCATCGCGGCAACGCAGGCGGTACTCGACTTCATAGGTCGTGCTGCGCTGATCCCGATGCGCCTGAATAGTGGCACGAACCTAGTCGAGGTCGGCCGGGTGCACGCGGGTGTAACTCTCTTCGATGCGATTGCCGACTTCATGCTCGGCATAACCGAGCAATGCCTTCCAGCTGCTGGAGTAGTGAATCTCCCCAATGGCGACGTTGCGGTCCCAGATACCGGCGCCACTGCCGGCGATGGCCAGCGCAATGCGCCGCGCACCTTCAACGACGCAGGTGAGCACGGCGACCACGCCGAAGAGCCGGCCAAGCAGGCGCACCAAACGGTCCAGACGCTCATCGCTGGCACTGCCAGGCACGCTGATCGAATCCAGGGACTGTATGGTGATCTTGCCTGGGGAAAGATGCGAAAGACGCTTGATGTTGATACGCCATTAGCAGGCTGGCGTCTAATCGTTCCTGGCACCGCAGCCAGTGTTGACGGGCCTTTGCACAGGCTGCAAGGCCACCAACCGCTCTAGACAGGGCGCTCATGGGCACCAATCCGCTGTCTTCGGGCTGACCGAACAGCACAAAATTGTTATGATATAACGTCTTTATCGAATACCTGGATTTTCAGCACGCCGGTCACAACCGCACAGCTCGCTATGGACCGCCACCAATCCGAGCTGTTGCAGGCCTACGCAACGACCTCCCAATACATAGAAAACGCAACGCTAGGAATACCCATGAAAGCCACTTCGGCCTCACTCGCCGTCATGACCGCATTGGTCACGTCTCAGCTTCACGCAGCCTCATCCGGCAACTCCACCGTTTCGCTCGGCGAGGTCTATGTCACGCCCGAGGCCAGCAGCACGCTGCGCACTGACAGCATTCTGACCTCGGTCGACATCATGGGCAGCGACATGATCGAGGACAAGAACGTGATGAACAGCTGGCAATTGCTGGGACAGATGCCCGGCATCCAGCTCACCGAAACCGGCATGGGTGCCGAGTCCGGCAAGGCCACCTTCCGTGCCTTCAACGGCGAGGGTTATATCAACGGCATCAAGGTGCTGATCGACGGTATTCCGAGCAACGTCAACAGCGGCAACCAGCGCTTCGTCGACATGATCTTTCCGCTGGACATCGACTACATCGAGGTGGTCCGCGGCACCAACGATCCGCGCTACGGCCTGCATAACATCGGCGGCAACATCAACTACGCAACCCGCCAAGGCGGCAACTATGCCGATAGCCGCCTGACCTACGGCAGCTTCAATACCCGTGAGATGCAGTTGGCGATCGGCCATGAAGAAGGCAATTTCGCGCAGAACTACTTGCTGGCCAAACAGGACTCCGACGGTTTCCGTGACCATAGCAACTCCAACAAATACTCACTGGGCGGCAAGTGGTTCCTCAGCAATGACGAACAGACCTTGCGCGTCGGCGCAATCGCCCGCCTGTACCATCACCAGGCGGACGAAGGCGGCTTCTTGACCCGTGAAGAGTTGCGCGCCAGCCGTACCGATTCGCCGGCCAAGAATGGCAACGACCGCAGTGACCGCGACATGAAGCACCTGAGCCTGCACATGGACTGGCAGCTCAACGACGACCTGAACCTGAGCAACAAGCTGTACTACAACAGCTACAACGATGACCGCTCAATCACCTTCACCAGCTACGAACCCGGCAACGGGCCGCGTCAGCGCCGCTTCTGGGACGAACAGCAGCGCGGCATGCTGAGCAATCTGACCTGGCGAGCCAACGATCTCCTGACCCTCGATGGCGGCATCAACTATGAAGAACAGCACAACGCCTACGAGCGTCGGCGCTTTACATTCAGCGTTCCCACTGATTTCGATGTCGCCCCGGCGCGCATTCAGAACAACGATCACTACACCCTGCGCAACCTGGGCGGGTATGTTCAAGCCGTCATCCAACCCACCGAGTCACTGAAGATCATCCCCGCCATACGCGTGGACAAATTCACCGGCAACACCAACATATCCAGTACCAACAACGGCGTCACGACGACCGGCAAAGGTCCGCTGCAGGACTATGGCTGGATCGAGCAGCCCAAGCTCAGCGTGGTCTACAGCGTCAATGACGATATCGATGTCTACGCCAACTGGGGCCGCACTTTCCAGATACTGACCGGTAACGCCAACCCGGGCTACCTCGTCAATGGAGCAGGCAGCTACGACCCGTCGATCAACACCGGCAAGGAAGTGGGGATGAAATTCCGGCCCTTCGCTGGCACCGAAACCCGTATTGCCGTGTGGCAGCAGGATGCCACCGATGAAGTCGCGAACATGCCGGCCATCGACGCCACCGTGGGCCTGGGAGAAACCCGTCGTCGCGGCATCGACATGCAGTTCACCTCTCAACTGAACCAGCAATGGACGGTATGGGGCTCCCACGCCATCCAGGAAGCCAAGGTCGTCAAAGGCCTCGATGGCGACAACAACTCGCTCAAAGGCAAGGAGGTGTTCTCCACCCCGCGCTACATCAGCAACCTGGGGCTGGATTATCGCTACAACGA
Organism: Pseudomonas sp. UBA7530; assembly: GCF_002479365.1. Classification (NCBI taxonomy): domain Bacteria; kingdom Pseudomonadati; phylum Pseudomonadota; class Gammaproteobacteria; order Pseudomonadales; family Pseudomonadaceae; genus Pseudomonas; species Pseudomonas sp. UBA7530. The sequence continues at coordinate 845,590 of NZ_DLMS01000001.1, forward strand.
TGACTGGCGCTTCGGCCTGCAGGCCCGCGCCCAGGGCGACTACTACATCGAAGAGAAGAACGAAGCCGGCAAATACGGCGGCTTCGCGGTATTGGATGCCAGTGTCAGCTACCAGTTGAGCGCCTCTACCAGCGTCGATCTGCAGGTCAAGAACCTGACTGACCGCGAATACGAATACGTCTGGTACGACAACGTCTGGTGGGGCCCAGGCCAGGAACAGCCCATGTACTCCCCGGCACCCGGCCGCTCGGCCTACCTGTCGATGAACATAAAGCTGTAATACCGGATTACTCGGCCGCGTAAACCCAACGGGCTCTACGCGCAAAGGAAACGGCCAGGGTTTGACCCTGGCCTTTTTTCATCTGCTGATCAGAAGTACTTCAACCAGCGAATGTCCCGCCGCCGCGCCTTGAGCCTCGCGAACCATTGGGTTGGCGGGAACAGCAACATGGCCAGCACCACTGTCGCGGCCCAGACCCAGGCCATCGAGGCGAAGCCGAAGTAATGCCCCTGGTTTGCACCCCAGACGGCGAACGCGGCGATGTAGAGGAGCTTCAGTACATACAGGTGCAATAGATAAAAGAACATCGGCGCACTGCCGAATACCGCCAGCACGCGTACCACGCGCCCCTCGTTGCGGCGCTCGAAGGCAGCCAGCAGTAGCAGGCCAATACCCAGCGTCAGCGCCAGGAACAGCAGCGACGGCGGGTATTTGGTGATGTTGAGCAGGCTCATCAACGTCTGCAGCCCGCTCTCCCCGACCGCCCAGGGTTTCTCGCCATAGCCGTTGACCAGGCGCAGCGCCACGAACAGCGCCAGCGCGCCGCAACCGCCCCATTGCAGCGCCCGCATGCGCTGCGTTGGCTCGCTCGCTCCGCGGAACCAGGGGCCGATCACATAGCCCAGGGCGATCACACCGATCCACGGCAGCAGCGGATAGGAGGTGCGCAGACGCAGGTTATCGGAGAGCTCGATCCAGCCGCGGTCATGCAGCACCGCCCAGGGGATATGCATGGCTGACTCCACGCCGAAGTGCAGCCCGTCGAGCAGGTTGTGCCCGGTCACCAGCAGCAGGCCCAGCACGGCCAGCAATGCGCGCGGCAGCCATAGCAGCAGGGACAGCGCCAGCATGCTCAGGCCGATGGCCCAGATCACCTGCAGGTAGATCACCGCAGGCGGAAATTGGAAGGTCCAGGCGAAGTTGACCAGGGTGAACTCCAGCACCACGAGAAACAGCCCGCGCTTGAACAGAAACGCACTGGTCGCCGCCCGGCTCATCTGTTTTTCCCCGAAGAGAAAGGCCGAAAGCCCGGTTAGCAGGATGAATACCGGCGCGCACAGATGGGCCAGGGTGCGGCTGAAGAACAGTGCCGGCTCGGTGGTGGTCACGTCCATCGGATCACCGACCTGCTGATGCAGGTAGAAGGTTTCGCGAACGTGATCGAGCAGCATGAAGAGGATGACCAAGCCGCGCAGGGCATCGATCGAAAGCAGACGATTGGAGGGCATGGAAGGCTTCGAGTAAGGCGTGAAGGAAACGTAATACTATAACCAATCGAGGCGGCGGTGACGCCACTGTCATGCGTGCTCACAATGACCGCAGCTCACACCCAAGCTGAACGAAGCCTGCCAAACAAAGTCGGAAAAGCACCACATCCGCCACGGAGGCCCATCCCATGTTGCCCACCCGCGCTCTGCTGTCAGCCTTGGTCATGGTCGTGATAAGCCCGCTTGCCGATGCGCAGGAGGCCTTGCGCATCCAGAGTCTGCAACGCTGTGGCGACCTGCTTGGCGGCGAGAAGCAGGAATGGTGCATGCAGGTACGCGGCCTTGGCGAAGCGATACCCGAGCTGCACCTCGGCGACGACACCCTGCCCGCCTCGGCGGTGCAGCGCAGTGGCGACAGTCTGCGCCTGCAGCTCGACAGCAACGAACATCGCAGCGCGCCGTTGTGGCTGGAAGACGGCTCGCGCGAGAGCAACCCGGTATGGCTGTCATTGCATCGCAGCCATGTGCTGGCCGCCGGCCCGGATGAAGTGGCGAAGAACATGGACGGCCTGACCACCTACGTCGATCTGGTCAGCCTGTTGATCGAGGAGAGCCACGACGGCCTCGATGAGGCCAAGCGTCTGGCGAAGAAATACGATGCCAAGGTGGTCGGTGCCATCCCACCGCTGAACGTCTACCAGCTGCGCCTGCCAGTGAAAGATCTTACCGAGCGCGATGCGCTGGTACTGCGTATCGGCAGCGAAACCAGCGTTGATGCGGTGGTCGTGGAGGAAAGCGCTCCCGAGCGCGGCGAAGAGAGCGAAGCCGCGCGCAAGCCGGCGCATAAACCGAAGAAGAATTCCGAGGAATGGGCCGCCAACCGTTTCATGGATGCGGTGAACTACTACCAGCGGCGCATTCCCGCGGGCGACTCGCCCATCGACGCCGAGCGCATCCGCGTGGGTGTGATCGAGCGTAACGTCGACTTCGACGCGCCTGATTTTGCCGACTACCTGGGCGCCTGCCCTGACGGCAAGTCACGCACATGCGTCTACGCGCGCGACGCCGACGAGCCGGACAACCATGGCAGTACCGTCGCCGGCATTCTCGCCGCGCATTGGGACAAGGGTGGCAACACCGGCTTCCTGCGCGGGATGGACAAGGCCAGCAACGGCTTCGATGTCATAGTCGAGCGCAATTCGGATGCCGGCATCACGGCCAATATCGCCGCGTCGGTCAATCTGGTGGAAGACGGCGTGCGCGTGCTCAACTGGAGCTGGGGTATTCACCGCGTCGGTACACGCAACGTCGAAGGCGACCAGATCGACTCGCTGGTGCGTTCGGGCATCGCCATGAGCGGCTACGAAGAGTTGCTCGAGGAATTCTTCCTGTGGCTGCGCGAAGAACACCCGGACGTGCTGGTGATCAACTCTGCCGGCAACGGCTCTTCCTATTCCGGCCGGGACGAGTACCGTCTGCCCTCCTCCTTCATCACCGAACAACTGCTGGTGGTCGGCGGGCACCAGCGCAGCAAGAAGGACGAGGTTGAAATCGACGACCCGAGCTACGTGGTCAAACGCAACTCGTCGAACGTCGACATGCGCGTCGACATCACCGCGGCTGCCTGTACCCAGGCTTCGACCCACGAAGTCGACGCCACCGGCGACGTGCATTGCGGCACGTCCTACGCAACGCCGCTGGTGACCGGCGTGGTCGCGGCCATGCTGTCGATCAACCCGGATCTGCAACCGGAACAGGTACGCATGCTGCTGAGGCGCAGCGCCATGACCATCGGCGGCGAGTACGACTTCGAACCGGTGGACGCCGAGGACCTGACCGCGCCCATCCTGCCGTCCGAGCGCAACTATCAGCTGAGCGACAAGGACGTCGGCCGCTCCGCACGGCTGGATATGCAAAAGGCGCTGGACCTGGCGGTACAGAGTCGCGACCGGGTGCGCTGACGAGCGTGCCGCTCACTCGCTGCAAACGCGCTCGTACAACTCGACCGGCTCGACCTTGCCCTGGCTGCCACACGCGCTGTGCCCCAGCCCCAGATGGCGAAATCCGGCCTTGAACAACACACGCCCGGACTGCGGATTGCGCGCCAGGTGGCTGGCGTGCAGACGACGCAAGTGCAACTGGCGGAAGGAAAACTCCACCAGCGCATTGCAGGCCTCGCTGGCGTAGCCACGGTTCCAGTACGGCACGCCGATCCAGTAGCCCACCTCGGCCTCGCCGCGGCCGATATCCTTCAGCGCAATGCTGCCGACCAATTGGCCGCTGCCGGACTCGGTGATGATGAAGTTGGCCGCAGCGCCACCGGCCCACTCCTGCATGCAGCGTTCGATCCACCGCTGCGCCAGTTCTGGCGGATAAGGGTGGGGAATGCTGCTGGTGACATCGGCGATACGGAAGTCGCCGGCCAGGCGCTGCACCTGATCGGCATCCTGCAGCTGCGGCGGGCGCAGCCGCAGCCGTTCGGTTTCAATGTATTGCTGGTCCATTTGCGTCTCCCTCGCTACCTCAGTTTGCGTCGCGCACACCGCGCCTGGACCAATCGACTCAGGCCGGAGACGGCCCGATGGGATAGAACTGCCCGCTGCCCCAAACGCCCAGCCAGGTTTCTCCGTCGATCTCGCGCTCTACCGCCAGCTCTACCAGTTGGTAGAACACGTTGCGGTGAATCAGCGCCTCGAGGTTACGCCGCACCAGAATGTAGGGCGAGGGTTCGAGTGTCGCAGGATCGATGTGCACACGGATCGGGTGCTCGGCGCCGGCCACGACTTCGTCCTCGACGTTGGTGGTGAAGCGCAGGACCTGCGCCTCGCCCTCGCCTTCCACCTGTAGGGTCACGGCCACGAAAGGGGCATCTTCGACCTGAATGCCGACCTTCTCTACCGGTGTGATCAGGAAGTAGTCGTCGCCGTCGCGGCGGATGATGGTGGAAAACAGCCGCACCATGGGTTTGCGGCCGATGGGCGTACCCAGGTAATACCAGGTGCCGTCGCGGGCGATACGCATGTCGATATCGCCACAAAAATCGGGATTCCACAGGTGTACGGGTGGCAGGCTCTTGCCTTCACCCTTGGGAATCTGCGCCAGCAGGTCACCTGCCTTGCCTGGATCGCTCATCGTCTTTCCTCGTCCGTAGTGTCGCGAACTGACGAGGATACACCGTGCCACCTGTCGCGGCTAAAGCCCCTCCCACAAGTTCGGCGCGCCGATTGCCCCTATTCTTAGCGCCCAACGCCCATCAGGCTGCGCGCATAGTCATGCAGCGGCGGGCCGATCAGGTCCTGGGGTTTGGCATCGTAAAACGTCAGGAATCCGCCACGGCTGCGAATGCGCGCCGTGTCTACCAGATAGCGGGTATTGGTCTCGATCAGCATCAACTGGATCGAGGCGCGGTCGGTGCCGAGGCGATCCACTGCTTCCTGATCCTCCCACTCCTCCATCGTGCCGATGCGGTCATCGCTGTAGGCGAAACGCGCGTACAGCAGGTAGTGCGCGCCGGCACTACGCGCTTCAGCCATGGCTTCATCCAGGCCTGCAGGTTGACGTGCCCGGCGCACCAACGGGAAGTATTCGACGAAGCCCTTGAAAGCTTCCTCGGCCACCACGTTGGGCCGCGGATAACCGTGGCCAGGCGGCACGAAATGACCCTGGGCGATGTAGATGAACGAGTCCTGCTGCAGGCGCCGCGACGCCATGCGCTCGGTGCGGCCGTGGTCGAGAAAACCGGCATCACGCAGGTGGTACTCGGCGCCACTGGCCAGATCGCTGACCTTCATGCAGCCAGCCAGCCCCAGCAGCGCCACCAGTAGAAGCAGGTTACGCATGAATCAATCCTCCTCGTGCCGGCGACGGAAAACCGGCGAATGAGGCGTAGATGCAGATTTTGCGCCAGCCTTGTTAAAGCCCGCGCTGCCACTCCTGACGCAGGTTCGCCTGCTGCGGTCGCTCGATGGCGCTGCGCACCTGGGCCAAAAGACGTTCCTTATCGCGCCCCAGGTTGCCCTTGAGCACCAGATAGTTGGAGGCATGGTCGCTGCGAAACACCGTCTGTTGCAGATCGAGCCCCTGCAGCAGGCGCTCGACTTCAGTGAACAGCTGCAACTGCGTCAGCGGCTGATAATCGGCGAACTGTTGGCGAAAACGCGCCTCGCCCATGGGGAAACTGACCACCAGTGTAGATAGATATTCCGGCTGGCCTCATTCATCAGTCGCGCCGAATTGTCCGCATGCTGAGCGCTAAGTGCCTGGCCCCCAAGCCCGTTGAGAATCATCACCGAACGGGTGATACCGGCCTGGCCGAGCTTTTCCAGGGCACTGAGGCTGGAGGCATAGGTTTCCCCCTTGCTGACCGCGCCAGCACCTCGTCATCGCCCGACTCGCAGCCGACATAGGCCATTTTCAAGCCGGCATCGGCCAGCTCCCTGAGCTCCTCCACTGATTTCTTGCGCAGATTGCGTGGCAGGCAGTAACTGGAAACTCGGCGGACCTCGGGCATGTGCTCGCGGATGGCTTGCAGGATGGCCAGCAAACGTCGAGTCGGCAGCACCAGGGCATCGCCATCGGCGAGAAACACCCGATTGACGATCAGTTGCTCGCCAGCACGACGAATCTCCTCCAGCACCTGCGCTTCTTCACGGGCACGGAATTTCTTCTGTGGGGCGGTGTACATCTCGCAGAAGGTGCACTGGTTCCAGGAGCAACCATTGGTGACCGGCAGAATCAGCGATTGGGCTTCGCTCGGCGGGCGAAACACCGGTTCGATGTAGTCGATGGGAAAACGGGCAGACATTCGCAGCACTCGCAAAGAGAAAGCCCGCACAGTCTATCCGGCCGTGGTGTGACTGCCGAGCCACACGGCGATGACTCAGCCGCCGATGATCTTCATCACCGTCACACCACCGGAGAATGCCAGGTCCTGCTTGTCGCCCAGTGCCTTGATCAGCAGACGCTGCAGCGCCGGCAAGGCCTGGTGGCGCGGCTTGTCCAGCAGGTCGCCGATGAAGTGGCGATTGCTCGACGACAGGCAACCATGCAGCCAACCGGTGGAGGACAGGCGCAGGCGCGAGCAGGTACGACAGAACGGCACGCTTTCATTGGCAATCACGCCGAAATGCCCGACACCCGGGATGGCGTAGCGCATCGCAGTGGCATCTACAGGGGCGCTGGCCTGTGCGTACTGGTGCCGAGTGCCGATCAATTCGAGCAGCTCCGGCAGACCGACGAACTGCTGGTTGAAGGCATTGGGTTCACGCGCCAGATGGCCCATGCGCATCAGCTCGATGAAGCGCAGCTCGAAGCCACGCTCCAGACAATAGTCCAGTAGTGGCAGCACCTGATCGAGATTCTGCCCGCGCAGCGGCACCATGTTGACCTTGATTTTCATCCCGGCTTCACGCGCCGCTTCCATCCCGGCCAGCACGGTGGCCAGGTCGCCACCACGGGCGATGCCGCGAAAAGCCTCGGCATCGAGGGTATCGAGGGAAACGTTCAAACGGCGGATACCGCATTCAACCAGCAGCGCCAGCTTACGTTCGAGCAACTGGCCGTTGGTGGTAAGGCTGATGTCATCGAGGCCGAGCTGGCTGACCTGATGCAGGAAAGGCTCCAGACGCGTACTGAGCAGCGGCTCGCCACCGGTGATGCGCAGGCGTTCGATGCCGGCCGCTTCGATCAGGTAGGCAACACCGCGTGCCATGGCGTCGGCGGAGAGCTCGTCCTGAGCGGCGACCAGGCGCTTGCCGTTCGGCACGCAGTAGGTGCAGGCGTAGTTGCAGGCGGCGGTCAGGCTGACGCGAAGGTTGCGAAAGCGTCTGCCCTGGCGATCAACGATCATGGCGTACTCCGTGATGGATGACCGGAGTATATCGCCGTAACCGGCCAGGACGCATGGACCATCGGCCAGCTGAATGAGCGGGGTCGCATTTGCCGCGGGTGGGTGTCGCCCCGGCAACGAACCCGCCGGGGGTCAGTCGCGCTTGCGCTTGTTGCCCATGCGCACGCCAATGTCCATGAGGAACTGGAAGAACCCTTCCTGATCCTCGAGCACATTGCTCCAGAACGGCGAGTGGTAAAGCGCCACGGCACCATGCACCAGCGCCCAGGCGGCGCAGTAATGGAAGTATGGCGGCACGTCTTCCAGCTTGCCTTCGGCGATACGGTCCTTGATCAGCTGGGTCAGGCGCTCGAAATTGGACGCACGGATCTTGTGCAGCTGCTCGACCATTTCCGGCACCTGGTTGCCCTTGACCACCTTCTCTTCCAGGCGGTCGAACAGGCGATAGCGCTGCGGATCGCGCATGCGGAATTCGAAGTAGGCACGCGACAGCGCTTCCTTGTCCCGGTCCACATCGGCCGAATGCAGCAGCTCGTTGAGATCGCGCTCGTAGTCGAGCATCAGGCGCAAATAGATTTCCGCCTTGGACTTGAAGTGCTTGTAGATGGTGCCTTTGCCGATACCGACCGCATCAGCGATCATTTCGACGGTGACGCTGTCTTCTCCTTGTTCGAGGAAGAGTTTCAGCGCGGTGTCGAGAATCTCTTGCTCGCGGCGACGGAATTCGCGGACCTTACGGGGTTCTTTCTGCATAAAGGGACTGCGGGGTCAAAAATCGAAGCCGACTATTATGCCCAAATGCGGCCAAATTGCACGGATCATCCGACCATGTACGTGTTTCATGATGAGTTTCCCCTGGAAAATGGACTGCGTTATCTGAACCACGCAGCGGTCGCTCCCTGGCCGAAACGCAGTGCTGAAGCGGTGCGGAGGTTCTCGGAAGCGAACATGACCAGCGGCGCACGTGACTATCCCGACTGGCTGAAACTGGAGCGTAGCCTACGTGAACGCCTGGTGCGCCTGATGAACGCACCGAGCACCGGCGATATCGCACTGGTCAAGAACACCTCCGAAGCGCTCTCCTTCGTGGCCTTCGGCCTGGACTGGCGGGCAGGTGACCAGGTGATCATCAGCGACGAGGAATTTCCCTCCAACCGCATCGTCTGGCTGGCGCTGGCAGCCCAGGGCGTGGAGGTGATCGAAGTCAGTCTCAAGGGTGATGACCCGGAAGCAGCCCTGCTCGCAGCCTTCACCCCGCGCACTCGCCTACTGTCGGTCAGCGCCGTGCAATTTGCCAGCGGCCTGCGCCTGGATCTGCCGCGCCTCGGTCGCAGCTGCCGCCAGCATGGCGTGTTGTACTGCATCGACGCCATCCAGCAGTTGGGCGCCCTGCCCTTCGACGTGCAGGCCTACAACTGCGACTTCGCGATGGCCGACGGTCACAAATGGATGCTCGGCCCGGAGGGGCTAGGGGTCTTCTATTGCCGCACGGCGGTGCGTGATCAGCTGCAGCTGCACGAGTACGGCTGGCACATGCTGGAGCATGCCGGCGACTACACGCGCCAGGACTGGCAACCGGCACGCAGTGCCCGGCGCTTCGAATGCGGCAGCCCGAACATGCTTGGCGCCTTCGCCCTGGAGGCGAGCCTGTCGTTGCTGGAGGAAGTCGGCATGGAAACCGTCGGCGCATTGCTGGCAGAACGGGTGCAGCGCCTGAACGACGGCATTCGTGGATTGCCCGGTGCGGTCATCCATAGCCCACTCGCGCCTGCGCGCCGCGCCGGCATCTTCAACTTCAGCCTGGCGGGCTGGGACAACGCGGCGTTGTACCAGCGCCTGCGCGATGAACAGGTGATCTGCGTGCAGCGTGGCCCGGGGGTGCGCCTGTCGCCGCATTTCTACACCAGCGAGCAGGTGATCGAAGAAACCTTGAGCCTCCTAACCCAGTTGGCAAGAGGGTGAGGACTCAGCAGCAGCCGCGGTATTCCAAATCTGTTTAAAAAACGTTCAATCCGGCCTGGACGCTGGCCACCGATGGCCAATACTGGAACTACTGGTGTGCGGCATCTCCCCCCAAGTGCCCCGCCAGCCAAGGTACCGTGGACCGCGTACCTTGATTTACTCCTAATGGTCTTGACCCGGATTCATCCCCCAGAATCCGGGTTTTTTTTGCCTGGCCTACGACCAGAAGCGCGAACCGTAACCCGGATTCAGGCGACGCTGGCCAACGGGAACAGGCGCTTGAAGTTGCTCGAGGTCTGCTCGGCCAGCGCCTCGTAACTGACGCCGCGCAGTACCGCCAGGTACTCGGCCACTTCGCGGACGTATTGCGGCAGGTTGGGCTTGCCGCGATGCGGCACGGGCGCCAGGTAAGGCGAGTCGGTTTCCACCAGCAGGCGGTCGGCCGGCACTTGGCGGGCAACCTCGCGCAGCGCCTCGGCGTTGCGGAAGGTGACGATGCCCGACAGTGAGATATAAAAACCGATATCCAGCGCCGCCTTGGCCATCTCCCAATCTTCCGTGAAGCAATGCAGCACACCGGCTTGCGGTAGCGCCGCCTCGCGCAGCAGCGCCAGGGTATCGGCGCGAGCCTCGCGGGTATGCACGATCACCGGCTTGCCGGTGATGCGTGCCGCTTCCAGATGCAGGCGGAAGGACGCCTGCTGCAGCGCAGCAGACTCCGGCTCGTAGTGGTAATCCAGGCCGGTTTCACCAATGGCGACCACCTTAGGATGCGCCAGCTCCCCCAGTAACCAGTCCAGCGCCGGCTCCGCGCCAGGCTCGAGATCCAGCGGATGCACGCCCACCGAGCAGTCGACATCGGCGTAGCGCTCAGCCAGGCCCTTGACCGTAGCAGCGTTGTCAGCGCTTACGCCGATGCACAGGAAGTGGCCAACGCCAGCGGTACGCGCTGCCTCCAAGGCAGCATCCAGCGAACCGCCATGGGCAGCGAGGTCGAGACGATCAAGGTGGCAATGGGAGTCGATCAGCACAGCGGGAGAACTCGGGCAAAAGGAAAGCCCGAATTGTAATCGAAAGCGGCAGGTGCCTGGTCGTGGGAGGGGCTTTAGCCGCGACGATTGGAGTTCGCGGCCAAAAAGTTACATCGTATGGGTCGGGCGGTCGGATTTCAGCGCGCCGGCCAGATAGGTCTCGATCTTGTTGCGCGCGGTGTTGTCACCGTCGTTGAACTGCACGCCAACACCGGCGGCGCGGTTGCCCTGGGCACCCTTTGGGGTGATCCACACTACCTTGCCGGCTACCGGAATCTTCTCCGGCTCGTCCATCAGGTTGAGCAGCATGAACACTTCGTCGCCGAGCTTGTAGCTCTTGTTGGTGGGAATGAACAGCCCGCCGTTCTTGATGAAAGGCATGTAGGCCGCGTACAGCACGGACTTGTCCTTGATGGTCAGGGACAGAATTCCGTTACGGGGCCCCAGATTGGGTGGCAGGCTCATCAGCACATTCCTGGCGTTTATTGCTTAATGCTTGATTCTAGGGCCTGTTCATACTCCGGCGCAAACCACCGGGTGGCGCGCAGCCAGCAGAATGTGACGCCCTGCCGAATCCGGTCAGCCGAGGTTCAGCTGCGCTGCTGCGCAGGCAGAGCAACCCATTGCCCCAGCAAGGTTTCCAGCAGCAGCACACGGTTGAGGTTGGCCTTGCCGATCACCTTCTGCCTTTGGCCAAGCAGCCATTCCTGAATTGCCAGCACCTTGGCCTGCGGCGTTTTGTCTGCCAGATACTGCACTACCTTGCGCATATCGGCCTGGCCCAGGCCCTCCTCGTCCCTGGTCAGCTGATAACGCAGAATCAGCTGCGCCCAATCGCAGAACCAGTCGAACAGCAGATTCAGCGGCAGTGCGTTCCAGCTTTCCGCCAACTGGCTCGGCGAAACCTGCTGCTTGAGCAGCTTCTTCACCCCCTCCACGGCCTGCGCACGCTGCTCGCGCACACCTTGCGCCTGCAGGCGCACGGCCGCCAGTGGCGAACCCGCCGCGAGTGTCAGCAGATCGCGGCGCTCATCGTCTCCCAGCTCAGGCAGCGCCTGGGCCAGCCAGGCCAGGCTCATCGCCTCGTTCGGCAATGGGCAGGCCTGCTGCACGCAGCGGCTCTTGATGGTCGGCAACAGGCGGCTGGGCTGGTGGCTGATAAGCAGCAGCACGGTATTGCCAGACGGCTCCTCCAGACTTTTCAGCAGCGCGTTGGCGGCATTGAGATTCATCGCCTCGGCCGGCTCCAGCAGCACCACCTTGCGTCCACCGAGCTGAGCGGTCTGCACCACGAAATCGACCAGCTCACGCACCTGATCGACCTTGATCGGCTTTTCTACCTCCTCGGGTTCGAGGACGAAATTGTCCGGATGGGTACCGGCGGCCAGCAAGTGACAGGATTTGCAGCTGCCGCAGGCGTCCAGGCCGCTCGGGCTCTGGCAGAGAAGATACGCCATCAGGCGCTCGGCCAGCGCGCGCTTACCGATCCCGGCCGGGCCATGCAGCAGGTAAGCATGGGCATGCTGGCTGCGGCCGGCCAGTTGCTGCCAGAGCGTTTGTTGCCAGGGATAGACCTCAGCCACGGCAGGCCTCCAACAGGCTCGGCAGCAAGGCGTCGATATCGGCCTGCACCTGCGCCAGGGCCTGTCCGGCGTCCAGCACGCGATAGCGCTGCGGCGCCTGCGCGGCGCGCTGCAGGTAGGCCTGGCGTACGGCCTCGAAGAAACCACGGCCTTCCTGCTCGAAGCGATCCAGACGCCCGCGAGCCGCGGCGCGCGCCAGACCGATCTCAACCGGCAGATCGAAAATCAGCGTCAGGTCGGGGCGCAGCTCGGCCTGGACGAACTGCTCCAGCTGCGCAATGCGCTCGATCGACAGTCCGCGCCCGCCACCCTGATAGGCATAGGTGGCGTCGGTGAAGCGGTCGCACAGCACCACGCTGCCCCTGGCCAAGGCCGGGCGAATGACCTGTTGCAGGTGCTGGGCACGGGCAGCGAATACCAGCAGCAGCTCGGTATCGGCCGCCATCGGTTCGTCGCTGGGTTCCAGCAGCAGCTCGCGAATCCGCTCGGCAAGCGGCGTGCCGCCGGGTTCGCGGGTCAACAGTACGTCGATGCCCCGCTCGCGCAGGCGCTCGGCCAGATACTCGCGATTGGTGCTTTTGCCAGCGCCTTCCGGGCCTTCCAGGGTAATAAACAGACCGGTCACGGATTGCCCTTATTCAGTTTCGGCCGCCGCGCGGGGCGCGGGGCTGGAGCGATAGTCGGCGCGACGCTTGAGCTGGTATTCGCGCACGGCGCGATTGTGCTCGGCCAGGGTGTTGGAGAACACGTGGCTGCCGTCGCCTCGCGCGACGAAATACAAGGTGGTGCCATCGAGCGGGTTGAGCGCGGCATTGATCGCCTCGCGGCCGACCATGGCGATCGGCGTCGGCGGCATGCCGTCGATGGTGTAGGTGTTATAGGGGGTAGGAGTGCGCAGGTCTGCACGGGTGATACGACCGTTATAGCGCTCGCCCATGCCGTAGATCACCGTAGGGTCGGTCTGCAGACGCATGCCCATGCGCAACCGACGGACGAACACGCCGGCGATCTCGCCGCGCTCTTCGGGCACACCGGTTTCCTTCTCGATCATCGAGGCCATGATCAGCGCGTCATAGGGCTCGCGGTAGGGCAAACCCTCGGCACGCTTCTGCCACTCTTCGGCCAGCACGGCTTCAAGGCGTGCATTGGCCTGCTTGAGCAGGTCTTCGTCGCTCATGCCGCGCACGTAGCGATAGGTATCGGGAAAGAAGCGCCCTTCGGGGTTCTGCCCGGCCAGGCCCAGACGCTCCATCAACTGGGCATCGCTAAGATCGGCCAGGCGCTGCTCCAGGCGCTCCTGACGCCCCAGGGCGGCACGCACCTGGCGGAAGTTCCAGCCTTCAACCAGGGTCAGGCTGTACTGCACCACTTCGCCGCGCTGCCACAGGCCGAGCATGTCCCGCGCGCTGTGCTCGGGCAGCAGGCGGTATTCGCCGCTGTGCATGGCCGGAGCACGCAGATTGAAACGCCAGTAAAGGCGCAGCCAGAGCGCGTTGTCGATCACACCCTCGGCTTCCAGACGGTTGAGCAGGCCGCTCGGGGTGGCGCCGGATGGCACCTCCAGGAGCATTTCTTCAGTCAGATGCAGAGGCTGTTCCAGCGCTCTGTGCTGCTGCCAGGCGGCACCGACAACCAGCAGCGCAGCCAGCAACACGCCGCACTCCAGCAGCACCAAGATCTTGCGTAGCACCAGTTATTTACTCAGTAGGTCGCAGACGATGGCCTGCAGTTTACGGGTGAGCGGCCCGACCGACCAGTGTCGCTCTTGCAGCGCCCGTACAGGCCAGATGCCGTAAAGGCTGTTGCAGAGAAAGACTTCATCGGCACTCAGCAGTTCTTCGAAGGAAATATCGCGTAACTCGATGGCCAGTCCGAGCATTTGCGCCTGCTGCAGGAGCTCTGCGCGCATCACCCCGGCCACGCCGCAGCGCGACAGATCGGCCGTCACCAGCCCGCCTTCGATGACCAGAAACAGGTTGCTGTAAACGCCTTCGATGACCCGGCCATGGCTGTCGCGCATCAGACCCTCGGCGCACTCGGCGTCCTGCCATTCGGCACGCGCCAGCACCTGCTCCAGGCGATTGAGATGTTTGAGACCGGCCAGCAAGGGTTGCTCGGCCAGACGCGTCTCGCAGGGAAACAGACGCACGCCCTGCTCGGCATGCACAGCGGGATACTGCGGCAGCGGCGCCGCCTGCAGGATGCGCAGCGGCTGACAGGGTTGTGGCGGCGCATAACCGCGCTGCCCCTCGCCACGGGTGACGACGAGCTTAGCAACACCATCGCCCAGTTGCCCGGCAAAGGCCTGCAACTCGCTTTCCATCTGCGGCAGATCGAGAGGAATGGACAGACGCCGACAGCCATCGGCCAGGCGCGCCATATGCCGCGCCAGCAACGGGATACGCCCGCCACGCACGGCGATGGTCTCGAACAGACCATCGCCGTAAGCCAGGCCACGGTCGCGAACCGACAACTGCTCGCCGGGCGCGCCGTTGACCCAGCCCTGCATCAGCCGTGGTACCGGCGGAACAGCAGCGAGCCGTTGGTGCCGCCGAAGCCGAAGGAGTTCGACAGGGCGATCTCGATTGGCATGGCCTTGGCCTGGTGCGCGACGAAGTCCAGGTCGCAGCCTTCGTCCGGCTCGTCCAGGTTGATGGTCGGCGGCGCGACCTGGTCGCGAATCGCCAACACGCTGAAGATCGCCTCGACCGCGCCCGCAGCGCCGAGCAGGTGACCGGTCATGGACTTGGTCGAACTGACCGCCAGCTTGTAGGCGTGATCGCCGAACACGTTCTTCACCGCCGCGGCTTCGGCGATGTCGCCAGCCGGGGTCGAAGTGCCGTGCGCGTTGATGTACTGCACCTGGTCGGCGTTGATGCCGGCATCACGCAGAGCTGCCGCCATGCAGCGCGCCGCACCGGCGCCATCCTCGGGCGGCGAAGTCATGTGGAAGGCGTCGCCGCTCATGCCGAAGCCGATCAGCTCGGCATAGATGGTGGCGCCACGCGCCTTGGCGTGTTCCAGCTCTTCCAGCACCAGGGCGCCGGAGCCGTCGGACAGGACGAAACCGTCACGGCCCTTGTCCCACGGACGGCTGGCCTTGGTCGGCTCGTCGTTGCGCGTCGACAGCGCGCGCGCCGCGCCGAAGCCGCCCATGCCCAGGCCGCAGGCTGCCATCTCGGCGCCGCCGGCTACCATGACGTCAGCTTCGCCATAGGCGATATTGCGCGCGGCCATGCCGATACAATGGGTGCCGGTGGTGCACGCCGTGGCGATGGCGTAGTTCGGCCCCTGCAGCCCCAGGTGGATCGACAGGAAGCCGGAAATCATGTTGATGATCGAGCCCGGGACGAAGAACGGCGAAATGCGCCGCGGCCCCTGCTCGTGCAGCGATTTGCAGTTGTTCTCGATATTGGTCAGGCCGCCAATACCGGAGCCCATGGCCACACCGATACGCTCACGATTGGCGTCGGTGATTTCCAGCCCGGAATCACGCACGGCCTGGAAGCAGGCAGCGAGACCGTACTGGATGAACAGGTCGAGCTTGCGCGCCTCCTTGGCGGACAGGTACTCCTCGACGTTGAAGCCCTTGAGCGACCCGCCAAAACGGGTGGAGTAGGCCGACAGGTCCATATGCTCGATCAGACCGATGCCACTGCGCCCGGCCAATATGCCCTGCCAGCTGCTCGGCACATCGTTACCCAGCGGCGACAGCATGCCCATACCGGTAACCACGACGCGTCTACGCGACACAGCAATCTCCTCTTGTTCTACTCAGGCGCCACATGCGCCTTGCACGTAAATAAAGGCCATGTCCACGTCATGCCGCTTTTGCAGGAGAGGATTTAACCGCGAAATCGCGAATAAATTCGCTCCAACAGAAGCCGGATCAGGGCATAAAGGTAGCTTCGACATAGCCTAAAGAAAAGCCGCACGCCTGATTAGGGCAGTGCGGCTTTTCTCGGTCAGAAAGCTGACTGTGACTTATTGCGCGTGGGCAGTCACGTAGTCGATGGCTTCCTGAACGGTGGTGATCTTCTCAGCTTGCTCGTCCGGGATCTCGGTCTCGAATTCTTCCTCGAGAGCCATCACCAGCTCAACGGTGTCAAGAGAGTCGGCACCCAGGTCTTCAACGAAGGAAGCGCTGTTGGTTACTTCCTCTTCCTTGACGCCAAGTTGCTCAGCAACGATTTTCTTGACGCGTTCTTCGATGGTGCTCATACCTTGTTTTCACTCCTATTGGACAAATCCAGGCAGCTGGTAGCGGCCAAGTGTATAGAAAGGGTTTTTAGCATTTCAAGCTGAATGCCGGGGAGCCCCCAGGAACACTTCAACGATCTGTCTATAAACCTGTTGCAGCTTTATAACGGATTTTAGACAGCCACTATGACAGTTTTCTGATGGCTCGCGTCACATTCGAGAGCCTCCGGACATTCGGAGGCGCCCTTTTTAGCTCATGTACATCCCGCCGTTCACCGGAATAGTAGCCCCAGTGACGTAACCTGCGCCATCGGAAGCCAGGAAACCGACGACCTTGGCGATCTCTTCGGCCTGACCCAGACGGCCCAGTGGAATCTGCGTCAGCAGCGCGTCGCGCTGCGCTTCCGGCAGCTCGCGGGTCATGTCGGTATCGATGAAACCGGGAGCGACCGAGTTGACGGTAATGCCGCGCGAACCGACTTCACGCGCCAGGGCGCGGCTGAAACCTTCCAGACCGGCCTTGGCGGCAGCGTAGTTGGCCTGTCCGGCGTTGCCCATGGCGCCCACCACGGAACCAATGTTGATGATCCGGCCGAAGCGCGCCTTGGTCATGCCGCGCAGCACGCCCTTGGACAGGCGATAGAGGCTGTTCAGGTTGGTGTCGATGACGTCGAACCACTCGTCGTCTTTCATGCGCAGCATCAGGTTGTCGCGGGTGATACCGGCGTTGTTGACCAGAATCGCCGGCGCACCGAACTGCTCGGCGATGGCGCCCAGCACGGCCTCGACGGACTCGGCACTGGTCACGTTCAGCTCCATACCGGTACCGTTGATGCCGTGTTCTTTCAGCGTGGCAGCGATGCGCTCGGCGCCGGATGCCGAAGTGGCAGTGCCGATGACGATGGCGCCCTGACGGCCCAGCTCCAGGGCGATTGCCTGGCCGATACCACGGCTGGCGCCAGTGACCAGCGCGACCTTACCTTGCAGACTCATGTTCGTTCTCCTTTCTCAAGCCAACGCAGCACGAGCAGCGGCGAAAGCATCGGGGGTATCCAGGTTGTAAGTGTTGATGCCTTTGACGCAGCGCTTGTTCAGGCCGCTGAGCACCTTGCCCGGGCCGCACTCGACCAGATCGGTCACGCCCTGCTCGGACAGACGCACCATCGACTCTACCCAGCGAACCGGGCTGTATAGCTGCGCCAACAGGTCGGCCTTCAGGGTGGCCAGGTCGGATACCACGGCCGCACTGACATTCTGTACCAGCGGGATTTGCGGCGCCTGCCAGTTCAGCGCCTCGACCGATTCGGCGAAACGCTCGGCGGCCGGCTTCATCAGCGCGCAGTGCGACGGCACGCTGACCGGCAGCGCCATGGCGCGCTTGGCACCACGGGCCTTGCACGCCTCGATGGCACGCTCGACGGCAGCGGCGCTACCAGCGATCACCACCTGGCCGGGGGCATTGAAGTTCACTGCACTGACCACATCACCTTGCGCCGCTTCGGCGCAGGCGGCCAGCACGTCGGCATCTTCAAGGCCGAGGATAGCGGCCATACCGCCCTGCCCGGCCGGGACAGCTTGCTGCATCAGCTGACCACGACGCTCCACCAGCTTCACGGCGTCAGCAAAGCCGATACTGCCAGCAGCGACCAAAGCGGAGTACTCACCCAGGCTGTGGCCGGCGACGAACGCCGGCTTGGCGCCGCCCTCGGCCTGCCACAGGCGCCATAGGGCGATGGAAGCGGTGAGGATGGCCGGCTGAGTCTTGTCGGTCTGGTTCAGTTGCTCTTCCGGGCCTTGCTGGGTCAGTGCCCAGAGGTCGTAGCCGAGTGCTTCAGAGGCTTCACCGAAGGTATCGAGCACCAGCTTCTGCTGGGCACCGTGATCGGCGAGCATGGCCAGGGCTTGCGAACCCTGACCGGGAAAGACGAATGCGAGGGATGCAGACATGAATAAGTCCCTTGAGTCGAAAAACCAGCGCCAGGCGAGCCTGGCGCAGCAAACTGACAGTTGGATGACAGGCTGCGTGCCGCGGTCACATTCCGCCGCAGCCCATACCCTGAAGGGCGCCTCTAAAAACGTAGGCGAGGCTGCCAGCGCAAGGCAAAAAACAGGCGAAAAAGCGCAGTTTACGCGCTGTAAATGAGCATTTTGAGCCTGTTTTTAACGCCGCGATGGCAACGCAGGTAGTTTTTAGAGGCGCCCTGAAAACGCGACGAGTCTACAGCAACAAGTTCTCAAGTCGACCATGCAGTCGCTGCGGCAAATTTTCCTGCACCTCACGCAGCGCACAGCGGATCGCGCTCTGAAAGCTCTCCAGCCCCGCCGCGCCGTGACTCTTGACCACGATGCCCTGCAGCCCGAGAAAGCTCGCGCCGTTATGCCGGGCCGGCGCCAGGTCGGCCTTGAGACGGCGCAACAAAGGCATCGCCAACGCACCGATGGCCTGAGCGAACAGGCCATCATTGAACAGCGTCTCGACCCGCCCGGTGATCATCTTCGCCAGACCTTCGCTGGACTTGAGCAGGATGTTGCCGACGAAGCCGTCGCACACCACCACGTCGGCTTCGCCACGGTACACCCCGTCGCCTTCTATATAGCCGATGAAATTCAGCCCGCTCGCCTGCTGCAACAGACTGGCCGCCAGCTTGACCTGCTGATTGCCCTTGATGTCCTCGGTACCGACATTGAGCAAGGCGACCCGAGGTCGATTGATGCCCAGCGTTTCCGCGGCAACGGCGCCCATAATCGCGAACTGGTAAAGGTGCTCGGCACTGCAGTCGACGTTGGCACCCAGATCCAGCAGGTAGCAGTGACTACGCTCGGTCGGAATCGGGCTGACCATCGCCGGTCGATCAATCCCCGGCAGGGTCTTGAGCACATAACGCGACAACGCCATCAGCGCACCGGTATTGCCGGCACTGACGCAGGCATGTGCCTGACGCTGGCGCACCAGCTCAAGCGCCACACGCATTGAGGCATCCGGCTTGCCGCGCAAGGCCTGGGCCGGACGCTCGTCCATGGCGATCACTTCACTGGCGTGATGAACCTGCAGGCGCGAGCGATCGACGCCGGACTGGCGAGCGAGCTGTTCTTCGATGAGGGGAGCTTGGCCGACGAGGGCCAGGTGCAGCGAGGGGAATTCGGCCAGCGCAGAAATGCAGGCCGGAACAATGCAGTGGGGACCGAAGTCCCCACCCATTGCATCAATCGCGATGATCGAGGCGGACAAGGATTACTCGTCAGCGCCCTTGTCGATCACTTTGCGACCGCGGTACACGCCTTCCGGAGAAACGTGGTGGCGCAGGTGAACTTCACCGGTGCTCTTCTCTACGGACAGGGTGCTGGCCTCGAGAGCGTCGTGCGAACGACGCATGTCGCGGGCGGAACGGGATTTTTTGTTCTGCTGAACAGCCATAACTCATTAACTCCTAAACGTTTGGGTCACGCTTTAACTGCGCCAATACACTGAACGGGTTGGACCGCGATACCTCGTCCTCGCCCGGCTCGGGCTCATCGAGACCGTCCGGCTGCTGGCAATCACCTGGGGCATGAGCAGGAACGATCGGCAGGGCGAGAAGCAATTCATCCTCGACCAGACCAAGCAGTTCCAGCGGCTCTTCACCCACTTCCAGCACGTCGTAGCCCTTCGGCAAGGACTGAGTGTTCGCTCCAACCCGAACCACCGCGTATTCACATTCGCTGCGGATGGGTAGCGCGACCAGCTCCAGACAACGCTGGCAGACCATTTTGACCTCAACCTCGAGCTCACTGCGGATCACCACAGTTTTCTGCTCGTCACGCGCGAAATGAAATTTCGCCTGCACCGTGCCCGCCGTATCGGCAAGCGGGTCGCAGAGACGCGGCAGGCTGGCCAGCTCGAGCTGCCCTTCGAGGGTAGCTTCGCGGTCGGCGAGCTTGCGCGGATCAACGTGAGGTGGAATCGGCCCATTCAACATAGGCGCAGCATTCTAGGGATGCGCCCTGCCCATGTCAAAGGAAATTCGGCCTGTCTTCAGGGGCACCTCTAAAAACTACCTGCGTTGTTATCGCGGCGTTAAAAACAGGCTCAAAATGCTCATTTACAGCGCGTAAACTGCGCTTTTTCGCCTGCTTTTTGCCTTGCGCCGACTGCCTCGCCTACGTTTTTAGAGGCACCCACAAGTAGCGGATCAGTAGAATTTCCCACCCACCTATATAAAGGAAGAGAACATGCCCGCGCTGCTGCTCGCCTCCAGCTCACCCTATCGCCGCGAGCTGCTCGAACGCCTGCAACTGCCCTTTAGCTGGCAGTCGCCTAGCATTGATGAAAGCCGACGAAAGGACGAAGCGGCCATCGATCTGGTCAAACGCCTGGCCGAAGAAAAGGCCCGCGCTCTCGCCGATAGCCACCCAGACCATTTGATCATCGGCTCGGACCAGGTCGCCGTGCTCGGCAGCGGCGAAATACTCGGTAAACCCCACGACCTGCCAAGAGCCCAGCAGCAACTGCGCGCCGCCAGCGGCAGCAGTGTCACCTTCCTGACCGGCCTGGCATTACTCAACGCCAGCAGCGGCGAGTGCCAGGTCGACTGCGTGCCTTTTACCGTACATTTCCGCTCAATGAGCGACGAGCAGATCCTGCGCTACCTGCAGCGCGAGCAGCCATTCGATTGCGCTGGCAGTTTCAAGTCAGAAGGTCTGGGCATCACCCTGTTCCGCAGCACCGAAGGGGAAGATTCCACCAGCCTGATCGGCCTGCCACTGATCCGCCTGGTGAATATGCTGCTGAACGAAGGCGTGGAGATTCCGTAGGGCGGGTGCAACCCGCCAATATCTGCCAGGAGCGATTTTATTCGTGAATAAATTCGCTCCTACAGAATCAGCGCAGCGTCGGCCCCTGGAAGCCCATCCACAACGCAATGCGATCGGCCACGCTGGTGCCCAGACGTTTGGCGAAGCGGTCGAACGGCGTGTCACGCTGGGTGAAATCGACCATTTCCTTCTCGCCGATCACTTCACGCGCCACGTAGCTGGCACTGCCCAGCGCGTCGACCAATCCAAGCTGCAGCGCCTGCTCGCCAGACCAGACCAACCCCGAGAACAACTCGGGATGCTCGTCTACCTTGAGACGATCACCACGCCCCTTCTTCACACTGTCGATGAACTGACGATGAGTGGTATCGAGCACGGTTTTCCAGAAGCGGGTTTCCTCTTCCTTCTGCGGCTGGAACGGATCGAGGAATGCCTTGTGCTCACCCGAGGTGTAGACGCGACGCTCGACACCCAGCTTCTCCATGGTCTCGACGAAGCCGAAACTGGCCGCAGTAACACCAATGGAACCGACCAAGCTGGCCTTGTCGGCATAGATCTCATCGGCCGCACTGGCGATGTAGTAAGCCCCGGAAGCACCGAGGTCACTGATCACCGCATAGACCTTGGTCTGCGGGTGCTCGCCGCGCAGGCGGCGAATCTCGTCATAGATATAGCCGGACTGCACCGGACTACCGCCCGGGCTGTTGATGCGCAGGATCACGCCCTTAGTATTGGCATCTTCGAAAGCCGCACGCAGGCTACCCACGACCTTGTCGGCACTGGCCTCCTCGCGATCAGCGATCATGCCGCGAATTTCGATCAGCGCCGTATGGGCGGTGGTGGTCGAGGCCGATTTCAGATCAAGCGCCGGCAACACCAGTGCCAATGCACCGAACAGATAGATAAAGGTCAGCAGCTTGAAAAAAATGCCCCAGCGACGCGAGCGGCGCTGCTCCTGAACACTGGACAGCAGGGCTTTTTCCAGCAGCTTCCAGCTCTTGGCATCCTCGCCCGAAGAAGACGATGACTTCCACTCATCCGACATGCTCACTCACCTCTGCAGAACGCTGCGCGCGATGGCCATCCAGCCATGTACGCAGCTCATTGAATTCGTTGATCGCCAGGCGCGGCGAACAGTCACGCAACAGTGACAGCGGCTGCGCACCAAAACCCACCGCAACCGCGTCCATCCCCGCATTGCGCGCCATCAAGAGATCGAAGGTCGAATCTCCGACCATCAGCGCGTGCTCAGGCTGCACCCGGCAATGCGCAAGAATCTCGTGCAGCATCAGCGGATCGGGCTTGCTCGCCGTCTCGTCAGCGCAACGGGTGATATCGAAATAATCCAGCCAACCCTTGTCGGCCAGCACCCGATGCAGCCCCTTGCGCCCCTTGCCAGTCGCGACAGCCAATTGATAACCCTGCTCGCGAAAGGCTTCGAGCGACTCGCTCACACCATCGAACAACGGCGACGGCTCGGTTTCCAGAGCCAGATACTGCTCACTGTAGGCGCTACGGATGGCTTCGATACGCAACGATTCATCGAGTTCCGGATAGAGCGTGCGAATCGCCACGCCCAGCTCCAGCCCGATAATGCCGCGCACCGCGACATCGGTGCAGCGTGGCACACCCACCACATCAGCAGCACGGTGCATGGCCTCGACGATACGGCCGATGGAATCCACCAGCGTGCCGTCCCAGTCGAAGATCAGCAGTTGATAGTCAGGCACTGAGCCGCTCCAGGGTCTTGGCCCACACTTCGTCCACTGGCGCCTCGAGCTTCAGCACCCCACCTTCAGGCAGCGGCACATGCAATTCGTAGGCATGCAGAAACAGGCGCTTGCCGCCCAGCTCGCGAATCTCACGGGTGAAGTCGTCATCACCGTACTTGGAGTCGCCAGCGATGGAGTGCCCGGCATGCTTGGCATGCACACGAATCTGGTGGGTGCGACCGGTTACCGGCTTGGCCTCGACCAGCGTGGCGAAATCACCGAAGCGGCGCAGCACGCGGAACAGCGTCAGTGCCTCCTTGCCCTCGCCATCGACCTCGACCATGCGCTCACCGGAGCGCAGGTTGCTCTTCTGCAGCGGCGCATTGACCTGCTTCTTGGCTGTCGCCCAGTGGCCGCGCACCAGCGCCATGTAGCGCTTGTCGACGCCATCGCCTCGCAGCTGCTCATGCAGATGACGCAACATGCTGCGCTTCTTGGCGATCATCAGAAGACCGGACGTATCGCGATCCAGGCGATGAACAAGCTCCAGATCCTTGGCATCAGGGCGCAGCTGACGGAAGGCCTCGATCACCCCGTAATTCAAGCCACTGCCACCATGCACGGCGATGCCGGCCGGTTTGTTCAGCACGATCAGTGCTTTGTCCTCGTAAACGATGGCCGCCTCGAGACGCTCGAGCAGCCCCTGCGCCAGCGGCTCGGGCTCGTCGCGCTCAGCAAGGCGCAACGGCGGCACACGCACCACATCGCCAGCCTGGAGTTTGTATTCGGGCTTGATCCGCCCCTTGTTGACACGCACTTCGCCCTTGCGCAGGATGCGGTAGATCAGAGTCTTGGGCACGCCCTTGAGCTGCGCCCGGAGGAAATTGTCGATGCGTTGGCCGGCGAGTTCCGGTGCAACCTCGATCAGCTGGACGCCGGAGGTTGGAGAGGCAGGAGTAGTCATCGCGCAATCATAACAATTTTTTATGGAATTGAAGCACTTAATCATTGCTGCTATAGTCGCGAACGCCGCCAAAAGCGGCCTGGCTTGCGGATGATCGCCAAACTTGCCATCCCCTGCCCGCGCAAACCTTACTTGGACGTGAGGCCGTCCCACGGATTCTTCAGGTTAGAAAGGCCGCAAAAGGCCACGAAGACTTCGGAAATAAAGCCTTGAGTATGATGCGCGATTCGCCCGCAGGGCGGTCGCGGTAAATGACAACCGCTGCGGAATCCGCGCGCGGCACCCGATTTTCAGCGATACGTGTAGGGTGGAGATGTACAACTGTCGGACTGCGTAGCACATCGCTTGATCAAAGACGCCTCATCTCGTCCGCTACCGCCAGTTGATTCCTCTTCCTGACTGAGTGCTTCTGTCACCACAGCAAGCAGGAGACGTCCGTCGCGACCGCGGCCTGATATGGCTGGCCGTCGCTAGACAGTGGAACGATTTACGACCGTTTCTGACGCGCCTGACACCGACCCTGAGAGTCGTGTGTGCCTAACGTGGCTTCCGGCAGCCCCGGAACCCATTGGTACCACATGAAAAGAATGCTGATTAACGCAACTCAGCCCGAAGAGTTGCGTGTTGCCCTGGTAGATGGCCAAAAACTCTACGATCTGGACATCGAGTCCGGCGCCCGCGAACAGAAGAAGGCCAATATCTACAAAGGCCGCATCACCCGCGTCGAACCCAGCCTTGAAGCAGCCTTCGTCGACTTCGGCTCCGAACGTCACGGTTTCCTCCCCCTCAAAGAAATCTCCCGCGAATACTTCTCCAAGGCCCCCGAAGGCGGCCGCGTCAACATCAAGGACGTGCTCAAGGAAGGCCAGGAAGTCATCGTCCAGGTCGAGAAGGAAGAACGCGGCAACAAGGGCGCAGCCCTGACCACCTTCATCAGCCTGGCCGGTCGTTACCTGGTGCTGATGCCGAACAACCCGCGCGCCGGTGGCATCTCCCGTCGCATTGAAGGCGAAGAGCGCAACGAACTGCGCGAAGCGCTGAACGGCCTCAACGCTCCGGCCGACATGGGCCTGATCGTCCGCACCGCCGGCCTCGGTCGCTCCAGCGAAGAAATGCAGTGGGACCTCGATTACCTGCTGCAACTGTGGAGCGCCATCAAGGAAGCCTCCACCAGCCGCCCTGCCCCCTTCCTGATCTACCAAGAATCCAATGTCATCATCCGCGCCATCCGCGACTACCTGCGCCAGGACATCGGCGAAGTGCTGGTCGACAGCGTCGAAGCCCAGGAAGAAGCCCTGAGCTTCATCCAGCAGGTGATGCCGCAGTACGCCAGCAAGATCAAGCTGTACGAAGACAGCGTGCCGCTGTTCAACCGCTTCCAGATCGAAAGCCAGATCGAAACCGCCTTCCAGCGTGAAGTGAAGCTGCCGTCCGGCGGCTCCATCGTCATCGACCCGACCGAAGCCCTGGTTTCCATCGACATTAACTCGGCGCGTGCCACCAAGGGCAGCGACATCGAGGAAACCGCGCTGCAGACCAACCTGGAAGCAGCCGAGGAAATCGCCCGCCAACTGCGCCTGCGCGACATCGGCGGCCTGATAGTCATCGACTTCATCGACATGACCCCGGCCAAGAACCAGCGCGCCGTCGAAGAGAAGGTGCGTGAAGCCCTGGAAGCCGACCGTGCCCGCGTTCAGGTCGGTCGCATCTCGCGCTTCGGCCTGCTGGAAATGTCCCGTCAGCGTCTGCGTCCGTCCCTGGGCGAGACCAGCGGCATCGTCTGCCCGCGCTGCAACGGTCAAGGCATCATCCGCGACGTCGAATCCCTGTCGCTGGCCATCCTGCGCCTGATCGAAGAAGAAGCGCTGAAGGACCGCACCGCCGAAGTTCGTGCCCAGGTGCCGATCCCGGTCGCCGCCTTCCTGCTCAACGAGAAGCGCAACTCGATCACCAAGATCGAACTGCGCACCCGTGCGCGCATCGTGATCCTGCCGAACGATCACCTGGAAACCCCGCACTTCGAAGTGCAGCGCCTGCGTGACGACAGCCCGGAAGCGCTGAGCGGCCAGACCAGCTACGAAATCGCCGCCACCGCAGAAAACGAAGAAGCTGCCGCTCACCCGGCCGCCGCCACGCGCACCCTGGTTCGCCAGGAAGCCGCGATCAAGGCCGCCCCGCGCAGCAGCGCTCCGGTCGCCGCCGAGCCGCAACCGGCTCCACTGGCTCCGACCAAGGCACCTGAGCCGAGCCTGTTCAAAGGCCTGGTGAAGTCCCTGGTCAGCCTGTTTGCCGGCAAGGAAGAAGAAGCTCAGCCAGCCGTGGCCGAGAAAAAGAGCAGCGAGCGCCCGCCGCGCGAAGAACGCCGCAACGGTCGTCAGCAGAGCCGCAACCGTGGCGGTCGCCGCGATGACGAGCGCAAGTCCCGCGAAGAGCGCGCCCCGCGCGAAGAGCGCCAGACTCGCGAGCCACGCGAAGAACGCCAGCCGCGTGAAGAGCGTCAGCCGCGTGAAGAACGTGCCCCGCGCGAGCCGCGTGAAGGCCAGGAGAACCGCCGCGAGCGCAAGCCACGCGAAGAGCGTGCTCCGCGTGAAGAGCGCGTGCGCGAGCTGCGTGAGCCGCTGGACGCCGCCGGTAACGAGCAACGCGAAGAGCGCGCCGAGCGTCAGCCCCGTGGCGAGCGCCAGGAGCGTCAACGCCCGCCGCGCGAAGAGCGTCAGCCGCGTGCCGAGCAGGCCGAGGCTCTGCAGGACGAAGCCCTGCCAAACGAAGAACAGCTGCAGGATGACGAGCAGGACAACAACGACGGTGAACGTCCGCGTCGCCGTTCCCGTGGTCAGCGTCGCCGCAGCAACCGTCGCGAGCGTCAGCGTGATGCCGATGGCAACCTGATCGAAAGCGCCGAGAACAGCGAAGCCGCAGGTAACGAAGCTCAAGCAGCCGCTCCAGCTGCCGTAGCGACTGCTGCCGCCGTGGTCGCAGAAAGCGTCGACAGCAGCGAAGCCGTTGCCAGCGAAGCTCCGATCAGCGAAGTCCCGGCCGTTGCAGCACCGACTGCCCAGGCTGAAGAGACCCCTGCCGCTCAAGCGGTCGAGGCGCAAGCCGAGGCTAGCGTAAGCGAAGTGATCGAAACCGCTCCGGTCGTAGAGAAGCAAGCTGAAGCAGCCCCGGCCGCAGTCGCAACCCCTGCTGCCGTTGAAGTGCCACTCGCCGAGCCGGCCACTCAAGCTGAGCCGACGGTCGAAGTCGCCCAGGAGCCTGCTCCGGCGCCGGTCGAGCAAGCGCCTGCTGCCGCACCGGTTCCGGCAAATGCCACTGGCCGTGCACCGAACGATCCGCGTGAAGTGCGTCGTCGTCAGCGTGAAGCCGAGCGCCTGGCTCGCGAAGCTGCCCAGGCCGCTGCTGCAGCCCCGGCTGTAGAGGCTGCTCCGGTAGTCGAAGCCGCTCCGGCCGCTGAAGCGAGCCCCCTGGCAGAAACCGAAGCCACTGCAGTCGAAACCGCTCCTGCGGTCGAGCCAGTCGCCGAAGCCGAAGCCACTCCTATCGTCCGCGAGCAAAACGTGAGCGAAGCGGTAGAGCAAGCGCAGCCGGAAGAAGAGACGCCAGCCGACAAGGAAGAGGTCAAGCCTCAGGCTTGATCCTCCTGCGGTAACTAAAAAGGGGATGCCTAGGCATCCCCTTTTTCATGTCCGTCACTGATAGCCCGGATGCAATCCGGGAATGGCGGTCGTCGGATCACGTCCGCCCCGCAGATCAAAGCACGTTCGGTTCGATTTCCAGCGTAACGCCGAAACGCTGCAAGATATCGCTCTGGATGCGCTGCGCCAGCTGCAGCAGCTGCGCACCCGTCGCTTGGCCGTAGTTGACCAGCACCAACGCCTGCAGGCGGTGAACGCCGGCATCACCCTCGCGTACCCCCTTCCACCCTGCCCGCTCGATCAGCCAGCCGGCTGCCAGCTTCACCAGGCCATCGCCCGCCGGATAGCTGACCAGGTCAGCATGCTCGGCGCGGATGTGCTCGGCCAGCTCGAACGACACCACCGGATTCTTGAAGAAACTGCCGGCATTACCCAGCTCGACGGGATTCGGCAGCTTTTCGCTGCGAATGGCACAGATAGCCTGGCTGACGTCGCTGGCGGTCGGCGCTTCCACACCCATCTCGGCGAGGCGCTGGCGCACCGGACCGTAATCCAGTCGCAGCGAAGCCAGGCGGCTCAAGCGAAAGCGCACTCGCAGGATCAACCAACGTCCGGCTTCACGCTTGAACAGGCTGTCGCGATAGGCGAAGGCGCACTCCTCTAGCGCGAAATCGCGCAGCTCACCGGTATGCCGATCCAGTGCGGTCAGGCCGGCGAACAGGTCCTTGATCTCCACGCCATAGGCACCGATGTTCTGCATCGGCGCCGCGCCGACGGTGCCGGGGATCAGGCTGAGGTTTTCCAGGCCGCTCAGGCCCTGCGCCAGACTCCACTGCACGAAGGGATGCCAGGGTTCACCTGCCTCCGCCTCGACCAGTACCTGATCGCCATCCTCTTCGAGAATGCGAATACCACGGCTGGCCATGCGTAGCACCAGCGCCTCGACATCGCGAGTCAGCAACAGGTTGCTGCCACCGCCGATCACCAGCAGCGGCAAGCTCTGCTGCCCAGCCAGACGCAGCGCCTCGCGCACATCGTCATCGTTGTAGGCTTCGGCGAAACGCCGTGCACGCACGTCGACACCAAAGCTGTTGAAGGCCTTGAGCGAAACGTCGCTCTGCAGATTCAGGCTCACAGGCGCCCCTTGATTTCGCTCAGCAGCGCATCGCTGGCCTGCTCGATCAGGTCCAGCACCTGCTCGAAGCCCTCTTCGCCGCCGTAGTACGGGTCGGGCACCTCATCCAGTGCCAGGTCATAGCGACGCAGGTACAGATCCAGATCGGCGCGGGCATCGGCTGGGCGCAGCGCCTTGAGGTTGAGCAAGTTGCTCTGATCCATGGCCAGGATCAGGTCGAAGCGCTGGAAATCGGCGGCTTCCACCTGACGCGCACGCTGCGCGGACAGGTCATAACCACGGCTCAGGGCAGCCTGACGCGTGCGGCTGTCCGGCGTTTTGCCGACATGCCAGTCGCCGGTGCCGGCGGAATCCACCTGCACGCGATCCTCCAGCCCCGCCGCGCGCAGCTTGTGGCGAAACACGCCTTCAGCCGTGGGCGAACGGCAGATGTTGCCCAGACAAACGAACAGGACCTTCATCAGCCACCCAGCAGGCGGCGCACCCGCTCCAGGTCTTCGGCGGTATCCACGCCAGCAGCCGGCGCTTCGAGCGCATCGGCAACATGGATGCGCACACCGTTATACAGCGCACGCAATTGCTCCAGGCACTCGGTATCTTCCAGCCAGCATGGGCCCCAGGCCACGAAGTCATGCAGGAAGCCCGCGCGGTAGGCGTAGATGCCGATATGGCGGCGGTACGGCACACCTTGCGGTAACACATCGCGGCTCTTGGCGAAGGCATCGCGCGCCCAAGCCAGCGGCGCACGGCTGAAGGTCAGGGCCAAGCCGTTCTTGTCGGCGACCACCTTGACCACGTTGGGGTTGAACAACGCGGTGACGTCTTCGATGGGCTCGGCCAGGGTGGCGATACCCGCCTGCGGATTGGCCGCCAGGTTAGCCGCCACCTGATCGATGATCATCGGCGGAATCAATGGCTCGTCGCCCTGCACGTTGACCACGATGGCATCGGCCGGCAGACCAAGCTGGGTGGCAACTTCGGCCAGGCGGTCGGTGCCGGAGTTGTGATCCTCGCGAGTCAGCAGCACCTCGGCGCCGAACGCCTGACAGGCGTCGACGATGCGCGCATCGTCGGTGGCGATCACGACCTGGCTGGCCGAACTCTTCTTCGCCTGCTCCCAGACATGCTGCACCATCGGCTTGCCGGCGATGTCCTGCAGCGGCTTGCCGGGCAGACGAGTGGAGGCGTAACGGGCGGGAATGACGACGGTGAAGGCTGCACTCATTTACTTGTCCAGGCGCTCGTCGGTGTTCAGGGTGCGTGCTTCGCTTTCCAGCATCACCGGGATGCCATCGCGGATCGGGTAGGCCACGCCGGCGCCCTTGCTGATCAGTTCGGTCTTGTCTTCGGAAAGCTGCAGCGGGCCCTTGCAGATCGGGCAGGCGAGAATGTCGAGCAGTTTAAGGTCCATGGCGCAGTCCTTGATGGGGTCATCAAGACCCCGGTATGAGGCGAGCCAGCTCCTTGTCCAGCCAGTCGACGAAAGCCGGCGTAGGCACGGCGTCGACGGCCAGGTACCACCAGTCGGCGGCGGCGAAGGCCCGGCATTTCACCGCATCCTTTTCCGTCATCAGCAGCGGCAGCGCCGGCTCGAAACTGAGCTGCGCGGCATCGTACTGGGCATGGTCGGCAAAGGGGTGCGGAACCGGCCGCCAGTTTAGCGCTTCGAGGGTATTGAAGAAACGTTGCGGGTTGCCGATGCCGGCGACCGCATGCACGGGTTGGCCCGAGGGGAAATGCTCCAGCCCTACCCGCTCGCCAGTGGCCAGGTTGACCAGTGCGGTCGGCTGCAGGCCAAAAGCGTAACCGTCGCCGCGGTCGACTTCGGCGCCGTTGAACAGCACCGCATCCACCTCACGTAGACGCTCGGCCGGCTCACGCAGCGGCCCGGCGGGCAGGCAGCGGCGATTGCCCAGGCCGCGCGCGGCATCGATCAGCACCAGCTCCAGGTCGCGCGCCAGACGGTAGTGCTGCAGGCCGTCGTCGCAGAGGATCAGATCCAATGGCTCCTCGGCCAGCAGTGCACGCACCGCGCGGCTGCGGTCCGGATCGATCATCAGCGGCACGCCCGTGCGCTGGACGATCAGCAGCGGCTCGTCACCGGCCTGGCTCGCGGGCTGCTCGGCACGCACGCGCCAAGGCAGGCTCGGCGGCGTGGCGCCATAGCCGCGACTGACCACGCCGACCTTGAGGCCACGAGCCCGGCAGTGTTCGATCAGAAAGAGGATCAGCGGCGTCTTGCCGGTGCCGCCGATGGTGATGTTGCCCACCACCAGCACCGGCACCGGCGCACGGTAGATGTCACCCTGGCCGGCGAGAAAACGCTTGCGCTTGCCCTGTACCACGCGGCGATACAGCCACTCCAGCGGACGCAGCAGCGCCAGCGCCGGGTGGCCGCGATACCAGGCCTCGAGCAGGCGATCAGCAGCGCTCACTTAAGGATTTTCCTGTGCTTCCACCGTGGTGATGCGCAGGTGCGAGAAGCCCAACTTGCCAGCGGCGTCCATGGCAGTGATCACCGCCTGATGCGGCGTCTTGCCATCGGCGCTGATGATCAGCGGCAGGCTGTTGTCGCCCTCGGACTCCTTCTGCAGCGCAGCCATGAGATTGCTCAGGTTGCTCTCCAGCAGCGCCTTGCCGTTGACCGAAAACGCGCCATCGGCACCGATCAGCACCTCGACCTGCTTCAGCTCGGTCTGCTCCGGCGGCGTGCCGCTGGCCGCCTCGGGCAGGTCGACCTTGAGCTGGGTTTCGCGGGTGAAGGTGGTGGTGACCACGAAGAACAGCAGCAGGATGAATACCACGTCGATCAACGAGGCCAGGTTGATCTCGACGTTCTCCCGCGGTTTACGCCGGAATTTCACGCCTTGCCCTCGCCCAGGTCGACGTCGCGATCACCCTGGACCATTTCCACCAGTTTGATCGCTTCCTGCTCCATGCCCACCACCAGCTCGTCGACGCGACGCTGCAGGTAGCGATGGAAGAACAGTGCCGGAATCGCCACCATCAGGCCGGCTGCGGTGGTGATCAGCGCCTTGGAGATGCCTCCGGCGAGCATCGGCGCGTTGGCCATGCCCGAGCCCATGAAGGAGCTGAAGATCTCGATCATACCCAGCACGGTGCCAAGCAGGCCGAGCAGCGGTGCGATGCCGGCGATGGTACCGAGGGCGTTGAGGTAGCGCTCCAGATCATGGATGACGCGCGCGGCAGCCTCCTCGATGCACTCTTTCATGATCTCGCGACCATGCTTGGAGTTGGCCAGGCCGGCGGCGAGAATCTGCCCCAGCGGCGAATCCTCACGCAGCTCCTTGAGCTTCTGGTTGTTGAGTTTCTTGTCCTTGATCCAGCGCCATACCTGGGCCAGCAGATTGGCCGGGGTGACGCGGGCGGGCCGCAGGGTCCACAGGCGCTCGGCAACGATACCGGCAGCAGCGATGGAACAGAGAATGATCGGCAGCATCATCCAGCCGCCAGCTTTGACCAGTTCCCACACGGTAGAGAATCCCCCTCGAAAAAGTGGCGCCACTCTAGCACAGGGGGCAACGCCCGCCGACCGCCGCCGTTCTCATTTTTCCCGCCAGAAACGTGCCTCGCGTCGCAATGCCTGCGCTGCGCCATGCTCACCCAGGCGCAGATGCAGCGCGCCATCGAGCGCGGTGTCGTGCACCTGAACGCCCGCTGCCCGATAACGCTCTAGCACCTGCGGATGAGGATGACCGAAGGCATTGTGGCGGCTGCGGGTGATCAGCACATGCTGCGCCCCGACCGCGTCGATGAACGCCTGGCTGGACGAGGTGCGACTGCCATGATGAGGCGCCAGCAGCCACTGAGAAGCCAGGGGAAAGTCGGCCTGCATCAGCGCCCGTTCGGCCTGTACGTCGATATCGCCGGTCAACAGCAGGCGCTCGCCCGCAGCCTCTATCTGCAGAACACAAGACAGCTGGTTGCCGGAACTGGCCCGCTCCCACTGCCACAACCTAAAGGTCACCGCGTTCCATTGCCAGCTTTGTCCTGACTCGCACGCTTCGGCGCCAAGCGCATCGGCCAGCCTTTGCGGTTCACCGCTGACCACCCTCGACACCGGCATCCCGGCCTTGATCGCGGCCGCGCCGCCGGCATGATCGTTATCGGCATGGCTGAGCAGCATCAAGTCGAGCTGCCTGAGGTTCAGCGCCCGCAACGAGGGCAGGACGATTCGCTCACCGGTATCGAAATCACCGAAGCGCGGCCCGGCGTCATACAGCAGAGCGTGCTCTCGGGTACGCACCAGCACCGCCAGCCCCTGCCCCACATCCAGCACCCAGATGTCGGCGCGACCATCATCCAGATGCGGCGCTGGCAACAGCAATGCGGGCAACAACAGCGCAAGACCGGGCAGACGCAGCGGCACTCCGGCCGGTAAAAGGAGCAGCAGAGCACCGGCTGCCGCCAGCAACCATGCCCACAGCGGCATAACGCTCGGCAGCCAGGCGGGTAGCCAGCCGGCGATGATGCCGAGCAACTCGAACAGGAGGTGCAGCGCACCACCGGCCAGCCACAACAGCCCTTCGCCCAGCATCGGTATAGGCAACAGCAAGGTGCCCAGCAAGGCCAGAGGCACGACTACCAACCCGACCCAGGGCACGGCGATCAGATTGGCCAACGGCCCGCTGCTGCTGACCGGCAGGCCGAGGATCAACATCATCGGCAACAGGCCGATGGCCATGGTCCATTGCGCACGCGTGAGCCCGCGCCACCAACCCCAGACGCCGAGCCGACCGCCAAACACCAGAGCCAGAATCGCCACCGCCGAAAACGACAACCAGAAACCCGGCTGCAAGGACGCCAGCGGCTCCAGCAGCAGAACCACGATCAAGGCCAGCAACAATGGCCACCACGCGCCCAGATGGCGAAAGCGCATGCGCCACAGCAGCACCAACGCGACCATCACGCAGGCCCTGCGCACCGGCACCTCAAAGCCCGCCAGCAAGCCATAGGTCAAGGCCCCGCCCAGGGCCAGCGCACAGGCGCAAGGTAACCATGGCCAGCGCGCCGGCCATGCGCCGAGCTTCGCCAGCAAGGCCACCAAACCGTAGAGAAAGCCGGCCAGCAGTCCGATGTGCTGCCCGGAAATGACCATCAGGTGCACCGTGCCGGTGTGTTGCAACAGGCGCCAATCTTCGCTGCTCAAGCCAGAACCGTCGCCCAGAACCAAAGCGGCGATGGCGCCTTCGCGCTCAACAGCTGGCGCCGCCAACAAGCGTTGGCGCAGGCTGTCGCGCCAACTACCCAGGCCCGAAGCTGGAGCAAGGCGCTGACCGGACTTGATCGTGCCCGTGGCGCCGATACGCTGCGCCAGCAACCAGGCTTCGTAGTCGAAGCTCTGCGGATTGACCAGGCCATGCGGCCGCTTCAGGTTGACCGCCAGACGCCAGCGCTCGCCGCCCTGCACAGTCGGCCCGCCATACCAGGCCACCCGCAACCTTTTTGGCAGCTCGGCGCGACGCGATTGCGCATCCTCCAGCAGGAAGCGCACCACACCATCGGATACCTCGGGCAATCCGACCACCCGTCCTTCCAGCCATAGCGTGCGGCCGTCGAGCTCAGGGGCGAGGCGATCGTCCAGCGCCCACTGCGCAGAACCGCAGGCGCAGGCCAGCCCCAGCAAAAAGAACCCCAGCGGATAGAGACGCGAGAGCAGCGAAGCCATGCCGACACA
Organism: Pseudomonas sp. UBA7530; assembly: GCF_002479365.1. NCBI lineage: Bacteria > Pseudomonadati > Pseudomonadota > Gammaproteobacteria > Pseudomonadales > Pseudomonadaceae > Pseudomonas > Pseudomonas sp. UBA7530. The sequence continues at coordinate 879,637 of NZ_DLMS01000001.1, forward strand.
AGCTGCAACCAGCAACAGCCAGCCTGGCGGCAGGCTCGGCAGAAAGCGCAAGCTGAGCAGCCCCAAGGCCAGCGCCAACATCCCTGTTCGCATCCATCCTCCCTGCTCATCGAGCTACAGCGAACGCGTCCGGCGCTCACCTTCGGTCACAATATGAAAACGCTGGCCGAGCCGAATCCGTGCATAATATCGGCGCTTTTGCCTGCCCAGAGACTCTTCATGCCGCGTCGTTTATTCAAGCGCTACATGCCCACCCCCGACAGCATCAAGGGTAACAAGTCCCTGCGCTTTCTCGGCAAGCTGATTCATGATCCCAATCTCTGGCACCTCAACCGTCACTCTGTAGCGCGCGGCATGGCCATCGGCCTGTTCTGGGCGATGATCCCCATGCCGATGCAGATGCTGGCCGCCGCCGCCGTCGCCATTCCGCTGCGCGCCAACCTGCCGATCTCCATCGGCCTGGTCTGGCTGACCAACCCCATCACCATGCCGCCGATCTTCTACTGCACCTACAAACTCGGTGCATGGATCATGCAGACACCGCCGGTGCGCATGCCGCAAACCCTGAGCCTGGAATGGATCACGGCCGAGGTCGCCATCCTGTGGAAGCCGCTGTACCTCGGCTCTTTCATCTCCGGTCTGGTGCTCGCCGCACTGGCCTATGTGCTGACCATGCTCTACTGGCGCTGGTGGGTCCAGCGCAGTTGGCGCAAGCGTCAGGAAAAGCGCCGCCAGCAACGCCCCTGAAAAGAAAAAGCCGTCGAATACCAGGCCGTGTGAAAACGTAGCGAGCGAAGGTCAGGCAAGGCAAAAGCAGGCGAAGAAGCGCAGTTTACAAGTGGTAAATGAGCATTCGACCGGGCTGGCGTTCCAGCCTGCTTTTAACGCAGCATGACCGAGCGCAGTAGTTTTCGCACAGCCTGGTTCGACGGCTTTTCGTTCTTACTCGTAGCGCAGCGCTTCGGCCGGTTGTACCTGCGCCGCGCGCCAGGATGGGTAGAGCGTGGCGAGGAAGCTCAGGATCAATGCCGCCGAGCAGATCAGCGCCACATCCAGCCACTGCAGGTCCGATGGCAGGCTGCTGATGAAGTACACGTCGGAGCTCAGCACCTGCTGTCCGGCGAAGGATTCCAGCCAGGCCACCAGCGCACTGACATTCAGCGCCGCCAGCACGCCAAGTACCGTGCCGATCAGGGTGCCGACCAGGCCGATCACCGAGCCCTGCACCATGAAGATGGCCATGATCTGCCGTGGCGTAGCGCCCAGGGTGCGCAGGATGGCGATATCACCGCCCTTGTCGGCGACCACCATGATCAGGGTGGCGATGATATTGAAGGCAGCGACTGCGACGATCAGCAGCAGAAGCAGGCCGATCATGGTCTTTTCCATCTTCATCGCGCTGAACAGGCTGCCTTGGGTATGGGTCCAGTCATCGGCGCGGTAATCGGCGCCCAGCTCGGTAAGCAGCGCCTTGGACACCTGCGGCGCCTGGTAGAGATCCTTCAGCGCCAGGCGGATGCCCGGCACCGTGCCCTCCGGCAGGCGCTGCATGGCTGCGGCATCGGCGACGTTGATCAGCGCCAGCGAGCTGTCCAGCTCGGCACCAACCTTGAACACCGCTGCCACGTTCAGGCGCTGCATGCGCGGCGTGACACCACCAGGAGCATTGCTCAGCTCGGGAATGATCAGCGTCAGCTTGTCGCCCACCTGCAGACCGAAGCGCCGTGCAGTGATATCACCGATCACCACGCCGAACTCACCGGGTTGCAGGTTGTTCAGGCTGCCCTGACGGATATGGTCGGGCAGGATCGACACCTTGCCCTCCTCCGCCGGATCGATGCCGTGGATCTGGATCGGCTGCATCAGCCCGCGATGCGAAAGCATGCCCTCCAACTCGGCATAAGGCGCGGCCGCCTGCACCTGCGGATTGGCCTTGGCCTTTTCCGCCAGGGCGCGCCAGTCGGCAACCGGCTCGGCGCCATAGACCATGGCGTGCGGCACCATACCGAGAATCCGTGAGCTCATTTCCTTCTGGAAGCCGTTCATCACCGACAGCACCACGATCATCGCCAGTACGCCGAGCGCCAGGCCGATCATCGAAGTCAGCGAAATGAAGGAAATGAAGTGATTGCGGCGCTTGGCCCGTGTGTAGCGAGCGCCGATGAAGATACTCAGCGGACGAAACATCAGAGGGCCACCAGCTTGCCGTCCTGCAGGCTCAGCACGCGATCCATCTGCCGCGCCAGCTGCATGTCGTGAGTCACCACCAGGAATGCGGTATTGGAGTCACGGCTGAGCTCGCGCATCAGCTCCTGAATACCTTCGGCGGTGTGCTGATCGAGGTTGCCGGTTGGCTCGTCAAGCAGCACCAGCCCCGGGCGATTGACCAGCGCGCGGGCGATGGCCACACGCTGGCGCTCGCCACCAGACAGTTCTGACGGCTTGTGATTGAGGCGATGCCCCAGCCCCACGCGCTCCAGCAATGCAGTCGCGCGCTGGCGCGCTTCGGCGATCGACGTCTTGCCGATCAGCAGCGGCATGCAGGCATTCTCCAGCGCAGTGAATTCAGCCAGCAGGTGATGGAACTGATAGACGAAACCCAGCGCCCGATTACGCAGCAACCCACGGGCGGTCTCGCTCAGCGCCGACAGTTGCTCACCGGCCAGCCACACACTGCCCTCGCTGGGCGTATCCAGGCCGCCGAGCATGTTCAGCAGAGTGCTCTTGCCGGAACCGGAGCTGCCGACGATGGCCACGCGCTCGCCGGGAAAGAGTTCCAGTTCGAGCCCGTCGAGCACGACCACCGACTCGGGGCCCTCGTCGTAACGCTTGCTCAGGTTGCGGCAGCTGAGCACGGCATTCTGCTGTTTCATGGCGTTCTGGTTCATGGGTTCACTCATAGCGCAGGGCCTCGGCGGGCTGGGTGCGCGCGGCGCGCCAGGCCGGATACAGGGTAGCGAAGAAGCTCAGCAGCAGCGCCGCGGTACAAACCATCACCACGTCGGCGCTCTGCAGTTGCGAAGGCAGGTAATCGATGAAATAGACATCGGCATTGAGAAACTTGATGCCCAACAGGCGCTCGATGCCGGCGATCAGACTACTGACATTAAGCGCCGCGAGAATCCCCAGCACGGCGCCTATGAAAGTACCGACCACGCCGATCACGGTGCCCTGCACCATGAAGATGGCCATGATCTGCCGCGGCGTGGCGCCAAGGGTACGCAGGATGGCGATATCGCCCTTCTTGTCGGTCACCACCATCACCAGGGTGGAAATGATATTGAAGGCGGCCACCGCGACGATCAGCAGCAACAGCAGACCGATCATGGTCTTCTCCATGCGGATGGCCTGGTACAGGTTGCCGTGAGTGCGCGTCCAGTCGCGTGCGTAGAAATCACCGTCGAGGGTCTGGGCGATCTCCCAGGCGCTGCGCGGCGCCTGGAACAGGTCGTCGAATTTCAGGCGCAGGCCCTGCACCTGATCCGGCTTCCAGCGCTGCAGGCGCGCCAGATCACTGATGTTGGCCAGCGCCAGGGCACCATCGATCTCGCCGGCACCGACATGAAAGATACCGGTGACGGTAAAACGCTTCAGGCGCGGGAACATACCGGCCGGGGTCACGGTAACTTCGGGCGCGACGAAGGTGACCTTGTCACCGAGTTTGAGGCCCAGCTTGGCGGCGGCCTTGTCGCCGATGACCATGGCGAAATCACCTGGCTGCAGGCTGTCGAGACTGCCCTGCTGGAAGAAGTCATCGATGATCGAAACCTTGCGCTCCTGCTCGGGATCGATGGCATTGATCAGTACCTTCTGCACCTTGCCGTCGTGCGTCAGCAAGCCCTGCATCTGGGTGAAGGGAGCCAGCGCCTCGACACGCGGGTGGCGCTCGACCTGGCGCGCCAGTGCCGACCAGTCACTGACCGGGGTCGGCGACTCGACCGTGGCGTGAGGGATCATCCCCAGCACACGGGTGCGCATCTCGTGGTCGAAACCGTTCATGACCGACAGCACCAGGATCATCACCATCACCCCCAGGGTGAGGCCGAGCATGGACGTCAGGGAAATGAAGGAGACGAAGTGGTTGCGGCGCTTGGCCCGCGTGTAGCGCGTGCCGATGAATACGAACAGAGGTCTGAACATGTCGGAGAGATTCGGGGGAAAGAAAAACGTCCATGTGGCAGGGCCCGGTCAGCGGCCTTACACTCAGAAGCAACTCGAAGTCGGCTGCGTAACGGGCCTGCTGCGTTAAAAACACTTGGAAAGCCACTTATGGCTATCACACATCAGTGTGACCCCGAAGGGGCGAGCGAAGCGAGAATTGCTCGTTTACCATTCGTAACCGGCGCTTGCCCAGCGATGTTCGCCCGGCTCGCATACCGTTCGCGAAGCCTTCAACAGGCTCTTCGACCACCACTGCTTTCATGGGTTCGCCATGTCGACTAACGATGTAGATGATCGCCGCGAATACTACCGTATCGAGGATACGATCGCACTGGAATTCAGCCTACTGTCAGGGGCCGAAGCCCAGGCCAGCGACGTGCTTCACGACCCGTCGCCGCTGTTCAATCTGCTCAGCGATCTGCACCTGATGGACTTCGAGTCGCAGCATCTGCTGCGCCACATCAGCGAGCGTGATCGCACCCTGGCCAACTACCTGAAAGTGATCAACAAGCGCATCGACCTGCTCGGCCAGGCAGTGGCGCAGAGCCTGCTACGTGATATCGGGGCCCCGCGCCAGGTATCGCTGTCCGAGGGCGGTATCAGCTTCAGCCATGCTCAGGCCGTGGCACCGGGCAGCCACCTGGCGATCAAGATGGTATTGATGCCACAAGCACTCGGTCTGATGCTGCGCGCCCAAGTGGTGCACTGCAGCGCACGCAGCGACGGCCAGTACGATATCGGCACCGAGTTCGAAGCGTTGACCGACGCACAGCGCCAGTTGCTGGCCCGGCATATCCTGCAGAGACAGGCCCTGGAACGTCGCCAGGCCCGCGAATGAACGTCAAGGAATCGCCATGTATCGCCTCGCCCTGCTACTCGCCCTGCTCGCCCCTACTGCCTCGTTCGCTGACACCCTGAATATTCCGTTGGGCAACCAGGGTGCGGATATCGATGCCCGCAACCTGCCCCAGAAAGGCGAGTCGAAACGCTCGGTACTCGAGCGCTTCGGCCTGGCCGATGAAGAACACAAGCCGGTCGGCCAGCCGCCGATCACCCGCTGGGACTACCGCGAGTTCAGCGTTTATTTCGAATACGATCACGTGATCAACAGCGTGCGCCACCATCAGCCGCACCACCTCGACACCGTCAAGGAGCAACAGTGACTCTCATCTACGGCCATCGCGGCGCCAAGGGCGAAGCCCCGGAAAATACCCTCGCCAGCTTCCAGCGCTGCCTGGAGCATGGCGTCAATCGCTGCGAGCTGGATCTGCACCTGTCACGCGACGGCGAGTTGATGGTGATTCACGATCCAACCCTGAAGCGCACCACCGGCGTGCGCGGCAAGGTGGTCGAACATGATGCCGCCGATCTGATCAAGTATGACGCGCGCAAGGGCGGCCCGGGCTGGGTGCGCCCCTGCCCCATTCCGCGCCTGCAAGATCTGTTCGAGCAGTGTCAGTTCGAGCACTGGCAACTGGAAGTGAAAAGCGCCTCGAAAGTGCGTGCCGCGCGCACCGTACTGGCCATCGCCGAGCTGGTCGAGCGCTTCGGCCTGCGCGATCGGATCACCATCACCTCCAGCTCGCGCGAAGTGCTCAAGGCCGCACGCGAGCTGACTCCGCAACTTCAACTGGGCCTGGTCGCCGAGTATGCCTGGCTCGATCCGCTGAAAGTGGCGGCGCACTATGAGTGCCACCTGCTGGCGCTGAACTGGACCCTATGCACTCCGGAGCGCCTGCTCAAGGCGCAGAAGCAGGGGCTGCACGTGTCGGTCTGGACGGTCAACGAACCGGCGCTGATGCGCCGCCTGGCCGACTTTGGCGCCGACAGCATCATCACCGACTTCCCCGGCATAGCGGTGCAGACGTTACGCGGCTGAGACTCATCGCCCTCTCCCCCGGCCCCTCTCCCGCAAGCGGGAGAGGGGAGCAAGCCAGAACAGCTCGCGCGACGTTCGGATGCAATTCGAGGGATGCAGAGAGAGCATTTCCGGATTGCATCCGGGCTACGAACTGGCGGTGCAGACGCTGCGCGGATGAAACTTGTAGGGTGCACCATGCGCACATAGCGTCGCTCGAACAGGCGGGGCCAAGCGGTGCGCACGGCACACCCTACGGGCTGAGGCGATTAGCCTTTGTAGGAGCGGATTTATCCGCGATATGCAGCCAACACCGAGCGCACCAGCATCGCGAATAAATTCGCTCCTACACCAGAACCCATGTAGCCCGGATGCAATCCGGGTTTGTCTTCGCGCCTGTACCCGAATGGCATCCAGGCTACGAACACAACGCCCTATAACAACAAAACCGGCCCAAGAGCCGGTTTTGTCGTTGCTGCCGCCTGAGACGCTAGAAGCTCTCCCGATTCGGCCAGCGCCACTCGGAAGCCGCTACCCAGCCTGTCTCCCCGACCGGCTCAGGCCGCCGGCCGGAGCCGCTCAAAAAAGCCGGTTGAGGCCGTCGAACGCGGCAACCCGATAGGCCTCGGCCATGGTCGGGTAGTTGAAGGTGGTGTTGATGAAGTACTTGATGCTGTTGGCTTCACCCTTCTGGTTCATGATCGCCTGACCGATGTGAACGATCTCCGAAGCCTGATAGCCGAAGCAGTGCACACCCAGCACTTCCAGAGTTTCGCGGTGGAAGAGGATCTTCAGCATGCCCACCGGTTCGACCGAGATCTGGGCACGGGCCATGCCCTTGAAGAACGCCTTGCCGACTTCGTAAGGCACCTTGGCCTGGGTCAACTCACGCTCGGTCTTGCCGATCGAGCTGATCTCCGGAATGGTGTAGATGCCGGTCGGCACATCATCGACGAAGCGCCAGCTGCCGTTGTCGACGATGCTGCCGGCAGCCGATCGCCCCTGGTCGGAGGCGGCACTGGCCAGGCTCGGCCAACCGATCACGTCACCGGCGGCGTAGATGTTGCTGACCTCGGTGCGGTAGTGTTCGTCGACCTGAATCTGGCCACGACTGTTGACCGCGATGCCGATGTTCTCCAGGCCCAGCTGATCGGTGTTGCCGGTACGGCCGTTACACCACAGCAGCGCATCGGCCTTGATCTTCTTGCCCGACTTCAGGTGCAGGACCACACCGTTTTCCACACCTTCGATGCGCTCGTACTCTTCGTTGTGACGAATCAGCACATTGTTGTTGCGCAGGTGATAGGAGAGCGCATCGGAGATCTCTGAATCAAGGAAGCTGAGCAGTTGATCGCGGTTGTCGATCAGGTCGACCAGCACACCCAGGCCACTGAAGATCGAGGCGTACTCGCAGCCGATGACCCCGGCTCCGTAGATGATCAGACGGCGCGGCGTGTGGCCGAGGCTGAGAATGGTATCGCTATCGTAGATGCGTGGGTGAGTGAAGTCGACATCAGCCGGGCGGTAGGGGCGCGAACCCGTGGCGACGACGACCTGCTTGGCCACCAGTTTCTCCACCACGCCATTGAGACAGACCACTTCCACCGTTTGCTCGTCGGCGAAGCTGGCGGTACCGAAGTAGGTGTCGATGCGGTTGCGCGCGTAGTAGCCGGTGCGCGAGGTGACCTGCTTGGCGATCACCTTCTCCGCACTCTTGAGCACGTCGGGGAACGAGAACCAGCGCGGCTCGCCGATCTGGCGGAACATCGGGTTGGTGTTGAACTGCATGATCTGCCGCACCGAGTGGCGCAGCGCCTTGGAGGGAATGGTGCCCAGGTGGGTGCAGTTGCCGCCGACCAGCGGACGGTTGTCCACCACGGCCACCTTGCGCCCGGCCTTGGCCGCGTTCATCGCCGCGCCCTCGCCTGCCGGGCCGGAGCCCAGCACCACCACATCGTAATTGTAGACCGCCATGTTTACTCCTTCAGATCAGGCCGGAGCGCTTGTGGCGCACCCTCGGCAGGGCCGGCAGCGGATAGCGCCGCCGGCTTTCAAAGCATGCCGCCTGGCTTAGCGCTTGCTCGCGTCGTAGGCCAGGTCGGTGTTCGGCGCCTCGCTCTTGTCGCGATTGACCTCTTCGCACTTCTCACGGCTACCGCCACAGATCGAACATTCCTTCTCGATGCCCAGGTTGGCGATACCGCCGCAGGAACCGGCGATGGGTTTGCGCCCCATGATCACGCCGACGGCCATCATGCCGACGACCAGAATCATGGCCAGAAATACAACCAGAAAAGTCATTGCTCATCTCCTGCAGCGAATAGCTGCTCGAATGCGACCGTGCCCTGTGTGACGAAGCCCTCGCCCTCACGCGTCACGAAAAACGCCGCGATATCGTTGCGCTCGGCGAAGGCCATGCCGGCATCCGGCCCAAGCACCATCAATAGGGTAGACAAGCCATCAGCGCGCAAGGTCGATGGATCTGCCACCGTGACAGCTGCCAGCTTGTGATTGACCGGCATACCCGACAGCGGGTCGAGCGTATGCGAATAACGCTGGCCGTTCTCTTCGAAGTAGTTGCGATAGTCACCCGAAGTGGAGATACCGTAACCATCGAGTTGCAGGATGCGCTGGGCAATGCGCTGATCATCGCGCGGCGCTTCCAGCCCGATACGCCAGTGGCTGCCATCGGGCTTGAAGCCGGCTGCCTTGAGTTCACCGGTGGCCTCGACCAAGTAACTGGTGACACCCAACTCGCCCAGGCGCGCGACGATCTGATCGACAGCGTAGCCCGCAGCGATGCTGTTGAAGTCGACTTCCACGTCGACGTCCTTGCACAGTTGCTCGCCTTCGATCCGCAGATGCTGCTGACCGACTCGCTGGCGCACTTCAGCCAGGCGCTCGGCGTCCGGCACGGCCTCGCCCTGCCCTTTGGGTCCGAAACCCCAGAGGTCGAGCAGAGGTTCGATAGTCAGGTCAAAATAGCCCTGACTCTCTTCATGCAGGCGATCACCGGCGCGCACCAGATCCAGCACACCCTTGGGCATGGCCTGACAGGTGCCGGCCGGCGCCAGGTTGAATTGCTCGATCAGCGAATCATCGCGATAGGTGGACATCTGCAGATCGATCTCGGCGAGGATCGCCTCGGTCGCGGCCTTGAGTTCGGCTTGCGGCGCGACACCTTCACTGCGGACGTATTTGATCGAATAGGTGCTGCCCATGGTCGGGCCACCGAACTCTTCGATCCGTTCAGAATGCAAGCAGCCCGTTAGGGCTGCCGCCAGGGCGACAGCGATAACGGGCTGGAGTACAGCAGACCTCATGCGTTAACCGCCGAAGTCGTCAAGGAGGATGTTCTCCGGCTCGACACCCAGGTCGGTCAGCATCTTGATCACTGCGGCGTTCATCATGGGTGGGCCGCACATGTAGAACTCGCAATCCTCAGGAGCCGGGTGGTCCTTCAGGTAGTTCTCATACAGCACGTTGTGGATGAAACCCTTGAGACCGGTCCAGTTGTCTTCCGGCTGCGGATCGGACAGCGCCAGGTGCCATTCGAAGTTCGGGTTTTCCGCGGCCAGCTGATCGTACTCTTCGTTGTAGAACGACTCGCGCATGGAACGCGCACCGTACCAGAAGCTGATCTTGCGCTTGGACTTCAGGCGCTTGAGCTGGTCGAAGATGTGCGAACGCATCGGCGCCATGCCGGCGCCACCACCGATGAAGACCATCTCGGCGTCGGTGTCCTTGGCGAAGAACTCACCGAACGGTCCGTACACGGTGATCTTGTCGCCCGGCTTGAGGCTGAACACGTAGGAAGACATCTTGCCCGGCGGCAGATCGTCCTTGCCGGGAGGCGGCGAGGCGATACGGATGTTGAACTTCACCAGACCGCGCTCTTCCGGGTAGTTGGCCATGGAATAGGCACGGATCACGGTCTCGTCGACCTTGGACACGTACTTCCACTGGTTGAACTTGTCCCAGTCGCCGCGATACTCCTCCTGAATGTCGAAGTCCTTGTAGTTGACGGTGTGCGGCGGGCATTCCAGCTGCACGTAACCGCCAGCGCGGAAGTCGACGTTCTCGCCTTCCGGCAGCTTCAGCGTCAGCTCCTTGATGAAGGTAGCGACGTTCGGGTTGGACTCGACGGTGCACTCCCACTTCTTGACGCCGAAGACCTCTTCCGGAACTTCGATCTTCATGTCCTGCTTGACCGGGGTCTGGCAGGACAGGCGCCAGCCCTCGCGGGCCTCGCGCTTGGTGAAGTGCGATTCTTCGGTGGACAGCATCTCGCCGCCACCGCTTTCAACGACGCACTTGCACTGGGCGCAGGTGCCGCCGCCACCGCAGGCGGAGGACAGGAAGATGTTGTTGTCGGCCAGGGTCTGCAGCAGCTTGCCGCCAGCTGGTACCACGATGGTTTTTTCGCCGTTGATCTCGATGCTCACGTCACCGCTGGAGACCAGCTTGGCGCGAGCGGCGAGGATGATCAGCACCAGCGCGAGAACGATGGCGGTGAACATGCCGATGGCGAGGAAGATTTCGTAATTCATCTGTTCATCCTTTCCTTACAGCTGCACGCCGGAGAAGGACATGAAGCCCAGCGACATCAGACCGATGGTGATGAAGGTGATGCCCAGACCCTGCAGACCAGCCGGTACATCGCTGTACTTGAGCTTCTCGCGGATACCTGCCAGCGCGGCGATGGCCAGCGCCCAGGACACGCCCGCGCCAACACCGTAGACGGTGCTTTCGGCCAGGTTGTAGTCACGCTCGACCATGAACAGCGAGCCACCCATGATGGCGCAGTTCACGGTGATCAGCGGCAGGAACACGCCGAGGGCGTTGTACAGCGACGGTACGTACTTATCCAGGGTCATTTCCAGGATCTGTACCAGCGCCGCGATCACTCCGATGAAGGTCAGCAAGCCAAGGAACGACAGGTCCACTTCAGGCAGACCGGCCCAGGCCAGGGCGCCATCCTTGAGGATGTTGGCATAGATCAGGTTGTTCACCGGCATGGTGATACCCAGTACCACGATCACCGCGACGCCAAGACCGATGGCGGTTTCCACCTTCTTGGAGATGGCGATGAAGGTACACATGCCGAGGAAGAACGCCAGCGCCATGTTCTCGACGAACACCGCACGGACGAACAGGCTGATGTAATGTTCCATTAATAGGCCTCCTTGCTGGATACCTGAGGCGCCATCTTGTAGGCATTGGCCTCGATCTGATCCTTCTTCCAGCTACGGATGCCCCAGATGAACAGACCGATCAGGAAGAATGCCGATGGCGGCAGCAGCAGCATGCCGTTGGGCTGGTACCAGCCCCCATCGTTGACCACCGACAGGATCTCGTAGCCCATCAGTTTGCCGGCACCGAACAGCTCGCGAATGATGCCCAGGGCGATCAGCATGGCGCTGTAACCCAAACCGTTACCGATACCGTCGAAGAACGACAGCACGGGCGGGTTCTGCATGGCGAACGCTTCGGCACGCCCCATCACGATGCAGTTGGTGATGATCAGGCCGACGAACACCGACAGCTGTTTGGACAGGCTGAAGGCGTAGGCCTTGAGCACCTGATCGACCACGATCACCAGCGAGGCGATGATCACCATCTGCACGATCATGCGAATCGAGCCAGGGATCTGGCTGCGGATCATGGAGATGAACAGGTTGGAGAAACCGGTCACCAGCGTCAGCGCGGCGGACATCACCAGCGCAGTCTGCAGGTTCGAGGTGACCGCCAGGGCCGAGCAGATCCCGAGGATCTGCAGGCCGATGGGGTTGTTATTGAAGATCGGGTTGAGCAGGACTTCTTTAATAGTCGGCTGCGACATGATCAGGCCTCCCCTGCACGCAGGTTAGCGATAAACGGACCGAAGCCGTTCTGGCCGAGCCAGAACTTCAGCAGGTTATCCACGCCGACGCTGGTCAGGGTGGCGCCTGCCAGGCCATCGACCTGGTGAGTGGCTCGCGGGCTCTGCGGATCGACACCGCCCTTGACGATCTGCACGGCAAGATCGCCGTTGTCATCGAACAGGGTCTTGCCTGGCCACTGGCCTTTCCATTTCGGGTTGTCCACCTCGCCGCCGAGACCCGGGGTCTCGCCATGCTGGTAGAAGCCCATGCCCACGACGGTGTTCAGATCCCCTTTCACCGCGATAAAGCCGTGCAGTGTCGACCACAGGCCATAACCACGCACCGGCAGGATCAGGGTTTCGAGCTCGCCGTCCTTCTCCACCATATAAACGGTGGTGTACTGCTCCTGGCGCTTGATCCCGGCGATGTCTTCGCTGCCCTTCAGGGCCTCGGAGGTTTTCGGGTCCTTGGCAGCCTTGAGCGGGTCGAAGGTGATCGGATCGAACGCATCGGAGAACGTGCCGCTCTCCAGATCCACCAGCTTGGCGGTGATGGTGCTGTCGAATACTTCCTTGACCTTGGCACTGGACATGCCGGGCTCACCCAGGCCGGCGATGGCCAAGATACTGCGCTGCTTGTCCAGCAGACGGTTTTCAACCTGAGTCGGCTTCAGTGCGATGGCGGCGCCGGCGACGAACACCGAGCACACCAGACACACCAGCACGGCCACCGTCAGGGTGCGGACGGTGGATTCTTTTTGACTAGACATTGCGTGCCAGCCTCCGCTTGATATTGGCTTGAACGACGAAGTGGTCGATCAGCGGTGCAAACAGGTTGGCGAACAGGATCGCCAGCATCATGCCCTCGGGGAAGGCCGGGTTGACCACACGGATCAGTACGACCATCACGCCGATCAGGGCGCCGAAGATCCACTTGCCGGTGTTGGTCATGGAGGCCGAAACCGGGTCGGTGGCCATGAAGAACATGCCGAAGGCGAAGCCGCCCACTACCAGATGCCAGTACCAGGGCATGGCGAACATCGGGTTGGTGGTGGAGCCGATCGTGTTGAGCAGCAGGCTCAGGCCGATCATGCCCAGCATCACGCCAGCGACGATGCGCCAGGAGGCGATCTTGGTGATCAGCAGGACCAGGCCGCCGAGGGCGATGGCCAGGGTGCTGGTTTCGCCGAGCGAGCCATGAATGGTGCCGATGAAGGCGTCCATCCAGGTGATGCCGCTGTTGATCACGTTCTCGACACCGCCGGAAGCCGCCAGGCTCAGCGAAGTGGCGCCGGCGAAACCATCGACCGCAGTCCAGACCGCGTCGCCCGACATCTGCGCCGGATAGGCGAAGAACAGGAAGGCACGGCCGGTCAGCGCCGGGTTGAGGAAGTTCTTGCCGGTACCACCGAACACTTCCTTGCCGATCACCACGCCGAAGCTGATGCCCAGGGCCACCTGCCACAGCGGAATGCTCGGCGGCAGGATCAGGGCGAACAGCACGGAGGTGACGAAGAAGCCTTCGTTGACTTCATGCTTGCGGATCGAGGCGAACAGCACTTCCCAGAAGCCGCCGACGATGAAGGTCACCGCGTAGACAGGCAGGAAGTAGGCCGCACCCTGGATGAAGTTGTCCCACAGGCTGCTCGGATCGAAACCGGCCAGCGAGCCGATCAGGGCGAAGCGCCAGCCATCCTGGTTCGCCAGCAGCTCGGGGCTCTGGGCGAAGATCAGGTTGGCCTGGTAGCCGGTGTTCCACATACCGAAGAACATGGCCGGGAAGGTGCACAGCCACACGGTGATCATCATGCGCTTGAGGTCGATGCCATCACGCACGTGAGCGGTGGTCTTGGTCACGCTGCCAGGACGGTAGAAGAAAGTGTCGATGGCTTCGTAAAGGGCGTACCACTTTTCGTACTTGCCGCCCTTTTCGAAGTTGTGCTCGATCTTGTCGAGAAATGCACGAATGCCCACGGATTAACCCTCCTTCTCGATGCGGGTGAGGTTGTCCCGCAGGATCGGGCCATATTCATACTTGCCGGCACAGACATAGGTGCACAGCGCCAGGTCTTCTTCATCGAGCTCCAGGCAACCCAGTTTCTGGGCCATCTCGGTGTCACCGACGATCAGGTAGCGCAGCAGTTGAGTCGGCAGGATATCCAGTGGCATCACCGCCTCGTAGTTGCCTACCGGCACCATGGCGCGCGGGCTGCCATTGGTGGTGGTGGTGAAGTTGAACAGCCTGGCGCCAGCGAGCTTGGAGACGAAGACGTTGAGGACCGAGTGCTTGTTAACGCCGGCACGCAGGTAGTGCATCATCTCGCGCTCGTTACCTTCGCTCAGGCAGGACACCTGGTTGTGGTAGCGACCGAGGAAAGCGAAAGCGCCCTGCGCGGTACGACCGCCGAACACCGAGCCGGAAATCACCCGATTGAAGCCGGGCTTGAGTTCACCGGCGGTGAGCTCCTCCAGGCTGGCGCCCAGACGGGTACGCAGCAGACGTGGCTGCTCGGCAACCGGGCCGCCGAGGGCAATCACGCGCTCGACGAACAGCTGACCGGTGGTGAACAGTTTGCCCACCGCGATCACGTCCTGATAGCCGATCTGCCATACGCTCTTGCTGGTGCTGACCGGATCGAGGAAGTGAATGTGAGTGCCCGGCAGACCTGCCGGGTGCGGGCCGGCAAAGGCTTCGCTCTGCACCTTGGCCAGTTTCTCGCCAGGCAGGTTGGCGCCATCGGCCTTGCACAGGAACACTTTGGCCAGGTTGCCGAGAACCTTCAGGCCATTTTCGAAATCAGCGGCATATTCACCGATGATCACCGCAGGATCGGCGGCGAGCGGGTGCGTATCGATGGCGGTGACGAAGATCGAGTTGGGCACGGCATCGAGCGCCGGCACTTTGCTGAACGGACGCGTACGTAGCGCGGTCCAAAGGCCTGACTGCTGCAGATTTTCGCGAACCTGCTCGTCACTCAGCGTTTCGAGCTGATCGGCAGCGTACTGGGCGAAGGTCTCCTGCTCGTCGCCATCGATATCGATGACCACGGATTGCAGAACACGCTTCTCGCCGCGGTGAATGGCGCTGATCACGCCACCAGCGGGAGCGGTGTAACGCACGCCGGGTGTCTTCTTGTCGGTGAACAGCAATTGACCGAGCTTGACCCGGTCACCGACCTGCACTTCCATCGTCGGCTTCATCCCGTGATAGTCGAAGCCGATGACGGCGACACTACGCACGGGCCTGGCGGCCTCGATACGCTGTGTCGGCGCACCCGTTATGGGCAAATCGAGCCCATGCTTTAGTTTGATCATAGGTTTGCCTAACCACTGATTTAGAAAGCTTTTTATAGGACAGGCGGCGCAACCAAAAGTCTAATGGACCCGACCACACCGATAAGATATGGGCGTGGAGGAAGGCGCCAAACCTGGGTAAAAAATCCGCTCAATTATAAAGACGCCCCCCTTCACTGACCACCCAAGCGCTTGCTTTTTTTGGCTGTGCGGTAACAGGCCGCAACAATCTCGGCGCTGATTCGCGTCAATTCTCACGCATAAAAAACGGGAGCCGAGGCTCCCGTTCCTTTCACGCTATTTGGCTATCAGCGCGGGAAAGCCGGCGGGTTGACCCCAGCCATGTCTTCCATCACGCGTACAACCTGGCAGCTGTAACCGAACTCGTTGTCGTACCAGACGTACAGCACGACGCGGTTATCGTTGGCGATGGTGGCTTCGGCATCGACCACACCGGCATGGCGCGAACCGACGAAGTCGGTCGAGACCACTTCCTGCGAGCTGACGAAATCGATCTGCTTCTGCAGATCGGAGTGCATGGCCATCTGGCGCAGGTACTCGTTGATTTCTTCGCGGGTGGTGGCCTTTTCCAGATTCAGGTTGAGGATGGCCATGGACACGTTCGGCGTCGGCACACGGATGGCGTTGCCGGTCAGCTTGCCTTTGAGCACTGGCAGCGCCTTGGCAGCAGCGGTGGCGGCGCCTGTTTCGGTGATGACCATGTTCAGCGCGGCACTGCGACCACGACGACTGCCCTTGTGGAAGTTGTCGATCAGGTTCTGGTCGTTGGTGTAGGAGTGAACGGTCTCGACGTGACCGTTGACGATGCCGTATTGATCATTGACTGCCTTGAGCACCGGCACGATGGCGTTGGTGGTGCAGGAAGCAGCGGAGATGATCTTGTCCTCAGCGCTGATTTCGCTGTGGTTGATGCCGTGCACGATGTTCTTCAGCGCGCCCTTGCCAGGCGCGGTCAGAACCACGCGATCGACACCCGGGCAGGTCAGGTGCTGACCCAGGCCCTCGGCGTCACGCCATACACCGGTGTTGTCCACCAGCAGCGCATTCTTGATGCCGTACTGGGTGTAGTCGACCTCCTTCGGGTCCTTGGCGTAGATCACCTGGATCAGGTTGCCATTGGCCGTCAGGGTGTTGTTCTCTTCATCGATGGTGATGGTGCCGTTGAACTTGCCGTGCACCGAGTCACGACGCAGCAGGCTGGCACGCTTGACCAGGTCATTGCTGGCGCCCTTGCGCACGACGATGGCGCGCAGACGCAGGCCGTCACCGCCACCGGTCTTCTCGATCAGGATGCGCGCCAGCAGGCGGCCGATACGACCGAAGCCGTAGAGCACCACGTCGGTGCCTTCACGGGCCGAACCGTTCTGCTTGCCGACCACATCGGCCAGCTCGTCCTTGACGAACTGCTCGACGCCACGGCCAGCGCCTTCGGCCTTGAACTTGGCAACCAGCTTGCCCAGATCCACGGAAGCGGCGCCCAGCTTGAGCTCGCTCATGGCCTTGAGCATGGGGAAGGTGTCGTGCACCGACAGCTCGGCTTCTTCAGCCAGGCGGTGACGGGCGAAACGGTGAGCCTTGAGGATGTCGATGACCGAACGGTTGATCAGGCCACGGCCGTAGATCGAGGTCACCACATTGTTGTTGCGATAGAGCTGACCAATCAGCGGAATCATCGCTTCCGCGAGGGCTTCACGATCGATCCATTCACCGAGACACTGGTCGGGCTTCTGAGTCACGGGCAGTACCTTCCACATGTAGGGGCTGAAAAAAGGGGCTACATTATGACGGCGTGCGCTCGTGGGAGCAATGCGCGCCTGTCGTGACTGACATTGACCGCCAAGCCCCGTTACAATTCCCGGCCCTTCGTAATGATCGTGAGCCGCCCGTGTCCGTACTGCGTCTTCCGTCTCTTCCGGCCAGCGCCGGCAAACAGCAATGGGGCAACCTGCCCGGCGCCGCCCTGTCCCTGGCGATAGCCGAAGCGGCCAGCAATGCCGGGCGTTTTACCCTGGTCTTGACCGAGGGCAGCCAGAGCGCCGAGCGCCTGCAGGAAGAACTGGCCTTCTTCGCCCCGGACCTGCCGGTGCTGCATTTCCCCGACTGGGAAACCCTGCCCTACGACGTCTTCTCGCCACACCAGGACATCATTTCCCAGCGTATCGCCGCCCTCTACCGGCTACCGCAACTGAGCTGCGGCATTCTCGTAGTGCCGATCGCCACCGCCCTACACCGCCTGGCGCCGAAGCGCTTCCTGCTGGGTAGCAGCCTGGTGCTGGATGTCGGCCAGAAGCTGGACGTGGAGCAGATGCGCACGCGCCTGGAGGCAGCCGGCTACCGCTGCGTCGACACGGTATACGAACACGGTGAGTTCGCCGTACGCGGCGCACTGATCGACCTGTTCCCCATGGGCAGCGAGGTACCCTATCGCATCGATCTGTTCGACGACGAGATCGAAACCCTGCGCACCTTCGACCCGGAAAACCAACGCTCGGTGGACAAGGTCGAGTCGATCCGCCTGTTGCCGGCGCGCGAATTTCCGCTGGAGAAGAAAGCCGTCACCGATTTCCGCGGCCGTTTCCGCGAGCGCTTCGATGTGGATTTCCGCCGCTGCCCGATCTATCAGGACCTGTCCAGCGGCATCACCCCGGCCGGTATCGAGTACTACCTGCCGCTGTTCTTCGAGGAAACCGGCACCCTTTTCGACTACCTGCCGGGCGACACCCAGGTGTTCTCCCTGCCCGGTATCGAGAAGGCCGCCGAGCAATTCTGGCTGGATGCGCGCAACCGCTATGAAGACCGCCGTGTCGATCCGGAACGGCCGCTGCTGCCACCTGCCGACATCTTCCTGCCAGTCGAGGACTGCTTCGCCCGCCTGAAGAACTGGCCGCGTGTGGTGATCAACCAGGACGACATCGAGCCCGGCGTCGGCCAGACCCGCTTCGACGCCCGCGTCCTGCCCGACCTGGCGATTCAGGCCAAAGCCGGCGAGCCGCTGGCGGCACTGCGCCGCTTCATCGAGGAATACCAGGGCCGCGTGCTGTTCTGCGCCGAGTCGGCCGGGCGCCGCGAGGTACTGCTGGAGTTGCTCGCCCGCCTCAAGCTCAAGCCGAAGGAGGTCGACGGCTGGCCCGCCTTCGTCGAAAGCGGCGAACGCCTGAACATCTGCATCGCGCCGCTGGACGAAGGCCTGCTGCTCGACGAGCTGGCGCTGATCCCGGAAAACCCGCTGTTCGGCCAGCGCGTGATGCAGCGTCGTCGTCGCGAAAAAGGACGCGACGGCGGCGACAACGTGATCAAGAACCTCACCGAACTGCGCGAAGGCGCGCCGGTGGTGCATATCGATCACGGCGTCGGCCGCTACCTGGGCCTGGTGACCATGGAGTTCGACGGCCAGGCCGCCGAATTTCTCGCCCTGCAATATGCGGACGACGCCAAGCTCTACGTGCCGGTGGCCAGCCTACACCTGATCGCCCGCTACAGCGGCAGCGATGACGCTCTGGCACCACTGCACCGTCTCGGCTCGGAAGTCTGGCAGAAAGCCAAACGCAAGGCCGCCGAACAGGTACGCGACGTCGCCGCCGAACTGCTCGACATCTACGCCCGCCGCGCAGCCCGCGAAGGCTTCGCCTTCCAGGACCCGGCCGTCGACTACGCCACCTTCAGCGCCGGCTTCCCCTTCGAGGAAACCCCGGATCAGCAGACCGCCATCGACGCCGTGCGCGCCGACATGCTCGCCGGCAAGCCGATGGATCGCCTGGTCTGCGGCGACGTCGGCTTCGGCAAGACCGAGGTGGCCATGCGCGCCGCCTTTATCGCCGTGCACAGCGGCAAGCAGGTGGCCGTGCTGGTGCCCACCACCCTGCTCGCCCAGCAGCACTACAACAGCTTCCGTGACCGCTTCGCCGACTGGCCGGTGAAAGTCGAGGTGATGAGCCGCTTCAAGAGCGCCAAGGAAGTCGAAGGCGCCGTGCAGCAGCTGGCCGAAGGCAAGGTGGATATCGTAATCGGCACCCACAAGCTGCTGCAGGACGATGTGAAATTCCACAACCTGGGCCTGGTGATCATCGACGAGGAACATCGCTTCGGCGTGCGCCAGAAGGAGCAGCTCAAGGCGCTGCGCAGCGAGGTGGATATCCTCACCCTGACTGCCACGCCGATCCCGCGCACCCTGAACATGGCCGTGGCCGGCATGCGCGACCTGTCGATCATCGCCACGCCGCCGGCGAGGCGCCTGTCGGTGCGCACCTTCGTCATGGAAGAGAACAAGCCGACCATCAAGGAAGCACTGCTGCGCGAATTGCTGCGCGGCGGCCAGGTCTACTACCTGCACAACGATGTGAAGACCATCGAGAAATGCGCCGCCGATCTGGCCGAACTGGTGCCGGAAGCGCGTATCGGCATCGGCCACGGGCAGATGCGCGAGCGCGAGCTGGAACAGGTGATGAGCGACTTCTACCACAAGCGCTTCAACGTCCTAGTGGCCTCGACCATTATCGAAACCGGTATCGACGTGCCCAGCGCCAACACCATCATCATCGAGCGCGCCGACAAGTTCGGCCTGGCCCAGCTGCACCAGCTGCGTGGCCGCGTCGGTCGTAGTCACCACCAAGCCTACGCCTACCTGCTGACGCCGCCGCGCAAGAGCATGACCGAGGATGCGCAGAAGCGCCTGGAGGCCATCGCGGGCGCGCAGGATCTCGGCGCCGGCTTTATCCTGGCAACGCACGACTTGGAAATCCGTGGCGCTGGCGAACTGCTCGGCGACGGCCAGAGCGGGCAGATCCAGGCCGTCGGTTTCACCCTGTATATGGAAATGCTCGAGCGCGCGGTCAAGGCTATTCAGAAAGGCGAACAACCCAACCTCGACCAGCCACTGGGCGGCGGCCCGGAGATCAACCTGCGCGTGCCGGCGTTGATTCCCGAGGACTACCTGCCCGATGTGCATGCGCGCCTGATCCTCTACAAGCGCATCGCCTCGGCTACCGATGAGGACGGTCTGAAGGAACTGCAGGTGGAGATGATCGACCGCTTCGGCCTGCTGCCGGAGCCGACCAAACACCTGATGCGCCTGACCCTGCTCAAGCTGCAAGCCGACAAGCTGGGCATCACCAAGGTCGACGCCGGCCCGCAAGGTGGCCGCATCGAGTTCGCCGCGGAAACCTGCGTCGACCCGCTGACGCTGATCAAGCTGATCCAGGCGCAACCAAAACGCTACAAGTTCGAAGGCGCCACCGTCTTCAAGATCCAGGTGCCGATGGAGCGCGCGGAAGAGCGCTTCAACACCCTGGAAGCCCTGTTCGAGCGCCTCGCGCCCACCACCTGAAGGACTCTCACATGCTGCGCCCATTGCACCTGATCGCCCTGCTGCTCTGCCTGCTCGCCCCGAGCGCCTTCGCCGAACGCCTGTACCAGGTCGAACTGCTGGTATTCCGCCAGGCGGGTGACCCAGTCATCGCGCCGAAGATCGCCCCGGACGACTGGGCAGGCACCGCACTGCCGATCGGCGGCAGCGAGCGCGCCACCAGCCTCGACAACGAAGCCGCCAAGCTCAATCCCGGCAACGGTTATGAGGTCCTGCTGCACAAGGCCTGGAGCCAGACGCTGGGCACTACACCGAGCCGCGTCGCGGTCACCAGTGGCGAGGCGCACCTCGGCCACTACCCGGTCGAAGGCACCCTCGCCTTCACTCAGGATCGCTTCGCCGATCTGGATCTGGAACTGTGGATCAATCGTTTCAGTGCCGACGGTCTGCTGGAAAGCAGCGAACACATGAAAGTCGCCCAGCGCCTGAAGGACAACAGCCTGACCTATCTGGATCATGGCAGCCTGGGCGCCCTGGTACGCATCAGCCCGCTTTGAGCGTAGTGCCGCTCACTTAAGGTTTCACACGCTTGGCTCCCCTCTCCCCTTCATGGAAGAGGGGTTGGAGAGGGCCGAAAACGCCGCAAAGCGACTTTTGCGCAGAGGCCCGCCCCTCAGTCAATCAACTGCGCGCTCCTAAGCGCTGCCACTGCCGCCGACCAGCGCGGCGCCTGGCGGTAATCGGTGCAGGCATGACCGCGCCCACGCATGCGCTGCAGGCGCTCGGCGGGCGTGACCTGCAAGCGCTGCAAGGCGCTGAGGGCCAGTTCGGCCGCCTCCCGGTCATTGCACACCAGTCCCATGTCGCAACCGGCCGCGAGCGCCGCCTCGATACGCTTGCCGGCATCACCAACCACATGCGCACCGGCCATGGACAGGTCATCGCTGAAAATCACCCCATCGAAGCCCAGCTCGCCGCGCAAGATGTCCTGCAGCCAACGCCGCGAGAACCCCGCCGGCTGCTCATCGACCTGCGGATAAATGACGTGCGCCGGCATCACCGCATCGAGCTCGCCAGCCAGACGCTTGAATGGCTGCATGTCACAGGCACGAATCTCGTCGAGGCTGCGCTCGTCGACCGGAATGGCCACGTGAGAGTCCGCCTCGGCCCAGCCATGCCCGGGAAAGTGCTTGCCGGTGGCGGCCATGCCGGCTTGGTGCATGCCGCGAATGAACGCGGCAGCCAGCGTGGTGGCGCGCTGCGCATCGCCTTCGAAGGCGCGGCTGCCGACCACCGCACTACGCTGGTGGTCGAGGTCCAGTACCGGGGCAAAGCTCAGATCCAGCCCGACGGCCAGCACCTCGGTCGCCATCAGCCAGCCGCAATGTTCAGCCAGCTCTTCGGCGTTGTGGTTATCGGCAATCGCGCGCATCGCCGGTAGCCGCAGAAAGCCCTGACGCAAGCGCTGCACGCGGCCGCCTTCCTGATCCACAGCCAGCAGCAGATCCGGGCGCACAGCGCGGATGCTCTGGCACAGCTCACGTACCTGACGCGGCGACTCGATGTTGCGGGCGAAAATGATCAGACCGCCCACCTCGGGCTGGCGCAGCATCTGGCGATCCTCGGCAGTCAGCCAGGTACCGGCGATGTCCATCATCAAAGAGCCTTGCATGAACGTATTCCTTATTTGAAATCCTGGTTTGCAGCCCACTGCGGGCAAGGCGCCTCGTCGATACGCACCTTGCAGTGCAGCGGCACGCGATCGAAGAGCGCCAGCATGTCGACGTTACGCAAACGAATGCAGCCATGGGACAGCGGCTCGCCCATGGGTTCCGTGTCCGGCGTGCCGTGCAGGTAGATGTAGCGATGGAAGGTATCGACCTCGCCCATGCGGTTACGCCCCGGCTCGAGACCGCTCAGCCAGAGAATGCGGGTGAGAATCCAGTCACGCCCGGGGAACTGCTCGTGCAGTTGCGGCGACCACACCTCGCCGGTCCAGCGACGGCCGCGCAACACAGCGGCCAGGGGCAAACCGGCGCCGATCTTCGCGCGCACCTGATGCAGCCCCCGCGGGGTACAGCCCGAGCCATTGCTCTCACCCGCGCCGTTACGTGCAGTGGATACGGACAAGCGCACCACCAGTTGCCCGGCATTGAAGCCGTAGAGCATCTGGTCGGCAATGGAGATATGGAGGAGATCGAGATCGCACATGGGCCGCTAGCTTAGCCGAAGGGCGAAGCCAAGCCCACCGGCTGACCGGTCAGACCTTGGGCGTGGCGCTCGGCGCTTTGCTGCGCGGCTTGAGCTGCGCGCCGGCCAGCGCCGGATCGTTGACCCCGGTTTCCGAGCGCATGCCCGCGGCCAGGAACGGCACCATCATGCGCATCACCTGCTCGATCGAGGTATTGACGCCGAAATCGGTCTCGGCCATCGCGCGCAGGGCCTTGATGCCGGACATGCTGAATGCGGCAGCACCAAGCATGAAGTGCACGCGCCAGAACAGCTCAAGCGGGGGAATACGCGGCGCGGCGTCGTGCACCAGCAGCATGTAGCGGCGGAATACCTTGCCGTACACCTCTTCGAGGTACTTGCGCAGGTGCCCCTGGCTCTGACTGAAGGCCAGGCCGAGCAGGCGCATGAAGATGGACAGGTCGTTGCCGCTGCGCGGCTTCACCGCGAGGGCCTGCTCCACCAGCAGTTCAAGCAGCTCCTCCAGAGACACCTGGGTGTCGGACTTGGCCTGACGGCGATCGAGTTCCTTTTCCAGACTGGCGCAGAATGGGCCGAGGAACCGCGAGAAGACAGCCTGGATCAGCGCCTTCTTGGAACCGAAGTGATAGTTGACGGCTGCCAGGTTGACCCCGGCCTTGCTGGTGATTAGACGCAACGAAGTCTCGGCGAAGCCTTTTTCCGCGAACAGCTGTTCCGCAGCATCGAGAATGCGTTCAACGGTTTCCGACTGAGCCATGAGTTATCACCTGACAAACACTTGTTTGAAACATACGTTTCAGCTCACCGCATTGTCAAGCCGCATGAGCCGTCTTTTGGCCGGCGGGTCACAGCTTACAACAAGCAGAGACGAAGATTACGCAGCACGGATAACAAGCTGGAGATGGGCGCCAGTAAATAGATCGTTGCCAAGCCCCGCTTACTGTATATAATCCCAGTCACTGTATATAAAGACAGAGCCCAGCCATGCTGAAACTGACGCCACGCCAAGCCGAGATCCTCGCCTTCATCAAACGCTGCCTGGAAGACAACGGCTACCCTCCCACCCGTGCGGAGATCGCCCAGGAACTGGGGTTCAAATCACCCAATGCGGCAGAGGAGCACCTCAAGGCTCTCGCCCGCAAGGGCGCCATCGAGATGACCCCAGGCGCGTCGCGCGGCATTCGCATTCCCGGCTTCGAAGCGGGCGCTGCGAACGAGGACGAGGGCCTGCCGGTGATCGGCCGTGTCGCCGCTGGCGCACCGATCCTCGCACAACAACATGTCGAAGAATCGTGCCAGATCAACCCGGCCTTCTTTCAGCCCAAGGCCGACTATCTGCTGCGCGTACGCGGCATGAGCATGAAGGACATCGGTATTTTCGATGGTGACCTGCTCGCCGTACATACCACCCGCGAGGCACGTAACGGCCAGGTCGTGGTTGCGCGCATCGATGACGAGGTGACGGTCAAGCGCTTCAAGCGCGAGGGCAACAAGGTCTGGCTGCTGGCCGAAAATCCCGAGTTCGCCCCGATCGAAGTGGACCTGGAGCACCAGGACCTGGTCATCGAAGGTTTGAGTGTCGGTGTAATCCGCCGCTGAGGAAACGCCATGCAAATGCAGCAGTCGTTCGAGCGCCCGCAACTTCCCCTTTTCGACGCCTTTCTTGCCAACGCGTCGGGCGAACCATTGGTTACCGATGACATCGCCCCTGGCGAAGCCGAACAGGCTTTCAGTGAATTGGCTCTGCGCGGCGCGGCCGGCCACTGCCTGCACTTGCTGGCGCCGATTCTGCGCGAGCTGAGCCAGAATCAGGACGCGCGCTGGCTGACCCTGGTGGCGCCGCCTGCCAGCCTCACGCAAAGCTGGCTGCGTGACGCTGGGCTCAATCGCGAACGCATCCTGCTGCTGCAGCCACGGCAAGGGCAAAGTGCCCTGGAGCTGGCCGAGGAAGCGCTCAAGCTGGGGCGCAGCCATACGGTGATCAGCTGGCTGCACCCGGTCGAGCGCAGCACCCGCCAGCGCCTGGCACAGGCCGCCAGTAGCGGTGGCGCGCAGAGTTTGAATATCAGCCTGGGCTGAACCATGCTCGCAAATGAAAACGGGGCTCCATTGGAGCCCCGTTTGCGTTGTATCGCAGCGATCTCAGTGCAGGACCCGCGGCCCCTCTTCCTCGTGACTGAAATCACCCTCGGCCATGCGCCCGGCCATCTGCACCCCGACATTGAGCATCGCCTTGGCCACCTCGATATGTTGCCCCTGCAGAAAAGCCTTGGCATCAGCGGAGAAGTCCAGGGTCACCAACGCCTCTTCATCCTCTGCGCGACGCAGGGCGATGCGCCCATCGGGCAGTTCGACGATTTCCAGAAAGGATGTAGGCATGGCTCAGTCTCTGTGCAAAAACACGACATTGTAACAGTCCGCCGGAGTCATCCCCAGCCCACTGGTCCAGTTAAACCCAATCAGCACTCACTGAGGCCTTCGCGGAAACGCAGTATCAAGGCCTTGAGCTGCTGACGCCAGGCATCGATATCGTCGAGGCTCACCTCGACAGGCTCTTCGCCGACGCTGACTGCCGTGATCAACGGCATCGACGGGTCGACCTTGGCCTTGCGCTCCTCGCGCGGAGGCTGGAACAGCTCAGCGTAGGCAGCTAGCAGCTGCGCCAGCCAGGTCTCGCGCTGCTGCGCCAGTTCGACCAGCTCAGCCAGCTCCGGGCTGGGCGATCCCTCGAGTACTGCCTGCTGAACGAAAGCCTCGACACGCGAAGGCGCGGCGTCGCTCATGCGGTAGTAACCCGCAATCTCATGGCAAACCCCAAGGAGCCCACCGTAAAGGTGAAACAGCGCGGCCTCACGCTCGGCCTGCACCAGCGCCTGCACATTGAACGCGGAAGACGCCTCGGCCTTGCGCCAGTTGTCCAGGGCAATGCCGGCGAAGAAGATCTTCTGATTGGTGCGGGTGTAGATTTCTTTGGCCATTACGGCGACCTCCACAGCAGACCGGCTGATGATACGCGCGTTGGCAGTCGCCAGACGCGCATCTCGTCAGCCTTGCAATCTCGCGAGCGTCGGCCTGGCTCTAAACCCGGTCAACGCTCGGCAACTGATGGACAAGGCCTTAGCGCTTGTCCTCGACCTTCCACTTACCGCCGTCGTAGAACGCACGCCAGCCGGTCGGCTTGCCGTCGACCTCGGACTGCACGTACTGCTCCTTGGTCTTGCGGCTATAGCGAATCACCGCCGGGCGACCATCCGGATCCTTTTGCGGGGCATCGCAGAGGAAGTGGTACTTGGGATCGATCTCGTGCTTGTGCGGGACGATCTCCAGCACCAATGGCGCGCGCGTCTCGCGATTCTTCGGGAACTGACTGGCGGCGAGGAACAGACCCGAGGCACCGTCGCGCAGCACGTAGGTGTCGTCCACCTTCTCGCACTTGAGCTCGGGCATCTCTACCTTGTCCATCTTCGGCGGCGCCGCCTCGCCATTCTTGAGCAGCTTGCGGGTGTTCTTGCAGCTTGGGTTGGTGCAACCGAAGAACTTGCCGAAACGGCCGGTCTTGAGCTGCATTTCGCTGCCGCACTTGTCGCACTCCAGGCTCGGGCCTTCATAGCCTTTGATGCGGTACTGGCCCTGCTCGATTTCGTAGCCGGTGCAGTCCGGGTTGTTACCGCAGATATGCAACTTGCGGGTTTCATCCAGCAGGTAGGCATCCATGGCCGTGGAGCAAATTGGGCAGCGATGCTTGCCGAGCAACACGCGGGACTCGGACTCACCCTCGTCGTCCGCGGCGATCTCGTCGCCCGGCACCAGGTTGATGGTGGCCTTGCAGCGCTCCTTCGGCGGCAGCGCATAGCCGGAGCAGCCGAGGAACACGCCAGTGGAGGCAGTACGGATCATCATCGGCCGGCCGCACTCGCGGCACGGGATGTCGGTCAGGGTCGGCTGGTTGGCACGCATGCCGCCCTCGCCAGCCTCGGCCGCTTCGAGCTTCTTCTTGAAGTCGCCGTAGAATTCGTCGAGCAGGTTCTTCCACTCGCGCCCACCCTGGGCCACATCGTCGAGATGCTCTTCCATGGTGGCGGTAAAGCTGTAATCCATCAGGTTGGCGAAGCTCTCGTCGAGACGCTCGGTGACGATGTCGCCCATCTTCTCGGCATAGAAGCGACGGTTGTGCACCGTGACGTAGCCACGATCCTGGATGGTGGAGATGATCGCCGCGTAAGTGGACGGGCGGCCGATGCCGCGCTTTTCCAGCTCCTTGACCAGGCTGGCTTCGGAGTAGCGTGCCGGTGGCTTGGTGAAGTGCTGGCTGGGGTCGAGCTGGATCAGCTTGAGGCCCTCGCCTTCCTTCATTTCCGGCAGGACGTCATCCTCGCCCGGCTTGCTCTGCTGCGGCAGTACACGGGTGTAACCGTCGAACTTGAGAATACGGCCCTTGGCGCGCAGCTCGAAATTGCCAGCGGCTACGGTGACGCTGGTGGACAGGTACTCGGCCGGCGGCATCTGGCAGGCCACGAACTGGCGCCAGATCAGGTCATACAAACGCTCGGCATCGCGCTCCATGCCCGACAGCTGGGTCGGGCGCAGGTTGACGTCGGACGGACGAATCGCCTCGTGCGCTTCCTGAGCGCCTTCCTTGCTCGAATACAGGTTGGGCTTGCCCGGCAGGTACTTGTCGCCGTACTCGCTGCCGATAAAGCCGCGCACCATCTCCACCGCGTCGTTGGACAGGTTGGTCGAGTCGGTACGCATATAAGTGATGTAGCCGGCCTCGTAGAGACGCTGGGCCATCATCATGGTCTTCTTCACCCCAAAGCCCAGGCGGTTGCTCGCTGCCTGCTGCAGGGTCGAGGTGATGAACGGCGCCGACGGCTTGCTGCTGGTCGGACGGTCCTCACGCTTGACCACGCTGTAGCTGGAAGCCTTGAGCTTCTCCAGCGCCGCCATGGCCTGCGCTTCATTGACCGGTTTGAAGGCCGCACCGTCTTCGCGCACCACCTCGAAGCGCACCTTGGCGTTCTTAGCGGTGCCCAGGTCGGCATGCACCTCCCAGTATTCTTCCGGCACGAAGGCGCGGATTTCTTTCTCGCGCGCCACCACCAGCTTCACCGCCACCGATTGCACGCGACCGGCAGACAGGCCGCGGGCGATCTTGGCCCACAACAGCGGCGAAACCATGTAGCCGACCACGCGGTCGAGGAAGCGGCGCGCCTGCTGCGCGTTGACGCGGTTGATGTCCAGCTCGCCGGGCCTGGAGAAGGCGTCCTGAATCGCCTTCTTGGTGATCTCGTTGAACACCACGCGCTTGTAGCGGCTGTCATCGCCGCCGATGGACTCGCGCAGGTGCCAGGCGATGGCTTCCCCTTCGCGGTCCAAGTCGGTTGCGAGATAGATGGTGTCGGCATCCTTGGCCAGGCGGCGCAGTTCTTCGATCACCTTTTCCTTGCCGGGCAGAATCTCGTACTTGGCCTTCCAGCCGTGCTCGGGATCGACGCCCATACGAGCGAACAGCTGACGCTTGGCCTTTTCCTTGGGCGACAGCGCAGGCGCTTCACCAGCGGCGGCCTTGCCACGCTTGGCCGGCTCCTTGGCGGCGCTTGCCGAGCCGCTGGTAGGCAGGTCACGGATATGGCCGATGCTCGACTTCACCACGTACTGGCTGCCCAGGTACTTGTTGATGGTCTTGGCCTTGGCCGGGGATTCCACGATGACCAGCGATTTGCCCATGGATCAGAAAATTCCTGAATTGCGAAATATAGAAGGCAGGGAGCCTTGAGGCCCCGCTATATATAGTGGCGACCAAGCGAAGGTCAAGCGCAGGGGCTGCGCAGTCAGACTTCCGAACTGCCGATAGGGCTGACTTCGGCCTGAATCAAAGCAAAGCGTGGAACGCGCTTGCCGTCCACCTCGATCTCTTCGCAGAACATGCTCAGCGGTCGTACCCACAAACCAAACTCGCCGTACAACGCCTGGTAGACCACTACCTCTTCCTCATTTTCGGAATGGCGTGCCACACCGAATACACGGTACTGCGGGCCTTTGTAGTGGCGATAGAGTCCTGGCTGCAACTGCATTGAGCGGTTCCCGAAATAAAAAGCCGTAAAAAGCAAAACCGGGGCACTGGGCCCCGGTTTCTGTCCACTGACGCTTAAATGCGTTCGAAGACGGTGGTGATGCCTTGGCCAAGGCCCACGCACATGGTGGAGACACCCAGGGTGCCGCCGTTTTGTTTCATGACGTTGAGCAGGGTACCGGAGATACGGGCCCCGGAACAACCGAAGGGGTGACCCAAGGCGATCGCGCCGCCGTGCAGGTTGACCTTCTCTTCCATCTTGTCGAGCAGTTTCAGATCCTTCAGCACAGGCAGGGCCTGGGCCGCGAAGGCTTCGTTGAGTTCGACGAAATCGATATCGGCCATGCTCAGACCAGCGCGCTTGAGCGCCTTCTGCGTGGACGGCACCGGGCCGTAACCCATGATCGCCGGATCGACACCAGCAACGGCCATCGCGCGAACCACGGCCATCGGGGCGATGCCCAGATCCTGAGCACGCTGGGCGCTCATGACGATCATGCAGGAAGCGCCGTCGGTGATCTGCGAGGAGGTACCTGCAGTCACGGTGCCGCCTTTCGGATTGAAGGCCGGCTTCAGCGCAGCCAGGCTTTCGACGGTGGTTTCCGGACGAATGGTTTCGTCGAAATCGTACATCTTCAGGAAACCGTTCTCGTCGTAGCCCTGCATCGGGATGATTTCATCCTTGAACTTGCCTTCGACGGTGGCCTTGTGCGCCAGGCGGTGCGAACGCTCACCGAAGGCGTCCTGCGCCTCACGGGTGATGCCGTGCATCTTGCCCAG
Source organism: Pseudomonas sp. UBA7530 (assembly GCF_002479365.1). Taxonomy (NCBI): domain Bacteria; kingdom Pseudomonadati; phylum Pseudomonadota; class Gammaproteobacteria; order Pseudomonadales; family Pseudomonadaceae; genus Pseudomonas; species Pseudomonas sp. UBA7530. Next base: position 909,200 of record NZ_DLMS01000001.1, read on the forward strand.
CATTTCCGCGGTCAGGCCCATCATGCCGGACGCCTTGGCGGCGTACAGCGACAGGTGCGGGTTCGGGTCGACACCATGCATCATGCCGACGTGGCCCATGTGCTCCACACCGCCGACGACGAACACGTCGCCGTTGCCGGTCTGGATCGCCTGCACGGCGGTGTGCAGCGCGCTCATGGACGAGCCGCACAGACGGCTGACGGTCTGGCCGGCGCTGGTGTGCGGGATCTGGGTCATCAGCGACGCCATGCGCGCGATGTTCCAGCCCTGCTCCAGGGTCTGGTTGACGCAGCCCCAGATCACGTCCTCGACTTCTGCCGGGTCGATCTTGGCGTTGCGCTCCAGCACTTTGCTGATCAGGTGCGCGGACATGGTCTCGGCACGGGTGTTGCGGTGCATGCCACCCTTGGAACGACCCATCGGGGTACGACCGAAGTCGACGATCACTGCATCTCTAGGATTCAGGCTCATATATCTATTCTCGCTCTGTTCGCTGCACGATTAACCGAAGAACTTCTGGCCCTTGGCGGCCATTTCGCGAAGTTTTGCGGTCGGGTGGTACAGGGCGCCCAGCTCGGCATATTTGTCGGCCAGGGCGACGAATTCAGCAACACCGATCGAATCGATGTAGCGCAGCGCACCGCCACGGAAGGGAGGGAAGCCGATACCGTAGATCAGGCCCATGTCGGCCTCGGCTGCGGTGTCGACGATGCCGTCTTCCAGGCAACGAACGGTTTCCAGGCACAACGGGATCATCATGAAGTTGATGATGTCCTCGTCGGTCACTTCACGCTCTTCGACCACGATGGACTTGAGCAGCTCGTAGGCCTGCGGGTCGGTGACCTTCTTCGGCTTGCCGCGCTTGTCGGTCTCGTAGGCGTAGAAGCCCTTGCCATTCTTCTGACCCAGGCGATCCGCTTCGTACATCACGTCGACGGCGGTCTTGCCTTCCACGGCCATGCGGTCCGGGAAGCCTTCGGCCATCACGTCACGGCCGTGGTGGCCAGTGTCGATGCCGACCACGTCGGAGAGGTAAGCCGGGCCCATGGGCCAGCCGAACTTCTCCATCACCTTGTCGATGCGCACGAAGTCGACGCCGAAGCCCAGCAGCTTGGAGAAGCCGCCGAAGTACGGGAACAGCACGCGGTTGACCAGGAAGCCCGGGCAGTCGTTGACCACGATCGGGTTCTTGCCCATCTTCTTGGCGTAGGCAACGGTGGTGGCCACGGCCACTTCGCTGGACTTCTCGCCACGGATGACTTCCACCAGCGGCATCATGTGCACCGGGTTGAAGAAGTGCATGCCGACGAAGTTTTCCGGACGCTTGAGCGCCTGGGCCAGCAGGGAAATGGAGATGGTCGAGGTGTTGGAGGCCAGGATGGCATCCTCACGCACGACGGCTTCCACTTCGGCCAGCACGATCTGCTTGACCTTGGGGTTCTCGACCACGGCTTCGACGACGATGTCGACGTTGCCGAAATCACCGTAAGACATGGTCGGACGGATGGCGTTGAGCGCCTCGGCCATCTTCGCCGGGGTCATACGGCCCTTCTCGACGCGCTTGCCGAGCAGCTTGGAAGCCTCGTTCAAGCCCATCTGGATACCCTCTTCACGGATATCCTTCATCAGGATCGGGGTGCCCTTGGAGGCCGACTGGTAGGCGATACCGCCGCCCATGATGCCGGCACCGAGCACGGCTGCCAGTTTCACGTCACGCGCGATTTCGTCGTGGTGCTTGGCCTTCTTCTTCAGTTCCTGATCGTTCAGGAACAGGCCGATCAGACTCTCGGCGACCGAGGTCTTGGCCAGCTTGACGAAGCCGGCGGCCTCGACTTCCAGCGCCTTGTCACGGCCGAAGTTGGCAGCCTTCTGAATGGTCTTGATCGCCTCGACCGGAGCCGGGTAGTTCGGGCCGGCCTGGCCAGCGACGAAGCCCTTGGCGGTCTCGAAGCACATCATCTGCTCGATGGCGTTGAGCTTGAGTTTTTCCAGCTTGGGCTGACGCTTGGCCTTGTAGTCCAGCTCGCCGGAGATGGCGCGCTTGATCAGGTCCAGTGCGGCGTCCTTGAGCTTGGCAGGAGCGACCACGGCGTCGACGGCGCCGACTTTCAGCGCGTCATCAGCGCGATTCTCCTTGCCGGAGGCGATCCACTCGACGGCGTTGTCGGTACCGATCACACGCGGCAAACGCACGGTACCGCCAAAGCCCGGGTAGATACCCAGCTTGACTTCCGGCAGACCGATCTTGGCGCTCTCGCTCATTACGCGGTAGTCACCGGCCAGGCACATCTCGAAGCCGCCGCCCAGGGCGATGCCGTTGATGGCGACGACGGTCGGCACGGCGAGGTCTTCGAAATCACTGAAGATCTTGTTGGCTTCGAGGTTGCCGGCCACCAGTTCTTCGTCGGACAGTTTGAAGTTGTCGACGAACTCGGTGATATCGGCACCGACGATGAACACGTCCTTGCCACTGGTGACAATCACGCCCTTGATCGAACCGTCAGCCTTGATCGCGTCGACGGAGGCGCGCAGCTCGTTGAGGGTAAGACGGTTGAATTTGTTGACGGACTCACCCTTGAGGTCGAAATTCAATTCGACGATGCCGCTCTCAAGAGCCTTAACCGTGATGGCTTTACCTTCGTAAATCATCAACTGATCTCCACGGTATGGAAGCTGAACAGTACACATCGGAGCCAACCGGCAGGCCAGCTCACGGCACAGCCGTCGAGCATAGCTCCAATCGGTACGACACACCCACCGACGCGATATTCGGGCTGTAAACGGCGCGCCTGACCAGGCAAACGCTCAATTCATACGCCCGTTTGATTTGGGTGTGCACACCTTCGGGGAAAAGCCTGCACTTGTCAATTGGCCCGTTTTCGTCGTTTTCCCGACGAATTCTGCAGGCCCGGTCATTCGCGGGCTCCAGGCGATCTCGATAAATCGCGTCAATACCGCGCCATTGCGAGTGTTTTACCGGCCGTTACAGGTATGGCCAGGTGCCTAGCCAAACAATCAAGCTCCGGTTACAGTCGCCTCACTCGTAGCTGGCACAGGGCCAGTCGCGAGTAACAAAAAACAAATCGAGCCCCACGATGGGCCATACGGAGTCGCCCATGTCGAGCCGCCGTTCGCTTGTATTTCCCCTGAGCGCCCTGCTCGTTTTTCTCTTCACGTCACTCTCCCCTTCCTTGCTCAGCGCAGCGCCGGCCGATGATCTGCTGCGCCTGCATCAGTTGCGCCTGGCGACGCAAAAGAGCCTGGGCGACTTCTACATGTACAACGGCATGGAAGGCGACCAGCGCTACGCGCGGATGATTGGCGAGTCACTGCAGGAGGGCCAGGCGCACCTGGACGGCCTGGGCGAGATGCCTGGCGACGCAAGCAAGGCGCTCCGCACGCAGTTGCAAACCAACTGGCAAAGTTACCGCAGCGGTCTACAGGCACTGATGGAGGCCATGCGCAGCCAGGGTTTCACGGACCTGCAACCCGTCGCCGACCTGGCCGACAGCAATCAGCACATCATCGCCATTAGTCAGGAGCTGTATCAGAAGATTCAGCAAGAAAGCGGTTTCAGCGTCCCGCCACTCACGCAGAAGAGCCGCGAGCAAAGCCTGCTGATGCAAAACATCGCCCTGGACTATGCTTCCCGCAGTGCCTCGGTTGGCACCAGTTTCTTTGGCGGCGGCGAAGAGCGCGCCATCGATGAGCTGGTCGGCGAGTTCGCCAATCAACTCGACAACCTCAGCGCCGCCCAGCAGAACACCCCGCAGATCAGCGCTGCGCTGGGCTCAATCGAAACCAAGTGGCGTTACATCGAGAAATCCCTGCGCAACTACAACGAGAACACCGTACCGTTTTTGATCAGCAAGTATTCCGACAGCATCATCGAGGGCCTGGAAGGCGTTGCCGCCCAGTACGCTGCAGGCCAACACTGATGCCCATATTTCCGGCCTGCCTGGCCCAACCATTGCCCGGTGCTCACACCGGGCTTTTCTTTGCCTTTTCAAGACCAGTCGCTCTATCCCACACAATGGGGCCATACTTGAGACAGAGCCATTTGCTTCCTTAAGGAGGAGTTCACCATGCCCTACCAGCACATTCTGGTCGCCGTCGACCTGACCGAGGAATGCGACCCCGTAGTGGTCCGTGCACAGAAGCTGGCCCAGGCCAGTGGCGCCAAGATGTCCCTGGTGCATATCGTCGAACCGATGGCCATGGCCTTTGGCGGCGACGTGCCGATGGATCTGTCGATGCTGCAGCAACAGCAGTTCGAGCAGGCCCGCGAGCGCATGGACAGCTTCACCGGCAAGTACCCGGAACTCACCGCCGACCAGCGCCACCTGGCTTACGGGCAGCCGCGCCAGGAAATCCACCGCCTGGCCGAAGAACAGGGTTGCGACCTGATCGTGGTTGGCAGCCATGGGCGTCACGGCCTTGCGCTGCTGCTGGGCTCCACCGCCAATGACGTGCTGCACGGCGCGCCCTGCGATGTGCTCGCGGTGCGTCTGAAGAAAGGCGAAAAAGGCACTTGAAATCGCGTCGCGGCTGAAGCCCCTCCCACACAGTAGCTGCGTTGGCTTTGCCCGTGGGAGGCGCTTCAGCGGCGAGCTTTTTGGCTTCGGCCTTAGAGGGTGTTTACAAGATAGGCGAACGAAGGCAGGACAAGGCGAAAACGATCGAGAAAGCGGAGTTTACGTGCTGTAAATGAGCATTTCGAGATCGCTTTCAACGCAGTATTGCCAAGTGCAGCCATTTTGTAGACACCCTTTTACTCGAACGACTCGCCCGCGCTCATCACCAGCGGGCGGATCTTCTGCAGCTGGGTTTCCAGCGACACCGTCATGCTCGACGACATCGAGAAGAAGGTCAGGAAGGCCTTGAGGTTGGAGTCGCCTTCACAGGTGTCGTGAATACGCTGCCAGAAGGCCTGGTTGACCAGCTTGAGTTGCTGGAACAAGCGCACCAGCCCCTTTAGCTCCCAATCGGCCAGGCGCCCCTCGCGCATGTTGAAGTATTGCCGCGCCAGGTACAGCGACACCGCACGCAGGATGAACTCCTGGTTGTTGGCAAACGGCAGATGGTGCTGCGCCATGGGTTTCAGGCGCGCCAGCACCGGGCAGGCGCTGGTGGCCATGATCACTCCAAGCAGCGCCCGCAACCCCTCCTCCAGCCCGACATGCTTGGTGTACTCACGCTCTGGCGTGCGTACCCAGACACTGGCCTTCTTGAACGCCGGCAGACCATGGAAGTCCTCGATCACCCGCTGCAGATCGACCGCGGCCGGGCAGTGGCTGAACTGCTCGCGGCTGAGCGGGCAATTGCTGCACTGCTGATGCTCGAGGCGGGTCCAGGCAGGTGCCTGTTGCGCTTCAGTGGGGTCATATTCGCGATTCAGTTCGATCCGGTAGCTGAACTGATGATTGTCGTCGAGAGTGATGCGGTACTCGATGGCCATTGCCCGTCGTTCCTTCGTCAGCCTTCCAGCTCTGCCCAGCGCTCGAGCAGCGCGTCCATTTCCTTCTGCAAGCCCTCGAGACGCGCCAATACGTCCGTGGTGACCTGCACCGGCTGCTGATAGAAGGCTGGATCGGATACCTGCTCCTGCACAGCGGCCATTTCCTGCTCCAGGGCGTCGATCTGCCCGGGAATCGCCTCCAGCTCGCGCTGCAGCTTGTAGCTCAGTTTCTTCTTCGCCGGCTCGGCGCTCCCCTGCACCGGGGCCGCTGCCGCTGGGGCCGGCGCTTCGACGATGGCGGTGGCCAGCTCGGCCTTGCCGGACTTGCTTTCACCCACGCCAAGCAGACGCGGCGAGCCGCCCTGGCGCAGCCAGTCCTGATAGCCACCGACGTATTCGCGCACCTTGCCTTCACCCTCGAACACCAGGGTGCTGGTCACGACGTTATCGAGGAAGGCACGGTCGTGGCTGACCATCAGCACGGTGCCGGGGAAATTGAGCAGCACTTCTTCGAGCAGTTCCAGGGTTTCTACGTCCAGATCGTTGGTCGGTTCGTCCAGCACCAGAAGGTTGGCCGGCTTGCTGAACAACTTCGCCAGCAACAGTCGTGCCCGCTCGCCACCCGATAGCGCCTTGACCGGTGTACGGGCCCGTTGCGGGCTGAACAGGAAGTCGCCCAGGTAGCTCAGCACATGGCGGTTCTGGCCATCGATAGTGATGAAGTCGCGACCTTCGGCGACGTTGTCGATCACCGTCTTTTCCGGCTCGAGCTGGTGACGCAATTGGTCGAAATACGCCACTTCCAGTTTGGTGCCGACCTCGATGCTGCCGCTGCTCGGCTGCAGATCACCCAGCAGCAGCTTGAGCAGCGTGGTCTTGCCGGTACCGTTGGCGCCGAGCAGGCCGATACGGTCGCCGCGCTGCAGGACCATGGAGAAATCCTTGACCAGGAACGGGCCGCCGCTATGCGCGAAGCTGACGTTCTCCGCCACCATCACCTGCTTGCCGGACTTGTCCGCGGTCTCCAGCTGGATATTCGCCTTGCCCTGACGCTCGCGGCGCTCGGCACGCTCGGCGCGCATCGCCTTGAGCGCACGCACGCGGCCTTCGTTACGGGTGCGGCGGGCCTTGATGCCCTGACGAATCCACACCTCCTCCTGGGCCAGACGCTTGTCGAACAGCGCGTTGGCGGTTTCCTCGGCAGCGAGCTGCTGCTCCTTGTGCACCAGGAAGCTGGCGTAGTCGCCGTTCCAGTCGATCAGGCCGCCACGGTCCAGTTCGAGGATGCGTGTGGCCAGGTTCTGCAGGAAGGAACGGTCGTGGGTGATGAACAGCACGGCGCCGCCAAAATCCTTCAGTGCCTCTTCCAGCCAGGCGATGGCGCCGATGTCCAGGTGGTTGGTGGGCTCGTCGAGCAGCAGCAGATCCGGCTCGGACACCAGCGCCTGGGCCAGCAGCACGCGACGGCGCCAGCCACCGGAAAGCTCGGCCAGGGTCTTGTCCGCCGGCAACTGCAGGCGGCTCAGGGTGCTGTCGACCAGTTGCTGCAGGCGCCAGCCGTCTTTGGCTTCCAGCTCCTGCTGCACGTGCATCAGTTGCTCGAGGTCGTCATCGCCCTGGATGTTCTGCGCCAAGTGGTGATAGCGCGCCAGCAACTCGCCGACACCGGCCAGGCCTTCGGCGACCACGTCGAACACGGTACGCTCATCGGCGCGCGGCAGCTCCTGTGGCAACTCGCCGATCTTCAGCCCAGGTGCGCGCCAGATCTCGCCGTCGTCCGGCATCTGGTCGCCCTTGACCAGGCGCAGCATGCTCGACTTGCCGGTCCCGTTGCGGCCAATGATGCACACGCGCTCGCCCCGCGCGATCTGCCAGGACACTCCGTCCAGCAGGGGCATGGCGCCATAGGCGAGGGATACGTCGGCAAACTTGAGCAGGGTCATGGGCATCTCCAGAAACAGGCGGCGCATTCTACCCGAGTTGCCAGTCGGCTGTTGCCGTTTCCACCGAAGCGGCAGCCGTGGGATCAGCATTCCAGGTGGCGCACATACGCGCTTTTTTGCTGCATGTGTCGATCCCGCCCGGCGGCATTCACCGCGCCCCGATGAAAGGCTAAGCTAGAGGCATGCAACGATACGGACCGCGTTGTCCCACACCTCTGCTTGCCCCTGGAAATGCCATGCGCAGTCGCTTTCTCTCTTTAGTTTCATGTCTGATTCTTACCACCACCGGCATCGCCAGCGTCGAAGCCGCCAGCCTCGCCCAGCAACGCCAGTACTACGATGAGGCCAAACGCGCCCTGGCCAAGGGCGACAGCGGTCCTTATCGCCAGTACGCCAGCGCGCTGCGCGATTACCCGCTCACGCCTTATCTGGCTTATGACGAGCTGACCAATCGCCTCAAGTCGGCGAGCAACGCCGAGATCGAGAAATTCCTCGCCGAGCACGGCGACCTGCCCCAGGCCAACTGGATGAAGCTGCGCTGGTTGCGCTGGCTTGCCGAACGCGGCGACTGGAAGCCCTTCCTCGATCACTACGACCCGGACCTCAACTTCACCGAACTGGACTGTCTGTACGGCCAATACCAGCTGAGCCACGGTCTGACTGCAGAAGGCAATGCCACCGCCGAAAAGCTCTGGCTGGTGGGCAAGTCCCAACCCAATGCCTGCGACCCGCTGTTCGAGCGCTGGGCAGCCAATGGCCAACTCACCGAGCAGCGCCGCTGGCAGCGCACCAAGCTGGCGGTGGAAAGCGGCAACTACGGTCTGGCCAACTTCCTGATCAAGGGCATGCCGACGCTCGGCGAGCGCGGCAAGCTGATGGTCGAAGTGGCGCAGAAACCGCAATTGCTGAAGAACACCGCGCGCTTCGCCCCAGCCGATGACGCCATGAGCGACGTGGTCGGCTTCGGACTGCGCCGTCTGGCCCGGCAGAGCCCCGAAGACGCCCTGGCCCTGCTCGACGGCTATGCCCAGCGCATGAAGTTCTCCGCCGACGAGCAGGTCGCCATCGCCCGGCAGATCGGTCTGCGCCTGGCGCAACGCTTCGATCTGCGTGGTCTGCAGGTGATGGCCAAGTACGACCCACAGTTGCGTGACAACACCGTCAGCGAATGGCGTGCACGCCTGCTGCTGCGCCACGGCCGTTGGGAAGAGGCGTATCAGTTGACACAGAAGATGCCGTCCGACCTGGCCAGCAGCAACCGCTGGCGCTACTGGAACGCGCGCAGCCTGCAACTGGCGCAGCCCAACAGCCAGCAACCGGCGGTGCTGTTCCAGGCCCTGGCCAAGGAGCGTGATTTCTACGGCTTCATGGCAGCGGATCAGGTCAAGGCGCCGTACGCGCTGAATAACCAGCCGCTGGCGCTTGACCCCAAGGTCGTGCAGAAGGTGCGCAACACGCCCGGCATCAAGCGCGCCATGGAATTTCATGCGCGTGGCCAGATCGTCGACGGCCGCCGCGAGTGGTATCACGTCAGCCGCCGGTTCAGCCGCGACGAGCTGGTGGCCCAGGCGCGCCTGGCCTACGAAATGGAGTGGTACTTCCCGGCCATCCGTACCATCAGCCAGGCCCAGTACTGGGACGATCTGGAGGTACGCTTCCCCATGGCTCATCGCAACGAACTGGTCCGCGAAGCCAGACGCCGCGACCTGCATTCGAGCTGGGTGTTCGCCATCACCCGCCAGGAAAGCGCCTTCATGGCCGACGCCCGCTCCCACGCCGGCGCCATGGGCCTGATGCAACTGATGCCGGCCACCGCCAAGGAAACCGCGCGCAAGTTCGGCATCCCCCTGGCCTCACCGCAGCAGGCGCTCAACCCGGACACCAATATCCAGCTGGGTGCGGCTTATCTCAGCCAGGTGTACGGCCAGTTCAACGGCAACCGCGTGCTCGCCTCGGCCGCCTACAATGCCGGCCCGGGCCGGGTACGCCAGTGGCTGCGCGGCGCCAATCACCTGAGCTATGACGTCTGGGTGGAGAACATTCCGTTCGACGAAACCCGCCAGTACGTGCAGAACGTGCTGTCCTACTCGGTGATCTATGGCCAGAAGCTCGATGCGCCGCACCCGCTGGTGGCCTGGAACGAGCGTTTCTTCGACGATCAGTGAAGCCGGTGTAGGAGCGAATTTATTCGCGAATGAATTCGCTCCTACAAGACCGCGCTACTCCAGCACCTGCACCGTCATGCCCAACTGCAGCTCACCGACACCGCGCGGCAGCAAGTTCTGCCCGAAGAACACGTCACCCTCGCGTTCACGATAGGTCTTGAGCGTGGCCAGCGGTTCGCGCTGAGCGTTGCGCTCGCCGGTCTGCGGGTCGATGGTGGTGAGAATGCAGCGCGAGCAGCCCTTGACCACGTCGAATTCCACCTCGCCAATGCGGATACGCTTCCAGCTGTCTTCGGCGTAAGGCTCGCTGCCGGCAACCACTAGATTGGGGCGAAAGCGCAGCATCGAGAGCGGCTGGCCGACACGCTGGGACAGATCGTCCAGCGATGCCTGGCCGATCAGCAGCAGCGGGAAACCATCGGCGAAGGCCACGCGATCACCCGGCTTGGCATAGGCGGTATCGACCTGGCGGGTGCGCTCTTCGGGCACCTGCACCAGACGGCAGGCCTTGCCCAGCAAGGCGCTGAGCCACTCGGCAGCTTCATCGCCGGCATCCGGCACACGCAAGCTGTCGCGCCACAGGATGACGCCACGCAGATCCTGATCAGGGTCGGGCAGCGCCACGGAAATATCGTCGCGCCCCGGCGCGCTGAGGGTGAGGCCGCCACGCCCATCGTACAACGCGCTCAACTGGCTCATTTGCGGCAGCAGGCGCTGGCTGATGAAGCGGCCGTTGTCGGCGTCGACCAGCATCCAGCGCCGATCGCCATGCAGGCCAAGGCCATCGACCGCACTGCGCTGCAAGGTCTCGCCGCGGCCGGACTTGAGCGGGTAACGGTAAAGCCCCGAGAGACTCAGCATGGGTCAGCTTCCTGTTGGCAAAACGCCGTTATACGAGCTGACGGCCTCGCTCACAAGCACTGCGGGGCAATAACGACTGGCCGGCGTAGAGCGGGTCCGCCATCGGTGCCCGACGAACCTCCCCCGCCGCACACGTGCTCTAACGCGGCTCGTCGAGCTCCAGGCGCTGGCGGATCACGTCCACCAGCTTGTCCGGCTGGAACTTGGAGAGGAAATTGTCGCAACCGACCTTCTTCACCATCGCCTCGTTGAAGCTGCCGGACAGCGACGTGTGCAGCACCACGTAAAGATCCTTGAGGCGCGGATCATTGCGAATTTCACTGGTGAGGCGGTAGCCGTCCATTTCCGGCATCTCGGCGTCGGTGAAGATCATCAGCAGCTTGTCCGTCATCACTTCGCCAGTGTCCGCCCACTTCTTCAGCAGGTTGAGCGCTTTGAGGCCATCGCTGGCCATATGCAGGCGGATGCCCAACTGCGACAGGGTATCGCGCAACTGGCTGAGGGCGACGCTGGAGTCGTCCACCAGCAGCACTTCACGGCCACGGGCCTTTTCCAGCAGCGGGTCGGCGAGCTTTTCCTCGGAGACCTTGGTGCTCATCGGCACGATCTCGGCCAGCACCTTCTCCACGTCGATGACCTCGACGATCTGCTCGTCGACCTTGGTGATGGCGGTCAGGTAGTGCTGGCGGCCGGCACCGCCGGGCGGTGGCTGGATCGACTCCCAGTTGAGGTTGAGGATGCGATCCACGCTGCCGACCAGGAAGGCCTGCACCGAGCGATTGTATTCGGTGACGATGATGGTGCTGCGCTCATCCGGCACCAGCGGGCGCATGCCGATGGCCTGCGACAGGTCGATCACCGGCAGGGTCTGGCCACGCAGATTGACCACGCCGCAGACGAAGCGGTGGCGTTGCGGCATCAGCGTCAGCTTGGGCATCTGCAGGACTTCCTGCACCTTGAACACGTTGATGGCGAACAGCTGCCGGCCGGCCAGGCGGAACATGAGAATTTCCAGACGGTTTTCGCCGACCAGTTGCGTGCGTTGATCCACTGAATCGAGAATGCCGGCCATCATGCGCTCCAAGGTAATGAGGTGAGTCTAGTCTGCCGCTCGGGTTATCGGCGAACTGCCGGCAGACTGAAGCGTTGCTGGCGCGCAGCCATCATGCCTCAGCGCCAAGCGCATGGCCAGCGAGCAGCGGCGAATGCCCGGGCAGGTGCAGACGCAAGGCACCGGGTTGTGCAGTGAAGCGCAGCCGCTTGCTTTCCATCGGCTCGCCGTCGAGGTTCAGGTCCAATCCCTCCAGCGCCTCCACCTCCAGCCAGGGCAGCCGCGCGCTGATCGCAACGCTTTGCAAACCGTGCATGCCGCCAGTGAGCAGCGTGCCAAGAGTGCTCACCACGTCCTGCGCCGCCGGCACGATGCTGACGTCCAGCAGGCCATCATCGATGGTCGCTTCCGGGCAGAGCAGATGCCCGCCGCCCGCCTGACGGCCATTGCCGATACCGAGGGCGAGAAATTCGCCCTGCCATTCGAACTCCGGCCCATGAAAACGCCCCGCGGCGGCGCGCACTTGGGAAAAGCGACTGAGCCCGGTCAGCAGATAGGCGGCGCCACCGAGGACGTTCTTAAGCTCCTCCGAGGTATTGGCGGTGACATTGGAGCCGAAGCCGCCGGTGGCCATATTGAGAAAGGCGCGCTCGCCCGCCATGCCCACATCCACCGCCACCGGCTCCACTTCCAGCAGAGCCAGCGCCGCAGCTGGCGTCAGCGGCACGCCGGCGGCATGAGCAAAATCATTGGCCGTACCCAGTGGCAACAGCGCCAGGCTGGCTTCACTGCGTGCCTTGACCATGGCCTCGACCACATCGCGCAGGGTGCCGTCGCCGCCGCCAGCGATCAGGATCGGATAACCAGCCGCCAGCCCTTCGTGCACCAGACGCTCGGCATCGCCACCCTCCCAGGTCAGGCGCACCGCCAGATCCCAGCCACGCTCGCGCAGGCCGTTCACGGCCGCCCTCACCTCTTCGTTCAATGCCTGCTTGCCATGCAGGATCAACCAGGCCTTGCGCTCGCGCATTGCGGTGCTCCTTGAAAGGGGTAAACGAAAGCCTAGTGTGTGGCCCTCGGACAATTAATCTAATTTATAGATATAAAATCAATAAATATTGCGCTTTTAAATCGATCAATCAAAAAGGATCATTCATCCATCGACATCGCACGGGACTGACCTCGTGCATGACTGGAGGATTGACCATGATCGATGTACGTCCGTTCGAACAACTCGGTGGCGCTCACCACGGCTGGCTGAATGCCCGTCACCATTTTTCCTTCGCCGAATACTACGACGCCGAGCGCATGAACTGGGGTCGCCTGCGCGTCTGGAACGATGACGAGATCGCTCCGCACTCTGGCTTCCCGCCGCACCCGCACCGCGACATGGAGATCATCACCTACGTTCGCGAAGGGGCCATCAGCCATGAGGACAACCTGGGCAACAAAGGCCGTACCGAGGCCGGCGATGTGCAGGTGATGAGCGCCGGCACCGGCATCGCCCACAGCGAGTACAACCTGGAAGATGAGACCACCAAGATCTTCCAGATCTGGATTCAGCCGAACCAGGCCGGCCTGCCGCCCTCCTGGGGTGCCAAGCCTTTCCCTAAAGGCGACCGCTCCGGAGCCTTCGTCACCCTGGCCAGCGGTTACGAGGAAGATGTCGACGCCCTGCGCATCCGCACCGACGCACGCCTGGTAGCGGCCACGGTCAAGGCCGGACAAAGCGCCGAGTACGTGCTGCAGCCGGGTCGCAAGGCCTATCTGGTGGGCGCCACCGGCGCCTTCAGCGTCAACGGTGTGGCAGCCAAGGCACGTGACGGCGTCGCCGTTGCCGATGTCGAGGTGATCCGCGTCGAAGCGCAGGAAGACAGCGAAATCGTGCTGGTGGATGTCGCTTGAAGCACGCCCTAACGCCCTCCATTTGGAGGGCGACTGGTTTCTGTAGGAGGGGCTTTAGCCGCGACCTTGGTATTACTCGGTCGGGGCTAAAGCGGAGCGCCGCCCGGCCCCTCCCACAGTGCTCATCCCTATGCTCTACGCCGGATAGCCGGTGATCTTGCGAATGCGCTGGTACAGCGGTTTGAGCTGGCGGTACATGCGCTGATAGACCTGCCCGTAGAGCTGCTGGTAAACGCGCTGTGCCTCCGGGTTCGGCTGGAACACCTGCCCTACTCGAGTCATGGCGGCGATGGCGCTCGGGTAATCGGCGTGCAAGCCCAGGCCCACCGCGCAGTTGATCGCCGCGCCCAGCCCGCTGGTCTCGTACAGATGCGGCCGCTCGGCCGGCAGGCCGAAGATATCGGCCGTCAGTTGCATTGCCGCATCGCTCTGCGAACCGCCACCGGACACACGCAGGCGCTCGATGCGGGTGCCGGAGCGTTTTTCGATACGTTCCTTGCCCTGACGCAACGCATAGGCCAGGCCTTCGAGAATGGCACGGTAGATATGCGCGCGGGTGTGCACATCACCAAAACCGATGATCGAACCCTTGGCCTCCAGCCCCGGCTCACGGATGCCGGGCGTCCAGTACGGCTGCAACATCAGCCCCATTGAGCCGGGCGGGACGGCGTTGACCAGCTCGTCGAACAGCGCTTCGGGCGACACGCCCAGCGCCTCGGCACGCTGCATCTCCCGCAGACCGAATTCGCGCTTGAACCAGCTGACCATCCAGAAACCGCGATAGATCATCACCTCGGTGTTGCAGTGATCCGGCAGCGCCGCCGGATAGGGAGGAATCAGGCGCACGGTTTCCAGATAACGACTGCGCGTGGTGTTGATGGTCGCTGTGGTGCCGTAGGACAGGCAGGCCGTGCTGGCCTCCAGCGCACCGGAACCCAGTACCTCGCACGCCTTGTCTGCGCCGGCAGCGATCAGCGGCAGGCCCTCGGGAATACCGGAGTGGCGGCTGGCCTCGGCCGTGATGCAGCCCAGTCGCTCCCCTGGCTTGAACAACTCGGGCAGTTGCTCACGGCGTACCTTCAGCGCCTGCCACTTCCAGTCGCCGGGCGCGGCCCAGCGCAGGCGTTTGTAGTCGAACGGCAGATAAGCCACGCAACTGCTGGTGGAATCAACGAAGCGGCCGCACAGGCGATGGGTGAGAAACCCGGATAGCAACAGCACCTTGTGCGTGCGATCCGCGTTGTCCGGCTGATGCTGAGCCACCCAGTTGACCTCGGCCTGGCCACGAAAGTGATCGACCGCCTCCTCGGCACGTGCCAGCTTGAACAGCCAGCCCCACAGGCCCTTGATGCGCCCCGCCACCTCGGCACGACGCTGATCGAGCCAGAGAATCGCCGGGCGCAGCGGCGTGCCCTGCTCATCGACATGAATGATGCTGCCGCGCTGGGTGGTAACGGCGACGCCGCGGATCAGGCGGCGGTCGATATCCACCTGTTGCCACAGCAAGCGGCAGGCCTCGCCGAGGCTGGCCCAGTAGTACTCCGGGTCCTGTTCGGCCCAGCCAGGCTGTCTGGAGAAATAGGGATCGAGCTCGACCTTGCCCTTGGCGAGCAGGTTGCCGTTGGTATCGAACAGCAGCGCTCGGACGCTCTGGGTGCCGTTGTCGATGCTCAGCAGGTAGCTTGGTTCGCTCAAGGTGTGGTCCTTCTGTTATGTCTCCCCTCTCCCATTTATGGGAGAGGGGCCGGGGGAGAGGGTGTTCCGTCTGAGCCAGGTGGCCTGCGAATAAACGCTTTCCCTCTCCCCAACCCTCTCCCGCAAGCGGGAGAGGGAGCTGATCGGAGTTACCGCAATCTAGCTACGTAGCCCGGATGAAATCCGGGAGCTGCATCGTCGTTCATCCCCGGATTGCATCCGGGCTACAACCTGTACGCGGAATCCGTGTAGGAGCGAGCTCTGCTCGCGAAGCTTTTGCGCTAACCGCATTCGCGAGCAGAGCTCGCTCCTACGGAAAGTCGGCAGCGCCATCATTAAGTCTCTGGCAGGCTGTAACAGCGCTGCCAAAGCGCCAGGTAATCCGCCTCCTCCTGCTGCCAGCGCGCATCGTTCCAACCCAGGCGCGGCTGGCATAGCGCGCGGATACGCGGCAACTCGGCGCGGCCGCCTTCAGCCAGCAGCAAACCCAGGCGCGTGCGCCGCAACAGCAGGTCGTCCAGGTGCAGCACCAGCTCGCCCTCGGCGGCCCAGGCCAGTTCGGCCCACAGGGTGTTTGTACCCGCGACGCAATCGCCGCCCACCTCGTCGATCAGGCGCAGCACCTCGCCCAGCTGGCGGCCATGGCGACCGGCCAGACGGCGTTGCTGCGCCGGGCTTAATGCCGGCACCGGTGTCGGCGTATTCGCAGCGAAGACCGCGCCGCCCTGATGGTCCACCGCTTTGCCGACGAAGCCTGCGCAGGCGCGCAGTACCTCCAGCGCCAGCAGGCGGAAGGTGGTCAGCTTGCCGCCGGCCAGGGTTACGCTGCCCGGTTCGATCCACAGAGCATGCTCGCGCTTTTCGTCCGAGGGT
Organism: Pseudomonas sp. UBA7530; assembly: GCF_002479365.1. Lineage (NCBI taxonomy): Bacteria > Pseudomonadati > Pseudomonadota > Gammaproteobacteria > Pseudomonadales > Pseudomonadaceae > Pseudomonas > Pseudomonas sp. UBA7530. The sequence continues at coordinate 925,151 of NZ_DLMS01000001.1, forward strand.
TTCAGCCCGGCGCTGCCATCGCCCACCACCGGGCGCACGCCGGCCCAGGCCGACAACACATCGCCGCACGTCACTTCGGCGCACGGGAACTGCTGGGCGCAGGCGGCCAGCAGGTAGTCGACCTCCTCCTTGCTGATCGCCGCCTCGGTATCCAGATCGTCCGCATGATCCAGATCAGTGGTGCCGATAACCGTCGCGCCCTCCCAAGGGAAAACGAATACCGGCCGCCCATCGGCGGCGTGCATAAAACTGAAGGCATGCGCCACCGGCAGGCGCCAGCTCGGCAGCAGCAGGTGGCTGCCGCGTAGCGGTCGAACCCGGCCATTACCGGGCTGGCGCAGACGATCGGCCCAGGCACCAGTGGCTTGCGCCACGGCGCGGCTGCGCAGGCGGTACTGTTTGCCCGTTTCCACATCCTCGGCGAGCACACCAACCACCTGCCCCACCTCGCGCAGCAGCTCGACCACGCGCATGCCATTGAGCGCCTCTGCACCTTCGGCGCGCGCCTCGCCCAGCACGCGCTGCACCAGACGGGCATCGTCGGTCACTGCGTCGAAGAAGCGCGTGCCGCCGAGCAGGCCGTCCTCGCGGATGCCCGGCGCCAGGTAGCGCAGCTGTTGCAGCGGATAGAACAGATGATTGCGCTTACCGGCCAGAGCGTCGTAGAGGCTGAGCAGACCGCCAAATACCTTGGGACCAGGGAAGCCGCCGCGGTAATGCGGCATGACGAAACTCAAGGGTTCCACCAGCCCCGGCGCCTCGCCGAGCAGGCGCTGGCGTTCGCGTACCGAGTCGCGGGTTAGCCCAATCTGGCCCTTGGCAACGTAACGCAGGCCACCGTGCACCATCTTCGACGAGCGGCTAGAGGTGCCCCAGGCGAAGTCGCGCTGCTCCAGCAACAGGCAGCGCCAGTCACGCCGCGCCGCCTCACGCAGGATGCCGGCGCCGCAGATGCCGCCGCCGATCACCAGCAAATCCCAGTCGCGCGCGGCCAGTTCAGGCAGCGCACGCTCGCGCCAGCGGGCGTTCCACAGTTCCATGCTCAATCCTGCAACAGCACGCCGGGAGCCAGGCGCTGCTCCGGGTCGAAGTGCGTGGCCAGGCTGCGCAGCGTGGCCATGCCCAGCTCGCCCTTCTCCGCCGCCAGATAAGACGCGTGGTCGCGCCCCACGCCGTGCTGGTGGCTGATGGTGCCGCGATTTCCGGCGATGGTGCGACTGGCCGCTGCCTTGAGCCGCTGCCAACGCGCCATGGCGGTGGCGTAGTCGCTGCCGGGGCGGAATACGTAGGTGGTGTAGATGCTCGAACCTTCGCCGTAGACGTGCGACAGGTGGGTGAACACGTGCACCCGCTCGCCCTCCCCGGCCAGCTCGTCACGCAGGCTTGCCTCGACCTTGTTCAACAGGTTGTCGACGTTGGACCAGTCGGTGGCGGTTTCCAGGGTGTCCACCAGATAGCCGCGCTCCCACAGACCGTGACGCAGATAGGGGAAGCGGAAGCGGTTGTGCTCCCATTTCTTGCCCAGCAGGGTGCCGGTGAACACGCCGCCAAAACCTTTGAGCAGGCGCCGCGTCTGTTTCAGCGAAGCGGCGTTCTGCACCCGGCTGCCAGTGACGCCGAAGGTCAGCATGCACTTCTCATCGCGAGCGCCGCGCAGGGCCAGGTATTTCTCCAGCAGCGCGATCTGTTGCGGGTGACCGGCCAGGGCCAGTTGGGTGCGGGTTTCGATGGCATTGGACAGACGCAGCATGGACAGCGGCACGCGCGCCTGCGCAAGGCTGCGAATGGCACTCAGCGCCTGCTGCCAGTTGGGCAGGAACACCGCATAGAAGCGCTCCTGCTCGGCCAGGCGACTGATGCGCACGCGCACCTCGGAGATCACCCCGAAGCGCCCTTCCGAACCCAGCACCAGCTCGCGCAGATCGGGGCCGGCGGCCGACGCCGGGAAGGTGGGAATCTCCAGAGTGCCGGCGAAGGTTTCCAGCTTACCGCCGGCGAACAGTTGCTCGATGCGCCCGTAGCGCAGCGACTGCTGACCGCTGGAGCGGCTGGCGACCCAGCCGCCGAGGGTCGACAGCTCCCAGGACTGCGGGAAGTGGCCCAGCGTATAGCCGCGCGCGCGCAGCTGGCTTTCCACCTGCGGGCCGTTGGCGCCAGGGCCGAAGGTGGCGATCAGGCTGTCCTCGTCGATATCCAGCAGGCGCGTCATGCGCTCCAGCGACAGGGTCAGCACCGGGCGCCGCCCGGCCTGCGGGTTGATGTGGCCGGCCACCGAAGTGCCGCCACCGTAGGGGATCAGGCTGACGTCATGCTGCTGTGCCCAGGCCAGCAGCTCGCGGATCTGCTCGGCACTCTCCGGGCAGGCGACGCCATCGGGGAAGAGGCCGAACTCGCCGGAGCGCATGGCCAGCCAGTCCGGCAGGCTCTGGCCACGGGCATGGCGCACGCGCACTTCGGCATCAACGCTGATCAGCGGATGCGGGGCCAGACGCGAGGCCGGCACACGCGCCAGGACATCCTGCAAGCTGGCATCGGCCAGACGCTGGCCCGGCCCGACCAGTTCGGCGAGAAAGGCCTCGCCATGGGCCGGCAGTTCCACCTCGGTCGCTTCGTCACCCCATCCGTTCCAGCGTCGCATCGCATCCCCCATTCCGATCAGCACTTATGGCTGCCTATACTAGCCAGCCGCCGATTTCCGTCACTGTCGAATCGGGACAGGCGCTATCGCCAATCAAGACAGGCATCGCAGAACAAGAAGAATCCATGGAAAACCTCGGCTATACCTCGGTTCCCGCCCTGCTCAAGTACCTGCGCCAGGCCGAACAGCTCGGCCTGGATATCGACCGCGCCCTGGCCGCCGCCGGGATTGCCGCGCAGGACCTGGCCGACAATGGCAAGCGCATGCCCAGCGAGGTGCACGAACGCCTGCTGGCGCATCTGATGGAGGTTTCCGGCGATCCCTTGTTCGGCCTGCACTCGGCGCGTTTCGTCCAGCCCGGCTCGTGGAGCGTACTTGGCTATATCGCCATGAACTGCGCCACCCTCGGCGAAGCCATGGGCCGCATCGTGCCCTACGAGAAACTGGTGGGCGACATGGGCACCAGCCGTATCGAGGCAGCCGAGGATCACGTGCGGCTGATCTGGAGCTGCCGCCATCAGGCGCCGGACGTTCGCCGCCATATGGTCGAGAACGTACTCGCCTCCTGGCTGCTGTACGCCCGCTGGATCGCCGACTCCGATCATTCGCCGCGCGAGGTCTGGTTCGAACACGCGCAACCGGCCACCACCGACCTGGCCGAATACCAGCAGCTGTTCGGCTGCCCGGTGCGGTTCGAACAGCCCTGCAACGCCCTGCTGGTGCCGCTGGACTACCTCGGCGTGCCGCTGCGCCAGGCCGACGCCAACCTGCTGCGCACGCTGGAAGAACATGCCCTGACCCTGATGGCAGGACTGGACGACAACGAGCCGCTGCCCCGCCGGGTAAAGAACGCCCTGCGCCTGCTGCTCAAGGACGGCCTGCCGCGCAAGGAACGGGTCGCGGAGAAGTTCGACATGACCGTGCGCACCCTGCAGCGCCACCTGCAGCAGGCCGGCACCAGCTACCAGCAGATACTCGACGAGCTGCGCCAGGAACTGGCCGAGCATTACCTGCTGCGCAGCGACCTGGCGATCCAGGACATCGCCTGTTACCTGGGCTTCACCGAGTCACGCTCGTTCCACCGCAGCTTCAAGGGCTGGACCGGGCAGACGCCCGGCGAATTTCGCGAGAGCCGGCGCAGGGACAACCCATTGGGCTAACGGGAAATTCGGAAACGTCGCGCCAACCAGTAATCGATGCTCAACCAGCGCCCTGCCCCACTGAAGAACAACGCCACGAGCATCACCAGGTAGGTGGCGGCGAACTCGATGCCATTGTTCAGCACCACGAACTTGCCGCTGGCGGTCAGCCAGTCGTAATTGCCGTGCTCACGCAGGATGCTGCGCGCCCGTTCGAGCTTTTCCGCCGCCGCTAGCACGCGCTCGTTGGCGAACGGCGCGGACGGGTCGGCAATCGCCTGCCAACCATAGGGCCAGTGCACGGCGAAAATCGCCACCAGCATGGTGACGATCAGCGGGATGCTGATCCAGCGCACGGCAAATCCGAACAGCAGCAGAATGGCGCCACCGGCCTCGGTCAGCGCCGCTGCCCAGGCCAGCAGCTCGGGAAACGGCAGGCCGAGCCCCCAATCCGGATTGCCGAACCAGGCGGCAGTGGCGTCGATGTCCTTGAGCTTCTGCGTGCCGGCCATCCAGAACACCGGCACCAGATACAGGCGCAGCAGCAGCGGGCCGAGAAAATCCAGGCGCCGGGAAGCCTCCAGCGCGTCCTGGCAGCGATTGAGTAAAGCGATCATGGTGGTCAGTCCTCGGGATACGGAAACCAGATATCGCGCGTCTGCCAGTCATCCAGCAGCGCGCGAGCGTTAGCGAAATAGGCGCGATCAGCGGCCAGGCCGTGCTCGATGGCCAGCGCCTGTTGCGCCTGCACGGGCGGCTCGCCAGCCTGCAGCCGCAGCGCCAGTTGATAAGCAAACGGCGCCAGTTGCATGAAGCGCACCTGATCCTGGCGGTCGCGCCAGACCAGCAGGCAGGTCGGCTCGGCCGGTGGCTGCGTGGGGTGGTGATCAGCACCGATCCTCTGCACCGGCCAGCGATAGGCCAGCGGCCAGGCCAGTGGCGACCAGCCGCGCTCGGGCAACTGCGCGTCGCTGACATCCAGCGCCAGCTCGACCCACTCGTAATGGGCCAGCTCCAGCATGAACGCAGGGTCGTCAGGCTCGGCGCGATAGCCCTGCTGCAGCCAGGCAATGAACTCCTGACTGATCTCGAGGAAGTACGGCGTGCTCGCCCGGTGCTCGGCGAAGAACGCGCGCAGCAACCGCTGCCAGCGCTCGGCTCCGAGAACCCCACGCAGCACCGGAAAGGCGCCGCCCACCAGGCTGGCGACGTTGTTGAAGAACAGCTCCTCGTAGACCGCCATGCGCTCGGCCGTGATGCCCGGCAGCAAAGACTGCGCCTCAGGCTGGCGAATACGTGCAGCGAAATCGCGCTGCTGCTGAATGCCGCTCATGTACCGTACCTGCTCAGCGGTTGCACGGCCTGTTGCAGGCTGCGGATATGCGCCAGCTCGGCATACAGCTCGGCCAGCGGCGGGAAGTTGAAGTCGCGCTCCAGCAGCGTCGGGCGCACGCCATGCTGCGCGTAGGCGCTGCTCAGCAGCGCCCACACCGGGTCGATCACCGGCGCACCGTGGGTGTCGATCTTCAGGTCTGCCGCCTGGTCGTAATGACCGGCGACGTGCAGATAGGCGATGCGCTCACTGTGCATCGCGGCGATGTAGGCTTCGGCATCGAAGCCGAAGTTCAGGCTGTTGACGTAGACATTGTTGACGTCCAGCAGCAGCTGGCAGTCGGCACGCTCCAGCACGGCGCGAACGAAATCCGCCTCATCCAGTTCGCCAGGCATGCGCGCGTAGGCCGAGACGTTCTCGATGATCAGCGGCCTTTCCAGCAGGTCCTGCACGATGCGCACGCGCTCGGCGATGCGCACCACCGACTCGTCGGAAAACGGTAGCGGCATCAGGTCATACAGCTGGCCAACGTCGGCGCAGGCCGACAGATGTTCGCTGTAAGCCAGCACGCCGTGCTCGTCGAGAAAGCCCTTGATGGCGTGCAGCAACTCTAGGTTCAGCGGCGCGAAGCCGCCGAGGTTGAGGGACAGACCATGACACAGCAACGGCCGGCGCTCGCTCAGGGCGCGCAACTGCTTGCCCAACCGGCCACCGACACCGATCCAGTTCTCCGGCGCCACTTCGAGAAAGTCGGCGCCGCTGGCCTCATCGCCGATCAGCTCGGCGAGCAGCCCGCGACGCAGACCGAGACCGGCGCCAGTGAGGTTTGCGAGTCGCATGATCCGTCCTCCCCTTGCCCTTACTCGCTCTTCTCGCCGCCGCACTTGCCTTCGCCGCATTTACCTTCGGCGTCGGCTTTTTTCTCGCCACCACACTTGCCCTCGCCGCACTTGCCTTCCTTGTCGGCTTTCATCTCGCCACCGCATTTGCCTTCGCCACAGGAACCCTCCTGCGCCTTCTCGGCAGCGGCCAGGCTGTAGCCGCTGGCCAGCTCCTGCGCAGCGAAGGGGTTGCTGGCCGCGTGAGCACTGAACGCCATGGAAGTAAGCAGCGCAGCGCCGAGGGTGGCAGTCAGGGTATTGAGTTGTTTCATGGCATCTCTCCATCGGTTTCGAATGCGGGGCCAGGTTGGCGCCCTCGCAGCAATTGACGAGGCAGGGATGCGGGCGTTACAGCGGGCGAAAAAAGTTTTCGTAGCCCGGATGAAATCCGGGGGCGCTTTGCCCGCTACAGTCGCGGCTACGACTGCATGGATGCAGTAGGTAGAGCGAAGCAGGATGCCAGAGCCGAAAGCCCCTCCCCCAGGGACAGGAATATCCACCACACCGTGGGAGGCGCTTCAGCGGCGATGCTTTCGATAGCCAGTAGCCTGAACATCCACCTCGCGGTGTGCCAAGCGCAATGCTGGAGCAAAAAGAAGAGGTCAAGCGAATACAGCGGACTGCCGGAGCACAGCGATAAGGCCATGATTGGAAGGGAATTTTCGTGCGAAGCGAAACGGGATGGTGCGGAGCTAGATGGAAGGCTCTACTATCGGATTAGTACCGCCATCCATCTAATCACTGTTAGCTTAAGGCTCGCAATGCGCAGTATTGATACAGACCGTAGAAGCTTTATTCCTCTCAGAGTTGTGTATATGTCCATCTCTGCGCTCGTGCTTATCGTTACCGCAGTCTTTCTGCTTCCCAAGGGCTTCTGGGGCATACTCTCGTTCTGCTGCATCAATGTGCCGTTTCTGGTAGCAGCTGTTTACTTAAGAGACGGGAAGCTAAAGCGCGTCCACGAGGGACTTAGTGATTTGGGGGATATCTTCCGTGCGTTCGGCTAACACCTGGTTCAAGCCGTTCGCTTCGCTCACTAGGACGGGCTAATGCCCGCCCCTTAACCAAACGTTATGTGCTTATTGAGGGGCCTCATGATTCACGAATCCAGCTATTGGAAAGATGATCTCCTCAAACTTGCAAGCAGGCTTGAGCGCAGACTTATTCAAACACGCTGGGACGAGAAAAATTTTTATACTGTAGAGAAAGAAATATTTATCGGCTTCTATTCAATCAGAAAGCTAATCGAGTCAAAGAAAGTATCCGATCACATCTCGAAAAAGAAATACAATATCCAAGAAATTCCTTATCGCGGAAATCCTGAATCCATAATCACACGCATTAAAGAGCCTGAGTACGAATTCAGAAATTTGAAATATACAGAAATATCAATATACGACCTCTGCAATCAGTTCATTCACAGCCACCATTTTGTACCCTTCATCCCAAATGGGAAAAATCTAATAGGCTTTTTCTTTTGCTCTGACCACAAAAGGAAATCTGGACTTTACCTGATAACACTATTTGATGTGGTTGACATTTATCGCTCAGTGGGGAAAAACTACCCACACACCATACATACAGTGCGCCTGCCAAATGGGAAGTCCACCACAACTATTGAGTAAGGCACATAACAAATGGTTCAAATCGTTCGCTTCGCTCACTGGGACGGGCTAAAGCCCGCGCCTTAACCAAACGTTAGGCAAAACATGGATCGTCAGTCTTCACAAAATACGCCATTAGACATTTATCACGGCGTTCCCAGTGGCTGGTCCAAAGCTGAAATCGTTTCGCTGCATAAGTCGCTGGGCGGCTCTTTTGAAATTGATTCTGGCGAGGCATCTGAACCCGGTGCGCCGTCCTGGATGCCTGATCGCTACAACTGGCTACAGTATAGAAAATCACTATATGAAATAGGCAACGGAATCAAGAAAGGCGACAATGCCTGTATAGAACTAGCAATAAGATATATTGAGATGGACTACTTTGACTCTTACTCAGGCTTTATAAAAGAAAGAATTGCCAGGCTTTTAAAACCTCAAGCACTGTCAAAGCAACAAATCGCCAGGCTAAAATTACACTTTGAGCACCTAGTAAAAAATAAGCGATACCTTCAAGAATTTAGAGAATATAAAAAGCTAATGAACAGAATTCAGCTGAGCGAAAACGCTTAACAACTAGTTCAAACCGTTCGCTTCGCTCACTGGGACGGGCTAAAGCCCGCCCCTTAACCAAACGTTAGGCTCTATATGTACGCTATCGATCCACACGATTCTCTTGTGCCGATATTTGTAGAACACCTAAGCTCAGGAAAAGTTGAGCAGGTTGGAACCGGTATATTTATCGAGTTCCAAGGAGCTCCTTTTCTTTTTACCGCAGCGCACGTTACAGACATAACTGAGTACGGGAGCTTGTTGACCCCAACCGCAAACGGAATATCCGAAATTGATGGATACATGGCATATGTGGACTTGTTGCCTGAAAGCAAAAGATCGGAAGACACCGTAGATATAGCTTACTTCAGGCTCGACAAAACCTTTGCTAGAAGCCTGCTTGCTCACTTCAAGCCTTTACATCAATCAAGATGTGAAATAACCCATAACGCAAATTAATTAAAAATGTACTCAATTTGCGGCTACCCAGCAAGCAAATCGCGTCAAAAAGGCGATGTTTTTAGTTCAGAATTTGCATCCTATCGTGGCCTCTCGGCTACGAAAGAAACATACAATGAACTGAATTTAACTAGTGACTCCAGTATTATCGTTCGATTTCGTAAGAAAAACGCCATCTCCCCAATCGATGGCAAAAAGATGAACCCGCTTAGTCCCCGTGGCGTCAGCGGTGGCGGGATATTTTCTTGGCCTGCCGGCCATGAACTTTCAAACGACTGGTCTCTTACTCGCTTAGTAGGAATATTTCATACGTATAAAGAAAGAAAAGGCTGATGATTGGAACTAGCCTATTATCGGTAGTCACCGCAGTACAGCTTGGGGCAATGAAAAATTATGGTGGCACTGAGTAATAGCCATGCCTAATAATTGGTTCAAGTCGCTCGCTTCGCTCACTGGGGCAGGCTGAAGCCCGCCCCCTAACTAAACGTTAGGTTTTTTAATTCGGAGAAATACGTATGTCCAACCCGCTTCCAGACCAAGCAACTCAAACAATTGCAGTTTTGACAGCCTCTCGTGCAAACCATAGGCAAGAAGAACCCAGAGTTTATTTTCGCATTTGAGCAGAGCCTCCAGGAAATGTACGCAAACATCCGAGACAACAGTTATTTTCCACCTGAAACCTTACAGGCGGTAAAACTGGTAGAGGGTCTACTGAAGAACTCATAATGCGTCAACTTTTCCTCGCCTCCCTTACTGGTCAGTAATAGTTACGCTTTTGGCCGCCAGCTATCTCAATCGTTGGATATTCCATATGATTAAAGAGCAGAAAATACATTTCCTTCACAAAAGCACAATGCGAAAGGAAAACGGTGAAATTGAAGCTTACGAGATAGAGGTTACTGGCGAGCCAATCGAAGAAGCCATTACACTTCAGGTGAAACCCGGTCACTTAACTTCAAACATCTCAATGAAACGCATTCTTCTGGACAGAAAAATATTTTATTCAGCCAGCAAAAATGAGCACACCAAAACAATTAAAAGAATGTTTGAAAACTCGCCATGCAAAATCTAACAAGAGGTTCAAACCGTTCACTGCGCTCACTGGGACGGGCTAAAGCCCGCCCCTTAACCAAACGTTAGAAAGCAAATATGGACAGGCGTCGGTCCTTAAAATGCAAAAAAATGACAATTACAGTCAACATAGAAGATAATGAATCAATTGAGATTGCATTACGCAATTTCAAGAAAAAGGTGAAGCACGAGACAGATCGGCGCTGGCACAAGCGAAGATTTGGTTATTACGAAAAACCATCCATATTGAAGCGCAAAGCAAAAAAGATGAAAAAGCTTTCAATACAGTCAGGTGGTAGTTTGTGGTTGAAAATTGGCCTTAAGGAACAAGTCTCCAAAAGCGGTAACTTGGCTGCGGGGCGCTAGCAAGTAGCCCGGACAGCCACCGCAAACGGTGGATGAAAAAAAGCGTCATCCACCCTACGCCTGAGGACGCAACCAAGCCGTCCAGCAAGCACATGGCTTACCCCTGATTGCGCCGAACCTGCGCCAGGCGCTCGGCCAGGGCGTCGAGCGCGGGTAGCTCCTCATCCGGCATCTGCCGGATCACCGCCTGGGTCAATTTCATCTGGCGGATAAAACGTCGGCAGTTGCCGCACATGGCCAGGTGGGCGCGTACGGCCAGGCGCTGGCGTAGGGTCAGTTGGCCGTCGAGATAATCGCTGGAGTGAGCGACCAGTTCCTTGCAGGTCAGCATTGGCCTGTCTCCTCGAAATGTTCCAGGGTGGCGAAGACTTTCAGGCGTGCCCGGTGCAGCAGCACACGGGCATTGGAGAGGGAGATGTCGAGAAGATTACAGATCGCCTCCAACTCCAGCCCCTGACGCTCACGCAGCACCAGCACGCTGGCCTGCAGTTCGGACAGGCTGGCCAATGTGTGTTCCAGGCATTGGCGCAATTCGTCTTCGGTCAGCAGCGCTTCGGGGCTGTCCTGATGCCAGGCATGCGGCGCCAGCAGCCAGTGGCCGTCATCGGCGAAACGCCCGTCACCCACCGTGCCATGGGGCGCGGGCAGGTCGTCGAGCAGCACCTCGCGGCGGTTGTGCTTGAGTCGGGTCTTGGCGGTGTTGGCGGTAATGGTCAGCAGCCAGGTCTTGAGGCTGGCGCGGCGTTGAAAACCTGCCAGGTTGCGCACCACGGCGAACCAGGCATCCTGCACCACCTCATCGGCATGGCGGCTGCCGACGATGGCGTAGGCCACCGCCCGCATCGCACCCTGATAGCGAGCCACCAGCTCGCGGTAGGCCTTCTGCTCGCCGGCGAGCAGGCGCCCCAAGAGATCGGAATCGGACATGGAACTCCCGTAGGTCAGGCCTGCGCACGAAGCCGAACACCCCGTGCACGTCAGGCATTCCTACAGAGAGTTCAACGCTTGCGCAAAATTACACTGCCGATGGAATAACCGGCACCAAAGGAGCTTAGAACACCCAGGCTGCCCGCCGGCAGGTCGTCCTGGTTCTTGTGCAGAGCGATCACCGAGCCGGCCGAGCTGGTGTTGGCGTAGGTGTCGAGAATCACCGGCGCTTCGTGCGGCTCGGCGTCGCGACCGAGCAACTTGCGCGCGATCAGCAGGTTCATGTTGAGGTTGGCCTGATGCAGCCAGAAGCGCTTGATGTCAGCGACATTGAGCTGGTGCTCGGCCAAGTGCGCGGCGATCAGTTCGGCGACCATCGGGCAGACGTCCTTGAACACCTTGCGGCCTTCCTGCACGAACAGCTTGTCACGGGCGCCCACGCCCTCTTCCGCGGCGCGGTTGAGGAAGCCGAAGTTGTTGCGGATGTTGTTGGAGAACTGGGTCAGCAGCTTGGTGCCGACCACATCGAACTGGTGCTTGGAGGTGGCCTGGTCGGCACGCTCGATGATCACCGCAGTAGCGGCGTCGCCGAAGATGAAGTGGCTGTCGCGGTCGCGGAAGTTGAGGTGACCGGTGCAGATTTCCGGGTTGACCATGAGGATGGCGCGGGCCTGCCCGGTCTGGATCGCGGTGGTCGCGGCCTGGATGCCGAAGGTGGCAGAGGAGCAGGCCACGTTCATGTCGTAGCCCCAGCCGTCGATGCCCAGCGCGGCCTGCACTTCGATGGCTACCGCCGGATAGGCGCGCTGCAGATTCGAGCAGGCGACGATCACCCCGTCGATGTCGGCGACGGTCTTGCCGGCACGCTCCAGCGCCTGATGGGCCGCCGCGACGGACATTTGGCAGAGAATGCCCCACTCGTCGTTGGAACGCTCAGGGATGCGCGGCACCATGCGCTGCGGATCAAGAATGCCGTCCTTGTCGATGACGAAGCGGCTTTTGATACCCGAGGCCTTCTCGATGAAGCCGCTGCTGGATTCGCTCAGTGCCTCGATTTCACCACGGGCGATGGCTTCAGCATTATCGGCGTTGAACTGCTGCACGTAGGCATTGAAGGATGCCACCAGCTCGTCGTTGGAAATGCTGTTGGCCGGGGTGTAGAGGCCGGTACCACTGATCACGACGTTATGCACGCTCATTCCTCTTCTTGGCCGCTGGCGGCCTCAGGCAGTAGGCCGGCGACAATGGGGCGCAGGCCGAAAAATCGGGAGACGCGGGCCAAGCTCTGGCGATGGTTGGCTCCGGGCCACTGAGTGTGCCACAGGGCATCGGTGTTCGTCCTTAGCCCTTGAGAGTGTCTGTACGGACAGAACGTGACCCGTTATAGCCGTTTAGTCTAAAATCTCCACCTGACTCACGTTCCGGGAATCTTCATGAACCTCTCTTTGCTCAGCCGCTATGCATTCTTCGCGTTCTGCGTGCTGTTCACCCTGGCCAGCCTGCCCTTCCTCGCTCATGAATGGATATGGCCGCTAACCCTAATCGGCGGCGTGCTCAGCCTGATCGGTATCGGCGATCTGCTGCAAACCCGCCATGCAGTGCGGCGTAATTACCCGATCCTGGGCAATATCCGCTATCTGGTCGAAGGCATCCGCCCGGAAATCCGCCAGTACCTGCTCGAAGGTGATGCCGAACAGCTGCCCTTCTCCCGCGCCCAGCGCTCGCTGGTCTACGCCCGCGCCAAGAACGAAGGCTCGGACAAGCCCTTCGGCACCCTGAGCGACGTGTACCAGAACGGCTTCGAGTTCATCAGCCACTCGATGCGCCCGGCGCCGCTCAGCGACCCTTGCAGCTTTCGCGTGGAGATCGGCGGGCCGCAATGCAGCCAACCGTACTCGGCCTCGCTGTTCAACATCTCGGCGATGAGCTTCGGCTCACTCAGTGCCAACGCCATTCGCGCCCTCAACGAAGGGGCGAAACTCGGCGAGTTCTACCATGACACCGGCGAAGGCAGCATCAGCCCTTACCACCGCGAGCACGGCGGCGATCTGGTCTGGGAACTGGGCAGCGGCTACTTCGGCTGCCGCGCCTCGGACGGCCGCTTCGACCCCGAGCGCTTCGCCGCGCAGGCGGCCAGCCCGCAGGTGAAGATGATCGAGATCAAGCTGAGCCAGGGCGCCAAGCCGGGCCACGGCGGCATCCTGCCCAAGCACAAGGTCACCGAGGAAATCGCCAACACCCGTGGCGTGCCCATGGGCGAGGACTGCATCTCGCCGTCACGCCACAGCGCCTTCTCCACGCCGACCGGGCTACTGCAGTTCATCGCCCAGCTGCGCGAGCTCTCCGGCGGCAAGCCGGTGGGGTTCAAGTTCTGCCTGGGTCACCCCTGGGAGTTCATGGGTATCGTCAAGGCCATGCTGGAGACCGGCATCCTGCCCGACTTCATCGTCGTCGACGGCAAGGAAGGCGGCACCGGTGCGGCGCCGCTGGAGTTCACAGATCACTTGGGCGTGCCGCTGCGCGAGGGCCTGATGTTCGTCCACAACACCCTGGTCGGCAGCGGCCTGCGCGATAAGATCAAGCTCGGCGCCAGCGGCAAGATCGTCAGTGCCTTCGATATCGCCCGCGTGCTGGCCATCGGCGCCGACTGGGCCAACTCGGCGCGCGGTTTCATGTTCGCCATCGGCTGCATCCAGTCGCAGTCGTGCCATACCAACAAGTGCCCCACTGGCGTCGCCACGCAGGACCCGCTGCGCCAGCGCGCCCTGGTAGTCGAGGACAAGGCCCAGCGCGTCTACAACTTCCACCGCAACACGCTCAGAGCGCTGGCCGAGATGCTCGCCGCCGCCGGCCTCGACCACCCCTCGCAGATCGATGCCAAGCACCTGGTGCAGCGCCTGTCGGCCACCGAGATCAAGTTGTTCTCGCAGCAGCACGTATTCCTTGCACCGGGCGAGCTGCTCAACGGTGAGGTCAGCGGCGAGTTCTACCAGCGCATGTGGCGCATGGCCCGCGCCGACAGTTTCGAGCCGGCGCCAGCCTGAACGCTGGTCGTCTAGGCTGAACAGCAAACGCCTTCAACTCGGTAATTACATGCGTCTCTCGCTCTGCCTTCTGTTAGTTCTGCTCAGTCTGACAAGCGCAGCACAGGAGCAACGCCCTTTGCGTTTCTCGGTGAACGAGAGCTGGGCCATGCCGATGGTCAGCATCGTCGACGGCCAGGCACGCGGCGGGATTCTCTACGACTTGCAGCTGCGTCTGGCGCAGAAGGTCGGCCGCCGCGCCGAGATGCTGGTGTTGCCGCGCCTGCGCGTACAGCGCCTGCTGACCAGCGGCGAACTCGACGTGCGCTGTTACGTCAATCCGGACTGGCTGAGCGAACCCCATCACCAGTACATCTGGAGCCTGCCTTTCATGGTGCAACGCGACCTGATCGTCGGGCGCAGCGCCGAAGCTGACTTCACCCTGGAGCGTTTGCACGGCAAGCGCCTGGGTACCGTATTAGGGTTTAGCTACCCCAGCCTGGAGCCACAACTGGCCAGCGGCGAAATCCAGCGTGAGGATGCCCGCACCCAACAGCTGACCCTGGAAAAGCTCGGGGCCGGCCGTTATCACTATGCAATCAGCAGCCAGCTCAGCCTGGACTGGTTCAATCGCAACCAACCGCGCGAGAAACAGCTGCATGCGCTCGCCGAGGTCAGCGCCGACCCAATCTCCTGCCTCGTCCGCGACGGACCGGACATACCAACCCAGGCGTTGCTGCGTGCCTTGGTGCAGATGAAGGAGGACGGCGAGTTCGACGCCATTCTCGCCCGCTATCGTTGAGCCCACTGCGCGCGACTAACTGCTCAAGCGCAGCAGCACCTGCTCGACGCGCTGCGCCAGCGAGCCGGTCAGGCGGGTGAAGGCCAGACCTCGACGCTGCAGCTGCTGCTCGTACCACTGGTTCTGCCGGCGGCGGAAGGTCTCGTCTTGGCGGGTGCCGTCCTGCACGAAGGGGAAGTCGTCGGCGCACAGGAACAGGTGGTGATAACGCCGCTCGGCCAACTGTTCCAACTCGGCCTCGGCGCGGCCGAAAGATTCGCGGCAGTAGAACAACGTGGTCAGCGGCGTGGTGTCGCAAACCAGGTAACGCCGGCACTGCCCGGCCAACGCCTGCTCACGTGCGACCTGAGTGCAGCCGATGCGCAGCAGATCGTCATAGGCAAGCACGCCGCCCTGCTCCTCCCAGAGCTCACGGCCATATTCCGCGGCATGTCGCGTGCCCAGTGCCTCGGCCAGCGCCAGGGCGAGGCTGCTCTTGCCAGTGGACTCACCGCCGAGCAAGGCGATGCGCTCGACGAAATCGCCGTAGACCTGTGGCGCCAGGTAGTGACGCAGGCCATGGATATCGGCGCGCAAGCGCGTGGCCGAGATCGGCACCTGCTGGCGCGCCCGGTCCACCTCGACATGCGCCACTGGGCGCTGAAAGCGCGCCGCCAGGTGCGCAGCGAAACCGTCGCCATAGGCCTCGCTGGTGAACACCGCATCCACTGGCTGGCCCAGCACGGCGAGGCAGAACGCGGCGACGAATTCGCGCTGCACGGCATCCGCCTCGGACTCGTGCGGTAGGTCCGGCAGCCTTAGCCCCGCCTGCCGCTGGGCAGCCACCCACTCAGGCGTCACCACCCAGCTGCGCAGCTCAGGAAAGCGTATCCGCAGCCAGTTCGCCCGCCGTTCAGGTTCACAACCTGCCAGTTCGGGGTGCGCCCAACTGAGCAGCACTACTTGCTCGCACTGGGCCTGAGCCTGCTGGATCAGCCATTCATGACCCAGATGCAACGGCGCGAACTTGCCCACCACCAGGCCGGCGGCGAATCGCTTGCTCATGTCAGGCCATCTCAGCCTTCAGTTCCTGGCGCCAGCGGTACAGGCCATACCAGGCATTGCACCAGAACAGCAGGTAGATGAAGGCGGTCAGGTACAGCTCACGCGAGGCGAACAACGGCACCGCGAGGGTGTTGACCAGCAGCCAGCCGTACCAGGTTTCCAGCTTGCGGCGCATCAGCAGTAGCTGCGCCAGTACGCTGAAGGTCAGCACCAGCGAGTCGATGAAGGGCGCGTAGGCGTCGGTGAAATGGTGCAGCAGCGCGCCGTAGGCCAGCGCCACCAATACCGCCACGGCGAGTGCCAGGGACAATCCTGGCCAGGCCGTACGGCTGATCGGCATGGCGTCGCCGCCACGGCCATGCATCCAGCTCCACCAGCCGATCAGACTGGTTAGGATGAAGAAGCCCTGCAGGGTCACGTCGGCATACAGCTGCACGCTGAAGAACAACCAGCCGAACAGCACGCAACCGACCAGCCCGACCGCCCAGGTGTGCACCGAGTTGCGCGCCGCCAGCAGCACCGAAACCAGATAGAAAAGGTTGGCGAAGATCTCCAGCGACGACGGCATGCACGCATCCTGATGAACATGGAATCAGCCGCGCAGCCTATCACGTGACGCATGCCACAGCCGTGCATGGCTCACCTGACAAGCAGGCCGATCCGTGCTCTCATGGGCGCCCTTCGCACTCCAAAGGACTGGACCGCACCATGCCCCTGCTCGCCCTCCTCGTCATCGCCTGCCAAGTTACCTGCGGCCTGCATGTGGTTCGCAGCGGCCAGGATCGCTACTGGCTGTACCTGATCATCGCCCTGCCGGGCCTTGGTTGCCTGATCTACTTTCTCGGCATCATGCTGCCTGAGCTGCTCGGCAGCCGCCGCGGGCGCCGCACGCTCAACCGCCTGCACGACAGCATCGACCCGCAGCGCCATCTACGCACCCTGCGCGATGAGCTGGAAATCCGCGACACGCGCGATACCCGCGTCAACCTGGCCGACGAGCTGCTGCGCATGGGGCAGGCCGAAGAGGCGGCCCAGCACTATCAGGCGGCTCTGCGGGGTATCCACAGCGATGCCCCGGACATCCTCCTCGGCCTGGCCAGGGCGCGTTTCGCCCTAAGCGATTTCGCCGGTTGCCAGGCAAGCCTCGACCAACTGATCGCGCACAACCCGGACTTCCGCTCCACCGAGGGCCACCTGCTGTATGCCCGTGCGCTGGAAGGCCAGGGCAACGTTCTCAAGGCTGAGGAGGAATACCGCGCGCTTGGCAGCTACAGCGCCGGCCCGGAAGCCAACTATCGCTATGCCCTGCTGCTGCGCCGACAGGGGCGCCAGCGCGAAGCCATCGAACTGTTGCAGCAGATCCATACCCACGCCCGCCGCTCCGCTCGGCATTACCGGATTCTGCACAAGGAGTGGCTGGATCTGAGCCAGAAGGCGCTGCTCGATCTGCAGCGCAACTGAACAGCGTGGGGTTATTCCCACGCCTCCCGCTCACCGGTCCAGGCATGCAGCTCGCGCTTCTGCGCGCCGGACCATAGCCAGCCGCTGCGCGCACCGACCAGCGTGCTGACCGCATGCTGGCGCCCGAAGCGGTTATGCCGGGCGAGCATCAGGGCGATATCGCGCAGCACAGCGAGAGTGTTGCTGTTGGACTGGAACAGAGGCGTCAACAGCCGGCTGGCCTGGCGGTAGTAACGCAGGTGGTCCCGTCGAGCTTCGCCATAACGGACGAAGATGGCGCTCCAGTCGAGCGCATGCTGCTGTTCATCACCCGCATTGTCGAGCGCATCGGCCAGCGCGGCAGCATCCACCAGCGCCATGTTGGCGCCCTGGCCCAATTGCGGACTCATGGCGTGGGCACAGTCGCCGATGGCCAGGACGCGACCATCGCTCCAGTGCTGCATGCGCACGTCGGCATAGGCCGCCAGGGTTAATTGCGCGGGATCATTGATCTGCTGCAGATAGGCCTCCGACGCTTCGCCAGCCAGGTTGCGCACACGGGTTTTCCAGGCATCCAGGCCACTCGTTCGCCAACTCTCGTGCTCACTGAGCGGCAGGCTCCAGAACAGGCTGGTCAGCGAACATTCGCGCGCCTGATGGGTGCAGCCGGTGGGCATCAGCCCGAACATTTCCCGGCAGCCGCGATACCACTGGCGCAGCTCACCACTTTCGGCCGCCGGTGAGGTCGGCAACATGCTCCACAAAGCGCCCCAGGGATACGGCCGCGACCACTGGCGCACCTGCATCTGCGCGCGCAGGGTCGAACGGGTGCCATCGGCCAGGATCAGCGCGGCAAAATCCCCCAGAGGTCGCTCAACACCCTCTTCGTCCTGATGCAACAGGCGGACATGACCGCTTGCCTGTTCGAACCGGCTGACGCTCACCCCGGTCTGCACCTGCACGCCAATGCGCTGCGCCGCATTGAGCAGCGCCGTCATCAGCACACCGCGGTGAATGCCAAGGCCAAAGCTGCCGGGCTGCCAGTCGTGATAACGGGTATCGAGGATCACCCGCCCCTGGCAGCTGGTGCCGTACAGTCGGCTGACCGGTGCGCCGAGTGCGGTGCATTCGGCGAGCAGGCCCAGGCGCTGCAACACGGCCAGGCCGGAAGGCTGCAGCAGGATACCGGCCCCCACCGGTTGCAGCTGTTCGACCCGCTCCAGCAGCCGCACTGCATAGCCCTGACGGGCGAGGAATATGGCAGTGGCGAGGCCGGCAGTCCCTGCGCCTACTATCGCGATTGGCAATCCATTCACGTTCGTGCTCCCTGATTGGCTGCAGGGAATACTAACCGTCTGGCATCACTGGCGGTATGACCGCCCGCACAGCGCCAGCGCGGTCATCAAGGTTTGTCCGGGCGTATATCGAAGCCGCCCTTGTTCTGGCTGACGATGCGCAGGTGCTGGACTTCCCCGCTTTTCACCGGCACGGCCACTTCGCGCAGCAGGCGGCCCATGCCGCACAGGGTGTCGTCCATGCGATCCGGCGTGATACCGACCACGCGAGTGCCCGGGCGTACCTGGAAGGTTGCGACCTCACCGACGCCGATGCGCGCGGCGACCTTGCGATCCACCTCGATGGCTACGTAGCAGCCGCCGCCCATCATGCCGAAATCGCGGTTGACCACGATCTGCGCGCCATTTTGCTGCGCATCCTGAAAGGCCAGCAGGCGGTCCTCCGGCACCGGCTTGATATCCTCGGGGTTACCTCGAAACGACGAACAGCCAGCCAGCAACACCAGGGGTAGAGCGATGAGGATCGAACGCATGAAGCCCTCCATGGGCAAATGAGTGCCGGCTGAGTATTGGGCTTGGCGCGTCTGTGAGCAAGGTATCGATGGCGGCGATTTTCGCTAGCAGAAGCATCGATTTCTGCAATGAAGGGCACAGTGTTTTCATCTCTCTCGAGCCCAGCGCCAACCTTCCCGGCGCCACCTATCGGAGACTATCAAGATGAAATTCGCAGCCCTCAACGCCACCCTCCTCGCCGCCTTCGCTCCTATCGCTTTCGCCAGTGAGAAGGCTTCTGAAATCAGCAACGTGGAAGTACAGCAGTACCAGTACGGCATGCATCTGGATATCGACCAGGTACTGCAGCGCACCGACAACAGTCAGAAGAGCGGCGTGGTTCCGAGTGTACTGGTCTACCGCGACAGCCAGGGTGAGGTGCACGCGGTGCGTTTCGTCGAATGGGGCGGTCTGAGCAGCCAGAACGGCTAAATCACCGCCCGCCTGATGCCCCGGTCGAGACGCTCGTCCGGGGCGATGTCGTTTCAGCCTTGCAGACGTTTCGCCAGACGCGCCTGCAGCGCTTCCAGCTCGGCCGGATCGGCCTTGGTGGCCGCGTGAATCCCCAGCCCCTCGCCCTCGAAGCGCGGGATCACGTGCATGTGGATATGGAACACCGTCTGCCCGGCAGGCGCGCCGTTGAACTGCGCCACCTGTACGCCAGCCGGCTGCAATTCATCCACGACAGCCTGGGTAACTTTCTTCACCACGGCCATGACCTTGGCCAGGCTGGCTTCGTCGATTTCCAGGATATTGCGGGCGGCGGCGCGCTTGGGGATGACCAGGCTGTGGCCCTTGGATTGCGGGAACAGATCGAGAAACGCCAGCACATCGTCGTCCTCGTAGAGTTTGTAGCAAGGCAGGTCGCCACGAATGATCTGGGCGAAGATGTTCTGGGAATCGTAGGTACCGTGCAGGCTCATGCCGATGGGCTCCGTGCCGGGTGGATGAAAACCCGCACCATACCGCCTCGGTCGCGCACAGGGAACCAGGCAGAATCGTCCGAGTCGATGACTAGTAGCTGCTGGATCGATTTCCTGCGTACCTGCCACTCGTGTTCTGATCGCCCCTTTCGTAGAGGCTGTTCAGGATCTCGCGAGCTAGAGCGATACAAGGCAAGAACAAGCGAGGAAGCAGAGTGTACTTTTGTACATGAGCATTCCGAGCTTGTTTTTAACGCAGTAGCGCCGACGCGCAGCAGATCGTGAACAGGCTCTTAGGCCCATTCGACATGGAACTGCACATGACCGACCTCAGCCCCTTCCACATCACTCGCAAATGGCCCGCGCAGCATCCCGAGCGCCTGCAGCTCTATTCGCTGCCCACGCCCAACGGCGTCAAGGCCTCGATCATGCTGGAGGAGATCGGCCTGCCCTACGAGCCGCACCTGGTCAGCTTCGAGAGCAACGACCAGTTCAGCGCCGAGTTCCTTTCGCTGGCGCCGAACAACAAGATTCCGGCGATCCTCGATCCCGACGGGCCGAATGGCCACCCGCTGCCGCTGTTCGAGTCCGGGGCGATTCTGATCTACCTGGCGGAAAAGACCGGCAAGTTGCTGCCACAGGACGCCGCCGCACGCTACGAGACCATTCAATGGCTGATGTGGCAAATGGGCGGCCTGGGGCCGATGTTCGGCCAGCTCGGCTTCTTCCATAAGTTCGCCGGTGCCGAGTACGAGGACAAGCGCCCGCGTGATCGCTACGTCGCCGAGTCCGTTCGCCTGCTCGGCGTGCTCGACCAGCACCTGCAGGGGCGTAACTGGATCGCCGGCGAGTACAGCATCGCCGACATCGCCGTGTTCCCCTGGATTCGCAACCTGGTGGGTTTCTACGAGGCCGGCGACCTGGTGCAGTTCGAACGCTTTGGCAACGTGCGCCGCGTGCTCGACGCCTTCCTCGCGCGCCCGGCCGTGCAGCGCGGCCTGAACATCCCCGCGCGCAGCTGACGAGCTTGCAGGAGCCGTGCTTGCGGCTCCTGCCAAGTTCGGTCTATGTGGTCACCAGTTCCCGCCGCTCGGCGGCCTTGCGGTCCGCCTGGGTCCCCAGATACCAGCCGAGCAGCCCCCACAGCGCCGCACTGGCCGCGCCCACCAGCGCCACCAGCAAGGCGCCTTGGGCGAGCATGTCCAGCAGGCTCTTGAGCCAGCCACTGATGGCATCGCCGGCGCGATAGACCACGGTGTCGATGAAGTTCTTCGCCTTGTACTTACTCTCGGCATCCAGCGGCGCGAAGAGCATCTCCCGTCCTGGCCGCACGAAGGCGTATTCGCCGATGCGCCGTACGATCATCAGCGCTGCGAGCATGGCGAAGGTCGGCATCAAGGCCAGACCGATGAAGCCGACGCACACCAGCAGCGGTACGCAGGCCAGCAGCACGCGCACACCCAGGCGTCGCGCGATGCGCCCGGTGATGAACAGCTGGGAGATCAGCGCACCGGCCTGCACCACGAAATCGATCACCCCGAACACCCGCACCTGCGCAGCGCGATCCGGAAACAGCTCGGCCACCAGGCGGGCCTGCTCGAAGTAGAGAAAGGTGCTGGCCGTCGCGAGCAGGATGACGAAACCGGCGATACCAAACAGGTAGGGCGAAGACAGCACGCGCATCAGACCGCTGAACGGATTGCCCGGCACCGGGCGCCGTGTGCTCTCCGCCTGCACGGCGCCGGCACGCCCCGCACCACCCTCCTCGCGCCAGCGCATCAGCACCTGCTTGAGCGAAAGCGCCACGGCCAGCAGCACCGCGGCCAGCAAAATCAAGCCACTTTGGCCGAGCGTGCTCACCAGCAAGGCACTCAGCGCCGGGCCGACCAAGCCGCCGACACTGGCACCAGCGGCGATGAAGGCGAACAGGCGTTTGGCCTGTTCGCTGTCGAACACGTCGGCCATCAGGCTCCAGGCTACCGAGACGACGAAGAGGTTGTAGACCGAAATCCATACATAGAAGCTGCGCGCCAGCCACACGCTTTCATCCGCACTGAAGAACAACAGGGCGAACAACGCCAGGTTCAGGGTGAAGAAACCATACACCCAGTCGATGAAATGGAGCCGCGGCACCCGCGAACTCAGCCAGGCGAACAACGGCACTGCGATCAGCATCACCACGAAGGTGGCGGTGAACAGCCACTGCAGGTTCTCTACGCCGGAGACGATGCCCATTGCTTCGCGGATCGGCCGCAGCATGAAGTAGCCCGAGAACAGGCAGAAGAACAGAGTGAAACCGGCCAGCGCCGGCCACAGCTCGCTGCGCTGCGCGTTGATGGCCACGGCCACGCGCTGCGCCATCGTTGAAGATGACATGGGAAAATCCTCGAAGGGCGCGCGCCTCGAGGCGCGCCAAGATTCAGCCGTATTTCACGCCCGTCAGGCGCTCGGCCACCGACCACAGGCGCGCCGCATCATCGGCATCCGCCGCGGCAGCCGGCACTCTTGCCAGCCCCACTGGGCCGCGTTTTTCCTCTTCGCCGGTCGGCCCGTAGTAACGACCACCCTCGGCTTCAGCCGCCGTCGCCGCGAACAGTGACGACAGCGCCCCATGCGCCGCCGAGTGATAGACCTCGCGATCCTTCGCCCACTCGTGGGCGAACTCGCTTTCCAGTCCGGGACCGCGCTCGACCAGTTCGGTAACGGCCACACCAGGATGCGCGGCGATGCTGCGCACGCCCCAGTTGTTGGCCAGGCTGCGCCGCTGCAGCTCGAAGGCCATCAGCAGGCAGGCCAGCTTCGACTGGGCGTAAGCCGCATAGGGGTCGTAGCTGCGCTCGGACTGCAGGTCGTCGAAATTGATCCGACCACGATTGACCGCGATGCTCGCCAGCGTCACCACGCGGGGATCGGATGACTTGCGCAGCGATGGCAGCAGCAAACCGGTCAAGGCGAAATGGCCGAGAAAGTTGGTCGCCAGCTGCATCTCGAAACCGTCGCGAGACACGCCGCGCTGCGGCGGCGCCATGATCGCGGCGTTGTTGATCAGCACATCCAGCACCTCGCCCTCGGCATTCACGCGCTGGGCCAGGCTGCGTACCGAGGCCAGATCGGCCAGGTCTAGTTGTTCGAAACGCACCCGCGCATTCGGCACCTGGGTACGAATGCGTTCGATGCTCTCGGCGCCACGCTGCGCGTTACGCGCGGCAATGATCACCTGCGCTCCGGCCCCGCTCAGGGCCAGGGCATCCTCGAAGCCCATACCGCTGGTGCCACCGGTGACCAGCATGCGCTTGCCGGTCAAAGGCGGCATGTCCGTCGCCTGCCAGCCCGTTGCAGGGTCGGCCCAGGCGAACGTCGGCGCACCGCCTAAGACACCTTGCAAGGCAAGACTGCCGCCCACCATGCCGAACAGTTTCAATGCTTCACGGCGTGTATGGCCCAGCCGCGCTTCGTTTCTCTTGCTCATTACAGCTTCCTCCTGTCCGTTAGCTCGATGCGCCAAAGCAAGCAACGGCGCAGGACATAGGGTGAAAGCAAAGAGACTGTTCGATAAGCCGGTCACGACCGCACAGGGTGTACGGTCAGGCGTACAGTTACCGGAGGTTTCAAAGGCGCGAACCGTAGCCCGGATGCAATCCGGCTACGGCGAAGATCGCGGCTGAAGCCGCTCCCACGCTTGCCACCCAGCACCGTGTCAGGATTGGCAAAGCGGGCGCTGCGCCGCATTATCGAAGGCTTCGCCATTAGCCGGTCGCCGCCATGCGCCAACCGAATCTGTCCGATATCGCTCTGTTCGCCGCCGTGGTCGAGGCCGGTGGTTTCCGTGCCGCAGCGCAGCGCCGCGGCACGTCAGCCTCGTCACTCAGCGACTGCATCCGCCGCCTGGAAAAGGAACTGGGCGTGCGCCTGCTCAACCGCACCACGCGCGGCCTGACGCCGACGGAAATCGGCGCGCGCCTGCTGGAGCGCCTGCGCCCGGCGCTGGACGAAATCAACACCGCACTCAACGACCTGCAGGAAGACCCGCAGCATCCGGTTGGCTCGCTGCGCCTGCATGTGCCTGGCGTGATCGCCCGGCACATCCTGCCGCAACTGCTAGACGGTTTTCTCGCGCGTTACCCCGGCATCGCGCTGGAGGTGAACATGGACAACACCTTCATCGACGTCATCGGCGCCGGTTACGATGCCGGCATTCGCTACGAGGAAAGCCTGGCCAAGGACATGATCGCCATCCCCATCGGGCCGCGCCGGCAGTGTTTCATGGCAGTCGCTGGGCCCAGCTATCTGCAGCGGCACGGCACGCCACAGCATCCCTGCGAACTGAGCGAGCACCGCCTGCTAGGCTACCGTTTCGCCAGTGGCAAGCTCGGCGTCTGGGAGTTCGAACAGGATGGACGCACCTTGCGCATCGCCCCGGAGGGCAGGTTGGTCAGCTCATCGCAGGATCTGCTGATCGCCGCGGCTTGCGCCGGCCACGGCATTCTCTACACCTTCGAGGAATACATCGCCGCGCATCTCGCCAGCGGCCAGTTGCAACCCATCCTGCATGATTGGTGGCAGCACTTCGAAGGGCCCTATCTGTACTACCACAGCAGGCGCAACGTGCCGGCGCCGCTGCGCGCCTTCGTCGATTACGTGAAAGCCCTGAACAACGCCGACCATTCGTCTCAAAGCCCGATATAGAGCGGGCGGCAATATCCAGGCACGACACTCGGAGATTATAATTCCGCGCTTGCTTTCCCCCTTCCAGGTCACTCATGAACACGCCTTCCCCCAGCGCTGCGACGCATCTGTCGCCGGGCGCGATCCTTCTCATTCAACTCGCCCTGGCCCTCGGCGGCTTCGCCATCGGCACCGGCGAGTTCGCCATCATGGGGCTGATGCCCAACGTCGCCGCCGACCTTGGCGTCAGCGAGCCGCAAGTCGGCCACGTGATCAGCGCTTACGCCCTCGGCGTGGTGGTCGGCGCACCGGTGCTGGCCCTGCTCGGCGCGCGTTTGCCACGGCGCATCCTGCTTCTGCTGCTGATGGGCTGCTTCGCCCTCGGCAACTTCGCCAGCGCACTGGCGCCGAGCTACGAGCCGCTGCTGATCTTCCGCTTCATCGCCGGCCTGCCGCACGGCGCGTACTTCGGCATCGCCATGCTGGTGGCGGCGTCCATGGCGCCGCCGCACAAACGTGCCAAGGCGGTGAGCCGGGTGCTGGCCGGCCTGACCGTGGCGATCCTGATCGGCAACCCGCTGGCCACCTGGCTCGGCCAGTTCATGAGCTGGCGCTACGCCTTCGCCCTGGTCGGGGTGATTGCCATCACCACCATCGCCATGGTGGCGATCTTCCTCCCGGCAGACCCCAACGAGCAGCGCAGCAGCCCGTCGGGCGAGCTGCGCGCATTCAACCGCGCGCCGATCTGGCTGGCCCTGGGCATCGGCGCCATCGGTTTTGCCGGGATGTTCTGCGTGTTCAGCTACATGGCGCCGACCCTGCTGCACGTCACCCAGGTCGGCCCCGGCTGGATTCCGCTGGCCATGGGCGTGTTCGGCGCCGGCTGCATCGTCGGCAACAGCGCCGGCGGCTGGTTGTTCGACCGCCTGCGTCTGCGCGCCGTGGCCTGGATTCTGGCCTGGAGCACGCTGGTGCTGCTGGTCTTCCCGTTCGCGGCGCACAGCCTGTGGACGATCCTGCCGGCGATCTTCGCTCTCGGCACCATGATCGCCCTCGGCCCGGCATTGCAGACCCACCTGATGGACGTCGCCACTGGCGCGCAGACCCTCGCTGCCGCTTCCAATCACGCCGCGTTCAATGTCGCCAACGCGCTCGGCCCCTGGCTCGGCGGCCTGGCCATCAGCGCCGGCATGGGCTGGACGGTGACCGGCTACATCGGCGCCGCGACCGCCATCGGCGGCCTGCTGTTGTTCGTCTGGGCGTGGCAGGTGCAGCAGAAAAACGCAGCGATCTGAACAGGTGCGTGAGGTGACTCGGGCAAGGTATCTTCTACCTCCCGAGCCACCGACGAACCCGCCCGATGATTGTTCAGCGTTTACGCTTCGCCCTGATCGCCACCACCCTTTTCACCGCCCTGAGCGTCCAGGCACAGGTGGAAGTCGAGGCCAATGCCGGCATGCTGGCTGCGAAGATTTCCGAAGAGATCGTTCCAGGCGACTACGAGAAACTGCTGGCTGGCCTGCGCGCCAATCCGGGTAAGCACAAGCGCAAGGTCGTGCTGCTCGACAGCATCGGCGGCAGCGCTCCGGAAGCCATACGCATGGGCCGCCTGCTGCGCGAAACCGGCTTCGAGGCGCTGGTGCCTTCAGGTGGTATGTGCCAGGGCAGCTGCATCTACCTGCTCGCTGCCGGCACCAAGCGCACCATCAACGGCCACGTCGCCCTGCGCCGCCCACCCTTCCCCGCCGGGGACTCAGCTCAGGCTCAGGCTGCCCACGGCCGCCAGTCGTTCAGCCCGGCCAAGTACTTTCGCGACATGGGTGTCGACGTGCGTCTGGCGGAAGACATCTATCAGCTAGAGCCGGGGCGCTTGCGTCTGCTGGGCCAGGATGAACTGGCGCGTTATCGGCTGAAATAGCGATACGGACTTGCGGGGATAGAACCCCGGCATCACGCGATGCCGGTTTTTTTCAGGTTCTTCGCATTCTCGCGGGGGATACGCTTGGCACCAGACTGGCAATTAAGTGTCAGCTGTCGATGACTTGGCACTATCCATTAGCACGCCGCCTGGCCTGATGGGTTTCGCCCCTTACGGGCGACTCACTTTCTTTGCTTGTGCAAAGAAAGTAAGCAAAGAAACACACCCCTGCATACGGCCCCGGCTGCGCCGGGGTCCCCTCGTTCCATCACCGCTCCAGGGGTACGCCGCGAAGGGCCATCCCTGGCCCATCACGGCTCTCGCGACATCCATGTCGCTCAACCCCTTCCACGGTGATTCCACTCGGCCTCCTGAAGGGGACTTGGGCGTCGTCTGTGAGATCGCGCTTCAAGAGCAAAAGCCAAACGCTGCCGACGTTGGTCTTCCGGAGATGTCGCAAGCTCGCGACCTGGTCCCCTTCAGGAGGCCGAGTGGAGGTGTTGCGTAGGGGGATGAGCCGCATGGATGCGGCGAAAGGCTTAAAGGGCCATGGACGGCCCTTGTAAGCCGGCCCCCGGAGCGGCGCCGGAGCGAGGGGAGTTGAGCGAAGCGAAACCCGGATGTCGGGGTGCCCTTCTTTGGCACACCTTTCTTGGGCAAGCAAGAAAGGTGTGGCGCCCGTAAGGGGCGCAACCCAAACGTTCAGTACACGCGGTAATGGATAGTGCTAAGTCAGTAAGCGGTAAGCACACAAACTTGCCAATCCGGTATCGGCTCACACTAGCCCCAAACTATGCGAAGAACCTTTTTCATCAAAACAGGAAGGTCAGCGCCAGGTTGAACAGCATGGCGGCGACGAAGCCGATGGGCGCAGCGCGCAGCAGCAGTCGCGAGAACAGCGTCGAGCGCGCCTTGTCATCGGTGCACGAGCCCAGCAGCAGGCTGCCGCCCGAAGAGAACGGCGAGATCGAGGTGGCCTGCGCACCGACCACGATGGCGACGAAGATGATCATCGGATCGATCGACATCGAAGCCGCCAGTGGCAGCACCATCGGGAACAATGCCGGCGTTACCACGCCCAGGGTGCTGGCGAAGATCGACATCAGCGCCGCCACCACACCGAATGCCACTGGAACCATCAGCGGCGGGATGTTGCCGCCGATCCAGGACGCCAGCGCATCGATGGTGCCGGCCTTGATCGCGATCGAGATCAGCATGCCGACGCCGCAGATCATGATCAGCGTGGCCCAGGGCACGGAGGCGATCGCCTTGCGCTCGTCACCGAGCTTGAGCAGCAACGCAATGACCGAGAAGACGCTGGCGATCAGACCGATGTCTACCTTGCTGTTGATGAACCTGACCGTCGCGTTGTCCGGGAAGGCCAGCAACGCCAGCGGCGCAGCGAGTACCAGCACCATCATCAGCAGAGTCAGCAGCAGGGTCAGTTTCTGCTCGCGATTGAAGGCTTCCGGCAGATCGGCGGTGAGTACCGCGTTCTTCAGGTTGCGGCCATGGCCACCGAGGAAGACGAAGGCGGAAATCACCAGCACCGGGATGATCGCCGTGCTGGCGAAGATCGCCAGGGCATTGACGAAGGCTTCGCTCTCGGGCATGCCGGCGCCGGTCATCAGGCCGCGGAAGATGATGCCGCTCTGGCTGGAGACGAAGTTGGCCCCGGCCAGCGCACCGTAGTTCACCGCCATGCCGCCGAGAATCAGGCTCATGCCGGTACGCTGGCACAACAGCAGGGTCAGCGGTGCCATGAAGGCCAGCACGGTGTAGTAACCGGCGCCCATGGCAGCGATCACCCCCGAAGTCAGCAAAATGGCATAGGGCAGCAGGTGCGGCACGCCACGGCAGCGATACAGCAGATGCCCAGCGAGCTTTTCCAGGGTGCCGTTGACGGTGGCGAAGCTGTAGAACAGGCAGACCGAGAAGATCACGAAGAAGATCTTCAGCGGCCACATGTTGATGATCTCACCCGGGCTCATGCCCATGCCGAAACAGCCGAGCAGGTAGGCGAAGGCGATGGCGAACAGGCCGATGTTGATCTTGGTGGTGTAACCCAGCGCGACGGCAAGAACGATCGCGACGACGACGAGCAAGCTCATCATGATGATTTGACTCCTTTTGTTGTTCTGATGTGAGCGGCGCTTACGCCGAGGCGATACCGAACAGGGTTGCGGGGTTGTCCACCAGAACGCGACGGCGCTCCTCGGGGTCGGGTAAGAGGGCCTCGAGCAGCGCGAACTGCTGATCGTAGCGGGTCTGCGACTCGAACTGAGTGTTGGGCCAGTCGCTGCCCCAGAGGAAGCGGCCGATACCACCACAGGCCTCGCGCAGGCGCGCCTCGATGGCCTGGGCTCGGGCCAGGTCGGACTGGCTGCGGTAGGCTGCCGACAGCTTGATCCACACCGGCGCCTGGCCGAGCAGATCGAAGAAGGCGTCATGCTGGCCATCGTCCAGCTGCACGCTCGGCGCCGGCAGGCCAAAGTGATCGATCACCACGGTGAAGCCGGACTCGAGAATCGCCGGCAGGATCAGCGCCAGATCGCCGAAGCCGCGCTGGATCTCCACCTGCCAGCCACGTTGCGCCAGGCGCCGGAACAGGCCATTCCAGGCCGGCCCGGTGTAGTCCTCCAGCACCTTGCCGATGAGGTTCAGGCGCACACCCACTACCCCGGCCGCGGCCAGTTCGTCCAGTTCGCTATCGCTGATCTGCGCCTCGACTACCGCTATGCCGCGCAAGCGCTCGGGGAAGCGCTGCAACGCCTCGACCATGAATTGGTTATCGGTGCCGAGAAAGCTTGGCTGGATGAGCACGCCATGAGACAGGCCGCAGGCATCCAGGTGAGCCAGGTACTGCTCTACGGTGGCGTCGTAGCTGGGGCTGTAGCGGCGCCCCGGGACCATGGGCAGGTCCTGACGGAATATGTGGGCATGGGTGTCGATGCCGGTGATACCGGCATAAGGCATGGGCGTCACGAAGCAATACCTCTGTCGTTCTTGTTCGGGCCGCTCGTGAGGCAGCCATCTCTGCACATATAGTCATATATATGAATAGATGACTGTATAGATAGAGTTCCAGTGCTGTCAACGCACCCGCCGGTGGTAAAGTGACGGCCGGTCGAATTGCGGATTTGAGATTTATGAGCACCACGGCACTGGGACAGGATGAACGCCTGCCGCTGTATCAGCGGCTACGAGACGAAATGCTGGGCAAGATTGCCGCAGGCGAATGGCTACCCGGCGAAGCCATCCCCACCGAAGCGGAGTTGACCCGCCAGTACGGCGTGGCCGTGGGCACGGTGCGTAAGGCGGTGGAAACCCTGGTTGCGGAGGGGCTGCTGCTGCGCGCCCAGGGCCGCGGCACCTTCGTGCGGCGGCCGAACTTCGATGGATCGCTGTTTCGCTTCTTCCGTCAGGTCAGCGCCAGCGGCCAGTCGCAGGTGCCGCAGAGCCGCATCCTCGAATGCCGCCTCGAGCCTGCGGACGCGGCAGCACGCCAGGCATTGCAACTGGCGGAAGGCGAACGCTGCGTCTTCCTCCAGCGCCTGCGCCTGATCGACGGCCGTCCGCTGTTCCACGAGCGCATCTGGCTACCCGCTTCGCGTTTCGGCGCGCTGCTGGAGCTCACGCCGGATGAATTCCCGCAGTTGCTCTATCCCTTTTACGAGCAGCACTGCGGCCAGCGCATCGCTTCGGCGAAGGAGACCCTCACGGTTTCTGCCGCCGATGCCGAGCTCGCGGCCATTCTCGATGTCGCCGAAGCCAGCCCGAGCGTGGTGATCGAACGAACCGCACTGGGCTATGACCGCGCCCCGCTGGAATATCGCCTGTCACGCGCGGCAGCGGAAAACTTCCGCTACCAGGTGGAAATCAGCTAACGCCTCCCGTCCGCCAGATGCAACACGCCCGAGCGGCCCTCTCCCCCAACCCCTCTCCCATAAATGGGAGAGGGGAGCCAAACGTGTGCAACCTTAAGTGAACAGCATTACGAGCAAACCCGGGCGCGTGCAGTACACGCTGAGTTTGGTCTAGAACATGCCCAGCGCCCAGGCGGCGCCGAACAGCACCAGTGAGAAGCCCCACATCCACCACAGCGAGTAACGGATGTGCCGGCCCAGATCCAGCCCGGCCAGGCCCAGAGCCAGCCACAACGCCGGCGAGAACGGACTGATGAAGGTGCCGATGATATTGCCGATGATCAGCGCATAGACCACGCTGGCCGGCTCCACACCATGTCCCGCAACCACTTCCAGGGTCACCGGCAGCAGGCCGAAGTAATAGGCGTCGGTGCTAAGCAGTAGCTCCATCGGCAGGCCGAACAGGCCGAGCACGATATGCATCTGGCCCACCAGAGAGGCTGGCAGCACGCCGGCGAGATCCTGGGCGATGGAAGTGAGCATGCCGGTGCCGGTGAAAATGCCGAGCATCGACCCCGCCGCCAGAATGATCATGCCCATGCTCAGGGCGGCCGGCGCATGCGCGGCGATGCGCTGCATCTGCGCCTTGCCGCCACGGTAGTTGAGCAACAGCGCCAGCGACAGCCCGATCATGAATACATAGCCGGCCGGCAGGATTCCGGTGAACAGCGCCACCAGTACCAGCAGGAACAGCGCCGCGTTGACCCACAGCAGTTGCGGGCGCTCCAGTTCACGCTCCTCGTCGCTGGGCGTGGTATGCAGGTCGCCACTGGTATCCACCAGCACGCCCTCGTCGCTGCTGTTGCCAGCGGCGATGCGGCGTTGTTCACGTACGCCCAGCAAGGCAGCCAGGGCGATCAACAGCACCACGCCGATGCCCTGAATGACGATCAGCGGACGCCACAATTCGGTGACGTCGATACCCGTAACCGCCGCGGCGCGCCCCAACGGCCCGGCCCAGGGCACCATATTGAAGATACCGGCGCCCAGCGCCAACAACAGCAGCATCAGATAGGGGCTCATGCGCAGCTGCTTGTATAGCGGCAACAGCGCGGGAACGGTAAGCAGGAAGGTGGTGGCGCCAGCGCCATCGAGGTGCGCCAGCATGCCGATGATGGCCGTGGCCACGGTGACGGCGATGACGTTGCCGCGGGTCAGTCGCACCATGCCGCCGATCAATGGGCGGAACAGCCCGGTGTCCTGCAGCACGCCGAAAAAGGTGATGGCAAACACGAACATGGTGGCGATCGCCGTCACGCGGCCGATGCCATCGGTGAAGAAACCGGAAATTGCCTCCGGGCCGAAACCCGCGGCCAAGGCGCCGAGCAGCGGCACCACGATCAACGGCAGAACAGGCGACATGCGCCCGATGAGCAACAGCACAACCAGGCTGCAAATGGTCAACAGGCCAATCAGGGTCAACAAACCGCTTTCTCCTCTTTTTCTTGTAAGCACGCGAAAGGCGCGTGGGGAGGCTAAGAGGCGAACCTTTCAATAACCTTTAAGCGTTGGCCACGAGGTTGAGCAAATGTCAGGGGATATGTCGCGCAGTCGGGGCGGCAGCCATGCCCGCCCCTGAACCGCTCACTGCAGGGTATAGCCCTTGTCCACCACCCAATCCTGACCATAGACGCCGCGTGCTCCGTTGCCCAGCTGGAACAGCACCACTTCGGCGATCGCCTGCGGTTCGAGGAACTCACCATTGACCAGGCGCTTGTTCACTTCACTGGCGACACCCGCCAGAGCATCCTCGGCCAAGCCCAGACTGCTCCAAATCGGCGTCGCCGTCGGTCCCGGCGAAACCAGATTGAGCCGCAGCCCTTCGCCGGCATGTTCCAGTGCCAGGCTGCGCACCAGCGCCGACAACGCTGCCTTGCTGGCGATGTATCCACCGAGCCCGGCGAAACCAAGCTGGCGCAGGAACGTACTGATGAACACCACGGACGCCGGCCGCGCCAGATGCGGCTTGATCACCTCGAAGGTATTCACCGCGCCAGCGCCGTTGATCCGCCACTGCTGCTCGAATGCCTGCATGTCGCCGCCCGGCGCGAGCCGCGCGATACCGGCATTGGGCACCAGATAATCCACGGCACCGAGTCGCCCGGCCCGCTCGGCCAGTGCGTGCAGAGAGTCGATATCGGTGACGTCGCCGGCGCACCAGTGCAGCTGCTCGGGGTAAGACGCCTGCAACGCGGCCAGTGCACCGAGGCGCCGCGAGAAGGCAAGCACTCGCGCACTGCGCTGCAGCAACAGATCGCACACAGCCAGCCCAATACCCGAGCTGGCCCCGGTCACGACCGCCAGACGGCCCTGAAAATTCGTATTCATGAAAAGTCCTCGAAGCGAAAAAGTGAATGCGGTGGCTGAGTAACCTCCCAGCCAAATCGGTTTACTGAGCCAGCAGACGGATACCGTTCATTTCCACTTGCTGGCCCAACTCGAAGCGCTCATTAGGCGAGCGCACCCACTGTTCGCGACCGTCTTCATGACGCACGACATAGGCAGTACCGCTGTTGCCACTGGCGGACTGAACCTGAGCTCCGGACCAAAGCCCGGCGGCAGCGCCAACCAGCGCACCGACGGGGCCGCCAGCCGCAGCGCCGAGCATCAGGCCGGACAGGCCACCGAAGCCGGCGCCGATGGAGTTTTCCTCACGCTCGGCGACCACTTCGGCAGCCTGCAAGACACTGGTGGCCGCAAGGCCAAGGGAAAAAGCGAGCAAGGCAAGGGGTTTCATCTGATTTTCTCCTGTAATAGGCATTGCACCCGGAGATAGTCAGATCTCGTGCCACATATTTTTATCTTTAAAAACAAATAGATAGAAAAATAAAGGTACTAATGACAGCAGAAAAGAAAAGTCAAAATAACAGCAAATAAGTCATTGTGACTCGATAACGAAGTGTTCAGTTGAAGGACTTTACCCACTCCAACGAGGCAGGATCGAACCGCGTCTGCTGGATATCCAGCCCACGCTGCTGCATCGCCTCGCGGTGGTCGTCGATCTCGCGCACCATCTGGCTCAGCTCACTGGAATTGCCGTCGAGCTGGTGCATCTGGGTGACCCCCAGGTGATAGAAACGCAGCAGTTTCATCGCGCTTTCATCCCCCTGCGCCACACCCGCCTTGACGTGATGCATGACGTTGGTGATGCGCATCAGGCTGCGTTTGAGCCGCCAGCCATAAACGGCCGGTGCCATGAATGGCCGCGACCATAGCTGCTGGCGCACCAGGGCGACGGTAAGCATCAGACCCGCTGCCACACCGAGCAGGTTCCACTTGAAGTTGTCGCCACCGGGCGTGCCGAACACCTGCGTACTCAGCGTGGCGCAGAGCATGGCCAGCGCCACGAAGACGACCGCGATCACCATCGTGCTGCGGCGTGTCTGCTGGCGGTAATAGGCGGGGTCGATGGCTTGGATTTCGAACATGGCGCGACTCTCGAAGCAGGCAGCGTGGGGCGCCACCATGCACTATCGGGGCACTGTGGTCGAGCCCGATCAGCAGCCCGATTGCCGCAGATCAAAGCTGCCGCGTGATACTCAACCGCCCTGCTTCAGCCACTCACTGGGGCTCGTTCCCACCTTGCGGCGAAACGCGCGGGCCAGGGCCGAGGGGCTTTCGTAGCCGACCTCATCGGCGATCAGTGCCATGGGCCTGCCTTCACGCAGGCGCTTCTGCGCCAGGCTGACACGCCAGCCCACCAGATAATCGGCCGGCGTAGCGCCTACCACCTGGTGAAAATACGCAGCGAAACTGGCCCGCGACATGCCGGCCAGCGCAGCCAACTCGGCCACCGACCAGCCATGTTGCGGCTTCTCATGCATCCGATTGAGCGCGCGCGCCAGGCGCGGTTCGGCAAGGCCCGCGATCATCCCCGAGGCCAGTTCGCGATTGTTCATCAGATGGCGCAGCAGCTGGATTACCATCAGCTCGAAAAGGCGGTTCAGCACCAGTTCACGCCCGCAATCCTCCCCCGCCGCCTCGGCGAACAGCCAGTCCAGGCAACCGCTCAGACTCGGCAGTTCGCGCAAGGGTTTGACGATGGCCCCGGGCAGCGACCGCGACAGCGGATTGTCGATGCCACCATCGAAGGCCAGGGTGGCGCAGACCAGTTCGGCGCCGTCGGCCTCGCTGGCGCTCATCTGGTGCAGGCGCGGCCTGGCCACCAGCATCAGGCTCGGCTCGGCCAGATGCAGTTCGCGGCCATCGCCCTCGCGAAAGCTCATGCGCCCGGCACGCAGCAGGTGGATGTAACCGTGCGGCTCATGCTCGCCATGGCTGCTGGTGCCGCAGAAGCCACCACGGTGGAAGGTGCTGGCGTGCAGATTGAAGTGATGCAGCAGGCTGGACAGGCGATCCATGGTCATTTCGCACTCTTGGACGATCTGTCGCATAACATCGACGATCTGAATCCGAAAGGCCAGCTCGCTTCAATAATCTGGCTCCAGGCTTGAACGACAAGCTCACCATCAAGACTGGAGACTCACCATGACTCGCATCGCCGCACTGCCCTTCGAACAAACCGCTGCCAGCGCCCAGGCGCAACTGGAAGGCATCCGCAAGGGCCTCGGTTTCATCCCCAACACCTTCGCCACCCTGGCCAATGCCCCGGCCGCGCTGAGCGGCTACCTGGCGCTGTCCCAGGCCCTCGGCAAAGGCACATTGAACGCCAGGGCGCGCGAAGTGGTGGCGCTGGCCAGCTCGCAGGTCAACGGCTGCGACTACTGCCTGGCCGCACACACCCTGTTCGCCGGCAAGGCCGGTTTGAGCGAGGCAGACATTCGCAGCGCCCGCAATGGCGAGTTCGATGCCGTGGCGCGCCTGGCCCGGCAGGTCATCGACAGCCGTGGCCGCATCAGCGATGCGCAGCTGCAAGCCGCGCGCGATGCCGGGCTGAGCGAGGCCGCTATCGTCGAGGTGGTAGCCAACGTCGCCCTGATGACGCTGACCAATTACCTCAACAACCTGGCCGAAACCGTTGTCGACTTTCCACCAGTAGCCGTCTGATGACGCCGGAGGTCCACCATGCAAGCCGTCACCCTCTACACCACTGCGTACTGCCCCTACTGCATCAATGCCAAGGCGCTGCTGACGCGCAAGGGCGTGACCTACGAGGAGATCGATGTGAGCCGCTCGCCCGAGCTGATGGCGCAAATGCTGCAGCGCAGCAAGCGCCGCAGCGTGCCGCAGATCTTCATCGGCGAGCAGCATGTCGGTGGCTTCGATGATCTGGCCGCGCTAGAGCGTGCAGGCAAGCTGGACGCGCTGCTGCAAGACTGAGCGCTGACGGCCGGCCTGGTGGGCGGCCACCGCCCCGCTGGTCGCCGCTATCAACGCGCGCCTGTTGCCGCGATGGCCAGCAGCGATCGGCAGGCACGCCCCGCGGCCGGTGTTCGCACCCATAAAAGGGGCAGGAACGCATGCTGGCCGCCCACCTCGGCGCTCACTCCAAGTGCTCGTCGATGCGCTGCAGCAGGTAGTCGTAGAAGGGGTTGGAAGTTGCCCGTTGCAGACTGTCCAACCCCACCACCAGCACGCCATGTTCACCACGCGGCGCCAGGGTGCCGAGCGATACGCCATAGGATTCATCCGATGCCGGGTCGCTTCCGTACAACGGATCGCTCGGCGGGAAAGGCAAGGCCACATGCGACAGCGAGAACAGCTGACTCGGATAGTCCACGCCCAGCGGCTGACGCTGAACCTGCTGGCTACCTGCGGCGATACGTCGGGCCTCGACTGCACGGCCCCGCTCGGTGACCACGCCGACCACGGTCAGGTCGTAGTCACGCCGAGCCGTTGGCAACAGTTGCTCCAGCAATCCGCTCATATCGGCTCGCAACAGGGAGCTGGCTGCCTGCGAGCGATTGATATCGAACACCACCAGCTCGCTGTCGTTGGCCGGCAGGCGCGCGAACAGCTGGCGCACCACCGCGGGCGTGCTCACGGTGCTGTCGGCCAGTGATTGCAGGGCCAGCACCGGTGGCAGCCGCGACAGAC
Organism: Pseudomonas sp. UBA7530; assembly: GCF_002479365.1. Lineage (NCBI taxonomy): Bacteria > Pseudomonadati > Pseudomonadota > Gammaproteobacteria > Pseudomonadales > Pseudomonadaceae > Pseudomonas > Pseudomonas sp. UBA7530. The sequence goes on from NZ_DLMS01000001.1 coordinate 961,703, forward strand.
GGCCATCGGCCTCGGCAGCATCGAAGGCGCTCTGCACCTCGCGGGTCAACTCGTAGGTCTGCCGCGCCGCCTGCACCGGGAAGGAGTTGTACTTGAACGGATTGAACTCCGGCAGCACGTTCATCCACGCCGACTTGGCGAAGGCCGGTAGCACCGCTGGCAGAGCCGCCAAGCCGGCGTAACGCGCGTAACTGGTGACACCGATCATCGGCGAGATCAGTACCAGGCGTTGCGGCATGGCCAGACGCTCATCCTCCAGCGCCGCCAGACTGTAGCGCAGCGCCAGAGCCCCGCCATTGGAGTAGCCGACCAGATACAGCGGCCCGTCCGGTACCTGACGCCGCGCCTCGCGCACAGCCAGGCGCGTGGTGGCCAGCCATTGCTCCCAATGCGCAGCGGTGAGCGCCGCCGGCACCGTGCCATGGCCGGGCATGCGCGGCACCACGGCGAGCAGCCCCCGCTCGCTCAGATGCCGCGCGATATGGCGCAGGCTGTAGGGCGAGTCGGTCAGGCCGTGCAGCAACACCACCACGCCTCGCGCCGGGCCCGAAGGCGGCAGGATGAAGGAACGGTTCCAGTCATGCGGCAGATTGCCGGGGTAGACCGGGCTGTCGCTGGCATAACGGCTGTATGGCGCCGTGCCGGAGACCGTGACCGGCTCGATCAGATCACGTTGCAGGCGCTCGAAAAGGGCCGCCTCGGCAGCCAGGTAGGCCTGCCAGTCGCCCTCATCCAGCTCGCTGACCTCCAGCTCCTGCGGCACCAGGCGGTGCCAGGGCTCCAACTCGGGCAATGCCGACAGCCCGGCGATACGAATGCCGAGCAAGGCCACCAGGATCAACAACAGCACCACCAGCGTCCAGGCCATCACGTTGCGCATGCGCGGTAAACGCATCAAGCGCCTCCCTTGAAATCTCTGGCCGGGAAAATCCGTCCCGGCGACCGGCTCGGGGACTGTAGTGCAAAGCCCCGACGAGCTCCACCGGGTTTGCCTTACACATATGGATTTTCGTATATTCGGCAAACCACATATTTGGGCTCCGCCAATGTCCGATCAACTGTCCCCACCCGCACTGTTCAAATCCCTGGCCGACGAAACCCGCGCACGTGCCGTACTGCTGATCGTCGAGCAAGGTGAGCTATGCGTATGCGAGCTGGTCTGCGCATTGGCCGACAGCCAGCCGAAGATCTCACGTCACCTGGCGCAACTGCGCACGAGCGGCCTGCTGCAGGACCGCCGCCAGGGCCAATGGGTGTACTACCGCCTGGCGCCGGATCTGCCGCAATGGGTGCGTGACGTGCTGGCCGCCACCCTAGCTGCCAACCGCACCTGGCTGCAGCAGGATGCCAGCCGTCTCGCCAACATGGGCGACCGCCCTGCCCGCCTCGCCACTTGCTGTTGAGAAGCCCACATGCTTATCGCCGCCGCCATCTTCGTCTTCACTCTGATTCTGGTCATCTGGCAACCGCGCGGCCTTGGCGTCGGCTGGAGTGCCTCGCTCGGCGCGGTGCTGGCCCTGCTCACCGGAGTGGTCAGCCCCGGCGACATTCCCACCGTGTGGGACATCGTGTGGAACGCGACCTTCACCTTCATCGCCCTGATCATCATCAGCCTGCTGCTGGATGAGGCCGGCTTCTTCGAGTGGGCTGCGCTGCACATGGCGCGCTGGGCCGGCGGCCATGGCGCACGCCTGTTCGCCCTGTGCATTCTGCTCGGCGCAGCGGTATCGGCGCTGTTCGCCAACGACGGCGCCGCGCTGATCCTCACGCCCATCGTCATTTCCATGCTGCTGGCGCTGCGCTTCTCGCCGGCCTCGACCCTGGCCTTCGTCATGGCCGCCGGCTTCATTGCCGATACCGCCAGCCTGCCACTGGTGGTGTCGAACCTGGTCAACATCGTCTCGGCCGACTACTTCGGCATAGGCTTCGGCGCCTACGCCGCGGTGATGGTGCCAGTGAATCTGGTCAGCGTGACCGCCACCCTGGGCATGCTCTGGCTGTTCTTCCGCCGCGACATTCCTGCGCGCTATGCCGTAGGCAGCCTACCGGCGCCGCGTGAGGCGATCCGCGATCCACACACCTTCATCGCCGGCTGGATCGTCCTGCTGGTGCTGCTGCTCGGTCTGTTCGCGCTGGAGCCGCTGGGCATCCCGATCAGCGCGATTGCTGCAGTGTGCGCGGCGGTGCTGTTCGGCGTGGCCGTGCGCGGCCATCACATCGCCACGGCCAAGGTGCTGCGCGGTGCGCCATGGCAGGTGGTGGTGTTCTCGCTGGGCATGTATCTGGTGGTCTACGGCCTGAGCAACGCCGGCCTCACGGCGGACCTCACCACCCTGCTCGACGCGCTGGCTGCGCAAGGCATCTGGGCCGCCGCCATCGGCACCGGCCTGCTCAGCGCCCTGCTCTCCTCGATCATGAACAACATGCCCAGCGTACTGATCGGCGCTCTGGCCATCGACGCCAGCCAGGCCAGCGGCCTGGTACGTGAGGCAATGGTCTACGCCAATGTGATTGGCTGCGACCTCGGCCCCAAGATCACCCCCATTGGCAGCCTGGCCACCCTGCTCTGGCTGCACGTGTTGGCCCGCAAGGGCATCCGTATTACCTGGGGCTATTACTTCAGGGTCGGCATCATCCTCACCCTGCCGATCCTCCTGCTGACTCTTGCCGCTCTGGCCCTGCGCCTGAGCCTCTGACCCGGAGCCTTCCTGATGAAAGTCTTGTTCATGTGCACGGCCAACAGCTGCCGCAGCATTCTCTCCGAGGCGCTGTTCAACCATATTGCCCCGCCCGGCTATCAGGCCGTCAGCTCCGGCAGTTTCCCCCGCGGCCAGGTACTGCCGCGCAGCCTGAGCACCCTGGAGGCGGCCGGCATCTCCACCGCCGGCCTGTCGAGCAAGGGCAACGAGGCCTTCGAAGATAGCCCGCCGGACATTGTCATCACCGTCTGCGACAAGGCCGCCGGCGAGGCCTGCCCGGTGTATTTCGGCCCGGCGCTGAAGGCGCACTGGGGCCTGGAAGATCCTTCCCACGTGGAAGGCGATGAGACCACCATCGACGCAGCCTTCCACGCCACCCTGGCGCATATCGAGCGGCGCTGCCGCGCCTTCCTCGCCCTGCCGTTGCGCAACCTGAGCCGCGCCGAGCTGCAGCAGGCACTGAACCAGATCGGCGAATTGTAAGGAGAATCGCATGAGCGATCTGCCCAACCTCGACAGCGACCTGCTGCCAGCGGCCGCCCCCAGCGACGCCCCGGCGCCGCGCATCCTGCTGCTGTACGGCTCCAACCGCGAGCGCTCGTTCAGCCGCCTGCTGATCGAAGAAGCCGCGCTCCTGCTCCAGCACCTGGGCGCCGAGACACGCATCTTCGACCCGTCCGGCCTGCCCCTGCCGGACGATGCCCCGGTGGAGCACCCCAAGGTGCATGAACTGCGCGAGCTGATGCAGTGGTCGGAAGGCCAGGTGTGGTGCTCACCGGAACGCCACGGCGCCATGTCGGCGGTGTTCAAGGCGCAGATCGACTGGGTGCCGCTGGCCATGGGCGCGGTGCGTCCGACCCAGGGCAAGACCCTCGCCGTGCTGCAGGTGTGCGGCGGCTCGCAGTCGTTCAACGTGGTCAACCAGCTGCGCGTGCTCGGCCGCTGGATGCGCATGTTCACCATCCCCAACCAGTCCTCGGTACCGAAGGCCTTCCTCGAATTCGGCGACGACAACCGCATGAAACCCTCGCCCTACTACGACCGCCTGGTGGATGTGATGGAAGAGCTGATGCGCTTCACCTGGCTGCTGCGCGACCACCCGGAACTGGTGGATCGCTACTCAGAACGCAAGGAGTCGGCCGAGGAGCTGATGCAGCGGGTCAATCAGAACAGTATCTGAGACGGTAGGAGGCGCTTTAGCGGCGACAATCGCGGCTAAAGCCGCTCCTACGGAATCGAGTGCAGGCTGATCAGGCGGCCGCGACGTAGAGTGGCGAGGCGGCCAAATACAGCACGACCAGCAGCACGCTCAGGATCAGCGCATTGAGTTGAATTCGCCGGACCTTGCTCAGGCCGGCAAACTCCTTGGCGACGCTCAACACGAAGATGGCGCCTACCACGAGCATGGCCGGCATGGAGACCAGCGTGTCGGCCAGCCAGCTGTTCATCAGTCGCTCGCTGCTCGGGTAGAGCTCCTGACTGATCGCCATGTAGCTGGGCCTGGCGCTGGCCATGCCCCAGTAGGCTGCCAAGGTGATCAACTGCAGCAGGAGCAATGCCAGATTGCACAGCGTCTTCAAGCGCGGAAAACGGCCGAGATCACGGTTAGCCACAGAGCATGCTCCCATTCTGGGTCTGCCACACCGTTTCGCGCCGATACTGATGGCCACGATCGTCCATTACATGTTCCCTATGCTGGCGAGGATCAACCGCAAAGCTTGAACCAATGCACCCCGATTTACCATGAAGAGGCATACAAACAGCCTCGTGCCTGGATGTCCAAAAGCATCAACCTAGCTGCCGCACAATCCTCCATCAGAGAACGGACAGATGACCATGTAGGAAATAAGAAATACAGGAATGGCTACAACTGCAACCACCACAGAGACAGCGCCAAGAGCAAGTTGCTCGCCCACACCGGGCTCTGACTTTGGCGTGTCTTGCTGGCAGCTCTCTACCTCATGGCATGTCTGCACAGCTTCCGGCTTTTGCTCGTTCTGTCGCTGAGCACAGCCCATCAGGCTGACTATCAACAACGCAACCAACAATGAACGCAACAACGCCATGGAACCTCCCTGTCAATCTACTGAGCACCTTCCGCTACGCATGGTTTTTCCATGCTTGCAGATAGCACGCCTCTGTCCCTACGAGGAGCGAGCACCGTAGTTCAGATGCAATCTGCCAGCAAGACCATCTCTGGCGAACTAACTCACAGAGTCGCCACAACAAATGCAAATGCTGCCGGTTTGGGGAAGGGAAAAGAAAGGGAGATACATGGACAGCCCGAAGGCCATCCACGCTTACGCTCAACCACAGGGTGGATCACGCTTCATCGATCCACCTGTGGTGAATGTAAAGAGCGGTATTACAGTCCCCGTGGGAGGCGATTCAGCGGCGACAGTCGCGGCTGAAGCCCCTCCCACAGGGCCGAGGTCAGATACCGGCGACCACCGCGCAGATGCCCTGCGCGCTGCCGGCGAACTGGCTGCACAGGTGATTGATGGAGGTCACCAATACCTGTTCGGGCGAGGAGATGAAATCCACCGACATCATCACGCTGAGCATGGTGATGCTGATGATGGAGAAGGTGAACAGCTTGCGCGCCCACACTCGATCATCGACAGCCTTGTAGCCCGATACGCCCATCCACAGCCAGTAGGCACCGCTCAGCGCGGCGACCACGAAGTAGCTGTAGCCGGCGTAGCCGCTGAGCGTCAGCATCAGGGTCGCGACCACGAAGGCGGCGATGTACAGCACGATCTGCCGCTTGGCCGCCGAAATCCCCTTGATGACGGGCAGCACCGGGATGTTCGCGGCCTGGTAGTCATTGAAACGGAAGATGGCGATGGCATAGGAATGCGGCATCTGCCACAGGCTGAAGATCAACAACAGGATGGCGGCGCCAGCATCGAACTCGTTGCTCACCGCGCAGTAGCCAACCACGGGCGGGGCCGCCCCGGACAGGCTACCGACCAGGGTGCCGTACACCGAGCCACGCTTGAGCCACAGGCTGTAGAGGCCGACATAGACCACGAAGCCCATGAGCACCAGCATCACCGCCAGGGTATTGGTGGCGGCATACAGCACGGCCACCCCCGCCACACCCAGCACGCAGGCATAGACGATGGCGTGCACAGGGGACACCAGCCCCTGCGCCAGCACCCGGTTACGGGTGCGCTCCATCTTCTGGTCGATGTCCCGATCGATGTAGTTGTTGAACACGCAGCCTGAGGCGATCACCAGGGAAACCCCCAGCGCTGTCGCGAAGTACAGCGCCAGGTTCGCATCGCCGCGCGAAGCCAGGAAGAAACCGCCCGTCACGGAAATCAGATTGCCGAAGACGATGCCTGGCTTGGCGAGGTTGAGGTACTGCTTCAGGAGCGCCAGCATCAGTTGATCATCATGTGATAGTGCATGCTCCACATGATCCAGACCGACAGGCCGACCACGAACGCAATGATCAACACGGTGAAGATCATCGAAACGACGTTCCAGCGGCCTTCCGCGTCGGTCTTCATGTGTAGGAAGTACACGAGGTGGACGAGCACCTGCACCAGGCCGAAGAGCACCACGGTGATCAGGGTCGCGCCACGACTCAGGCCCAGCACTTCAGGATGCATGACCAGCATGAAAGGGATCACGGTGAGGATCACCGACAGGATGAAACCGGTCAGGTAATCCTTGAAGCCCACGGCGTGGGCGGCGTGATTGTCTTGGTGAGCCATTTACAGCACCCCCATCAGGTAGACGACGGTAAACACGCAGATCCACACCACGTCGAGGAAGTGCCAGAACAGGCTGAGCAGCCCCACGCGGGTCTTGTTGGTGTCGGTCAGGCCACGGCTGCCAACCTGGAACATCAGCACCAGCATCCACAGCAGGCCGGCACTGACGTGCAGGCCGTGGGTACCGACCAGGGTGAAGAAGGCCGACCAGTAGGCGCTGACCTGCGGCCCGGCACCTTCATGGATCAGGTGGCGGAACTCGTACAGCTCGATGCTGATAAAGGCCGCACCGAACAGGAAGGTGATGCCCAGCCAGCGCAGCACCGCGCCCTTGTCGCCACGGTAGGTGGCGAGCATGGCCATGCCGTAGGTGATGCTGGAGAACAGCAGCGCGAAGGTTTCCACCAGCACAAGGTGCAGGCCCGGGCTGAGCATTTCCTTGGCGGTGGGACCACCGGCGAAGGAATTGCTCAGCACCGCGAAGGTGGCGAACACCGTGGCGAAGACCAGCAGGTCGGTCATCAGGTAGACCCAGAAGCCGAACAGCTTGATCCCACTGGTGTCGTGGTGGTGCTCATGGCCGTGGCCATGAGCGTCATGTGGAAAATGGGGTTCGTAAGCGGTCATGGTTAGGCCTGTACGACTGCGTTGGCTTTGGTTTGGTGGTGCGCCTGCTCGATCCGCGCGATCTCTTCGGGCTGCACGTAGTAGTCGATGTCTTCGTCGTAGGAACGCACGATGAAGCTGACCGCGGCACCGGCCAGACCGACGATGGCCAGCCACCAGATATGCCAGATCATGGCGAAGCCGAAGGCGATGACGAACGCCGACACCACCAGGCCGTTACCGGTGTTCTTCGGCATGTGGATCGGCTCGTAGTGCTCCGGTGCAGGCATCAGCTCGACACCGTTCTTCTTCGCCTCATAGAAGGCGTCGATCTTGTCCGCCGTCGGGATGACCGCGAAGTTGTAGAACGGTGGCGGCGAGGACGTCGCCCACTCCAGGGTGCGGCCGTCCCAGGGGTCGCCGCTCACGTCGACGTTTTCCTTGCGCTTGATGTAGCTGGTGACGAACTGCACCACGGTGAAGACGATGCCGATACCGATCAGCACGGCGCCGACCACGGCCACCTGCACCCACGGCACCCAGGCCGGGTTGTCGAAGTGGTTCAGGCGACGGGTCATGCCCATGAAGCCCAGCACGTACAGCGGCATGAAGGCGAAGTAGAAGCCGATCAGCCAGCACCAGAAGGAGTAGCGGCCGAAGCGGTCGAGCAACTTGAAGCCGAAGGCTTTCGGGAACCAGTAGATGATGCCGGCCAGGTAGCCGAACACGGCGCCGCCGATGATCACGTTGTGGAAGTGGGCGATCAAGAACAGGCTGTTGTGCAGCACGAAGTCCGCCGCCGGCACCGCCATCAGCACACCGGTCATGCCGCCGATGGAGAAGGTCACGAGGAAGCCCAGGGTCATCCAGGTCATGGCGTTCAGTTGCAGGCGGCCACGGAAGATGGTGAACAGCCAGGTGAAGATCTTCACCCCGGTGGGGATGGCGATGATCGAGGTCATGATGCCGAAGAAGGCGTTGACGCTGGCCCCCGAGCCCATGGTGAAGAAGTGGTGCAGCCACACCACGAACGACAGCACGCCGATGGCCGCGGTCGCCCAGACCATCGAGGCATAGCCGAACAGGGTCTTGCGCGAGAAGGTCGCCACCACCTCGGAGAACACGCCGAACGCCGGCAGGATGAGGATGTACACCTCCGGGTGACCCCAGATCCAGAACAGGTTGGCGTACATCATCGGGTTGCCGCCCAGTTCATTGGTGAAGAAGTGGAAATCCAGGTAGCGGTCCAGCGACAGCATCGCCAGGGTCGCGGTCAGCGGAGGGAAGGCGCCGCAGATCAGCACGCAGGTCACCAGGATGGTCCAGGTGAAGATCGGCATCTTCATCAGGCTCATGCCCGGTGCACGCATCTTGAGGATGGTGGCGATGAAGTTGACCCCCGTCAGCGTCGTCCCCAAGCCCGATAGCTGCATGCTCCAGATGTAGTAATCCATCCCCACACCCGGACTGAACTTGATCCCCGATAACGGCGGATACGCCACCCAGCCGGTCTTGGCGAACTCGCCCAGGCCCAGCGACAGGTTGATCAGCAGCGCGCCACCGACGAACAGCCAGAAGCTCAGCGAGTTCAGGTAGGGGAAGGCCACGTCACGCGCGCCGATCTGCAGCGGCACGACGATGTTCATCAGGCCGGTGACCAAGGGCATGGCCACGAAGATCAGCATGATGATGCCGTGTGCGGTGAAGATCTGGTCATAGTGCTCGGGCGGCAGGTAGCCCTGCCCGTCACCGTGGGCCATCGCCAGGTGGGTCCGCATCATGATCGCATCGGCGAAGCCACGCACCAGCATGACCAGCGCGACGAGGATGTACATCACGCCGATTTTCTTGTGGTCCACCGAGGTGAGCCACTCGCTCCACAGGTAGCCCCACTTCTTGAAGTAGGTCACCGCCGCGAACAACGCCAGACCACCGAGCGCCACGACGGCCAGGGTGATCATGATGATTGGCTCGTGGTACGGAATCGCATCCAGAGTCAGTTTTCCAAACATATTCACTCCTGCACCTCCGCTGCTTCGTGCATGGCCGTGCTGTGGGAATCTTTCAGGGTCACGTACTGCCCGATCACCTTGTTGAACAGGTTCGGTTCGACCTGGCCGAAGTAACGGGTCGGGTAGACCGGGTAGCGGTGGTTGACCATTTCGCCGGGCTCGCCCACCTGCTTGAAGGTGGCGAAGTCCATGACCTCGGGCGATTGCTTGACCTGGTCGACCCACTGCGCGAACGCGTCGTCGCTGACCGAGTGGGTGGTGAAGCGCATGGCCGAAAAGCCTTCGCCGCTGAAGTTGCCGGACTGGCCGAAGAACTCGCCCTGTTCGTTGGCGATCAGGTTGAGCTGGGTACGCTGGCCGCCCATGGCGTAGATCATCCCGCCGAGCTGCGGGATCGACAGCGCGTTCATCACCGTGTCGGAGGTGATGTGGAAGGTCACCGGCGTCTTCTCCGGAATCACCAGCTCATTGACCACGGCCACGCCCTGGTCCGGGTAGATGAACAGCCATTTCCAGTCGAGCGAGACGACTTCGATGTTCAGCGCCGGCTTGTCCGATTCGATCGGGCGATAGGGGTCGAGCGAATGCGAGGTTTGCCAGATGATGACCGCCAGAACGGCGACGATGATCAGGGGAACGCCCCAGACGACCAGTTCGATCTTGTGCGAATGTGCCCAGTCGGGCATGTAGGTGGCCTTCTCGTTCGACTCGCGATAACGCCAGCCAAACAGGAAGGTCATGATGATCACGGGTACCACCACGATCAGCATGAGTCCGATGGAGATCAGGATCAGATTGCCCTGCTCGACACCGATCTGCCCTTTCGAGTTGAACAGTGCCCAGTCACATCCACCGAGCGCCGAGAAGGCAATCGCCATCACCAGCCAGCGCGCACAACGATGGTATTTCTCTTCTTTCATGTCACGACCTTCAACTGAGTGAGCCCACAGTCGGCTTCAGTTGCCGTGCGGCCCATCGAGTAAGAGGCCGGCAGCAAGAACTCAGAGCTTGAGCATCCGTGCAAGCGAAGCGGTAAACCGTGGGAAGCGCGGATGTTGCAGGCTTTGACAGCCCCGCACAATTAGTTAGCAGCCTACTTAGGCGCCGGTTGACCGCCTCTCCTCGACATATTTCGCAACATATACGCAATGATTTGAAACACTTTGCCGGAAGAAGCCGGCAAAGAGTCGGAGGGGTGCGACAAAAGACCACAGCCCCGGTTTAGAGCTTTTTGTCAGCAAATTGACAGGAATCAATGACACGAAAGATGCTGTCCGCCGGCAGCTAGCCAGAGCTTGACATTGAGGGAATTTCGAGATTTCGAATGCGTAGCTGAGGACCGTCAGCCTTGCCGAAAGGCTGAGCGCAGAGCGGGGTCAAGTAGAGACAGAGGACGGCTGGTGTTGTAGCCCGGATGTAATCCGGGGCCATCGAGGTCAGCCCAAAAGCATCGCGGCTGAAGCCGCTCCCACGGGAGCTGTGAGCGCCTGCAAAGTGAGCGGCATTTCGTTTCAGCCGCGATAGCTTCACCTAACCCACGCACACCCCGGAACGACTCGATATATGCCCCGGATTGCATCCGGGCTACGAACGGCGGCCGGCAGTGGCTTGTGTGGGAGGGGCTTTAGCCGCGAAGAGTATCGCGGCTAAAGCGCAAGCCCCTCCGCCGCTCCAGACTTTCAACTATCCCGTAGGAGCGGCTTCAGCCGCGATAGCTTTACCTACTGCCTACGCCACTACTTCCAGGCGCAATAACACCCCACCGCCAGGCCGCTGGCGAGGGACACATGGCGCCCCTGAGTCAGCGCATCCAGCACCGGCTCGACGAAGCTGTTGCTGGAGTTGCACACCAGCCCTTCGCTGTAAGGGCCGGCATAGGCCAGGTTGCCGTCGCGATCCCAGATCGCCAGCGCCGGGCTGGCCGGCAGCGCCTCCATGCCCTCGATGCCCGGCAGGGGCTTCATCCGCCCACGCAGAAACGGCGCGATCTCGCCCGTGCTGCCCGGCTTCTGCACGCTGTAGAACGCCACATCGGCATTGCGGTGCAGGCCGATCAGGTAGCGCAGGTGCGCGTCGGTTTCCGCGTTGCAGGGGCAATCCGGGTCCCAGAAGTGCACCACGCGAATCGGTCCAGGCCCGGCCAGCTCGGGCGGCAGTTTCAACTCGCCCTGACCGAAGATCACCGTCTGCTCGGCATAGGGCCGCAGGTAGGCAGCGCCGCTGAGCCACCAGATCAGCACCACGATCCCCAGCGCCAATACACAGAAGCCCACCACCAGATGCTTGAAGCTCAGGCGTTGCAGCAGGTTCATGGCTGATGGCCGAACTTGCGCAGGAACTGCTTCTCCATCTCCTGGCAACTCTCCTCGGTGAAGCTGCGTTCGGTGGCCTGCGCGCTCTTCCAGCAGGCCTCGATGGCCGCGCGCTCGCCAGCTTCGATCTCGGCGTCCTGCGGGCGGGTCATGATGTAGATCAGCCCCGCGAAAATCAGCACCACAAAGGCCAGGCCGGCCAGGAACAGGCCCAGGCAGCCACGGCGCCCCAGCCCGGATTTATCTTCACTTGCGCTCATCGTTCTCGGTTTCCGCATTCATCAGTGGTTGGCTCGCCCCTGCACCGGGGCGAGCGCCGATCATCAACCTTCAACCAGCGTCCACTGCTTGCTCAGGCGCTTGTCCGATACCGCCATCTTCGTCCCCAGTTGCTGGGCGAATAGCGACACGCGGTATTCCTCCAGCATCCAGCGATACAACGTGAGCTGCGGGTCCCGCTTGCCTTCCTGGGCATGCTTGGCAGCACGCGCCTTGTACTGTTCCCAGTAGCCTGTGAGTTCGCCCGTCCACACGCGGTCACGCTGCACCTGCGCGCCCACCTTGTCCAGCCGCTGCTCGATGGCCTTGAGGTAACGCGGAATCTCCTTGAGCCACTCGCCCGGAGTCTCGCGCACGAAGCCGGCGTAGACCAGATTGGCCAGTTGCAGCTTGATGTCGTTGAGCGCCATGGCCTGGGCCAGGTCGATCTTGCCCTTGAAGCGCTTCTGCAGGTCATGGTGCAGCTTGAGGATTTCCAGCACCTGGCGGGCGATACGTTCGGCATGCGCCGTCCAGTCGCCACGCTTGCGCTCGGCCAGTTGCGCCAGGGCTGCACCGTCACGCGGCAGGGTCGCTTCGCCTTCGAGGATGCAGGCATCCAGGCTGGCCAGCAGAATGTCCTCGACCAACGCCTCGACGCGGCCAATATCGCGATACAGCAGGCCCAGCTCGGTCAGCCCCGGCAGCTTGCCGCGCAGGAACTTGGCCTGCTCGGCCAGTTGTTGCAGCAGCAGACGTTGCAGCGCACGGCGGTGCTGGAAGTCGGCCTCGGCCTGAGTCGGGAAGCGCCCTTCCTTGACCACCCCGGCCTCCTCCACCAATGCCGGGTAGACCGTCATGGAAAGCCCGGCGATCTTCTGCTGCGCCTTCTCGGCCACCTCGGCGAAGGCCTTGGCCTCCACCGCTTTCGGTTTGTCGCTCTGCTGCGGAATGGCCAACGCGGCCTGGCTGGCCTCAGCGAAGCGCGCCGTCAGCTCGGCCAGGTCACGGCCTTCGCCGAGGAACTTGCCGCGCGCATCCACCACCTCGATATTCATCTTCAGGTGGTTTTCGATGCTTTCAGCCGCTTCCGCCCAGGCCTCGTCGGATACCCGAGCGCCGGTCATGCGCAGCAGCTCCTGACCGAGTGCCTGCGGCAGCGAGCCCTGGCCGAACACCAGCTTGTCCAACGCCGCACTGACGAAGTCCGGCACCGGCACGAAGTTCTTGCGCAGCGCCTTGGGCAGGCCACGCACCAGGGCGATGCACTTGGCTTCCAGCAGCCCCGGCACCAGCCATTCCAGGCGTTCGGGCTGCAGCTGCGGCAACAACGGCGCCGGCACACGCAGGGTCACGCCGTCACGCGGGTGATTGGGCTCGAAGTGATAGGACAGCGGCAGTTGCAGCTCGCCGATGCGCAAGGTGTCCGGGTACTGCGCGGCGGTAACTTCCTTGGCATCGCGGGCCAGGGCATCTTCCTCGCGCATGATCAGCAGTTGCGGATCGGCCGCGCTGCCTTTCTTGTACCAGCTCTCGAAACTCGCGGCCTGGTAGATGTCCTGCGGAATGCGCGCCTCGTAGTAGCCGAACAGGGTTTCCTCGTCGGCAAGGATGTCGCGGCGGCGAGACTTGGCCTCCAGCTCGTCGAGGCGTTCGAGCAACTGACGGTTGGCAGTCAGGCAGCGCACGCGGCTGTTGATCTCGCCCCGCACCAGCCCCTCGCGAATGAACATCTCGCGCGCCACCGGCGGGTCGATGGGGCCGTAATGCACCGGGCGGCGGCCGACGATGATCATGCCGTACAGGGTGACCTGCTCGTACGCCACCACCTGGCCGCGCTTCTTCTCCCAGTGCGGTTCCAGATGGTTCTTCTTCACCAGGTGCGCCGCCAGCGGCTCGATCCAATCCGGCTCGATCTTCGCCACCATACGGGCGAACAGCTTGGTGGTTTCCACCAGCTCGGCGGCCATCACCCAGTTGGGCTTCTTGCGCCCGATCACGCTGGAGGGGTGAATCCAGAAGCGCCGCTGGCGCGCGCCGAGGTAGTCGCCGTCCTCGGTTTTCTGGCCGATCTGGCTGAGCAAACCGGCAAGAATCGCCTTGTGCACGGCGGCATAGTTCTTCGCCCGCACCGCCGCCTCGCTGGCCTCGGCCTGCTCGCGCAGGATCACGTTGACCTTGGTATCGGTGGTGGGCGCAATCTTGTGGGAGCGGTCTTGACCGCGATTGCTCGCCGCAGCGGCAGCATCGCGACCACGCCCACCCTGCAACTGCAGCTCACGGGCGATCAGTACCAGTTGCCGGTGCGCATCACGCCATTCGCGCAGGCGCATGTAATTGAGGAAGTTCTTCTTGCACCAGGTGCGCAGCGGGTTGCTGCCCAGTTCCTGGCGTTTTTCCTCGAAGCCGCGCCACAGGTTGATCAGCGCGGCGAAGTCCGAGTCCACATCCTTCCACTGCGCATGGGCCTGGTCGGCGGCCTGCTGGCGATCCATCGGTCGCTCACGTGGGTCCTGCACCGACAGCGCAGCGGCGACGATGAGGATTTCCTCCAGGCTGCCCTGCTTGGCGCCTTCCAGCACCATGCGCCCCAGACGCGGGTCGATGGGCAGGCGCGCCAGTTGCCGGCCGATGGGCGTGAGCTGGCTTTCGCGGTTGACCGCCGACAGCTCCTGCAACAGGTTGAAGCCATCGCTGATGGCCTTGCCGTCTGGCGGCTCGATAAAGGGGAAGTCCTCGATGCAGCCGAGGCGCAGGTGCAGCATCTGCAGGATCACCGCCGCCAGGTTGGTGCGCAGAATCTCCGGGTCGGTGAACTCGGGGCGCCCGAGAAAATCCTCCTCGCTGTACAGACGAATGCAGATACCCGGCTCGACCCGCCCGCAACGGCCCTTGCGCTGGTTGGCGCTGGCCTGCGAAATCGGCTCGATGGGCAGGCGCTGCACCTTGGCGCGGTAGCTGTAGCGGCTGATGCGCGCCGTGCCGCTGTCGATCACGTAGCGGATGCCCGGCACGGTCAGCGAGGTTTCGGCGACGTTGGTGGCCAGCACGATCTTGCGCCCGGCCATCGGCGCGAAAATCTTCTGCTGCTCGGCCGGCGTCAGCCGTGCATACAGCGGCAGCACCTCGGTAAAACGCAGGTTGGCCTTGCGCAGCACCTCGGCCGCCTCGCGAATCTCGCGCTCGCCGGGCAGGAACACCAGCACATCGCCAGGGCGCTTACCCACGCTGCGCTCGTGCTCGGTAATCTCGTCCAGCGCAGCGAGAATGCCCTGGTCGATGGAGAGGTCATCGAGCAGGCGCTCGCCCTCCTCGTCCACCTCCGCCGCCAACGGGCGATACCAGGTTTCCACTGGGTAGGTGCGACCGGACACCTCGATGATCGGCGCGTCATTGAAATGTTTGCTGAACCGCTCCAGATCGATGGTCGCCGAGGTGATGATCAGCTTCAGATCCGGGCGACGCGGCAGCAGGGTCTTCAGGTAGCCGAGCAGGAAGTCGATATTGAGGCTGCGCTCGTGCGCCTCGTCGACGATGATGGTGTCGTACTTTTCCAGAAAGCGGTCGTGCTGGGTTTCGGCGAGCAGGATGCCGTCAGTCATCAGCTTGATCAGCGTGCCGTCCTTGCTCTGATCCTCGAAACGCACCTGATAGCCGACCAGCTCGCCCAGCGGCGTACCGATCTCTTCCGCCACCCGTGTCGCCACACTGCGCGCAGCCAAACGACGCGGCTGGGTGTGGCCGATCAGGCCATGCACGCCCCGGCCGAGCTCCAGGCAGATCTTCGGCAACTGCGTGGTCTTGCCCGAACCGGTCTCACCGGCGATCACCACCACCTGGCTCTTCTCCAGCGCAGCCTTGATCTCGTCACGCTTGGCGGCAATCGGCAGCGCATCGTCGTAGCGCATGGCGGGGATGCTGCTGCGCCGCGCCGCGACCTTGTCGCTGGACGCCTGAAAACGCGCCTGCCACTGCGCCAGCTTGGCCTCATCGGGCTGCTTCTGCAGCTCATGCAACTGCCGGCGCAAACGATGGCGCTCGGCGATCATGACGTGGTCGAGTTTCTTCTGCAGCGTGGCGAGGTCAGTCATCTGGATCGGGGCAATCAGGGCAAAGGCGGGATTGTCGCAGATTACGGTGTGGGGCGGGCAGGCTATACAGCAGCGGAAGAGCGCGGGATTAAGGTGTAATGGGGTGGCTTTCGGCGAAGGCGGACAGTCAACCCAGTAACCCTTTTGGGTTCGAGGCAGGATTATTGAGTATCACCTGATATCTTGCGCAACAGGGAGATCGCTGCACTTATGCCTGTATGTGACAAGCTAAAGTAAAGCTTCTTGTTTTGATTAAACGCTTCAAAATGGGGGCTAAAACGCTGATTAAAAAACCTACTAACATTATTCTTATCCATGGGAAGATACTTATCCCCTTTCATCCTCAATCCTGGGATATTAGATTCCGCATTCCTCGCAATTTGCGTAGTTGTGAGAGGAAGAAGCCCTTTTTTATGATCGATTAGCATCGATATAAGAAGTGCCTGCTCAAGCGGAAGAAACTCCACCACTTTAGAGACATCGCAATTAAATGGTATTACATTAGAGTTATCCGTTAGAAACTGAAGCGTCATTCTTATGTAAGCAAATATGCTTTTCTCATTTTTTATTATTTTAGATTGAGCGCGGATCGCATCAAGCCCCATCGCATTTTGCGCGTCATTTTTTTTACGAAATGCAGAAAAGCTGATAGGTGCATCAGCACGATTTCTTTTACGATTGCGCTGGTATCTAATTTCAAGACTGCTGTCTATATAAAGCGCCTCAATGCTAATACCTGAAAGCTCCTCCTCTAAGACCTTAATCTCTTCCGGTGAGCGAAACCCAGTAATTACAATGCCCGTTGTAGGCATATCTTTAAGGTAAGAGGCTATCTGGCGAGCTACAATCCCTGGGTCTTTTTTTAAGGCATCTGTGGCGAAATCCTGAATTTTCATCGTGGTCATGTATCCATGCCTAGAATACAGGGCGCACCTCATAAAATCACTCGCTTCTATATGTTGATAAGCATGAAAGCGTGTGAGGGATGATGCCAATACAGTTTTACCAGCGCATGTAGCGCCGCAAATTATATAGTTTTTCCTTGGAAAAAGCTCCCCCTGCAACGGCTTTACCTGAGAATGCTTAACATCAAGGAGATCCTTTTTTTTCAAAAATGAGATCAGCTTGTGCAAGGCTAGATTTCTAAAATCGTACTTCAAGCTGGAGCTAATTGACAGCTGGCTTATAGGCTTTTTTGCGCCTTTGGGAACAAACCACTTGTTGAATGTTTTATTATCCAGCCATGGATATAACTTGTTTGTCTTGAAAGAAACCTCTTCATCAACAATAGATCCAGCAACCTCCCCTACAAACACCTTATATGTTTCATCAGGCGTGTCACGCAGGTGGGGCGGTAAATACAAAACAATATCCGACCTGACCGTAACCCTCCTATTATTGCCTAGCAACTTAAGCTGCTGATCTAGTTCGGTGAATGAGGTTTCTCTCATCCAATATTTTACATCTACACCAGGGAATTCTCTTTCTTCGCTAAGAGCCTCGATAGTTATTGATGTATCTTCTATAAAAAAAATGCGGTGCTGATGTTTTGATGCATATCTTGCTAGAAGGCCAGCGTTCTCTTTTTCAGTATTGAAAACCATATCAGGCTGAAGAGGCTGATCACTTCCTACAACGCTTTTTGCCAGCTTGAGGTTTGCGCTCTCAATACTTTCTTTTAATAACTCATCCCGATCTTCGATACGCGGCTCATAGTATGGCCTCCCATAGTTAGGAGGCGGCAAGAGCATGATTGGGTGCTCGCGGAGAAGATATTCAAAGTGGGCTATCTTTGTTAGATTTGAGGACAGAAAGAAAAGTTTAATCAATTTCTAAAGTCCTACCTGAGTTATTGGGAAAGCACCTTGCCAGTAAGCAGTCACTTGCCAAGTTAAGATTGGCGAATACTGCATCAAGATCATCAGACATGAAATAGATAGCTGGGCCTAAGCTCGAAAGACCAACGCATTTGGCTCCCGCCTCATGCAGAGTTTTTCTTAACTCAGTAAGGATGTCCGCCTGCGCACGCCACTCTGCTTCTTTCCATTCAACTCCCTGCATAGCGTTAATTGCCGAACAGAATGTATCGAAGTCTGACTCAATTGCGCTGCATGCCATCCCTGACATAGCATGATATATTGACTGGTGAACTGAAAGAGGATCTACAGGACAAGTTCTTTTGAAAAAACTAATCTCATCTTCCGCTGAAATTCTATATGCTTTCGGTGCAACAATTACTCCAACTTGCCAACTGATCGGCAAAGGCAGACTCAGTATTTGAGTTGGCAAGATAGATGGACCTTGCCTTGCGGAAGATGGAGCTAGCTGCAAGCCGGTAGACTTAACCCCGAGATCTATACTCATACCTCCACTAAAATAGGTATTAACCCCCACTCCAGAAGTTCCACCTCTCCCGGACGCCAACACAACTTGCTTTATATCGAGATCCACGTGATTAAAATGGTATGCAGCCTCAACGCAAGCTAATCGGGTAGATGTGCCAGTTCCAAATCCACTGTGCGGCGCTGGGCCGGATAAAAATGTTAGGCAGAATTTCTGCACATACGCGCGCGATGCATATAGCCGTTCTAAGAAGTTTATTAAAGCATCGTTTTCTCGATCCGAATAACCGACAGTTCGATTGTCGATTATTTTAAAATCTTTGCATGCAACAAACTCGATTATCGTATCCAGTCCAGTTATGCAAAATCCAATGCCGCCATTTTGGCGGTATCCGCTATTACTCATATCAAATAAATTGACATGAATGCGCCCAGGAGCTGTAATTTTTATTCTCTCACTCATGATCAGGCGAAGAATTTTTTATTGTATCATTAATGTATTGGAGGTATGGCTTTATATAGCGACCATCCTTGTGAAACTTTATGGCCGGCGTATCTCTACTTGGTATATTTTCAAATATCGGACCAACTATGCAATATGAGCCAGCGAGAAAGATACTGTGTGAAGGTTCAAAGTCATAATAGCGAATTTTAAAATTTGAGGGGTACTTCGCTTCGAGTGCCTGCGCCCTGGGTAGGGTTTTATTGTTGAAATCCGAGAGATTCGGTTCAGCAAGATATTTTATCTTAGGCAGAAGCAAAGTCACGTCGACATTTCGCGCCATTGCTTCCAGAAGATCTTGTGATTGGTCATTTGCAGCATTGGCGAAGTCATCAAGTAACCTGTTACACGTGACGCCCACAACTACAATTTTATCTCCGACCTCTGTCTGCTTTATAAGCCTACGATAGTACTCTGCATCTTTTCTATTTGGAAGAAACTCATCCAGACCATGCTTCTTATATTCAGCCAAGGTATTTTGCTCAATGTATTGCGTGAAAAATTGTATTGCTGCAATACCTAAGCCCGTCACGAGACCACTTAGAACACCAATATACCGAGCATCAGCATTTGCATTTGTATAGTAGAGCATGGCACCTATGCTCAGCGTAATTATCACCAGCACCACAAAGTACAAGAGAGGTGCTTGCACTACAAACTTCAACCTTGACATTTCCATCACGATCTCCCTATTAAAATAATTTCCTTCTTTGTCTTTTTGCTTAATGCGTGTGGCACGTCATGCTCAAGTAAAACAGTATGCCTAAATGTTGTCGAAAAAAAGCTCTTAATTTCTTGCACGCCAGGATACGCATCGTGAACATAAGAAAGGCAAACTGTCGAACCCTTATGCTTCTCAATCAAAGTAAATAGATGATCCTTGAATTGCACCTTGCTTATCCACTTAGACATATCCTCTGGGCATGGTATTGGTCGATTTATCTTCGCTAAATCAATCTTGTCTTTCCACTGACTTGGATTACAAAGCCCCTCAAGAAAGTGATATCTGTCCATGTAGGATATATCTTGCTTTCTAAGTGGAATATATGGCGGATCAAGGTAGACAAAGTCATAACCCGAAGGAAGCGCAATAGCGTCAGTGCAGGGCAGAATAATGGGGTCATACTTGGCGGGTTGTCGCGCTTTGATTATTTCACCCAGCGCACGATGAATAAGAACCGAAAATGGTTTCTCCCAAGTCGCCCAGTTACCGAATTTAGTGTCTCTAGTATTATTCTGTCTAAGATGTAAATTTTTGCGGTGAAAAAGATTAAAGGGTCGCTTTTGCAAACATGCCTGCATTAGGCAATACAATATTTCACACTTTCTTAATGTATTTTTGATTTTGCTCAACTCATTGATGGCGCCATCAAGCCAGTTATTCTCTTCGGAAGTATAATAGATACCATTGAAGTATTCAGAAACAAACCCATGCTCGGGAATAATCTTTGAAAAAAAATCTTCTAGATCATCTTGACTCGTAAGGCATGGCTGGTTTGAAAGTAGCGCAGTAGCAGTAACCCGATTTGACTCCAGTATGTCATTGTAAGTGACTTGCTTGCCTAAATTCTTTAAAGCTAAGGACACCGTGGATGTCCCTCCAAAAACATCAAGCGCCGTTTGGAACTCATATTTTTGGAATTCGCCAACCATCCAGTCGACAAGTCTACGCTTACTGCCGTAATACCTAGTCAAGGGAAGGTAGCCCTTGTCATGATTTACGGCTGAGTTAAGTGCGATCTTGGTTTTACGTATATCAAGGCAAGGGAAGTCTGTTCCAGTGATAAGTGAAGCTGAAGCATTAGACTCACCACGCAACGACAAAGCATCTCCATGGGGACCCTCGTGGCTCCCTCTAGAATCAGTTTTGAACATTCGGCGCTCCAATCATGCCAAGTTTTCTCCATCACCTGAATAGTGATCCGATTCAAAGTCTAATAGTCATTGAGAATCGGAACTTGTTAATTACGTCAGTGCACTGATATGCCAACGCTCGTTTAAGTCAGAATGCTTTCAGGCCGTGGTCATAACCCTGGAGGAGTGTCTGAGCGGTTGGTCATCACCTTTCCTATTCTGGCTCGCGAATAGCTCGTCGTGACATCATCGCTTTTTGCGTCTGAGATTGCACCTGATTGACCACTGGCCGTCCTAGAGGGTTGGCTCTTACGAAGCGATATTTTTCACCAGAGCACTAGGCTGCGACCACTTAAAAAATGGTTAGAAATCGTACCCATAGGGGACAGATTTATTTACGAGCCTAACGTCGTCTGCCTCTGGCCGATAGCAACCACTCCACACCTTGCCTTGCCCTGCACCCCGCGCTACAGTCCGCCCCGTCACGGTCAATCCCGTGACCGGGTGTGGTAGCCCGATTCACACGAAGGCGCGGTAGCGCCATAGTCGAGAGCAGGCGCTTTTTTTGTGCCTGCTGTTTTCTCGCGCATTTATGGCGGGCCGTGTGAGGCAGGCTTCGGCCTGGCCGGCGTCCTTCGTGGGTCGGTCTACCACCCTTGCACGGTCCGCCTCCATATCGTGTGGTAGCGAATGGAACGCGGCTCCTTAAATCCACGAAGGAGCATATGGAAAATGCACTATCCCCCTTTTACCCAAGGGCTCCGCCCTGGGCTGTTGGCTGTCATGTCGACTTCCGTTTTGGAGGTGCTGCATGACCAAGTCTGAATCCGTCGTTATCCCCTTTCCCACGCCACGCAATCCCTTGCATAGCCATGTGGCCGACGAGTGCTCGTTGCAGGCAGCAGCCGAGTATCGGGCGGCATTGCTGACCAAGCTGTTACGACGAATGCCGGAGCCGGAGTTAGCGAGTACCACCCATGCGCTGCTGAGCGAGTTGATTGTGCTCTACCGCCGAGCCATCGCCCAGGCAGCCGGGAGGGCCGAGCATGATTGAACTGCAACGTTATCTCACCTATCTGCCCGGCCATGACGGGCAACCGCCTGCCGAATTTGGCTGGAATGCAGATTGCCAGGCGAGCTTCGGCCACGGCGTACAAACCGCGCAGGCCTGGCTGGACGACGCAAACAGCGGTTGGCTGTGGGCCAATCTGTTGCTGGAGCGGCAGCTGTACCCGCCTGGCGCACAGCGCCATGCCTTCGAGCTGGGTTTTCTCAGCCGCATTCACCAGCGCCTTTGCTCGCCATTGGGCGGCGAGCATCAGGCATTACGGACGGAATTGCGGCTGTAACGACTCAGGCGAGGGCATGCCCTCGCCTCTTCATGATCGTTCCCACGCTCTGCCTCATCAAAGTCCACAACGGCCCTTCCGCAAAGTGGACCATTCATTAAGCCTTTAATTGGCTCAATACCTTGATCCTCTTAGTTGTCTTAATTGAGCAGACCTTACTGACCCCCCATCCACAAAGGGTACTGCTCTATGACTCGTCTTGACTGGTTTGAGGCTTCACCCGGTGCAGCTAAAGCGCTGGGCGGGCTGCACCATTACGTCACCACCGGAACGAACCTGCCGCCTCAGCTCATACATCTCGTGTTCTTGCGGGCATCGCAAATCAATGGATGCGCGCACTGCATCGATATCCATTCACGAGATCTGATCAAGGGAGGTATGTCGGTAGAGAAGCTCGTTCTGGTGCCGGTCTGGCATGAGGCCGCGCATCTGTTTTCCGAGCAGGAACGTTCCGCCTTGGCCTGGACGGAAGAAGTGACCCTGGTCGGCGAAACGCATGTTTCCGACGAGGCTTATGCCGCGGCATCGTCTGCATTCACCCCGAAAGATCTGGTCGACCTTACGACGGCCATCGCAGCCATGAACGCGTTCAACCGCATGGGTGTCAGCTTTCGCTTGAGTCCTGCTGCGAAGGCTTAAACCGGAAGACGCGTGAGAATCTGGGAAACGGCTCTTGGCAAAATCGCCCTCACGCCTGGTGTTCAACCCAGCTCGTCCTTGCCGGCCAAGTTCGCCCGCGCCAGGGCAGTGAAGGCCTTGAGTGCTGCAGACGGATTGCGGCGGTTTGGGTAGTAGAGGCACAGCCTCTCCAGAGGCGGGGTCCAGCCCTCCAGCACCCGCTCGAACTGCCCGGCCTCGATTTCAGCCTTCACGTCCTGCTCCATGAAGAAGCCAAGCCCTACCCCCGCCTGCACCGCAGCCTTGGCCACGCCGGACTCATCGAGCGTGAGCGGCCCGGCGACATCGAGTCTCGTTACCTCCCCTGCCCGCTCGAATTGCCAGGGATAGATCGCACCGTTGGGCAGGCGGATGCGAATACAGGCATGGCGCAGCAGATCAGCCGGGGTGCGCGGTCGCCCGTGCTGCTCGAAGTATCCCGGCGCGCCGACCACGGCGTAGCGTTGCGGTGCCCCAAGGGGGATCACGATCATGTCGCTGGGCACGAGGTTCGCCGAGCGCACCCCGAGGTCGAACCCGCCCGCGACGATGTCCACCAGACGTCCTTCGGTCACCATGTCGATGTGTACGTGCGGATAACGCTGCAGAAACTCCAGCACCAGCGGCATCAGGGTTGCGCGGGCCGCACTGGCAAACGCATTGATGCGCAGTGTCCCCGCCGGCCCGGCATTATGCGAACGCACCGCTTCAAGCGCCGTACGAACGTCCTGCAACGCCGGCCCGACCTGCTCCAGGTACAGCGCCCCCGCTTCGGTCAGCGACACACTGCGCGTGGTGCGATTGAACAGGCGGGTTTCCAGGCTGGCCTCCAGCTTGGCGATGGTGTTGCTCAAGGCGGTGGTGGATACATCGAGATCGATGGCGGCCTGGCGGAACGAGGCCCGGCGCGCCACGGCCAGCACCGCTTCCAATTCATTGAGGCCCAGGCGCGGGTCAGCCATTGGATTATCCTGCTATTCGGGATAGGTCATTAACTCTGTCCCAGTTGAGCAAATTATCCATTGAGCAGCAAGATCACTCCCGTAGCGCCCCCGCCCATTACGAGAGGACACAGGCCATGAACCTGCAGCTGCCCGAAGCCGTAAACACCTACTTCGCAATCAGCAATGGCGACGATCTGTCACGCCTTGCCACTTGCTTCCATCCGGACGCCACGGTGATCGACGAGAAACGCACGCACCAGGGCATCGACGCCATCGTGGCGTGGCAACGGGAGGCTCGGCAGGCCTCCAGCTACCGCGTCGAGCCCGTGGATGTCTCACAACGAGGTGAAGGATTGAGCGTTACCGCACGGGTAGTTGGCGACTTCCCCGGTAGCCCAGTGCTGCTCAAACACCTGTTCGCACTCACGGATGGCCAGATCCGCTCGCTGGAGATCGCACCGTGATGAACCTCGACCTGACCGGCAAGCACGTACTGGTCACCGGTGGTACCAAGGGTGTCGGCCGTGCGGTAGTGAAGCGCTTCGTCGCAGAAGGCGCCAAGGTTCTGACTTCGGCGCGCCAGGTGAGCCAGGACCTTCCGGATGAACTGTTCATTCAGGCCGATCTGTCGACGCGTGAAGGCTGCGACGCCCTGGTCGATGGAGCATGCAAGCGCCTGGGCGAGGTGGACATCATCATCCATGTGCTGGGCGGCTCATCGGCCCCCGCTGGCGGCTTCGCGGCACTGGACGACGACCAGTGGCAGCGCGAATTCGATCTCAACCTGCTGCCAGCCGTGCGCCTGGATCGCGCCCTGCTCCCGGCGATGCTGGAACGCCAGGCGGGCGTCATCATCCACGTGACCTCGATCCAGAGCCACCTGCCTCTGGCGGAAGCCACCACCGCCTACGCCGCAGCCAAGGCGGCGCTCGCCACTTACAGCAAGAGCCTGTCGAAAGAAGTGTCGCCTCAGGGTGTCCGTGTGGTGCGGGTATCGCCAGGCTGGGTCGAAACCGAAGCATCGGTCGCCCTGGCCGAGCGGCTCGCGCAGGAGGCCGGCACCGATTATGAAGGCGGCAAACGACTCATCATGCAGGCCTTGGGGGGCATCCCTCTCGGTCGCCCATCCAGTCCGGACGAAGTGGCGGATCTCATAGCCTTCCTCGCCTCCCCCCGCGCCGCGTCCATCACTGGTACGGAATTCGTCATTGACGGAGGGACGGTGCCGACGGTTTAGCGGGAGCCTGGCGGAAATACCCGCCAGCGCCCGGAGAATCGGGGGCAAACTGCAGTTCCTTTCAAGCCGCAGCCGCCCTGATCCATGTTGCCTGCCTTTACGCCACCGCAGCCGCCACCGCCCTGGAGCGCCAGGCAAACCCCAGCACCATCAGCAGTCCCAGCCCGGCCATCGCTGCACCGGCCAGTGAAATCGCCGGATAGCCCAGCCCGGCATTGATCACCGCACCGCCCAAAGCCGCGCCAATCGCGTTACCGAGGTTGAAGGCACCGATATTCACTGCCGAGGCCAGGTTGGGCGCTTCTCTGGCGGCCTCCATCACGCGCATCTGCAGCGGCGGCACGATGGCGAAGCTGGCGATGCCCCAGATCAGGATGGCCACGGCTGCCGGCAGCGGCCAGCGCATCAGCACGGTGAAGGCCAGCAAGACCAGGATCAGCGCACCGAGCGAGACGATCAGGGTGCGGTCGACGGAGCTATCCGCCGCTTTACCACCCCAGATGTTGCCGAGCGTCAGGCCGATGCCGTACAGCACCAGCATGGAGGTGATGAAGGCGGTGGATGCTTGGGTCTCGCTGCTGAGGATCGGCGCGATGTAGGTGAAAACGGTGAACATTGCGCTGGAACCGATCACGGTCAGGGCCAGGGCCGCCAGTACCGGGCCGCGACCCAGCACGCGGATTTCCGCCAGCACGCCGTCGCTCTTTGGCAGCGGCACGTTGGGTAGCGCGAACCACAGCGCGAGCATGGCCAATACGCCCAGGCCGGTAATACCCGCAAAAGCCGTACGCCAGCCGAACAACTCACCGAACCAGGTCGCCAGCGGCACGCCGCCGATGGTCGCCAATGTCAGGCCCATGAACATCGCCGCCACCGCCCCGGCACGTTTGTCTGGTGCGACCACGCTGGCGGCGACGATGGAGCCGACGCCAAAGAAAGCGCCGTGGTTGAGCGAGGTCACGACCCGCGCAATTAACAGGCTGGTGTAATCGGTGGCGAGGGCCGACATCAGGTTGCCCAGGGTGAAGATGGCCATCAGCCCGATCAGCAGGTAGCGCCGGGGAATCCGGCCAGTGGTCAGGGTCATCAACGGCGCGCCGAGCAGTACGCCGAGGGCGTAGGCGCTGACCAACAGGCCGGCAGCGGGAATGGAAACACCGAGATCGCTGGCGATACCCGGCAACATGCCCATGGGGGCGAACTCGGTGACGCCGATGCCGAAGGCACCGATAGCGAGTGCAACGAGTGGTGGATTGATACGCATGGAAGTCTCCTCATCTATGCCGCGAATGCTAGGATCGAAACCTTGCCGGCGGTAGATGGCATTTCTGGCAAACACCTTTGCTTACGGAGCACAAATGGACTTCAACGGCAGGTCGGGCGAAATGCTCGTGTTCGCCAGCGTGGCGGAGGAAGGCAGCCTGTCCGCTGCTGCGCGTGCACTGGGGCTGACACCTTCGGCGGTCAGCCGAATCATCGCCCGTACCGAGCAGCGCCTCGGCACGCGCCTGCTGCTGCGCACCACCCGCGCAATCACCTTTACCGCCGAGGGCGAGGCGTACCTGCGTGGTGCCCGGCGCATCCTTGCCGATATGGCGGAAGTGGAAGAAGCCATCGCTGACCAAGGCGTACCCCGAGGCCGTTTGCGTGTCAGTGCTGCGCTCGGCCATGGCCGGATGACCATCGTGCCGCTGGTGGCGGCGTTCAGCGCGCGCTACCCGAACATCACCGTCGACCTCAGCCTGGGCGATGAAGTGGTCGACATTCTCGGCGGCCAGGCGGACGTGGCCGTGCGCTTCAGCCTTCTACCGGACAGCCCGTTGACCGCACGAAAAGTTGGCGACACCGGCCAGGTGGTGGTCGCTTCCCCTGACTACCTGCGGCGCCACGGCACGCCGCAGCAACCGGAAGACCTGCTCCAGCACAACTGCCTGCGCTTCAACTTCCGCCGCGCCGAGCCCAACTGGCCATTCACCCGCGATGGCCAGGCGTTCTCCCTGAAGGTGTGCGGCAACATCGAATGCAGCAGTGGCGAGGCGCTGGCGCAGTTCGCCCGGATGGGCGCCGGCATCGCGCGCATCGGCGATTTCAGCGTGGCCGAAGACATCCAGCGCGGCGACCTGATACCACTGCTGCAAGCCTTCAACCCCGGCGACAGGGAGCCGATTCATGCGGTGTTCGTAGGCGGCTCGGCAATGCCGGCACGGGTGCGGGTGTTCGTGGATTTTCTGCTGGAACATCACCGAATGTAAGCAGCGGCAGTTACCGGAACGGCAGGCTCTCCTACCGAACGTCAACTCCGCTGATTTTCTCAGAAAGCCGCGCTACCAGACTGAGCGGCGCTGCTGGCGCAAGCTCATCGGGCTGCGTGCAATTGAAGTGCAAAACGTCCCTCGGGTGACGGCAGATGCGGATCAAGCAAATGCCTAACGAAAAGCCTCGGGTTACAGCATTGACATATCGGGAAAAGCCGATATTATCGCGCCATGGAACTGATCGACGTATTCAAAGCCCTCTCGAACCGCACGCGCCTCGACATTCTGAGGGGCTTGAAGGATCCCGCTAAGAACTTCCCTCCGCAGGATGAAGGGGATGTTCATACCGTGGGCGTATGCGTCAGCAGCATCCAGGAAGGCGTCGGGCTGTCGCAGTCGACGGTGTCCGACTACCTCGCGACCCTGCAACGGGCCGGCCTGGTCGAAGTCAGGCGTATCGGGCAGTGGACCTACTACAAACGCAACGAAGCAAATATCCGCGCGCTTGCCGAGATCATCGGCAAAGAGCTGTAATTTTTTACCTGTAAATATCGAAAAATACCGATATTCCTTTTTAACGTAGCGAGGTCCAACATGGCCTGAACGCATAGCAAGCAGCGATAAATCACTACCATTACACATCGAAAATTCCCGATATCCCTTTTTCCAGAAACAAGGAGTTCTTATGAAAGCGCAAATCCTCAAATCATTTGGCGGCCCTGAATCGTTCGAGCTGAGCGACGTCGCCAAACCCGTGCCGAACGCAGGGCAGGTTTTGGTGCGGGTTCACGCGACCTCGATCAATCCTCTGGATTTCCAGGTCCGCCGCGGTGATTACGCCGACCTGGTGCCGCTGCCCAGCATCACCGGACACGACGTATCCGGCGTGGTCGAAGCGGTCGGCCCTGGCGTGACCAGCTTCGAGCCGGGCGACGAGGTCTGGTACACCCCGCAAATCTTCGACGGCCCGGGCAGCTACGCCGAATACCACGTCGCAGCCGAAAGCATTATCGGCAAGAAACCTGCCTCGCTGAGCCATCTCGAAGCCGCAAGCCTGACGCTGGTCGGCGGAACGGCGTGGGAAGCACTGGTGGTGCGCGCGGCGCTCAGGGTGGGTGAAAGCATTCTGGTGCACGGCGGCGCAGGTGGCGTTGGTCATGTGGCGATCCAGCTGGCAAAGGCCATGGGCGCCAGGGTGCTGACCACCGTACGCGAAGCCAACTTCGAGTTCGCGCGAAGCGTGGGCGCCGACGTGGTCATCGACTACGAAAAAGAGGACTACGTCGATGCCGTCTTGCGGGAAACCGATGGCCTTGGTGTCGATGTGATTTTCGACACCATCGGCGGCAACACCTTGTCGCGCAGCCCCGACGCGCTTGCCCAGCTCGGTCGCGTGGTCTCGATCGTGGACATTGCCCAACCGCAGAATGTGATTCAGGCATGGGGCAAGAACGCGAGTTTCCACTTCGTTTTCACCAGACAGAACCGCGGGAAGCTCGATGAACTCAGCGCCCTGGTCGAGCGCGGACAGCTGCGCCCACACGTTGGCGCCGTCTATTCGCTGGCCGACATTCCGCGCGCTCACGCGCTGCTGGAAAGCGCCAACAACGGCCTTCGGGGAAAAATCGCGATCGCCGTCGAGCCATCGTTCATCCCGTAAGTGCTTACGCCCAACTCACAAGAGGACTTTCCCATGGTTCATGAAATTGCCCTACTGCCCATCCGCGACGGGCACATCGAAGCGTTCAGACGTGCCTTTGCCGACGTCACTCATTTGCTGCAACGCGCGAAGGGTTACGACGGCCACATGCTCGCGCAAGGGATCGAGAGCCCGCAGATTTTCAACCTGATCGTGCGGTGGCAAACCCTCGAGGATCACACGCCGCGTTTCGAGGCGAGTGAAGACCACCGACTGTTCATGATGGGCTTGGAGCACTGCTTCGCGGCAGAACCGCAGGTCTACCATATCCAGGCGCTAGACCAGAGCGGTGCCTTCGACCTGGCCATGCCGGCGCCTTGAGGTCGAGGGTATCGAAGGGCTGGCCGTTGAAACGTCCAGACCGGCATCGCCAAGCAATGATGACAGCGTGTTGATCTGGCAGTCGACGTCCACGACTGTCAGATCATCTCAGCTGTCGCATGAGTGCTTCATGGCAGTGGCACCGATCGCCTCGCTGGCGCATGCATCGCAAGGACATCGCTGATGAAGAACATTGACGAACACGCAACGGCAAAGCCCCAGGCTACGGCCTCTAGTCTGCGTCTCGCGGCATCAGGCCCGCCAGCAACTTGCCGGTCAATTCATGCAACGCCCGCTGCTCGTCGGCGGTCAATCCTGAGAGCACACGCTGCAGGTTGGCCACATGGGCGGCGAGCATACCGTCGATCAATTCGAACCCGGCCGGGGTAAGCGCCACCAGCACGCCACGGCGGTCGCTGGGGTGTTTGCGCCGTTCGATCAGCCCGGCCTTTTCCAGACGGTCGATGCGACTGGTCATGCCGCCCGAGGAAATCATCGCGCTCTCGTACAGCGCGGTAGGCATCAACGCATAAGGCTCACCCGAGCGCCGCAGGGTAGCGAGCAGGTCGAACTCGCCGGCCTGCAGCCCGTGTTCGGCGAAGAACGGCAGCAGATGGTCGCGGCTGATCACCTGACTGAGTTCGCCCAGGCGACCTATCACGGCCATGGCGAAACCATCGAGATCGGGTCGTTGGCGTCGCCACTGTTCAGCGGCCAGTTGTGCGCGGTCTTGCATATCGCCCCCGATTTATCTTGCTATCAAGATACTTTTCAAAAAGAATGTTGCCATCGTAGCGTATTCACCCCAAGGAGGCACGCGCATGTCGGGCACTCAATATCGGCCATTTCTGGCCGTTTCGCTGCTGTTCACCATTGGTACGCTGATGGGTTTGACCAGCAACCTGGTCAAGCTGGCCAGCGGCAGCGGATGGCAGCCGATGGCCTTCCTGCTCTGGAGCCTGCTCGGTGGTGGTCTGCTGCTGTTGTTGTTCGCCTGGCTGCGGGGGGAACGGCCCGGCATGAGCCTGCCTCAACAGCGCTACTACCTGGCCTCCGGCTTGCTCAGCATCGCGGTTCCCAACGCCCTGCTGTTCAGCTCCATCGGCCATGTCGGAGCCGGCTTCGCCTCGATGTGCCTGGCCTTCCCGCCACTGATCACCTACCTGCTGGCCCTGGCCCTGCGCATGGAAGGACTCAGTCGCATCCGCCTGCTGGGCATCTGCATCGGTCTGGCCGGCAGCCTGCTGCTGGCGCTGGGCAAGCTCAACAGCGGCGACAGCCCGACGCTGTGGGTGCTGGGCGCGCTGAGCGTGCCGGTGTTCCTGGCACTGGGCAATATCTACCGCGCCCGCTACTGGCCGAGTGGCGCCAGCCCGCTGTCGCTGGCGCCCGGCATGCTGTTGGGCGGCGCCTTGCTGCTCATTCCCACCGCCCTGCTCGGCGTCGACTTCGCGCCGCATCTGGGCAGTGCCAAGGCGGTTGGCCTGCTGGCGGCACAGATGTTGTTGTTCGCGGCGGTCTATGCGCTGTTCTTCATCCTGCAGAACCTGGCCGGCACCGTATTTCTCAGCCAGATCGGTTCGGTGGCGGCGATCACTGGCGCGGCCATCGCCATCGGCCTGCTCGGTGAACAGGGCAGCCTGAGCATGCTGCTGGCCGCGCTGTGCATCGTCGCCGGCGTGCTGCTGGTGGCCTGGCGCAGCGCGCAGGAGGCCCAGCAGTGAAGCGCGAGAATCTATTGCTGATCGCGATCATCCTGCTCGGCCTGAACCTGCGCCCGGTGTTGGCGGCCATCGGCCCGCTGCTCGATCGCATCCAGCTCGATACCGGCCTGGGCTCTGTCGGTGCCAGCCTGCTGACCAGCGTGCCCGTGGTCATCATGGGGCTGGGGGCGCTGGCCTCCGGCCCGCTGCGTCGACGTCTTGGCGACAGCGCCGGCATTTTCCTCGGCACCCTGCTGATCGCCTTCGCCTGCCTGCTGCGTGGCCTGCTGCCCGACGGCAACACGCTGATCATCAGCGCGTTGCTCGCCGGTGCCGGCATCGCCTTCGTTCAGGCGCTGCTGCCTGGCCTGATCAAGTCGCGCTTCGCCGCGGACAGCGGCCGCCTGATCGGTTTCTACAGTTGCGCGATCATGGCAGGCGCCGCTTTCGGTGCGGCGTTCACGCCATGGCTGGCGCAGTCGGTGGGATGGTCATGGGCCCTGGCGGGCTGGGCACTGCCGGCCCTGCTCGGCGCGGCGATATGGCGTCGTGCGGCGCCGGCCAGACCGGCAACCGTCGCCAGCGCCACGCCGCCGCTCGTGCCCTGGCGCTGGCCCAGAGCCTGGCTGCTGATGAGCTTCTTCGGCATTGGCACGGCCGGCTACACCCTGGTGCTGGCCTGGCTGCCGCCCTACTACACGGCCCTGGGCTGGAGCGCTCAGGCCAGTGGCCTGTTGCTGGCCGCGCTGACACTGTGCGAGGTGGTCGCCGGCCTGCTGCTCTCAAGCCTGCTGTCTCGCTTCCCGGATCGACGACCCTTGCTGGCGCTGGTGCTGCTGTCGCTTCTTGCCGGTTTGATCGTCCTGCAGCTGGCACCGCAGACACTGGTGGTACTCGTCGCCCTGCTGCTGGGTGTCGGTATCGGCGGTCTGTTCCCACTGTCGCTGGTCGTCGCGCAGGATCACCTGGAGGATCCGCAGCAGACTGGCGAGCTGCTGGCCTTCGTCCAGGGTGGCGGTTATCTGATTGCAGCGTGCGCGCCGTTGCTGGCTGGCGTGCTGCGCCGCTACAGCGCGGACCTGAGCCTGAGCTGGCAGCTGATGGCGCTGGCAACCGTGCTGCTGATGGCCATGGCGGTGCGCTTCAGCCCCGCTCACGAACGCCGCACCCTGGGCGTCGCGACGGACTGAAGCGCTCGAGACTCAGACGCGGAACTGACCGACCAGGCCCTGCAGGCGTCCGCCCAGGCCGTCTAGGTCGCGAGCGGCCTGGGCACCCTGCGCTGCGTCGCTGGCGACTTCGTCCACCGCGACGGCGATCTGATGCACGCTGCGGTTGATCTCTTCGGCCACTGCCGTTTGCTCCTCGGCGGCGCTCGCGATCTGCGCGTTCATCGAGTTGATGGTGCCGATCAGCACCGCGATGCTGTCCAACGCCTCGCCGGCATGGCCGGCCTGCTCACGGGTACTGTCACCCATCTGGCTGGCGCGCTGCATCGCCGCGACCGCCTCGCCAGTGGCATTCTGCAGACGGTCGATCATGCCCTGAATCTCGCCCGTGCTCTGCTGGGTGCGGCTGGCCAGCGCGCGCACTTCATCGGCCACCACGGCAAAACCACGCCCGGCCTCGCCCGCGCGCGCCGCCTCAATGGCGGCATTGAGCGCCAGGAGGTTGGTCTGGTCGGCGATCGCGCGGATCACCTCCAGCACGCTGACGATGCCCTGTACGTCACGGCGCAGACTGTCCAGCGACTCACTGCTGCTGCGCACTTCACCGACCAGATCATGGATATGGGCGATGCTGCCATCGACCACCCGCTTGGCCTCCTGCCCCTGCTGGTCCGTCTCGCGCGCAGCCTCGGCGGCGCGCTGGGCGCTCTGCGCCACCTCATGGGCCGCAGCGGACATCTCATTGATGGCGGTGGCGACCTGCTCGGTCTCGTGACGCTGCCCGGCCATGGCCTGTTCGGAGCGCTGGGCCTGGCTGGACACGCCGCCGACCAGGCCGAAGAGCTGGTCGGTGGTCACCGACACCTGCTGCACCAGTGCATGAATCTTGGCGACGAAGGCATTGAATGACGTCGCCAGCTCCCCCAGCTCGTCCTGACTGGTGACCGGCAGACGCTGGGTCAGATCCCCCTCTCCAGCGGCCATGTCATCGAGCTTGCTCTTGATCAGTTGCACCGGCTTGGTGATCGACGCCGCCAGCGGCATAGACAACAGGGCCAGCACCAGCAGCAGGCCAACGGCAGAGCCGGCCATGACCATCAGCAAGCGGTCGACGCTCTCCTGGAACTGCGCACGCGCGGCCTGGACGTCGCGCTCCACGCCGTCGAGATTGACCGAGGTACCAAAGACCATCTTCCACTTCGGCAGGTAGTGCGAGAAGCCGACCTTGGGCACCAGCACCTTGCTGTCGCCGAGGACGAAGCTGTAGTCGACGTAATGGCTGCTGTCGGTGCCAGCTCGCACCAGCTCACGAATGGCGTAGATACCGTTGGGGTCGCGGTAACCGCTGAAGTCCTCACCGATGCGATCGTTGGTGTTGCCCTGCAGCACGCGGCGGACGTCGTTGTCATACCCCCAGAAATAACCATCCGCGCCGTATGACAAGCGCTTCAGCACCTCGACGGCCTGAGCGCGCGCATTCATGTCGCCATCTGCGGACGCCTGGTACAGCGGCGCAATCGCGTTCAGCGCCAGCTCGACGTATTGCTTGATCTCCGCCTTGCGGTCAGCCACCAGCTTGGCCCGGGTCTGGGCCTCCTGCTGATTGGCCAAATTGCCGAGAACGACGAACGCGATAGTGCTGAGTAACAGGGTCAACAGGCAGATAGGCCCCAAAGCCAGCAACAGCACTTTGGAACGCAGACGCAGCGAGAAGATCATTGGCAGTACACCTTTACCGGCGCTTTGATGTTATAGAGCTGGCATATTGCCAATAGCACGACAGCAAAAGAACAGAGAAACGCAAAAACTGGTATGACCAGCGAGCCGCGCAACAGAATGAATATCCAGAACAAACAAAATAGCCGTAGATGGGAGCCCGTTAGCGGCAAATTAGCGCGCCGCCTGCGGCGTTCCGTCTCAGCGCTACTTTTTCAGGCAACAAAAAACCCGCCGCAGCGGGTTTTCGTTTCAGCGGGCATCCATCACTTCTTGCCCAGCTTCTTCAGCTCTTCGTCACGCAGTTCGCGGCGCAGGATCTTGCCGACGTTGGTGGTCGGCAGCACGTCGCGGAACTCGACGGCCTTGGGCACCTTGTAGCCGGTGAGGTTGGCGCGCATATGCTCCATCACCTGCTCCTTGGTCACGCTCTCGCCGGGCTTGACCACCACGAACACCTTGATCGCCTCGCCGGATTTTTCGTCCGGCACGCCGATGGCGGCGCACTGCAGCACGCCCGGTAGGGTCGCCAGCACGTCTTCCAGCTCGTTCGGATAGACGTTGAAGCCGGACACCAGAATCATGTCCTTCTTGCGATCGACGATACGCAGGTAGCCGTCTTCCTGGATCAGGCCGATGTCGCCGGTTTTTAGCCAGCCTTCGGCATCGAGGATTTCAT
Source organism: Pseudomonas sp. UBA7530 (assembly GCF_002479365.1). Classification (NCBI taxonomy): domain Bacteria; kingdom Pseudomonadati; phylum Pseudomonadota; class Gammaproteobacteria; order Pseudomonadales; family Pseudomonadaceae; genus Pseudomonas; species Pseudomonas sp. UBA7530. Next base: position 995,833 of record NZ_DLMS01000001.1, read on the forward strand.
CGGTGGCTTCCTGGCGCTGCCAGTAACCCTTCATCACCTGCGGGCCTTTCACGCACAGCTCGCCGATCTCGCCGATGGGAAGCTCCTGCCCGTCGTCGTTGACGATCTTGCACTGCGTCGAGGGCACCGGGATGCCGATGGTGCCAAGCTGGATGGCGCTGAATGGGTTGACCGTGGCCACCGGGCTGGTCTCGGTCATGCCGAAGCCTTCGCAGATGGCGCAGCCGGTGACTTCCTTCCAGCGCTCGGCCGTGGCCAGTTGCAGGGCCATGCCGCCGGAGACGGTGAGTTTCAGACTGGAGAAGTCCAGCTTGCGGAAGTCCTCGTTGTTGCACAGGGCAACGAACAGGGTGTTGAGGCCGACGAAACCGGTGAAGCGGTATTTGCCCAGGTCCTTGACCACCGAGGGCAGGTCGCGCGGGTTGGTCAGCAGGATGTTGTGGCCACCGATCAGCATCATCGCCATGCAGTGAAAGGTGAAGGCATAGATGTGATAGAGCGGCAGCGGCGCGATCAGCACCTCGCAACCTTCATTGAGGTTGGCGCCCATCAGCTCCTTGACCTGCAGCATGTTGGCGACCAGGTTGCGATGGGTGAGCATGGCGCCCTTGGCCACGCCGGTGGTGCCGCCGGTGTATTGCAGCACGGCGATATCGGCGTTGCTCGGGTTGGCTTCGCTGAAGCTCTGGCCGCGGCCCTTGGCCAGGGCGTCGTTGAGTTTGACGGCCTGCGGCAGGTGGTAGGCCGGCACCATTTTCTTCACGTGCTTGATCACGGCATTGACCAGCAGACGCTTGAAGGTCGGCAGCATGTCGCCGACTTCGGTGACGATCACCGTCTTCACGCCGGTCTTGGGTACGACCTGCTCGGCCAGGTGGGCCATGTTGGCCAGACAGATCAGCGCCTTGGCGCCGGAGTCGTTGAACTGGTGCTCCATCTCCCGCGCGGTGTACAGCGGGTTGGTGTTGACCACCACCAGACCGGCACGCATGGCACCGAAGACGACGATGGGGTACTGCAGAACGTTGGGCAACTGCACGGCGATGCGGTCGCCGGGCTTGAGATCGGTGTGTTTCTGCAGGTAGGCGGCGAAGTCACCGGAGAGCTTGTAGAGCTCGCCGTAGGTGAGCGTCTTGCCCAGGTTGCTGAAAGCAGGCTTGTCGGCGAAGCGTTGGCAGGACTCCTGCAGTACCGCGAGGATATTCGGGTACTGGTCGGGATTGATTTCGGCAGCAACCCCAACGGGATACTTGTCCTTCCAGAAGTTTTCGGTCATGGAAGCCCACTCCTAAGCAACAGCTGATCTTCACCGCGCGACGGCGGTTGTTTGTTGTGTATTTAGCTCGCTATCCCGCTGGCCCACGGCCCGGAAGCGCGCCGAGAGTAGCAGCTTTGCCAGAGGCTCACCAGCATCAAACCTGGCCAGAACAGTCGCAAAAGTGACTATAAAACTCGGAAAAGTCACGACCTATCTTTTCTGCCGATAGCCCGCGAAAAGCCTCTAGCTCGCATATTGCAGCGTTTGCAGCCTAGCGCGTAAGTGTGACCGATGCAGTGCGGTAGAGCATGCAACAGGCACTGGCGGTTACTAAATCACAACAATCGGGCTGCCAGTGGCAGCGGGGGCGGGAAAGCCCCTTCCCTGCAGCGGGAAGGGGCTTCTGGGTCAGGCGATGTCGCGCAGTTCGCGGCGCAGGATCTTGCCGACCGGGGTCATCGGCAGCGAGTCCTTGAACACGATGTGCTTGGGCACCTTGTAGCCGGTGAAGTTCTCCTTGCAGTAGGCCTTGAGCTCTTCGACAGTCACACCGCCATCGCGCGGCACCACGAACAGCTTGACCACTTCGCCGGATTTCTCGTCCGGCACGCCGATAGCCGCGCAGCTGGCGACTTTCGGGTGCGCCATGACCACGTCCTCGATCTCGTTGGGGTACACGTTGAAACCCGAGACGATGATCATGTCCTTCTTGCGATCGACGATGCGCACGAAACCATCCGGATCGATCACCGCAATGTCGCCGGTCTTGAACCAGCCTTCGGCATCGAGCACCTCGGCGGTGGCTTCCTCACGCTGCCAGTAGCCCTTCATCACCTGCGGACCCTTGATGCACAGCTCGCCACGTTCGCCGGCCGGCAGCTGGTTGCCGTCGTCATCGATCACCTTGAACGCCGTGCCCGGCACCGGAATGCCGACCGTGCCCAGGCGCGCCCTGTCGCCATAGGGGTTGGTACTGGCCACTGGCGAGGTCTCGGTCAGGCCGTAGCCTTCCACCACGGTGCAGCCGGTCATCTGCTGCCAACGCTCGGCAGTCGCCTTGACCAGCGCGGTACCGCCGGAGTTGGTGACCTTGAGGCTGGAGAAGTCGAGGTTTTTGAAATCCGGATGATCCATCAGCGCGACGAACAGGGTATTGAGGCCCAGCAGCGCGGAGAACTTCCACTTGCCCAGCTCCTTGATGAAACCCGGGATGTCGCGCGGATTGGTGATCAGCACGTTATGGTTGCCGTTGACCATCATGCACATGCAGTTCGCGGTGAAGGCATAGATGTGATACAGCGGCAGCGGCGCGATCATGATCTCCTGGCCCTGCTTCATCAGCGGCGTACCGTCCGGCCCGAGCTGCGACAGGCAGGCGTCGACCTGCAGCATGTTGGCCACCAGGTTGCCGTGGGTGAGCATGGCCCCCTTGGCCACGCCGGTGGTGCCGCCGGTGTACTGCAGCACGGCGATATCGTCATGGCTGGCACTGACCGGCGTCAGCGCCTGGCCCTGCCCCTGCTTGAGCACCTGCTTGAAGGGGATGGCCTGCGGCAGATGGTAGTCGGGCACCATCTTCTTGACCTTCTTCACCACGGTATTGACCAGCCAGCCCTTGAGGCTCGGCAGCAGGTCGCCCATCTTCGCCTCGATCAGGTACTCGATCTCCGTATCGGGCAGCACTTCCTGCACCAGCTTGCCGAACATGTTCAGGTACACCAGCGCACGCACCCCGGCATCCTTGAACTGGTGGCGCATCTCGCGGGCGGTGTACAGCGGGTTGGTGTTGACCACGATCAGCCCGGCGCGCATGGCGCCGAACACCGCGACCGGATACTGCAGCACGTTGGGCATCTGCACCGCGATGCGGTCGCCCGGCTTGAGGTCGGTTTGCTTCTGCAGGTAGGCGGCGAAGGCCGCGGAGAGGCGATCCAGCTCGGCATAGCTCAGCGTGACGCCGAGATTGCTGAAGGCCGGACGGTCGGCGAAGCGCTTGCATGAGCGCTCAAACACCTCGATTACCGACTTGTAGCTGGACAGGTCGATATCGTTGGGCACGCCAGGGGCGCGTTTGTCGTTCCAGAAATCAGGTTGCATTGTTCTTGTCCTCTTCCCCTGAAGTGATCTGACTGCCCGGAAAGTAGCAGTTTAGAGCCGAGCCGCAAATAGCTCGAAGGCGTCATTGATGGGCTGAATTTCGCATTAAATGTAGCGATTCGTAACCGATCTTTGCGGCATCGAGAAAGACCGCGACGCTTTGCCTGGTGCTGGTCAAGGTGCACAATGCCGCCAATCTCCGGCACAAGGATTCGCCATGCGCCACAATGTCTTCCCCCTGGCCACTCAGGACGGTCTGCACCTGCACGTCAACCACTGGCACGGTGATCAGCCGCCACGGGCGGTGGTCATGCTGTCCCACGGCATGGCCGAACACAGCCAGCGCTACGCACGCCTGGCCGAAAGCCTGGTGGCCGCCGGCTTCGACCTCTATGCGCTGGACCAGCGCGGCCACGGCCAGAGCGCCACGCAAGGCGTGCTAGGCCACTACGCCGACGAAGGCGGCTGGGACAAGGTGGTCGGCGACCTGGCCTCGCTCAATCACCACATTCGCCAGCGTTACCCGCAGGCGCCGATTTTCCTGTTCGGCCACAGCATGGGCAGCTACATCGGCATGGCCTATCTGATGGGCCATAGCTGCAGTCTGCAGGGCGCCGTGCTGTCAGGCTCCAACTACCAGCCTGTTGCTTTGTACAAGGTGGCCCGGATGATCGCCGGCTTCGAGCGCTGGCGCCTGGGGCCCAAGGGGCGCAGCAAGGTCATCGACTTTCTCTCCTTCGGCTCGTTCAACAAGGCCTTCAGGCCCAACCGCACGGCCTTCGACTGGCTCAGCCGTGACGCGGCGGAAGTGGACAAATACGTGACCGACCCGCTGTGCGGTTTCGTCTGCACCACGCAGTTGTGGTGCGACCTGCTCGGCGGCCTGCAATACATCACCCCAAAAGCGAACCTGGCGCAGATCGATGCCGGCCTGCCGCTGCTGGTGATCGGCGGCTCACGCGACCCGGTCAGCGACGGCAAGCGTCTGGAAGATCTCGCCGGCGCCCTGCGCGAGGCCGGCGTGCGCGACGTGCAACTGAATATTTATCCCGAGGCCCGTCACGAGCTGCTCAACGAGAGCAATCGCGACGAGGTCACCGCCCATTTGATCGATTGGCTGCAGCAGGCGCTGAGCCATGGTCGAAGCCCAAGCAAGGAGTGTCCATGACTCAGGTAACCAATATCCCCTACGAGGCCCTCGAAGTCGGCCAGCAGGCGAGCTTCGAGAAGCAAGTCGAAGAGCGCGACGTGCAACTGTTCGCCGCCGTCTCCGGCGACAACAACCCGGTGCACCTGGACGCCGCGTTCGCCGCCGAGACCATGTTCAAGGAGCGTATCGCCCACGGCATGTTCACCGGCGCACTGATCAGCGCTGCCATCGCCTGCAACCTGCCCGGCCCGGGCACCATCTACCTCGGCCAGCAGCTCAAGTTCACCCGCCCGGTGAAACTCGGCGATACCCTGACGGTGAAGCTGGAAGTGCTGGAAAAACTGCCGAAGAACCGCGTGCGCATCGCCACCCGCGTGTACAACCAGGACGGCAAGCAGGTGGTCGACGGCGAAGCGGAAGTGCTCGCCCCTAGCGCCGAGCAGACCGTGACCATGCCGGCCATGCCGCAGGTAACCGTCGGCTGAACCGCCACGGCACATGCTGGTGCGCGCCCCCGATGGCGCGCACCAAGCTTGTTCAGTCCCCACAATAAAACCTTCTGCACCCCGCCACATAACCCGCACAAACCAGGCACTTTGCACAACAACCCTTGTGCATCGTCACCCTTCATCGCGGCTGGCATGACCCCTGCTATCGCTCAGTGCCACCCCTTTACGGAGCGACGGCCATGAGCCTCTCCTCGCACGCCCTGCCGCCCAGCGAAATGACCTGCGCTCCTGACTCTTCCGCTTCAGGAGACTTGCCATGCAAACCGTGAAGACCGGCAACGGTCCGCGCAATTTCAAACCGTCAGGACTCGACGCGCGCCAGGCACCGTTCTCGGAAATCCCCGTGATCGATTTCTCGGCCATGTACGGCGACGATGCCGAAGCACGCCGCCAAGTCGGTGACGCCGTGCGCCAGGCCTGCACCCAGGTCGGCTTCTTCTACGCCAAGGGCCACGGCGTACCGCAAGCGGTGATCGCCGACACCTTCCAGGCCGCGCACCGCTTCTTCGACCTGGCCATGGAGCAGAAGCTGGCCCTGAACATCAGCCAGTCAGAGAACATGCGTGGCTACACGCCAATGCTTGGCGAGAACACCAACGAAGAAAATGCCGGCGACATGCACGAAGGCTTCGACCTGGCGCTGGATCTGGCCGCGAACGATCCGGACGTACTCGCTGGCGTGTTCGGCTACGGCCCCAACCAGTGGCCTGCCGACCTGCCGGGCTTTCGCGAAGCCCTGCTGGCCTACCACCAGGCGCTGCTCGATTTCGGTCGACGCATCTTCGCCGCGTTTGCCCTGGCCCTGGAGCTGGACGAAGACCACTTCGAGCGTTACCTGAACAAGCCCATGGCGCATATGCGCGTGCTCGCCTACCCCAGCCAGGACGGTCCCATCGACGAAGCGCAGATCGGCATCGGCCCGCATTCGGACTACGAGTGCTTCACTATGCTCTGCACCGACGAAGTGCCGGCCCTGCAGGTGCTCAACAGCGCTGGAGAATGGGTGCAGGCGCCACCGCTGCCAGGCTGCTTTATCGTCAACGTCGGCGACCTGATGGCGCGCTGGACCAACAACTACTTCGCCTCGACCCTGCACCGCGCGATCAACACCTCCGGGCGCCAGCGCTACTCCATCCCGTTCTTCTACGGCCCGGACTCGCGCAGCCTGATCGAGGTGCTGCCCAGCTGCCAGAACCCCGAATGGCCGGCGCAGTACCCGCCCATCGAGGCCGGCGACTACATCCGCTCACGTTTCGACCACACCTATTTCCACCGCCAGCAGGAAGCGGGCTGAAGCCCCGCACCAGGAGTTCGCATGATCACTCGTCACTTGCGTCGCATCTGCACCCAACTCGCCGCCGTCAGCGGCCTTGCACTGCTGCTGCAGGCGCCGGGCGCCCTCGCCTTCGAGCTGCAGGGTGAACCGAAGATCGCCTTCATCTATGCCTCCAGCGCCCGCGATGGCGGCTGGAACGAGTCGATCGACAACGCCCGGCAGATCGTCGCCGAGCAACTCGGCTACCCCATCGCCGTGGCCGAGAGCATTCCCGAGGAAGCCAGCGCGCTGAAGAACGCCATCGACCTCTACGTACAGCGCGGCTTCAACATCATCGTCACCACCACCTATGGTTACTCCGACGGCGTACTGGAAGCGGCGAACAAGCACCCCAACGTGGCCTTCCTCGCCGCCTCCGGCACCACCAACGCGGCCAACCTGGAAAGCTTCTACGCGCGCACCTACCAGGCCTGGTACCTGGCCGGTATCGCCGCCGGCTCGGTGGCACCGGACAAGGTGGTCGGCATGCTCGGCGGCTTCCCGGTGTCGGTGGTGAACTGGGACATCAACGGCTTCGCCCGTGGCGTGCAAAGCGTCGATCCGTCGATCAAGACCATCGCGCTGTACACCAACTCCTGGTGGGATCCGGCGAAGGAAGGCCAGGCGGCCAAGTCGATCCTCGAGCAGAACGCCGACGTGATCGCCAACAACCTGTCCTCGGCCGCCCCCTTCACCGCAGCCGAGAAGGCTGGCAAATACTCGGTTGGCTTTCAGCTCGACATGAGCAAGATGGCGCCCAACGGCCACCTGACCTCGGTGGTGTTCCACTGGGAAAAATACCTGGTGCCGACCATCAAGCAGATCGTCGACGGTTCCTGGCAGCCCTCGCAATACGGCGCCTTCCCCGGCCTGAAGGAAGGCGTGGTAGACATCACCCCGCTCAGCGACAAGGTGCCGGCCGCCGCCCGCGAGCAGATCGCCAGCGCCCGCCAGGCGATGATCGACGACACCTTCTCGCCCTTCACCGGCCCGCTGCTGAAACAGGATGGTAATTCGATCATCGCTGACGGCGCCGTACTCGATGACGAGGCGCTGTGGGGCATGGACTACCTGGTGCAGGGCGTGACCGGGAGCGTCAAGTGAGCCAAGGCCCGCTGCTGGAGCTTGCCGGCATCGCCAAACGGTTCGGCGAACGGCTGGTGCTGGAGGATGCCGGGCTGGAAGTCGCGCCGGGCGAAATCCATGCCCTGCTTGGCGAGAACGGCGCGGGCAAGTCGACCCTGATGAACATCCTCACCGGGGTTTACAGCGCCGATGGCGGCAGCCTGCGCCTGGACGGCCAGGCGCGCCTGATCCGCAAACCGACCGATGCCAGCGCTTTGGGCATCGGCATGGTGCACCAGCATTTTCGCCTGGTGGAACGCTTCAGTGCGGTGGAAAACCTGCTGCTGGCCGCCGAGCGCCGGCACGGTCTGCGCACGGTCGCCGATGCTGCAGCCGCCCTGGAAAATGCGGCGCGCAGCATCGGCCTGAACCTCGATGCGCTGACGCCGATTGGCGAGCTGTCGGTGGCCGAGCGCCAGCGCGCGGAAATCTGCAAGGTACTGGCCCTCGGCGCACGCCTGCTGGTGCTCGACGAGCCCACCGCAGTCCTCACCGATCGCGAGGCCGAAGCCATGCTCGCCGCCATCCGGCGCATGGCCGAGAGCGGCCTGAGCGTGATCCTCATCACCCACAAGCTGCGCGAGGTGGTGGGTCACAGCCACCGCGTCACGATCATGCGTCAGGGTCGTACCGTGGCGCGTTCACTGGCCACTGCCGAACTGTCGGTCGAGGCCATCGCCCGACTGATGGTCGGCGAGCAGCCACCCAGCCCTGCCCGCGCGCCCTCGAACCTGCGCGCGCAAGGTGCCGACCTGTTAATCGTCAACGAGCTGCGGGTGGATCGCGCCGATGGCGGCGTCGGCATCGACGGCATCAACCTGCGCGTGCGTGCGGGGGAAGTACTGGGTATCGCCGGGGTGGGCGGCAATGGCCAGCAGCAACTGGCCGACGGCCTGCTCGGGCTGGCCGCCGTGGTATCCGGCAGCCTGGCCATCGACGGCGCCGAAGCCGCCCACGCCAGCATCGCCCAGCGCCGCGACCTGGGCCTGCGCATCATTCCCTCCGACCGTATGGCCAGCGGCCTGATCGGCGAACTGTCGGTCGCCGACAACCTGGCCCTGACTCAGGTGCGCAAGGGCCGCTTCCGTCGCCTGTGGCTGGATCGCCGGCGTCTGCGCGATCAGGCCAGTCAGGCCATCGTCCGCCACGAGATTGCCGGCGCCACACCGGTGCTGCGCACCAGTCTGCTGTCCGGTGGCAACGCACAGAAGGTGCTGCTGGCACGCGAGCTGGACGAGGACATGCGCCTGCTGGTGGCCCACTCACCGACCCGCGGCCTGGACGTGCGCGCCTGCGCCATGGTGCACCAGGCAATCCGCGAGGCCACCGCACGTGGAGCGGCCTGCCTATTGATCAGCGAAGACCTGGAAGAAGTCCTCGCCCTGTCCGACCGCATCGCCGTGATGAGCGCCGGACGCATCGTCGGCGAGTGCCCCGGTGACGCCACTGCCCAGCAGGTTGGCGCACTGATGCTTGGCCACGCCTGAATTCGCGGAGATCTGAATGTTGCTGCCTGCTTATCAATTTTCCCTGCAGCGCCGCCTGTTGCCTTCGCTGACGCGCCGTTCGCTGGCATTCAGCGGCGGCCTGCTGCTCGGCATCGTCTGCGGCACCCTGCTGCTGATCGCCGCCGGCGTGCCGACCGTCACCCTGTTCGACGACCTGGTGGTGCAGGTCTTCCTGCGTAGCGCCGGGCTGGCACAGACGCTGACCCTGAGCGTGCCGCTGATTCTGGTCGGGCTGGCTTCGGCGCTGGCCATGCGCGTGAAGTTCTGGAACATCGGCGTCGAAGGCCAGCTCTGGCTCGGCGCCATTGGTGCCACCGCCGTGTCGCTGAGTGGCATCGGCCCGGAGGGCATGCGCCTGCCGCTGATGCTGCTGGCCGCGGCGCTGTTCGGTGCCGGCTGGATCGCCATCGCCCTGGTGCTACGCCTGCGCCTGCAGGTCAGCGAGCTGGTGGTCACCCTGTTGCTGTCCAATATCGCCTACCTGCTGTTGCAGCACCTGTTGTTCGGTGCCTGGCGCGACCCGGCCAACAGCTTCCCGGTGTCGGCGCAATTGCCCAGCGGCGAACGCCTGGCCCTGCTCGGCTTCGGCAATTTGCACAGCGGCCTGTTCATCGCCCTCGGCGCCACGTTGCTGGCCGCCGTGCTGTGCGAGCGCAGTCGCCTAGGCTTCCACGCCAGCGCGGTGGGTGCCAACCCGACCGTGGCGCGCGCCGCCGGCATTCCGGTGAACCTTACCCTGGCGATCATGGTGCTGCTGTCCGGTGCCGCCGCCGGCCTGGCCGGTGGCGTGATCGTCACCGGCACCGAGTACCGGCTGACGCAGAACATCGGCTGGAACATGACCTTCAGCGCCATCGTCATCGCCTTCATCGCCCGCTTCTCGCCGCTGTGGTGCGTGCCGGTGGCCATCGTCCTCGGCGGTCTGTACAACGCCGGCAGCACGCTCAAGGTGTTCTACGGCCTGTCCGACGCGGTGATCGTGCTGCTGCAGGGCGTGCTGCTGATGAGTCTGCTGCTGAGCCAGTTCTTCGTCGACTATCGCCTGGAGGCGCGCCGCCTCAGCGCACCGGAGCCCACGCTATGACGCTCGCCTTTCTCACCAACTGGCTCGGCAGCGTACCGCCGGCCGCCATTCCGCTGCTGCTGGCCTGCCTTGGTCTGATCCTCAGCGAACGCGCCGGGGTGGTCAGCCTCGGTATCGAGGGCTATCTGGCGATGGGCGCGATGTCCGCCGCCAGCGTCACCCTGGTCAGCGGCCAGCCGCTGCTCGGCGTGCTCGCCGGGGTGCTGGCCGGCACCCTGCTGGCACTGGGTTTCGGCATCGCCGTGGTCGTGCTGCGTTGCGAGCAGATCCTCGCCGGCCTGGCGACCATGGCCATCGGCCTGGGCGCGGCCGGGGTGATCGGGCGCAGCTACGTACACCGCACCTTCGAGGGCATCGACAGCCTGCAACTGGGTGCACTGGCCGAGTTGCCGCTGCTCGGCAAACTGCTGTTCGCCCAGGATCCGCTGACCTACCTCGCCGTACTGCTCACCCTGGCGTGTGCCTGGATGCTGCTGCGCACCCGCCTCGGCCTGCGCCTGCGTGCCGTCGGCGAAGACCCGGCCACCGCCGATGTCGCCGGCGTCCAGGTGCAGGCCCATCAGTTGCTGGCCGTCGCCCTGTGCGGCGCGCTGGCGGGCCTGGGCGGCGCCTACCTGGCCACGGTCGCCAGCAACACCTGGGTCGAGAACATGGTCGGCGGGCGCGGCTGGATCGCCCTGGCGCTGGTCATCTTCGCCCGCTGGTCGCCGCTGCGCGCCCTGCTCGGCGCCTTCCTCTTCGGCGCCATCGAAGCCCTGCTGCCACGCCTGCAGGCCATCGGCCTGGACGCACCCGTGTACCTGGTCGGCATGCTGCCCTATGCGTTGACCATCGCCGTGCTGGTCATCGCCAGCTACTCGCCGAAACGCCGCGGCGTGGAACCCGCCGCGCTGGGCCTGGCCTATCTGCGGCAGGATCGGCGCTGAATAGAAGGCTGCTGTGCTCCGGGGTGTCGTCAACAAGATCCTGGAGCGTCAGCGGCGGGAATGCTCATTTGTGGCTGGGAGACTGCGTGTTTTCTCTCGACACCGAGCGGCACCGATTCGCGGACAAGTCCGCTCCCACAGGGGGATGCGTCTGCCGATGCTGCTTCGCTTTTTTTATGGGAGCGGACTTGTCCGCGAAGGCGGCAAACACCTCAGGCGTTTGCTTCGCTAGCACTCCCATTGCTCCCGCAGCTTGCCCAGCGGTTTCCCGGTAAAAGACACAAGCTGGTGCGCCGCAGAATGAAGCGCACCATCCTTGTTCACTGCAAACAAATAAAAACCTTACAATACGCACAAATCGCAAATTGCCTGTGCAACATGCACAAAACCCTTTTGGCACTCAGGCAAACCCTGCGCTTGGCACGCCCCCTGCTATCTGCCCTGCATCACGCCCTCATTCCGGAGCCAGGCCATGAGCCACCCAACCCCCGATAGCGACTTTCCCCTGAGTGAAGTGCCCAGCAGCGCGCGCAAGGGACTGTTCTCCACCGCCATCCTGCTATTCGGTTTCACCTTCTTCACCGCCACCATGTTCGCCGGCGGCAAGATCGGCATGGCTTTCGACTTCACCACCCTGCTCTGGGCTGCGGTGATCGGCAACCTGCTGCTCGGCCTGTACGCCGCCGTGCTGGGCCTGATCGCCTGCCGCAGCGGCTTGAACTCGGTGCTGATGGGCCGTTTCTGCTTCGGCGAGGTGGGCAGCAAGCTGTCCGACGTGCTCCTGGGCTTCACCCAGATCGGCTGGTACGCCTGGGGTACGGCGACCGTCGCCATCGTCCTGGTGAAGATTCTCGGCCTGCCCGAAGGCCTGACCATCCCGCTGATGGTGCTGTTCGGCTTCGGCTTCTGTCTCACCGCCTTCGTCGGCTACAAGGGCCTGGACCTGCTCTCGCGTGTCGCCGTACCGGCCATGCTGGTGCTACTGGTCGCCTCGCTGTGGATCGCCACCCGTGATATCGGCGGCCTCGCCGGCCTGCTGGCGGTCGAGCCCAGGGAGAGCATGAGCCTTAGCGTGGCCATCACCCTGGTGTTCGGCACCTTCGTCAGCGGCGCCACCCAGGCCACCAACTGGACGCGCTTCGCCAGGAGCGGCCGCGTCGCGGTGCTGGCCAGCCTGCTCGGCTTCTTCATCGGCAACGGTCTGATGATCATCGCCGGGGCCTATGGCGCCATCGTCTACCAGCAGCCCGATGTGGTCGAAGTGCTGGTGCTGCAGGGGCTGTCCATGGCCGCCGTGGTCATGCTGTTCCTCAACCTGTGGACGACACAGGACAACACCATCTACAACTTCGCCGCCGCCGGCTGCAACCTGCTGCGCACCGGCAAGCGCAAGACCGTGACCCTGGTCGGCGCCGGCATCGGCACGCTGCTGGCCATCGGTGGCATGTACGAGATGCTGATTCCCTTCCTGATCCTGCTCGGCTCGGTCATCCCACCAATTGGCGGCGTGATCATGGCCGACTTCTTCTACGGCCACCGTGCGCGCTACCCGAAACTGGCCGATGCACACCTGCCGGCATTCAACTGGGTCGGCCTGGGCGCCTACCTGATCGGTGCACTGAGCGCCTACTTCTCGCCTTGGGTCGCGCCGCTGGTAGGCATCGCCGTCGCAGCTGCTGCCTACGTCGTGCTGTTCGAGCTGAACAAGGCCCTGGCCGGCCGCCAGCAGGTCGCCGGCGCGTGAGTCTGACCGTCGCCGACATACTCGCCCTGCCCGGCCTGGACAGCATGCGCCTGCGTGCCGGCCAGGCCGGACGCGACAATGCCGTGCGCTGGCCCTACGTGGCCGAGAACGAAGGTATCGCCGACTGGGTGATGGGCAGCGAGCTGATCTTCGTCACCGGCATCAACCACCCGCGTGACGAAGCCAACCTGCTGCGCCTGGTACGCGAAGGCCATGAGCGCGTGGTCGCCGGCCTTGTCATCCTCACCGGCGCCGAGTTCATCCAGGCGATCCCGCCCAGCGTCATAGACGAAGCCGAGCGCCTGAACCTGCCGCTGATCGAGCAGCCCTACGCGCTGAAGATGGTGGTGGTTACTCAGGCCATCGGCACCGCGCTGGTTCACGCGCAGCAACTCGGCCGCTCGCGCCAGCACGTGCTGGAGCAGGTGCTCGACGGCGATTACCAGTCGCTCGACATCCTGCTGCAACGCGGCGACAGCCTCGGCCTGGCGCTGCATGTGCCGCGCCAGGTCGCGCTCCTGCGCCTCGAGGGCAGTGAGCAACTGTTCGGCGACCTGCCCGACGAAGACGCCGAGCGCCAGCTGCAGAGCCGTCAGCAACTGTTGCAACGGCGCCTGGAGCAGAGCCTCGGCGAACTCGGCAATGCGCTGCCGCTGGTCAGCCAGGGCCGCCACTGGATCGCCCTGCTGCCCTGCCCCGATACCCACACCGAAGCACGCAACCGCCAGGCCATGACCGCGCTGCTCGCCGAACTGCGCCCGCAGCTCGGCCCGCTACGCCTGTTCCTCGGCCTGGGCAGCGCCGGCTGCGACGCACCGCGTTTCGCCCAGGGCCTGGGTGAGGCACGCCAGGCTCTGGCCGTAGCACAACGCTTTCCCGAGCGCCTGGGCCTATGCAGTTTCAATGAATTGGGCGTGCTGGAGCTGCTCGGCGCGATTCGCGATCGCAGCCTGCTCGATCGCTTCGTCGAACGCGTGGTCGGCCCGCTGATCGGCGACGACTCGCGCCACCAACCGGTGCTGATGCCGACGCTGGAGGCCTGGTTCGCCGAGAACGGCAACCTGGCCCTGGCCGCGCAACGCCTCAACGTTCACCGCAATACCCTGAGCTACCGTCTACAGCGCATCGAAGCGCTGACCGGCTGCTCGTTCGAAGACCCGCACGACCGTCTGAACATCAGCGTCGCGCTGTTGATCCGGCGCCTGTCGTCGCCTGCCTGAGAGGAAACCTGATGATCATCCACAATGCCCGCCTGCGCGGCCGCGACGGCCTGCACCGCATCACCCTGGACGGCGAGCGCATCGCTGCCATCGACGCCCAGCATGCGCTGCATCCCATCGCCGACGGCGACCTCGACGCTGCCGGTAACCTGGTCGTGCCGCCCTTCGTCGAGCCGCACATCCACCTCGACGCTACCCTCACCGCCGGCGAGCCGGCGTGGAACATGAGCGGCACGCTGTTCGAAGGCATCGAGCGCTGGGCCGAGCGCAAGGCACTGGTCACCCATGAAGACACCAAGACCCGCGCCAAGAAAACCATCGACATGCTGGTCGACCATGGCATCCAGCACGTACGCACCCACGTCGACGTCACCGACCCGACACTGGCCGCGCTCAAGGCCATGCTCGAAGTGCGCGAGGAAACCCGCCACCTGATCGACTTGCAGATCGTCGCCTTCCCTCAGGAGGGCATCGAGTCCTACGCAAACGGACGCGCGCTGATGGAACAGGCCGTCGAACTGGGCGCCGACGTGGTAGGCGGCATCCCGCATTTCGAGAACACCCGTGACCAGGGCGTGTCGTCGATCAAGTTCCTGATGGACCTGGCCGAACGCACCGGCTGCCTGGTGGACGTGCACTGCGACGAGACCGACGACCCGCAGTCGCGCTTTCTCGAAGTGCTGGCCGAAGAAGCCCGCGTGCGCGGCATGGGTGCGCGGGTCACCGCCAGCCACACCACGGCCATGGGCTCCTATGACAACGCCTACTGTTCCAAGCTGTTCCGCCTGCTGAAGATGAGCGGCATCAGTTTCATCTCCTGCCCCACCGAGAGCATCCACCTGCAGGGCCGCTTCGACACCTACCCGAAACGCCGCGGCCTGACCCGCGTGGCTGAAATCGACCGTGCCGGGATGAACGTCTGCTTCGGCCAGGATTCCATCGTCGACCCTTGGTACCCGCTGGGTAACGGCAACATCCTGCGCATCCTCGAAGCCGGCCTGCACATCTGCCACATGCTCGGTTATGAAGATCTCAAGCGCAGCCTGGACCTGATCACCGACAACTCGGCTCGCGCGCTGAACCTGGGTGAAGGGTATGGCCTGGAAGTGGGTCGCCCGGCCAACCTGCTGATCCTGTCGGCGCCGGACGACTACGAGATGGTGCGCAGCCAGGGCCATGCACTGGTGTCCGTGCGCCATGGCAAGGTGCTGATGCGCCGTACGCCGGCCAGCATCGAGCGCGGCTGACGCCCAAATGTGGGAGGGGCTTTAGCCGCGATAGCCTCCAAAAGGATCGCGGCTGAAGCCGCTCCTACAAGCCCTACTTCTTCCGCATGCAGGGGTCATGTCGTCGCTCAAGCCATCCCTTGGGCACATCGTCCAGTTTGATCCCCCATAAACGGCCGAAGAGCAAACACGATAATCCTCATGCGAACAGCAACCGTGGGAGCGGCTTCAGCCGCGATTACGCTTGAAGCGCTCGCGGCTAAAGCCGCTCCTACAACTGCGAAACAGCCCTAGTCCACCCGCACGCTGGCAGTCATGCCGGCGCTTAGCAGCATGCCCTCGGGCACCTGATCGAGCTTGATGCGCACCGGAATGCGCTGCGCCAGACGCACCCAGTTGAAGGTCGGCTCGACATCGGCCAGCAGTTGCCCGTCCGGGCTGACATTGCGGTCGGTGATGCCACGGCTGATGCTTTCCACCTCGCCGCGAATCTGCTGGTCCCCTCCCATCAGCCAGACCTCCACCGGTGCGCCGACCTGTATGCGCGGCAGCTTGGTTTCCTCGAAATAGGCCTGCACGTAGAACGACTGGGTATCGACCAGCGCCATCACCGCCTGCCCAGCATTCACATAGTTGCCCTGGGCCAGCACCAGGTTGGTGATCTGCCCGTCGCGCGGGGCATGCACTTCGCTGCGCGCCAGGTTCAGCTCGGCCACACGCAGATCGGCCTGCGCCTGACGGTACTCGCCACGCGCCATCTCGGCATTGATCTGCGCGTTCTCCAGCAGCTCGGCGCTGATCGCCTGGGCGCCCAGGCGCGAGCGACGCGAAGCCTCGTGCTCGCGCAGGCTCAACTGCTGGCGGCGAATGTCCACCACCGCCTTGGCTTTATCCACCGCCGCCTGATAGCGATCGCGGTCGATGCTCATCAGCAAATCGCCCGCCTTGACCTGCTGGTTGTCGCGCACCTTGAGCTCGACCACCCAGCCGGACACGTCCGGAGCGATGGTCACCACGTCGGTGCGCACGCGGGCGTCGCGTGTCCAGGGCGAATACATGTAGTGCTGCCAGATCCAGGAGCCGGCAAAGATCGCCGCCACTACCATGGCCAGGGTGATGCCGACGCGGATGGTCGAACGCATGTCGCACTCCTTCAATGTCTCCGCAAAGCTTGTTCAGCATCTTGCGAGCTAGAGCCATGCAAGGCAAAAACAGGCGAGGACGCGGAGTTTACGAGTTTGTAAATGAGCATTACTCGCTGCGCTCGCCCCTTCGGGGCCGCACTGAAGTGCGTTAGCCGCAAGCGGCTTGCCGACCCTGTTTTTAACGCCGCAGGGCCGACGCGCAGCAGGTGCTGGCAAGCTTTCAAATCGCCAGGACGGCCATCACCGCCGCCAGCACGCAGACATACAGGGCACAATCGAACAGGGCTTCGTGCCAGATCCAGCGCGACAGCCCGACGCGCTGCAGGCCCAGGCGCAACACGCCGGTCAGCAGCAACGCCAATACCGCGTAGATCGCCATTGGGCTCAGTAACACGCCGCCCAGCGACCATTCATGTAAACCCATTAGCCTCTCCTCTGAGCTGACACCAGTGGCTCCAGCCGTTTTGCAATTGCAACAGCGCCGCTTCGGCCAGACGCTTGTCGATGCTCGGCGTGCAGGCGCGCAGGGCTTCCTGCAGTTCGGCCACCGGCGCGTTCAGATCGTCTTCACGGCCCGGTGCGGGACCACGCTCCAGCGCGTCATCGAGGCGCTCCAGGAAACGCTGCTGCGACCGTGCCAAACCGGCATCTGCATTGACCAGGCACTTGCGCAGGTGCAGCAGCTCGTCGCCCAGGTCGAGACCGGCGACGCCATCGTCCCAGCGGCTGCGCGCCTGGTCCGGCCGCGCCGGATAGTGCCGCGCCAGCTGCAGCAGACGGTCGGCCATGCGCCCGCCGAACCAGTTTTCGGCGCGGCCCAGGTCGCGACGAGTGAGGCGTCCGAGATCGGCCAGGATCGCCTGCATCAGGCGCCGCCCATGCCAGACCGGATTGCGCAGCACCACTAGCTTGAAGGCCATCACCGCACAACCGACACCCATAAGCATCCCCGGCGCCTCATTGAGGAAATAGGCGACGTCATAGCCGACACCCGGCGCCGGCAGGCACAGAACGATGAAGTGCAGGCAGAACGAGGTCGAGGTCGCGGCCGTCGCCGGCTTGGCCATGCCCAGCACGCCGAAGAACAGCGGCACGCCCAAGACCATGCAAAGCATCACGAAACCGTCGATCTGCGGCATGAGAATCTGCCCGACGAAAAACGCCACCGGCAACGCGTAAAGAATGCCGCGCAGAAACATCATGCCGATCTGCGGTGCGGCTTCGAGCCGGGCGAACAAACTGCACACCACGCAGGCCAGGAGCAACGCGCCGATGGCGTGGGTCCAGCCAGTGGCCAGCCAGAAGGCCGCCAGGGTCAGGAAGGTCAGCGCGCTACGCGAGCCATACACCAGCGCGCTCTGCCAGTCGTAATGCCAGGACAGAGCGCGCGGCGCATCGGCCGGCGCCCTGCCCTCCTCGACTGCGAGCAAGGCACGGCTAGCGTCCTCGACACGAAGCAGCAGCACCATCAGCCGCTCCAGACACAGTTGCTGGCCTCTGCTCAGTTCTTCGTCCTGCACGGCCTGGCGCAGCTGCTCGACCAACTCCGGCAAACCTGTCGGTTGCGCCTGCTGCAGGCGCTCGTCTACCACCTGCAACCAGGGCGCAACGGCCTGCGCCTCGGTGCTGCTCAGTTGCCGCCACTGCCGCGCCACACCGCGGGCCAGGCGCAACATGCCGAGCAGATCGCGGCTCAGCACCCGCAACGCAACGGCGCGCTGGCGACCGCGCGCGCCCTCGAACCAGGCATGTTCACGCTGGGCATCCACGGCAACGATACGCGCCAGCACTTCCAGCAACCCCTGCCGCGAGTCGGCCTCACCGGACAGCGCTTGTCGCGAAGCTGTCACCCCGGCCTGCCAGGCGTTACGCGCCTGCTGCGCCAGTTGCCGCTCGACCCGCTGCGGCCAGAGCAAGGCGCTGCTCAGGGTCGCGCAGATGATACCCAGGCAGATTTCCGTGCAACGGGCGATGGCCTCGTCGAACACCACATGTGGCTTGCCGATGGCCGGCAAGGCGATGATCGCGACGGTGTAGCCGGCCAGTACGAAGGAGTACGACCAGGCGCTGCGCAACATGGTCGAGGCCGCCGTGCACAGCGCCAGCCACAGGGCGAAGGCCAGCACGAACAGCAGCGGCGCCTGGGCGAACAGCCCCATCATCACCACGGCCATGAAGGTGCCGACCAGCGTGCCAAGCAGTCGCGCCAGGCCCTTCTGCACCACCATGCCGGACAGCGGCTGGGCAACGATGAATGCAGTCATCAGCGCCCACTGCGGTTGCTCCAGGCCGAAACGCAGCGCGCACCACAGCGCCAGACCACCGCCGAACAGGGTCTTGATGGCGAACTGAACGGCTTGCGGGCTTGGTGCAAGGAACACCAGCAAGGAGTCACGCACGATGGCTACCTGAAGAAATCTCAGCTCTGAACATAGCTGTAGCGATTGGGTTCCGCCTCCGTGCGAAACTCAATTATTAGCTAGCTAACTATATCTGTCCAGAGGATCAATTCGTTCAGCCCGCCAGAACGCGAGCAAAAAAAGGGCGACCGAAGTCGCCCGAATTGCCTTGCGTGCCCTGTGAACTGGAAGGATCAGCTCGGCTTGCGCTTGTGCGCATCCTTCCAGATGAAGTAACCAACACCCCCGAAGAACGCGACCATCAGAAGTACGGTGCCGACTCCGGCGAGAACCACTGTATCGACGAACATGGCTGCCTCCTGTTGTGCCTGTCTGTCTGGGATGGCTTCAAGTTATCAGCGCTGGCGGCGGGAAAATTGACCTGGATCAATGGCTCAGGAGCAGGCGTGACCGGGCTTGAGGGAATACTGACCCAGGTCAAGAAATCGAGGGGGTTCGAGGCGGGAAACGCTGCACAACGGAGGGCGCAGCGGGAAGATCGGAGCGCTTTCAGCGTTTCTTGGGCTTGCTCTTGGACTTCTTCCTGGCCTTGCCCAGCGGCAACACCTGCTCGAAGACCTGGCGCATCTCGTTGAGGCGCTTGTCGTTGAGGTCGTGGATACGCTTGTCGCGCTCGGCGGCGAAGTCGATCAGCTTGTCGTCATTGCTCATAGCGGAAACCGGATCAGGCGAAAGGTCAGATTCAGGCGTGGCGCGCAGGCTTGGCGCGTCTTCGCCACTTGATGTTGCCAATGATGCTGGGTCGGGCCGCGCATGACCAGTAGCGAGGCGTGCTCCAGCGTCAACGAGTGTTCGATGCGCGTGCTGCCAACACGGCGCAGGTCGAGGCGCCGGCTGCCGCCCAGGTTGAGCGAGGCGATCAGCGGATCACGGCCCAGCTCCGGCTCGGCATCGCTGTGCCAGCCCATGGAGTCCTGGCCGTCGCGGTAGTAGTTGAGCAGCACGGCATTGAGTGGCTGGCCGACTTGCCTCACGACACGTTGACGAATCTCGTCAAGCAACGGCGTCCAGGGCAACGGCTCGTGCAGCTTGCCGGAGTAGCGATAACGCGCCTCGGTATCGCCGTACCAGGCGGTCAGCCGTGGCGTGCGATAGTAGCGCCCGTGAATGAACAGTTCCGGCTGCTGCCAGGGCGTTTGCTCGACCAGCGCGTGTAGCCAGCTGTCAGCCACAGCGGCGTCCACCCAGCCGGGCAGATAGTCCAGCTCGGCATCGGCGATGGCAGGCAAGGGATCGGCGAACAGCATGACGATCTACATGAAAGAGAATGAAAAGAGTGTCTCAGACTTCCACATCCACCCACAGTCCCTGTCGAGGTAAGTCACCAAGGGCCTGCTCCACTTCTTCCGGCTCGGCCTCGGCCAACTGTTCCGGGGTGTAGCCACGCCGCTGGCGGCGGCGCTGCTCATCACGCAGCAGCTCCTCGGTTTCCTGAGGGTGTCGCTTATCCAGGCTCAGCGCACTTTCCTTGGCGCTCTGCTCGACCGGGGTCACCGGAGGAATCTCGGGCTTGGGCTTGATCACGTCCTGCGTAGCCGTGACCGGCACCAGGCCTTGGGGAATCGGTGGCAGCATGCAACAGCACCTCCTTTGGTCAGGCTGTCGGCCCCGCGAAACGCTACTTGAGGGCGTGCTCACTACACTTTCGACTAACGGATGCGACGATAGTGCCACGACCGCTTTAGCCATGGTTCGGCATCCGTTACCATAGCCGGCTTTTTCACGCGGGAGACAGGCATGGCGCAGTATCAACCGGGGCAACGCTGGATCAGTGACAGCGAAGCGGAATTGGGTCTGGGAACCATCCTCGCCGAGGAAGGCCGCCTGCTCACCGTGCTCTACCCGGCCACCGGCGAAACCCGTCAATACGCCACGCGCAATGCTCCGCTGACCCGTGTGCGCTTCGCCCCGGGTGACGAGATCACCCATTTCGAGGGCTGGAAGCTCACCGTACAGGAAGTCGAGGACATCGACGGCCTGCTGGTCTACCACGGCCTCAATGCCCAGCATCAGCCGGTCACCCTGCCGGAAACCCAGCTGTCGAACTTCATCCAGTTCCGCCTGGCCAGCGACCGCCTGTTCGCCGGCCAGATCGACCCGCTGTCCTGGTTCGCCCTGCGCTACCACAGCCTGGAGCACAACAGCCGCCTGCTGCAGTCGTCGCTGTGGAGCCTGGGTGGCGCGCGCGCCCAACCGATCGCCCACCAGTTGCACATCGCCCGCGAAGTGGCCGACCGCATCGCCCCGCGCGTGCTGCTGGCCGACGAAGTGGGCCTGGGCAAGACCATCGAAGCCGGCCTGGTAATCCATCGCCAGTTGCTTTCCGGTCGTGCCAGCCGCGTGCTGATCCTGGTCCCGGAAAACCTGCAGCACCAGTGGCTGGTGGAGATGCGCCGGCGCTTCAACCTCGACGTCGCGCTGTTCGACGCCGAGCGCTTCATGGAGAGCGACGCCAGCAACCCCTTCGAGGATTGCCAGCTGGCGCTGGTCGCCCTGGAGTGGCTGAAGGACGACGAGAAAGCCCAGGACGCGCTGTTCGCTGCCGGCTGGGACCTGCTGGTGGTCGACGAAGCCCATCACCTGGTCTGGCACCCGGAACAGGCCAGCGCCGAATATTCGCTGGTCGAGCAACTGGCCGAGGTCATCCCCGGCGTGCTGCTGCTCACTGCCACCCCAGAACAGCTCGGCCAGGACAGTCACTTCGCCCGCCTGCGCCTGCTCGACCCGGCCCGTTTCCATGACCTGCAAGCCTTCCGCGCCGAAAGCAGCCAGTACCGCCCGGTTGCCGAAGCCGTGCAGGAGCTGCTCGACCAGGGCAAGCTCAGCGCCCAGGCCCGCGATGCCATCGGCAGTTTCCTCGGCGATGAAGGCCGCGAGCTGCTCGATGCCGTAGACAGCGGCGATGATGCCGCCCGCGCCCGCCTGGTGCGCGAACTGCTCGATCGCCACGGCACCGGCCGCCTGCTGTTCCGTAACACCCGCGCCGCCGTACAGGGCTTCCCCGAACGCGAGCTGCACCCCTACCCGCTGCCGAGCCCGGACGAATACCTGGAGTTGCCGGTCGGCGAGCACGCCGAGCTGTACCCGGAAGTAAGTTACCAGGCGCAGGAAGAGATCGACGACGAGCAACGCTGGTGGCGCATCGACCCGCGCGTCGAGTGGCTGATCGACACCCTGAAGATGCTGAAGAAATTCAAGGTGCTGGTGATCTGCGCCCACGCCGAAACCGCACTGGACCTGGAAGACGCCCTGCGCGTGCGCTCCGGCATCCCGGCCACGGTGTTCCATGAAGGCATGAGCATCCTCGAGCGCGACCGCGCGGCGGCCTACTTCGCCGACGAAGAATTCGGTGCCCAGGTGCTGATCTGCTCGGAAATCGGCTCCGAGGGCCGCAACTTCCAGTTCGCGCATCACCTGGTGCTGTTCGACCTGCCGGCCCACCCGGACCTGCTCGAGCAGCGCATCGGCCGTCTCGACCGTATCGGCCAGAAACACCGCATCCAGCTGCACGTGCCGTATCTGGAGAACAGTCCGCAGGAGCGCCTGTTCCAGTGGTACCACCAGGCGCTCAATGCCTTTCTCGCCACCTGCCCCACCGGCAACGCCCTGCAACATCAGTTCGGCCCACGCCTGCTGCCGATGCTGGAGAACGCCGACGACGGCCAGTGGCAGCAACTGGTGGACGAAGCCACCGCCGAACGCATTCGTCTCGAAGGCGAACTGCACAGCGGTCGCGACCGCCTGCTGGAGCTGAACTCCGGCGGTGCCGGCGAAGGTGAGGCGCTGGTCGAGGCGATCCTCGAACAGGACGACCAGTTCACCCTGCCGATCTACATGGAAGAGCTGTTCAACGCCTTCGGCATCGACAGCGAAGACCACTCCGACAACGCCCTGATCCTGCGCCCCAGCGAGAAGATGCTCGATGCCAGCTTCCCCCTGGGCGACGACGAGGCGGTGACCGTCACCTACGATCGCGAGCAGGCCCTGGCCCGCGAGGACATGCAATTCCTCACCTGGGAACACCCCATGGTGCAGGGCGGCATGGACCTGGTGCTGTCCGGCTCGATGGGCAACACCGCCGTGGCGCTGATCAAGAACAAGGCGCTCAAGCCCGGCACCGTGCTGCTGGAGCTGCTCTACGTCAGCGAAGTGGTCGGCCCGCGCAAGCTGCAACTCGGCCGCTTCCTGCCGCCGGCTGCGCTGCGCTGCCTGCTCGACGCCAATGGCAACGACCTGGCGCCGAAGGTCGGCTTCGAAACCCTCAACGACCAGCTTGAAAGCGTGCCGCGTGCCAGCGCCAACAAATTCATCCAGGCCCAGCGCGATGTGCTGGCCAAGCAGATCAACGATGCCGAAGCCAAGGTCATGCCGCGCCATGTCGAGCGCGTGAGTGAGGCCAAGCGTCGTCTGATCGCCGAGTTGGACGAAGAACTGGCGCGCCTGGTCGCCCTGCGCGCGGTCAACCCGAGCGTACGCGACAGCGAGATCGAGGCTCTGCGCGAGCAGCGCGAGCAGAGCCTGGCGATGTTCGACAAGGCTGCCCTGCGCCTGGAAGCGATTCGCGTACTGGTTGCGGGCTAACCCTGGGGGGCGCAGCGCAG
Source organism: Pseudomonas sp. UBA7530 (assembly GCF_002479365.1). Lineage (NCBI taxonomy): Bacteria > Pseudomonadati > Pseudomonadota > Gammaproteobacteria > Pseudomonadales > Pseudomonadaceae > Pseudomonas > Pseudomonas sp. UBA7530. The sequence continues at coordinate 1,019,161 of NZ_DLMS01000001.1, forward strand.
CGCCCCGTACTTACAGTCCCTCCGTAGCCCGGATGCAATCCGGGAGTGTCGTCCCGGATTGCATCCGGGCTACGGATACAGGTGCTAGCCACCCAGCTCATCCAGCCTTTTTTGCAGAAACTGCCGATCCGGCCCCTGTTGCGCCAGCGCCAGGGCCTGACCGTAGGCTGCAATCGCCTGCTCGCGTCGGCCCAACCGGCGCAGCAGATCGGCCCGCGCTGCATGGGCCAGGTGGTAACCCTGCAGTTCGCCCGCAGCCAGCAGTCGGTCGATTTCCACCAACCCCGCCTGCTCGCCATCGCGCATGGCCAGCGCCACGGCGCGGTTGAGTTCGATCACCGGCGACGGGTTCAAGCGCAGCAACTCGTCATACAGACCGACGATCTGCGCCCAATCGGTTTCTTCCAGACGGGCCGCCTCGGCATGCACGGCAGCAATGGCCGCCTGCAAGCTGTAGGGGCCGAAACGCCGCGAGTGCAGCGCCTGCAGCACCAGCGCCTCGCCTTCGGCGATCAGCTCGCGGTTCCACAGGCTGCGGTCCTGAGCGTCCAGCAGAATCACCTCACCATCGACGCCGCTGCGCGCAGCGCGTCGCGACTCGTGCAGCAGCATCAGCGCCAGCAGCCCCTGTACTTCCGGTTCGGGCAGTAGCTCCAGCAGCAGACGGCCCAGGCGAATCGCCTCGTCGGACAGCTGGCTGCGGGTCAGCGAATCACCGGAGCTGGCGAAGTAGCCCTCGTTGAACACCAGGTAGACCACGCGCAGCACCGCATCCAGGCGCTCGGGCAGCTCGCTGCGCCCCGGCACCTCGTAAGGGATACGCGCATCGCGAATCTTCGCCTTGGCCCGCACGATACGCTGGGCCAGGGTCGACGGGCTGGAGAGGAAGGCGCGGGCGATCTCCTCGGTGGAGAGGTCGCACACCTCGCGCAGGGTCAGGGCCACCTGAGCATCACTGGCCAGCGCCGGGTGGCAGCAGGTGAAGATCAGGCGCAGGCGATCGTCTTCGAGCAGTTCGCCTCCCTCGACGTCACCCTCGTCAGGCAATTCGGCCTGCTCATCCAGCGGCTGGAAGCGGCGCTGCCGACGCAGGCTGTCGATGGCCTTGAAGCGCCCGGCAGAGACCAGCCAGGCGCGTGGATTGTCCGGCAAACCCCCGTTCGGCCACTGCTCGACGGCGCTGCGAAACGCCTCGTGCAGCGCCTCCTCGGCCAGGTCGAAGTCGCCGAGCAGGCGAATCAGGGTCGCCAACACTCGGCGCGACTCCTCGCGGTATAGGCGTTCGATCAGTTCGCTGACCGGTGGCGATATAGACATGCGCTTCTCCTGAACGAAGGCATACGTTGCCCAATACCGCTGGCGGCGTCGAGTGGCGGCACGATCCGCCCCTCGATTTGGCATCCATCGCATTGGCAGCCATTCGACCACTGGGCATAGTCGCGAATTCCAATGATGAAGGGAGTCATGTCATGCAATGGTTGCTGCTCGGCCTGCTGGGCGCCGCGCTATTTCTCTACGGCCGGGTCACCGGCGACACGCAGCTCAGCCTGCTGAGCAAGGGCATACCCGTGATCGCCCTACTCTTGTGGTTGCGCCAGGCGCCGGCCGGCACCTACCGCCGCTGGATCACCATTGGTCTGCTGTTTTCCCTAGCCGGCGACCTTCTGCTGGACTGGCCTGGCGATCTGTTCGTGTTCGGCCTTGGCGCCTTTCTGCTCGGCCACCTGGCCTACCTGCGCGCCTATTGCTCCGACAGCCGCCAGCCCGCCTTGCCCGCCCTGCTGCTGGCACTGATTGCCGGCGGTGCGATGTTCGCCGTGCTGGCCAGCAGCGGACTGGGCGAGCTGCTGATTCCAGTGGCCTGCTACGCCACGGCGATCAGCCTGATGCTCTGGCGTGCGCTGGCCCGCATTGGCCATCCTGACCTGCAGCCACGCTCCACCTGGCTCGCCGCCGGCGGTGCGACGCTGTTCGTGCTCTCCGACAGCCTGATCGGCATCGACCGCTTCGTCGCCCGTTTCGACGCGGCGCCCTACGCCATCATCCTCACCTACTGGCTCGGCCAGTGGGGTATCGCCGCCTCGGCCTTCGAGCGCCAGAGCGCCTGAGGCAGCCAGGGCAATCGCATAAAGGTGTCGGAGCAAACGGGCGGCGCTCCGCTTTATTCGCGATTTCATCGCGAATAAAGCCCTTAGAAGGTAAAAGAATTGCCCTGCACATGCAGCTCGTAGCCTGGGGCTTGCGGCCGTCTTTTTGCTAAGATGCCGGCCTTTTCAGCTACCCGTTACGACTGCCGTGAGCCAAGAACCCGATCGTCTATTCTCCCAGCCCCTGTCCGCGGTGCCCGACTTCGTCTTCAACGAGGATGTGGTGCGGGTCTTCCCCGACATGATCAAGCGTTCCGTGCCCGGCTACCCGACCATCGTCGAGAACATTGGCGTGCTCGCCGGCCACTTCGCCCAGCCACACACCACCCTGTACGACCTGGGCGCATCGCTCGGCGCGGTGACCCAGGCGCTGCGCCGCCATGTGCGCGTCGACGGCTGCAAGGTAATCGCCGTGGACAACTCCCCGGCCATGGTCGCGCGTTGCAACGAATACCTGCATGCCCAGGACGCCATGTTCCAGGAGCTGCTGCCGGTGGAGGTGATCGAGGCCGATATTCTCGTCCTCGACCTGCAGCCCACCTCATTGGTCACGCTCAACTTCACCCTGCAGTTCATTCCGCCGGAGCGGCGCCTGGAGCTGCTCACGCGCATTCGCCAGGCACTGTTGCCGGGTGGTGCACTGATTCTCTCGGAGAAGCTGCGCTTCGAGGACGCCGCCGAGCATGAGCTGCTCACCGAGCTACATGTCGCCTTCAAACGCGCCAATGGCTACAGCGAACTGGAAATCGCCCAGAAACGCAGCGCCATCGAAAAGGTGATGCTGCCCGACAGCCTTGAGCAGCACCGCGAACGACTGCTGGCCGCTGGCTTCAGCAAGATATTGCCCTGGTTCCAGTGCCTGAACTTCGCCTCGCTGGTGGCCCTGCCATGATGCGCGACCTGGATCTTGATGCCCTGCAAGCGCAACTGGCCGGCACCCCGCTGCAGGAATGGGCTTGTGAGCTGCCCGGGCAGCTCGATGCCAAGCTGGCCATCGGTCACGGCGACCTGGCGCGCTGGTACGGTGCCGTCCAGGCTCTGCCGGACCTGCCTGTGAGCGAGGTGGAACTGGTTCAACGCTTCGCCTTTGGCGGCGCCAGCGACGAGACGACCCGTGCACAATTGAAGGCTGCTCTGCAGGGTTTGATTCCCTGGCGCAAGGGGCCGTTCGAGCTGTTCGGCGTGCATATCGACACCGAATGGCGCTCGGACTGGAAATGGCAGCGCGTCGCACCGCATCTGGATCTGGCCGGCAAGCGCATCCTCGACGTCGGCTGCGGCAATGGCTACTACATGTGGCGCATGCTCGGGGCGGGTGCCGACAGCGTGGTAGGCATCGACCCCAACTGGCTGTTCCTCTGCCAGTTCCTGGCGATGAAGCGCTATCTGGCGGATCAGCCGGTATGGCACCTGCCACTGGCGTTCGAAGAGCTGCCGGCCAAACTGCAGGGCTTCGATACGGTGTTTTCCATGGGCGTGCTTTACCACCGCCGCTCACCCATCGACCATCTGCTCGATCTCAAGGACGTGCTGGTCAAGGGCGGTGAACTGGTGCTGGAAACCTTGGTGGTCGAAGGCGATGCCGAGCAGGTGCTGGTACCCGAGGACCGCTACGCGCAGATGCGCAACGTCTGGTTCCTGCCCTCGGTGCCGGCGTTGGAGCGCTGGCTGCGCCGCGCCGGTTTCGAGGACGTGCGCTGCGTCGACGTCAGCATCACCTCGGTGGAAGAACAGCGCGCCACCGAGTGGATGCGCTTCCAGTCGCTGCCCGAGTTTCTGGACCCGGCCGACCACAGCCGCACCGTCGAAGGCCTGCCGGCACCGACCCGCGCGGTGCTGGTCGCACGCAAGCCGTAGAAATAGCGGCTCTAGGCGGGTGCAACCCGCCAGACCGCTATCGGCAGCTTGCCCGACCCTACCCCCGCAACCAGCACGCCCGCCGCTGTGCGATCGAGCGCAGCGGCTCACGCGCCCCCTGCTCCACCACGCCACGGGCACCGCCCAGGCGAATCCGGCCCTCTATGTCCTGTGCCAGCAGACGGCGCATACGCCGGCGCCAGAGCCAGGCGCCCACCCAGTCGACGATGGCGTTCTGCAGATCCAGCGGCCACATGGCCGGCATGTAGAACTCGGGCATCGGCGGACGTGGCTTATCGTGCTTGCTCGAACCGTTCATGTCTTTTCCTCCATTTCGCCGCCGGCTGTTCCCGGCTTGCGATCAGGATGAAACGCGCATATCGTTCAAACAAACGACAAATATCAAAGAACCAATTAAGAAATATTTAACGATCATGAACGCGCCAGCCTCTGTTTCTTTGCCGCTTCTGGAAAGCGACGTACTGCGCACCTTCGTCGCCATCGCCGATAGCGGCAGCTTTACTCGCACCGCCGCCCAGGTGTTTCGCAGCACGGCGGCCGTCAGCCTGCAGATCAAGCGCCTCGAGGAGACCCTCGGCCAGCGCCTGTTCATCCGCGAAGCCAGGCGCGTGCAACTCACCGCCGAGGGCGAGGTACTGCTGGGCTACGCCAGGCGCCTGCTCAAGCTCAACGAGGAAGCGGTGGCACGCTTTCTCACCCCGACGCTGACCGGCCGCGTGCGCTTTGGCACGCCGAACGATATCGGCGACCGGGTACTGCCCGGCGTGCTGACCCTGTTCGCCCGCAGCCATCCAGCCGTGGAGGTCGAAGTGAATGTGGGGCGCAGCGTGGATCTGGTGGCCAAGCTCGATGCCGGCGAACTGGATCTGACTCTGATCAACGCCGGCAATGACGGCCTGGACGACGCGCGCGGCGAGGTGATCTATTCCGAAGAACTGGTCTGGGCCGGACGCGATGGCGGCCTCGCCATACAACGCTCGCCGCTACCACTGGCGCTGGCTAACCCCGGCTGCGCCTGGCGAAGGACGGCGATCGACGCACTGGATCGTCAAGGGGTGGCCTACCGCATCGCCTACTCCTGCGAACAGTGTGCGGGGCAGGAGGCGGCCATGACCGCCGACCTGGCCATCGCGCCCTTCCCGCGCAGCCTGGTCAAGCCACCGTTACGTCGGCTCGGCGCGGAACAAGGCCTGCCCGCGCTGGGTGAGTACCACATCAAGTTGATTCGTGGTCATCAGAGCAACGACGCCATCGAGGCGCTTGCCACACAGATGATCCGAGCCTTTGCCGGCCAGGCTTGAGGGCCGGCTTCGCGGCACAAGGCGCTCCTGCGCAATGCGTTTAGGTGTGCGCTGTTCGCGGACAAGTCCGCTCCCACAAAGCCTGCTTGCACTGCGCTGCCGTGGGAGCGGACTTGTCCGCGAATGCTCTGGAAAGGCAGTCAGCCGCGATCGGCCGCCGCCACGATCAGCGCCTTCATCTCTGCGACCGCCTGCTTGAAGCCAACGAACAAGGCATGGGCGACGATGGCGTGGCCAATGTTCAGTTCGTTGATGCCGGGAATCGCGGCCACGGCCTCGGCGTTGTGGTAATGCAGGCCGTGACCGGCATTGACGATCAGCCCGTGGTTGAGGCCGCAGATCACACCATCGCGAATACGCGACAGTTCTTGCGCCGCCTCCTCTGCCGTATGAGCATCGGCGTAACGCCCGGTGTGCAGTTCGATGGCCGGCGCGCCGACGCGCATGGCGGCCTCGATCTGCCGCTCCTCAGCGTCGATGAACAGCGACACCTCGCAACCGGCCAGCGTCAGGCGCTCGACCGCCGCGGCAATGCGCGCTTCCTGTCCGGCGACATCCAGACCACCTTCGGTGGTCAGTTCCTGGCGGGTTTCCGGTACCAGGCAGACATGCGCCGGGCGAATCTGCTCGGCGAAGCCGAGCATGAAGTCGGTGACGCCCATCTCGAAGTTCATTCGCGTCTGCAGCACGTCAGCCAGCACGCGAACGTCGCGATCCTGGATGTGCCGACGATCTTCGCGCAGGTGCACGGTGATGCCGTCGGCACCGGCCTCCTCGGCGTCCAGCGCGGCCTTGACCGGGTCCGGGTAGCGCGTACCACGAGCCTGGCGCAGGGTGGCGACGTGGTCGATGTTCACGCCGAGCAGAATACGATTGGCCTCAGTCACGCTTGGACTCCTTGAGCGTCATGAAAAGTTCGCGGCTGACCAGTGGCCTGCCACCAAGATGAGGTGCCAGCGCCTGGCGCATCAGGCGCTTGGCGGCAGCCAGTGCGCCCGGTGTCTGCCAGTCGGCTTCGGCCATGGCCAGCAGCTCACGCCCCTGGAACACGCCAGGCTGCAGTTGTACCACCGGCACCAGGCCGATGTCCTGCTGCCAGCGATATAGCGCGGTGGGGTCGATGGCCTGGTCGTGCTGGTCGCGATCCAGGGCGAAACCATAGCCCAGCTCGTCCAGCAGGCGCCATTCGAATGCGCGCAGCAATGGCTCCAGCGGCCGGCCGGCAGCCAGCGCCTGCAGGGTCAGACCGTAGTGTTCGAGCATCACGGGGTGCGGATCTTCGGCCGGCAGCAGGCGGATCAGCAGTTCGTTGAGATAGAGACCGGAGAACAGCGCCTCGCCGGTCAGCAGCAGTGGGATGCCGGCGCTTTCCAGACGGCCGACGCTCTTCAGCTCGCCGCGCCCGCGCAGCTCCAGCTCCAGTGGCGCAAATGGCCGGGCAATGCTGCCGACCTTGCCGCGCGCTGCGCGCAGCACTGCGCGAATACGGCCCTGGGCGGTGAAGAAATCCACCAGGGCGCTGCTTTCCTTGTACGGACGGCTATGCAGGACATAAGCGGCAAGCTGCATGTTTCAAGCCTCAAGCAAGAGCGGCTTGTGGCTTGCAGCTTATGGCTTGCAGCCTGTTGCTCAATCCAGGTAGCCCAGCGAGCGCAGGGCACGCTCGTCGTCGGACCAGCCGCCTTTGACCTTGACCCAGAGGTTGAGCATCACCTTGGAATCGAACATGGTTTCCATGTCCTTGCGTGCATCCGCGCCGATGCGTTTGATGCGCTCGCCCTTGTCGCCGATGATGATCTTCTTCTGCCCGTCGCGCTCCACCAGGATCAAGCCGTGGATATGCAGGATGCGACCCTCCTGCTTGAACTCCTCGATCTCCACGGTGATCTGGTACGGCAGCTCGGCACCGAGCTGACGCATGATTTTCTCGCGGATCAGTTCGGCAGCCAGGAAGCGGCTGGAGCGGTCGGTGATCTGGTCTTCCGGGTAGAAGTGTTCGGACTCCGGCAGACGCTCGCCCACCAGCTTCTCCAGAGTGTCGAGGTTCTGTCCCTGCAGCGCGGAAATCGGCACGATCTCGGCCTGCGGCAGTTGCTCGGCCAGCCAGTTCAGATGCGGCAGCAGCTCGCTCTTGTCTTCCAGCCGGTCGGCCTTGTTCACCGCCAGCAGGATCGGGCATTTCACGTGCTGCACCTTCTCCAGCACCAGCTGATCCTCGTCGGTCCAGCGCATGCGGTCGACCACGAACACCACCACATCGACGTCCTTCAGCGCGGTGGACGCACTGCGGTTCATGTAGCGGTTGAGCGCCTTGTCGTTGTGCTTGTGCAGACCGGGCGTATCGACGTAGACGGCCTGTACCTCACCCTCGGTCTTGATCCCGAGCATGTTGTGGCGGGTGGTCTGCGGCTTGCGCGAGGTGATCGCCAGCTTCTGCCCGAGGATGTGGTTGAGCAGCGTCGACTTGCCCACATTGGGCCGGCCGACGATGGCGACGTAGCCGCAGCGGGTCATAGGTGCATCAGTCATTGCCATTCTCCACCCCGAGGGCGATCAGCGCCGCAGCCGCAGCGACCTGCTCGGCGATACGCCGGCTGCCGCCCTGGCCCAGGGTCTTTTCATTGAGCAGGGCCACCTGGCACTCGACCATGAAGGTACGGCAGTGCGGCTCGCCCTGAACGTCCACCACCTCGTAACGAGGCAGTTCGCAGGCACGCGATTGCAAAAATTCCTGCAGGCGCGTTTTCGGATCCTTGTTGGTGTCGACCAGCGTCAGGCCGTCCAGCTCACCGGTCAGCCAGTCCAGCACGCGCTCACGCGCCGCTTCCATGCCGGCATCCAGATAGATGGCGCCGATCAGCGCCTCCAGGGCATCGGCCAGGATCGACTCACGGCGGAAACCGCCGCTCTTCAGCTCACCGGAACCCAGGCGCAGGTATTCACCCAGTTCGAAACCGCGGGCCAGCACGGCCAGCGTTTCGCCCTTGACCAGGCGTGCGCGCAGGCGCGACAGCTGGCCTTCGCGGGCCTGCGGGAAGCGCTCGAACAGCGCCTCACCGGCTACGAAATTGAGAATGGCATCACCGAGAAATTCCAGCCGCTCATTGTTGCGGCCGGCGAAACTGCGATGGGTCAGGGCCAGGACCATCAGGTCCTGATCCTTGAAGCTATAGCCGAGCTTGCGCTCGAGGCGGGACAGATTGGGACTCACGGCATCCGTACACGAAATTCTTTGTCGAAATTCACCACCAGATCGAGGTTCTCGATCAGCGGCTCGCGTTTTTCATACTTGAGGTGGACCTGGAACTCGTTGTTCTCCACCTTGACCTGCAGAGCGTCGCGCATGTTCAGGTCACGAATGTTGTTGACCTGCATGCCCTTGCTCACATGATTGTAAAACTCACCGACGGTGCGCACGTCCGCCGCCTTGTCGGTTTCCACCGAGGTGATGATCTTCTCCATGGACATATAGTCCAGATAATGCGGCAGCACCTTGAATGCCGTGCTGGCGAAGAATGCCACCACGGCCAGAACCACCAGCCAACCCAGAATGGAAAGCCCCTGCTGCGAGCGCGCGAAAGTCATGTGTATCCCCAATGGACGGTCTTGTTGGAAAGCCTGACGGCTAAACTCTTTATAGCCTGTGGCGCTGTATTGAACAGCGCGCCAGTGCTCAATGAATCAGGCCGACTCGGGAGAAGTTGGGCAGATTTCCGGTCTTCGGCTCAGGCCAGCTCATCCAGATGGCGAAGGCCTTGCCGACAATATGGTCGTCCGGGACCATGCCCCATAGCTCCTGCGGGATATGACGATCACGCCAGTAGCGGCTGTCGTTGGAGTTGTCACGGTTGTCGCCCATCATGAAGTAGTGCCCTTGCGGCACTACCCATTGGCCGCCGGGCTCACGGCGCATGCGGGTCATTTCCTTGCGGATGGTGTGCTCGATCTGGCCCAGACGCTCTTCATAGAGCATCGCACCGCCCAGACTGCCCGGCTCCTCACCGATCAGCTTCTCGGCCACCGGTTCACCATTGACCAGCAGTCGCTTGCCCTGGGTGTACTCGATCTGGTCGCCCGGCAGCCCTACAACGCGCTTGATGTAGTTGATGGTCGGGTCGCTGGGATAGCGGAACACCATCACATCGCCGCGCTGCGGGTTGTCCACCTCGATGATCTTCTCGTCGATCACCGGCAGGCGAATGCCATAGGCGAACTTGTTGACCAGGATGAAATCGCCCACCTCCAGAGTCGGTTTCATCGACCCCGAAGGAATCTGGAATGGTTCGACCAGAAACGAGCGCAGCACCAGCACGATGGCCAGCACCGGGAAGAAGGATTTGCCGTACTCGACCAGCAAGGGCTCCTTGCTCAGGCGTTCCAGCACCCTGTCGTCAGGATCGTCGACCCGCCCCTGGTACGCCGCAATCGCCGCACGGCGGCGCGGAGCCAGCAGAATCAGATCGACCAGGGCCAGGAAGCCGCAAACGGCGACCGCGATAACCAACAGGAGCGGAAAATTGATCGACATAGAGCCTTAGCTATCCAACCTGAGCACAGCGAGGAAGGCTTCCTGTGGGATCTCCACGTTACCGACCTGCTTCATGCGTTTCTTACCGGCCTTCTGCTTTTCCAGCAGTTTCTTCTTACGGCTCACGTCGCCACCGTAACATTTGGCCAGTACGTTCTTTCTGAGCGCCTTGACGGTGGTCCGCGCGATGATCTGGCCACCAATGGCTGCCTGGATCGCCACGTCGAACATCTGCCGAGGAATCAGTTCCTTCATCTTCTCGGTCAACGCACGGCCCTTGTAAGCCGCGTTGTCGCGGTGAACGATCAAGGCCAAGGCATCGACCTTATCGCCGTTGATCAGTACGTCCAACTTGACCAGGTTGGCAGACTGGTAGCGGTCGAAATGATAATCCAGCGACGCATAACCCCGGCTGGTCGACTTCAGACGGTCGAAAAAGTCCAGCACCACCTCATTCATCGGCAGGTCGTAGCGAACCTGAACCTGCGAACCGAGGAATTGCATGTCGCGCTGCACGCCACGCTTCTCGATGCACAGCGTGATGACGTTACCCAGGTGCTCCTGCGGCACCAGGATGGTCGCTGTGACGATCGGCTCGCGGAAATCGGCGACAGTCGAGACGTCCGGCAGCTTGGACGGGTTGTCGACGGTGATGGTTTCACCGGTCTTGAGCTCGAGCTCATAGATCACGCTCGGCGCCGTGGTGATCAGGTCCAGGTCGTACTCGCGCTCCAGGCGCTCCTGGATGATCTCCATGTGCAGCATGCCGAGGAAGCCGCAACGGAAGCCGAAGCCCAGCGCATCGGAGCTTTCCGGCGCGTACTGCAGCGAAGAGTCGTTGAGGGTGAGCTTCTGCAGGGCATCGCGGAAGTCCTCGAAATCGTCGGAGCTGACCGGGAACAGACCGGCGTATACCTGCGGCTGGATCTTCTTGAAGCCCGGCAGCACTGCGACCTCGGGGGTCGAGGACAGGGTCAGGGTGTCGCCGACCGGCGCGCCGTGAATGTCCTTGATGCTGGCGATGATGAAGCCCACTTCACCGGCCTTGAGGTCAGCGGTGGCGGTGTGTTTCGGGGTGAAGACACCGACGCTGTCGACCAGGTGCACCTTGCCGGTGGACTTGACCAGAATCTTGTCGCCTTTCTTGACGCGGCCCTGGCGCACGCGCACCAGCGAGACCACGCCAAGGTAATTGTCGAACCAGGAATCGATGATCAGCGCCTGCAGCGGAGCATCGATCTCGCCTTCCGGCGCAGGGATGGTCTGCACCAGGCGTTCGAGCACCTCGTCCACGCCCATGCCGCTCTTGGCACTGCAGGCCACCGCTTCGCTGGCGTCGATGCCGATGATCTTCTCGATCTCGTCCTTGACGCGGTCCGGATCGGCCTGCGGCAGGTCCATCTTGTTCAGCACGGGCATCACTTCCAGGCCCTGCTCGATGGCGGTGTAGCAGTTGGCGACCGACTGCGCCTCGACGCCCTGGCCGGCATCGACCACCAGCAGCGCGCCCTCGCACGCAGCCAGCGAGCGGCTGACTTCATAGGTGAAGTCGACATGGCCGGGCGTATCGATGAAGTTCAACTGGTAGATCTTGCCGTCCTGCGCCTTGTAATGAAGCGTGACGCTATGGGCCTTGATGGTGATGCCGCGCTCACGCTCCAGATCCATGGAGTCCAGAACCTGAGCCTCCATTTCACGCGCGGTGAGACCGCCGCACAGCTGGATGAAACGGTCAGCCAGGGTCGACTTGCCGTGGTCGATGTGGGCGATGATGGAAAAATTGCGGATATGACTCAGGTCACTCACGGATCAACACTCGAAGAAGGCACAGGCAAGACGCTTGCCGAAAATAGCCGCGGATTGTACCCGATCCCGCGCGACCGCGTCACGTCTGCACAACACCGGTGCAGACACGAAGAAGGGCGCTCGAAAGCGCCCTTCTTAAGCATTGCCCGGATTACTCGGCCAGCTTGAAGGTAATGAAGCTGGCACGCCCCTGGCGCAGCACGCGCATGGACACCGAACGATTCTTCGGCAACTCCTGGGCCACCTGGGTGAAGGTACTGGTGGAGTCGATGGCCTGGTTATTCAGGTGCGTGATCACGTCACCCGGGCGCAGACCGATCATGGCCGCCGGGCCGTTGAGCACTTCCCTGACCACTACGCCGCCCTTGAGGTCGAGGCCTTTCTTCTGCTCGGCAGTCAGCTCGACGACGGTCACGCCCAGACGATTGTTGCTGCGCTCGCCACCCTGCGCCGAACCCGACGAGGCCAGCTCCTGCCCTTCTTCCGGCAGCGTGCCAACCGTGACGTTGAGCTTTTTGCGCGAACCATCACGTACCACGTCCAGCTCGGCCTTCTCGCCCGGCTTCAGCCCGCCGACCAGATGCGGCAGGTCGGCCGACATAATGATCGCCTTGCCGTTGAGGCTGAGAATCACGTCGCCCACCTGCAGGCCACCCTTGTCTGCCGGGCCGTCTTCGAGCACCTGAGCGACCAGCGCGCCGGCCGGCTTTTCCAGACCGAAGGATTCGGCCAGATCCTTGTTTACTTCCTGAATCACCACGCCGAGCCAGCCGCGCGTGACCTTGCCGTCAGCCTTGAGCTGATCGGCGACCTGCATGGCTACCTCCATCGGTATGGCGAAAGACAGGCCCATGAAGCCGCCGGAGCGGGTGAAAATCTGCGAGTTGATACCCACCACTTCGCCCTGCAGGTTGAACAGCGGACCGCCGGAGTTGCCCGGGTTGATCGCCACGTCGGTCTGGATGAACGGCACGTAACTGTCGCTCGGCAGGTTGCGGCCCTTGGCGCTGACGATACCGGCGGTTACCGAGTGGTCGAAACCGAACGGCGAACCGATGGCCAGCACCCACTCACCGACCTTCAGGTCGTCGGCCTTGCCCAGGCGCACCACAGGCAGGTCCTTGCCCTCGACCTTGAGCAACGCGACGTCGCTGCGCGGATCGGCGCCAATCAGCTTGGCTTCGAGCTCGCTGCGATCGGACAAACGTACGATGATCTCGTCGGCATCGGCGACCACATGATTGTTGGTCATGATGTAGCCGTCCGGCGAAATGATGAAACCGGAGCCCAGCGACTGTGCCTCACGCTGGCGACCGCCAGGATTGCGCGGCACCTGCGGGATGCTGCGCTCGAAGAACTCGCGGAACATCGGCGGCAAACCTTCGAGATCAGGCAGCCCCGGCTGACCGGCAACGCCACGTTCCGGCATTTTCTGCCGAGTACTGATGTTGACCACCGCAGGCGAGGCTTCCTCGACCAGATCGGTAAAGTCAGGCAGGCTGGCCTGAGCCAACAAGCTCTGCCCCCAGAGCAAGGCGACCGCCAGCAGCGGCGCAAAGGACTTGAGTTTTCTCATCGAACTACGACTCCCCATGTAAAACTCGAACACACTCAACCCGCCGCTGGCACAGGCACCAGCAGCGTTCGCAGGACAACGGGTTGCAATAAGGGGTCCCCGGCAACGCGAGCAGCGCGCCAGCGAACCAACAGCCAACTGGCGGACAGGCCGATCAGGCCGACAAGGATCACCAGAGGCTCGGACAGGCCCAGGCCGTCCGCCAGCAGCGCAGCGGCGAACAAGCCCAGAAGTGGAAGCAGATAAACCAGAAGAGAACTGCGCACCAGCAGATCTTCGCGCACACCAACGATCACGGTGTCGCCAATCGCCAGCGGCATTTGACTGAGAGCACGCACATAACCACGTTGCCGGCCGACACCCAGGCGATCCATCAACCCCTGGCCACAGGCCGCATTGGCCGAACAACTCGAGCAGGTACTCTTGCGCAGCGTCTCGACCCAGACAGCGCCGGGCTCGAGCGCCACTACACGCCCCTGCTCTTCAATCATTGGCTCGCCTGTTCAGGCACTCCGGCGCGCATGGACAGAGCGATACGTTCGGCGGTTCCCAAAGGAATCTCACCGACCACGGTAACCATCACGTCACCGGCATCTGTGCTCATCCGTCGCGATACCGCAACGGTCGGGCCCAGCTGGCTGCGCGCGTCTTCCACTACATCGCCATTGAGGCGCTCGAGGAAAACCGAGAAACGCGCCAAGCCATCGCCATACAATAGGTAGGCGACAGCATCAGCCGAGGCCGGATCACGACGCAACTGCGCAGTAGTCAGGGTAAAGCCCGGTGGCAACCAGTCCGAACGCCAGCTTCCCTCGGCCATGCTGTCGGAAGCACGGAAACTCACCGGCCGACAACCCGAACTCGGCTGCAGGGCATTTTCCACCGGCACGGAAGTGTCCAACTGGGCGAACTGGAAGCGCTCCAGAAGCTGGCCGCGCTCGTTCAGCAACAGGGACTTGAGTGGCAGACCGGTTTCCCGGTCAAGGTACAGCTCGAAGCCGTAACGGTGCTGATCCTTGGGCTCCAGCACCAGAACATCCGCTGCACGGTTGGCAATGCGCGACTGGCCGGCGACACGAATGTCATACCAGTTGCTCAATTGCTCGGCATCCATCTGACGGGCAGGCCAGGCCTGCCCTTCGCTTACCTGATCAGCCAGTGCGCCGGTGACGCACTGAGCCTGACCATCGACCTTGAGCACTTCCTGCGCAGGGCCGTCGAGTTGCAGAAGGCGCTCGCGAACTTGCCCCCCCTCCTCCACCCGATGCCATACGGCGTGAGTGGAGAAACTACCATTACGTTCGTAGATGAACGTACCCTGAAAGCTTTGCTCACGCTCTGCCGCAGCAAGGCGTCCGAGCAAGTCCTGTACCTCGGCGGCCTGCACCGGCAATGCCAGCAGACCACCGAGCAGGCAGAGGGGAATAGCGCGCATGTGACTCCTTACTTAGGCGCTTAGCGGTTTTCCAGACTCGCAGCACGAGCATAAGGCAGAGCGGTTTCACCGGTACCCATCACCGCTTCCTGTGCGTGTTGACGCAGATAGTTCGGCAGGCGCTGCTCGTGCCAGCTGGCAGTACCGGCCTGGGCAGGTTCGCCGGCCTCTTCGCTGCTGTTATAGCCAGCGAGCAGCGCAGGACCTTGCACCTGCGGTACCGAGAGTACCGGAGAAGCATCCTGTTGGGCCAGCTGAGCGCCCGTCAGGTCATCCTGATTGTAGAAGCGCACCCCAGCCAGCACAGCAACGGTCACCGATGCTGCCACGGCTACTCGCCCGATGCTGCGCCAGATCGGCGCCTTACGCGCCGGAGCGGCTTCGTCGGCCAATGCCGCGGAAACCGCCGATGCGATGTCCAGCTGCGGTACCAGCAACTCACGGTGCATGGCTGCACAGGCGACCTGGTAACGCGACCAGGTACCACGCAGTTCACCATCCTCGCTGGCTGCGAGCACTCGCCGCAGTTCCAGTTCGTCCGCTTCGTTATCCATCACCGCGGACAGCGATTCCTGCAGGGTTTCACGACTCATGGCGTACCTCTCTTGGCTGTCGCCGCTGCCTTAGGCTTCCTGCAACAAAGGTTGCAGGGACTTATCAATTGCCTCACGTGCACGGAAAATCCGTGAACGTACCGTACCCACCGGACACTGCATGACGCTGGCAATGTCCTCGTAACTCAAGCCTTCGAACTCACGCAGGGTCAATGCCGTACGCAGGTCATCCGGCAGCTGTGCGATGGTTCGATGCACGGTTGCCTCGATCTCGTCGCGCAGCAATGCCCGTTCCGGTGACTCGATGTCCTTGAGGGCGTGGTCGCCGTCGTAGAACTCCGCGTCATCGCTACTGACATCACTATCTGGCGGTCGCCGACCGCGGGACACCAGATAATTCTTCGCCGTGTTGATGGCGATGCGGTACAGCCATGTATAGAACGCGCTGTCACCGCGAAAGTTTCCAAGCGCTCGATAGGCTTTTACGAACGCCTCTTGAGCGACATCCTGAGCCTCGTGGGTGTCGTGCACGAATCGCACGATCAAACCGAGGATCTTGTGCTGATACTTCAGCACCAACAGATCGAAGGCACGCTTGTCACCACGCTGCACTCGCTCGACCAGCTGCTGATCATCTTCCTGGGTTAGCATGCACTCTCCTCGTTACGCTTGAAGGAGGCTTGCACCCGTAAGCAAATCAACTTGCCAAGATAGACTCGGGCCTTACGCAAAAGTTCTCCCCTCCAAGCAAGCTTCCCGCAGAGTTTTCTTTTCTCTGGCTGGAATGGCGACAGCGAAACGTCTCCGCTAGCGCAAATAATCTTATCGCCGCTCATTTCCACACCCTCCGCTGACTTCAGATGCAGGCACGCGCAAGCGCTCTCCCTTATATGGGCGACCCTCTATGGAACCTTAAAGACTAAAAAAGTTCCCAAAGCATTGAGGTCGGACATAAGAGCTGCCTCAATATTCGCGAGCTAGAGCACTGCAAGGTGAAGACAGAAGGAAGCGAGTTTCGAGTAGAAACGAGCAGTACTCGTTTCGCTCGCCCTTCTAGCCTTCATTCGGACGTAAATCACCGTCCGAGATTGCTTCAACTAAGCAGGCCCGACACGCAGCGGATAATGATGTGGCTCTGGCTGGCTATTGTGCCGATGCCCCTCTCTATATACTAGGGCTCGCTTTCACGCGGAACTCGGACATGAGCCACCACTTCCAGCACGACGTTCTGGTCATCGGCAGCGGCGCTGCCGGCTTGACCCTCGCCCTCACCCTGCCATCTCACTTACGCATCGCGGTCTTGAGCAAAGGCAGCCTGGCCAATGGCTCGACCTACTGGGCGCAAGGTGGCGTGGCAGCCGTACTGGACGACACCGACACGGTCGAATCCCACGTCGCCGACACCCTAGACGCCGGCGCCGGCCTGTGCCGCGAAGACGCCGTGCGCTTCACGGTAGAACACAGTCGCGAAGCCATCCAGTGGCTGATCGATCAAGGCGTCCCTTTTACCCGTGACGATGAAACGGCGCGCGAGGATGGCGGCTTCGAGTTTCACCTGACCCGCGAGGGTGGCCACAGTCACCGGCGCATCATTCACGCGGCCGACGCCACTGGCGCGGCGATCTTCAATACGTTGCTGACACAGGCACGCCAGCGCCCGAACATCGAGCTGCTGGAACAGCGCGTTGCCGTCGACCTGATCACCGAGCGCAAGCTCGGCCTGGATGGCGACCGCTGCCTGGGCGCATACGTGCTCGATCGCGCCTGCGGCGAAGTGGACACCTTCAGCGCGCGCTTCGTGGTCCTCGCCACCGGCGGCGCTGCCAAAGTCTACCTCTATACCAGCAACCCGGACGGCGCCTGTGGCGACGGCATTGCCATGGCCTGGCGCGCCGGCTGCCGCGTCGGTAACCTGGAGTTCAACCAGTTCCACCCGACGTGCCTGTATCACCCGCAGGCCAAGAGCTTCCTGGTCACCGAAGCCGTGCGTGGCGAAGGCGGCCTGCTCAAGCTGCCCAATGGCGAACGCTTCATGCAGCGCTTCGACGAACGCGCCGAGCTGGCGCCGCGCGACATCGTCGCCCGTGCCATCGACCACGAGATGAAGCGCCTGGGGATCGACTGCGTTTACCTGGATATCAGTCACAAGCCGGCGGAGTTCATCAAGAGTCACTTCCCCACCGTCTACGAACGCTGCCTGGGCTTTGGCATCGACATCACCAAACAGGCCATCCCGGTGGTGCCGGCCGCGCATTACACCTGTGGCGGCGTGGTGGTCGACCGGCATGGCCACACCGACGTACCGGGGCTGTACGCCATCGGCGAGACCAGCTTCACCGGCCTGCATGGTGCCAACCGCATGGCCAGCAACTCGCTCCTCGAATGCTTCGTCTACGCCCGCTCGGCCTGCGCGGATATCGTCCGGCAACTCGGCGCCATCGGTATGCCCGCCAACCTGCCCTGCTGGGACGCCAGCCAGGTGACCGACTCGGACGAGGACGTGATCATCGCCCACAACTGGGACGAGTTGCGCCGCTTCATGTGGGACTACGTTGGCATCGTACGGACCAACAAGCGCCTGCAACGCGCGCAGCATCGCGTGCGCCTGCTGCTGGACGAGATCGATGAGTTCTACTCGAACTACAAGGTCAGTCGTGACCTGATCGAGCTGCGCAACCTCGCGCTGGTTGCCGAACTGATGATCCGCTCGGCTATGCAGCGCCATGAAAGTCGCGGCCTGCACTACACCCTCGATTACCCCGAGCAACAAACCGAGGCCCGCGACACTATTCTGGTGCCGACGCCCCAGGCTCAGCCCAGCGTCGCCGACTGAACTTCAAGCGCAAGCGCAGGCGCCGATGCAACTCGGGCGCCAGCGCGTCATGCGCGATACACACCCCACGACTGAAGCGCTGGCCCGGCACGCGATAGCGCAGCACGACCGCCAGCGGCAACGCCAGACTGTCAGGACGCAACTGCACCGCCTGCCAGCCGCTGGCAGCGCTGTAGAGATGCCAGCCGAGCGCATCACGACGCAAACCGGTAATGGCCTGCGGTGCCGTCAGCAGAACGTGCCGCGGCAGCACCCAGGCTGCGTGCGCCAGGCACGGCAGAGGTGAAAGCAATTTCGACCAGAAGGGAATGTCGGCCAGCCAGGGCGCCAGCAGGGCCAGCGCCAGTACCGACAGGTAGAGCCTCAGCAGCCAGCGCGATGGCTGCCAGCGGCACTCGAAGGCGTCACTTGGGTTGGACACGATCCAGGATCATGCGCACGATGTGGCGCAGGTCGGCATCTTCGGGCTCGCCGCGCTGCATGAACCAGCCGAACATGTCCTGATCCTCGCACTCCAGCAACTTGCGGTAGCGCGCCTGGTTCTCGGCATCCAGGTTCGGGTATACCTCCTGGACGAAAGGCACCAGCAGTACGTCCAGCTCCAGCATGCCACGACGGCTATGCCAGAACAGGCGATTCAGTTCATTTTGCTCAACCATGCAACGGACTCCTCGAACGAGGCGGCAGTATAACAGCAGCTGCAGGCAGTATCCGGCTCAATGACCAGATACACCCGGCGCTTTTCCGCTTTTTGCCTGCCGCCTGTAGCCTGCTGCCTGTAGCCGCTCTTATCATGTCGTCTTTCCCAGCCAAACCGATTCCGATCATGGCCGATAGCGCTTACTTCACCCTCCTCGATCACGAAGGCCTGCTCGCCGTGCGCGGCGCGGACGCGGCCAAGTTCCTGCAGGGCCAGGTGACCTGCAACCTCAATTACCTGAGTGCCAGCCAATCGAGCCTCGGCGCTCGCTGCACGCCCAAGGGCCGCATGCTGTCGAGCTTTCGCATCGTCCCGGTGGACGACGGCTACCTGCTGGCCATGGCCCGCGAGCTGATCGAGTCGCAACAGGCCGACCTGCAGAAATATGCGGTGTTCTCCAAATCCAAGCTCGGCGATGAAAGCGCCGCCTGGGTCCGTTTTGGCCTGGCCGGCGGCGACGCCGTGCTCAGCGAACTTGGCCTGCAACTGGGAGCTGCCAGCGACGCCATCACCAGCGCGGGGCAGTTGATTGCCGTACGCCTGAGCGATGGTCGTGCCGAGCTGTGGGCTCCAGCCACCGAGGCGGAGCAATTGCGAGACCGCCTCGCCGCCCTGCTGCCGCAAGCACCTCTGAACGACTGGCTGCTGGCTCAGGTACGCGCGGGTGTAGGCCAGGTGTTCGGCGCCACGCGTGAGCTGTTCATCCCACAGATGATCAACCTGCAGGCCCTGGGCGGCGTGAGTTTCAAGAAGGGCTGCTACACCGGGCAGGAGATCGTCGCGCGCATGCAGTACCTGGGCAAACTCAAGCGCCGCCTGCAGCGCCTGCGCCTGGTCGCCGAAGCACTACCGGCCGTCGGCGATGAATTGTTCTCCCCAGTGCATGGCTCCAGCGTCGGCGAAGTGGTGCTCGCGGCCCAGGCCGGCGATGCCATCGAACTGCTCGCCGTGCTTCAGGAAGACGCCGTGAACGACGGCCGCATTCATCTCGGCAGCAGTGATGGCCCGGCGCTGACCCTGCTCGATCTGCCTTACCAGCTGGATGCCGACAAGGAAATCCAGCGCTGATTAACGTCCTGGCGCCGCCGCATCGGGCCGCCTATAGAGAGCCTTTAATGAGCAAGCTTGCTGAAAAAGTCCAACAGGAACTGATCCATGCCATCGAGAACGATGAGCTGGTGCTGCCCACCCTGCCCGAAGTGGCGCTGAAGGTTCGCGAAGCCGCAGAAGACCCCAACGTGGGCATCCCACAGATCAGCAAGGTGATCGGCAACGATGCTGCCCTCACCGCGCGCATCATCAAGGTGGTCAACAGCCCACTGCTACGCAGCAGCAAGGAGATCACCGACCTGCAGATGGCAGTCAGCCGCCTGGGCATCAACTACACCTGCAACCTGGCCACCGGCCTGGCCATGGAGCAGATGTTCCAGGCCACCAGCGACGTCGTCGACCGCAAGATGCGCGAAGTGTGGAACAAGAGCACTGAAATTGCCGGTATCTGCCACGTGCTGTGCCGCCACTACACGCGCCTGATGCCGGACCAGGCCACTCTCGCCGGCCTGGTGCACCAGATCGGCGTGCTGCCGATTCTCACCTATGCCGAAGAACACAACGAGCTGCTGGCCGACTCCATCAGCCTCAACCACGTGATCGAGCAGATCCACCCGATCATCGGCGACAAGATCCTGCGTACCTGGGAGTTTCCAGAGCCCATCGCCGTCGTGCCCAGCCAATATCTGGACTTCAGCCGCAACTCGTCCAAGGTCGACTACGTCGACATCGTCCAGGTCGCCACCCTGCAGAGCTACCTGGGCAGCGAGCACCCCTACACCCAGCTCGACTGGAGCAAGGTACCAGCGTTCGCCAAGCTCGGCCTGGACCCGCAGGTCGATATGCAGGCCGACGAAGACATGTCGGCTGCGATGGAAGCAGCAATGAGCATGCTGCAATAAATACATCTCGCCATGGATGGCAAGAAAACTGTCGGGAACAATTTTTGACGTCGCCGCGCGACAGCCCGAAGGGTGATCTACAGGGATGTAGGTGACAAAATGCCTCTACACTCAAGTCGATCGCCTGAGGAAGTAGAGCCATGCGTTATGCATTTGTCCTGCTCGTCCTGTTGTGCGGCAGCCTCCAGGCTGCCGAGCAAGTACGCCTTACCAACGGCGAATGGCCACCCTATCAGGGCGAAAGCCTGCCCCACCAGGGTGTCGCGTCACGCATCATCGCCGAGGCGTTCGCGCTGCAGGGCATCGACGTGCAATGGGAGTTTCATCCCTGGGCGCGCTCTCTGAAAATTGCTGAGCAGGGCCTGCGCCCAGGCAGCGCCGTCTGGTTCTACAGCCCTGAGCGCGCAGAGCACTTTCTCATCAGCGACGCGGTAATCGAAAGCGGCTATCACCTGTTTTATCGCAAGGATTTCGCCTTCGACTGGCGCAACATCAAGGATCTGCGCGGCCTGCGCATCGCCGTGACACGTGGCTATGATCACGGCGACGCCTTTCGCCGCGCCGAAGCGGCCGGTGAACTCCAGGTGGTGCGCCTGACCAGCGATGAACAGGGTCTACGTCAATTGCTCGCCGGGCGCATCGATCTGTTTCCGGTCGACAAGGTGGTAGGCTTCGACCTGCTGCACCGAAAGTTCACTGCCACCGAGCGCCAGCGCCTGAGCTTTCACCCCAAGCCGCTGCACAGCGCCAGCATGTATCTGCTGCTATCGCGCAACGTGCCTGGCAATGTCGAGCTGATGCAGCGCTTCAACCTCGGCCTTAAGCAATTGCGCGACAGCGGCAAGGTTTCCCAGTACCTGATGGAGATTCAGCAGCCGCTAAGCCTCACTCACTGACAGCGGAAATTCGACGCGCACCCGCAGGCCGTGCGGCTGCGCCTGATGCAGGCTGATTCTGGCCTGATGGGCGCGGCAGATCTCACCGACGATGGCCAAGCCAAGGCCCGCACCATTGCCCAGATTGCTGCGCCTATAGAAGCGCTCGAAAACCTTCTCGTGCTCGGCTTCGGGAATGCCCGGGCCGTCATCCTCGACCTCCAGCACGGCTGGCGACAAGGCGCGGATGATCAGATTGCCACCGGCCGGTGTATGCGCCAGCGCGTTATCCAACAAATTGCTCAACAGCTCATTGAGCAGCGTTGGCTCGCCATCGATCCACACCGGCTGCTCAGCCTCCAGCGCCAGCGCAACGCCACGAGCGTGAGCTAGGGGCGCCATGGCCAGGCCCAGCTCACGCGCCAGCTGACTGAGATCGATGCGCTGCGCGCCGCCCTCGGTAATGGCCCGCGCACCGCTCTCGATACGCGCCAGCGACAGCAGCTGGTTGGCCAGCAAGGTGAGGCGGTCCCCCTGCTGCGCCGTCTGTTCCAGCGTGCTGCGCCACTCCTCGGGTTGCTCGGCACGCAAGCCCAGGGCAATGCGCGCCTTGAGCGCCGCCAGCGGCGTACGCAACTCGTGGGCCGCGTCGGCAATGAACTGCGACTGACGCTCGAACAACCCCTGCAAGCGCTCGTTGAACTGGTTGAGCGTTTCCACCAGCGGCAGCACCTCACGTGGCAGCCCCCCGTCCGGCAGCGGCTGCAGGTCATCGCTGGCCCGTTCGGCCACTTCCCGGCGCAGCGCTTCCAGCGGGCGCAAGGCCAGGTTCACCGCCAACCACACCAGCAACAATGCGCTGACCGAAAGCAGACCCATGCGCCATAGGGTGCCGATCAGCAGCTCACGGGCCATGCGCTCACGCGCGCCCTGGGTTTCCGCCACGCGGATTTCAGCAATGCCATTGAGCTGTGGCTCGCTGACCGGCTGCAGCAGACTGACCACGCGGACACCCTGATTGCGGTACTGGGCATCGTAGAAATGCGCCAGTGCCGGATAGTCATCGGTGCGCGGCGTACCCGGCGGCGAGGGCGGCAGGTCCTCGTAACCGGAAACCTGATTGCCCTGCAGATCGAGCACCTGGTAGTAGATACGCCCGGCGCTGTCGTAAGCGAAGGTATCCAGCGCTACGTAAGGGATATTCGCGCGCAGCCGGCCATCCTCGGTATACAGTCCATCGGCCACGGCCCGCGCCGACGCCAGCAGCGTGCGGTCATAGGCCGTATCCGCTGCACGGCGGGCACTCCAGTAGGCACTGAAGCTGCTCAATAGCAGGATCAGCGACAGCAGCAGTGCCAGACGCCGCAGCAGACGCCCGCGCAGGCTGACACCACGGTTCATGCCTCGACCGCCTCCAGCAAGTAGCCGAGACCGCGGAAGGTGACGATACGCACGGCGCTGCCTTCGAGTTTCTTGCGCAGGCGATGAATGTAGATCTCGATGGCATCCGGGCTGGCGTCCTCGTCCAGGCCGAACACCTGCGCCGCCAGTTGCTCCTTGCTCATCACCCGGCCAGGCCTGGCGATCATCGCCTCCAGCACCGCCTGCTCACGGGCGGTGAGGCTAAGGGCCTCGCCACCGAGGCTGAAACGGCGAGCGCCGAGGTCGTAGACCAGATCGCCACAGCGCTGCAATTGCTCGCCGCCGAGCACGCTGCGCCGCAGCAACGCTTTGACCCGCGCTTCCAGCTCGGTCAGCTCGAAGGGCTTGGCCAGGTAGTCATCGGCGCCGAGGTTAAGCCCGTGCACGCGGTCCTTGACCTCGCCACGTGCAGTCAGCATCAGCACCGGCAGGGTCTGGCCACGGTCGCGCAGACGCGCCAGCACGGCGAAACCGTCCAGGCGTGGCAGGCCGATATCGAGAATCGCCAGCGCATAATCCTCGCTGGAAAGCGCTAGATCAGCCGTGACGCCATCGTGCAGCACGTCCACCGTCCAGCCGGCGCCTTTCAGCGCCTGGGCCACGCTTTCCGCCAATTGCGGATGGTCTTCGACCAGCAGAATCCGCACCGCTACCTCCAACTGCAGCATCGTTAAAGGCGCGCAGTTTAGCGCCGCTACGCCTGCTGTGAATTGCTCAAATGCCAAAGCGGCAAACGAAACGGTATCCGCGCAGCCCTGCGCTGGTAACGCTGAAAAACTTTTCACCATGAAAGCCTAGCGAAAGCTTGCCCTCATAGCATCGATCAAAGGTGGCTCGATCCACCTGCTCAAGCGACCTGGCAGTGGTGCCAGGTGGCGACAAGAACAAAAATGGAGACCACATGATGCTCGCAGCCTCACGCCAGGCCCTGCCGCCTGTCCGCCTGCTCTGCCTGGCAATCGCCGCCACCGGTGCTGCCCCCCTCGCCAACGCCGCCTTCATCGAAGACAGCACCGCCAGCCTCACTGCCACCAATATCTACCTCAACCGTGACTTCCGCGAAGGCTCCGGCCAGAACAAGCGCGAAGAATGGGGTCAGGGTTTTCGCCTCGACCTGCAATCGGGCTACACCGAAGGCACCGTGGGCTTCGGCCTCGACGCCATGGGCCTGCTCGGTATCAAGCTCGATTCGGGTCGCGGCCGCACCGGCACCGACCTGTTGCCCGTTCACGACGACGGGCGCTCCGCCGACGAGTTTAGCCGCATGGGCCTGACCGCCAAGGTCAAGGTCTCCGCCACCGAACTGCGCTACGGCTCCCACGTGCCGGAACTGCCGGTGGTCAAGGCCAGCGACAGCCGCCTGCTGCCGCAGGTGTTCGAGGGCGGCCTGCTGACCTCTTCCGAACTCGAAGGCCTGACCTTCACCGGCGGCCGCCTGGACAAGGTCATCGACCGCGCCTCCACCAACGAAGAAGACATGGTGCTCAACAGCAAGAACCGCCGCTTTGCCGGTGGCGTCAGCGCTGACCACCTTGACCTGGCCGGTGTCGACTACAAATTCGCGCCCGGTTTCACCGGCCGTTACTATTTCGCCGATCTGGACGACATCTATCGCCAGCATTTTCTCGGCCTGCTGAGCAGCCACAAGGTTGGTGCCGGCACCCTGAGCAGCGACCTGCGCCTGATCTACAGCAGCGACAGCGGCGCCGCCAAGGCCGGCAAGGTCGATAACCGCGCCATCAACGCCATGGTCAGCTACGGCCTGGGCAACCACAAGGTTGGCCTGGGCTTCCAGGACATGAGCGGCGACACCGGCTTCGCCTACATCGACGGCAGCGATCCGTTCCTGATCAACTTCGTGCAGATCAACGATTTCGCCAACGCCGACGAACGTTCCTGGCAGGCTCGCTACGACTACAACTTCGCCGGCATCGGCGTTCCCGGCCTGACCTTCATGACCCGCTACATCCGCGGTGACGACGCGCGCATCGCCGGCTCCGACGAGCGTGGCGGCGAATGGGAGCGCGATATCGAATTCAAGTACGTGGTGCAGAGCGGCCCGCTCAAGGACCTTTACGTACGTGTACGCAACGCCAGTTTCCGCTCCGACTTCGCCCGCGATGCGGACGAGAACCGCGTCATCGTCGGCTACACGCTGCCAATCTGGTAAACAACAACAAGACTCGCGAGGAATCACCGTCATGAAATCCGTCCTGACCCGCGCCGCGCTGGCAACCGCCTGCCTGGCCTTTGCCGGCCAACTGCTGGCTGCCGAACCCAAGCGCCCCGAATGCATCGCCCCGGCCAAACCCGGTGGCGGCTTCGACCTGACCTGCAAGCTGGCCCAGAGCGGCCTGAAGGATACCGGCCTGCTCAAGGCGCCGATGCGCGTCACCTACATGCCCGGCGGCGTCGGCGCCGTGGCCTACAACGCCGTGGTCGCCCAGCGCGCCAAGGACCCGGGCACCATCACCGCCTTCTCCTCCGGCTCGCTGCTCAACCTGGCCCAGGGCAAATTCGGCCGCTACGACGAGAACGCCGTGCGCTGGCTGGCCGCCATCGGCACCGACTACGGCGCCATCACCGTGCGTGAAGATGCCCCTTGGAAGAACCTCAACGAGTTGGTCGAGGCTCTGAAGAAGGACCCGACCAGCGTGGTCTTCGGCGCTGGCGCGACCATTGGCGGTCAGGACTGGATGCAGACCGCGCTGATCGCCCGCGCTGCCGGTATCGACCCGCAGTCGCTGCGCTACGTGGCCTTCGAAGGCGGCGGCGAAACCCTCACTGCCATGCTCGGCGGCCACGTACAGGTCACCTCCAGCGGCCTCGGCGAAGTCACCCCGCAACTGGCCGCCGGCAAGGTGCGCATCCTCGCCGTACTGTCCGACGAGCGCCTGCCGGGCAAGCTGGCCGATATCCCCACCGCCAAGGAACAGGGTTTCGACATCAGCTGGCCGGTAATCCGTGGTTTCTACATGGGCCCGCAGGTCAGCGACGAGCAGTTCGCCTGGTGGCAGCAGCAGTTCGAGCAGATGCTGGCTCGTGACGACTTCGCTGCGCTGCGTGAGCAACGTGACCTGTTCCCCCTGTCGCTCACCGGCGACGAGCTCAACGCCTTCGTCCTCAAGCAAGTGCAGGAATACAAGGCGCTGGCCGGCGAGTTCGGCCTGGTCCAGTAACACTCCTGCGTAATCCGCGCTCGGCCACCATCCAGTGGCCGGCGCTCCTGAGGTAAATCTCCATGTACGTTCGCCTGTTCTCCGCGATCTGGCTGCTGCTGTGCGCCTGGCTCGCTGTCATTGCCTGGGGTTTCCAGGCGCCCTTTGCCTACGACCCGGTCGGCCCGCGCGCCTACCCACTGCTGCTTTTGGCGCTGATGGGCAGCGGTAGCCTGTGGCTGATCTACAAGCCCGGCATGCTCGAGCAGCGCCTGGACATTCCAGCTGCGCTGCGCAGCGCACTGTGCGTGGTGGTTCTGCTGGCCTATGCGCTGACCTTCGAGCCGCTGGGCTTCGTCATCAGCACCGCCCTGGCCACCTTCGCCCTTGGCCTGCTGTTCACCGGTCGCCTGCTGCCCTGCGCCATCAGCGCGGTGCTGATGGGTGTGCTGCTGTACGTATTGTTCGATCTGCTGCTGGACGTGCCCCTGCCGCTCGGCCTGCTTGAAGCCTTCGTGGAGAGCTGAAATGGAAACCCTTAACTTCCTCATGCAGGGCTTCGACGTCGCGACCCGACCGACCAACCTGCTGGTGGCGCTGTTCGGCGCCTTCGTCGGCACCGTGGTCGGCCTGCTGCCGGGCCTCGGCCCTATCAACGGCGTGGCGCTGCTGCTGCCGCTGGCGTTCGCCCTCGGCCTGCCGCCGGAAACCGCACTGATTCTGCTCGCTGCCGTGTACCTGGGCTGCGAGTACGGCGGCCGTATCTCCGCCATCCTGCTCAACGTGCCGGGCGACGCCGCGGCCATCATGACCACCCTCGACGGCTACCCGCTGGCCCGTCAGGGCAAGGCCGGCATCGCCCTGTCGCTGTCCGCCGTCAGCTCCTTCATCGGCAGCATCATCGCCACCTGCGGCGTGGTGCTGTTCGCCCCGCTGCTGGCGAAATGGGCGGTGGCCTTCGGCCCTGCCGAATATTTCGTGCTGATGGTGTTCGCCATCGCCTGCCTCGGCGGCATGGTCGGCGACAAGCCGGTCAAGACCCTGATGGCTGCGCTGATCGGCCTGGCCCTGGCCACGGTGGGGGTGGATTCGACCACCGGGGTGTATCGCTTCACCTTCGACAGCGTCAGCCTGTCCGATGGCATCCAGTTCGTCATCGTGGTGATCGGCTTCTTCAGCGTCAGCGAAATTCTCCTGATGCTGGAAAAGACCCACGGCGGCCAGAAAGCGGTGAAGGCCAGCGGCCGCCTGCTGTTCAACTTCAAGGAGTTCTGCCTGAGCTTCTGGACCATGATCCGCAGCGCCCTGGCTGGCTTCGTCATCGGCACCCTGCCCGGTGCCGGCGCAACCATTGCCAGCGCCATGACCTACATGACCGAGAAGCGCCTGGCCGGCAACAAGGGCCGCTTCGGTGACGGCGACCTGCGCGGCCTGGCCGCTCCGGAAGCGGCCAACAACGCCTCGGCCTGCGGCTCGCTGATCCCCATGCTGACCCTCGGCGTACCGGGTTCGGGTACCACGGCGGTGATGATCGGCGCGCTGACGCTGTACAACATCACCCCCGGCCCGTTGCTGTTCGAACAGCAACCGGACGTGGTCTGGGGCCTGATCGCCTCGCTGTTCATCGGCAACGTCATCCTGCTGGTGATGAACATCCCGATGGTCGGCCTGTTCTCGCGCATGCTCAGCGTGCCGAACTGGGTGTTGGTACCGGCGATCACCGTGGTCAGCATGGTCGGCGTCTATGCGGTGCACAGCACCACCTTCGACCTGGTACTGATGATCGTGCTCGGCGTGTTCGGCTACATCCTGCGCAAGCTC
Organism: Pseudomonas sp. UBA7530; assembly: GCF_002479365.1. Classification (NCBI taxonomy): domain Bacteria; kingdom Pseudomonadati; phylum Pseudomonadota; class Gammaproteobacteria; order Pseudomonadales; family Pseudomonadaceae; genus Pseudomonas; species Pseudomonas sp. UBA7530. The sequence continues at coordinate 1,047,147 of NZ_DLMS01000001.1, forward strand.
GATTTCCCGCTGTCGGCGCTGATCCTCGGTTTCGTGCTCGGCGAGCTGATGGAAGACAACCTGCGCCGCGCGCTGTCGATTTCCGCCGGTGACCTGGGCATCCTCTGGGGCAGCCCGATCACTCTGGTGCTGTGGGCACTGGTGGTGCTGATGCTGGCCCTGCCGGGCATTCGCTGGATACGCCGCCGCAAGCAGATCAAGGCCGGGGCCGATGCCGCTGCCGCGTGATCTCTGGGTGACGCCGCTGGCCGGAGTGGTCGGCGGCTACCTGGCCAGCCTCGCCGGCTGGCCTTTGCCGTGGATGGTCGGATCCCTGCTGGCGGTGATCGCCGTGCGCTGCCTGGCCGACCGCCCCTTCAGTGAACTGCCGGGCGGGCGCAAGGCCGGCCAGTGGCTGGTGGCCAGCGGTATCGGCCTGCACTTCACCAGCGAGGTGCTGGAACAGGTGCTGAGCCATCTGCCGGTCATCTTCATGGGTGCCTTCGGCACGCTCCTGCTCAGCCTGATCGGTATCGCCATCCTGCGCCGCGCCGGCGTCGACCGCGCGACCGCCTTTTTCGCCAGCATGCCTGGCGGCGCCAGCGAGATGGTCAACCTGGCCCTGCGCCACGATGCGCAGCCCGCGCGCGTGGCGGCGGCACACAGCCTGCGCCTGCTGCTGGTGGTGCTGCTGATTCCGGCGCTGTTCACCTGGGGCCTGCCCGAAGCCAGCGCACCGCCGCGCGCAGCGGTGGACTGGATCTGGCTGATCGGCCTGCTCGCCGCCGGCGCCGTGCTGGCAGCGCTGTGGGGGCGCCTGAAACAACCCAACCCCTGGATGCTCGGCCCGCTGATCGCCTGCGCCGTGGCCAGCGCCAGCTTCGACCTGCATCTGGGTATGCCGCAGGGCATGGGCCAACTCGGCCAGTGGCTGATCGGCAGCGCCTTGGGCTGCCACTTCGACCGCGCCTTCTTCCGCAGCGCGCCGGGTTTTCTCGCCCGCGTGCTGGTGTTCACCCTGCTGGCCATGCTCGCCGCTGCGGGTCTCGGCGAGATGCTCGGCTGGCTGGCCGGCGAAGATCATCTGTCGCTGATGCTGGGCATGATGCCCGGCGGTATCACCGAGCTCTGCCTGACCGCCGAAGCGTTGCAACTGTCGGTGGCGCTGGTCACCGCCCTACAGGTGCTGCGGCTGTTTCTGGTGATGTTCCTCGCCGAACCCTTATTCAAGCTCTGGTGCAAGTGCCACGCTTAGCCCGCCATGTGCGGGCTTTTTTTTGCACGCCTGGCTATGTGGCAAGGAAAAAGCTCGCGGCTGAAGCCCCTCCCACAGCCGTAGGGTGCGCCGTGCGCACAAGGGCTACCACTGCAACTGCAGTTCGCTCTCGAACTCGCGCAGGTGGCCGCTGACTGGATCAACGAAACGCAGACCATGCGCCAGCAGCTTGAGTGGCTTGTCATAGTCGTCCGGCTGGCCGCGGCTGTCGTGCAGCTCGGGGTAGAAATCATCACCGACGATCGGCGCGCCGAGACCGGCCAGGTGCACGCGCAGCTGATGCTTGCGCCCCGTCACTGGCGACAGGCCGTAACGCCATAGGCCACCGCGCCGCTCCAGCACCTCGATTCGGGTTTCGCTATTGGCCTCGCCCGCGACTTCCTGCATGCGAAAGAAAGGCTCGCCATCGACCATGCGCGAACGGTGCAGGTAGGGAAACTGCAACTGCGGCAACGCCGGGGCTATGGCCTCGTAGCGCTTTTCCACCGCACGCTGGCGAAACAGCGCCTGGTACTGGCCGCGACTGGCCGGGTTGACCGAGAACAACACCAGGCCGGCGGTGAGCCTGTCGATGCGATGGATCGGGACCAGGTCTGGATTGCCGGTGCGCTTGATCAGGCGCGCCAGCAGGGTCTGCTCGACATATTCGCCTGCCGGCATTACCGGCAGAAAATGTGGCTTGTCGGCGACCAACAGGTGCTCGTCCTGCCATAGCACCTGTTCGACGAAGGGGATCGGCGTCTCGTTCGCCACCTCACGGAAATAGCGCACCTTGAGCCCAACCTGATAGGGGTGCGTGGCATCGATGGGTGCACCACCGGCATCCAGCACCCGACCGCGCGCCATACGCTGCAACCAGGTGGCGCGATCGATGGCGGGAAAGTGATCGCACAGGCAGTCGAGGACCGTGGCCCAGTCGCCCTGTGGCAGATGAAGAGTACTGGGACGCATGAGGGGGCTGGGCATTGCAGAGGCTGCTCGATCGGACCGGACGGGCGAATTAGGCCGCACTCGCCAGGCTCAGTCAAAGCAAACGGCTTGAGCCAGGGGCGCGCTGTGGCTATGGTGGCCGCTCGTATTTGGAGAGACCCATGTCCATCACCCGCTCCCTGCTCACCAGCGTCGCCCTACTCCCGCTTCTGGCCGCCTGCCAGGTCTACACCGGCAAACCGGAAGGGCCGCCTCCGGCCACCCGCCTGCAGGGTCAGGTACAGCTCGACAATGGCCAGCTGGTTTTCATGCCCTGTCAGGAGCAGCGCCGCTTCGTACTTGTAGATGGCGACGGTACCGGTATCGAGCGGGAAGTGACGCGACTCGGCAGCGATGGCCAGGCCAGCCTGTTCGCCGATCTCGGCGGTCATCTGGGTGGCAGCCAGGGCAAAGGCAACGACGGTCGCTTCGAGGTCAGCCAGATCTATCGCCTGCAAGGTGAAGGGCACGGCTGTGACGACCTCAACTTCAAGCGCCTGGCCCTGCGCGCCAGTGGCAACGAACCGTTCTGGCAACTGGAAGTCGGCAGCAAAGGTCTGGTCCTCAACCGCCCCGATCACGAGCCGCTGGCCCTGCCCTACCTGGAAGAACAGATGCCGGACGGCCGCCTCAACTTCAGCAGCGAGGCCAACGGCCAGCGCCTCGATCTGTGGGTCGCCCCGCAGCGTTGCGTCGACGGCATGAGCGGCGCGGTCAATCACCTCAGTGCCGAACTGCGTCTCGATGGCCAGGTGCTGCGCGGCTGCGCGCACTTCGGTGCCCTGCGCAACTGAACCTCGCGATACCGATGCACAGCATCGGCAAGCCGGACAAATGGCCCCGCCGAACTATGGGTGCAACACCTTTCCCGTCTGACACCCGCAGTGGCACTCGCGTCGGGGCCGCTCATCCGAGCCCTGGCGCGAGACGAACACCAAGGTTTTCTCCATGCCTCATCCCGCCTCAACGGCCTCTGACCAGTCCGACTCCCCGCCCGCCGCATGGTGGGCCGTCGTGTCGCTCGCCTTTGGCGCCTTCGGGCTGGTGACCGCGGAGTTCCTGCCGATCAGCCTGCTCACGCCGATGGCGACCGAGTTGGGCGCCTCCAACGGTGTCGTGGGCCAGGCCATTACCGCTACGGCGGTGGTCGCTGCATTTGCCGGCCCACTCGTGGTGCTGGGTTCCGGCCAACTGGATCGCCAGAAGATCGTCTGGGGCTTGATGGTGGTGCTGGTGCTTTCCAGCGTCCTTTCGGCCTACGCCGAGACCGTCACCGTCCTGCTGATTGCACGCGGCATGCTGGGCTTCGCCCTTGGCAGCTTCTGGGCCATGATGACCGCATTGGCCCTGCGCCTGGTGCCGCCCGACAAGGTGCCGAAAGCCATCTCGATCATCCTCATGGGCATTTCCTTCGCCACGGTATTCGCCGCTCCGCTAGGTGCCTTCCTGGGTGATCTGTGGGGCTGGCGCATGACCTTCCTCGCTGCATCCGGCATTGGCGTGGTGGCGCTGGCGATCCAGATGCTGACTTTGCCCAGACTGCCGGCGGCCGCTGCACCGGGGCTGGCTTCGTTCAAGGCCGCATTGTCGCGTCGCGCGGTGGTCATCGGCCTGGTCACCGGTTTGCTGGTCATTTCCGGGCACTTCGCCGCGCTGACCTTTATCCGCCCCTTTCTCGAAGAGGTGCCGCGTCTAGACGTCGCCACCGTCTCTTTGACCCTGCTGGCTTTCGGTGTCTGCGGTTTTTTCGGCAACCTGATCGGAGGCATCGTCGCCGCGCGCAGCCCGGCGTGGGCGGTGGCCAGTTGCTCGTTCCTGATCACCCTAGTGGCGCTTGCATTGGTGCTATTCGGTGCCGAAGTGAATGTCGCGCTCGTGGCGACCGCGCTGTGGGGCTTCGCCTTCGGCGCCTTCCCGGTATCGATCTCGGTCTGGAATGCGCGGGCAGCTGCCGACCACGCCGAAAGCGCGGGCGCGCTGCTGTCCTCGACCTTTCAGGTGGCCATTGCCGCAGGGGCGGTACTCGGCGGGCTGATCATCGAAGGCCTTGGCCCGCAGGCGGTGATTCTCTATGCCGCTGTGGCAACCCTGGCCGGCGCCGCCCTGATGTTCGCGCGCGGCCGCGCACTGAAAAGACGCTGAGTACCGCGCGTCGGTTCAGCCCGCGCCTGGTTGGCCTAATCTGAACCGGGACAGCCACTGACGCAGCGCCCTTTCGCCCTGCGAATCCCGTACAATCGCCGCCCTTCTTCACCTTGCCGGATCACCACCGGCCAACCAGGACACCGCCATGCTTCGTCTGACTGAACTGAAACTTCCCCTAGACCATGCCGACGAGGCCTTGCGCCCGGCCATCGTCCAGCGCCTGGGTATCGCCGACGCGGACCTGCTGAATTTCAGCGTGTTCAAGCGCAGCTACGATGCGCGCAAGAAGTACGGCGATATGCCGTTCATCTACACCATCGATTGCGAAGTGAAAGACGAAGCGGCGCTGCTGGCGCGCCTGAGCGGCGACAAGCATGTAGGCCCGGCGCCGGATATTGCCTACAAACCGGTGGGCAAGGCCGAGACGCCGCTGGACGAGCGCCCGATCGTGGTCGGTTTCGGCCCCTGCGGCATCTTCGCCGCGCTGATCCTGGCGCAGGCCGGCCTGCGCCCCATCGTGCTGGAGCGCGGCAAGGAAGTGCGCCAGCGCACCAAGGACACCTGGGGGCTGTGGCGCAAGAACGTGCTCGACCCGACCTCCAACGTGCAGTTCGGCGAGGGCGGCGCCGGCACCTTCTCCGACGGCAAGCTGTACAGCCAAATCAAGGACCCGAACCACCACGGGCGCAAGGTACTGGAAGAGTTCGTCAAGGCCGGCGCGCCGGACGAGATCCTCTACGTCAGCAAGCCACACATCGGCACCTTCCGCCTCACCGGCGTAGTCGCCACCATGCGCGAGGAGATCAAGGCCCTCGGTGGCGAAGTACGCTTCCAGCAGCGCGTCAGCGACCTGCTGATGGAAGACGGCCAGCTTACCGGCGTGGTGCTGGAAAACGGCGAGCAGCTCAATAGCCGCCATGTGGTGCTGGCCCTCGGCCACAGCTCGCGCGACACCTTCCGCATGCTCCATGCCCGCGGCGTGTACCTGGAAGCCAAGCCCTTCTCGGTGGGTTTCCGCATCGAGCATCCGCAATCGCTGATCGACCGCGCGCGCCTGGGCAAGTACGCCGGGCACCCGAAACTCGGCGCCGCCGACTACAAGCTGGTGCACCACGCCAGCAACGGCCGCTCGGTCTACAGCTTCTGCATGTGCCCGGGCGGCACCGTGGTCGCCGCCACCTCCGAACCGGAGCGCGTGGTCACCAACGGCATGAGCCAGTACTCGCGCAACGAGCGCAACGCCAACGCTGGTATCGTCGTCGGCATCACCCCCGAGCAGGATTATCCGGGCGGCCCGCTGGCCGGCGTGGAACTGCAGGAGCGTCTGGAGTCGCATGCCTATGTACTCGGCGGACGCAACTACGAGGCGCCCGGGCAACTGGTCGGCGACTTCATCAAGGGCACGCCGTCCACAGCACTCGGCGAAGTGCAGCCTTCCTACAAGCCGGGGGTGAAACTGGGTGATCTGGCGCCATCGCTACCGGACTTCGCCATCGAAGCCATCCGCGAGGCGCTGCCGGCGTTCGGCAAACAGATCAAGGGCTTCGATCTGGCCGATGCGGTGCTCACTGGCATCGAAACGCGCACCTCCTCGCCGGTGCGCATCACCCGTGGCGACGACCTGCAGAGCCTGAACCTCAAGGGCCTGTACCCGGCCGGCGAAGGCGCGGGCTACGCCGGCGGCATTCTTTCAGCCGGGGTTGACGGCATCCGTGTGGCGGAAGCGGTGGCCAAGGACATGCTTGGGTTGAATCGCTAACCCCTGCACGCACAGGGGCCGGCTTCCAGGCCCCTGATTCGCCAAGCTGGCGGGCGTGCCAGCCTTCTTCGCGGATAAATCCGCTCCTACCAGTCCGCAGCCAACACGCAGCTTTTCTGTAGGAGCGAATTTATTCGCGATTCGGGTAAATGTGCCCGCCTTTTTCGCAGATAAATCCGCTCCCACCGGTCAGGCGCGTGCCGCAACACCGGGCGCCCTCTGTAGGCGCGAATTCATTCGCGATCCTGAAGCAGCCGCCGCGCCGTCAATCGTCATCACGGCGGATACAACACAGCGTCGTGCGCCCCGAACCATTGGGGCGCCGGGCCGGGTCGGCATAGGTCAGCAACTCTGCGAAACCGGCCTTGCGCATCATCCCCGCCGAAGCAGCATTTTCTTCGTGGCGATCGATATAGACATCGCGTGCACCCAGTCGCCAGAGATCCTGCACTGCCGCCGTGAGCAGCTGAGCACCCAGCCCGCGACCGGTGCAATCGCGATGCACCACCGCCTCACAGATATAGCCGTGCAGCTGCCCGGCACGCGCAGCGGGTTGGTGAGCAGCGAAATCCTCGGTCAGGCGATAGCTGACGAACCCCAGCAATCGCCCCTGCTCCTCGGCCAACACGGCCAGCGTCGCGCTCGTCGCAATACCCTGCAGATGCTGGCGAACCTCGACTTCGGGCAGATGATTCCAGGGGTTGAGCCCGTGTTCGAGAATCAGCGCGCAGAGCGCCTCGATATCCTCGGCACCGGCCTGACGGATGACCAGCTCGCTCATGCTCCTGACTCCCCTGACGCAACGGCGTTTGATTCAAGAGCGCAGTCTAGAGCGGGCAGTTGCCTGGCGACAGTTACAGCCAGGCGCGAGAAATGCCTGACAGTGGATCAGTGATCATCGTCCCACGGCTGGCCACGGGTCCGCTCGAACAGTTCGAGTTTCTTCTGCATTGCCGCCTTGGACAGGATGTGTGCGCTGACCGGAGCGGTGAGGAACAAAAACAGCGTGATCAACAGCTCGTGCAGGCTGAGGCTGCCGGTGTGGTGAGCGAAGAACAACATCGAGGCGATCAGCGTACCGCCGACTCCCAGCGTGGTGGCCTTGGTCGGACCATGCAGACGGGTAAAGAAATCCGGCAGGCGATACAGCCCGATGGCACCGACCAGGGCGAACAGGCTGCCCAGGATCAGGCAGGCGCAAATCAACAGTTCCAGCCAGAACGGCATGGTCATTTCCCCTTAATCGATGATATCGCCGTGCAGCAGGTGTTTACCCACCGCGACCGTGCCGACGAAGCCCATCACTGCGATCAGCAGTGCGGCCTCGAAGAACAGATCCGACGCCAGCCAGATACCGAACAGCACGATCAGCGCTAGCGCGTTGATGTACAGGGTATCCAGGGCCAGAACGCGATCCACCACGCTCGGTCCTTCGACCAGACGCGCGACATTGAGCAGCATGGCCAGCGTGAGGATGCCCATGCACAGAAAGACTACGTTCTCGAGCATTCGAAAATCTCCAGCAGCGGCTTCTCGTAGCGACTCTTGACCTCGGCGATCAGCTCGTCGCGATCCGGCACGTCGAGCCCGTGCAGCAGCAGTGTCTTGTGGTCGGAGCTGAGTCCCGCGGAAACGGTGCCAGGCGTCAGCGAAATGATGCAGGCCAGGGTCGACAGGACGAACTCGTCTTCTATCTCCACCGGTACCTCGACGAATGCCGGCTCAAGGCGCGACTTTGGGCCGAGCACCAGCTTAACAACCTGCAGGTTGGCCACCACGATGTCGTAGAACACCTTGCCGATGAACATCAGCAGCCCGATGGGCTTGCGCACCCTCGGCACGGTCAGTAGGAAGTCGCCGCACAGGTGCACGATCGACCACCCCAGAAACAGCCCGAGCAGGATATGCCCCAGGTTGAGGGTGTTGACCAGCAGCAGCCAGAGCACCGCCAGCACCAGCATCATCCGCGGGTGGGGGAAGAAACGCCTCATGCCGCACCTCCGGCAATGATCGACAGATAAGGTTGCAGATCGAGCAATTGCGCCGCTGCCGCCTCCAGGTACGCCAGGATCGGCTTGGCCGCGATCAGCAGCAGCGGGCTGGCCAGCAACAGGCCCAGCGCCGCCAACAGGCTGATGCGATCCGCCGGTTCGGCCTTGGACGGTGAAGCGTCCGCGCCATGGCCCAGCCAGAACAGGCTGGTACCGGCGCGGCTAAGCGCCACCAGGGTCAACAGACCGCCAATCAGCACCACCGGCCATAGGCTCCAGGCCTGCCAACCCGGCTCGGCCGCGCGCAGCAGCAACATTTTGCCGAGGAATCCAGAGAATGGCGGCAGCCCGGCGATGGAGATGGATGCGAAGAAGAACATGCAGCCTAGCAACAGCGGCTGACGCAGCACACGCTCCTGCTGCAGATCACCGTCTGCGCTGTCACGCTGGGCGACCACCAGGCCGGCGAGCAGGAACAGCGCACCGCTGATCAGTGTGCTATGCACCATGTAATAAAGCGCAGCACTCAATGCGGCTACGTTACCCATGGCGAAGCCGGCCAACAGAGTGCCCACCGAAACCACCACCAGATAAGCCAGCAGCGCCTGCAGCTGACGTGCACCCAGGGCACCAATGACGCCAAAGGCGATGGTCGGCAACGCCAGCCACCAGAGCAACTCATGGCCGAGATGGGCCAGCGGCCCGGCCTGTTCGCCAAACACTAGGGTGAACACGCGGACGATGGCGTAGAAGCCAACCTTGGTCATGATCGCGAACAACGCCGCCACCGAAGCAGGCGCAGCGGCATAGGCGCGTGGCAGCCAGAAACACAGCGGCAGCACGGCAGCCTTGAGGCCGAAAACGATCAGCAGCAGGTAGGCCGCTGCCTTGATCAGCGGTGCATCGGCGACATCGGCGCTGGCTACGCGCGCTGCCAGGTCCGGCATGTTCAGGGTGCCGGTCAGGCCGTACAACAGACTGACGCCGATCAGGAAGAACGACGAGCCCAGCAGGTTGAGTACCACGTAATGCACGCCAGCCTTGACCTGATTGGCACGGTTGCCATGCAGCAGCAGTGCATACGACGAGATCAGCAGAATCTCGAAGAACACGAACAGGTTGAACAGGTCAGCGGTTAGGAACGCACCATTGATGCCCAGCAGTTGAAACTGGAACAGCGCATGGAAGTTCGGCCCACGCTCATCATCACCACGGCAGGCATAGATCAGTGCGAAGCAGGCGAGCACTGAGGTAAGCAACAGCAGCGCAGCGTTGAAGCGGTCGAGCAGCAGCATGATGCCGAACGGCGCGACCCAGTTACCCAAGGCATAAACCTGCAACTGCCCCGCACCGGCCAACAGCACCAGATACAGACACACCGGCAGCAGCGCCAGGCAGCCGATCAGGGAAACACCCCGCTTCACCTCACGCGACCAGCCGTGGCCGACCAGCAACAACGCGCCGAAAAACATCGGCAGCAGAATGGGGAGGATGATGGCGTGACTCATGCGCGCGGCTCCTCGCCATCGACGTGATCGGTTTTCAGCTCACCCATGCCACGTAGGGCCAGCACCACGACGAACGCAGTCATGGCGAAGCCAATGACGATGGCAGTCAGTACCAGTGCCTGTGGCAACGGATCACCATACTCGGCGCTCTTGCCGATCACCGCCGGCACGCCCGTGCCGAGCCGGCCCATGGCGAAGATGAACAGGTTGACCGCATAGGAGATCAGGGTCAGCCCCATCACCACCGGAAAAATACGCGCCCGCAGCAGCAGGTAGACGCCGCTGGCAGCCAACACCCCGAGGGTAATTGCGAATACTGCCTCCATATCAGATGACCTCCTTGCACGACTCGTCCTGACTGACATGGCCGATATTGGAAAGGATCAGCAGGGTCGCGCCGACGACCGCCAGGAATACCCCGAGATCGAAAAGGATCGCGGTCGCCAGCTCGATTTCGCCGATCAGCGGAACATGGAAATGACCGAACGCCGAGGTCAGGAACGGCGAGCCGAACGCCCAGCTGCCCAGGCCGGTCAGCCCGGCGATCAGCACGCCCCAGCCGGCGGTGGCGTGATAGCTGAACTTCAGGCGCTCCTGGGTCCAGGTCACACCGTGGGAGATGTACTGCAGGATCAACGCCACCGAGGTGATCAGGCCAGCGATGAAGCCGCCGCCCGGCAGGTTATGCCCGCGCAGGAAGATGAACGCCGAAATCAGCAGCGCCATCGGCAGCATGGCCCGCGCCAGGTTGTCGAGGATCATCGGATGCGCATCGGTCGACCACGGACGACCGTTCTTGTCGTGGGTCGGATGCGGCAGGTGCAGGCCATGCAACAGTGCATAGATCCCGATGGCAGCAATCGCCAGCACGGTGATCTCACCCAGCGTATCGAAGCCGCGGAAGTCCACCAGGATCACGTTGACCACGTTGGTACCGCCGCCCCCGGAGACGCTGTTCTCGAGGAAGAACGAGGAAATGCTCTGGTAAGGACGGGTCAGCACCGCGTAGGTGAGCATCGCCACCATGGTGCCGCTGCCCAGCGCCAGGACCAGATCACGCAGGCCACGCAGGCTGCTGGACTCGGCCGGGGTGCGGTCGTTCATGAAGTACAGGATAAGTATCAGCAAGATGATGGTCACCACCTCCACCGACAGCTGGGTCAGCGCCAGGTCCGGGGCGGAGAAGCGGGCGAAGGCCAGCGCCACCATCAGACCAGCAGCGCTGAGGATCATCAGAGCCACGAGGCGGCGGCGGTGGAAAACCACGGTGAGTACCGCAGTCACCATCAGAATCAGCATGCCAATGGTTGTCAGCGGATCGATTGGCGTCATTGGCACACTACCGGTCAACTGCTCGAGCGGCGACAGCGCGATTACCACCAAGGTCAGGGCACTGCCAAGCATCCAGGCCAGGTAGCGCTGCAGCGAACCACTTTCCAGCAATTTGGTGATGCGCACAGCCAGGCGGGTCGAGTAACGCACCACCTGATCGAACGCGTCCTTGGCATCCAGATTCGGTAAACCTTCATACCAACGGAACAGCGGCTTGCGACAGGCATAAACGAGAATCCCGCCGAACAGGGCGATGAAGCTCATCATCAGTGGCAGATTGAAGCCGTGCCAAATGGCCAGGCTGTACTCGGGCAATTCGCCGCCTAGCGTCGAAGCGGCAGCGGCGGCCAGCAGCGGCGCCACCGTGTAGGCCGGCACCACGCCCACCAGCAGGCAGAGGAACACCAGCACCTCCACCGGTACCTTCATGTAACGCGGCGGTTCGTGCGGCGGGTACTTGGGCAGGTCGACCGGCTTGCCGTTGAAGAACACGTCGTGGATGAAACGCAGCGAATAGGCTACCGAGAACACGCCGGCCAGGGTCGCGGCTGCGGGAATCACCCAGTTGAAACCGCCCAGCAGGTGCTGGTGCAGGGTTTCGGTGAAGAACATTTCCTTGCTCAGGAAGCCGTTGAGCAACGGCACACCGGCCATGGCCGACGCGGCCACCATCGCCAGCACCGCCGTATGCGGCATGTACTTCCACAGCCCGTTAATGAGCCGCATGTCGCGGCTGCCGGTTTCGTGGTCGATGATGCCGGCGGCCATGAACAGCGAGGCCTTGAAGGTAGCGTGGTTGATGATATGGAACACCGCCGCCACCGCGGCCAGGCGGGTATCCAGGCCGAACAGCAGGGTGATCAGGCCCAGGTGGCTGATGGTCGAATAAGCCAGCAGGCCCTTGAGGTCATGCTGGAACAGCGCCATGCACGCGCCCACCAGCAGCGTGGCCAGGCCAGTCAGGCTGACCATGTAGAACCACCACTCGGAACCGGCCAGTGCCGGGTACAGACGCGCCAGCAGGAATACCCCGGCCTTGACCATAGTCGCCGAGTGCAGATAGGCCGATACCGGCGTTGGCGCAGCCATGGCGTGCGGCAGCCAGAAGTGGAACGGGAACTGCGCCGATTTGGTGAACACGCCCAGCAGCACCAGCACCAGCGCCACCGGATACAGTTCATGCGCACGGATGGCATAGCCGGCGGCCAGTACCTGCGACAGCTCGAAGCTACCGGCGATATGGCCGATCAGGAGGATGCCAGCGAGCAGTGCCAGGCCACCGCCGCCGGTGATCGCCAGCGCCATGCGCGCGCCTTTGCGCGCCTCGGAACGCGAACCCCAGAAGCCGATCAACAGGAACGACGACAGGCTGGTCAGCTCCCAGAACATCAGCATCAGCAGCAGGTTTTCCGACAACACCACACCGAGCATGGCGCCCATGAACAGCAGCAGAAAGGCGAAGAAACGCCCCATCGGCTCGGTCTTGGCCAAGTAATAGCGGGCGTAGAGGATGACCAGCAGGCCGATGCCAAGAATCAGCAAGGCGAACAGGAAGCCGAGGCCATCGAGGCGCAGGCTGAGATTCAGGCCCAGATGCGGCAGCCACTCCAGCTTGACCCGCAGCACCTCGCCGGCGAACACCGCTGACTGATGATTGAACAGCAGCACCAGCGCCACCACGGGCGCAAGAGCCGCAGCCGCGGCGCAGGCCGAGCGTCCAAGCCGCTCGGCAAGCACCGGCAGAAACAAGCCCAGAAATGGCAAGGCGACAATCAGCGCAAGCGCCATCGAAAAAACCCCTTTATGCAGGCACGTCAGGTCGGGCGACCCAATTAGAAAAAACTGGAGTCGCAACTCCCTGACGGTGATATTCCATGCACCACAACGGATCAGCTAAGTCGTTGTCGGCACAAGCATAACGGCCGATTATCCATAACTATCAAGGCAACGTCATGTATTGAATTATCGTTAAACACACTTGGTTACACGCATGTCGATGCAAGGATGCCGACGACCGCTCAGCACTATAGCCGGACACAAAAAAGCCGGAGCAGCCTTGACTGCTCCGGCTTGTCTACAACGATCAGTGAGTGACGCGGCTGGTACCGTTGACGGTCATGATGCGCACGCGCTCGCCGACACGGAACACCTGATTCGGCTCGACTTCCTGCACGTAGGCGCGCATGGTGCCGTCGTCCTCCCGCACGGTGATCTCCACACCCTGGGTGCGAGTGAAGCCTTCCTCGGCTGCCGCGCCGAGCAGGCCACCGGCGACGGCACCGACCACGGCCATCACCGCGCTGCCGCGCCCGCCACCCAGGCCGCTGCCGCCAATACCGCCAACCACGGCACCGGCGCCAGCGCCGACCGGAGTTTTGGTGCCTTCGATCTTGACCGGACGCAACGACTCGATGGTGCCCATGCGTACCGTTTGCACCGCCCGGGCCTCGTCGCGGCTGTAGGTGTCGCCGGTCAGGCTGGACTGGCAACCACCAAGGGCCAGCAGCGCGGCCAGCGAGGTGATGAGCAGAGTAGGTTTACGCATAGCAATTCCTCCAGAGGTATCTTGATCCATTAGACGCCGGGGGCGCGCAACTGTCACGACTGCGCATTAACAATTGTTATGTCTGACAGACCGAGTTCAGCTAGGTTCGCCCAGTCAGGAGCGGGCGAGGCGCCACAGCCTTGCGATATCCGTGGCGCGCGCCTGCAGCTCGCCTGCCGCGCCGGCGATCGCCTGCTCCAGCGAAAGCGGCCCTGGTGCCAGGCTGAACGCTGCCTCGATGCCGGCCTCGTACAACGCCTGATAGTTGTCGCCCAGGCTACCGGACAAGGCAATGACCGGCACCCCGGCCGCACCCGCCACACGTGCCACACCGACGGGCGTCTTGCCGTGCAGGGTCTGGGCATCCATGCGCCCTTCCCCGGTGATCACCAGATCCGCATTCTCCATCGCAGCAGCAAGCCCGGACAGTTCGGCTACCAGTTCGATGCCAGGGCGGAAGCTCGCCTTGAGAAAAGCACGCGCAGCGAAGCCGAGGCCGCCTGCGGCACCGACACCTGGAAACTCGGCGTGATCCTCGCCCAGCGTAGCGGCGGCGACCCGGGCGAAACGGCCGAGCGCCGTGTCGAGCTGGGTGACATGCTCGGGCGTTGCGCCCTTTTGCGGGCCGAACACGGCAGAGGCACCGCGTGGCCCGCACAAGGGATTATCGACATCGGCGGCGACCTCGATCTGCACCTTGAGCAGGCGCGCATCGAGGCGGCTCAGATCGAGCTGATCGAGATTCGCCAATGCCGCGCCGCCTGGCGCCAGCTCCTTCCCGTTGGCATCGAGAAAACGCATGCCCAGCGCCTGCAGCAGGCCTAGGCCCGCATCGTTGGTGGCGCTGCCGCCCAGGCCAAGAATGATGCGCGTGGCACCGGCATCCAGCGCCTCGCGGATCAGCTCACCTGTGCCAAAGCTACAGGCCAGGCGAGCGTCGCGCTGCTCGCGCGGCACCCAATGCAGGCCGCTGGCCGCCGCCATCTCGATCACCGCGGTGCCCTGCCCCAGCCAGCCCCAATGCGCCTTGACCGGCGCGCCCATGGGGCCGCGCACTTCGTGCTCACGACGCTCGCCGCCGACGGCCGCCAACAGCGCATCGACCGTGCCCTCGCCGCCGTCGGCCATTGGCCGCAGCAGACATTCAGCTTCGGGAAACACCTGCTGCCAGCCGCGTGCGATGGCAGCGGCCACATCGGGCGCGCTGAGGCTCTCCTTGAAGGAGTCGGGAGCGATGACGATTTTCATGATAGGAACCTCGAAAGGAGGCAGGCGACCTTCTGGTCGCCTGTCGGTATAGCGGATTACAGCAGAACCAGGCTCAGCAGCCAGACGGCAGCCATACCGGCGATACCCTGAACCAGCGTCGCCATGGTCTGTGCACGATAAGCGGTGGCCACCTTCATGCGGCTGAACTGGGTTACCACCCAGAAGAAGCTGTCGTTGGCGTGGGATACGGTCATGGCACCGGCACCGATGGCCATCACGGTCAGCACGCGGCCCATCTCGCTGTCGAGGCCCAGGTTGCTCAGCAGCGGCGCAACCATCGCCGAGGTGGTCACCAGGGCAACAGTGGAAGAACCCTGCGCACTCTTCAGCGCGGCAGCCACCAGGAACGGCATGAACAGGCCGATACCCAGCGCCGACAGGGTGTCACCCAGGTAACCGGTCAAGGCGGTGGCCTTGAGGATGGCACCGAAGGCGCCACCGGCACCGGTGATCAGCAGGATCGGCGCAGCCTCTTTCAGGCCGTGGGCGACATGATCATGGAACTGCTGACGTTTGCCCTCGCCCTTGAGCAGCGAGCAGGCCAGCACCAGACCGACCAACAGCGCAGCGACCGGCTGACCGAGGAAGCTCAGCACCTCGAACAGCGCGCCTTCGCCAAACGGCTTACTGGGGAACGCCGCGATCGAGCCCAGGCAGATCAGCGCGATAGGCACGAAAATCGGCGAGAAGGCCTGCCAGGCGCTGGGCAGTTTGCCGTAGCGGGCACGCAGCGCATCGAAGTCGACGTTATCGGCGAGTAGCTCGCTCGGCGCCTCTTCCAGCAGTTCCTGGTCGTTCTGCTTGAGGAAACGATTGGCCCAGAACATACCGGCCACGGCGGTGACCGCTGCCACCAGCAGGCCAACCAGGATCACCAGACCCAGGGAAGTTTCCAGGCCCAGATTACCAGCCGCAGCGATCGGGCCGGGGGTCGGCGGTACGAAGGTGTGGGTGGCGTACAGACCGGTGGCCAGGGCCACGCTCATGGCCACCACGGAAACCTTCATGCGCGCGGCCAGGGCATTTTTCAGCGAATTGAGAATGACGTAGCCGGAGTCGCAGAACACTGGAATCGATACCAGGTAGCCGATGATCGACATGGTCAGCGTGGGAAAACGCTGGCCCAGCAGGCGAATCACCGTCTCGGCCATGGTGATCGCGGCGCCGCTACGCTCGAGGATGACCCCGATGATGGTGCCGAGCACGATGACGATGCCGATGTAACCGAGAATACCGCCGAAGCCGGCAGTCATCGTCTTGATGATTTCGCCGCTGGGCAGTTGGTAGGCAAAACCGGCGATCAGTGCAGCGGCCAGCAATGCCAGGAAGGGGTGCAGTTTCAAACGGGTAGTGGACAGCACGATGAACGCGATCAGTGCTACCAGAATCAGGACCAGGCCCATGACCAGTCTCCTCGTTGTTGTTATGGCGGGCACGTGGCCCGAATGTAAGTGCCGACAGGCGCAACATTGTGGCTCAGGCCACCCTGCCCTCGCCTTGTGCATCAGCACCAAATCAAACGAAGCAAGGCGCAGCAGGCTGTGCAATCGCACAAGGCCACCTGGCTTCGCTGGCTACCTGGGGGAATTACCGGGTGTTCGGTTGAGCGGCCACTTCCGACTCCAGCAACCCCAGCCCCAAGGATAGCTGTAGACGCTGATCCAGCCGGTTGAGATCCAGGCCACTGAGCTCGGCGATGCGCTCCAGGCGATAGCGAAGGGTATTGCGGTGAATGCCCAGTTCCTGGGCGCAGGTCTGTACCTGGCCGTCATGCGCGCACCAGGCCTCCAAAGTCGCCCGCAACGTGCCCTGCGGATCCTGCGCGAGAACCTGGCGCAGGGGCGCCAGCCAGCCCTGCAGCAACCAGCTGTGGCGCTGGGCATAGAGCAGCGTCGGCAGGCGCAACTCGTCCAGCTGCAGCAGACGACGCTCGGGGAAACGCGCCTGGCCGTAGGCCTGCAGGTCACGCAGCACCAGGCTGGCCTGACGCAGCTCGGCAAGATCATGCAGGGGATCGCTGAGCGCCAGCGAGCGTACGCCCCACTCACGCTCGTCGGCCTGCTGCAGCCAGGCGCGATCATCGCGCGTGGCGCTGTAGGGCCTGCACCAGAGCAGCTCGTGGCGGCCGAGCGGCGCCACCAGGTGTTCGCTCTTGCCACCCAGGGACGCCAGCAGACGCGCCTGGCGCGGTAGAGGATCGCCCTCACCATCGAGTTGCAGCAGGCACATCTGCCGTGGCCAGGTCAGCTGCAGCCCCAGGCGTTCGACATCGACCTCGAGACTGGACAGGCGCAGTTGCGGATCAAGCAACTGGCGCAACCAGGCCTCCTGCTGATGCCGCTGCCAGTGCCGCTCGGCCTGCAGGATGCGATGCTCGACCAGCATTTCCGCGGCCATGCGCACCAGTTCGGCATAGGGCCGCACGGTCTCGGGGTCGCCGGTGATACCGAGCACGCCGATCAGGCGCTCGGCATGTAGCAGGGGCAGATTAACCCCGGGCCTGACGCCACGCAGGCAGGCCGCTGCCTGCGCATCGATCTCCACCACGCGACGGTTGGCTAGCACCAGCTGCGCGCCCTCGTGGCGGGTATGCAGGCGGCTGGGGTCGCCGCTGCCGATGATCATGCCCTGCGCATCCATCACATTGATGTTGTACGGCAGGATGGCCATGGCGCGGTCGACGATATGCTGCGCCAGGGTGGAGTCGAGTTCGAGCATCGGAAGCGGCCTCGCGAATGAGGCCGCCATTGTAGGCCGTTGGGCGGCACGATGCGCTGGCAAGCCCGAGCAATCCTCGGGCTGTAACAGAAGGTGGGTTACTCGGCGCCTGGTTGCGCGCTGCTGTCAGCGGCTTGGTCGTCCGCCGGCGCTTTCGCCTTGGCCTGGTTGCGGCGCATCTCCATACGCTGGCGCCTGGCCTGCTGCCGGGCATGCAACGCCTGCCCTGCCGTCACCACGCCCACGGGCTGGCCTTGCAGGTCCAGGCGCGGCGCGTTCTCGGTCATCGCAGACCAATAGCGCCCGCCGCGGCACCAGGCGGCAATGCCCAGCTTGAGCTGCTCGAGGCTGATGCCGAGCAACGACAGATGCTGCTCGGCATCCTTGAGAATGCCCTCTTTCAGCGGCACCTTCGGCGCAGGATTGACCGGGAAGGCCAGAGGGAAATGCTTCTGCAGCCGCCAGATCGCCTCGACGGCCGGATCCTGCTCACGCACCTTGGCTTTTTGCGGTTGCTTGCGCTTTTGCGGCTTGGCGCCTTCGCTCTTTGCCTGCTGTACCTGCTCTACCTGCTTTTTCTCGGCCCGCAGGCGGTCACGTAGCTCGGCTAGTTGTTCAAAACCCATCTTCGATTCACAGCATCCCGGTTGATTCGTGGCGCAAGGGTATCTTATGTGCTCGTTTCGCACAGCCTTATTGGCAATTGGCATGCTCGGCGGTAGGTGGCGGGCCGTCTGCCGAGAACGCGTGAAAGGCCGCTGCCGGCCACAATGGCTGCCTGAAGCGCGCGATCCTGAGGGATTGGCGCGGCGCTGGAAACATCATCCGCTAATGGCCGGAAACAGCCGGCCGTGTGCGAAAACTATCGACGGACGGAAAGCAGTAATCCGTCTTTGCCAATACACGCCTGCCAAGGCCAGCTGCCGCTGACTCCGGAATTTGGCCAACAGAACTGAGAAACTCAAATCAGCTACATCGGATTATTGGCAATCAGCGCAAGCGTGGCTCACTCGATGCGAGCGTCCATTGAGTATTTTCACAGCGAGGGCAGGCCGCCTGCTTCTCAGCATCGATAACTTGGGTATTGCCACAGCGGGTGCAGGCGTAAACGGTGCTTGATGGCACCCTTACGTAGGCCGGGCGGTATTCTTGAGGTAATACAGACAGCCCGAACTTGACGGCCTCTGCTGGGTAAAAATAAAGACTGACTTCGCCGTCGGTCTCAAGAATGGCCAGCCGTACTTGACCGAGGTGCTCGACACCTTGTTGGCGAAGCTCCATGAAGAACTCGTCAGACGAGATCTTCAAACGCCTCAGGCTGTCCAGATCGTAGAGCCCTTCTCTGATGATCGTGACCGGCTCGCCCTCCATCCAGATCGAGAACCTCCTGCAGCGACTCATTGCCAGGACGGTCAGGCGATAAAGCAGCAGCAGAGAGGCGAAAACCATTGCGACCGGCAGAAGGGGCACGTCTTCGTAAAAGGAGACATCGCCTGCAGCCGAGCCAAGCGTCAGGATGACCACCAGTTCAAACAGCGACAACTGGCGAATGCCACGGCGACCGCTGACTTTGAGAAAAACGAAAACGACTATGAATGCGAAGAGAGCACGAAACGCGACTTCTCCCAGAAAAAGCAGGGGGAAATCATCCAGTAGCATGCGCTGCCAGTCGAACGCTGTCATCGATTAGTCCATAAGCGGCTTGTACCTTATAGACAAGCAAATCAGGCAAAGGGTCGCCTGCTAAACGGGCCACATAGACGGCTTGGGAAAAGGCAGCCCTCAGTACGGAACGGATTTGTGTAGCCGCCGGCTATGCGCGGCATGGAAAGCTGATGCCGGCCATAGGCGAGAACGAGGTTTGCGAGAGGCTGCACATGAAAGATCGGGAAGAAGTTCCCACCAACTGCCTATTTGACCCGGCAGGCAGCCTCTTGCTCAGAAGTCCCGATGATGCCTGAGTTGGCATCGGTGAGCCTGACTGACCGAACGATACGGACCCGTTACGGCAAGGCGCCGCCGAATATCCTGCACCTCGCGGCCTGACAAACGCGTCGAAGCCGTTCGCTTCGCTCTTTGGACCCTGCACTAGACCGGCGTGCTCACCACGCCGGTCTTTGCATCAAGGCGCCAGCCGCTCGCGAATCCACGCCTCGCCCTCAAAGCGATAGTTGAGCCGGTCATGCAGGCGGCTTGGCCTGCCCTGCCAGAACTCGATGCGCTCGGGCAGCAGGCGATAGCCGCCCCAGTGCGGCGGGCAATTTGGCGCCTGACCCTGGAAGCGTTTTTCGGTCTCGGCCAGCAGATTCTCCAGTTCCGCGCGATCACGAATCACCCTGCTCTGTGGCGAAGCCCAGGCGCCGATGCGGCTGCCCAGCGGGCGTACCTGGTAGTAACCATCCGATTCGGCGGCGGTGACGCGCTCAACACGACCTTCGATACGCACCTGGCGCTCCAGGCTGGGCCAGAAGAAGGTCATGGCGGCAAAAGGATGGGCCGCCAGCTGACGGCCCTTGGCGCTGTCGTAGTTGCTGAAGAAAGTGAAGCCTCGTTCATCGAGGCCCTTGAGCAGCAGTACACGGCAATGGGGGCGGCCCTGTTCATCGACAGTAGCCAGGGTCATGGCGTTGGGTTCAACCGGCAGTTGCTCGGTCTTGACCGCGTCATCGAACCACTGACGAAACAGGGCAAAGGGTTCCAGCGGGGCCTGGGCTTCGCTCAGGCCGTCGCGGGTGTAGTCGCGGCGCATATCGGCCAGGGTTTGGGTCATGGCAGTTCCTCAGGACAGGGCCAGAAACCAATCCGTCTGGTCTCCAGCGCCAGCCCTAGCAGTGTGGAAATGCCTGCAAGCTTACTCTTACTTGCCCGCTTTTCCTTGATCTGCGGCAGCTACCTTGGGCGCATCCTTCAGCTCTGCCTTGACCGGCTGGCTGTATTTGGCGATCAGGCCCTGCATGGTGTCACGCGAGGTCAGGAGGATTTCCACGCGGCGGTTGAGCGCTCGACCGGCTGCGCTGTCATTGGCGGCGCGCGGCATGTCGGAGCCCAGGCCCATGACCTGCAGGCGAGTCTGCTTGAGGCCGCTGAGACGGAAGATGGAGGTCACGGCACGTGCGCGCTGCTGGCTCAGGTCACGGTTCAATGCAGCGTCACCACTGCTATCGGCATGGCCAAGAACAACTACGGCGATGTCTTCGTCGGTTTCCAGCAGCTTGGCTACGCGGGTGATCGGACCCAGGCTGGCAGGCAGGAGCATGTGCGGACGGTCCGGGTTGAAGGAACCCTGCACCGGCGCCGTCACCACCAACAGATTTTCCCGACGCTCGAACTCGAACTTGCTGTCCTTGACCACTTCGCGCAGCTTCGGCTCATATTCGTCGAGCCAGGCGCGGGTCACCTGGGGCGCAGGCATTGCCGCCGGCTTGGCGACTTCCTTCTTTTCCGAGCCGGCACAGCCCGCGATCAGCAGGCAGCAGGTAAAAGCAAAAATCTTGTTGGCACGCATGTAGCCCCCGTGATTACGCAAATCTAATGGTCAGTTCGTTATGGTTGGTACTGAACGGCTGGCGCAAGTGTAGCCGTTTCAATCAGATACAGTCCGCAACCTGACGTGCAAGTTTCTGTGCTCGGGGGTCCATCAAGACGAACGGTCCTAAATTGTTGGTTACGAAGCCGAATGCCACGTCCCTTTGCGGATCGGCAAAGCCACTGGAGCCTCCCGCCCCCGGGTGGCCGAAGGCTTTCGCGCCCATGCCGTAAGTGGCGTTGGCCACATCGGTCTGATCGAGCATGCAGCCCAGACCAAAACGCGTGCGGGTCAGCAGGGTCTTGTCGTCACCGACACTGTGCTCGCGAGTCATTTCGCCCAGCAGCTCGGCATCGAGCAGGCTGCCGTCGAGCAGGCCGGCATAGAAGCCCGCCAGGCTGCGCGCGTTGCCATGACCGTTGGCGGCTGGTTGCTGCATGCGCCGCCACTCCGGCTTGTTGGTGCTGGTCATGATCGACGGCGGGTTCGTGAACGAGCGCGTGCTCATGGCGCTGGCGTCGCTCATCATCACCTTGAGCAGGCGCTGCGCGGCGGCATCGCCGAGATTGCCCTTGCCGCGGGCGATATGGGCGACGCGGTCGAATTCGCTGTCGTCCAGGCCGACATGGAAATCCAGGCCCAACGGCCTGGCGATGCGCGCGGCGATGCTGTCGCCCGGGCCATGTCCTTCGACCCGGCGAATCAGCTCACCGATCAGCCAGCCGTAGGTGATGGGCGCGTAGCCATGGCCCTCGCCCAGCGGCCACCAGGGCTGTTCGGCCGCCAGCGCGTCGGTCATGGTCTGCCAGTCGTACAGCGCCTCGGCGGGCAGCAGCTGACGCAGCGCCGGCAAGCCGGCCTGATGACAGAGCAGGTGGCGCACCTTGATGCGCTCCTTGCCGGCGGCGGCGAATTCGGGCCAGTAACGCGCCACCGGGGCATCCAGATCGAGCTTGCCCTCGCCCACCAGCTGCAGGGCCACGACCGCGGCGAAGGGTTTGGTGCAAGAGAACAGGTTGGCAATGGTATCGCTGTGCCAGGTCTGCTGGCCGTCCTTGTCCATCACCCCGGCCCACAGGTCGATCACGGTTTCACCACCGACCTTGACGCACAGGGCCGCGCCCCGCTCCTGCGCGTCGTCGAACAGCGCGGCGAATGCGTCTCTCACCGCCTCGAAGCGCAAGTCGAAATAGCCCTGAATCTGCACGCTGTTCTCCCGTTTCGCTACCTGGCCAAAGCTGCCGATGATGGCAGCCGCCTATCATGCAATGTTCTGAAACTTCATAAAATAGCGATGTTCGATTGGTTTTTCCTATTCTGAAAAAAAGCGCGGCCTGATATGACCGGTACGCCCTGCAGCCCTGTCAGCCGGTAAAGGCCGGCCACAGGCAAGTGCGTGATTATCAGGCCGCCTTGGCTTCGACGCTCGGAACAGGAGAAACGAGTGCTCTACCTACTGTCCCTGATCGCCCTGGCTGCAGTTGCGGCGCCCGGTCTGACGCGCCTGCTGGGCGCTCGTACGGGCTGGCTGCTAATGCTGGCACCGCTGGTGACCTTCATCTGGTTCGTTCAACAAATCCCGCTGATTGCCGGCGGCGAGGCCATCGTGCAGAGCATGAGCTGGATTCCGGCCCTGGGTATCAACCTCAGCCTGCGCCTGGATGGCCTCTCATTGCTGTTCGCCCTGTTGATCAGCGGCATCGGCAGCCTGATCGTGCTGTACGCCGGCAGCTACCTGTCCAGTCATGTCCATCTCGGTCGCTTTCACGCCTACTTGCTGGTGTTCATGCTGGCGATGCTCGGCCTGGTGCTGGCCGACGATCTGGTGGCGATGTTCGTGTTCTGGGAACTCACCAGCATCGCCTCCTTCCTGTTGATCAGCTTCCAGCATGAAAAAGCGGTATCGCGCAGGGCGGCACTGCAGGCCCTGCTGATTACCGGCGGCGGTGGGCTGGCGCTGCTGGCAGGCCTGATCCTGCTCGGCGGCGCCACGGGTAACTGGCAGTTTTCCAGCCTCAGCGCCGAACAGATCGAAGGCCATGTGCTGCTACCGGCGATCATTGCCCTGGTGCTACTCGGCTGCTTCACCAAATCGGCACAGGTGCCCTTTCACCTGTGGCTGCCCAACGCGATGAATGCACCGACGCCGGTGTCGGCCTATTTGCACTCGGCGACCATGGTCAAAGCCGGCATCTACCTGCTGGCCCGCCTGAACCCGGTGCTTGGCGGCTCCATCGGCTGGGGCACCCTGCTGATCACCTTTGGCGCTGCAACGGCGGTGCTCGGCGCCTTCCTCGCCTTCCGCCAGACCGATCTCAAGCGCCTGCTGGCCTACACCACGGTCACCGTACTCGGTCAGTTGACCATGCTGATCGGCACCAACACCAGCTACGGTCTACAAGCGTTCGTGCTCTATCTGGTGGCGCACTCTCTGTATAAAGGTGCGCTGTTCATGGCGGTCGGCGCCATCGATCACGCCACCGGCACCCGCGAGTTGGCGCGCCTCGGCGGTTTAATCCGCTTCATGCCGCTGACCGGTGCAGCGGTGGCGTTGGCGGCGTTCTCCAACGCCGGCCTGCCGCCGTTCTTCGGCTTCATCGCCAAGGAGTTCAAGTACAGCGGCCTGATCGAGATGGGTCATATCGGCTGGGCTGTGACCCTGGTGATGATCCTTACCAACGCCCTGCTGTTCGCCGCGGCATGTCTGGTGTTCTTGCAGACCTTCCTTGGCAAGCGTGGCGACTATCCGCGCGCGCCTCATGAAGTCGGTCTGCCGATGTGGCTGGGGCCGATGCTGCTGGCCGTCGGAGGCTTCCTGCTAGGCGCCTGGAACGCCTGGCCGGAAACCTGGCTGGTGCACAACGCGGTGCAAGCCGTGGCGCGCGGCCCGGTGGATGTGAACCTTTATCTGTGGGGCGGGATCACCCCGGCACTGCTGGCCAGCTTGCTGACCGTATCGCTGGGGGTACTGTTCTATGTGATGCGCGACCGCGTGCGGCAGCTGCTGGACAGCGCCAACGCGGCCTGGAACGTCAGCGGTGACCTGATCTGGGATCGCCTGCTCAAGCGCGTCTTCCACCTCGCCGGGCTGCTCGCCGCGCGCTTCCAGCACGGCTCGCTGCGCCAGCATCTGGTGCTGTTGGCGCTGGCGGTAGGCGGCCTGCTCGCGGTCGGCCTGTTGCCGGCGCTGCCCCAGTTGCTGCAAGGCAGCTACAGCCCGATATCACCGCTGGGGTTGGCCGGCTGCCTGCTGGCACTGGCCGGTGGCGTGGCGGCTGCGTTCCTGCCTGGTCGCCTGACCTTGCTGGCGGCGCTCGGCGCCTGTGGCCTGGGCCTGGCACTGGTGTTCGTCTCGGTCAACGCGCCGGACGTGGCGATGACGCAGTTGATGGTGGAAACCCTCACCCTGATTTTCCTTGCCCTGGTATTTCGCAAGATGCCCACGGTACCGGCCAGCGGCGCCCGCGCGCCCTGGAAGCGCCGCCTGCATGCCAGCGTGGCGATTCTCTTCGGCCTCAGCGTGACCGGCGCCCTGCTGCTGGCGGTGAGCCTGCCGCTGCCGGGCGAAATCGCCCAGTGGTATCAGGCCAACAGCCTGCCGGGTGGTCATGGCCACAACGTGGTCAACGTGATTCTGGTGGACTTCCGTGCCTTCGATACCCTCGGTGAAATTCTCGTGGTCGCGCTCTCCGCCCTTGCCGCGGCCAGCCTGCTTGGCAGTGGCCGACGCTTCGGCAACGAGCACGGCGGTGAAGATGCCTTCACCTCGCCGCTGCTGCGCCAGGGCCTGCGCCCGCTGGCCTGGCTGATGCTGGCGGCCTCGCTGCTGCTGCTGTGGCGCGGCCACAACCTGCCGGGCGGCGGTTTCATCGGCGGACTGGTGGCGGCCTGCGGCCTGATCCTGCTGGTGCTGACCTATGGCCACGGGCAGATTCGCCGTGTGCTGCCGGTGGCACCCGCGCAACTGATCGGCATCGGCCTGGGCTGCGCGGCAGGCGCCGGCATCCTCGGGCTGATCGCCGGCAGCGCGTTTCTCACCGGTCTCTGGACCTTCCCCGGCGGGCTGCCGCTGGGCACGCCTTTG
The DNA here is from genome assembly GCF_002479365.1 of Pseudomonas sp. UBA7530. Taxonomy (NCBI): domain Bacteria; kingdom Pseudomonadati; phylum Pseudomonadota; class Gammaproteobacteria; order Pseudomonadales; family Pseudomonadaceae; genus Pseudomonas; species Pseudomonas sp. UBA7530. The sequence goes on from NZ_DLMS01000001.1 coordinate 1,072,248, forward strand.
CTCTTCGATATCGGCGTTTTCCTCACCGTGTTCGGCTCCGCCCTGCACATGATCGACAAGCTCACGGGAGTTCGCCACTGATGGAATGGCTCGCTGCAATCACGACCGGAGGCCTGGCAGGTCTGGGCCTGTGGATGCTTCTGGACCGCAACCTCAAGCGCGTCGTGCTGGGTGTGGTGGTATTGGGTAACGCAATCAACCTGGGCGTTCTCACCGCCGGGCGCTTCTTCGGCGAGCGTCCAGCCTTCGTCGAGGCCGGCAATACGGTCGACGCCGCCAACCCACTACCGCAGGCGCTGGTGCTGACGGCGATCGTCATCGGCTTCAGTCTGTTCATCTTCGCCCTGGCGCTGCTCAAGCGCACCCGCGAATTGCATGGCGACAAGACCACCGACTCGGTCAGCTCGATCACCGAGCAACCGGCGCCGGACTGGCACGACAGCGAGCATGAAAGCGACGGTGTGGAGGCTCGCCGATGAACCACGCGTTACTCGTTGCACCGATCCTCGTTCCGCTGTGCAGCCTGCTGCTGGCGATCATCCTGCGTCGCCACCTGCTAGCTGTACGTGTGCTCAGCCTGAGCGGTGCCGCCCTGCTGCTGGTAGTGGGCCTGGCGCTGGTCTGGCAGGCCGCGCAGGGCGTGGTGCTGACTGGTCAGGTCGGCGGTTGGCAGGCACCGTTCGGCATCAGCCTGGTGATCGACCGGCTGTCGGCTGTGATGATCGCCATCAGCGCCGTGGTCGCCTTGGTGACCTTGCTCTATGGCGTTGCCAAGGACAACGACAGCAAGGTCGGCCGTGACTTCCACCTGTTCATCCAGGGCCTGCTGACCGGCATCTGCGGCGCCTTTATCACCGCCGACATCTTCAACCTGTATGTCTGGTTCGAGGTGCTGCTGATCGCCTGCTTCGCCCTGATGGCCCTCGGCGGTGGCAGCCGCCGACTAGCCGGCAGCATGACCTACGTGGCGCTCAACCTGTTCGCCACGCTGATCTTCCTGCTCGCCGCCGGCCTGGTCTACGGCGCCAGCGGCACGCTGAACATGGGTGAACTGGCGGTGATCATGCGCAGCGGCGAAGCGCCGCCCGGCGTCACCCCGGCGCTGCTGCTGATGTTGCTGTCGTTCTCCATCAAGGCGGCGCTGTTCCCGGTGTTCGGCTGGCTGCCGGCCACCTACCACGTAGCCCTCACCGCCGTGTCAGCAATGTTCGCCGGGCTGCTGACGAAGGTCGGCGTGTATGCGCTGATCCGCCTGGTGACCCTGCTCTGGCCGGAATACGGCCTACCCCATCAACTGCTGCTGTGGGTCGCCTGCGCCACCATGCTGGTGGGCGTGCTCGGCGCGGCGGCGCAGACCGAGGTGCGACGCATCCTGTCGTTCCATATCGTCAGCCAGGTCGGCTACATGATCCTCGGCCTGGCGCTGGCCACGCCGTTGGCGCTAGCCGGTGCGGTGTTCTACCTGATCCACCATATCGTGGTGAAGGCCAACCTGTTCTTCATCGGCGGCCTGGCGGCGCGCATCTGCGGCTCCGAACGGCTGGCCGACATGGGCGGGCTGTACCGACGCATGCCCTGGCTGGCGCTGCTGTTCGCCATTCCGGCCCTTTCGCTGGCGGGCATCCCGCCGTTGTCCGGTTTCTGGGCCAAGTTCCTGCTGGTCAAGGCCAGCCTGGATGCCGCGGCCTGGTGGGCGGCCGGCATCGCCCTGCTAACCGGCGTGTTCACACTGCTGTCGATGAACAAGATCTGGAACGAGGCTTTCCTCAAGCCTCATCCACAGGGTGAGGAGGCGCTGCAAGTGGTCACCGGCATGCGTCCGGCCTGGCTGGGCATGAGCGCCCTGGCGGTGATGACCGTGCTGATCGGCCTGGGCGCCGGCCCGCTAATCGACTACGCCGTGGCGGCCGCCGCGCAGCTCGCCGATCCGCAGGCCTATCTGCAACCTTTCGCCAGCGCAGGAGATGCCTGATGTTGTTTCTCATCCATCTGCTGGCCAGCGCCGTACTGGCCTGGAGCCTCGGCGCCGGCCATTTGGGCGGCGGCCTGCTGGCCTTCGCCCTGCTCTACCTGCTGGTGCGCCTGCTGGGCCTGATGGTCGCGCGCCTGCGCCGTTACGCACGCAGCCTGGAGCATGGCATCAGCTTCTGCCTGTGGTTCATCGCCCAGGTGTTCCTTGCCACCTATCACGTCGCCACCCTGGTGCTGGCGCGTCGGGTCGACGTAGAGCCGGCGATACTGGCCTACCCGGTCACGCGACGCGAGGTGGGCAAAGTGACGCTGCTCGGTACCCTGCTGACCCTGACCCCCGGCACTCTGGCCCTGGATTACGACCCGGAGCAGGGCCTGCTCTATATCCACGCCCTCGATGCGCGCCGCCGCGAGGACGTGACCGACATTCTCATCGAGCTGGAACGTCGCCTGCTGGCCTGGTTCGACGCAGGCCAAGCAGAAGGAGTAACGCCATGACCCTGCATCTTGCCGGCGCCGCCTGGGTACTACCCCTGGCTGCAGTCTTGCTCGCGCTGAGCGGTTTGATCAGTCTGTATCGCCTGCTGCGCGGGCCGAGCCGCCCGGATCGTGCGGTGGCGATCGATGCCCTGACCCTGCTGGCTGTCGCGGCCATGGCACTGCTGTGCCTGATGCGCGGCGAGGCACTGTTCGTCGACGTCGCGGTTTTGCTGGCGCTGGTGTCGTTTCTCGGCACGGCGGCTTTCGCCTTCCTGTTCGATGACGCTCACAGCCAGATGCCGGAAAAACGCGAGGAACGTCCATGAACGAGATCCAGGCCTGGCTGGCCTCGCTGCTGGTACTGAGCGGCGCACTGATTTCCCTGCTTGGCGCGATTGGCGTGCTGCGCCTGCCCGACAGTTACAGCCGCATGCATGCGGCGAGCAAGGCCGGGGTTCTCGGCGCGGTGCTGCTACTTGGCGCAGTAGCCCTGGCCAGCAGCGGCGAACTCGCCCTGGAAGCCTTTCTCGGCCTGCTGATTCTGCTGGCCAGCGCCCCGCTGGCTGCGCACGCCATCGCCCGCGCCGCTCACCGCGCCGGCATTCGGCCAACGCTGGGCCGTTTGGGCGATCAGCTGGAGCAGCGTAACAAGGGCGGCGAATAGGCCTCAGTCGATCTGCCGGCGAAACGGCGGCAGAGCATTGAGAATCGCCTTGCCATAGCGCTGGGTAACCACGCGCCGGTCCAGCAGAGTGATGGTGCCGCGGTCGGCCTCGGTACGCAGCAAACGACCACAGGCCTGCACCAGGCGCAGCGAGGCATCCGGCACGGCGATTTCCATGAACGGGTTGCCGCCGCGCGCCTCGATCCACTCGGCCAGCGCCGCCTCCACCGGGTCGTCCGGAACAGCGAAGGGAATCTTGGCGATCACCACGTGCTCGCAATAGGCACCGGGTAGATCGACGCCCTCCGCGAAACTGGCGAGACCGAACAGCACGCTCTCCTCGCCCGAGTCGACACGCGCTTTATGCTTGTTCAGAGTCTCCTGCTTGGACAGGTTGCCCTGGATGAACACGCGCTTGCGCCAGTCGCGGTCGAGGCCATCGAACACGTCCTGCATCTGCTTGCGCGAGGAAAACAGCACCAGCGAGCCGCGGCTGCCGGCGACGAGGCCGGGCAGGTCACGGATGATCGCCGCGGTGTGCACCGCGGCCTCGCGCGGATCGGCCTTCAGATCCGGCACGTGCAGCAGGCCGGCGTCGGCATGATGGAAGGGGCTCGGCACGATGGCGGTGACCGCCACCCTGGGCAGCCCGGCGCGCATGCGATAGCGGTCGAAGGTGCCCAGCGCGGTCAGCGTGGCGGACGTCACCAGGCAGCCATGGGCGACGTTCCACAAATTGCGGCGCAGGGTCTCGGCGGCGAGGATCGGGCTGGCATTGACCTCGATGTCAAACAGCGCACCGCTCTCGGCCAGGGTCAGCCAGCGCGCCATCGGCGGGCTCTCTTCCGGGTCTTCAGCGGTGAAGGCCAGCCACAGCTCCCAGTTGCCCTTGGCGCGTGCCATCAGGCTACCGAACAGCGGATACCACTCCTCGGCCTGGTGACTGGCGATGCCCACGGCACCCTCGCCATCCATGGCCTCCTTGAGCAACTCGGTAACGCTGGTGAACAGGTCGTTGAGTTTTGAGAAGCCTTTCTTCAGCTCCAGCCCGAGTTCGGTCAGATGTTCCGGCACCACCCCACCGACGAAACGATGGCGCGGGCGCTCGCGCCCTTCCATGTCCTCGCCGGCCTTGAAGTCGGCGACCTCTTCGCAGGCGCTGAACATGAACTGCTGCTGGGTCTTCAGCTCGCGTGCCAGCTCCGGCACCTGTTCGATCAGGCGGCCGAGATCGCCAGGCAAGGGATTCTGCGCCAGCAACTTGGTCAGGTTCTTGTCGATCTGCGTGAGCCAGTCGGCGGTCGAGCGCAGGCGGGTGAAATGAGCGAAATGGCCAATGGCCTTGTCCGGCAGGTGGTGGCCTTCGTCGAACACATAGATGGTCTCGCGCGGGTCGGGCAGCACTGCGCCACCGCCCAGGGCCAGGTCAGCCAGGACCATGTCGTGGTTGGTGACGATCACGTCGACCTTACCCATGCCTTCGCGTGCCTTATAGAAGGCGCATTGCTGGAAATTCGGGCAGTGGCGATTGGTGCACTGGCTGTGGTCGGTGGTCAGTTGCGCCCAGCGGCTGTCTTCCAGCTCCTGTGGCCAGCTGTCGCGATCACCGTCCCACTTGTTGCCAGCGAGCTTCTCGATCATCGCAGTGAACAGTTTTTGGCCCTGCTCATCGACGTCGATGCGAAAGCCTTCTTCCTCGAACAGCTGGGCGGTGGCGCTCTGCGCGGCGCCGTCCTGCAGCAGATGGTCGAGCTTGGACAGGCACAGGTAACGGCCACGGCCCTTGGCCAGGGCGAAGCTGAAATTCAGCCCGCTGTTACGCAGCAGATCCGGCAGATCCTTGTGCACGATCTGCTCCTGCAGCGCCACCGTGGCAGTGGCGATCACCAGGCGCTTGCCCGCCGCCTTGGCGGTGGGGATGGTGGCCAGGCTGTAGGCCACGGTCTTGCCGGTACCGGTGCCCGCTTCCACCGCCACCACGGCGGGGTCGCCCACGCGCTTGCCCTCGTCGTCGCTGCTGATGGTGCCGAGCACCTTGGCAATCTCGGCGATCATCAGGCGCTGGCCGTAACGCGGCTTGAGCGACTTGGCCTCGAGAAAGCGCGAGTAGGCGCCCTGGATCTGGGTCTTGAGTTCGGTACTGAGCATGGATTCTGAAACGAAAAAGGCTGGATAAATTTTCAGTATTCGCGGAGCGGCCGCTATCATAACGCGCCAATCGATCCGGCGCAGACTCGCATGCCAATCGAATGCCGCGAACTGCCAAACGGCCCACTGGAGACGCTACATGACACCCTACGCACCGCTTTACGCACTGCACCTGCTGGCCGCTGTCGCCTGGGTCGGCGGCATGTTCTTCGCCTGGATGATCTTGCGCCCAGCTACGGTCGAAACGCTGGAACCGCCCGCGCGCCTGCGCCTGTGGCTGAGCGTGTTCAAGCGCTTTTTCGTCTGGGTGTGGCTGGCGGTGCTGGTCCTGCCCCTGACCGGCGTCGGCATGCTGCACATGAGCTATAGCGGCTTCGACGCCGCACCGCGCTATGTGCACATCATGATGGGGCTGTACCTGGTGATGCTCGCCCTGTTCCTGCGCATTCAGGCGCTGCAACTGCCGGAGCTGCGGCGCGCCGTGGAGGCTGAAAACTGGCCAGCCGGCGGCGAGGTTCTGGGACGGATTCGCAGGGTGGTGGGCAGCAACCTGCTGATCGGTCTGGCGCTGATGACGCTGGTGGCCATGCGCCCTTCATTCTGATTGGCGAGGCTGCCTTCGCCTGCAGTGAGCGAACGAAGGCAGCAACCTTTAGAAGCGGAACACCTGCACGGCGCCGCTGCTACCTGCGGCACCTTCGCGCCCTGGCTGGCCAGGCTTGCCATCGGCAGCGCCGTCCACGCCGTAGAGCAGGCAGCCCTTGGCCGCGCCGCCGCGGCCGGGGCGCCCCGCCGAACCAGCAGCGCCGCCGGCGCCGCCGTCGAGCAGCACCTGCATACGCTCGACCTCGACATAGTGCGGCACCTCCAGCGTCACCTGGCCGCCGGCAGCGCCGTCGTGGCCATCGGTGCCATCCTGCCCATCGTAGCCCGCGCTGGCCTGGCCCCAGGTGCAGCCACCCGGCTGGCCATGCGCGCCATCGAGCCCGGCATAACCCGGCGCGCCCTGGCCGCCGCGTACATCCAGCGTCAGCGATTCGAATGTCAGCTTATGCAGCTTGAGGCTGATCTCACGCCCCGGCGTCGCTGGCCGGGTATAGGTACCGGCGGCGCCCTTGGCGCTGATCCAGGCGCCGGCACCGATATCGGCGTCCTCGACGACGAGACGCAGCGGCTGATCGCCCGGTGCCACGCCGATGCGGGCGTCGCGCCCCATCAGCAGCTCGCCGATGCGTAACTCGGTCACCGTCGCCGGAATCATCAGGGTCGCCTGATCCGCCACTTCCAGCCGTTCGAGCTGCAGGCTGCTGCTGGCAACGGGCAGGCGCATCAGCGTATTGGACGGCACCTTGACCTGGGCATCTGCCAGCGCGGTACCGGCGCACAGACAAAGCAAAAACGCGAGATTACGCATGCGCAGCCTCCTCGATAGTCGCAGTAGTGACAGTAGCGGGCTGTTGCACCGTCTTCAGCGGATACAGGTGGAAGATGCCGAATAGCAGCACCTGTATACGGTCCAGCCAGGGACTGGCGCGACCGGACAACAGGCCGGAGAACAGCCACAACTGCGCGCCATGCAGCAGCGCAAGGAAGGCCGCGAGCAGGTAGACCAATTGCTCGAATGGAGTTCCCAGACGTTTGGCCAACGCTGCCCCGAACACCAGCCAGAAGACCAAGGCCAGCGCCTTGCCCATGATCAACAGTGCTTTCATCCCCGCCCTCGTGCTCGGTTTTTCTAATAGCGCAGCACGTTAACCGGTCGCAGCGAGGACCACCAGAGCGAAGGATTATTTTCCATGACTTGGACGTATCGCCTTGCGAAAAACGGCGCAGTCAAACCGAATGAGCCGGACTGCGCCGCCCTGCTTCAACGGGAAACGTGCAACTCCACACGGCGATTCTGCGCACGTCCGGCATCGCTGCCGTTGTCTGCCACCGGCTGGCTCTCACCCTGCCCTTCGCTACTGAGCTTGCCGGCGGGCACGCCCTGGGCGATGAGAAAGTCGGCAACACTGCGTGCGCGACGCTCGGACAACCCCTGGTTGTAGGCATCGGAGCCGACGCTATCGGTATGCCCGACGACCCTGACCGCGACCAGGCTGGTGCCAGCCAGACGTGTGCTGACTTCGGCGAGCAGGCGCTGAGCATCGGCAGTCAGCTCGGCCGAGTCGAAGGCGAACAGCACGTTGCCCAGCTCGCTGAGGACGATGACCTCATCCTCTATCTGCGGCTCCATCGCCGGCTCGGCCGCTACACTGGCCGGATATTGCGGCAATGGACAGCCGTTATGACCTACCGCTGTACCTGCAGGCGTGCCGGGGCAGCGATCACGGCGGTCGAACACACCATCGCCATCCTCGTCACCGTCCTGCGCATAACAGATGATGGTGCCCAGCAGAGCGCCGGCTACCGCGCCGCCTGCTGCCCAGGCCGAACTCTCGATTGCACCGAGGCCGCCACCAGCCAAGGCTCCAATCGCACTGCACAGGGGCCAGTTCCCCTGGTTGAGCGGCGCGTCTCCCGTACTGGAAGTCGTGGCACAACCCGAAAGAACACTGCTGACCAGGAGAAAGGGTAAAACCCTCGAAAGCGCAATTCTCATGGCGGTGTCTCCTGTGATACCGGCATGTTGCCGGCATCACAGGAGTAAAGACGGCACCAGGGCTACACACAAGAAAAGGCCCGACCGATGGAGAACCGGCCGGGCCTTTGCGGTTGACGCCTTCGTGCAGCCAAGCGCCTTACGGCTGAGCTTCGACCTCGGCCTCTACGCGACGGTTGATCGCACGGCCATCGGCATTGGCGTTGTCGGCAACCGGGCGGCTCTCGCCATAACCCACCGCCTGCACACGCCCGGACTCGACACCGTACTGGTTGACCAGAACGTCACGAACAGCGCTGGCGCGGCGCTCGGACAGGCCCTGGTTGTAGGCATCGCTACCCACGGAGTCGGTATGACCTTCAACCACGGTGCTGGTCTGCGGGTACTGTTTCATGAAGTCAGCCAGGGCTTTGATATCACCATAGCTTTCCTGCTTGACCTGCGACTTGTCGAAATCGAACTTGACGTCCAGCTCGACGCGCACGGCTTCGGCTGGCTCGGCCACGGCGACTTCCTCGACCATCACGACTTCTTCTTCGACAACGGCAACCTGCTGAGCTTCGGCACCATGTACCCAGCAGTACGCGGCAGCCATACCGGCACCCACCAGCGCACCACCACCGGCCCAGGTAGAGCTTTCGATCGCCCCTAACGCTGCACCACCCACACCGCCTACAGCTGCGCAGGTGGGCCAGTCGGTTTTCTGCAGGCCGGCACAGCCGGTCAGCATGGTACTAGCCAGAATCAGGGGTACTGCGTTCCTTGTGATACTCATACTTTAGGTCTCCAATGTTCATCGGCCCATAACCGACTCAATAGTAGTAAAGACAGGAGTTGTACAATCCGCCAGCTATAGCCGCTTCTGCGGATAATTTTCTCTCACTCTAGGCCTGATCCCGACACCACGTTAGTCTTTGCAGACTTTTCGAGGAAGTTCGATGACCGCCAGCCTTAGCACCCGTACTCCACAGCAGGCCATTGCGGCACTGCTTGCCCGTTACACACCCGAGAAACTGCTGTTGCTCGGGGCTAGCGAACTACCCGCAGTCAGCGCCTTTCATAGCGCCCATCCGCAGTGTCAGGTCACCACTGCACCTGCTGCACCCCTGGCGCCCGAACTGGCCGCACAGCGTTTCGACCTGGCGATTCTGGTCGACTGTCTGGAGCACTTACCCAAACGCGATGGATTGCAGCTACTGGGTGGCATTCGCAACCTCAACGCCAGCCGGGTCGCCGTGTTGCTCGACCTCAAGGCAGCGGATTGGCAGGAAACCGACCTGTTCGCCCTGGCCATGCAGGCCAGTGAGCAGTTCCAGCGCGAGGGACAGACCCTGCATCTGTTCACCTATGATCTGCTCGATTACAAGCAAGTTCCCGACTGGTTGAACGCAAAGTTCTGGGCCAATCCACAAAATTTCGGCAAATACTGGTGGTAGAGCGATGAATCCACTCGATCCCAATTGCCCCTGCGGCAGTGGCAACCCGCTGAGTCAGTGCTGCGGCCACTATCACGCAGGCACTCACGCGCCCAGCGCGGAGCTACTGATGCGCTCGCGCTACAGCGCCTATGTATTGGGCCTGGTGGACTATCTGGTGGCCACCACCCTGCCCCACCAGCAGCATGCGCTCGATCGCGAGGCCATGGCTGCCTGGAGTGCGCAGAGCACCTGGCTTGGCCTGGAAGTGGAAGGCAGTGAAGTGTTCGGCGGCCAGCCCGAACATGCGCAGGTCACCTTCGTCGCCCACTGGCACGACGAGCAGGGCGAACATCGTCACCGCGAATGCTCCGCCTTCGTTCAGGTGGACGGACGTTGGTATTTCCTCGACCCGACGGTGCCGCTGAAGGTCGGACGCAATGACCCCTGTCCCTGCCAGGGCGGCCAGAAGTTCAAGAAGTGCTGCGCGCCTTACCTGAACGGCTGATTGGCGTTAATCGCGCTTTCTGCTTGAGTTGAATCGTCCTGCGGGGACGCTCAACAAGGAGAAAGTCATGCACAAGAAAAGTGGTATCGCTCTTATCCTGGCCAGCCTGCTGATTGGCTGCGCCAACCAGCCCGGTGGGCTGCAAGGGGAAACGCTGGATCTGGGGGAAAGCCAGCGCGTCAGCCGTTTGTTCGCCTATCCGAACAACTGCAGCGTGATCTGCTATCGCGACTGGACGCTGGAACAGACGGTGGAACATTACCTGCAGCAGAGCCTGACGCGTGATGGCTACCCTCAGGCCAGCGTGCAGGTCACGCGCAACGGGGATCGCGTGCACGCCCACTTCACGGGCACGCCAGCCGAGTACGGCAAACCCCTGCTGCAATTGCTCGATGCCGGCGACCTGGCCTATCAGGGCGCCACTCAACTCAATCGTGACGGCAAGTGGCAGTACAACTGGTACTTCTTCCTGCCATTGGGCATGGCACTGGAGAACCGCAAGAGCGTCGAGCTGCTGCACTTCCCGCCGGATTATTCACTGACCCAGGCCCAGGATTACCTGCGTTCGAGTACCACCGACCGCTGGGCCGCCTTGCTCAGCTACAACGGCATCGCACCCGAGCAGACGCCGGCCTATCAGACCATCGTCGACATCGCCCCCATCGCCGCTCCGGCCAGTGCTGGCAGCGCTCTGGAAGGCGTATATGGCTACTTCAACAAGTATCAGCAGCGCATGGTCAGCGAACTCAGTGCTGGTTCGGACAATGCCAGCCTGCCGATGGTCGCTTTCGGCAGCCCGGTGCGCAGCTGGATCAAGCAGCAATACGGGGTAAACCTGCCGGTGCTGGGTCTGGGCCAGATCGACGCAGGCGCCGGCCGGCAGGTTTCCGTACTCGGCGCCAACCATCCCAGCTATATCTGGTACGCCGCCGATCCGAGCAACAACAAAGGCAGCCAGGATGCGGCCGACGCGGCGGGGATCAAGGTCATGGGGCAGGACCTGAGCGCGGCCTGCTGGCAGGCCGGCATGGGCCAGCAACCGACGCGCGATGCGGCGCAAATGCTCAGTAGCTGCAGCCAGAAATGGCAGGTGACGGAGACGCAGCAAACCTGCGAACTGTTTTTCATCAGCGTGCGCAATCTCAAACCCGAGGAGGCGCAAGCCATGTGCAAGGCGGGCTAGCCGCGCTCAACGCAGAAACGCCGTGGCTGACTGTGCAGCTCACGGCGCCGCCAGCGGTCATTCCTGCAGTTTCAGATGCGAGGTGTCCGGCGCGGGTGCCGGAATCGCGGACTTGGCCTGCCCCATATCGCTGCCCACCGGCGCCAGGCTGAATTGCGACAGGTCGACCCGCGGCGCTTCGGCGTCGGGTCTGGCGTCCTGCAGATCACTACCTACCGGAGCGATGCCGAAATCCGGCGCATCCACCTCGCTGAACGCCGCCATGTATTCATCACGCGGCGCGACCTGCAGCCGCCCGGGCCTGGTCGCAACTGGCGCAGCCACCGGAGCAGGCATCGGCTCGGCTGGTGGCGGAGGCGCGAGTTCGACCTCCTCGATCAGCATGTCCATATCGACGACCTCGACACGCGCACCGGCCCGTTCGAGGGTCGTACGGTATTTCTCTGCGGCAGTGGCGTCGAGGTTGTTCTTGATCACGATGCGGCGCCCGGAGAACAACTGGGTGATACGCTGGGCATCGGCCTGGAACAGCTTGGCCAGATTGGCCTTGACCAGTTCTGGCTGGGCTCCCGGCACCAGTTGCCCGGAGAAGGCGATCTCGTAGCGACTCATGGTCACACTCCTGTCCTATACGCCGCTCAGTATGGCGCAGGTTCTCTTGCCCCGACACTGCAGGCTTCTCATCCATGCAATCACGAACACCTACTGCACAAAACTGCGACGTTATCACCCTGAAAATAATACTTGCTCACCCGTTGCAGCCGAGCGCTTGCTTGTTACACTGGGCTGCAATGGGGGTATGAAATGTTTTCTCAGGCGCAAATGATAAGAATTATCAGCCTATTGATGTTTTTCGGCCTGCTTTCAGGCCTGACAGGATGCTCCACCTGGATGACAGGTGACTTCAAGGACCCGGACGTCCAACTCATCAAAGTTGATGTGATCAAGGCCAGGCTGCTCGAACAGGAGTTCAGCCTGCGCTTTCGAATCGACAATCCCAATGGCGTCAGCCTGCCGGTGCGCGGGCTGAACTACAATGTTCATCTCAATGGCATCCAGCTTGCCGAAGGCCACTCCAATGAGTGGTTCACCGTGCCCGCCCATGGCCATCACACCTTCGATGTGCCGGTACGCACCAACCTCTGGCGCCACGTGCGGCAGATCGTCAAGGCGCTGGAAAAACCCGACGAACCGATTCGCTACAGCCTCAAGGGCCAAGTGAAAACCGGCATGTTGTTTGGTCGCAGCGTGCACATGGCGCGCAATGGAGAGATAATTCCCGGCGATTTCATCTCCGAATAACCAGCATGAGTAACACCATGAGCAACCAACCCCACATCCACGGTCCCGACTGCAACCATGACCACGATCATCACGATCACGGCCATGTACACGGTCCGCACTGCAACCACGCCCATCAGGAGCCGGTACGCAACGCGCTGAAGGATGTCGGCCGCAACGACCCATGCCCTTGCGGCAGCCAGAAAAAATTCAAGAAGTGCCACGGCGCCTGAACCGCGCATGGATGCCATGGCCCTCATCCTGCTATTGACCGGCCTGCTGCTGATCGCAGCGCTGGCGGCCTATGCCTGGCACCTTTGGCGCCGTGTATGGGCCAACCAGCGCGCTCGCGACGAAGCGCAGCAGGAGCGCCAGCAGCGCCTCGGTGGCGATCTGAATATCCTCGCCAGCAGCCTGCTCGACGAGCAAGTGCCGCTGATAGAAGGCGCCATTCGCATCAAGGTGCTGCTCGACAACTACGACAGCAGCCTGAGCAATGACGGCCGCTGCCAGGTGTTCCACCTGCTCTACGAAGCCACCGCCGACGTGCCCACCCACGCGGCCTGGAAAGCCCTGGACAAGGCAGAGCGACGTCGCTTCGAGAAGCGCTTCAACGAGCTGGAACTGCAGCACAAGGCCGCCGCACGCATCGCCGCGCGCTGGTTGCTGGACGAGGGGCTCAACGGGTCTCAGGCAAACGCCTGAGGCCTCTTGCCAGGCTCCATTAGCCTCTTTACCTTGGCGCCTTTGTGGCCGGTTGCTATGCGATCGGCCTCGCCTGTTCGCACACCAAGGAAATTCGCCATGCGCACGCTGGCCTGCCTGACTCTCGCTGCTTCCCTGACCGGCCTTGCCGGCTGCCAGTCCCTGCTCAACAGCCGTTATGCCGATAGCGTGCCGCCCACCCGCGGCGTCGAGCGCATTCAGGGCGTGGCCGAGAGCGCATCGGTGCGACGCAACGCCCTTGGCATGCCGCTGATCGAGTCGAGCACCTTCCACGACGCCCTGTTCGCCCTGGGTTATGTGCATGCCGGTGACCGCCTCAGCCAGATGGTCGGCATGCGCCTGCTGGCCCAGGGCCGCCTGGCGGAAATGGCCGGCCCCGGCGTGCTGGAAATGGACCGTTTCATGCGTGCGGTGGACCTCAGGAAGAGTGCGGAAATTCTCTATGCCGACGCCTCGCCGCGTCTGAAACGTTTCTTCGAGGTCTATGCGCGCGGCGTCAACGCTTACATGTTCCGCTACCGTGATCGCCTGCCGATGGACCTGGCCGAATCCGGCTACCGCCCCGAATACTGGAAGCCCGAGGACTCGGTGCTGCTGTTCTGCCTGCTCAATTTCGGCCTGGCGGTGAATCTGCAGGAAGAAATCGCGGCGCTGACAATGGCCCAGCAGGTGGGCGCCGACAAGCTGCCCTGGTTGCTGCCGATCTACCCGGACGAACCGCTGCCCTTCGCCGAGGCGGAGAAGCTCGCCGGCCTCGACCTCAAAGGACAGTTGCCCGGTCTGCAGGCGATTTCCCGCACGGCAGCGCAGATCGCCGAGCAACACATGCTCGGCGTCGCCGCCTCGAACAACTGGGCCATCGCGCCGCAACGAACCCGCGGCGGCAAGAGCCTGCTGGCCAACGACACCCACCTGCCGCTGAGCATGCCGTCGCTGTGGAATTTCGTGCAGATCCGTTCACCCAAGTACCAGGCTGCTGGCGTGTCACTCGCGGGCGTACCGGCAGTAGTGGCCGGCTATAACGGCAAGCTGGCCTGGGGCATGACCATGGTCATGGGCGACAATCAGGACATTTATCTGGAACGCATCAAACGTGAAGGCAGCCGCCTGATGTACGAAGCAGACGGCAAGTGGCTGCCGGTTGCCGAACGTCAGGAAACCTTCTTCATCCGCGGCCAGCGGCCGATCCGCGAGACGCTGTACGAGACCCGCAATGGCCCGCTGCTCAACTCGGTGCTCGGCGAACGCAAGCACATGCTGCAACCTCTGCCGCTGCAGAGTGGTTACGGTCTGGCGCTGAAGACCACGCAGTTCGAGCGTGACAAGAGCCTCGACGCCTTCTTCGACCTGTCGCGTGCGCAGTCGGTGGACCAGGCCTTCGAGGCCGCGCGTGAGATCCGCGCCATGCCGCTCAATATCGTTTTCGCCGACGCCCAGCACATCGGCTGGCAGGTCACCGGTCGCTACCCTAATCGCCGTGAAGGTCGCGGCCTGCTGCCCTCCCCGGGCTGGGACGAGCGCTACGCCTGGGACGGCTTCGCCGACCCGATGCTGCACCCCTACGATCAGGACCCGCCGCAGGGCTGGCTGGGCACCGCCAACGAACGCAGCGTACCGCCAGGCTATGGCATGCAGCTGTCGAGTTCCTGGTACTACCCGGAGCGTGCCGAGCGCATCGCCGAACTGGCCGGCAACGGCCGTCACGATGGCCGCAGCATGATCGCCATGCAGTACGATCAGACGTCCCCCTTCGTCGTTAAGCTGCAGGCCATGTTCAACGACCCGGCTATGCACGACTCGCTGCGCCAGGCCATCGCGGCGCTGCCGGCTGGTCAGCGCGCACGTGCCGATGAAGCACTGAAACGCCTGCTCGCCTTCGACGGCAAACTCACCGCCAGTTCCGCCGATGCCGCCATCTACGGCGCCTTCCTGCATGAAAGCGCGCGGCAGATCTTCCTCGACGAGCTGGGCCCGGAAGACAGCCCGGCGTGGCAGGCGCTGGTACAAACCGCCAACACCTCCTATTCGGCGCAGGCCGACCATCTGCTCGGCCGCGCCGACAGCCCGTTCTGGAACGACATCCGCACCCCCGAGCAGGAAGATAAACCGTCCATCCTCGCGCGCAGCCTGGCCGCCAGCATCGAGCTGCTGGAAAGCCGCCTGGGCACTGAGCGGCGTAACTGGCAATGGGGCAAGCTGCACAGCTATGAGTGGGTGACCGATACCACGCGCATGGCCCCCTACATGAGCGCCAGCCAGCGCACCAGCATCAACGCCTTGAAGGGTTATCTGGATCGCGGCCCCTATCCGGCAGGCGGTGATCACAGCACGCTGAACGTCTCGGCCTACGCCTGGGGCGAGGATTTCAACACCTTCCTGATCCCGGCAATGCGTATCGTGGTGGATTTCGCCGCTGACGAGCCGCTACTCGGCGTCAACAGCTCGGGCCAATCCGGTAACCCGGCCAGCCCGCACTATGCCGACGGCATCGAGTCATGGCTCAAGGGCGGCTACATGAGCTTCCCGTTCAAATCGGAAAATCTGGACAAGGTCTACGGCAATCAGCGCCTGCTGCTGATGCCGGGCAAGTGATGACCGTTCGTCGGGCGGCGCTGAACCATTCCCGCAGCGCTCGACTCTGAGTAATCGACTTACTCCATCGATCATCGTTTAAGGCGCCCCTGGCGCCTTTTCTTTTGCCTGCAGAAAAGGTGGCATTTTTGCATCACTGACTGAACTTTCTCACCGAAGCAGGCTCAGAACCTATGCATCGGTTGAAATGCTCCCCTGGCGCCTCTGGCGCCTATTTTTTTGCCCGCATTATTCCCACCCTGGTCGCTACGGATAAACGAAGGCTCCTAGGCCAGCAGGTTGCGGTCGAAGACGAACACTTCGGTCGCCAGCGGGCGATGCTCCAGCAGGTTTTGCGGTCGCCCCATCTTCGGGTAGTTCTTCTCGCCGGTCTCACCGATCCAACCCTGGGTCTTCATCCGCTCCAGCCGTCCACGCAAGGTGGTGTGCTGTACCGGCTCGCCCAGGCAAGCCTGGAATGCCGCCAGCGCTTCGGTCACGGTAAAGCGCGGCGCCAGCAGATACAGCGGCAGCGAGCTGTAAACCGACTTGCCGCGCAGACGCTCGGCCGCCAGACGCACCAGTTGCGAATGATCGAATGGCAACGCCTGCTGCGCGGAAGTGACGGCGGCCAGTTCGACGAACTGCAGATTCTCATCCTGCGGCACGACGTCAGGCGCCAGCAGCGCCAGGTAACAGGTGCTCAGCGACCAGCCACGCGGATCACGCACGCCGTTGCCCACCGTCGTCACCTGTTCCAGGTAATGCGGTTGCAGACGCGCCTTGTCCGCCAGGGCACGAGCGGCGGCGGCATCCAGGCTGGCATCGGCGCAACGACCATTGACCAGCACGCCTGGCAGCGCCCACTGTCCCATATAGGGCTCGCGCTGGCGACGCAGCAGCAGCACCTGCAACGTCCCCTCTTCGCTCAGGCGCAGGGCGACGATATCCACCCCGGCCAGTACTTCCACTGCACTCATCCTTCCATTCGCCTCCGTTATGGACTTATTTCATCTTGACCAATAATTCGCTTTCTTTCACGCAAGAATTGGTAAAAACGCTTGACTACATATTTCATCAGATGAAATATGTAGTCACCCAAGCGCAGTAAGGAGGCGCACCATGAAGATCGCCAGCTTCGACGTCGACGCCCAGAAAGGCTTCACCCCACTTTGCCCCAATGAGCTGCCAGTCCCCGAGGGCGACGCCATCGTCCCGGCACTGAACCAGCTGGCAGCGCGCGCTCAGTTGCGCATCGGCAGCAAGGACGCCCATAGCCCGCAAGCCGCCTGGGTGGTGCCGGACCACGCGCAGATGCTGCAAGCGCTGCCGCTGGCCAATGCCGACCTGACCTGGGTCAGCCACTGCGTGCCCGGCACTCCCGGCTTCGAACTGCTCGACGACCTGCCGGCGCCGCTGGACTATGACTTCTTCGTGTGGAAGGGCGTGGAACCCGACCTGCATCCTTACGGCGCCTGCTACCACGACCTGGCCGAGAAGCGCAGCACGGGCGTGATCGAATTTCTTCGGCAAAATGGCGTCGACCTTGTATTGGTCGGCGGTCTGGCGCTGGACTACTGCGTCAAGACCACCGCACTGCAACTGCGCCGCGCCGGCTTCGAGGTGATCGTGTATCTGCCGGCCTGCCGAGCCATCGCCAGCGAAACCGCCGAAACTGCCTGTATCGCCATGGGCGAGCACGGCATCACACTTGCCGCCAGCCTGGAACAGCTGGACAGCGTCATAGCCAAGGAGAACCTGCGATGAGCGAGAGCATCTTCGCCGACCGCACCGTGCAAAACCTGCTGGATACCGATTTCTACAAGCTGACCATGATGCAGGCGGTGCTGCACAACTACCCCAACGCCGAGGTGGAATGGGAGTTCCGCTGCCGCAGCAGTGAGGATCTGACGCCTTACCTGGCCGAGATTCGCTACCAGATCGAACGCCTGAGCGAGCTCAGCCTGAGCGTCGATCAGCTCGCCTTCCTCGAAAGCATCCCCTTCATCAAGCCGGACTTCATTCGCTTCCTCAGCCTGTTCCGCTTCAATCTGCGCTATGTGCACACCAGCATTGAAGACGGCCAGTTGAACATCCGCCTGCGCGGCCCCTGGCTGCACGTGATCCTCTTCGAGGTGCCATTGCTGGCCATCGTCAGCGAGGTGCGCAACCGCTATCGCTACCGTGAGGTGCTGCTGGAGCAGGCTGCCGAGCGTCTGTACGAGAAGCTCGACTGGCTCAAGGCCGAGGCTTCGTCGAGCGAACTGGCAGGTTTTCAACTGGCCGACTTCGGCACCCGCCGGCGTTTCTCCTACCGCGTGCAGGAGCAGGCGGTGCACATCCTCAAACGCGATTTCCCCGGGCGCTTCGTCGGTACCAGCAACGTGCATCTGGCACGTGAATTCGACCTCAAGCCCATCGGCACCATGGCCCACGAGTGGCTGATGGCGCACCAGCAGCTCGGCCCGCGCCTGATCGACAGCCAGATCGCCGCGCTGGACTGCTGGGTGCGCGAGTATCGTGGCCTGCTGGGTATCGCCCTGACCGACTGCATCACCATGGACGCCTTCCTGGCCGACTTCGACCTGTACTTCGCCAAGCTGTTCGACGGCCTGCGCCACGACTCCGGCGACCCGCTGGTGTGGGCGGAAAAAGCCATCGCCCACTACGAGAAACTGGGCATCGACCCGAAGAGCAAGACCCTGGTGTTCTCCGACGGCCTCGACCTACCCAAGTCGCTACGGCTCTACCGTGCACTTTCCGGGCGAATCCACGTAAGCTTCGGGGTCGGAACCAACCTGACCTGCGACATCCCCGGCGTCGAGCCGATGAACATCGTGATCAAGATGATCGCCTGCAACGGTCAGCCAGTGGCGAAGATTTCCGATACCCCCGGCAAGACCCAATGCCGCGACGAGAACTTCGTCCATTACCTGAAACACGTATTTCGCGTGAACCAGTGAGGAGCCAGACATGAGCAACCGCCAAGCCGAAATCGCCGCCGCCCTCGACGTGGTACCGCCATTCGCCGACGACGCTGCGCTGAGCGCCGAAATCGAAAGGCGCAAGACCTTCATCAAGAACACCCTCAAGCAGTCCGGCCTCAAGGTGCTGGTGCTGGGTATCAGCGGTGGCGTGGACTCGACCACGGCCGGGCGCCTGGCTCAGCTTTCGGTCGAAGAGCTGCGTGCCGAGACTGGCGACGCCGACTATCGCTT
The DNA here is from genome assembly GCF_002479365.1 of Pseudomonas sp. UBA7530. Lineage (NCBI taxonomy): Bacteria > Pseudomonadati > Pseudomonadota > Gammaproteobacteria > Pseudomonadales > Pseudomonadaceae > Pseudomonas > Pseudomonas sp. UBA7530. The sequence continues at coordinate 1,091,015 of NZ_DLMS01000001.1, forward strand.
CATTGCCGTGCGCCTGCCGCACAACACCCAACATGACGAACACGACGCTCAGGCCTCGCTGGACTTCATCGGCGCCGATGAGGTCAGCACCGTCAACATTGCCGACAGCGTCAATGGCCTGGCCCAACAGGTCAGCCACTTGCAACAGCTGAGCGAAGCCCGTCGCGACTTCGTGGTCGGCAACGTCAAGGCACGTATTCGCATGGTCGCCCAGTTCACCATCGCCAATGCCAGCAACGGCCTGGTGATCGGCACCGACCACGCCGCCGAGGCGGTGATGGGCTTCTTCACCAAGTTCGGCGACGGCGCCTGTGACCTTGCCCCGCTGTCGGGCCTGGTCAAGCACCAGGTGCGCGCTATCGCAGCGCATCTGGGCGCGCCGGAGCATCTGGTGAAGAAAACGCCCACCGCCGACCTCGAAGAACTGCGCCCCGGCAAACCGGACGAGGAAGCCCACGGCGTGACCTACGCCGAGATCGACGCCTTCCTGCATGGCGAGAAGGTCAGCGACGAAGCCTACGCCACCATCGTGCGCACCTATGACGCCTCGCGTCACAAACGCGAGCTACCGCTGGCGCCCTGATCCATGCAGGCAAAAAGAAGCCGGGCACGGCCCGGCTTCTTCATCTGTGCAGCGGCTCAATGCGACTCGCCGGCGATGCGTTCTGCCGGTGAGGCACAGCGTTCGAACACCTCCCGCGGCCGACACTGGGCCACCGGCGCAGGTGGCGGCTGATCCGGCACCGTCGGCTCGCCCGGCTCCTGCGGTGGCACGGGTTTGCCGGGCTGATCGGGAACATCGGGCTGCGGCTGGCCCGGAATATCGCCAGCCCGAATCCCGCTGGAGATCAAGGTAAAAGCTGAAACGGACATGGTTCTACCCTCGTTGAATGGACTGCAGAGGGTAGAGTGCGCCGTCAGGCACTAATTCCAACTTTCATCGGGCAGGCTGGGCGTCGAAATGTACGGTGAGCGATACCAGCACCTGCGGCTCGCCGTCCTCGGCCTGGGCATGATTGTCGGCCCGGCCAAAGCCCAGCCATATCGGCTGCTCCTGCTTGATCGCCACTGCCGAATTCTGGTCGGCCGAACCCTCCAGTCCTGATAGCGCCGACTCGGCCTCTTCACGCGACATGCCAAGGCGCAGCCGATCATCCAGCACGAAGCCCTCCAGTCCGGCGCGAGCAGGCACCTCCTGCAACCAGCCCAGATAGAGATCACCGGTGAAACGCGGCACCAGCCAGCAACGCACTTCACGTAAGCGGTCACCGGCGAACACCAGCATCAGGCTGTTGCCATACAGCAGGCCGCGGCGCTCGCCATGCAGCGGCAACTCCGCGCTGGGCTGGCCGAGGGTCATGGCAAAATCCGCTGGCGACGCCGTGGGCGCCAGGCCGAACACATTGCTCCCCGAATACACCTGCAGCTCGGCGCGAGCTGACAGACATGCAAGCAGCAGAGAGAAAAAGACGGCCCGCTTCAATATCGTGTTGATGGTCATGTTCCCTGACTCCGATTTTCGCTCATGAAAAAGCCGGGCTTTGCCCGGCTTCTGGTGTTCGCATGACTTGATCAGGCTTTCGGCAGGGTTACGCCCGTCTGCCCCTGATACTTGCCGCCGCGGTCACGGTAGGAGACCTCGCAGGCCTCGTCAGACTGCAGGAACAGCATCTGCGCCACGCCTTCGTTGGCATAGATCTTCGCCGGCAGGTTGGTGGTGTTGGAGAATTCCAGAGTCACGTGGCCTTCCCACTCCGGCTCCAGCGGCGTGACGTTGACGATGATACCGCAACGCGCGTAGGTGCTCTTGCCCAGGCAGATGGTCAGCACGTCACGCGGAATGCGAAAGTACTCGACGGTACGGGCCAGGGCGAAGGAGTTCGGCGGGATGATGCAGACGTCGCTCTTGATGTCGACGAAGCTCTTCTCGTCGAAATTCTTCGGGTCGACGACAGCCGAGTGGATGTTGGTGAACACCTTGAATTCGTCGGCGCAGCGCACGTCGTAGCCGTAGCTGGACACACCGTAGGAAATCACCCGGCTGGCGTCGGCGCCACGCACCTGACGCTCTACGAACGGCTCGATCATGCCGTGTTCCTGGGCCATGCGGCGAATCCACTTGTCCGATTTGATGCTCATGGCGAGGTGTCCTGAGTGGGCGGTTACTGGAAAAGTGAGCGCATCTTACCGATGCCGGCGCCACGCTTCAAAGATTGCCGCCGCGCCCACCAATCATTATTTGCAAAAAAGCTGCATCGACTATTCGCACTCGACGATAAAAACACGTATGGTGTGCCCACTGTGCTGCATGTGTCACCGCGAATCGCTACTAGATGCCTAGATTTCGATCCAAACATCGTCCGACTCCTAGTACTCGTTGCACTCAGTCCCGGCCTGGGCTTTTCCAGGGCTGTTATTACTTTTGTTAGGAGACATCACATGTCCAATCGTCAGACTGGCACCGTTAAGTGGTTCAACGATGAGAAAGGCTACGGCTTCATCACCCCGCAATCCGGTGACGACCTCTTCGTTCACTTCAAAGCCATCCAGAGCGACGGTTTCAAAACCCTGAAGGAAGGCCAGCAGGTTTCCTTCGTGGCTACCCGTGGCCAGAAAGGCATGCAGGCTGAGGAAGTTCAGGTTATCTAACCTGTACTACCCTGCTTGAAAAGAGCCCCGCCTAGTGCGGGGCTTTTTTATGGGTGTTGCACGCCTTGTAGGAGCGGATTTATCCGCGAAATCGCGGCTGATCCCGCTCCTACAGAAGCGGGATCGGAGTGGGCTTCGTCACGCCAGGACCGAGTCGCCTGCGTTGCCCTCTCCCGCCCTTCGGGCGCACTCGGCTTTGGCTCCTGAGCCGCCCTGCCTTCCGCATCATGCAGTCATTCCTCGCAAGCGGGGAGGATGAGCCGAACCACCGAAGTCGCCTGCATCGCCCTCTCCCGCCCTTCGGGCACCCTCGGCTTTGGCTCCTGCGCCGCCCTACCTCCTGCATCCATGCAGTCGTCTCCCGCAAGCGGGAGAGGGGCATCAGAGGGCCGCTGCGCGGCTGCTGTTAGTCCTCGCTGATCTCGATGCTGGGCATCGCCGGCTTGCCAGCCTGGGCGATACGCGCGCCGACCTTGCGCGCCAGGTCCTGATAGATCATGGCGATCTGGCTTTCCGGATCGGCAATGGTGGTGGGCTTGCCATCATCGGCCTGCATGCGGATGGCCATCGACAGCGGCAGCGAGGCCAGCAGCTCGACACCATATTGCGCAGCCAGCTTCTCGCCGCCGCCCTCACCGAACAGGTGCTCGGCGTGGCCGCAGTTGGAGCAGATGTGCACCGCCATGTTTTCCACCACACCCAGCACCGGGATGTGCACCTTGCGGAACATCTCCACGCCTTTCTTGGCATCGAGCAGGGCCAGGTCCTGCGGCGTGGTGACGATCACGCTGCCAGCCACCGGCACCTTCTGCGCCAGGGTCAACTGGATATCACCAGTACCCGGCGGCATGTCCACCACCAGGTAATCAAGATCGTTCCAGGCGGTCTGGGTGATCAGTTGCAGCAAGGCGCCGCTGACCATCGGCCCGCGCCACACCATCGGCGTGTTGTCGTCGGTGAGAAAGGCCATGGACATCACCTGCACGCCATGAGCTTCGAGCGGCACGAACCACTTCTGTTCGCGAACTTCCGGCCGCGTACCCTCAGCGATACCGAACATGATGCCTTGGCTGGGCCCATAGATATCGGCGTCGAGGATACCCACGCGCGCGCCCTCGCGGGCCAGCGCCAGCGCCAGGTTGGCCGCCGTGGTGGACTTGCCCACGCCGCCCTTGCCCGAAGCCACAGCGATCACGTTCTTCACCCCGGCCAGCGCTGGCACCTGGGCCTGACCCTGATGCGAGTCGATCACGCAATCGACCTGCACTCGCGCGCCGTCCACGTCTTCGAGGTTCTCCAGCGCCATCTGCAGCATCTGCGCCCAGCCATTCTTGAACAGACCGGCGGCGTAGCCCAGCTCCAGACGTACGGCGACGCGCGCACCCTGGATGTCGACTTCACGCAGGCAGCCGGCGCTGACCGGGTCCTGCTCGAGATGGGGGTCGGTGAACTGACGCAGGCAGGCTTCGACCGCTTCGCGGGTGACGGCACTCATGCAAGAACTCCAGAAGGCAGACAGAAAAACAGGCCCTCATCATAACAGCAGCCTTCCCGGGCAATGCAGCATGCGCTTTTCCTTGCCGCAGGTAGCTTGAAGCTTGTCGCTTCCCTTATAGTTGTCGACTTCCCTCGTTTTACCAGTGCAGCCGATCACCATGACCGAAGCCCGCAAGATTCTCGTTACCAGCGCCCTCCCCTATGCCAACGGCTCCATCCACCTCGGCCATATGCTCGAGTACGTGCAGACCGACATGTGGGTGCGCTACCAGAAACTGCGTGGCAATCAGGCGATCTACGTCTGCGCCGACGACGCCCACGGCTCGGCGATCATGTTGCGCGCCGAGAAAGAAGGCATCACCCCCGAACAATTGATCGATGGCGTACGCGCCGAGCACATGGCCGACTTCGCCGACTTCGGCGTGGACTTCGACAACTACCACTCCACCCACTCGGAGGAGAACCGCGAGCTGTCGGCGGCCATTTACCTGGCGCTGCGCGACAAGGGCCATATCGCCACTCGCGCGGTGACCCAGTACTTCGACCCCGAGAAGGGCATGTTCCTCGCCGACCGCTTCATCAAGGGTACGTGCCCGAAATGCGGCACCGAGGATCAGTACGGCGACAACTGCGAGAAATGCGGCGCCACCTATTCGCCGACCGAACTGAAGAACCCACGCTCGGCCATCTCCGGGGCCGTGCCGGTGCTCAAGGAATCGCAGCATTTCTTCTTCAAGCTGCCGGACTTCGAAGCCATGCTCAAGCAGTGGACGCGCTCCGGCGCCCTGCAGGAAGCGGTGGCCAACAAGATCGCCGAGTGGCTCGATGGCGGCCTGCAGGAGTGGGACATCAGCCGCGATGCGCCCTACTTCGGCTTCGAGATTCCCGGCGAGCCGGGCAAGTACTTCTACGTCTGGCTGGACGCGCCGATCGGCTACATGGCCAGCTTCAAGAACCTCTGCAGCAAACGCCCGGAGCTGGACTTTGACGCGTTCTGGGGCAAGGATTCCACCGCCGAGCTGTACCACTTCATCGGCAAGGACATCGTCAACTTCCATGCTCTGTTCTGGCCGGCCATGCTCGAAGGCGCGGGCTACCGCAAGCCGACTGCAGTCAACGTGCACGGCTACCTGACCGTCAACGGGCAGAAGATGTCCAAGTCGCGCGGCACCTTCATCAAGGCGCGCACCTATCTGGATCACCTGAACCCGGAATACCTGCGTTACTACTACGCCTCCAAGCTGGGCCGTGGCGTGGACGATCTCGACCTGAACCTCGAGGACTTCGTGCAGAAGGTCAACTCGGATCTGGTCGGCAAGGTGGTCAACATCGCCAGCCGCTGCGCCGGCTTCATCCACAAGGGCAACAATGGCCTGCTGGTCGCCGCCAACCCGGAGCCCGAGCTGTGGGACGCCTTCCAGGCCGCCGCGCCGAGCATCGCCGAGGCCTACGAAGCGCGCGATTTCTCCCGCGCCATGCGCGAAATCATGGCACTGGCCGACCGCGCCAACGCCTGGATCGCCGACAAGGCGCCCTGGGCTCTGAACAAGGTCGAAGGCAAGCAGGCCGAGGTGCAGGAAATCTGTGCGTTGGGCGTCAACCTGTTCCGTCAGCTGGTGATCATGCTCAAGCCGGTGCTGCCGAAACTGGCTGCCGACGCCGAAGCCTTCCTCAACGTGAAGCCGCAAACCTGGGCCGACCTGTCGCTGCCGCTGGCCAATCATCAGTTGAACCCGTTCAACCCGCTGCTGACCCGCATCGAACAAGCGAAGATCGAAGCCATGACCGAAGCCTCCAAGGAAGACCTGGCCGCCGAAGCGCCCAGGCCACAAGGCAATGGCGAACTGAGCAAAGATCCGCTGGCCGCCGAGATCAACTTCGACGCCTTCGCCGCCGTCGACCTGCGTATCGCCCTGATCGAGAAGTGCGAGTTCGTCGAAGGTGCCGACAAGCTGCTGCGCCTGTCGCTGGATATCGGTGACGAGAAGCGCAACGTGTTCTCCGGCATCAAGTCCGCCTACCCGGACCCTAGCAAGCTGGAAGGCCGCCTGACCCTGTACGTCGCCAACCTGGCGCCGCGCAAGATGAAATTCGGCATCAGCGAAGGCATGGTCCTGGCCGCCGGCCCCGGTGGCGAGGAAATCTACCTGCTCAGCCCCGACAGCGGCGCCAAGCCGGGCCAACGCGTCAAATAAGCCAAACGCCAGGAGGCACGGATGAAGCCATGGATGGTAGTGACGCTGCTGGCCGCACTGGCCGGTTGCTCCGAGCAATCGGGGCCCCCGCTCGGTGGCGCCCTGCAGGGTGAACGCAACCAGGCTGGCAGCTACCTGGCTTATGAGCACCATATCGGCATAGAACTGGCCGCCGAGCAGATCGGCGAACGCATCGCCGCCACCCGCGAAGCCTGCCTGAGCGAGCGTTTCGGCGCCTGCAGCCTGATCGCCGCACAGCAAAGCAGCGACCATGCGCCGCGTGGCGACCTCACTCTGCGTATCGTGCCCGACGGGGTCGAGGCCATCACCGCCCTGGCCAGCGAGGGCGGTGAGCTGGTCAGCCGCAGCACTCGTGCCGAGGACCTGGCCCAGGCAGTGAGCGACAATCGTCGTCAGCACGAGCAACTGCTGCGCCAGCAACGGACCTTGCAGCAGTTCGAACAACGCGACGATCTGGCCGTGGCCGACCTGCTGGCGCTGGCCCGAGAGCAGGCAGCACTGGAGGTACAACTGCAGGCCATCGCCCAGGAAGCGGCCCAACAACAACGGCGCCTGGATACCAACCTGCTGACCCTTAGCTTCAGCAGCCCCTACGAAAGCTCGCCTTTGGGCCGCATCGGCGAAGCTTTTTCACGCCTCACCGACAACCTCGCGGAAGGCACCGCCAACCTGATCGAGTTCATCGGCTACAGCCTGCCCTTCCTGATCGTGCTGTTCCCTGTAGCGCTGGGCTTGCGCAAGCTGTGGAGACGCCTGACCGGCCGTTGACCGAGGCCGAATAAAGGCCGTCAATGGCAGGCAATTCGCCGCATCCGGCTTGTATGGCCAGGGCCGCTTCCCGATAATAGGCGCCCTTTTCCTAAGTCCTTTGCGCATTCGACGGCAACCCGATGACCGAACTCGTCCTGATCATGGTCAGCGCCATCCTGGTCAACAACTTCGTGCTGGTGCAGTTCCTCGGCCTGTGCCCGTTCATGGGCGTGTCGAAGAAGATCGAGACCGCCATCGGCCTGTCCCTGGCCACCACCTTCGTGCTGACCATGGCCGCCATGTGCAGCTACCTGGTGCAGCAGTACGTGCTCAAGCCGCTGGACCTGGAATTCCTGCGCACCATCAGCTTCATTCTGGTGATCGCCGTGGTGGTGCAGTTCACCGAGATGGTGGTGAACAAGACCAGCCCGCTGCTCTATCGAGTGCTGGGCATCTTCCTGCCGCTGATCACCACCAACTGCATCGTCCTCGGCGTGGCCCTGCTCAACGCCAACAAGGCCGAGTTCACTTTCATCACTGCCACCGCCAATGGTTTTGCCGCCGGCCTGGGCTTCTCCCTGGTGCTGGTGCTGTTCGCCGCCATGCGTGAGCGCATCGCCATCGCCGACGTGCCGAAATCCTTCCAGGGCGCGGCCATCGGCATGATCACCGCCGGGCTGATGTCGCTGGCGTTCATGGGCTTCTCCGGGCTGATCAAGCTATGAGCCTGGTTCTGGTCGCCGTCCTCGCCCTGCTCACGCTGTGCCTGATCGCCGGGGCCATCCTCGGTTTCGCCGCCGTGCGCTTCAAGGTCGAGGGTGACCCCATCGCCGAGCAGATCAACGCCCTGCTGCCGCAGACCCAGTGCGGCCAGTGCGGTTATCCGGGCTGCAAGCCCTACGCCGAGGCCATCGCCGGCGGCGACAAGATCAACAAGTGCCCACCCGGCGGCGAGGCGACCATCCAGGCCTTGGCCGACCTGCTGGATGTCGAGCCCGAGCCGCTGGACGCGGTGGAAGGCGAAAAGCCGCAGATGGTCGCGTTTATCCGCGAAGCAGAGTGCATTGGCTGCACCAAGTGCATCCAGGCCTGCCCGGTGGACGCCATCGTCGGCGCGGCGCGGCAGATGCATACGGTGATCGTCAGCGAATGCACCGGCTGCGACCTGTGCGTCGAACCCTGCCCGGTGGACTGCATCGACATGATCGAAGTCGGCAGCAGCGTGCAGAGCTGGAAATGGGACAAGCCGCTGGCACCCGGCCAGTTGATCGCCAGTGACCGGGAGCAGGCGGCATGACGGTGCAGGAAAAGTTCTGGGATATCCCGGGCGGCATCCATCCGGCGGAGCGCAAGGAGCTGTCCAACCGCACGCCGATCCAGCAGGCCCCGCTGCCCAAGCGCCTAGTGTTGCCGCTCGGCCAGCATATCGGTGCAGTCGCCGAGCCCTGCGTTGTCGTCGGCCAACGGGTGCGCAAGGGCGAGAAGATCGCCAATGCCAACGGCTTCGTCAGCGCACCGCTGCATGCCCCGACCTCCGGCACCGTCAGCTTTATCGGCCCGCAGCCATATCCCCATGCTTCCGGCATGCTGGCGCCGGCTGTCGTCATCGACAGCGACGGTCTGGATGAGTGGATCGAACTCACGCCGCATGGCGACTACCGGCATATGGAGTCGACCGAGTTGCTGGCACTGATCCGCGAATCCGGCATCAGCGGCCTGGGCGGCGCCGGTTTCCCCACGGCGGTGAAACTCACCGCACGGCCGACGCAGAAGATCCACACGCTGATCATCAACGGCACCGAATGCGAACCCTATATCACCGCTGATGACGTGCTGATGCGCGAGCGCGCCGGCGAGCTGGTTTCTGGCATCGATATCCTGATGCAGCTGATCCAGCCCGAGCAGGTGCTGATCGGTATCGAGGACAACAAGCCCGAGGCCATCGCCGCCGTGCGCGCTGCCTGTGTCGGCCGCGATTATCAGGTACGGGTGTTTCCGACCAAGTACCCCTCCGGCGGTGAGAAACAGCTTATCCAGATTCTCACCGGCGTTGAAGTTCCAAGCGGCGGCCTGCCGGCCGATATCGGCATCCTTTGCCAGAACGTTGGCACTTGCGTGGCCATCCACGACGCCGTGCTGCTGGGCAAACCGCTGATCTCGCGCATCACCACGCTCACCGGCGAAGCGCTGGCGCGTCCGGGCAATGTCGAGGCGCTGCTCGGCACGCCGGTGGGCGAGCTGCTGCAGTTCGCCGGGCTGGACACCAGTAAACTCAATCGTCTGATCATGGGCGGGCCGATGATGGGCTTTACTCTGCCCAGTCTCGATGTACCGCTGATCAAGACCAGCAACTGCCTGCTGGCCAGCACCGCCGCGGAACTGCCACCACCACCGCCGGCCATGCCCTGCATCCGCTGCGGCGAATGCGCCGAGGCGTGCCCGGCTAGTCTGCTGCCGCAGCAACTGCACTTCTTCGCCCTGGGCCAGGAGCACGAACAGCTCAAGGCGCACAACCTGTTCGACTGCATCGAGTGCGGCGCCTGCGCCTACGTCTGCCCATCGAGCATTCCACTGGTGCAGTACTACCGCGTGGCTAAGGCGGAAATTCGCGATCTGGAGCAAAAACAGCTTAAAGCCGAACACTCCAAACAGCGCTTCGAGCAACGCCAGGAGCGCCTGCGCCGCGCCGAGGAACAAAAGGAAGCCGAGCGCAAGGCCCGCGCCGAAAAAGCCGCCCGCGCCAAGGCGGCACAGGCCGAAGCGCCTCCTGCTGCGGCAGCGGCGCCGGCCGATGAGGCGCTGAAGAAGCTCAAGATCGAAGCCAGCATGGCCCAAGTTGCGCTGAAGAAAGCCGAGAAACAGCTGGCCGCCCACGACACTCCCGAACTGCAGGCACAGGTCGCCGAGCTACGCGCTGCTGCCGAAGCCGCACAAAAGGCCCTGGCCGATGCACAGGCAGCTGCACCAGCCCCTGCGCCCAAGCCCGCCGGCGACGAAGCGCTGAAGAAAGCCAAGATCGAAGCGGCCATGCTCAAGGCTCAATTGCGCAAGCTGGAAAAGATCGAAACACCGGACGACGATCAACAAGCCGAGATCGCCCGCGTGCGCCAGCAGCTTGAAGCCGCCGAAAAGGCGCTGGCCGATCAGCAGGAACAGGCGCCTGTGCCGACTG
>NZ_DLMS01000001.1:1101479-1147288 GCF_002479365.1 Pseudomonas sp. UBA7530
CTGAAAAAAGCCAAGATCGAAGTTGCCATGCTCAAGGCTCAATTGCGCAAGCTGGAAAAGATCGAAACACCGGACGACGAGCAACAAGCCGAGATCGCCCGCGTGCGCCAGCAGCTTGAAGCCGCTGAAAAGGCGCTGGCCGATCAGCAAGAACAGGCGCCTGTGCCGACTGCCAAACCCGCCGGTGACGAAGCGCTGAAAAAAGCCAAGATCGAAGCCGCCATGCTCAAGGCCCAGCTGCGCAAGCTTGAAAAGGTCGATAACCGGGACGACGAGCAGCGAGCTGAATTGGCCCGCGTGCGCCAGCAACTGGAAGCAGCCGAGAAAACTCTGGCCAATCTACAAGACCAGGTGCCCGCGCCAGCCACCAAGCCAGCCGGTGACGAAGCGCTGAAGAAAGCCAAGATCGAACTGGCGATGAAGCGCGCCGAGCTGAAGAAGGCGGAAAAGGCCGGCAGCGACGACACCGCGCTGCAAGCGCTGCGCGATGCCCTGGCCGCCGCCGAACAGGCGCTGCATGCCGCCGAGGAGAACTCGGATAAACCGGCGCCGCAGCTGGTGCGCACCGAGCGCCCCGGCGTGGATGCCGAACTGAAAGCCCTGAAGACCGAAGTGGCCTTCGCCCGCGCCGACCTGCGCAAGCTGGAGCGTGACGAGAGCGCCGCTGGCGAGGCGCTGGAACAGGCGCGCACACGCCTGGCCGAAGCCGAACGCAAGCTGGCCGAATACCAGCCGTAGCGATCGCCCCGGATGACCTCGGGAGCTGGCAGCACAACGATCAAAGCCCCTCTCCCACTTGTGGGAGAGGGGTTGGGGAGAGGGCCAGTACAACGCACCCTCTCCCCGGCCCTCTCCCGTAAACGGGATAGGGGAAACGAAATCGCCGGCACGCCGGTACAACGCCCCGGATTGAATCCGGGCTACAGTCGCGTCGGAGCATCCGGGCGGCACAGACAACCGTAGCCCGGATGCAATCCGGGGAATGAACACCACTGCGATCACCGAGAACGCAGTAACAGAACCACCGGAGCGCCGATGGCCCTGCCCCGCATCACATCGCCCCACGCCACGGGCAGCAACCGCACCCAGCAGGTCATGCTGCAGGTGCTGCTGGCCACCGTGCCGGGCATTCTTGCCCTGACCTGGCTGTTCGGCGCCGGCACCCTGTTCAACCTGCTCTGGGCCAGCCTCTGCGCCCTCGGCTTCGAGGCCGCGCTGCTGGCCGCACGCAAACGTCCAATCGTCTTTTTCCTCAAGGACTACAGCGCCCTGGTCACCGCCGTGCTGCTGGCCTTGGCTCTGCCGCCCTATTCGCCCTGGTGGCTGACGCTGATCGCCTGCGGCTTCGCCATCGGCTTCGGCAAGCAGCTCTATGGCGGCCTCGGACAGAACCCGTTCAACCCGGCCATGGTCGGTTACGTGGTGGTGCTGATCTCCTTCCCCGTCGACATGACCAGTTGGCCCGCGCCGCATGGCGTCGCCGCGCTGGACGGCATCAAGCACATCCTCGGCATCGCCAATCTCCCGGATGGCTGGGCGCAGGCCACCGCGCTGGACGCGCTGAAGGTGAACAAGAGCCTGACCATCGACGAGCTGTACGCCAGCAATCCGGCCTTCGGCCATTTCGGCGGTGCCGGCAGCGAGTCGGTCAACCTGGCGTTCCTCGCCGGCGGCCTGTATCTGCTGCGTAAACGCCTGATCACCTGGCACGCGCCGGTGGGCATGCTCGCCGCGCTGTTCGTCATGAGCCTGCTGTTCTGGAACGGCAGCGGCTCGGACTCCAACGGCTCGCCGCTGTTCCACCTGCTCACTGGGGCGACCATGCTCGGCGCCTTCTTCATCGTCACCGACCCGGTTTCCGGCGCGACCAGCAATCGCGGGCGTCTGGTGTTCGGCATCGGTGTCGGCGTGCTGGTCTACGTGATCCGCACCTGGGGGGGTTACCCGGATGCAGTAGCCTTCGCCGTGCTGCTGATGAACCTGGCCGCGCCGACCATCGACTACTACACCCGGCCGCGCAGCTACGGCCACCGCAAGCCCAATAGCGGCTTCAAGCTGGGAGAATGAGCATGCTGCCGGAAATCAGCCGTTCGATGCTGAAGAACGCCCTGGTGCTTGGCCTGTTCGCCATCGGCACCGTCGGCAGCGTCGCCCTGCTGCAACAGGGCACTGCCGAGCGCATCGCCAAGGCCGAACGCGAAGCGCAGGTGCGCGCCCTGGCCGAGATCCTGCCGGCAGGCAGCTATGACAATCACCTGCTGGATAACCGCATCGAGCTCAACGCCCCCGAGCTGGGCCACCGCAGCCCGCAGTCGGCCTACCTGGCACTCAAGGGCGCTCAGTCCAACGCGCTGATACTGCCGGTGACCGCGCCGGACGGCTACAGCGGCGCCATCCACCTGCTGGTCGGCATCTTCGCCGATGGCCGCCTGGCCGGCGTGCGCGTGCTCAGCCACAAGGAAACCCCGGGCCTGGGCGACAAGATCGAGCTGGCCAAGAGCGACTGGATACTCGGTTTCGCCGGCAAATCCCTGAGCGACCCGGATGAAGAACGCTGGGCGGTGAAGAAGGATCGCGGCGACTTCGACCAGTTCGCCGGGGCCACCATCACCCCGCGCGCCGTGGTCAAGGCCGTGCACGGCGCCCTGCGCTACTTCGACACGCACCGCGCCCAGCTGCTCCTGGCGAAGGATGAACAATGACCAGCTACCGCGAAATCAGCCTCAACGGCCTGTGGAAGAACAACCCGGCGCTGGTGCAACTGCTCGGCCTGTGCCCGCTGCTCGGGGTCAGCAACTCCACGGTCAACGCCCTCGGCCTGGCCCTGGCCAGTGCGGTAGTGCTGGTGTGTTCGAACACCGCCGTGTCGCTGGTGCGAGGCGTGGTCAACACCGCCGTGCGTCTGCCCGCCTTCGTCATGATCATCGCCGCGCTGACCACCTGCATCGAGCTGCTGATGCAGGCCTACACCTACGAGCTGTACCAGATTCTCGGCATCTTCATCCCGCTGATCACCACCAACTGCGTGATCCTCGGCCGCGCCGACGGTTTCGCCGCCAAGCACGACCCGGCCCGCGCCGCCTATGACGGCCTGATGATGGGCCTGGGTTTCGGCCTGGTGCTGGTAATGATCGGCGCCATCCGCGAGCTGCTCGGCACCGGCGCCCTGTTCGCCAACATGCATCTGCTGTTCGGCCCGATTGCCGCCGAGTGGAAGCTCACCCTGGTACGGGATTACAAGGGCTTTCTGCTGGCCATCCTGCCGCCGGGCGCCTTCATCGTCCTGGGCCTGCTGATCGCTGGCAAGAATCGCATCGATCAGATCGCCGCGGAACGGGCTAAGGCCGCCGCGCCCGAGACACCCGCGCAAAGCCGCCGGGTTCGAGTGACCGGAGTCATCGAATGAACGCAGCCAAACGCCTGGAAATCTTCCGCCGCCTGCACGAGGACAACCCAGAGCCAAAGACCGAGCTGGCCTACAGCACGCCCTTCGAGCTGCTGGTAGCCGTAACGCTTTCGGCCCAGGCCACCGACGTCAGCGTCAACAAGGCCACCGCCAAGTTGTTTCCGGTCGCTAACACGCCGGAAGCGATCTACGCTCTGGGCGTCGAAGGACTCTCCGAGTACATCAAGACCATCGGCCTGTACAACAGCAAGGCAAAGAACGTCATCGAGGCCTGTCGCATCCTCATCGAGAAGCACGGCAGCCAGGTGCCGGACAATCGCGAGGACCTCGAAGCCCTGCCCGGCGTCGGTCGCAAGACCGCCAATGTGGTGCTCAACACCGCTTTCCGCCAGCTGGCCATGGCCGTGGATACGCATATCTTCCGCGTCAGCAACCGCACCGGCATTGCGCCGGGCAAGAACGTGGTCGAGGTGGAAAAGAAGCTGCTCAAGTTCGTGCCCAAGGATTATCTGCTCGACGCTCACCACTGGCTGATCCTGCACGGACGCTACGTCTGCACCGCGCGTAAACCGCGCTGTGGCGCCTGCCGCATCGAAGACCTGTGCGAGTACAAGGCGAAAACCTCCGACGATTGATCGACCATAGAATCCGGCGATCTTCTGATTGAAAAAATCTTTTTTACCCGCTCATTTTTTGCCGCTATAAGGTGCGCAAATGGCCCCGGTAATTGGCCTGGAGTGGAATGAATGAGCACAGACAAAGAAGATCTCGAGCTGGACGAAGACTTTGTCGCGGAGGAATCGGACGACGCCGAGCCTGCGGTTGAAGTCGCCAAGACCAACCTGACCAAGCGCCGCATCATCGATAACTTCCTCGAAGAGCGTCGCCTGCACAAACAGCTGGCCGAATACGACTTCGATATCTGATTATCGAGCTGCACAGAAGAAGCCCCGCTGATTGCGGGGCTTTTCGTATATCGCGATCAGTCGCGTCGAGACGGTGAGAGCAGCTCGATCTTGTAACCGTCCGGATCCTCGACGAAGGCCAGGATGCTGGTGCCGTGCTTCATCGGCCCCGGCTCGCGGGTGATCTTGCCGCCGCGGCCGCGAATATCCTCGCAGGCCTTGTAGACGTCTTCGACTTCCAGAGCGATATGACCGTAGCCGGTACCCAGCTCATAGCGCTCGACGCCCCAGTTGTGGGTCAGCTCGATCACGCTGTTATGCGCCTCATCGCCGTAACCGACGAACGCCAGGGTGAACTGGCCGTCCGGATAGTCCTTGCGCCGCAGCAGGGTCATGCCCAACACTTCGGTATAGAACGTGATGGACTTGTCCAGATCGCCGACGCGCAGCATGGTGTGCAGCAGTCTCATCAGATTTCCCCCTTCTAGAAAGCAGAACCCCGGCACTTGGCCGGGGTCCTTGTGAGGCAAGAAGTTCAGCTTAGACCAGCTTGCGCCCCTTGCCTGCAGCGATACGCATGCGCAGGGCGTTGAGCTTGATGAAGCCCGCCGCGTCCTGCTGGTTGTAGGCGCCGCCGTCTTCCTCGAAGGTCGCGATGTTGGCGTCGAACAGCGAATCGTCGGACTTGCGCCCGGTGACGATGACGTTGCCCTTGTACAGCTTCAGGCGCACCACACCGTTCACGTTGGCCTGGGAAGCGTCGATCATCTGCTGCAACATCAGACGCTCCGGGCTCCACCAGAAACCGTTGTAGATCAGGCTGGCGTATTTCGGCATCAGCTCGTCTTTCAGGTGAGCCACTTCGCGGTCGAGGGTGATCGACTCGATGGCGCGGTGGGCCTTAAGCATGATGGTGCCGCCGGGGGTTTCGTAGCAGCCGCGGGACTTCATGCCAACGAAACGGTTCTCGACGATGTCCAGACGGCCGATGCCGTTCTCGCCACCGATGCGGTTCAGCTCGGCCAGTACCTGCGCCGGGGTCATGGCCTTGCCGTCGATGGCGACGATGTCACCGGCCTTGTAGGTCAGCTCGATGTAGGTCGGAGTGTCCGGCGCCGCTTCCGGCGACTTGGTCCAACGCCACATGTCTTCTTCGTGCTCGGTCCAGGTGTCTTCCAGTACGCCGCCCTCATAGGAGATGTGCAGCAGGTTGGCATCCATGGAGTAAGGCGACTTCTTCTTGCCGTGGCGCTCGATCGGGATGGCGTGCTTCTCGGCGTAGTCCATCAGCTTCTCGCGCGACAGCAGGTCCCACTCGCGCCACGGGGCGATGACTTTCACACCCGGTTTCAGCGCATAGGCGCCCAGCTCGAAACGCACCTGGTCGTTGCCCTTGCCGGTGGCACCGTGGGAGATGGCGTCAGCGCCGGTCTCGTTGGCGATCTCGATCAGGCGCTTGGCGATCAGCGGACGGGCGATGGACGTACCCAGCAGGTATTCGCCTTCGTAGACAGTGTTGGCGCGGAACATCGGGTAGACGAAATCGCGGACGAACTCTTCGCGCAGGTCGTCGATGTAGATTTCCTTGACGCCCAGTGCCTGAGCCTTGGCACGGGCCGGCTCGACCTCTTCGCCCTGGCCGAGATCGGCGGTGAAGGTCACCACTTCACAGTTGTAGGTATCTTGCAGCCACTTGAGGATCACCGAGGTGTCCAGGCCACCGGAATAGGCCAGAACTACCTTTTTGACGTCCGCCATGCCATCACTCCACGGGTTGTACGGTAAAACCGGTGATTCTACTGGCCAAGCGGCTCAATTTACAGGGGTGCGACAGTCGGAGTTGACCAAGCGACGTCAAAGTGGCTCAGGACGGTCGGCTGCCTGGCGGATCGACTGGCGTGGTGGTGGGAGCGGGAGCACTCTGCTGCGGTGCCTCAGGCTGCGGCACACGGTCCAGGCGCAGGGTCGCCCGGCGGTTCTTGGCACGATTGGCTTCGTTGTTGTTCGGCACCAGCGGGTAACGCTCGCCATGAAAGCGCATGGTGATCTGCTCGGCCGGGATGCCACCGGCCTTGAGATAGTCCTGCACGGCCAGCGCTCGACGACGCGAGAGGTCACGGTTGGTCAGACGGTTGCCGCTGTTGTCGGCATGGCCGTCGATCTGAAAGCTGTTGATACTCGGGTCGGCCTTGACGAAGTCGATGATGATATCGAGCTTGGCCCTGGCCATCGGATCGAGATCGATACCGCCGCCGGGAAAGCCGATCTGCGCCTGGCGAATCTGATCGAAGTTGACCGGCAGCAGCTTGGCGGTACAGGCCTGGTAATCGTCGTAAGCCTTGTGAAACTTCACCGGCAGCAGGCGCACCTCGAAGTTGTCACCGCCATTGAGGGTGCGGTGGCGCACCACCGGGCTGCGGCCTTCGAGCAAACCGGTGAGCAGGCGCGCGCCCTGCTCCTGCGAACTGTTGAACGGCACCTCGCCCTTGCCGACGCTGACCACGCCCAGGTTGATGTCGCCGCGCCCCGGCTGCCAGGGCGCCGCCGCTGCCAACAAGGTCGCCGAACCAGCACCCATCCAGCGCTCACGGGCCTTGAGGCGGAAGGTGACTTGCTCACCGGCGCGGCGCACGAACTCGCCGCTGCCGAAATTGCTGATCGGCTGACTCAGGCGGCACTCGAACTGATCGCCCTCGACCGTCCACTCCACCTTCTCCAGTCGTGTCTGGAAGCTGATGGCGTGCGCCGGCAGACATAGAGGCATGCCAGCCAACAGGCTGATCAGGAGAAAATTGGGCGCACGCACGACAGGCTCCACGGCGATTCACGGCATTCTCACGGGGTATCGGTCAGGCGCGCGGAAACTTGACCCCTGCGTGCGATTGTCGCGTCGGCGCGAGCGCGAGTTGACCCTTTTCAGTTAACATGCGGCCACGTTTTACCCGCCTGGAAGCCTCCATGTCCGATCGCCTGACTCTCCTGCGTCCCGATGACTGGCACATTCACCTGCGCGATGGCGCGGTGCTGCCACACACCGTCGGCGATGCCGCGCGCACCTTCGGCCGCGCCATCATCATGCCCAATCTGGTACCGCCGGTGCGCAACGCCGCCGAGGCCGACGCCTATCGCCAGCGTATTCTCGCAGCGCGCCCGGCCGGCAGTCGCTTCGAACCGTTGATGGTGCTCTACCTCACCGACAACACCAGCCCGGAAGATGTGCGTGCAGCCAAGGCCAGCGGTTTCGTGCATGCCGCCAAGCTCTACCCGGCCGGCGCCACCACCAACTCCGATTCGGGCGTGACCAGCATCGACAAGATCTTCCCGGCGCTGGAAGCCATGGCCGAAGTCGGCATGCTGCTGCTGGTCCATGGCGAAGTGACCCGCGCCGAGATCGACGTGTTCGACCGCGAGAAGACCTTCATCGACGAACACCTCACCCGCGTGGTCGAGCGTTTCCCGACGCTCAAGGTGGTGTTCGAGCACATCACCACGCGTGACGCGGTGCAGTTCGTCGAGGCGGCCTCGGCCAATGTTGGCGCCACCATCACCGCGCATCACCTGCTGTACAACCGCAACCACATGCTGGTCGGCGGTATTCGCCCGCATTTCTATTGCCTGCCAATTCTCAAGCGCAACGTGCACCAGGAAGCCCTGCTCGACGCCGCCACCAGTGGCAACGCCAAGTTCTTCCTCGGCACCGATTCGGCGCCGCACGTCAAGCATGCCAAGGAAGCCGCCTGCGGCTGCGCCGGCTGCTACACCGCCTATGCCGCCATCGAGCTGTACGCCGAGGCCTTCGAACAGCGTGGTGCACTGGACAAGCTGGAAGCCTTCGCCAGCTTCCATGGCCCGGACTTCTATGGCATGCCGCGCAACAGCGACAGCATCACCCTGGTACGCGAAGAGTGGACCGTGCCGGCCACCCTGCCGCTGGGCGACAACAGCGTCGTACCGCTGCGCGCTGGCGAGACCCTGCGCTGGAAGCTGCTGGAGGGTCAGGCGTGAGCGAAGAGAACTACGACGACGAACTCGAGCCCAGCCTGCCGTCCGGCCCGCGCACGCCCATGGCGGCGCGCTTTCGTGGCTACCTGCCGGTGGTCGTGGACGTCGAGACCGGCGGCTTCAACAGCGCCACCGATGCCCTGCTGGAAATCGCCGCGACCACCATCGCCATGGACGAGAGCGGCTTCCTTTATCCGGATCACACCCACTTCTTCCGCATCGAGCCCTTCGAAGGCGCCAATATCGAAGCGGCGGCGCTGGAGTTCACCGGCATCAAGCTCGACCACCCGCTGCGTATGGCGGTAAGCGAGGAGCACGCCCTCGGCGAAATCTTCAAGGGCCTGCGCAAGTCGATCAAATCGGCCGGCTGCAAGCGCGCGATCCTGGTCGGGCACAACAGCAGCTTCGACCTGGGCTTTCTTAACGCTGCAGTGGCGCGTTGCGGCATCAAGCGCAACCCCTTCCACCCCTTCTCCAGCTTCGATACTGCCACCCTGGCCGGCCTCGCCTACGGCCAGACCGTGCTGGCCAAGGCCTGCCAGGTCGCCGGCATCGAATTCGACGGCAAGGAAGCACACTCGGCCCGCTACGACACCGAAAAGACCGCCGAACTGTTCTGCGGCATCGTCAATCGTTGGAAGGAAATGGGCGGCTGGGACGAGTTCGATCAGTGAGGCTCTGCACGGCAGATCGAACCCCATGAAAAAACCGGCGTCTGCCGGTTTTTTTGGTTCATCGCATAGCTGTCGATGACTTGGCACTATCCGTTAGCGAGATCGTCTGATCTGATGGGTTTCGCCCCTTACGGGCGACTCACTTTCTTTGCTTGTGCAAAGAAAGTAAGCAAAGAAACACACCCCTGCATACGGCCCCGGCTGCGCCGGGGTCCCCTCGTTCCATCACCGCTCCAGGGGCACGCCGCGAAGGGCCATCCCTGGCCCATCACGGCTCTCGCGACATCCATGTCGCTCAACCCCTTCCACGGTGATTCCACTCGGCCTCCTGAAGGGGGCTTGGGCGTCGTCTGTGAAATCGCGCTTCAAGAGCAAAAACCAAACGCTACCGACTTTGATCTTCCGGAGATTTCGCAAGCTCGCGCCCCGGCCCCGTCAGAAGGCCGGAGCGAGGGGAGTTGAGCGAAGCGAAACCCGGATGTCGGGGTGCCCCTCTCTTTGGTTACTTTCTCTTGGGCAAGCAAGAGCTACGAAGCGCAGCGAAGTAACAGCCGCAGGCTGGCCCGAAGGGTGAGCGCAGCGAATCAAGTGACTCGCCCGTGAGGGGCGAAACCAAGACGAAAGATCGACACGCCAATGATCTTTTCCCGGATATAAATAGCGCAAAAGAACACACAAACTTGCCAGTCCGGTATCAAACGTATCCTCCTCGCGAAAACGCAAAGACCTTTCTCTGCCCGCCCCCTAACGGCGGCTGCACCGTTCGTCAGAAGCTGCGAGCATTCGCAATCGATCTTTGACAAGCATTCTCATTAACATTAGTATCCGTCCCATCGAACAGAATTACCAAGACGAGCCTTGCCTATGTACGTCTGCCTCTGTGAAGGTGTCACCGATACGCAAATCCGCGACGCAGTCTATGAAGGCTGCTGCAGTTACCGTGAAGTGCGCGGCACCCTCGGCATCGCCAGCCAGTGCGGCAAGTGTGCCTGCCTGGCCAAGCAGGTGGTTCGCGAAACCATCGCCGAAGTGCAGAGCAGTCAGGCTTCGCTAGCCTACCCCGCAGGTTTCGTCGCAGCCTGAAACACGCCGCCAGCAAAAACCGGATCCTTGAATCCGGTTTTTTTATTCCTGAAAAAGCGTCACCTGCGCTTACAGGCCGTCACGCTGCATATGGTCGAAGTCTACGGCGTCCCCAGGAGCGGCGTGCAGCTTGGCGCGGATGTCCTCGAAGATCGCATCGTATTCGGCATGCGCACGCATGATCGGGCTGTGGTTGGCTGGCAAGCCATGCTTGGTCACCAGCCGGGAGATCACACTGGCGAAGTTGAAGGCGGTATCGCGATGCATCTCGAAGACCTCTTCGAAAGCCTTGCCGTCGATCTCGCCGACCAGGCGCCCGTGCAGCATGGGCCCCTCCCGCGGGTCTTTGCGCACCTCATAGTAGAAATCGATGCTGTAGCCAGGCAAGCCGCCCAGACCAGACGGATTGCCGCGATGCAAGTGACCGGGTTCGAACATGAGGGCTGTCTCCTTTGCCGTAACGCCGTAGGTGCTCCCTGACGGGAGCGTGCGAAGAGTCTAGCCCGCTACCTGCGGTCCTGCATGCACCCTTTCAGTGCGGCGCCGAGTCCTCTGCCCTTTCCTGTACCAGCACCCAGGGGGCGACCACCACCGCCCACAATTGCGGGTCACGCGTGAGCAGATCTTCGGCACGCGTATCTTCGAGCTTGCACAGCAGGCCCTGGTTCATCCATTGCGCAACACGAGCCTGATCATTCTCGGCCACGGCCTGCGCGACGGCCACCAGATCCTGGCTGCCCTCGACCCAGAGGAGAGCACCACGGGCGAAGAACGGCTGCAGCTCCTGCCAACGAATCGGCGCTGTCTCGCCAAGCAGCTTGGCATAGAGGGTGCTAGATTGGTCCGTCATGGTGTGTCCCGTTTCGATGGCTGTGAATGCAGCGCGCAATGATAGCGTCGGCAACTGCCCTGGCAACCGCACGACGTTCGCCAGCCGACTCAGGCCACGCCGTTTTTCTATACATTCCTTGCAATTTAGCGACAACTCCGCGTTTCGCCTCCAACTGCCGGCTTTTCAAGGCGCAAATCCGCGCTCTACACTGTTCCGGTACAGTTGCCGGAGGCATTACCGGGGTCACTGACCCGGTTCTGCAGCTTCGGCCGCAAGAACTACAACAACGAAAAACATAAGAGTGGAGCACTCATGAACAAGGCTAAGCAGATTTCCAAGCTGTTCGCGGCAATGGCACTGGCAGGGGCGGCCAGTTATTCGATAGCAGCCGACAACATCAAGATCGGCCTGGCCGGTCCGGTGACCGGTGCGGTTGCTCAGTACGGTGAGATGCAATTCATCGGCGCCAAGATGGCCATCGAGCAGATCAACAAGGCCGGCGGCGTGAACGGCGCCCAGCTCGAAGCCGTGGTCTACGACGATGCTTGCGATCCGAAACAGGCCGTTGCCGTTGCCAACAAGATCGTCAACGACGAAGTCAAATTCGTGGTTGGCCACCTGTGCTCCAGCTCCACTCAACCGGCTTCGGACATTTACGAAGACGAAGGCATCCTGATGATCACCGCGGCTTCCACCAGCCCGGAAATCACCTCCCGCGGTTACGAACTGGTCTTCCGCACCATCGGTCTGGACAGCCTGCAAGGCCCGACCGCCGGCAACTTCATCGCCGATCACATCAAGCCGAAGACCGTTGCCGTGATCCACGACAAGCAGCAGTACGGTGAAGGCATCGCCACCGCGGTCAAGCAGACCCTGGAAGGCAAAGGTATGAAAGTCGCCATGTTCGAAGGCATCAACGCCGGCGACAAGGACTTCTCCGCGCTGATCGCCAAACTGAACCAGGCCGGCGTCGACTTCGTTTACTACGGCGGCTACCACCCGGAACTGGGTCTGCTGCTGCGCCAGACCAAGGAACGCGGCCTGAACGTCAAGTTCATGGGCCCGGAAGGCGTGGGTAACAAGGAAATCTCGGCCATTGCCGGCCCGGCCTCCGAAGGCCTGCTGGTGACCCTGCCGAAGTCCTTCGACCAGGATCCGAAGAACCAGGCGCTGGTCGAGGCCTTCAAGGCCAAGAACGAAGACCCCAGCGGCCCGTTCGTGTTCCCGGCCTACGCCGCCGTTCAGGTCATCGCCGAAGGCATCGAGAAAGCCGGCGACACCGATACCGCCAAGGTAGCGGCTGCTCTGCGCGCCAACAGCTTCGACACCCCCACTGGCACCCTGGGCTTCGACGAGAAGGGCGACCTGAAGGACTTCAGCTTCGTGGTGTACGAATGGCACCAGGACGGCACCAAGTCCGAAGCCAAGTAACCCCGCCGAAGAAGCTAATTCATGAGCTAGCGAGCTAGCACCATGCAAGGCAGAAGCAGGCGAGGAAGCGGAGTGTGCTTTTGCACATGAGCATTCCGGGCCTGTTTTTAACGCAGCAGGGTCGACGCGCAGCAGATCATGAACAGCTTCTGAACCCAGAGCCCACTGCAGAAGTGGGCTTTGTCTATTCGAATTCCGGCCTCGCGCTGCGTCACAAGCGCCGCTTTACGCGATGCCCAGGAGTTAGGCTATGCCTGAGATTTACCATTACCTGCAGCAGTTGCTCAATGGCCTGACCATTGGCAGCACCTATGCCCTGATCGCCATCGGCTACACCATGGTCTACGGCATCATCGGCATGATCAACTTCGCCCACGGCGAGGTTTACATGATTGGCTCGTACGTAGCCTTCACCGTGATCGCCGGCCTTGCCATGTTCGGCATCGACGCCGTCCCAGTGATCATGGTCGCCGCCTTCGCCGCCACCATGATCGTCACCAGTGCCTACGGTTACAGCATCGAACGGGTGGCCTACCGCCCCCTGCGCGGCGGCAACCGTCTGATCCCGCTAATCTCCGCGATCGGTATGTCGATATTCCTGCAGAACGCGGTTTTGCTCGCGCAGGACTCCAAGGACAAGGCCATCCCCAGCCTGCTGCCCGGCAACTTCATCCTCGGTGAAAGTGCTGCCAACGGCGTGGTGGTGTCCTACATGCAGGTGCTGATCTTCATCGTTACCTTCGTCACCATGGTCGGCCTGACCCTGTTCATCTCCCGCTCGCGCCTGGGCCGCGCCTGTCGCGCCTGCGCCGAAGATCTGAAGATGGCCAACCTGCTCGGCATCAACACCAACAACATCATCGCCCTGACCTTCGTCATCGGTGCGGCGCTGGCCGCCATCGCCTCGGTGCTGCTGGGCATGAACTATGGCGTGATCAACCCGCACCTGGGCTTCCTCGCCGGCATCAAGGCCTTCACCGCTGCAGTACTCGGCGGTATCGGCAGCATCCCTGGCGCGGTACTCGGTGGCCTGCTGCTGGGCGTAGCCGAAGCCTTCGGCGCCGATATCTTCGGTGATCAATACAAGGACGTGGTGGCGTTCAGCCTGCTGGTGCTGGTGCTGCTGTTCCGTCCAACCGGCATCCTTGGCCGCCCGGAGGTGGAGAAGGTATGAGCCGCAACCTCAAATCCGCGATTTTCAGCGCCCTGCTGGTGCTGATCATCTCCTACCCCGTGTTGGGCCTGAAGCTCAGCACCGTCGGTATCAGCCTGCGTGTCGAAGGCGCCACCGCCTTCGAACTCTGGTGCATTGGCGGCGCTGCTGCGCTGATCTTCCTCTGGCAACTGCTGCGTGACCACATCACTCCGGCCTGGGCCAAGCGCCCGAGGCTGCCCAGCGGTTCCGGTCAGCTCGGCAACTTCCTCACCCTGCCCTCCACCCAGCGCTGGATCATTCTGGCGATGGTCATGGTGGCGCTGGTGTGGCCGTTCTTCGCCAGCCGCGGCGCGGTGGATATCGCCACGCTGATCCTGATCTACGTCATGCTCGGCCTGGGCCTGAACATCGTGGTCGGCCTCGCCGGTCTGCTCGATCTGGGTTACGTCGGCTTCTACGCCGTCGGTGCCTACAGCTACGCGATCCTGGCGCACTACTTCGGCCTGGGCTTCTGGATTTGCCTGCCGTTGGCCGGCATGATGGCGGCGCTGTTCGGCTTCCTGCTCGGTTTCCCGGTGCTGCGCTTGCGCGGGGACTACCTGGCCATCGTCACGCTCGGCTTCGGCGAAATCATCCGTATCCTGTTGCGCAACCTGACCGATCTGACCGGCGGCCCCAACGGCCTGAGCATCGCCAACGAGAACAAGCCGACCCTGTTCGGCCTGTCCTTCGAGCGCCGCGTGCCAGCGGACATGCCGACTTTCCACGGTTACTTCGAGATGGCCTACAACTCGCAGTACAAGGTGATCTTCCTCTACCTGATCGCCCTGCTGCTGGTGCTGCTGACCCTGTTTCTGGTCAACCGCCTGCTGCGCATGCCGATCGGCCGCGCCTGGGAAGCCTTGCGTGAAGATGAGATCGCCTGCCGCGCGCTGGGCCTGAACCCCACCGTGATCAAGCTCTCGGCTTTCACCATCGGTGCCAGCCTGGCCGGTTTCGCCGGCAGCTTCTTCGCCGCGCGCCAGGGTCTGGTCACGCCAGAGTCGTTCACCTTCATCGAGTCGGCGATGATCCTCGCCATCGTCGTGCTGGGTGGCATGGGCTCGCAGCTGGGCGTGATCCTCGCGGCCGTCATCATGGTAATGTTGCAGGAGATGCGTGAGCTGAGCGAGTACCGCATGCTGTTCTTCGGCTTGGTCATGATCTTCATGATGATCTGGCGCCCGCAAGGGTTACTGCCGATGCAACGTCCCCACCTGGAGCTGAAGCGATGAGCCGCACGATTCTCGAAGTAAGCGGCCTGTCCATGCGTTTCGGCGGCCTGCTGGCCGTCAACGGGGTGGGCCTGAACGTCAAGGAAAAACAGGTGGTCTCGATGATCGGCCCGAACGGCGCCGGCAAGACCACCGTATTCAACTGCCTGACCGGCTTCTATCAGCCGAGCTCGGGCAGCATCCGCCTCAACGGCGAGGCGATCGAAGGCCTGCCGGGCCACAAGATCGCCCGCAAGGGCGTGGTACGAACCTTCCAGAACGTGCGTCTGTTCAAGGACATGACCGCGGTGGAAAACCTGCTGGTGGCCCAGCATCGCCACCTGAACACCGGCTATCTGGCCGGCCTGTTCAAGACCCCGGCCTTCCGCCGCAGCGAGCGCGAGGCCATGGAGTACGCCGCCTACTGGCTGGAGCAGGTCGACCTGGTGGACTTCGCCAACCGCAGTGCCGGCACCCTGGCCTACGGTCAGCAACGCCGCCTGGAAATCGCCCGCTGCATGATGACGCGCCCGAGCATCCTCATGCTCGACGAGCCGGCCGCCGGTCTCAACCCGCGTGAAACCGAGGACCTCAAGGCGCTGATCGGCATGCTGCGTGACGAGCACAACGTCACCGTGCTGCTGATCGAGCACGACATGCACCTGGTCATGAGCATTTCCGACCACATCTACGTGATCAACCAGGGCACTCCCCTGGCCGACGGCACGCCGGACGACATCCGCAACAACCCGGACGTGATCAAAGCCTATCTGGGGGAGGCGTAATCCATGCTGAGCTTCAACAACGTCTCAACCTTCTACGGCAAGATCCAGGCGCTGCACGACGTCAGCATCGAAGTGCAGAAAGGCGAGATCGTCACCCTGATCGGCGCCAACGGTGCCGGCAAGTCGACCCTGCTCATGACCCTGTGCGGTAACCCGCGCGCCACCAGTGGCAGCATCCGATACCTGGGTGAGGAGCTGGTGGGCATGGAAACACCGCAGATCATGCGCAAGAGCATTGCCATCGTGCCGGAAGGCCGTCGCGTGTTCGCCCGCCTGACCGTCGAGGAGAACCTGGCCATGGGCGGGTTCTTCGGTGACAAGGCGGACAATCAGGAGCAACTGGACAAGGTCCTGCACCTGTTCCCGCGCCTGAAGGAACGCTTCGCCCAGCGCGCCGGCACCATGAGCGGTGGTGAGCAACAGATGCTCGCCATCGGCCGTGCCCTGATGAGCAAGCCCAAACTGCTGCTGCTTGACGAACCGTCGCTGGGTCTGGCGCCGATCATCATCCAGCAGATCTTCGACATCGTCGAACAACTGCGCGAGGACGGCGTGACCGTGTTCCTGGTCGAGCAGAACGCCAACCAGGCGCTGAAGCTGGCCGACCGTGGCTATGTGCTGGAGAACGGCCACATTGTCATGCAGGGCAGCGGCGAACAACTGCTCAACGACCCCAAGGTACGCGACGCCTATCTCGGCGGATAAGCGCAACCCTGCAATATCGGAACCGCCCTTCGGGGCGGTTTCTTTTTGTCCGCGATTCGATCACCCGTCTCGCTGAACTCTTAAGCGGATATTTCCGCCCTCTTGCGCCACGCTCTTCGAGTATTAGTCTCAATAACTCAGCCCTTGCGAGACTGCGTACATGCGCAAACCCCTGCTGCTGCTATTGGTCATCACCCTGCTGCTTAGCGCCTGCAGCCGTGTCGGCCTGGCCTATCGTAATCTCGACTGGCTGATCCCCTGGAAGCTCAACGACTACGTGGCGCTGACCAGCGAGCAAAGCGCCTGGCTCAAGCCTCAATTGCAGGAACACCTGGCCTGGCACTGCAGCGCCGAGCTGCCGCGTTATCTCGACTGGCTGCAGCGCAGCCAGCAGGCACTGAGCAGCCGGGACGGCGAGCTGATCACTCGCCAATTGGCCGAGGTCGAACCGGCCATGCAACGCATCGCGGTGGAAATCACCCCTAGCACCATCGAGCTGCTGCGCGGCCTCAGCCCGCGCCAGGTCGAGCAGTTATTGGCGTCACTGGACGAGCAGAACGCCAAGCTGCGCGAGGAATTCCTCGAGCCACCCCTGCAGGAGCAGATCGACCGGCGCGCCGAGCGCATGGAAGAGCGCCTGCAGCCCTGGTTCGGCGAACTCAATGCCGAGCAACGCGACCGTGTGCAGCAGTGGGCGCAAGGCCTGGGTGATCAGAATCAGATCTGGATGGATAACCGCCTGGCCTGGCAACAGGCACTTCGCGAGACATTGGAAGTGCGTCGCGGCGATGACTTCGGCGCACGCATGACCACCCTGCTGCAACAACGCGAACGCTTCTACACCAGCGCCTATCAGGCCAGTTATGAGACATCCCGCCAGGCTATGTCGGAGATGATCGTCGATCTGGTCGCTCAGGCCGATTCGCGTCAGATAGCGCGCGCAGACAAGCGCCTGCAAGGCCTGCACGCCGACCTGGCTGCGCAACAGTGCGCCACCGATCAGGCGGTGGCGCAGCGCTGAGGCGCCTGGTCAGAGCGGTGGCAGTTGCCAGTCGATGGGGGTCATGCCGTTCTGGCTGAGGAACTGGTTGCAACGACTGAAATGACCATTGCCGATGAAGCCACGATGGGCGGACAGCGGCGACGGGTGCGGCGAGCGCAGCACCAGGTGCTTGGTCGGGTTGATCAGGCGCTGCTTGCTTTGCGCGTGGCTGCCCCAAAGCAGGAACACCAGCTTGGGCTGATGTTCACTGACCACTTCGATCACCCGGTCGGTAAAGAACTGCCAGCCCTTGTTCGCGTGCGAACCGGCGTTGGCACGCTCCACGGTCAGGGAGGTGTTGAGCAGCAGCACGCCCTGCTCGGCCCAGCTCTGCAGGTAACCGTGGGCCGGGATGTCGATGTTGAGATCGCGCTTGAGCTCCTTGTAGATGTTCACCAGCGACGGCGGCGTTTGCACGCCCGGCTGCACCGAGAAGCACAGGCCATGCGCCTGGCCCGGGCCGTGGTAAGGGTCCTGGCCGATGATCACCACCTTGACCTGATCCAGCGGCGTGGAATTGAGCGCATTGAAGATCAGCGGGCCCGGCGGATAGATTTCCTTGCCAGCTGCCTTCTCTGCCCGCAGGAACTCGCGCAGCTCCTTCATGTAGGGCTTGTCGAACTCCTCGCGCAGCGCTTCCTTCCAGCTGGCTTCGAGTTTGATGCGATCTTCGGTCATGCGCTTTTCCTGCCTGAGTCTCCACAAGAGCAGGCACGCTAGAGAAGGGGTTGCCGCAAGTCAAGAATGGCCAGCCCGGCACGTGCAGAGATGCTTTGCTAGCCTTTGCTCATAGCCACCGTGATCGGACTCGAAGACCATGCCAACCACCGTCGATACCCTGCGCATGGCAGTGCTCAATCGCTTCCTCAAGGGCGAGGCCAGGATTCCGCAGATGCCCGAAGCAGCCGTGCGCATCAGAAAGCTGCTGGACGATCCACGCACCTCGCTGGAACAGCTGACCCGCGTGATTACCGGCGATCCGCCACTGGCTGCGTACCTGATGCAATTTTCCAACACGCCCCTGCTGCGCGGTGATCGCGCCTGCAGCTCGCTGCGCGAACTACTCGGCCGCCTCGGCACGCGGCAGTTGGCCGACCTGGTGCTGGGTTTCAGTCTGCAGAATCTGTTCACCAGTACTGAACCGGCACTGCAGCAGGCCTTTCGCGCTCGCTGGCGCAGCGCACGGGAACGCGCCGCCTACTGCGCGGTATTGGCGCAGCGCACCGGACTGTCGCTGGACGACGCCATGCTCGGCGGCCTGTTGCAGGATATCGGCAGCCTCCCGCTGCTCTCGGAGCTGGAGCACTGGCCAGACGTGCCACGCGATGGTGACACGCTGCACGAGCTGTGCGAACGACTGTCGGGTGACCTCGGCGCCCTGATCCTCACGCGCTGGCAGCTGCCTTCGGCAGTGATCGAATCCACTCGTCTGTACGGCCAATGGCAACGCCAGCATGAGGGCGCGGCCGACCTGGCGGATCTGGTCCTGCTCGCCAGCGCCCTGCAGAGCAAGGCCACCCTGCCCGAGCCGCTTCCGGCTCAGGCGAAGCTGGGCCTGGAACCCCCACTTGCCGAACTGCGGCAGGAGCTGGCTAGCGAGCTACAACTGTGGAAGCGCCTGCTCGCCTGAGAGCAGTGCTGCAGTGCTATACGGCCTCATCAGGCATCTGGATGCAGCTTGCCCACATCCGCAAGCCGGTCGAGACTCTCCTGCACGCACAGTGCGGGAGGTCATATGAGCGACTTGAAGGGTATCAGTCGCGAACGCCTGGAACAGGCGCTCGCCCACTCCACCTTTGCCAAGCTGCTCGGCGCGGAATTACTCGATTTCGCGCCAGGCCGAGTCAGCCTGCAGGTGCGTAGCCGTCCCGACCTGTGCCAGCACCACGGTTACATGCATGGCGCGGTCGTCGGCTTCATGGTCGACAGCGGCTGCGCCTGGGCAGCAGCGTCGATGGTCGGCGACGTGGTTACCAGCGAATACAAGCTCAACCTGCTCGCGCCGGCCCTTGGCGAACGTCTATTGTGCCGCGCCGAAGTCCTCAAGGCCGGACAGCGCCAGGCGGTCTGCCGAGCCGACGTGTTCGCGGTGAAAGACGGCCAGGAAAAGCTGGTGGCCACTGGGCTGGCAACCATCGCGCGGGTCTAGCAGCGACTAACCCTGATGCAGTGCCCGGTAATGACTGGGCGCCATGCCCACCACCTTGCGAAACAGCCGCGAGAAGTAATAAGGGTCTTCATACCCCAGTTGCTCAGCGACCTGGCGCACCTCGATATCGCCACGGTCGAGCAGGCGGCAGGCCAGGGCCATTTTCAACTGGATGAAATCCTGAATCGGCGCATGACCGGTCAGCGCACGGTAGGTCTTGGCGAAATGAAAGCGCGACAGTTTGAAATGCGCCGCCAGTTCGTCGAGGTTGAGGCTGCCATGCAGATGCTCGCGCATTACCGCCTGCACCGCCTCGATATCCAGCACCCGCCCGGACTTGAGATTGACCCGCGCCGGCAGCACCGCCAGCGAGCTGAGCATCGCCTGCAGACGGTGCGCGGCATGGATGAAGGGCAAGGCATTGAGGCCCTGGCGCTGCAGGCCCAGCAATGCTTCGAATTCGCCAATCAGCCGTGGCTGCAAACCGATACGCCGCAGCGGCTGCGCCCCCAGCAGACGCAGAAAGTCCTCGCTGACGCTGCCATCGAAGTGCACCCAATAGATTGTCCAGGGGCTTTGCCCATCGGCGCCATAGCCATGCGGCATCGCCTTTGGCAGCAGCAGCAAATCGCCAGCAGCGACTTCAAATCGTCCATCCACCGTCTCCAGCCAGCCCCTGCCGGAGCGGCAGTAAATCAGCAGGTGATCATCCGGCTGCACACGCCGCATCTGGTGGCCGGCCGCGTCAGGATAAAACCCCATGGCCAGCGGATAGCAGCCAGAGCTCAGCGCATGGCGTGCCAGCAGACGACGCAGGCGCGGCGGCGTGATGAAGCGTTGCCCGCCGAGCGGCAGCGGCCAATTGGAGGTCTCCACTCGCAGGCCCATGCCTGACGCTCCCAAGACAGATCGAATACCAAGATCGTCCATCTCAAAACCAAGATCGTCAATCCACAAGCCAAAATGAAGTGGCTATAAAGGCTCCATACAAGAACAACAGGAGGCGCCCATGCCCCGCACGCTCGCGCAACTGATCGACGGCCAATGGCTGCCAAGCCAGGCCACGGACCTGATTGAAGTCACCGACCCGGCCACCCAGGAAGTGATCGCCCTCGCCCCCAGAGCGACCACCGAGGAGATAGAAGCCGCGGTAGTCGGTGCGCAACAGGCCTTCCTCACCTGGCGCGAGGTGCCGGTATCGGAGCGCGCCCGCCTGATGCTGCGCTACCAGCACCTGCTCAAGGAACATCACGACGAGCTGGCGGAGATTCTTGCGGCGGAAACCGGCAAGACCTTCGCCGATGCCAAGGGTGACGTGTGGCGCGGCATCGAGGTGGCCGAGCATGCGGCCAACATCGCCAGCCTGATGATGGGCGAGACGGTGGAGAACATCGCCCGCGAGATCGACACTGCCAGCTGGATCCAGCCGCTGGGCGTGTGCGTCGGCATCACCCCCTTCAATTTCCCGGCGATGATCCCGCTGTGGATGTTTCCGCTGGCCATCGCCTGCGGCAATGCCTTCATCCTCAAGCCGTCCGAACAGGACCCGATGACGCCCAATCGTCTGGCCGAGCTCTTCATCGAGGCCGGAGCGCCGCCTGGCGTGCTGCAGGTGCTGCATGGCGGGCGCGAGCAGGTCGATGCGCTGCTGGTACATCCGCTAGTTCGCGCGGTGTCCTTCGTCGGCTCGGTTACGGCGGGCCAGCACGTCTATCGCACCGGCACCCAGCATTTGAAACGGGTGCAGGCCTTCGCCGGTGCCAAGAACCATATGGTGATCATGCCGGACGCGCCGAAGGATCAGGTCATCAGCAACCTGCTCGGTGCCAGCTGCGGCGCTGCAGGCCAACGCTGCATGGCGATCAGCGTGGCGGTGTTCGTCGGCGAGTCGAAACAGTGGATCGACGAGTTGGCGACGCAGATGGCCGCGCTGCGCCCAGGCCACTGGCAGGACACTGGTGCAGCCTACGGCCCGCTGATCAGCCCGCAGGCACGCCAGCGCGTACTGAGCCTGATCGATGAAGGCAAGACGGAAGGCGCCGAGTGCCTGCTCGACGGTTCGCAATGCACGGTGGCCGGTTACCCCGACGGCAATTGGGTTGGCCCGACCCTGTTTCGCGGCGTGACGGCGAAGATGAGTCTGTACCGCGAGGAAATCTTCGGCCCGGTGCTGGTGTGCATGGAGGTGGACAGCCTGGAAGAGTCCATCGAACTGGTCAACGCCAGCCCCTATGGCAACGGCACCAGCCTGTTCACCCGCTCCGGCGGCGCCGCGCGGCATTTCCAGCATGCTGTGGAAGTCGGCCAGGTGGGCATCAACGTACCGATCCCGGTGCCGCTGCCGTTCTTCTCCTTCACCGGCTGGAAGGGCTCGTTCTACGGCGACCTGCACGCTTACGGCAAACAGGCGGTGCGTTTCTATACCGAGACCAAGACGGTGACCAGCCGCTGGTTCGACGACACGCCGCTGGAGGCCGGGCCGAACATGACCATTCAACTGAAATGAGAACGGCGTTCTCATTAGACGAAAAGACGATCACGAGAACTGGACAAGCGGCGTAAAAAGACTCCTTGCAGAACAAAAACAAGGAGAACTGCAATGCGCCAACTGTCTGCCATCCTGGCCCTGTGGGCCGGAATCACTGCCTGTGTGCAGGCTGCCGAGCCCATTACCCTCGGCCTCAACTACCCGCGCACCGGACCATACAAGGAGGAGGGATTGGCGCAAATGCGTGGAGCCCTGCTGGCCATCGACGAGATCAACGCTCAGGGCGGTGTACTGGGTCGGCCCCTGCGCCTGTCCAGCAAGGACACCGCCTCGCGTCCGGCCAAGGCGGAGAAGAACGTCGACAAGCTGGCTGCCGAGGGCGCAGCGATGCTCTTCGGCGGTTCTTCCAGCGCGGTCGCCATTGCCGCCGGCAAGCGCGCCAAGGAGCACGGCTTGCTGTACTTCGGCACCCTCACCTACTCCAACGACACCACCGGCAAGGACGGCCACCGCTACATGTTCCGCGAGTGCAACAACGCCTGGATGAGTGCCAAGGTGCTCGGCCAGTACCTGAGCAAGACCTTGCCGAACAAGCGCTATTTCTATGTCACCGCCGATTACACCTGGGGCCATACCACCGAAGCCTCGCTGCGCCAGGCCACTGCCAGCGACAACGCCGCCCAGCACGCTGGCGTGCACGTGCCCTTCCCCGGCGCGCGTTTGGCCGACTATCAGGACGCACTGACCCAGGCCGCCGCCAGTAACGCCGATATCCTCGCCCTGGTGCTGTTCGGCGAGGACCTGGTACGTGCCATGCGCATCGCCCATGACCTGGGCCTGACTTCGCGCATGCAGATCATTGCGCCGAATCTGACTCAGAGCATGGTCGAACAGGCCGGCCCCAATCTGATGCAGGGTGTGATCGGCACCGAGCCTTGGACCTGGCGCGTGCCGGCGCTGGAGAAATCCGCGCGTGGCGAAGCATTCGTCCAGTCCTTCAAGACCCGCTACGAAATGTACCCGTCCAGCTCCGCCGCGTCGGCCTACAGCATCGTTCAGCAATGGGCCGATGCCGCCAAGCGCGCCAACAGCCTGGACAGCGAAGCGCTGATCAAGGCGCTAGAAGGTCATCGCTACACACTGCTCAAGGACGAACAGCAATGGCGCCCCTTCGACCACCAGAACCTGCAGACGGTCTACGCGGTGAAGGTGAAGCCGCGCGACGAGGTACTCAAGGACCCGCTGAAACAGGACTATTTCGAAATCGTCGACCGCCTCGACGCCAGTGCCGCGCTGCCCAGCCTCAGCGAGTGGCAGGCCGAGCGTCGGGCCGGCGGCCAACCCCTGACCTTGCAATGAGATGCCATGGACTTCGAACTCAGTGATGAACAACGCCTGCTCACCGACAGCGCCCGTGCCTTCGCCGCGCGGGAGCTGTCGCCCCATGCCGCGGACTGGGACCGTGAACATCACTTCCCGCTGGACGTGATCCGCCGCGCAGCCGAACAGGGCTACCTGGCCCTGTATCTGCGCGAGGAGGATGGCGGCCTGGGGCTTTCGCGGCTGTCCAGCTCACTGATCTTCGAACAACTGGCAGCGGGCTGCGTGGCCACCACCGCCTACCTGACCATTCACAACATGGCCACCTGGATGCTCGCCAGCTTCGCCGACCAGGCGCTCAAGGACGCCTGGCTGCCGGGGCTGATCAGCGGCCAGTCACTGGCCTCCTACTGCCTGACCGAACCGGACGCCGGCTCCGACGCGGCCAACCTGCGTACCCGCGCGCGCCGCGAAGGTGCCGACTACGTGATCGATGGCAGCAAGTGCTTTATCTCCGGGGCCGGCAGCACCGACGTATTGATCGTCATGGCACGCACCGGAGAGGACGGCGCCAAGGGCATCTCTTGCTTCCTGGTGCCGGCCGATGCACCGGGCGTGCGCTATGGGCGCAACGAGGACAAGATGGGCTGGAAGGCGCAGCCAACCCGCACCATCACCTTCGACAGCGTGCGCATTCCCGCCAGCCACCGCATCGGCCCGGAAGGTGAAGGCTTCGTCTATGCCATGAAAGGCCTCGACGGCGGCCGCCTGAACATCGCCAGCTGCTCGCTCGGCGCCGCCCAGGCGGCGCTGGAGCAAAGCCTGCGCTACGCCGAAGAGCGCAAGCAGTTCGGCAAGGCGCTCAGCGAATTCCAGGCGCTGCAGTTCAAGCTGGCCGACATGCTCACCAGCCTGACCGCCAGCCGGCAGATGGTACGCCTGGCCGCGCACAAGCTCGACCATGGCCACGGCGAAGCGAGCCTGTATTGCGCCATGGCCAAGCGCTTCGCCACCGACCATTGCTTCGAGGTCTGCAACGAAGCGCTGCAACTCCATGGTGGTTACGGCTATCTGAATGACTATCCATTGGAACGCTGGGTACGCGACGCGCGCGTGCACCAGATACTGGAAGGCACCAACGAAATCATGCGGGTGATCATCGCCCGCCGCCTGCTCCTACAGGGCGGCATGCTCGATCGCTTGCTGTAATTGCATTTGCCCCTCTCCCTCCGGGAGAGGGTGCCCGAGGGCTCCCCCGCCCCCTCTCCCATAAATGAATAGGGGAGAAAATTGACGAGGACTGCTATGAGCACAGCCATCGAAACCTACAAATCCGGCATCTTCGACCTGACCCATAAGCTCACCGTGGAAAAGCACGGACACACCGCGCTGATCACCATCAACCACCCGCCAGCCAACACCTGGGACCGCGACTCGCTGATCGGCCTCAAGCAGGTGGTCGAGCATCTCAACCGTGACGACGAGGTGTACGCCCTGGTGGTGACCGGCCAGGGGCCGAAATTCTTCTCCGCCGGCGCCGACCTGAACATGTTCGCCGATGGCGACAAGGCACGCGCCCGCGAAATGGCGCGACGCTTCGGCGAGGCCTTCGAAACCCTGCGTGATTTTCGCGGTGTGTCCATCGCCGCGATCAACGGCTACGCCATGGGCGGCGGCCTGGAATGCGCCCTGGCCTGCGACCTGCGTATCGCCGAACGCCAAGCGCTGATGGCCCTGCCGGAAGCCGCCGTGGGCCTGCTGCCCTGCGCCGGCGGCACCCAGGCGCTGCCCTGGCTGGTCGGTGAGGGCTGGGCCAAGCGCATGATCCTCTGCGGCGAGCGCATCGACGCCGAAACCGCACTGCGCATCGGCCTGGTCGAACAGGTGGTGGACACCGGCGAAGCACGCGGCACGGCCCTGCTGCTCGCCTCCAAGGTCGCACGGCAAAGCCCTGTAGCGGTGCGCACCATCAAGCCACTGATCCAGGGCGCCCGTCAGCGCGGCCCGAACACCTGGCTGCCGGAAGAGCGCGAGCGCTTCGTCGACCTGTTCGACGCCGATGACACCCGCGAGGGCGTCAACGCCTTTTTGGAAAAACGCGACCCGCAGTGGCGCAATAAATAAATCGTGGGAGCGAGCTCTGCTCGCGAATCAGACGACGCCATTTTTTCGCGAGCAGAGCTCGCTCCTACAGCCCCGCAGGGTAGACGTCGCCTTTTACGGCCACCCTAGAACCGTAAGGGGATGGCGTCATCCACCCTACGCAGGAAGACCCTATGAATCTGCAATTCGAAGAACGCCCCAGCCTGCACGGCTACCGCATCGGCATCGCCAGCCTGGACGCCGAGAAGAGCCTCAATGCTCTCACCCTGCCGATGATCGAAGCGCTCGACGAGCGCCTCGCGGCCTGGGCCGAAGACCCAACCATCGCCTGCGTGCTGCTGCGCGGCAACGGCGCGAAAGCCTTCTGCGCTGGCGGCGACGTGGTACAGCTTGTCAATCAGTGTCGCGAGCACCCCGGTGAGGTACCGCCACTGGCGCGGCGCTTCTTCGCTGACGAATACCGTCTCGATCACCGCATACACACCTACCCCAAACCCTTCATCTGCTGGGCTCACGGCCACGTGCTGGGCGGTGGCATGGGCCTGATGCAGGGCGCCGGCATTCGCATCGTCACGCCGAGCAGTCGCCTGGGGATGCCGGAAATCAACATCGGCCTGTACCCGGATGTCGGCGGCAGCTGGTTCCTCGCCCGCCTGCCCGGGCGCCTGGGCCTGTTTCTGGGCCTCACCGCGGCGAGCATCAACGCCCGTGATGCGCTGGATTTGAATCTGGCCGACCGCTTCCTGCGTGACGACCAGCAGGACGCCCTGCTCGAAGACCTGGTGCAACTGAACTGGCGCGAGCAAGCCGATCTGCAACTGCACAGCCTGCTGCGCGCGCTGGAAAACGAAGCCACGCCCGAGCTACCCACCGCGCAGTGGCTGCCACGCCGCGAGCGCATCGACGAACTGCTCGATGTCGCCGACCTACCGGCGGCCTTCCAGGCCATCAGCGCCCTGCAGCAGGATGACGATGCCCTGCTCGCACGGGCCGCCAGGACCCTGGCCCACGGCTGCCCGCTGACGGCACATCTGGTCTGGCAACAGATCCTCCGCGCGCGGCATCTGTCGCTGGCTGAGGTGTTTCGCATGGAGTACGCCATGAGCCTGAACTGCTGCCGCCACCCCGAATTCCCTGAAGGCGTGCGCGCGCGCCTGATCGACAAGGATCAGACGCAGCATTGGCATTGGCCGGATGTGGACGCGATTCCACAAGCCGTGATCGACGCGCACTTCGCTCCCGCCTGGGACGGCGAGCATCCATTGGCGGACTTGTAACGCAGTCGCCGGTTTGCAGCCGCAATGAATGGTCAGCCACTACCCTGTAGGAGCAAATTCATTCGCGATAAAGCAGGCAACTGCGTGACCGTCGGCAGAGCTGCAACCACAGCGCGCCGTTATCCGCTCCAAGCCCGGCAATAACACAACAAGAACAAGGAGAACCGACATGACTCAGATCGCCTTTATCGGCCTCGGCCATATGGGCATGCCCATGGCCCGTAACCTGCTCAAGGCGGGCTACCCGCTGAAAGTCTTCGACCTGGTGCGCAGCGCCGTCGACACCCTGGCCGGTGAAGGTGCGGTGGCGGCCGAAAGCGCGCCCGACGCCGTCAACGAAGCCAAGGTGGTGATCAGCATGCTGCCTGCCAGCCGCCATGTAGAAAGCCTGTACCTGGGCGACGAAGGCCTGCTCGCGCGACTGCCCGCCGGCACGCTGGTGATCGAGTGCTCGACCATTGCCCCGGAGTCTGCACGCAAAGTGCATGCTGCTGCGAAAGCATGCGGCATCGCCCTGCTCGACGCGCCGGTATCCGGCGGCACCGGTGGCGCGGCAGCCGGCACCCTGACCTTCATGGTCGGCGGTCAATCCGAAGCGCTGGAACGAGCCCGGCCGCTGCTCGCCGCCATGGGCAAAAACATCTTCCACGCCGGCCCCGATGGCGCCGGCCAGGTAGCCAAGGTGTGCAACAACCAGGTGCTTGCCGTGCAGATGATCGCCACCGCCGAGGCCATGGCCATGGGCGTGGCCAATGGCCTGGAGCCTGCCGTGCTGGCGGAGATCATGCGGCAGAGCTCGGGCGGCAACTGGACGCTGGAGAAATACAACCCCTGGCCCGGCGTGATGGAGAGCGCCCCGGCATCCAAGGGCTACAGCGGCGGCTTCATGGCCGAACTGATGGCCAAGGACCTCGGCCTGGCTCATGAAACCGCCAGCCACAACGGCAACAGCGCCCCGATGGGTGCCCTGGCGCTGCAGCTCTACCGCCTGCTGCTCAAGCAGGGCAAGGGCAAGCAGGATTTTTCGGTGGTACAGCAGTTGTTCGTGGAATAGAGCCCGAAACCTGCCTGCCGGAGATGTCTCGCTGCGGATCGGCGACAGGCCAACGATCACGTTACGCTCGACACACACGGCTCGCCGGGCACAGCATCCGCAGACGTTGCTGCCCGGTCCCGAAATGCGCGGCGGATACGCACGCAACAGCAGTTGAGAAATACGCCATCAGCAAGACCGGTGCCAAGAGTGACCACCGGTCTTCCGAATGGCGCCGGCTCCTAGCGCAGGGTCAGCCCGAACGCTTCCTCGCTGAAGTCGAAGCAGTTGAGGAAGCGGCGAATTTCCAGCAGGCTGCCGTCGACCTTCACATCGCCGAGCAGTGCGCCCTTGACCAGACCGCCTTCGCCGGTCAACAGGGTATCCATGAAACTCTTGTCCATGCTCAGGCGCAGAGCGGTGCCCTCGGGAATCCCCTTGTGCAACTGGGCTACACCACGTCGCACCTCAAGCGCCCACTGCTCATCGACATCGGGGAAGCTGAAGCCCAGGGTCAGTTCCACATCGCCGGACTTCTCAGGGTCGATACGAGTCACCCAGTTCTGCAGGAAGCTCTGCGGGGTGAAGCTGCGCACCATATCCGGCGAGAGGAAGACCTTGCGCATCTCCGCCGAGCGCTGGCGAATGACGTCGCCGTCGAGTTTGCCCTCCAGCTCCATGGCACTCATCAGGTACCAGTTGCGCCAGTTGATGTTCATGCTGGCGTAGCCCAGTTTGCGAAAGCTGCGGGCCTTGATCTCGCGCGCCAGCTGGTCTTCGTGATCGACGCGAATGGCGTAGCCGGCCAACTCGGCGGCCCACTGGTAGTCACCCTTGAGGTAGGCGTTGCCTGCCTCCAGCAACAGCTTGTCGCGACCGCCGGCCAGGGCGATCAAACGCTCGGCCTGCTGCCGTGGCGGGGTCGGGTCGAGAGCTACCGGATCACCCTGGAACCAGCCCAGGTAACCGTTGTAAATCTGCCGCACGCTGTGCTTCACCGTACCGTAGTACTCGCGCAGGTAGGGCGTGTAGCCAGCCAGGTACGGCGGCAGCTTGACCTTCTCCACCAACTCGTCTGGCGTCAGGCCCTTGTTCATCCAGCGTACGGTCTGGTCATGGATATAGGCGATGCCGTCGCGGGTCATGCGCAGCACCTCCTCCACCTTGTCCTGGCCGCTGACGGGCCGGCCATGCAGCGGCACCATGTACTCGGCCTGATAGGCGCGCAGCTTGTCCAGGCTCTCAACCCACTGCACCGGGTCGCGGAACCTGGTGCCGCGCAGCGTGTGAATGTTCGGCAGGGTCGGCCCCTGATCGACCTCGGCGCTGATCACCACGCGGTTGTTCGGCAGGTAAAGAACGATCTCATCCGGCGCCTCGCTGGGTACGTGCAGAAACTGCACGTCGAGGCCGGCGATGTTGGTGTCCAGGCGGTCGCCGAAGGTCAGAGTCGGGGCAATGAAGGACGACGGCTCCGGCTTGACCAACGGGCCGATGCCACCGTTCATGCCCTCCTGGTCGCTGGCCGGCAGGAACGAACCGAAGCTGTACGCCGAGCGCACGCCGAGAATCGGCCCGACCAGCGCACCCTGCGCCACCACGTTCTGCAGCAGCGTTTCGTGGGCGTAGATCTGCACCTCGCCGCGCTCCACCTGCTCGCGGCTGACGAACGCCTGCACGCCATTAATGTGATCCGGATGAAAGTGGGTGTAGACCACCGCTTTGACCGGCTTGTCGGTGAGCTTGCGAAACTCGGCCATGATCTTGCGCGACTCGCTGACCGACTCACCGGTGTCGACGATGATCAGTCCCTGTGGCGCCTCGATCATCACCACGTTGCCCAGTTGCCAGCCAACCGCCGAATAGACGTTGTCGGCGATGCGATAGATCTGTTGGGCGAATACCTGGGTGTGAGCCGCCAGTTCGGCGTTGATGCTGGGTTCGATGCGCTCGGCCGGCAGCTCGGCATAGGCGCTCAACGGCAGGGTGGCGGCCAGCAGCAGGCCGCTGAAACGAGAGAAGGAGCTCATGGCAATTGGGCTGTCTTGTTGTTGGAATGCTGACAGGTTGGCAAAGGCCACCTGATAATTCCAATGCATTCGAATAGAGCAATTAATGCAGGAAGCGCATGAACGATCTCCGCCAGC
This sequence comes from Pseudomonas sp. UBA7530, assembly GCF_002479365.1. NCBI lineage: Bacteria > Pseudomonadati > Pseudomonadota > Gammaproteobacteria > Pseudomonadales > Pseudomonadaceae > Pseudomonas > Pseudomonas sp. UBA7530. Next base: position 1,131,271 of record NZ_DLMS01000001.1, read on the forward strand.
TTCGCCACTTCGTCGCCCTCGCCGAACACGAGCATTTCGCCCGTGCCGCCGCTGCCGTACATCTCAGCCAGCCGGCACTGAGCCGCAGCATCCAGGCGCTGGAAAGCCAACTGGGCTGCACGTTGGTGGATCGCCACAGTCGCGGCGTCAGCCTCACCGCCCATGGCCAGCTGGTGCTGGAGCACGCGCGCCGCCTGCTCGCTGGTAGCCTGGCACTGAGCAATGCGGTCAACCAGCTGGGCAATCTGGAGGCGGGCGAGCTGCGCCTCGGCGCCGGTCCCTACCCCGCCGCAAGGCTCATCCCGCAGGCGCTGGGCCAGTTGCTGCAACGCTACCCGCGGGTGCAAGTGAAACTGGATATCGCCAACTGGCTGGAGCTGCGCGACAGCCTGCTGGGTTCGACCATCGAACTGTTCGTCGCCGATATCCGCGAGCTGCATGGCGATGCTCAGCTACACATCGAACCACTGCGCGTGCACCAGGGTGTGCTGTTCTGCCGACCGTCGCACCCGCTGCTGCAGCGCCGCAATCTAAAGCTACGCGATCTGCTCGATTTCCCGCTGGCCGGAACGCAGCTACCGCAAGTGGTCGAACGCAGCCTGGGCGAGGCCAGCGGACGCGCACAGCCGTTGAGCGTGCAATGCGACAATTTTCTGGTGCTCAAGCGCCTGGTGGCCGGCAGCGATGTGCTGAGCATGGCGCCATGGGACGTGATCGCCGACGAACTTCACAGCGGCCAGCTCGCCCTGCTGCCGCTACAACCGCAAGGCCTGCATCAGCATTCGGCCTATGGCCTGGTCAGCCGCGCCGGCCACAGCCTGTCGCCAGCGGCGCAGGCCATGGTCGAAGCGATTCGTCAGATGGATGAACAGACGCCGCGTGCCGGGCACGCGGCCGAGCGAGGGAAGGCTTAGCGGCGACGCTCGCCGATGCCGCGCTGCTGGTTGTGGCTGCGCCCGTTGGAGAAGCGCTGCTGCGTGCTGCGGCCAGAGTCCCAGCCGCGCTGCATCTGCCTGCCTTGATGTTCTCGCTGGCCATGATTGCGACGGTGGTCATACCGCGGCTGGTCGTAGCGTTTGTAGCCATCACGGTGACGTCGGTCATGACCGTAGTGATGACGTGGCGGCGGCGCCGGCACATAGCGCGGAGGGGTTGGGTAGTAGTGCTGACGGCGATCCTCGTAATAATAGCGCGGCGCCCCATAAACAGGTGGCGCGTAGTGATCACGCCGGTAGCCGTCGTGGTAACGGTAGGCATGGCCGCTGTGATAGCCACGGTCGTAGTCATAAACGGCACAACCGCTGAGCGAGGTGAATAGCAGGGCGGCGAGGAATAGTCTGTTGGACATGCAGGCCTCCGCAGAGGAAGCAGGAGGAGCGGTCAGCGCCTCGGAAGAGAAGCCGGGCAGCGCGCCCGGCGCCGGATCAGCAGCGGCCTTTCTTGGCCTGCCCTGGCGGGCAATGGGGCGGGCCTCCGGTATCGCCAATATCGATACCGACACCTGGCAATCTGAGGCTGCACCCGGACAGACCAAACGCCAGGCTCGTCGCCAGCAATAGCGCAAATAGGGCTTTCATCAGCAGCTGCCCTTCATGCGGTGCCCCGGTGGGCAGAAGGAACCACCATTGGAATAGCCGTGCCCACCCAGGTCGACACGTATCAAATCGGGATCACCGACGCGCGCGTGCACGCCCGGCGCACTGAAGCTGCAGCCTCCCAGCAAAAAGGCCAATGTCATCACGGTCAAACCACGCATCTGGAATACTCCTCGAATTTCCAATATCCGCTGGACGGGTGACGGCACGAGGCGCAGCACGTTCAGCTGTTGGGTAAGACACACCGCGCATACGCCCGTTCCGTGCCGCCGGGTGAGCTGCATCACCAGGCGACGAACAGCACTGGCAAGCCATCCGCTCGCAGCCGCAGCGGATCGCGGATAAATCCGCTCCTACAATAGACACTGAGCGCTCCGGGCCATCAGTAGGGAAAACCATCAACCAGCCCCCCCGCACTGCATCAGGGCTACCCTCACCGCAACAGTGATCACAACTAGCGCTAGCCCCGCTCAGCAAGCTAGCATCACGCCATCTGCCCGCCGCCGGATTCACCCATGTCCCTGCGCCCCAAACGGCACACGCAAACCTCATTGGTGTTACTGCTCCTGTTTCTGCTCGGCAGCGGCTTTCTCACCACCTCGCTGCTGAGCTACTACGCCTCGCGCGACAGCATTCGCCAGAACATCGTCAACACCGAGCTGCCGCTGACCTCGGACACCATCTATTCCGAGATCCAGAAGGACCTGATCCGCCCGACGCAGATCGCCTCGATGATGTCGCGCGACACCTTCCTGCGCGACTGGGCGCTGGCCGGCGAGCAGAACCCCGAGCCCGTCACCCGCTACCTGCGCGAGATTCAAGATCACTACGGCACCTTCACCGCCTTCTTTATCTCCGAGCGCACGCGCACCTACTACCAGGCCAAGGGCGTGCTCAAGCAGGTGCAGGAAGATGAGCCGCGCGATGACTGGTACTTCCGCGTGCGCAACATGGAGGAGCCCTACGAGATCAGCGTCGATCCGGACATGGCCAACGCCGACCAGCTGACCTTCTTCATCAACTACAAGGTGTTCGACTACCAGGAACGCTTTATCGGCGTGGCCGGTGTCGGTCTCACCGTCGATGCAGTGGTCAAGCTGGTGGACGACTACCAGCGGCGCTACGACCGCAACATCTTTTTTACCGAACGCAACGGCCATCTTGTGCTGACCGGTGTCGAGGGCGGCCCCATGGGCGCCCGTCGCGGCCAGCCGTTGAGCGAAGTACCCGGCCTGGAAAAACTGCTGGCCGTGCTGCCGCAACCGAAAAGCGGCGACTATCGCTACGACGAACACCAGCGCAGCCACTTTCTCAACGTACGCTACATCCCCGAACTCGAGTGGTTCCTGTTCGTCGACAAGCACGAGGAAGGCGCGCTGGCTGGCGTTCGCCACAGCCTCTACCTCAACCTGCTGATCTGCCTGCTGGTCACCGCCATCGTACTGACCCTGGTGAGCCTGGTGATCCGTCGCTACCAGCAGCGCATCGCCGCCCTGGCCACCACCGACAGCCTCACCGACCTGCCCAACCGCCGCGGCTTCGAACTTCATGTGGAGCAGGCCCTGCAGGAGGCGCAGCGCGACAGCAGCCCGCTGTGTGCAGTGCTGCTGGATCTGGACAACTTCAAGCAGATCAACGACCGCCACGGCCACCTGGCCGGCGACGAGGTGCTGCGTCGCTTCGCCGAGCAGTTGCGCGCGGCGCTGCGCCAGTCCGACATTCTCTGCCGCTGGGGCGGCGAGGAATTCATCCTGCTGCTGAAGAACACCGACCGACACGCCGCCCACGAGCTGGCCGAAAAACTGCGCCAGCACTGCGCCGAGCAGCGCTACCCGGTAGGCGGTGAAACACTGCAGGTCACCGTCAGCCTCGGCCTCAGCCAATGGCAGCCGGGCGAAGCGCTGCATGACCTGCTCGGCCGCACCGACCGCGCCCTGTACCGGGCCAAACAGGCCGGTCGCGACCGCGTCTGCGAAGAGCATTGATGGACACCGAGCGCTGCCCGTTATGCGGCAAGAGCAACCAGTGCAGCATCGCGGCAGGCCGCAGCGATGAACCCTGCTGGTGCTTCGACGCGAAGATCGACCCCGCCGCACTGCAGCGCCTGACGCCCAAACAGCTTGATCGCGCCTGCCTGTGCCCGGCCTGCGCCGGCTTGGTGGCAGCCGCCAAACTCGACGAGCACCACTGAGCCATGCGCCTGGATCGCTTCCTCAGCAACTTCCCGCGTTTCAGCCGCCAGGACAGCCGCCTGCTGATCAGCGCCGGGCGCCTGCGTGTGGACGGCGAAGTGATCATTGATCCGCGCTTCGATATCCGCGACTTCCAGCGCGTGGAGCTGGACGACGAACTGCTGCAGGCCGGGCGCAGCGCGCGTTACTGGATGCTGCACAAGCCGGTCGGCGTGGTCAGCGCCACCGAACACGAAGAACACCGCACCGTGCTCGACCTGCTGAACGAGCCGGACAAGCACGACCTGCACCTGGCCGGACGCCTCGATCTCAACACCAGCGGCCTGCTGCTGATCACCAACGACGGACGCTGGTCGCGGCGCATCACCCAGCCGCAAGAGCGCAAGCCCAAGGTCTACCACGTCACCACCGAGCAGCCGATCACCGATGAGTACGCCGAGGTCTTCGCCCGTGGCCTGTACTTCGCCTTCGAGAACCTCACCACCCTGCCCGCCCCGCTCGAGGTGCTGAACAGCCACGAAGCCCGGCTGACCCTGTTCGAGGGCCGCTACCATCAGGTCAAGCGCATGTTCGGCCACTTCCGCAACCGCGTCGTCGCCCTACACCGCGAACGCATGGGCGAGATCGTCCTCGACCCGCAGCTCGCGCCAGGTCAGTACCGCGCTCTGACGGCTGCGGAAGTCGCAAGCGTCTGATCTTCCCAGCCCAACCTTCACGACCCGACCAACGGTAGACCTAAACCGCGATAAAGATGTGACCCGGCCTTGCGTGGCTGCAAGTCAGCTGCTTGAATCGAGTCACAAGTCTTGAGATGACCAATTGGTCACTACGAGACAGCTACACCTTATTTCAGTTACTGGCGCCCTGCGCCGTCTGGATTCCTGCCTGGTAACACCGCCCTCTCCAGCGTCTTCAATAAGGCCTGGAGCGCTCGCCTGTTTCGATCCTAACTGCTTGAAATTCAAATACTTATAAAAATCCCCTGCCTGACATGAAGCTGTCACGCTCAGGCGCTTTTCTGACTGCTCAATCAAATGCGAACGGCCGCCCGCTCGCCTTGTTCACTTGCGCCAGGAGGAAACGACATGAGGCCAGAAACCACAGTCGTCGAGATCAACAGGAAGCACAAGGTACACACGGAGTTCTACGGTAACCCGGCAGCAAGCAAGACCATCATCCTGGTCAATGGCTCCCTGGCGACCACCGCCTCGTTCGCGCAAACGGTCAAGTACCTGCAACCACAGTTCAACGTGGTGGCCTTCGACCTGCCCTATGCCGGTCAATCGAAGCCGCACAACAGCGACTTCACGCCCATCAGCAAGGAAGACGAAGCGGCCATCCTGCTCAAGCTGATCGACCACTACGGCGCCAATTACCTGATGTCCTTCTCCTGGGGCGGCGTCGCCTCCATGCTCGCCCTGGCCCAGCGCCCGGCCACGCTGGAAAAGGCAGCGATCTGCTCCTTCTCGCCGATCCTCAACGTGCCGATGCTCGACTACCTGCACAAGGGCCTGCGCTTCTTGAACGCGGTGGATCGCGACAACATCGCTCTGCTGGTCAACAGCACCATCGGCAAACACCTGCCGTCGCTGTTCAAGCGCTTCAACCACAAGCACGTCAGCACCCTCGACGAGCACGAATACCGGCAGATGTACGCGCATATCAAACAGGTGCTGAACATGGAGGCGCATTGCCGCATGGAATGCCTGCAGGCCATCGAAATTCCGCTGCTGTTCGTCAACGGCGACCGCGACGAATACACCTCGGTGGAAGACGCCTGCCTGTTCGCTCAGCACATCGACCATGCCCAGTTCGCCGTGATCGACGACGCTGGCCACTTCCTCGACATGGAACACAAGGCCGCCTGGCTGCAGACCCAACGCGTCCTGCTGGACTTCTTCAGCGCCCCCAGCAAACGCCTGCAACTGCCCAATCGCGGCGAGCTTCAGGAACTGCAGGCCATCGCCGTATGAACGGACGCAGAGGCGAACCGGCTGCACGACGGGTTCCGGTTCGCCCTTCATTTTCGCCGCAGGTTCCGGTATAAAGGCACCCGCTGCGGGTGTCGTATAATGGTAATACCCTAGCTTCCCAAGCTAGAGCCGTGGGTTCGATTCCCATCACCCGCTCCAGACAGCCAAGCAAAAGCCCCGTCATCACTGACGGGGCTTTTTCGTTTCTGCTGGGTGAACCTCGCCACATCCTCCACCTTGAGTTGTGACGTGACGCTGAGGTGCGTACCCTGCGACGCGGCCAGGGTGGCCTCTGTCGGAAAGGATGTCCCATGCTCAAACGTCTCTATCGAGTCCTCGCGCTGGCCGTTCTGGTGGGTGCGCTCGCGGGTTGCGGCACACTGTTCGGGCGAAATGGCAGTTATTACGGACCCGATTACTACACAGGCACTGCGTACGACTTCGGCGTGCTGTTCGGTTCTGATGAAGTCAATCGCGGCTACTTTCCAGCCACGGCCTGGTGCTGGTTATCGGTCGTTTGCCCAGTACTGACGATCTTTTCACTGCCTGTGGACGCTGCTGTCGATACCGTCATGCTCCCGCATGACATCTATCAGGCAAACAAACCGATCGAGTAATCGGAGACACGAATAGGCCCGTGCCTTCTTGCGCTGTTAGCTCGGGCAAATCCAGGCAGCGTGATGCCCGGCTCTACGCTTTTTGAAAGGGCCGCCCGAGCTAAGGCCGCCTCACCCGGCGCGCCAAAACCGGGACCACTCGCCCTTTCCCCGGAACTTCTGCTCCTCAACACCACCAGAAACCTATACGTCCCTTCTGGAGGCCCTTGACGATGGAACAGTGGAACATCTGGCTTGACCGCGATCTCTGGCTCAACATTGCGATTGTTGTGGTCGCTACGGCGCTGATCTACAGCGTGTTGCGTGCGGTGGTCGGCACGCTGCACAAGCGGCTGATGGCTTGGTCGAAGGATCAGGACGGCAGTTGGCCGCACTTCGTGGCGGTTGTGATCGGTCGTACCAGCCGCGTGTTGCTGCTGGCCTTTTCCCTGTTGCTGGCCTTGCGCCTGCCGGAGCTGCCCGGCAGCTGGCAGAGCGCGCTGAGCCATACCTGGTTCGTCGCCCTGGCCTTGCAGGTGGCGCTGTGGGTCGATACCGGCGTACGCCTGTGGTCGCGTAGCCTGGTGATGAAGAAGAGCGGCAGCTACAACCCGGTGATGACCACCATCATCAGCATCATGATCCTGATCGTGGTGTGGTCGGTGATGCTGCTGTCGATCCTGGCCAATCTCGGCGTGGATATCACCGCGCTGGTGGCCAGCCTGGGTGTTGGCGGTATCGCCGTGGCACTGGCGGTGCAGACGGTGCTCAGTGATGTGTTCGCCTCACTGTCGATCGGTGTCGACAAGCCCTTCGAGATCGGCGACTTCGTGGTGTTCGGAGAGGTGGCCGGGACCATCGAGCATATCGGCCTGAAGACCACGCGCATCCGCAGCCTCAGCGGCGAGCAGGTGGTGTGTGCCAACGCCGACTTGCTGCGGCAGATCGTGCATAACTACAAGCGCATGAATACCCGCCGTATCGTCTTCAAGTTCGGCGTCAACTACGACACGCCGAGCGACAAGGTTCGCCAGGTGGCCGAGCGCGTCGGCGACATCATCCGCGCCACGCCCAAGGCCAGATTCGACCGCGCACACTTTCTCGGTTTCGACGAAAGCCAGCTGACCTTCGAGGTGGTGTATATCGTGCAGAGCTCGGACTACAACCAGTACATGGATATTCAGCAGGAGATCAATCTGCAGCTGCTCGATGCCCTGCGCGAGCTGGATGTGCGCTTCGCCCTGCCCCGTCGCGACCTGCGCCTGGTGGGCGAGCGGATGCCGGTCATCAAGGTCGCCGGTCTGCCGCAGCAGACCGAGACAGAGGACGGCGAGCAGGATCAGCGCTTGCCGAGATTCAGTTGAGGAACGCCTGAAAAGCCCGCGTATGCGGTAATGCTGTTCACTTAAGGTCGCAGGCATTGACTCCCCTCTCCCACTTATGGGAGAGGGGTTGGGGAGAGGGCCGAAACCCCGCGAAACTGCCAGTTTCCCCCTCTCCCTAACCCTCTTCTCGGAGGGGCGAGGGGACTAATCGCGCTCGACCGTTTCTTATGTGAACAGCATTACGCGTATGCGGGCCATCGCTGAGTGGCGCTGGCCCGCAACTACCGGCGTCTGCCGGGCTCTTGCCTTCCCTGAGTAACGAAATGCCGATTCTCCTACTGGGCATGCTTGCCGCCATCGCTGATGCCGCAGTTCAGCCGCGACCGTGGCTACAGCGTGCAGACCAGCACCGCCTCGGCTCCAACAAGGCTCGATGCGTGGTGCCCGCCTCACGTGAGGAGGGCGCTTTGCCACCATATAAGCCTTTGAAAAACATAAATTTTCCATCTTCACATCGGCAGCGGTGACGGCTACCCTGCCGCCCCATGATTCGATGCTTACTGCCCCTGCTCTGCTGTTTCACAGCCCTTTCCCTGCACGCCGCACCCGCCAGTTTCGCCGAGGCCAAGCGCCTGGCCTGGCCGTTGTATGCGCAGCAATCCACCGAGTTCTATTGCGGCTGCAAGTACAGCGGCAATCAGGTCGACCTACGTTCCTGTGGTTACACGCCGCGCAAGAACGCCAATCGCGCCCAACGCATCGAGTGGGAGCACGTTAAATATGCCGGTTGTAACATGTTACAAATATAAGTGCATGATTCTAATCATTTTTTATTCTGTAACGCTTTTACCACCTTCCAGCTATTCGCTTACACAGAACTCCAGTCGCTCGACTCTTTCAGAAGATCTTACCGACAGTAGAGACACCTAGCCCAGTTCTGAATCAGATGCACGCTCAGCATTGCCATCAACGGGTACGCCGGGCGAATGCCCTTCCCCTTTGGGTAGTGCGAATCGATCAGGGCAATTAGATTCTTCCACGATACCACCAGGCCCATCTCAATCAGAAACAGCTCCCTGCGGATCTGCTTGCGCTTGCCGACGTACTCGGCTTAGCGCCAGTATTACTTGATCAGCTCAGAATCTCAGATGGCGGTGGCAGAAGGCTTGAAGGATCGCAGGCGAGTTCGCCTGCGATGCGGTAGAGCTTCTCGACGGTAATGTTGACCTCGCCACGCTCGATGCGACCTACATAGCTGCGGTCGAGACTGCACGCCAGCGCCAATGCGTCTTGGGAAATCCGGCAGACCTTCCTCTGCATTCGGATGCGTTCCCCTAACGCTTTCGCCAACTTATCCATGACCGTCTCAATTCAACTTGAGGCGGCACTATCGTGCGTTTGCGGACGCAGAGGCCACGGATTATAATCCGCATTTTCGCGCTAATTCTTCTGGTGCCTCAATGAAATCGGCCTCGCTTATCTTCGACAGGCGTCTGTATGAGCTGCTTCAGGAGCCAGGGCGTACAACGTTTACGACCCGTGAACTGCGCGATGCTTATGCCGCTCGCTTGAGTGGCACACATTTCCGTATCGCCGATGTGCGCCGCTATGTGTATGAGCAGATCCGCCGATTAGTGCGCGCAGGCTGGGTTGTGCTGGATAAGGATCGTCGTGTTCGAGGACAGGTCTACCACCTGCAGCCGATTCCAGTACATCTGCAACTGGAACTGATCGACAACGGTTTTGAGAACAGCCTTATGGTTGCCGGAGTGCCCGAACCAGACACGGCAGTACCCGACGTGGAAGCTTTGCCACTTAAGTCGTCAGCCAATACGGATTTGCAGTTGGAAGCGCTCCACAAGGAAATCCGCTTGGACTTTCTCACCTCAATGGGCGAGGCAGAGCGATTCAAACTGCTTCTGGACGAAATGCCGCATTTCCGGGACAAGCTTGAAGGCGATTACCTGGAAGCCAGGGATCGCAGTTCTCGCCTCTTGGGGCATCTGCGCGCCATCGAAAAGGCCCTCAAAACGCTCGCTGCACCATGATGAGCAGTTCGCTACGGAGCTGGCAGGACAGCTGCATCACTCGGGCGTTGGAGCACTTTACCGTCACGCCGCACTTCTTCTGCCAGGCTACGCCGGGAGCCGGAAAGACACGCATGGCTGCAGAACTGGCCAGCCGACTGCTTGAGCAGGACAGAATCGATTTGGTGCTGTGCTTTGCGCCGTCCTGCCAGGTCGTGGAGGGTTTTCGTTCGACCTTTGCGGCTGTGCTAGGCAGGCGTCTCGACGGCCAGATAGGTGCCGTGGGCGCGGCTTATACCTATCAGGCCATGGAATACCGTGATGAGGGATTCTGGCAGCTGCTTGATGACTACCGGGTGTTCGTGGTCTTCGATGAGATCCACCATTGCGCCGGCCACGATCCGCTGCTCAGCAATGCCTGGGGGCAGCAGATACTGCATCGGATACAGGATCGGGCTGCCTTCACGTTGGCCCTGTCTGGCACGCCCTGGCGTTCGGACGACAAGGCCATCGCATTGGCTCGCTACTCTTCGCCCGAGGGGCATCTGATCTGTGATTACCGTTATGGCTTGAAAGATGCCATTGCCGACGACGTGTGCCGATCACCTCGCATTGTGTTGCTCGACAATCAGAAGGTGAAACTTACGGAAGAGCTTGGCGCGAATAGCTCCGTGAGGCTGTTTCCCAGCATCGCCAAGCTTTTAGGGGAGTCACCTGTCACCTATGAGGAACTTCTGCGTCATGACGAGGTGATCAATCCAATCCTCGATCTTGGCTGCAGCAAGCTGAACGAGCTACGCCAGATCAAACCTGATGCCGCTGGTTTGGTGGTGGCCACAGACATCGAACACGCCCAGCAAGTTACACTGGCTCTAGAAGCAATGGGTGAAGAGTGCCGCATCGTGACCAACAAAACCCCGGATGCGCAGCAGGTGATCAATGCATTCCGGAGCAGCGCCTGCCGCTGGATTGTGGCCGTCGGAATGATCAGCGAAGGTACCGACATTCCCCGCCTGCAAGTGTGCTGCTATCTCAGCCGTATCCGCACCGAACTGCATTACCGGCAAGTGCTGGGACGAGTGCTGCGGCGCACAGGTGAGTCCGACGACCAAGCGTGGCTATTCATGTTAGCGGAGTCAACGCTTCAGGGCTTTGCGGAGCGAATATCGAATGACTTGCCTGATGACCTGGCAGTTTTGAGCGATGTGCAGATGCCTGGTTTTACTCCAGGGTCCAAACCTGAGCCGATGGGCACTTTGGGTCATGTCGAAGGTTTCGGCGGTGCGGGGTTAGGTAGTGCAGAACCGGGTATTGGATCGCAGCCTACGGACATCATTTCGCTGGATGGCTTTGCAATTGAGCCCGCTTACCAGGTCAGCTTTTCCCAGCATTATCGGCAGCAGCTACTGGCTTGTTTTTGATGCTCAGCCAGTCGAGGCAGATCCAATGATGTTGGTGTTCATGATTCCATACCCGGCCGGCGTCGTTTGGAACGTAATCGTGAGGTGTACATGGAGATTAAGTCGCAGGCATTGGTCGATGTCGTTGAGGATGTGATCTGCGACGTGTGCCGCTCTGGCACGGGTATTCCCGGCTACGGTCCCCAATACGGCAAGCTTGAAGCCCAATGGGGATATGGCTCCCCGCATGATGGGCAGCACTACCGGGTGCATCTCTGTGAGCCCTGCTTTTTCAGGGTGCTGAGTGGGTTGCGTCGGGAGCGCATGGTCAATGGTATGTTCGATGATGATCAGCCATTTGCTTCTGAAGATTTTGGTCTGGTCAGCAAAGATAACTACTGGGAAAAAAACTGATTGTAGGGCTGAAAATCCATCAGCCGCACCACGTCGAATCGCGGACAAATTAGGGGTAAGCGCGCGACTTGCCCGTTCTGGTCTCGTAGATTGGAATAACCGAATAAGGAGGTAGCCGCTTTGACCCTTCCGCATGAAAGAACCCGGAGTGTCGTCAAGACCGAAGCTTTTCTCCGCGACCTCTCTCGTAACACTGAGCTACCTGATGACATTCGCAGCTATGCGAAAAGCCTGCTTAGACACTACCCCTCAGCCGATCAAGTTTTCTCGCTGGGGCGCCTCGAAGAGTGCCTAGTAAATGACGCTCAAGATGATGAATATCGGCGAAGGGTGATTGCGTTCCATCAGCCACTTTTCAGTTCGTCGTTAGACTTCACGCTATAGGCGTAAATGCCACGATGCTCAGCACTGATCAAGCCCAGTCGGTATACGCCCGGATTACGCAACGAGTCAAGCGACTACCTAAAGGGCAGCCGTTCAGCATTAGCCGTTTCACAGGGTTTGGAACGAAAAATGCCGTATCCAAGGCAATAGCTCGACTGGTCAAACGAGGCGAACTCGAACGGGTGTATCGTGGGATTTATATGCGCCCGAAACCCGGACTTTACGTTGCCAGGGCTCGTCCCAACCACTGGCAATTGATCAGCGTAATTGCCAGGCAGAAGCACTTGTCTTTACAAATCCATGGTGCCAATGCCGTCAGGAGGTTTGGGCTCAGTACCCAGATGCCGCTTATTCCAATCTTTTACACTAACGGCGCCAGCCGCTCAGTATTCATAGGAAACGCTGAAATCAGGCTAATACATGCGACAACGATGGTCATGCAGCATGCAGGAACTGAGGTAGGGGTGGCTATCAGCGCACTGTATTATCTCGGCAAAGAAGGCTCCACTCCGGAATGCATAGCAGCGATCAAGAAAGGACTCAGACCTGAAGACTTTGTCAAGTTGCTGGCCTGCAAACTACCAAAATGGATGAGCACGGTGTTGAAGGTTGAAAGTGTGAAATAGCGGAATCGCTACCTTACGATGAGCTGCCCGCGCATGGGGGCATTGTCGTCAACGATCCCGCGGCGATCTCCCTACCTACCAGTCCCCTTGGAGGGTCAAGTAGCACGAGCCCGGTGCAAGGCGAACGCCTGGGCACCGGGCTATCGCCATCACACGTAATGCTTGTTCCCTTTGCGCTCAAGCGGACGGCCTTTAAATACATGCGGGCCGTCCATCGTCAACTCGACCCTGTCCCCTTTGCGGGTTAGCCAAGGCGTGGCTTCCGATCCAGTTTTGGAGGTAACGCCACTGGGGCTGATGCGAATTTCGTCGCCATCGATCTCGATCATCCCCAAGACGTAGGTGTAAACCAGGCTACTGAAAAATCCTCCTTTGAATTCGAAGGCACACTCTACGACCTCGTCCCCGTACTCCATCCGCATTTTCGGCTTGAGGGAGGCAACCGACACTGCTCCGTTGTCGACGGCGGAATAGACGCTGCAGACCAGCGCGACTTTGCCGCCCATAAGATGAGAGATGGCTGCATTGATCTCGACGGTTTCGATCCCTGGGGCAGAGGTGCTCGCGCTTACCACATCGCCGGTATGGAACACGAAGGGGTCAGCCTCGAAGGAACCGCGCTTGTCAGGCGCCTGAATGATGGACATCCGACCGTCTGGGCGAAGGATACCGATTCGCAGGTCAAGGTCGTCGTTGTCTCGACCGTCTCCGTTGTCCACCCACCTGGCGCTGACCTTGATGACCTTCGGCGCGGCCGCGCCTTTCTCCAGAGAGACCTTGTGCGTGCTCCCGGGTTTGTCCAAGGTGATCACCGTCTTGGTGATGCTGACCGGTTTCGCAGGGGGCGCGGCTGGGATCGGGGCAGTTGCCGGCTCATCGTCGACCTCGACTCCATACATGCCACAGAGCCCGACCAGGCCCGAGGCGAAACCCTGCCAGACAGAGCGCGCCTTCGCTTGACCGTTTCGGACGTAGAGCTCGAGTACGATGATGCCCGTCTCCCGCTCAAATGCCCCAGGCGCAAGATCCAGCACCTGGTCGCCGGCAAGAACACGTGCGCTGAGGTTTGGTACTCCTGCGAAACCTCCTCCGGTGCCATCTTGGGTCAAGGTGATGGCGATCTTCGAGATAGCGGCTGGCAGGCGACTCAGATCAAAGCTGATGCTGTGACTGATCGAGCCGGCCTGGATGATGGGAGGCGAGAATGCGGCCGCGCCGGACGCATGCTCCGGCGCATTGAAGAAGACCATCCCACTGTCATCGACCACTTTTCCGGAGTCAGTGATGAGGAAGGCCGTCAGGTTCACGTCGAGGTTTGCGCCGGCAGAATGCGTTACCAGCACCTGACCTTTCGACTGGTTGATGGTGGTGTTCTCGCCGGGCTTGAGGGATTGATTCAATTCTGGTCGCCTATTCCTTGGTTTATGTGCAGGCAAAGTAAGCCTGGATTGCATGAAGCGAGGTCCCACACTCGTCCATTCAGGGCCGAATCTCCAAAGTGAAGTGTAACTAGAGAAGGGAAAGGTTGAAGCCAATCCGGGCTGCAGGATACTGAGCAATAAAACTGATTTGTGGGATGCGGAAGACATTGATGCCGCCGAGGCTGAATCAGCATGAGGCGCGATGACCGCGCCTCATGAGTTGACTTAAGCAACGCTTGCGGTCGAGTCAAAAGCTAGGCATTCAGAAACAGAGATGAACTCTTGCCGTCGGCACAGCCAAGCCGAAAGGAAGGTGTAGGCAGTAGTGAGCACGGAGATCATGGCCATCGTTTCTTTCTTCTCCCGTCGGTTCCTTGCATTCGCTCTCGCCTGGGACTCCCCTTTGTACTTGGTGCTTAAGAATAGCGATGCCACCAGTACGCCTATTACTGCATAGAATACTGACACCAGAGTCATCTTGGCGATGAGCGACAAGCTGATGCTCATCCATCCCTGATTGGTTCGCACAGACGCATACACCGCGAACATCAATGCAAACATGAAACCCGTGAGGCCTGCCACCATTGCGAGTTGACGAGGCAGCTCGAGCCAGTTCATCAAGAAGGCCAGTACCACGCCTGCAGCCGGCAAGAGGTTCGTAATCGCGGCATCCGTGTAGTCGTTGTAGATGGTTGTTTGCCCCTGATGGTGTCTCCACATCGCCCAAGCTGTCAGAAGTGCCCCCGCCAGCAGCAAGTACTTCCAGGCCGGGCTAGATTTGAACTGCTGCCACAGAGTCTTCTCCGGCGAGCGGTATGACGGCGAGGACGAGGTTGCACTCGAAGCTGGCGCAACCTTTTGAGGGGGTTGGTACTGCGGCATCTGGGCTGGTACCTGCTGGTGCTCTCCAGCACGTTGAGTTTCGAGCGCTTGGGCGGCCTGAGCACGCTGCTGGAGTTCGATGATTGCCAACTGGCGCTGATTCTCGATCTGCGCCTGTCGAGCTGCTTCTTCAGTCGCTAGACGCTCCGCAGTTTGCCGCTGCCTGATGGCCTCCGCTTCCTGGTGCTTGTTCAGCTGGGCATGGGCTAAAGCCGATGCAGCCTTACCCTTCTCCGCCGTCACATATTGATCAAGCGCCTGGATGCGGGCGCCGATAGTGCTGTCGAGGCACTGCTGGTCAGTACACGCATTCCTTGTCGCGAGCCATTCACGTTGCGACTGACGGACCGCATCAGACTGGCCAGGATTTACCTCCAGGGCGGTCTTATAGGATCTAGCTAACCACTCGTCCAACCCGGACAGGTAGCCATCACGGCAGATTTCTGTTTCGGGGAAGCTGCTGGCCTTGGAGCAGTCAAAGCTTGCTGCCACAGTTTGGCCGGCCAGGAGGGCCAGAAGCAGACCGGAGACTGCTGCACGAAGTTGCATCGAGATCATCCTTTACTTGTTGATCGCCTATTTGCGTTATTGGCGGCCCAGGGTGGTTTATGCACCCCGTTAACCATAACGCCCGAGCCGAATGATGCCAGTTAGCCGGCATCTGGCACAGTCTCCCCTTGTGCCGTTACAGTGAAGGCTCAAGTCGCGAAGGATAATCTCCGATGTCAACCGAATTCTCTAGCCCCGCAACCACGTAAGCAACTGCACATTGGCTACTTCCGGGGGGTGATGCTGCACTGGCCGCATACGTGGTTGCTTTGCACAACACCACCCGCGGCCCTCATTAGCTCCTAGCGGCTGGAGGATATCCTCAGGAACCCCCTACTCTGGCAACCTTCCACAGTTGCACTAAATCCGATGCCCTATCCCGGAGAAGAGTTGCGGCGTCGGAGCACGCTGATTCGAGCGTCATGGGGACGATAGAGAAAACGGAAAAAATCGTACGTTAAGCGTACGGCCTGTCAGGTTGAGGCCCTAGAGGTTGCCGGCGAGGCGTCAGAAAATGCTGGAATCGGCCCTATCCTGACGCAGCCCAAGGTTCCGGCCTGACGCCTAGTTAGGGCATGCCTCAGTCTGACAGTGATGAGTCGCAGGCGTTCGGATCGGCATCGGTTTCGCTCCC
>NZ_DLMS01000013.1:0-375062 GCF_002479365.1 Pseudomonas sp. UBA7530
CAAGCGAGCGGGTTGATTGCCCCGCTCGCTCCTTGGTCCTGCTGTCCCCTCGTAGTGCTCCTTTGGTTTGCAGACAGCCCTTGGCGCCCTAGCAGACTGTGTGAAAACGCTCTGAACTGAACCCACGCTAGCTGAGCGTGCGGATCAGGTGCAGTGCTACTAGATGACTAGGGTAGAACCAGTAGCCCCAGCGCTTGACCGGCCAGATCCTGAAATGGCGCGTTCGGCGCAGTAGCCATAGCCCAATTAAGGGCGCAGCGAACGCTGTGGCCAGGATCAGCAACGTATAGGGCTGCAACTCCCACTCGGCGAGCCAGCGGTTGCGACTGTTGGCCAGTACGCAAAGTGAGGCAGGCAATAGCCACACAAGCCCAGGGCGCTGAATGGCCAGCAGCAACGCTGCCGGCAGCAGTGCGCCGAAAACGCCGTACATCAGGCTCTCTTGCATCAACACCGCGACAGTCACGCCGGCCAAAGCCAGGATCAAACCGTCGCGACCACGGTGATGTGCTCCCCAGGTGATAAGCAGGCCCAACAGCAGCGAAGGCATAACGTTGAGCGTGCTGCTGTCGTTAGAAAGCAGGCGATAGGGCAACTCCGAGATCACTGCAAACGCAGTCATCCAGCCCATGTAGCGAACGTTGTTATCGGAATACAGCTCACCTGTTTGCGAGCGCGCGACATTGGCGGCGATCCCCAGGCAGAACATTGGAAAGGCTAAGCGCCCAACGATGAACAACCATCCGTTGTCAGGCCAGATGTAGCGCAGGTGATCCAGCAGCATGGTCAGCATCGCCAGCCACTTGATCAGATCTAGGTTGGTGTCGCGCTTCTGCAGGCTCACCCAAACCACCCAAGCGTCATGGCAGCTAGTGCCAGATAGCGAGTGGTCTTAGCCAGCAGCACGATCAACAGAAAGCTCCAGAATGGTTCGCGCATAACACCGGCTACCACGGTAAGCGGATCACCAATGATCGGCACCCAGCTAAGCAGCAGTGACCAGCGACCGAAGCGGTGATAAGCCTGCTGGGCCTTTTTCAGTTTGCCTTCGCTGACGGGAAACCAGCGCTTGTGCCGGTAATGCTCGATGGAACGGCCCAGCAGCCAGTTCAGTGCCGAACCCAGCACATTGCCCGTGGTGGCCACTGCCAGCAGTGCCCAGGCCGCGTAGCGGTCGGTCAGCAGCAACCCGACCAGCACCGCCTCCGACTGCATGGGCAGCAGCGTGGCGGCACCGAAGGCGGCGAAGAACAGGCCGAAATAACCGGATAACTCCCACATCGGCTAGGCGTTCAGGCCGATCCAGCCGTGGAAGCCAACGTAAATCCCCACCCCAATGATCAGCAGGCTGGACAGGTAAGGGGCGCGACGCGCGACAGCACCGAGCCAGGGCCAGCGATTGGAGGCTTGCCGAGCGCCAATAGCGGCGGCGGCACCAACGGTGACCAGGGTGATGGCCAGACCAATGCTGAAACACAGCACCAGGACGGCACCCAGGGCGACTTCTTTCACTTGTAGGCAGAGCAACAGCACGGTGATCGCGGCCGGGCAGGGAATCAGCCCGCCTGTTAGGCCGAACAGGACGATCTGGCCGGTGGTGACATTGCGGTTGCTGAAGCGCTTGCGGATGTCGTTGGCATGCGCCCGCTCGTGGGCATCCTGATAGCCGTCCAGCGACAGCTCCAGCTCTTCCAGCTCGGAGTGCTCATGACCGTGGTCGTGCTCGCGGAACTCCAGGTCATAGTCGTGGGAATGTCCGGCATGGCCCAGACTCAGGCGCGCGGTGAATTCGTGGGGCTCGGGAATCACGTCGACTGACTCTAGGTAATCACCGCGGTCAACGAAGCAAAACTGCTGGGCCAGTCCATCGGGGCGAGTCGTCAGCAGGCTCACTTCGGCAGCCGGCCAGACATGGCCACTCAAGGTCTTCAGCCGCCAGCGCGGTGGAGTACTTTCCTCGAAGATCGATAGCTCGATACGCCCATGTCCGGTGTCGATGCGCTGCGTTTCATCGTGGTGGTGCTCGTGTTGATGCTCATCACCTTCCTCGAAGCGCCACATCTGCTCGCCACGCCAGGTGCGCCAGAGCATCCACAGGGCGATAGTGATAATGATGGCGGCGGACGCGAGCTGGAAATACGGCTCGGTAGTTTCGGCATCCAAATTCTGCCCTAGGTACATGCCGCCCATGGCCACCAGCCAGACTACAGCGGTGTGCGAAAGCGTTGCGGCAAGGCCTAGCAGAATGGCCTGCTTCACCGTGCCACGAATGGCCACGATAAACGCCGCCATCATGGTTTTCGAATGCCCAGGCTCAAGGCCATGCAAGGCACCCAGTAATATGGCACTAGGGAAGTACAGCCAGGCCTGCGAGGCCCCCTGTTGCAGCAGTTCGGCGAAACTCGACATGGGAGGGGCCTAGAGGTACTTGGTGATTTGCTTGAAGTCTTCGAGTGATGCGCGCTCGCCTATCGCAAGTGCTTCGACCGTATGTTCCAGGCAGTGGTCGATATGGTCTTGGATAAGCACACGCTTGGCCTGGCAGACGGCTTTTTCCACGGCATGCAGCTGCTGGGCGATGTCGACGCAGGCCCGGCTTTCTTCGATCATGGTGACGATGCTGCGCAGGTGGCCCTCCGCTCTTTTCAACCTTTTGATGATGTCGCCATGACTTTGGTGCTGGTGGCCGTGTTCGTGATCGCTCATGCCTTGAGTCTCGTGCGTCGATGAATTACGCTCGCATGCTATCCCCCAGGGGGGGATATGGTCAAACCGACCAACCCTCCAGAAAAGCCACCCGCTTAGGCATCGAAAGAACCACAACATGCTCAGCAATCCCATCAGCACCAAGGTGATTTTTGCGCTTGCTCTCGCCATCTTGATGGCCTGGGCCGGGCATACCTCTGCGCTGTTTATGGGGTCGAGCCAGCCTGCCTTGGGTGGCAATGACGGTGCTCATTCGCATGCGCATGGTGACGAGACGCTGGCCTGTGCGGCGTACGGGGATCACTGCCACTCGCCGCTGACCGCCGACCATCTGCATGAAACACCACACCTGACCGCACGGCTGAGCACCAGCACGCTGCCAGAACGTGCGCAGCCGATACCAGCCCCTCATTACTCCATTCCTCCAAGCCCGATCTTCCTGATCGAGCGGCCACCGCGCGCCACATTCGTGATCTGACACAGGCCGCTGTGCGGCCCAAGACCACTGCAATTTAGGACTCAACTATGCATTCGCTATCTATGGGCGCAATGGACGCAGCTGCTGTGCGTCCGAATCGTTCGCTACTACTGTTGCTGTTGTTCACGGCATTGCTGTTTCTCGGCATGCCTGACGCACTGGCCCACGCTGTTGCCGAGGGCGACAAGGGCTTTATCCAGGAAAGCTCCGGGGTGATGTTACTGCCGTTCATCTACATGGGCGCTAAGCACATGATGACCGGGTACGACCACCTGCTGTTCCTCTTCGGGGTGATCTTCTTTCTCTACCGCCTGAAGGACGTGGGGCTCTACGTCACCCTGTTCGCCGTGGGTCATTCGGTCACCCTGCTGCTGGGTGTGCTGACTGAAATCAGCATCAGCTCTTACGTGATCGACGCCATCATCGGCTTCTCGGTGGTGTACAAGGCGCTCGATAATCTCGGGGCATTCCAGCGCTGGTTCGGTTATCAGCCCAATACCAAGGCAGCTACGCTGATTTTTGGCTTACTGCACGGCTTTGGTCTGGCCACCAAGATTCAGGAATACGAGATCTCGGCAGATGGCCTGATCGCCAACCTGATTGCCTTCAACGTCGGCGTCGAAATCGGCCAGCTCCTGGCCTTGAGCGCCATCCTGATTGTCATGGGCTACTGGCGGCGCACCGCCAGCTTCTGGCGTCATGCCTACACCGCCAACGTCGCCATGATGAGCGCCGGTTTCCTCTTGATGGGTTACCAGCTCACCGGCCTGATCGTCTCTCAGTAAGGAATTCTCAGCATGTTCAATACCCAGCTTCCGACCCAAAGCGAATTGCCTACCAGCCACCAACTGCTGCGCTCCACTGTGATCGCCGTGGGTGTTGCCGCAGCCTTACTGGTCACCGTGGTGATGCCTTCGGAGTACGCCATCGACCCAACGGGCGTTGGTCGCGTACTCGGCCTGACCCAGATGGGCGAAATGAAGATAACCCTGGCCGAAGAAGCGGCAGCGGATGCAGCGGTTCAGCCAGCTGCGGCTCCAGTCGCTCAAGCTCCCGCGCCTGTTCAGCCGGTAGTGCAAGAGCCTGTTGCAGCAGCACCTGTGGCCGAACCCGTAGCTGAGCCTGAGCCAGCCCTGAAGTCAGATGAAGTGACCGTCACGCTGAAGCCGGGCGAGGCCAGTGAAATCAAACTGGAGATGCTGGACAAGGCCACGGTCAGCTACGAGTGGACGACCAATGGTGTTCCGGTCAACCACGACACCCATGGCGAACCCTACAACGGCCCAAAGGGCTACTACCACAGCTATAGCAAGGGTAAGCAGATCAAGGGCGACAAGGGTGAATTCACCGCCATCTTCGACGGTACACACGGCTGGTTCTGGCGCAACCGCAGCAACCGCGACGTGACCATCACGCTGAAGACCAAGGGCGATTACCTGAGCGTTAAACGCGTGATTTAAGACAGATAAGCCCCTTCGTCATATGGCGGAGGGGCTCACCTGAACATTCAGAGCTATAGCTCCTGTGGTTAGTAACTCTTTCGTTTACCCCGTCGACGCATCAACCAATAGAAACATACTGCACGCCGCGGTCGCTGTGATGGATGAGGCCACCTTGATCGACCGGGCGGCGGGCATACAAGGCCTGCTCCAGCGCATCGAGAACGAAGTCGGTACGGGCCGAACTGGAGACCCGCCAGCCAACGATCCGTCGGGCGAACACGTCGATGACGAAGGCCACATAGACGAAGCCCTGCCAGGTACTGACGTAGGTGAAGTCCGATACCCAGAGCGCGTTTGGCCGCTCGGCGCGGAACTGGCGATTGACCTTGTCCAGCGGGCACGGAGTCGCCTTGTCGCTGACGGTGGTCTTGACCGGTTTGCCGCGTACGACGCCTTTGAGCCCCAGCCGACGCATCAGTCGCTCCACCGTACAGCGCGCCGCTACCACGCCTTCACGCCTGAGTTGGCGCCAGACCTTGCGCGCACCGTAGACGTGGAAGTTTTCGTCCCAGACCCGCTGGATATGCGTGCTCAACACATCGTCACGTCGTGCTCGTCGAGAGCGCCGCTCGGGGTACGGGGACGAGGTCGTAGAGTGTGCCTTCGAATGCAAAGGAGGATTTTTCAGTAGCCTGGTTTACACCTACGTCTTGGGGACGATCGAGATCGATGGCGACGAAATTCGCATCAGTCCCAGTGGCGTTACCTCCAAAACTGGATCGGAAGCCACGCCTTGGCTAACCCGCAAAGGGGACAAGGTCGAGTTGACGATGGACGGCCCGCACGTATTTAAAGGCCGTCCGCTTGAGCGCAAAGGGAACAAGCATTACGTGTGATGGCGATAGCCCGGTGCCCAGGCGTTCGCCGTGCACCGGGCTCGTGCCACTTGACCCTCCAAGGGGACTGGTCGGTAGGGAGATCGCCGGGATCGTTGACGACAATGCCCCCATGCGCGGGCAACTGATCGTAAGGCAGCGATTCCGCTATTTCACACCTTCAACCTTCAACACCGTGCTCATCCATTTCGGTAGTTTGCAGGTCATCAATGTGGCTAGGTCTTCCGGTCTGAGCCTTTTCTTGATCGCTGTAATGCATTCCGGAGTTGAGCCGCCTTTACCGAGATAAAACAGTGCACTGATAGCCACCCCTACCTCGGTCCCGGCATGCTGCATGACCATTGGTGCCGCATGTACCAGCCGGATCTCAGCTTTCCCTATAAATACTGATCGGCTGGCCCCACTGGTGTAATAGATCGGAATGAGCGGCATCTGGGTACTGAGGCCAAATTTCCTGACTGCATTGGCCCCATGGATCTGCAGAGACAAACGCTTCTGCCTGGTAATCAGGCTAAGCAATGTCCACGGATTGGGGCGAGCCCTGGCAATGTAACGTCCGGGTTTCGGGCGCATATAAATCCCGCGATACACCCGTTCGAGCTCGCCGCGGTTGACCAGTCGAGCTATTGCTTTGGATACGGCGTTTTTCGTTCCAAACCCTGTGAAACGGCTGATGCTGAACGGCTGCCCTTTAGGTAGGCGCTTGACCCGTTGCGCAACCTGGACAGATACCGACTGGGCTTTATCAGTGCTGAGCATCGTGGCGTTCCCGCCTATAGCGTGAAGTCTAGCGACGAACTGAAAAGCGGCTGATGGAACGCAATTACCCTTCGCCGATATTCATCATCTTGAGGGCCGTTTACCAGGCATTCTTCGAGGCGCCCCAGCGAGAAAACTTGGTCAGCGGACGGGTAGTGCCTGAGCAGGCTTTTCGCATAGCTGCGAATGTCATCAGGTAGTTCGGTGTTACGAGAGAGGTCGCGGAGAAAAGCTTCGGTCTTGACAACACTCCGGGTTCTTTCATGTGGAAGGGTCAAAGTGGCTACCTCCTTATTCAGTTATTCCAACCTACGAGACCAGAACGGGCAAGTCGCGCGCTTACCCCTCATTTGCCCGCGATTCGACGTGGTGCGGCTGATGGATTTTCAATCCTACAATCAGCTCTTTCCCCAGTAGTTGTCTTTGCTGACCAGACCAAAATCTTCGGAAGCCAATGGCTGATCATCACCGAACATACCATTGACCATGCGCTCCCGACGCAACCCACTCAGCACCCTGAAAAAGCAGGGCTCACAGAGATGCACCCGGTAGTGCTCCCCATCATGCTGGGAGCCATATCCCCATTGGGCTTCAAGCTTGCCGTATTGGGGACCATAGCCGGGAATACGCGTGCCAGAGCGGCACACGTCGCAGATCACACCCTCAACGACATCGACCAATGCCTGCGACTTAATCTCCATGCACACCTCACGATTACGTTCCACACGACGCCGGCCGGTTATGGATTCATGAACACCAACATCATTGGATCAGCCTCGACTGGCTGAGCATCAAAAACAAGCCAGTAGCTGCTGCCGATAATGCTGGGAAAAGCTGACCTGGTAAGCGGGCTCAATTGCATAGCCACCCAGCGAAATGATGTTCGTAGGCTGCGATCCAATACCCGGTTCTGCACTACCTAACCCCGCACCGTCGAAACCTGCGACATGACCCAAAGTGCCCATCGGCTCAGACCTGGAGCCTGGAGTAAAACCAGGCATCTGCACATCGCTCAAAACTGCCAGGTCATCAGGCAAGTCATCCGCAATTCGCTCCGCAAAGCCCTGAAGCGTCGGTTCCGCCAACATGAATAGCCATGCCTGGTCGTCGGACTCACCTGTGCGCCGCAGCACTCGCCCCAGCACTTGCCGGTAATGCAGTTCGGTGCGGATACGGCTGAGATAGCAGCACACTTGCAGGCGGGGAATGTCGGTGCCTTCGCTGATCATTCCGACGGCCACAATCCAGCGGCAGGCGCTGCACCGGAATGCATTGATCACCTGCTGCGCATCCGGGGTTTTGTTGGTCACGATGCGGCACTCTTCACCCATTGCTTCTAGAGCCAGTGCCACTTGCTGGGCGTGTTCGATGTCTGTGGCCACCACCAAACCAGCGGCATCAGGTTTGATCTGACGTAACTCGTTCAGCTTGCTGCAGCCAAGATCGAGGATTGGATTGATCACCTCGTCATGACGCAGAAGTTCCTCATAGGTGACAGGTGACTCCCCTAAAAGCTTGGCGATGCTGGGAAATAGCCTCACGGAGCTATCCGCGCCAAGCTCTTCCGTAAGTTTCACCTTCTGATTGTCGAGCAACACAATGCGAGGTGATCGGCACACGTCGTCGGCAATGGCATCTTTTAAGCCATAACGGTAATCACAGATCAAATGCCCCTCGGGCGAAGAGTAGCGAGCCAATGCGATGGCCTTGTCGTCCGAACGCCAGGGCGTGCCAGACAGAGCCAACGTGAAGGCAGCCCGATCCTGTATCCGATGCAGTATCTGCTGCCCCCAGGCATTGCTGAGCAGCGGATCGTGGCCGGCGCAATGGTGGATCTCATCGAAGACCACGAACACCCGGTAGTCATCAAGAAGCTGCCAGAATCCCTCATCACGGTATTCCATAGCCTGATAGGTATAAGCCGCGCCCACGGCACCTATCTGGCCGTCGAGACGCCTGCCTAGAACAGCAGCAAAGGTCGAACGAAAACCCTCCACGACCTGGCAGGACGGCGCAAAGCACAGCACCAAATCGATTCTGTCCTGTTCAAGCAGTCGGCTGGCCAGCTCTGCAGCCATGCGCGTCTTTCCGGCTCCCGGCGTTGCCTGGCAGAAGAAGTGCGACGTGACGGTAAAGTGCTCCAACGCCCTGGTGATGCAGCTGTTCTGCCAGTTCCGTAGCGAGCTGCTCATCGTGGTGCAGCGAGTGTTTTGAGAGTTTTTTCGATGGCGCGCAGATGCCCCAAGAGGCGAGAGCTGCGATCCCTGGCCTCCAGGTAATCGCCTTCAACCTTGTCCCGCAAATGCGGCATCTCGTCCAGAAGCAGTTTGAATCGCTCTGCCTCGCCCATTGAAGTGAGAAAGTCCAAGCGGATTTCCTTGTGGAGCGCCTCCAACTGCAAATCCGTATTGGCTGACGACTTAAGCGGCAAAGCTTCCACGTCGCGTTCTGCCGTGTCTGGTTCGGGCACACCGGCAGCCATAAGGCTGTTCTCAAAACTGTTGTCGATCAGTTCCAGTTGCAGATGTACCGGAATCGGCTGCAGGTGGTAGACCTGCCCTCGAACACGACGATCCTCGTCCGGCAGAACCCAGCCCGCGCGCACTAGTCGACGAATCTGCTCATACACATAACGGCGCACATCGGCGATACGGAAATGTGTGCCGCTCAAGCGAGCGGCATAAGCATCGCGCAGTTCACGGGTCGTAAACGTTGTACGCCCTGGCTCCTGAAGCAGCTCATACAGACGCCTGTCGAAGATAAACGAGGCCGATTTCATTGAGACACCAGAAGAGTTAGCGCGAAAATGCGGATTATAATCCGTGGCCCGTGCGTCCGCAAACGCACGATAGTGCCGCCTCAAGTTGAATTGAGACGGTCATGGATAAGTTGGCGAAAGCGTTAGGGGAACGCATCCGAATGCAGAGGAAGACCTGCCGGATTTCCCAGGACGCATTGGCGCTGGCGTGCAGTCTCGACCGCAGTTATGTAGGTCGCATCGAGCGTGGCGAGGTCAACATCACCGTTGAGAAGCTCTACCGTATCGCAGGCGAACTCGCCTGTGACCCTTCAAGCCTTCTGCCACAGCCGTCTGAAATCTAACCCGAGCACGTATACGTTCAGACAGCCGCACCGCTATTACCTTGCCCCAGCCCGCCTGCTGCCGTCAGCATCTTCAGAATCACCAACGCAAACGCCCGGCTCTTGGTCTCGTTATCCAGCACGGTGTCGAGCACACGCTTGGGGAACAGGCCATGCATCACTTGCTCGACCTAGTGGTTGCTGACCGGAGCCATGACATCTTCCTGGCGGCTGATGCGATTGGCGATGCCGGTGAAGAACTGCAGCTGATCCTCATCGCTCACTTCGGTACCGAAGATATCGTTCAGCGCCTCGATGATTTCCGATAGCCGCTTCTTCTCCGGGTCATGGGCCTTGCCGCTGCTCAGCGCGCTGGCCGGGTTGAGGCCATATTCGCCGCCCTCTTCGTGCATGCGCAGCTGATGTTCGGCGCGCTTGGTCAGGCGGTAGTGGGTTAGTTGCAGTTCGCCCACGTCCACGTCTTCCTGATCGAGGTGATCCACGCGCAGCAGGGGGTACAGGTGTTTTGCATACACGCACACCGCCGTCGAGGCTGCCGAGGTTGAACGGAAGGAAGAAGGTCTCCTTGCCGGCCAGCTTGATGGTCATTGCTACTTCATCCTGGCTCACGGCAAAGTGCACCAGCGCGCCACGTTTGAAGGTCAGTAGCGGCTCCGACTTGCGCGTCAGCGGGTCTTTAACCGGGCGGTCGTAGCGGTACTGGCGCTTGGCGTTTTCTACGCTTTGCTTGAACTAGCTTTTCAGCGCCAGTGTGGCGGCGGTGATGCCGTTGACGAACAGCACCAGATCGAGGCGCGGGTTGTAACTCCCCCTCACGGTAATACGGCGAGTAAGACACCTCCTGCACAACGCGCAGGCGGTTGCACTGGTAGCGCTTGAGGGGGGCGAGTTCATACTGTGGTCGGGCTTGAAACTGCACGCCTCGATCTTCACCCTCGGCAGCTTGAAGCCATGGCGCAGTACATCCAGGGTACCGTCCTGCTTCAGCTCGCGCACCAGTTTCTGCACCAGCATGGCGTCCGGGTTGTTGGGGTTGGCCTTGGTGCTACTGGAGTAGGTAAGACCTAGCTGGCCTGTGCTATTGAAAACAAGGCTTGTCGGCTGGGCTATACGACAACCTATCGAACAGCTACTCAAAACGCCACCGCTTCACAGGTGACCGAATAGCGCTGTGGCATGCAGTAGGCGGTCGAGCTGAGCCTTAACTTGCAAGAGTGTAACTAGGGTCGCTAGGTATCTGGGGACTGATCAGGAGAATAGCAAGAATAGCATCTCAAGGAAACTTGGCTTTTATCAATGCCGTTATTGCCGCGAGCTTCTCATCAGAGGACCTGTCGTCAGTTGCATCGACAATGCTTTGGATCGTTTGGAGGGTCGTGGACGCATTTGGTTCTGCTTTTAGGAAGTCTTGTATTTCAGCATCTTGTGTGAGGTGAATATAAGTAGAGAGTGTGCTCTTGGATGCATGGTATGAGTCCTTGCGAGCGATGGCCATCGCTACATCTAGAATATTGGCTTTCGATATTTTTGAAAGCGTACTGATGTTCTTGGCGACTAATATGGTGAAGTACCGGTGGCGGAAATTATGATAGGAGATACCTTTGAGGAGTTCTGCGTGTCTTGAAGCCTTGATGACTACGTTGTAATAGGAGTTAAAGGTGCTTCGTGCCAGAGGATATCCAGTATTTTCGCTAACGAATATCCTGTCATGAAGCTCGCTGTGAGGATGGTTGGAGCGAGTGAGCAGAACGAATTTGTAGATTTCTTGAAGCTCGGTCCTCGGTATTAGTACCTGGCGTAAGCAACCCTTGTATTTGCCTTTTAAAACGGGGATGTTTATTACAGGGCCGTTATTTTTATAGGCATTAATAATGGAGCTTGCTGGGATATTAATAGTTTCTTCTATTCGGCTGCCTGTGTGTTCAAGTAGTGTGGCAAGGACGTACCATCTATCAATTAGATACTGGTTGGGTGTGTAGTCATGAATTGCTTCATGCCATGCGTTCAGTTCATTATTGCGGATGAAGCTTGTCGGCTCGGTCGGAGTATCCCTTAACTCGTCTATGCAGGGGTGGGTTAAAAAACGCAGTGGCGTCCGTCTGTTAAGTCTGTAGAAATTCTCTGTAGCATTAATTTGAAAGTCATGTGCGCTAGGGTCAGTGGTAAGTAGATTGTGGAATTTATTTTCTTTTTGCGTGTGCTCTAACAGAGCTAATATGCGTCGTACAATTTTCTTGATCGTGGTCGAGTTTGCCGTTCTAGAATGTTTTTTGTGCTTGACGAAGTCGTATAGGGTTTCGTCAGTGACATCAAGAATGGTTAACTTGTTGCGTTCTATGTATTCCTGGAAGACGTTTAGAGTATCAGCATGGCTGAACACTGTTTTAATTGCTGGCCGGACCCCATAGCTGTTGGCACCACCGCCGATACTCGTAAGGTAGCTATTGAGCTCCCAGCAAAAATTTCCACGGGAGTCAAAAAGTATTGGAAGAGGCGGAGGTGTGGTGTGGCCGTGATTAAAAAGGAAGTCAAGACGCGGAGCTTTTGCTACATGTATCATGGTTTCACCAAGGTGAGATGAGCTCTATCAAGTGCCAGGGTGTGGCTTTTCAAGACTTGCTGATATCTGAGGTCCTGGCGAGTGTGTTCGTCCACTCTAGCAACCAGTTGCATATACGCCCTGTAGACTTCACCTAATGTATTTGTGAGGTAGTCGACTTGATTTTTTAGAGTGGAGATTTCTTCTTGCTGTGAGCGCTGGGTTATTCGCTTTTGAGGTGGAAGGGTTTGTGTGGCGGGTGTGAGGTTGTTGTATGTTTCTAAGGCGGCTGCTAGTTGATCTGAGTATTCAGTGTTGTAGGGTTCTCGCGATGTATTATAAGAGCACGAAATAACTCCAAGGTCGGCGTCTGACCAATTAAGGGCGGACTTGAAAGGTATGCCTCTTTTGCTCTTAAGTGCGTCCAGGGAAGGAAGTCTTTGACGGTCTTCGATTGCTTTTCTAATCAGCAATATTTTGGTGATCAGGCTTTGTGTTTTGGCTTGCTTCTCCTGAAGCTTGGCTGCTGAAGTTTCACCCTTTGAATAACGGCTCATATTATTTACTCGCGTACACAAAGATTTTTTTGTTGTTGATTATTTGGAGTCTTATTTCGCGATGGTTTGCCAGTTCCTGAAGGTGTTCAGATAATAAGGCGTGGTCGCCAAGTTTGATTTCAAGCTCACACTCGGCAAAATTTTCCTGCAGATCTTCGTCGACTAATACGTTTTTGCCTACATGCCCCTCCAAGTAGTCTATTAAGAATTCTAAGGTTTCTCGCTCCCAGCCGGGCTGGTTCGCGATGTTGGCGTAGTAAAGCGTCACGCTAGGTTCAATATGCCCCATCATCCAGCGCAATGGTTCAATTTCTGTACCGCCGCTTAGGTAGAAGAAAAAGGCGGCGAAGAAACGCCTGAACTGATGAGGTCGTGCATACCATCTGGTTTCGCCTATCTTAGGTACTTGAATCCAATCGGAGTATTGATCCAGTTTTTTTAGTAGAGTCATTTCACTGCGATCTTTTCCTTTGAATGAGCCGGAGGGCCAGATGGAGGTCATGCCTGGGTGGCGATCCTCCATAAACGCTATGTACTCGTTAATGAAGTCCCAAATGACTTTAGGTATTGGGCGCTTTATAATCTCAAGCTCATGGCTGTTACTGGCTTTCGGGATTTTAAGCTTCAGATCCCACAGGCCATCCAGTTTCGAAACTGTAAGGCAGTCAGCGTCGAGCAAGGCGGTACTCAATACTCGGCAAGCTGAAAAAGTATGAATAAGGATGCGTGTTGTGATAGCGTAAAAATCAATTAGTTCGTCAGTGGAGATGTGATCGCGCATAATCGAGTTGCAATAAATGCCACCTCTGTTGCTGCCGCATTTACCATATGTTTTAATGTTTAGGTGTTGTAGTGTCTTGGGGATTGGTACAGCCTCAAAGGTTTGCTTCTTGAAAATGTGCACATTTGATCTGATTGTGCTTGCGGCATATTTCTCTATAATTTCTCTGTTGTAATAGTTGTCCAGTTGCTTTATATAGGCTCGGATATGTGGCGCATAATTGCGATGAAAAACAATCGCATTGCTGATGTGGTGGAATGCAATATTTGTAGGCATCAGTGGGGTTTGGTTTTTCTCGACAAATCTGCCGGTCATACTGTTAAGTACATCCGAGATGTCGTGCACTCCAACCTTAAAGGGGTGAAATTGATATTCTTTAGTGGAGTGTAGGTAGGTTAAGTTAGTGCATTTGTTTTGGATTGTGGAGATACTGAGTGTGTCCTCTTCATTCTCTTCATTTGCTGAATGCGTACAGGTGAATTCCCGACAGATGTCAGACCTGTTGTTTTTAAGTTTTTGGATTAAAATCTTTTGTGTTATGGGTGGTATGTGCATTCCTGAAATGTAGGATGCAATGTTTTCGCGGCCTCTTGGAGTAGGCCCTAACTGCGTGTCGAGATTGAGGACATTTATGCCCATGAACGTGAGGTCGTGAGCTTCTAGGAAGGTCTTTATGTCTTCCAGGGTGATATCGGCTAGGGTGACGATTTTAGGGGGCTGATTTAAGCGGTGTTTGGCTTCATACACATGGTCGGCAATTTCAAAGGCCGTTCTAACAAAGTCGACTAATGCGCGCGGTCGTTTTGACTTTGAGCTTTCGATGAGGGCTATCGCTGATGATTGTAAATCTCTGACAAATAAATTCCATATCAGATCTGATGTGGATGACCCATCAAATAGCTGGTAGTCAAAGCTAAGCTTTACATAGCGACTGCTGTTCGGATCTTCCGAAGCTGTAACCTTGGTGCCGGTGCGAGGAAGATACCACTTCATATTTGAGGAGTTGGGGTGGATCCAACTAGGAAGGATCGCTTGGGAAGTTGCTGTAGATGGAGAGCTATTCTTGATCTTTTCATTATTCATTTGCGTGTACCTCAAGAAGCTCAAAGTTCATTGGTTTCGGAGTAGCGTCCGCCAGTAGCTTGATCATCTTTCGACTGCCTTCGTCTTGGATTTTTGTGATGATTTTCTTGCAAGTCGAGATGAGCTCTTGTTCTGTCCCATATGTCGCGTAAGAGACTATCAACTCAATTGCTTCTGGTGAGCAAAGGAAACAGAATACTTGACCTGGGTTGTGGGTTGTCGTGTGGCGGCTGTTGGTTCTTAAAAATTTCACAGCCTCGATCAACTGCATCTTGGCACACTCGTAATTATTATTCTTAATGCGGGGGGAGGGGGCTGAGATATCTTCCGCTATTAGTAATTGAATTTTTTGATGGTCACGTATTCTCTTTCGGTAAACAAATTCTTGAATTGAAGGTGGGATGTAGTTTCTCAGGGCTGTTAACAGGGAATTTCCTAGGTAAATGGTCGTTTCCAAGGTGTCTCCACCACTCTCAATCCATTTCAGCAGTCCCCGTGAAACCCTAATTTTAGGCATGGTTGGTTCAGCTTCAGCTACCCATGAGGGCAGCGAATCAATGATTGCTTTGAAAGTGTTTTTACGTTTCGTGTCTAAGATACGGTAGAGGTGTTCATCCCCTTGGCGAGTGGGGCTAGAACCATCCATGACGAAAAGATAGTTGGAGTTCAAGGCTTTGGAGTGCTGGGCTCTCATTTGCAATAGCATCCATAGCGCAGTATGGGCGTCTATACTTTCTGCATCGATTTTAATCTCGTCCGTAGCTTTTGGTGCGTGGCGCTCAATTAATTTGTTAGCCCTAGGTTTAAGGGTGGTGATAGTGATGCCGCCATCCTCTCGGATGGTGACAAATTGACCATCTTTTGTTTTCTTGACTTGGGCATTTGCTAAGTCGAAAACATTTATTCCGAGTTCGTCAATA
Source organism: Pseudomonas sp. UBA7530 (assembly GCF_002479365.1). Lineage (NCBI taxonomy): Bacteria > Pseudomonadati > Pseudomonadota > Gammaproteobacteria > Pseudomonadales > Pseudomonadaceae > Pseudomonas > Pseudomonas sp. UBA7530. The sequence goes on from NZ_DLMS01000013.1 coordinate 15,264, forward strand.
ATGATGCACATGGCCGCCACAGCAAATTCTTCGGTAATTCCCAGGTAGGATTTTACTTTCGTGGTAGACCAGGAATAAATGTGGTGCGCGCCAGGGAAAGATTTGCGTGTAAATAGACCGTCTTGTTCTGTGGCTAAGTAAGCAACAGAGTTACCGAAGCCATTTGGGTGTGATGGAGAGAAAAAACTTATATGCTGGCCAGAGCCAAATCCTCTCAGGTTAGGATCTAGGTTATCCTTCGTGAGTCGGATGGCAGCCACATCGCTTCTGTGAATCATGTCTGGAGCTTTCAAAAACCTGGCATAACCCTCTGCCACAATGCGTTTGCATTTGGAGAGAATGACAGCCCTATGTTTTTTGATTTGTTGAGCAATCTCGTTTAGAGCGTCTTCCATTGAAGTCGCTTGAACGGCATGTTCCAAGGTCAGATAGCCAAGAATGTTGCATTCTTTTTCTGAGAATACGTCTGTCGAATTCGGGACTGGTAGGATCAGCGCATTGCTAGGCAGCTTTTTGGCTTTTTGAAGCCTGTTCAAGTAATAACGAACGACGGTGTAGTCAGAGATGACGGTGACTTCTTTGACTGGCTTGCCTGTAATTTTGGATATTGCACTGCGTCGATGAGAGAGAAATTGACGGCAGGCATTGGTGATTGCCACAGGCTTCCGATACCACTCTGGATTAAGCTCGTGAGCGATCATGAAAAAAACGCGGATGAGGGGGGCCCTGCGCTTGGGAGGATGCTTCTCTACCCAGGTTAGGATGTCCTCAGGGCAGCAGGTCCTGATACTATCGACAAAATTTTCCCGCATCCTGCTCATCGCTTTCCTACCTGAAATTGGTTCAGATAGACAGTGTAGACAGGGATAGTGCTTCCGTAAGGGTGAAAGGTATGAACAGTATGGCTTTGCAGCGCGTTGGTTTCTCAGGCACCAGCCTATGTGAACCCCTGCCCGTACTGCTTCCCTTGCAGGCCCGACTGATGAGCCAGGCGCTGCGCAAGATCACCGGCAACATCAAGAACGCCAACTGCCTGGTGATCTTCATCAACCAGATCCGTATGAAGATCGGCGTGATGTTCGGCAGCCCGGAAACCACCACCGGTGGTAACGCGCTGAAGTTCTACTCCTCGGTCCGTCTGGACATCCGCCGCACGGGTGCGGTGAAGGAAGGCGAAGAAGTAGTGGGCAGCGAAACCCGCGTGAAGATCGTCAAGAACAAGGTCGCACCGCCGTTCCGTCAGGCCGAGTTCCAGATCCTGTATGGCAAGGGCATCTACCGTAACGGCGAGATCATCGATCTGGGCGTGCAGCAGGGCCTGGTCGAGAAATCGGGCGCCTGGTACAGCTATCAGGGCAACAAGATCGGTCAGGGCAAGGCCAATGCCGCCAAGTACCTGGAAGAAAATCAGGCCGTGGCCCGCGAGATCGAAGGTCAGATTCGCCAGAAGTTGCTGGTCAGCAGCGCTCCGGCGAAAGCCTCCGCCGACGATCTGGCTGACGCAGAAGTCGACTTCTAAGCCCTCAACGCATGACCGTCGTACTGGATAACCCGCTCGCCGTCAGGCGAGCGGCCATGGATCTGCTGGCGCGACGTGAGCATGGCCGCGTCGAGCTGACGCGCAAGTTGCGCAAGCGCGGCGCTCCCGAAGAGATGATCGAGACTGCCCTGCAGCGCTTGTCGGAAGAAGGGCTGCTGTCGGAAGCCCGCTATCTGGAGAGCTTCGTCGCCTATCGGGCGCGTGCCGGTTATGGTCCGCAGCGTATCCGCGAAGAGCTCGGCCAGCGTGGGCTGGCGCGCAGCGATATCGATCAGGCGCTGCGCGAAAGTGGCATCGACTGGTTCGAGCAACTGCGTGCAACCTGGCAGCGCAAGTTCTCCGGTCGGCTTCCCGGCGATGCTCGCGAACGTGCCCAGCAGGGCCGATTTCTAGCTTACCGTGGTTATTCGCTGGATATGATCGGGCGTTTGCTGCGCGGTTGTGATGAGTAGTTCGTCACTCCGCGTCTTCAGGTTGAACGCTCAGCTTGTGTAGATGCTCCGGTACGTCGGGAGCGCCGGCCAGGCGCAAACCTTCGCCCAAAGCAGTGGCGTCCTGGTGCTCCTTGGGCAGCATGAGGAATTCCGGTGTGCCGACTTTCTTCAGCAACGACAGTCGCGCGTAGGGGATGGCATTGTCCAGTAGCAGCCCCATGAAGCTTGGATCGCTCCAGGCGGCCTCGGGCATGGCCAGTACGTGATAACGACTCTGCAGGTCATTCAGGCCTGTTTCGTTCAATCGATAACGCACCAGATTGGCTGGCAGTTGCACGTCCAGCCCGCGTCGGCGTGCGTAGGCGATCGCTCCGGCGAACGACTCGCCTTGCGTTTCACCTGACCAGAAGGTGCGTGAGCCTCGCCAGTTGGCCTGGCGCAGTTCGATCGGCTCTCCAGCGAGGAAGCGCGGCAACGCCAGGCTGATGGTTCTGACGAAATCCTTGTAGCTGATGATGCGCACCTGCTTGCAGTGTTCGCTCGCAGCATAGTCTTCGAAGCATGCATAGCCTGGTGCGGGAGTGGCGCAGGCGAAACCATCGATCATGCGCAGGTCATAGGCTGGCAGGTGCTGAGTTTGCGCCTCCACCACCTGAGTCAGGGCTGCGTGGGCCTGGGCCTTGTCTTCCTGTACCGGGCCGGAGAGCGCACCGCGCGGCAGATTGAGCAGAAGCTGCAATTGCGGGCCCTGGTGCCAGCAGATGCTTTCGACCATCGCGGGTAGCGGTTTGAACGGCAAGCGCAGGGCACTAGCTCTGGCAAAAATCTGCCGTGAGCCACGGCCGAGCAAGCCCATGCGTTGAGCAAGAGCGGCCAGGCGGCTGCTGAGGGTTGAAGATTCGGACAGGCTCATGGCCGGCAGATCGCTCCTGAAGCGTCTACTGCAGTGTGGCAGACGCGGACGACTGTTGCCCATAAAGCGTAGCGCGGCGTAAGAGCGCCAGCTGCTGTGCAGGTCTGTGGCAAAATAGCCGCATTCATTTGCGAGGGTGCCTCCATGCCCAGCTTGGTGCTGGATATTGCGTTATCGGCCGAACGATTGCAGGCCATCTACCGTGGCCATGCCAACCGCATTATGGCGCAAAGCCGTGACGGGCGCCGGGTCAGTTTGCCGGCCCACCATCTGCGGCCGTATCTGACTCATACCGGCATTCATGGTTCCTTCGTGCTGGAGTTCAACGATACCGGTGAGTTGCTGAGCTTACGCCCTTTGGACTGATCTGGCGCGCTTGCCTCGCGCAGGCGATGCCTGCGCAGCTATAATCGCCGGCCTGCCAACCCTCTACCTGTCGAGCTGAGCCTGCCCATGTACTCCCTGGCCCGCGAGCTGTTGTTCAAACTGTCCCCGGAAACCTCTCACGAGCTGTCCATCGATCTGATCGGTGCCGGTGGCCGGCTGGGGCTCAATGGCCTGCTGACCAAGGCGCCGGCCAGTCTGCCGGTGAACGTGATGGGCTTGCAGTTCGCCAATCCGGTCGGTCTGGCGGCGGGGTTGGACAAGAACGGCGATGCCATTGATGGCTTCGCTCAGCTCGGCTTCGGCTTCGTCGAGATCGGCACCGTGACGCCGCGTCCGCAGCCGGGTAACCCCAAACCGCGGCTGTTCCGTCTGCCGGAGGCCGAGGCGGTGATCAATCGCATGGGGTTCAACAACCACGGCGTCGATCATCTGCTCGCTCGGGTCCGGGCAGCCAAGTTCAAGGGGGTGCTGGGTATCAACATCGGCAAGAATTTCGACACCCCGGTCGAACGCGCGGTGGACGATTACCTGGCCTGTCTGGACAAGGTCTACGCCCACGCCAGCTATGTCACCGTCAACGTCAGCTCGCCGAATACTCCGGGGCTGCGCAGCCTGCAGTTCGGTGACTCGCTCAAGGAGCTGCTCGAGGCGCTGCGTCGTCGCCAGGAGGATCTGGCACAGGAGCACGGCAAGCGCGTACCACTGGCGATCAAGATTGCCCCGGACATGAGCGACGAAGAAACCGCGCTGGTGGCATCGGCCCTGCTGGGCGCCGACATGGATGCGGTGATCGCCACCAACACCACGCTCAGCCGTGAAGGCGTCGAAGGGCTGGCTCATGGCGACGAGGCCGGCGGCCTGTCGGGCGCGCCGGTGCGTGACAAGAGCACGCACATCGTCAAGGTGCTGGCTGGCGAGTTGTCCGGCCGTTTACCGATCATCGCGGTAGGCGGTATCACCGAGGGCAGGCACGCAGCGGAGAAGATCGCTGCGGGGGCGAGCCTGGTACAGATCTATTCGGGATTCATCTACAAGGGGCCGGCGCTGATCCGCGAGGCCGTGGATGCGATTGCTGCGCTGCGTAAATAAATAGGGCTCCCGAAGGAGCCCTTGGGCTTGCGCCCGCCGCCCGGAGGGGGTCGGCATGGTGAAGTCGGGAGTGATCCTGTATTAGCCGACAGCGTGAAGTTCGTTGAGTCGATGAATACCGGCTGTGCCGGTCAGCCCATCCCAGTTGTCGCCACGGCCCTCACGCCAGCCATTGAGCCAGGCCTGACGAACCGAAGGTAGGGTAAAGGGGCAGAGTTCGCGGGATTTACCATTGATGCCGTATTGATAGCCGCGCAAAAAAGCTCTTTCTAACGGATCACGCTTAAGTCTTCTCATAGGGTGTTGCCCTCACTGTTGACTGTTATGTCCCGTTGGCCTTGTGGCAAGGCCAGGCAGAAATTTTTCTGCCTACGAAAGTCCGCTGCCGGCGTGGCGAACTTTCTGCGCCTTCGCCATTGCAGCGAAAGCCTTAGGTAGTGTTCTAACGAATGCACCGGGGGCTGTGAATGATCGATTTGTCATAAGGGCGTAACCTAAGTGAGGGTGTGGCCATAAGGACGCTTGAGATAGGTCAGGCGTCGCTCGGCCAGGCGGCGCCATAGCTGGCTGTGCGCACCGATGCCCTCAATTTGCTAGTGCAAATGAGAGTGCTTACTTATTCCGACGAAGGGTCGCACTGTGACCTTTTGTCACTTATTTTGAGTCGAGGTGCGCCGAAGCACCTCCCTGATTGCCATAGGCAGCGGAACATCCATGTCTGATCGTTACGAAATCGTGCTGACTTGCCCCAAGGGGCTCGAAGGCCTGTTGTTGGAAGAAGCCAAAGCGCTCGGGCTGGAGGAGGCTCGCGAGCAGACCGCTGCAGTCCGCGGTCATGCCGAGATCGAAGTCGCCTACCGCTTGTGCCTCTGGTCGCGACTGGCCAACCGTGTGTTGCTGGTGCTGTCGCGCTTTGCCATGAACAACGCCGACGAGTTGTACGAAGGCGTCAAGGCAGTGGACTGGCGCGACCATCTTGAGCCCGCCGGCAGCCTGGCAGTGGAGTTCAGCGGCAATGGCTCGGGCATCGACAACACCCACTTCGGTGCACTCAAGGTCAAGGATGCGATCGTCGACCGGCTGCGCACGGCCGGGGGCGAGCGTCCCAGCGTCGACAAGCTCAACCCTGATTTGCGCGTACATCTGCGCCTGGATCGTGGTGAGGCGGTGCTTTCTCTGGATCTGTCCGGGCATAGCCTGCACCAGCGCGGTTATCGCCTGCAGCAGGGTGCCGCGCCGCTGAAGGAGAACCTGGCCGCTGCGGTGCTGATCCGCGCCGGCTGGCCGCGCATTGCAGCCGAAGGTGGCGCACTGGCCGACCCGATGTGCGGCGTGGGCACCTTCTTGGTGGAGGCCGCATTGATGGCCGCCGACATCGCGCCCAACCTCAAACGCGAACGCTGGGGCTTCTCCAACTGGCTCGGCCACGTGCCGGCCATCTGGAAGAAATTGCATGCCGAGGCCGAGCAGCGCGCGGCGGCGGGCTTGGCCAAGCCGCCACTGTGGATTCGCGGTTATGAAGCAGACCCGCGCCTGATCCAGCCTGGGCGCAACAACGTCGAGCGCGCAGGCCTCTCCGACTGGGTGAAGATCTATCAGGGCGAACTGGGCAGTTTCGAGCCTCGTCCGGACCAGAATCAGAAAGGCCTGGTGATCAGCAACCCGCCCTATGGTGAGCGTCTGGGCGATGAAGCCAGCCTGCTGTACCTCTATCAGAACCTCGGCGAGCGCCTGCGTCAGGCCTGCCTGGGCTGGGAGGCGGCGGTATTCACCGGGGCGCCGGAACTGGGCAAGCGCATGGGCCTGCGCAGCCACAAGCAGTATGCCTTCTGGAACGGTGCATTGGCCTGCAAGCTGCTTTTGATCAAGGTGCAGACCGAACAGTTCGTCACCGGTGAGCGGCGCACAGCGGAGCAACGCGAGCGTGAACGTGAGCAGAATGAGTTGCAGGCCGAGGCGCCCAAACTCAATCGCAACGGCAATCCGATCAAGCCGGCACCTGCGCCGGTCGAGCAGGCACGCCTGAGCGAGGGCGGGCAGATGTTCGCCAACCGCCTGCAGAAGAACCTCAAGCAACTGGGCAAGTGGGCGCGCCGCGAAGGCGTCGAATGCTACCGGCTGTACGATGCCGACATGCCGGAATATGCCCTGGCGGTCGACCTCTATGCTGACTGGGTGCATGTGCAGGAATACGCTGCGCCGCGCTCGGTCGATCCGGACAAGGCGCAGGCGCGCCTGCTCGATGCCCTGGCGGCGATCCCGCAGGCGCTGGGTGTGGCGCAGAACCGGGTGGCAATCAAACGTCGCGAGCGCCAGGCCGGCACCAAGCAGTATCAGCGCCAGGCTGCCCAGGGACAGTTCATGGAGGTGAGCGAAGGCGGCGTCAAGCTGCTGGTCAACCTCACCGACTATCTGGACACCGGGCTGTTCCTCGATCACCGTCCGTTGCGCCTGCGCATTCAGCGCGAGGCGGCCGGCAAGCGTTTCCTCAATCTGTTCTGCTACACCGCCACGGCCACCGTACATGCGGCCAAGGGCGGGGCGCGCAGCACGACCAGCGTCGATCTGTCGAAAACCTACCTGGACTGGGCGCGGCGTAATCTGTCGCTCAACGGTTTTTCCGACAAGCACCGCCTGGAGCAGGGCGATGTGATGGCCTGGTTGGGCGAGGATCGCGGCGAGTACGATCTGATCTTCATCGACCCGCCGACTTTCTCCAACTCCAAGCGCATGGAAGGCGTGTTCGATGTGCAGCGCGACCACGTCGAGTTACTCGACCTGGCCATGGCGCGTCTGGCCCGTGGCGGCGTGCTGTACTTCTCCAATAACTTCCGCAAGTTCCAGCTCGACGAGAGTCTGGTGGCGCGTTATCAGGTCGAGGAGATCAGCGCGCAGACCCTGGATCCGGACTTCGCCCGTAACCCGAAGATCCACCGCGCCTGGCGTTTCACCGCACGCTGACTGCGTAGCCCGGATGCAATCCGGGGCTCAGGTTCAAAAGAGCCCCGGATTGCATCCGGGCTACAAAAGCGTCAGCGCTTGGGCTGTTTGTAGGTTTCCAGCAACACCTGATCGAGAATCGAGGTGGCGCCCCAGGGTTTCGGGTCATTGAGGATGGCGACCACGGCCCAGTCCTGGCCATTGCTGTCGCGACTGTAGCCGGCGATGGCGCGCACGTTGTTCAGCGTACCGGTCTTGATATGCGCCTCGCCCACCAGCGGTGTGCGTTGCAGACGCCTGCGCATGGTGCCGTCCATCGCCACCAGCGGCATCGAGCTGCGGAACTCGGCGGCGTACGGGCTGCGCCAGGCAGCCTGGAGAATCAGAGCCATCTCCCGTGCGCTGATGCGCTCGGCGCGCGACAGGCCGGAGCCATTCTCCATCACTAGATGCGGTGCGGTGATGCCCTTGCGTGCCAGCCAGCTGCGAATCACCCGCTGCGCGGCCATGGAGTCATCCTGGTCGGCTTCGGTGCGGAACTGCGCCCCGATGCTGAGAAACAGCTGCCGGGCCATGGTGTTGTTACTGTACTTGTTGATGTCGCGGACGATCTCCACCACATCGGGCGAGAAGGCGCGAACCAGCATGCGGGCGTCTTCCGGAACGGAGCCCTGGCGGTCCTTGCCGAGAATCTTGCCGCCCAGCTCCTGCCAGATGCCGCGTACCGCACCCGCTGCGTAGCTGGGGTGATCGAGCAGCGACAGGTAGGTCTGCGCGCTGCAGCCTTCGGCGAGCTGGCCGCTGACGATCAGGGTGGTGCCGTCGAACTCTTCCACTGCGTTGTAACGAATGTCCGGCCAGGATGGGCACTTGGCTGCCTTGAGCAGGCGGACCTGATTGTCGATACGCACCGAGGCGATGGGCGGGTCCATGGCGATGCTCACCTTGCCGTCTTCGGCACGGGTGATGAAACGTTGCGCCTTGAGGTTGACCAGCAGCGAGTCGGGTTTGACCAGGAAGGGTTTGTTGGCGTCGCCACCGTCGTCGTTGAAGGCGGGCAACTGCGGTGCGACGAAGAAACCGCGATCCAGCACCAGATCGCCCTGGACCTGGCGCACGCCGTTGATGCGCAGGTCACGCAGCAGCAGCCAGAGTTTTTCCATGTTCAGTTTTGGGTCGCCGCCACCTTTGAGGTAGAGGTTGCCATGCAGTACGCCCTCCTTCAGTGGGCCGTCAGCATAGAACTCGGTCTTCCACTGATGATTTGGGCCCAGCAGTTCAAGTGCCGCATAGGTGGTCACCAGCTTCATGGTCGATGCCGGGTTGACCGAGACATCGGCGTTGAATTGCAGGCCGCCGGTCTGTCCGCCGAGCGGCACGGTCATCACCGACAGCGAGTTGTTGGAAATCTTGTTGGCCTTCAGCGCCTGTTCCACCTTGGCAGGCAGTGCGGCGCTGGCGGCATGGCAGGAGAGGGCGAGGGGGAGAATTACGGCGCTCAGCGCCAGTTGGCGAAACCGCTGAATCATCGACAGGAACCTTCCGCAATCAGGCGGGAGCAACGAGGGAGACAGACAAACGACCGTCCGGCTCGGGGAAAAGTTGCCGGCATTATGCCGCAAGAGCCGATCTGTAGTTGGCCCCAGCCGTTTAAAACCGTCGCGGCAAACAGCTGGTGTTCAACCTGTGCCCGGGTGTGCCAGGCAACACAAGACGGGCGCTTGGCCGGCGAAAATGCTAGAGTGCCGCGCGTTATCACCTTTGAGGATTGTTTCATGGCGACCAACCGTTCCCGCCGTCTGCGCAAGAAGCTCTGTGTCGATGAATTCCAGGAGCTGGGCTTCGAGCTGACCCTGAACTTCAAGGCCGACCTGAGCGACCAGACTCTCGACGACTTCGTCGATCAGTTCCTCGATCAGGCCATCGCCGGCAATGGTCTGGACTACGTCGGTGGCGAAGACTACGGTCTGGTCTGCCTGGCCAAGCGTGGCTCGGTCAACGAGGAGCAGCGCGCTGCCGTCGAGGCCTGGCTCAAGGGCCGCGACGAGCTGGAGAACTACGAAATCAGTCCGCTGTTGGACGTCTGGTATCCGGAGAACCCGATCAACCAGGCTTGATCGGCGTTCGGCCAATCCAGGTCATGGTCTTGTAGGAGCGGACGGGCGGCGTTCCGCTTTATTCGCGAATAAAACCGCTCCTACACAATGCCTGCCTTTTCCAGCAGTGCCTGCTCGTCTACCTCATCGATCTGCTCGGGCCGCATGAAGCGTTCGGCGTAGCGTCGATGGATGCCGCTACGGACGAACAGAGCGAACAGCTGCGGGTCGATGTGCGCCCCCTTGCACATGCCTACCATGATGTTCAGCGCTTCCGACAGCGTCTTGCCCTTCTTGTACGGGCGATCCACCGCGGTTAGCGCTTCGAAGATATCGGCGATCGCCATCATCCTCGCCGGCAGGCTCATCTGCTCGCGCGTCAGGCGCTTGGGATAGCCGCTGCCGTCCATCTTTTCGTGATGCCCGCCGGCGATCTCGGTGACGCTCTGCAGGTGCCTGGGAAAAGGCAGGCGGTCGAGCATCAGAATGGTCTGCACGATGTGATGGTTGATGATGTAGCGTTCCTCGGCCGTCAGCGTGCCGCGGGCGATGCTCAGGTTGTGCAACTCGCCACGGTTGAACTTGTAGGGCGGTACCTCCAGCTTGAAGCCCCAGCGGTTGTCCGACGCGATCAGCTCCTGAGCCGGCCGCTCGATCAGATGATCGAGGCGGTCGGCCAGTAGCGCCTCTTCCACCGGCAGTTCGTCGGTCGCCGTGCGCTCCAGGCGTTTGGCCTCTTCCCAGGAAACGCCCAGGCGGTTGTCCAAAGTGCGCAGCCAGCGTCTTTCGGCGATCTGCCCGAGACGTGCCTGGTCGGCATCGGCCATGGCCTCGCCACCCAGGTTGATGCGCGCGATGAAGGCGAATTCGTCGTCCAGATCGCTCAGCAGCTGGTCGCGCAGGGCCGCCAGCGCGGTGTCGTCTCCGCCTTCGGCGCGGCCACGCCAGTAGGCGACCCAGGCATCGCGCTTGAGCACCTCGAAGCGCATGCGCACCTCGTGAATACGGTCGTACAGGGTTTCCAGCTTGGTTGCCTTGTCGACCACGTATTCGGGGGTGGTGACCTTGCCGCAGTCATGCAGCCAGGCGGCGATATGCAGTGCTTCCCATTCCTCGTCGCTGGGGTTGTAGTCACGAAATTCGGGTGCGTCGCTCGCGGCTGCGGCGCGCGCCAGCATCAGGGTGATTTCCGGCACGCGCTGGCAGTGGCCGCCGGTGTAGGGACTCTTGGCATCGATGGCGCCGGCGATCAGCTGGATGAAGGCATCGAGCAGTTGCTTCTGCCGGGCCAGCAGACGCTGGCTCTCGATGCACAGGGCGGCGCTGCCGGAGACTGCGTCGACGAAGGCCACCCGGTCCCGGCTGAGCATGCTTTCGCTGTTCTCGCCGCTATCGCGTTGCAACAGCACCAGTACGCCGACCGTGTCACCCTGGCGGTTGTGCAGGCCGGCGGCGATCAAGTGCAGGCGCGGGCTGTCCATGGCCGAGAGCAGTCCTTGAAATTCGCCCGCCTGATCGAAGCCGATGGAGGTGGCAACGCTTTCGCCGCCGCTGGCCGGGCGTTGCAGCCAGGCGGGTAGCGTCGGATCTGCGTGGGCCAGTGCATGGATGCCCAGCTCGGCGAGGCTGCGGCTCTGACCGTCGATCACCAGTCCCTGGGGCTCCAGTCTATCGTTGTCATTGTCGAGCAGATAGAGCAGCCCGCCCTGCGCATCGCTGATGGAAACGGTGGCGTCCATCACCCGTTTGATCAGCATGTCGAAATGGGTTTCCGCGGAAAGGCTGGCGGCGATGTCGAGGAAGCTCGACAGGGTGTCTTTCATGCTGCCCATCGACACTGCCAGTTGGTCGACTTCGAGAATCGGCGAGCGGCCACTGGCCGGGTGGCTGAAGTCGAAGCGGCGGATGGCCTGCGCTTCCTGCACCAGGCTGCGCAGGGGTTTGGCCACCAGACGCGAGGTCAGCCAGCCCAGCGGCAGGCACAGCAGCAGCGTGGTCAAAGTGATCAACGCGCCCTGCCAGCGGATGCGATAGGCCTCGGCCAACAGTTCCTGCTCGGGCACCAGCAGCGCCAGATGCAGACCCTGCGGGCCGCCTTCCTGAATGTGCCGGTGGGCCATTGCCCAGCGTTGTCTGGCCAGTTCGACAATGCCCTCGTCCTGTTCGTTGAGGTGGCCGGACAGCAATTCACCTAGCGCCGGGTCGAGTTCGCTGACCTTGACCAGCGATACCTTGCCCTCGACCTCCTTGAGCAGGCGGTTGCTCTCCGGGTAGGCCACCGCGTTGCCGTCGGCGTCGGCGAGCACCACTTGGCTGTTGGGCGTGACACGGTGAGTGGCCAGCGTGGCGGAGAGATCGTCGAGCGTGAGGTCGGCACCGAGTACGGTGGTCAGCCCGCTGCGCCTGGCCAGGGTGGTGCCGATTTCCTGGCTGGAAAAGAACAGGTAGGGCGCGGTGGTGATCTGCCCGCCGTCGCCGCGGGCGCGCTTGAACCAATCGCGCTGTCGCGGATCGTAGGGTTCGCTGAGCTTCTGGCGGCGGCTGAGCGGGTTCAGCGAGCCGTCGTAGAACAGATAGTCGCTCTCGGTTCCGGCGCTGCTGCGGTCGATGGTCCAGACCTGATAGGCGGCGTTTTCCGGTGCGTCGAAGAGCTGCTTGAGCGCCTCGCTGCGCAGTGGCCTGACCATGAAGAAGTCGCCGTCCTCGTAGCCGAGATAGATCGAGGCCAGCTTGGGATTGTCGCGTAGTGCCTGGACGAACAGCGGCAGCATTTCCAAACGTTCATCGAGTGTTTCCGCCTGGGCGGCCGGGTGCAGCGCCAGCAGGCTGAGCAGGTGGCGGATGGGGCGATAGGTGTTGTCCAGATCGCGCTGCACGTCGTGCTGGATGCGCTCGAAGAGTGTCGAGCTGCTGGAGAAAATCAGCCGGCTGGTCTGCTGGTAATTGAACAACCCCAGCACGACACCGGTGAACAGCAGCAGAAGCGTGAACAGAACACTGATATGAACGTGCAGAGGGAAACGGCGTTCCCGCGCAACGGCGGTATTGAGCATCGCACTTCACTCCTTGCGGGCGCTGCAGGCTTCCACAGCATAGTGAAGAGTGAACGAATCTGCCTAAACGTTATAAGGGCTGTTGTGAGGCGTCCTCGCTCTTGCCCGTTTTGTTCAGTTGCAGGCGCAGGCCATGCACCAGAAGGGCCACGGTCAGAGTCAGGGCGACACCGATCAGCGCGTTGAGCAGGCGCACCTCGGCCAGGTGCCAGTCCTGCGACAGGCTTTCCGCCAGGAGCACGAAGCACAGGCTGGTCTGCAGCACGAACAAACCGTAGTGATTGGCCTGCAACGCGCGGCTGAGGATGACCAGTACCAGCAGCGTCATCACCATCATTGGCGGGCTTTGCAGACTGTGACCGAAGAGGATCAGCAGGCCGGCGGCGGCGAGACTGGCCAGGCTGGCCTGCAGCGCGCGTACCAGGCTGCCCTGGAACTCCAGCTGCAGCGTGCTGATGACGGTCAGCGTCAGCCAGTAACCACGCGACAGGCCGGCCAGGTTGACGATCAGCCCGGAGGCGGCGAAAGCCAGCATGCAGGCCAGCGCATGCAGGCGCCATTGCTGGCGTGGCAGGCGCTGCGCGTGGCGCTTGAGTACCTTGAGAACGGCGAGAAAACGCGGCATGTACGGCCACATGCGCAGGCCATGGAGGCCGCGCAGGCCGAAGGCCAGCAACATCACCCACAACCCGCCGAGGGTGAACAGCATGGCCACCGCGTAGGGATTATGCAGATTGCCGATGCCGAACTGCCCTTGGCCGAGGCAGACACAGATGCACAGGCCGATACCCAGCTTGCCGGCCTCGCTGCCGAAGCGCTGCAGCCAGGCCAGCAGCAGGCCGAAGGCGGCGAAAATGCCCACGCTGACCAGCGGGTGACTACCGGCCCAGAAACCCAGGCCCGCGCTGCAGGCACCAAGCCCGGTGAGCAGCAGCATGCGCAACATGCCGAAGCGGTGCAGCGGATTGGCCTGCGCGGCCTGGAAGGCGCCGGCCGAGGCCCAGAGAAACCCGCTATGAGCAGTGAACAGACCGAGCAGTAGCGGCAGTGCACAGCCCAGCCCGGCCACCACGGCCGGGCCCCAGGCCGGTGGGCCGGCATGCCAGGTGAAGCTGTTGCGAATCAGGTTCTTCATGTGCGCTTTTCGTCAGACCGGGCTCGAACGGCCGGTCATCTCCCTGGCCATTTCCGTAGCGTAGCTGTCTGTCATGCCGGCGATGAAGTCGATCACCCGCATGAACGAGCGATACAGCGGCCAGCCCGGTTCAGGCGCGTAATAGCTGAGCAGGTCGAGGATGCGCCGATGCTTGAATGACAGCGCGCGTCCGCTGTGCTGTTCCAGCGCCGCGCCGCAGAAGGCATTGAGGAGGATTTCCAGCGTGGTGTAGGCGCCGATCTCGTGCAGCGTCTTGCGCTTGTCGTGGAAAATCTTCTCCCGGGCCAGTGACTTCGCGCTCTGCACGCAGCGCTTGGCCGCGCCGTGCATGTGTTCGACCAGATCGCCCTGCAGGCTGCCGTTGAGCATTGCCTGCTGCTGCTCGACGAAGGCGCTGGCGGCGGCGTTGGTCAGGTGCTCGATGGCCTTGCCGCGCAGGATCGCCAGTTTGCGCCGGCGCGAGTCCCGGGGGCCGAGCTGGCGATAGGTTTCCGGCAGATCATCGCCGACCAGGTCCAGCAGCAGCGCCTCGACTTCGGTGTAATCGAGCAGCTCCATCTCCACGCCGTCTTCCAGGTCGATCAGGCCGTAGCAGATGTCGTCCGCCGCCTCCATCAGATAGACCAGTGGGTGGCGCGCCCAGCGTTGGGCCTCGAGCTGCGGCAATTCGAGCTTGGCGGCGATCTGTTCGAGCAGCGGCAACTCGCTCTGGTAGCAGCCGAACTTGTGTTTCTTGTAGCCCTGGGCGTCGGCATGGCGCGCCGTCCAGGGGTACTTGAGGTAGGTGCCGAGGGTCGCGTAGGTCAGCCGTGTGCCGCCGTCGAACTGGTGGTATTCGAGCTGGGTGAGCACGCGAAAGCCCTGGGCGTTGCCTTCGAAATTGAGAAAGTCGCAGCGCTCGGCATCGCTCATCGCATCCAGCCAGCCACGCCCGGCGGCCTGCTGAAACCAGTGGCGGATGGCGTCTTCGCCGGAATGGCCGAACGGTGGGTTGCCGATGTCGTGAGCCAGACAGGCCGACTGCACGACCATGCCCAGATCGCTGGGCGTGCACCACTGGGGCAGTTCGTCACGCAGCATCTCGCCGACGCGCATGGCCAGGGAGCGGCCGACACAGCTGACTTCCAGCGAGTGGGTCAGGCGGGTATGGATATGGTCGTTGCTGGAAACCGGATGCACCTGCGTCTTGCGCCCCAGGCGGCGGAAGGCACCGGAGAAGATGATGCGGTCATGATCCTTGTGAAAGGGGCTGCGTCCGAGCTCTGCCGAGCCGGGCGCGGGTTTGCCGAGACGTTCGCGGGTGAGCAGGGTGTGCCAATCCAAGGCCGATCCTCGCCAGGTTGATCCGGGCCCCTAGCTTGGTTGTTCGTGCCGCTGCCTGCAACCCCGGGTTGGCTACAGGCCGGCGGCGTCGATGTCCACCAACAGCAGGCGACGACCGTTGTCGATGAACTGGCCAGCCGTCAGGCAGTACTGGTTGGTGGTGGCGTCGCGGTAGGTGGTGGACAGGGTCAGGCGCCGTTCCTCCCAGCCTTCGGCCAGCAGTTGATAGAAGTAGGGGCGCCACGACCAGTTGTGGCCGAGGTAGCGGTCATCTGCCTGCCAGGCGTGCTGGCGCCATTCCAGGTTCGGCGTCAGCTGGGTGCCATGGCGGTCGCACTGATAGGTGCGCAGCAGCCAGGGATAGTTATTCGGTGCGCGCAGGCTGCTCGCCGCAGCACCGCTTTCGGCCCAGGCCCGCAGCTCGGCCATCAGTTCGGTCAACTGCTGGCGCAGGTTGAGCAGACGCGCACGCTCGGCAAGTTTCTGCTGCACGTAGCTGTCGCGCAAACGTGCGAAACGGCCGACGAAGGCATCGCTGGCGAACAGCTCCCGCTCGGGCTTGGCGAAGAGAAAACCCTGCACATAGCGTGCGCCGCACTCCAGGGCGAAGTTCAGTTCGGCTTCGGTCTCCACCCCTTCGGCGATGATCCAGCAGCCGGTTTTCTCCGCCATCTGCGCCAGGGCCTTGACCACCTCGCCGCTGGGGCCGCCACGCGCCGCTTCCTGAAACAGGCGCATGTCCAGCTTGAGGATGTCCGGCTGCAAGGCCAGCACGCGGTCGAGCTGCGAGTAGCCGGCACCGAAGTCGTCGATGGCGATACGCGCGCCGGCTTCACGGTAGCGCGCGACCACGTCGGGCAGCCGCTGTCGGGCGCCACCCAGTTCGGTTATTTCGAAGACGATGCGCGCGGGGTCGATACAGCTGCGCTGGAGTTGAATCAGACTGGGAAGGGGTTGGGCGGGGCGCAACAGGCTGATCCAGCGCGGCGAAATGTTCAGGCTGAGAAACCAGTCGCTGGGGGCTTCGCCAAAGCGCCGCAGCGCATCTTCACGGACTTGGCGGTCCAGGCGCCGCAGGGCTGCGGTGGGCGTTTTCGGATCAGCGAAGAGGTGGCCAGCTGAACGCTCCTGACCACTGCCATCGCGCAGCCGGGCCAGCGCTTCAACGCCAGCTATGCGGCCAGTGGCCGTGTCGATGAAGGGTTGGAAGACGGCGAATGGCTGTCCGTCGAGCACTGAATGTCCTTAGCTGCGAGCAGTTGGCCGCATGAAGCGGCAGACTGCTCGACCAAGCAAGATTACGGCCACTCCTCGCAAGGGTGGCCGTATTTGCTACCTCATGGGACGGTGCCGAAGCAACGGAATGACCAGCAGCGCCAGGCGCAACAAGCTACGCATGCCCCGCTTGCGAACCAGCAACGCGGTCAGCGTCGCTGCTCCACCTGCGAGCCAGAATGGTGCAGTACCCTGGCGCAAGCGTTGTCCGTAGTCACGAGCCTGGCGTAGCGGGCTGGTGAGCTGCAACGCTTCATGGCGAACCTCCTGGCGGCGCATTTCCAGGCGCATACGCAGCACGGCCTTGCGCATCTCGCGCGGTGACGCGCCTGGGGGCATGGTTGGAGTGGTCATGGCAACAGTTGCTCCTTATCTCGTTGCAATTCTTCCAGCGTCGCGCTGAAAGGCGCTTCAGCGTTCCGCAAGCTCTGCACCAGCCAGGTACCGCAGGCTAGCAGGCCCGCTCCATGGAACACACACAACCCGATGGCCACTGCCAGGCGGTGGCTGTCCCAGAAGATGACCAACAACAGAACGGACAAACCGAACAACAGAAGCAGAGCAAAACTGAAGCACAGGCCCCCGAGCAGCAGCGCACGCAGTGCCTGGTTGCGCTGGTCCTCCAGTTCATGGGCGATCAGCGCGATGTGGCCTTGCAACAGGCCGAGCAGCGCTGCCCCTAGACGACGGGCTGAAGAGTCCTTGGACATGGGCGCTGTCAACGACGGCTCATCATAAGGCCGAGCACCAGGCCGACAGCGGCTGCTACGCCGACGGCCTGCCACGGATGCTTGTGGACGTACTCTTCGGTGGCGTCGACGGCGACCTTGCCCTGCTGACGCAGGCTGGCCTCGGCATCATGCAGGGTTTCCCGGGCGCGGCCCAGGCTGCTGCGAATATCGTCGCGCAGGGCTTCGGCCTGTTCACCGGCGAGGCTGGCGGAATGTTGCAGGAGCTTCTCGGTGTCGCTGACCAGAGCCTGGAATTCATCCAGCAGGGCGTCCTTGGTGCTTGAAATAGCGGCTTTGTTTGGCATGGCGAGCAGTCCTCTGCATTGGGTATGTATGGTTTACGAGTGCTCGGCGGCGCCAGGGTTCCACAAGAATAGTCGCAGAGTGACCGGTTTGGCGTTTGGTATGGCGATTGCATTTTGCTGGTGCGCGAAAGCCAGCGATGCCCTGCAATGGGGCCTTTCGGGTTTGGCTCAGGATGGTCTGTTTCGCGCATAACCACTTGATTAAAAAGAAATAAGCATCGATCAGTCGATTTCGGTGGCGCCATTTCAGGGCCGCCTGTCGGCACTCTTCGGGGGCGTACCCTGCAGTCTGGCTGCATTGTGGTGCGAATTTTCGAGAGATGCCTTGGTTTGGTGCCTTTTCCTCTGCCTCCGGAGTTTTCATTCTTCGATGGAAAACATCAATAGTGCCGTGGCCACGCTGATTCACGGCTCCAATACTCTGTTCATCCTGCTGGGTGCGATCATGGTCCTGGCCATGCATGCCGGTTTCGCCTTCCTCGAAGTAGGTACGGTACGGCAGAAGAACCAGGTCAATGCGCTGTCGAAGATTCTTTCGGACTTCGCCATTTCCACGCTGGCGTACTTCTTCATCGGTTACTGGGTCGCCTATGGCATCCACTTCCTTGAGCCGGCCGCTGTGCTGACCGAACACCATGGCTATGGCCTGGTGAAGTTTTTCTTTCTGCTGACCTTCGCCGCCGCGATTCCGGCGATCATCTCCGGTGGCATTGCCGAGCGCGCCAAGTTCGGCCCGCAGCTATGCGCCACGGTGTTGATCGTGGCCTTCGTCTATCCCTTCTTCGAGGGCATGATCTGGAACGCCAACTACGGTGTGCAGGCCTGGCTCGGAACGCGCTTCGGTGCAGGCTTCCATGACTTCGCCGGGTCGGTGGTGGTGCATGCCATGGGCGGCTGGCTGGCGTTCGGTGCGGTGCTGCTGCTCGGTCGCCGCAATGGTCGTTACCGCGACGGCAAGCTGGTGGCCATGGCACCGTCGAACATTCCATTTCTGGCGCTGGGATCATGGATCCTGATCATCGGATGGTTCGGCTTCAACGTGATGAGCGCGCAGACGCTCGAAGGCGTCAGCGGCCTGGTGGCCGTCAACTCGCTGATGGCCATGGTCGGCGGTACCGTCGCGGCGCTGGCGGTCGGTCGTAACGACCCTGGCTTCCTGCACAACGGCCCGCTCGCCGGCCTGGTGGCGATCTGCGCCGGTTCGGATCTGATGCACCCGATCGGCGCACTGGCCACGGGCGCTATCGCCGGTGCGCTGTTCGTCTGGGCCTTTACCGCGACTCAGGTGAAGTGGAAGATCGACGACGTGCTCGGCGTGTGGCCATTGCATGGCCTATGCGGCGTCTGGGGCGGTATCGCCTGCGGCATTTTCGGGCTCGAAGCCTTTGGCGGCCTGGGTGGCGTGAGCCTGGCCAGCCAGATGATCGGCACGGCGCTGGGTGTGGTGATCGCGTTGGTCGGCGGCTTTGCGGTGTATGGCCTGCTCAAGACTTCCCTGGGCATTCGCCTGAGTCAGGAAGAGGAGTACAACGGCGCCGACCTGTCGATTCACAGGATTGGTGCGATGAGTCAGGACTGATACTTATCGGGCGCTGCCCGATCAGCGCCTTGATGGCCAATAAAAAACCGGGCATTTGCCCGGTTTTTTGTTCGTGCGCCAATCAGTCGCGGCGGCCTTCCACTGCCTTACCGGCGACTGTGCCTTCCTTGAGCATGATCTGGTATTCCTTGCCGTCGGTTTCCACCTGATGCAGGCGCACCAGCAGGTGGCCCCAATCCTTGGCGAACCACAGTACGGTCTTGCGGGTGCTCTGCGTGGGGTCACGCACACGCTCGACCTTGATCGAATCGATCAGGCCGGCCTTGGTGCGTACCACTTCCTCGCCCAGCACACGGAAGTCGTAGGTTTCGATTTCATCACCATCGACCACCTGGTAGCTCACGCTCTTCTTGCCGGCTGCAACGTCCTGCTGCAGGGCGATCTGGTAGGTCGATTTGTCCAGCAGGCCGCGGTTGAGGGGAAAGGTTACGGCATCGCCACGGTCGTTGCCGATAACCTGCTTCTGCTCCCAGTCGAAGTCCTGCTCGACCTTCTTGCCCTTGCCCAGGCCGCTGCGGTTGAGGCGATAGGTCAGCGGTAGCAGGGCTCCGTTGTCGACGCGGAAGGTGCTTTCTTCGGTCAGGCCGGCGACCAGCATCGAGGCCTCGAAATTGAGTGTCCAGCGACCGTCGTCCTCGTGCTTGAGGCTGCGCTCGGCGCTGCCGCTTACCGGCAGCTGCTTCCAGTCGGCGGTATAGCTGGCGGAGAAAGGCTGCAGGTCCTCGGCGAGGGCTGGCAGGGCGAACAGTGTCATGGCGAACAGCAGGGCACGACGCATAGAGTCTCCTAGGTTCGAATCAGGTGGCCGCTGGCGGGTAGCGGCTGGCCATCCAGCATTGCGCCTCGGACGCCGAGACGCAAGCGGCCTTCGGCAAACCAGCGTACGGCCAGGGGATAGATCTGGTGTTCCTGCTGATGCACGCGACTGGCCAGGCTTTCGGCCGTGTCGTCTGCCGTCACTGGCAGCACAGCTTGTACGACCAGAGGGCCACCATCGAGTTCCTCGGTGACGAAGTGCACGCTGCAGCCGTGCTCGCTGTCGCCAGCCTCCAGCGCTCGCTGGTGCGTATGCAGCCCCTTGTGCCTGGGCAGCAGCGAGGGGTGGATGTTCAGCAGGCGCCCAGCATAGTGCTGAACGAAGCCCGGCGTAAGAATGCGCATGAAGCCGGCCAGCACCACCAGATCGGGCTGATGGGCATCGATGGCCAGGATCAGGGCCGCATCGAAGGCTTCGCGGCCGTCGAACTGCTTGTGGTCAAGCAGTTCGGTAGCGATGCCGGCCCGTTGCGCCCGTTGCAGACCATAGGCATCGGCGCGGTTGGAGATGACCGCGGCGATGCGAGCCGGATTGCCGTCGTGGCCGAGGCTGTCGATCAGCGCTTGCAGGTTGCTGCCTGACCCGGAGATCAGGACGACGACATTGCAGGGCATCAGTGGGCTTTCAGGTTGTTCAACTGAACCTGAGCCGCGCCTTCGGCCGCTTCGGTGATCTGACCGATGACCCAGGGCTGCTCGCCGCTGGCGCGCAGGCTGGCCAGGGCTGCCTCGACCTGATCCTGGGCGACGCAGATGACCATGCCGACGCCGCAGTTCAGCACGCGGTGCATTTCGTGCTCGTCGACGTTGCCTTGTTCCTGCAGCCAGTCGAACACGGCCGGGCGATTCCAGCTGGCTACGTCGATCACCGCCTGGGCGCCTTGCGGCAGTACGCGCGGGATGTTGTCCAGCAGGCCGCCGCCGGTGATGTGGGCCATGGCCTTGACCGCGCCGGTGTCCTTGATCAGCTTGAGCAGCGGCTTGACGTAGATGCGGGTCGGCGCCATCAGCAGGTCGGTCAGCGCCTTGCCGCCCAGTTGCACCTGCTCGATGTCGGCACCGGAGACTTCGATGATCTTGCGAATCAGCGAGTAGCCATTGGAGTGCGGGCCGGAGGAGGGCAGGGCGATCAGCGCGTCGCCGGTGACGACCTTGGAGCCGTCGATGATTTCGCTCTTTTCCACCACGCCGACGCAGAAGCCGGCCAGGTCGTAGTCTTCGCCTTCGTACATGCCCGGCATTTCGGCGGTTTCACCACCGACCAGGGAGCAGCCGGCCAGCTCGCAACCGGCGCCGATGCCGGTGACCACGGTGGCAGCCACGTCGACGTTGAGTTTGCCGGTGGCGTAGTAGTCAAGGAAGAACAGCGGCTCGGCGCCGCAGACCACCAGGTCGTTGACGCACATGGCGACCAGGTCCTGGCCGATGCTGTCGTGCTTGTTCAGGTTCAGCGCCAGGCGCAGTTTGGTGCCGACGCCATCGGTGCCGGACACCAGCACCGGCTGCTTGTAGCCAGCCGGGATCTCGCACAGGGCGCCGAAGCCGCCCAGGCCACCCATGACTTCCGGACGGGCAGTGCGCTTGGCGACGCCTTTGATGCGCTCGACCAGGGCTTCACCGGCATCGATGTCGACGCCTGCGTCCTTGTAGCTGATGGAGGGTTGCTTGCTCATAGATCCGGGCCTTTGGATGGGGAGTTCGTGTAGGCGCCGACGTGGCGCAGGCTCTCAGGAGCCCGGTGCGCGTACCGGCTGGCGAAGGCGCGCGATTTTATCAGGCTTGCCCGGTAGCGGCCACTCGCGTGGATGCGCTTCGTCGCAGGCAATGGCTCTGGTTGCCGGGGCAGAGGCGGCTGTTTAAGGTATAGGCCTTTGCGCACGCCATTATCCCTTCGCGAGAGCCGCCCCATGCGTTTGTCTGTCCGCCTGATGTTCTTCCTTGTGTCGCTCCTGAGCCTGCCGGCATTGGCCGCGCCGGTTGCCGGCCTGTATCAGGTGCGTGAACCCGTAGCGGACCAGCAACCGGAAAGCCGTGACGCGGCGATGCAGAAAGCCCTGCAGACCCTGGTGCTGCGCCTGACCGGCGATGCCAAGGCGCTGCAGAACTCGGCGCTGGAAGGGCTGCGCAAGGACCCCCAGCAAATCGTCAGCCAGTACGGTTACGAAGGCGACGCACTGCTGGTTGAGTTCGATCCAGCCAGCACTGACCGGCAATTACGCCAGGCGGGGCTGGCCCTGTGGGGGGCCAACCGTCCGGCCATTCTCGCCTGGTGGCTCAACGAGTCGCCGGAAGGCAGTCAACTGGTCGGCGAGAGCCAGGGTGCATCAGCACTGCTGCGCGATGCCGCGCAACATCGTGGCCTGCCACTGCGTTTGCCGCTGGCGGATCTGAGCGAGCAGGCGCTGGGCAGTGCCGATGCCTTGCTGGCCAATGATCCGCAGGCGCTGCGCGAAGCGTCCGAGCGCTATGGCGCCGACGCTTTGCTGGCGGTACAGGCGGCCGAAAGCGGCGGCAACTGGCAGGCGACCTGGCGCCTGTGGCTGGGAGACGAACGTGAGCAGGGCAAGGCCGAGGCCGCCGATCAGGCCGCGCTGGCCGATGCGGTGATGCTGGCGGTGGCCGAGCGTCTGGCCCCGCGTTTTGTCGTCAAGCCTGGCGCGGCGCAAAGCCTGACGCTGGTGATCGAAGGCGCTGATCTGGGCCGTTTTGCTGCGCTGGAGCGCCTCCTCGAGCCGTTCGCCGCGCGTCTACAGGAAATCGATGGGCAGCGCCTGGTTTATCAGGTCAGCGCCAGTCCGGAGCAGTTGCGCGCGCAGCTGGCACTGGGGCAACTGCAGGAAGTCAGCGAACCGCTCGATGCCGCTGAGCCGGTCCAGGGGCCGCAGCAGAGCCCCGCAGAAGAGGCCCCTCAGGTGAAACCGCGCACCGATCAGCTGCGCTTTCGCTGGTAGAATTTCCACCGCTAGTCACAGCCCTGTTTCACGGCGCCTTTCGGGCGCCGTTTCGCATCGAGGACGCGAGCATGACCGATTCCACCCGCTGGCTATGGATGGCTGGGCTGTTTCTGCTCGGCTGGCTCCTGTATCTGCTGCACCCGATTCTTTCCCCGTTTCTGGTGGGCATCCTGCTGGCCTACCTGGGTGATCCGCTGGTCGACCGTCTCGAGCGGCATCGCCTGTCGCGCACCGGCGGCGTGATCGTGGTGTTCACCCTGTTCGCGCTGCTGTTGCTGATTCTTCTGCTAGTGCTGGTGCCCATGCTCGGGCGGCAGTTGGTGCGCCTGTATCAGCTGGCGCCGGAGATGCTCGACTGGCTGCAGGGCACCGCCTTGCCCTGGTCGCAATCGCACCTCGGATTGCAGGATGACCTGTTGCAGCTCGAGCAACTCAAGCAGGTATTCGCTGACAACATCGGCAAGACCACCGACGTGCTCAAGGTGGTGCTGGCCCAGGCCACGTCTTCGGGGCTGGCGCTGCTGGCCTGGCTGGGCAATCTGCTGTTGATCCCGGTGGTGAGCTTCTACCTGATGCGTGACTGGGATGTGCTGGTCGAACGCGTGCGAGGTTTACTGCCGCGTCAACGCGAGGGATTGGTAGTCAAGCTGGCCGGCGAATGCCATGAGGTGCTCGGCGCCTTCCTGCGCGGCCAGTTGCTGGTGATGCTGGCGCTGAGCGTGATTTATTCCGTTGGCCTGATGCTGGTGGGGTTGGAGCTTGGGCTGTTGATCGGCGTGCTCGCCGGCCTGGCCAGTATCGTGCCCTATATGGGGTTCATCGTCGGTATCGGTGCGGCATTGAGCGCGGCGCTGTTCCAGTTCGGCCTCGATCCCTATCCGCTGCTCGGCATCGGCGTGGTGTTCATGATCGGTCAATTGCTCGAAGGCATGGTGCTGACACCCATGCTGGTGGGTGACCGCATCGGTCTGCACCCGGTCGCGGTTATCTTCGCCATTCTCGCTGGCGGCCAGCTGTTTGGCTTTACCGGCGTGCTGCTGGCTTTGCCGGTGGCCGCGGTGATCATGGTGTTGCTGCGCCATGCGCATGATCTGTACCGGCTCTCGGGGTTGTACGGTGGTTCGCCACCCGTCAATTGAGTGATTGACGGCACTGGGTGTAAGCGCTTCGCGGAATTACCGCTGTACCAGCTTTGAATCGATGTGACCCAAGCTGAGTATGTAAATAAACGGATTGCCAGGGAGGAAAAATGGAGTTTTCGACTGTCCAGCTGGGAGTGGATGTGGCCACGAGCCTGGCGATTTTGGCTTCGGCGATCACCTTTATGGTGAACCAGCGCCTGAAAGCCCGCGAGACCAAGCGCCGTCAACTGGACGAATCCGTTCGTGCGGTGACTGTCGATGAGTTTCAATCTGCGCTGGGCGAGTTGTCGGGCATTTACGTGAAGGAGATCGTCGAGCGCGCTGCCCCTTTGCAGCATTCGGTCGGCGCGGGACTGGAGCGACTGGAGAAGAGCCTCAGGATCAACCCTGAACATTCCGCCGAACTGCTCGAGTCCATGTCGAGCACCAAGCGCGCCATGGGCGATTTCATCAACTCTATCTGTGCCTACAACTATCAGATCTACCCCTTGCTGGACAGCATCGAGGGCGGCAGCGCGCAGATTGCCGAGTTTCGCAGCAGCCTGAATGAGCTGATGGAGGGCTACAACCGCATCGGTGGCGGCTCCGAGTCATTGTTGCGGGAGGTTCGCGCACTCGCCACTTTCTGCAAGTCCAACCCGCTCGAGAGTGTGGATCAGGACCAGCTGCACTCGATGGTGAGGTCGATCATCATCGATGCGGATTATCGCCTCTGGGTGGACACCTTCATCCCCGATGGCTCAGAGGACCTGTATTGGGCCTGTATCGAGCAGGGTGGTTTCGCCGGCCATGAAGAACTGCTCAAGAGTGTTCATGTCAATGTGATCGGCAGCTTCTACCGCAGCCCCGAGCGCATGGAGGCACAGGTTCTGTGGTTCTCCTACGACGCTATCGCCGAGGCACGAAAGCGTTGCAAGGAGTTCCTCACCGACATGGCGGCGATCAACTATTGGCTGATCCGCAAGACCGGCGACGGGGAGACCCTGCCTGAGATGATACGCCGTTACCGTTCGCCAGAGGTTTTTGCGGTCGACTCGGCCATCCGCTGAACGCTGACAGGCCACGGATTGGTGGGAGCAGGCAACGTAGGCCCGCTCCGTTGTCCGGCAAGACGAGCTAACGCATTGAATTAACGAGAATAGTGCGTCAGTGACACCCTGCGGTGAAGGATATAAACTGCCCCGCCTTTACGGAGAGTCCAACAGCGGTTCCGATGAGCCGCCGAGCCCTGCATGAAACCTATCCAGCTGCCTCTGGGGGTGCGTCTGCGTGATGACGCCACCTTCGCCAACTACTACCCCGGCGCCAACGCCGCGGCCCTGGGCTATGTCGAGCGTCTGTGCGAGGCCGATGCCGGCTGGACGGAGAGCCTGATCTACCTGTGGGGCGCCGAAGGTGTCGGACGCAGCCATCTGCTGCAGGCGGCCTGCCTGCGTTTCGAGCAGCGTGGCGAGGCGGTAGTCTATCTGCCGCTCGGTGAGGTGGTGCAGCACGGCCCGGAGCTACTCGACAATCTGGAGTTGTGCGAGCTGGTCTGTCTCGACGACCTCGATGCAGTGGCGGGTCGTAGCGACTGGGAGGAGGGACTGTTCCACCTGTTCAATCGTCTGCGCGATAGCGGCCGGCGTCTGCTGCTGGCTGGCACCATGTCGCCGCGCGAGTTGCCGATCCAGTTGCCTGACCTTAAATCGCGCCTGACCCTGGCGCTGATTTTCCAGCTGCACGAGCTGTCCGACGAGGACAAACTGCGCGCTCTGCAACTGCGGGCCTCGCGTCGGGGCTTGCAGATGAGCGATGAGGTCGGCCGTTTCATTCTCACCCGCGGCGAGCGCAGCATGAGTGCGCTGTTCCAACTGCTGGAACGTCTCGACCAGGCCTCGCTGCAGGCGCAGCGCAAGCTGACCATTCCCTTCCTCAAGGAAACGCTGGGCTGGTAGGCAAGAGCGGCAAGCCTCAAATCGCGTAGTCCGGATGCGATCCGGGAATCCCGTTATTCCCGGATTTCGGGCTACGGGTCAACTCGCGCACAGTCCCTGCATGAATTCGGCGATTGCCCTCGCGCAGACCTTAGGCTGTGTCTGCAGGATGAAGTGCGGACCATCCAGGCGAATCTGGCGGATGTCGCTGCAGGCATGGGCCAGCTGCCTGGCCACCTTGTGTGCAACCAGGCGATCCTGCTGCGGCCATAGATGCAGGGCGGGCAGATCGAGCTGCTGTTGCGGTGCTTGCAGCGTCGCCAGCGTGTGAAGGCGAGCGCGTATCAGCGTCTTGTCCAAGCCAAGGATTTCTTTCTGTATCAGGTGCCGGGTCTGATCGCTCGCGTCCTGGCCAAGGCACATCGCGCGTAGCAGCCAAGGCTGCGTCGCGAGTCGCAAGGGCATGGGCAGGTGCTTGAGCAGCGCCAGGGCAGCGTTGGGGCGGGTCGGAAAAGAGGCGGCGAAGATCACGCCGCGCAGTCCAGAGGGATTGCGCAAGGCAAGCCTGAACGCGAGGGGGCCGGAAAAGGATTCGCCCAGCAGCACGAAGGGCGCGCTGCCCAGTCGCTCGGTTATAGGCTGCGCCAGGCTGTCATAGTCCTGCGGTCCATGAGCGGGCAGTTCGAGGGTGTGGCAGTCGAAATCCCCAAGCTCGGCGAGCAGAGGCGAGAAAAGGGCGCTGCTGCCATTGAGGCCAGGCAGCAGCACCAGGCGCATCAGGCTTCCCCGGCCTTCTTGCGGTCGTACTGAAAGCGCCAGCGGGTGTAGAGCAGGGCGCAGCAGAACAGGCCGAAGCTGATTACCGCCTCCAGAGCGCCGAACAGCGCGCGCGCCGGGTCGATGGCGGCGAGTACACCCTGAATGAAGTAGATATTGACCACGAAGCAGGCCCAGGCGTGAGCGCGTGCATTACCCATGGCGATGCCAGGTGCCAGCAGGGCCAATGGCAGCAGCTGGATGGCCAGTACCACGCCGACGCGGGCACCATGCAGGTCGGCGAAGGCCAGGTTCCATACCAGCAGCAGGGTCAGCAGCGCGATGAAGCTGAACAGGCTCAGCGCTCGGCTGAGTTTGACCCGTGGCTCCAGCCATTCGAGGCTGGGCAAAGGCTTTTTGGCTCGGGCCACGATCAGTGCTCCAGTTTGCCGGCGATCTGCGCCAGGCGTTGGCCCAGCGCGCGGCACAGGGCGACTTCATGTTCGTCGAGCGCGCGTTTGCCGTCGCCACCGGCATGGTGGCTGGGGCCGTAGGGCGTGCCGCCACCGCGGGTTTCGAGTAGAGCCGATTCGCTGTAGGGCAGGCCGCAGAGCAACATGCCGTGGTGCAGCAGTGGCAGCATCATCGACAGCAGGGTGGTTTCCTGGCCGCCATGCAGGCTGGCGGTAGAGGTGAACACGCCAGCCGGCTTGCCGACCAGCTCGCCGGTGAGCCACAGGTTGCTGGTGCCGTCGAGGAAATACTTGAGCGGTGCGGCCATGTTGCCGAAACGGGTCGGGCTGCCCAAGGCCAGGCCCGAGCAGCTCTTCAGGTCGTCCAGGGTGGCGTACATGGCGCCGTCCTCAGGCACGCTCGGGGCGACGGCCTCGCATTCGCTGGAAACCGCTGGCACCGTGCGCAGACGTGCTTCCAGGCCGGCCATCTCGACGCCGCGGGCAACCTGCTTGGCCATCTGCGCAGTGGCGCCATGGCGGCTGTAGTAGAGCACCAGAATGTAAGGCGTACTCATGCCAGCAGCTCCAGCACCTTCTCCGGTGGGCGACCGATCACGGCCTTGTCGCCGGCGATCAGGATCGGGCGTTCGATCAGTTTGGGATGCGCGACCATGGCTTCGATCAGTTGCGCTTCGCTCAGGCTGGTATCGCTCAGGCCCAGCGCCTTGTACTCGTCCTCGCCGCTGCGTAGCAGGTCACGGGCGGTGATGCCCAGCTTGCCCAGCAGGCTCTTGAGCTCGCTGGCGCTGGGTGGGGTTTCCAAGTAGCGCACCACCTCAGGTTGCAGGCCGCGGGCTTCGAGCAGTTCCAGCGCTCCGCGGGATTTGGAGCAGCGCGGGTTGTGATAAAGGGTCAGGTCGGTCATGGTGGCTCGCATCCGGCTTGAAGTGGCGGCTATTCTAACCGCCTGGTGCGTGGATGCACGAAAACCAGCGAGCCGCTTTGCTGCGACCTTTTTACGCGGCGCACTGTCTTTTTAGGTTTGAGGGCTAAGGAGAGGTCATGCAGGTTCGTCTCAAGGACTGGCTGGGATTCTGGCTGTGTCTTTACAAGCGCTTCGTGGAAAACCGCGGCGCGGGCAACGCAGCGGCGTTGACCTATACCACGCTGTTCGCCGTGGTGCCGATGATGACCGTGACCTTCGCCATGCTCTCGGCGATTCCAGCGTTCCAGGGCGTCGGCGAGGATATCCAGGGCTTCATCTTCCACAATTTCGTACCGTCTACCGGTGAGACGGTGCAGGAATATCTGCGCGAGTTCACCACGCAGGCGCGGCAACTGACCTGGTTCGGCGTGGGCTTGCTGGCGGTTACCGCTTTTCTCATGCTGGTGACCATCGAGAAGACCTTCAACGTAATCTGGCGGGTGCGTCAGCCGCGCCGCGGCATGTCCAGCTTCCTGCTTTACTGGGCAATTCTCAGCCTCGGGCCTTTGCTGCTCGGCGCCGGGTTCGCGGTCAGCACCTATATCGCCTCTCTGTCGCTGATTTCCGGGCCGGACGCCGTGGTTGGCGCCAAGACGCTGTTGGCGTTCGCTCCGTTGTTTTCGAGTATCGCCGCCTTCACCTTGCTTTACGCGGCAGTCCCCAATACCCGCGTGCCGCTGCGTCACGCGCTGCTTGGTGGCCTGTTCACAGCCATTCTGTTCGAAGTCGCCAAGGCACTATTCGGCCTCTACGTACGATTGTTTCCCGGTTACCACCTGATCTATGGGGCGTTCGCCACGGTGCCGCTGTTTCTGGTGTGGATCTATCTGTCCTGGCTGATCGTGCTGCTGGGCGCCGAGTTGGTGTACGGCCTGTCTCAGCCCAGGGACTGGCGTCGAGAGCCCATTCCAAGAGGTTTGACCCTGCTGGTGGTGCTGCGTCTTTTGCTGAAACGCCAACAGAAGGGCGAGGCCCTGCATTACGGCGACATGCAACGTGCCGGCTGGCGCCTGCCGGAGGACGAGTGGAGCCAGGTGATGGATTTTCTCGAACGCGAGCACCTGGCGTGCAGAGCCAGTGGCGGTGGCTGGGTCTTGTGCCGGGATTTGCACACATTCCCCGTCTACAAGCTGCTTGAGTGCAGCCCCTGGCCGTTGCCGAGCCTGTCGCAACTCCCGGCGCAGCTCGATGAGCCCTGGTATCCGGCATTGCGTGAAGGATTAGAGCGCGTGCAGGCGCAGCGCGAGCAGCAGTTTGGCACTAGTCTCGCTGAGTGGCTGCCGGGAAAGGGCTGACGGAGTCTCTTAAGAAATGTCGAACGGGGCGACGAGGTCGCGATACCACGTGACAAAAAACGTCAGTAAACGGCCTTGCCCCGCTGTGCTGTGGCCCTGGCACCAGACTGGACGTCAATGAATGCAGTGCCGGGGGCTGGCACGCTTCTGGCAATCGCAACAGCAATGGCCATCGAACTGCCAGCAGGGCAGGGGCGCTAAGGACGCATGCAGTAATGACAGGCAAAGACAGGGTGATTCACCTTCATCGACGCGATCCGCAAGAGGCGCTGACGCGGCTCAACCGCATTACCGGGCTGCGTTTCGCCCGCTGGCCGGAATCGCTGCTCGAACACGCGGTCAGTGAAGACCCGCAGCCTGAGGCCGCCGATTCGAAAGCATTGCCCTCGCGCAGCCCGGAGGCTTCCTCCGCCTGAAAGCAAAACCCCGCGACGATGCGCGGGGTTTTGCTTTTTCGTGCTGTCTCAGGCCATGGCCTGGCGACTCGCGCTGCTGGCCAGCTCGACCGCCTGAACGAAAAATTCCTCGACGACCAGGCTTTGCGCCGGTACTGCCGAACGCAAGCGTACCTGCATCTCTTCGATCTTCTGCCGCACCGGCATGCGGGCGATGCCTGAGAGCAGGATCTTGCCGTGGGCGTTGACCTTGCCGTGGTCGACATTGACTTCGCGGCGTTTGTCGCCGTCGCGATAGCTCACCAGCAGCGTTACCGGCAGGTTGGCCAGCCCGGGCAATTGCAGCCAGGTGGCAATGTTGTATTCGGCCACGCGACCCTCATAGGGCGTGACCAGCAGGTGAGCGACGTCAACGATGCGCGAGGGCACGGAGCCAATCAGCTTGTCTTGCACGTGGGACATGGCGACATTCCAGACTGGGTGAGACTTGGGTGCCCGGGATTATAAGCAGCCACCTGTTGGCGAAACTGTGCACTCGGCAGGCGCGCCGCGTGACTGGGGTCGCAGTTTCGCGTATCAGGCCAGACGCAGCGGGTGGCGGGTGACAGCCGATGTCTGCAGGTTGCTCTCGGGAAGCTGCACGATCGCCTGGTTGTGAACGTTGGCCAGTTGCAACCACAGATGTTCGTCGACGCTGAACTGGCCATTGGGCAGCCACAGGCCGTGGTACCAGCCGTTACCCGGCGCCGGGGTGCTCTGCAGGACGCCGGGATGGGTTTGGGCATTGGGCGCGCGCCGCAGCCACACCGGCCGCGGCAACCCCTTCAGATAGCGCAGGCCGAGGTGCAGACCCTCGCTGCCCTGATGGCGCCAGCGCACCAATGCCAGGGTCGGCGTACCGCCGGTAAGTAGCAGAAGCAACTGGCCGACCTGCAGCGGTGTACCTTCATTGGCGTTGCACAGCAGGCGCGCGCCACCGGGGCTGGCATCGAGCAAATTTGCCTCGGTGCGCTGCGGCAGCTTGTCCAGCAGTTGCGCGTGAATAGCCGCCAGGCCGACCACCAGGCTGCATTGGCCTTCGAGCTCGGCGCGCTGGTGACGCCGTTGTTGGCGACCCAGCCAGTGCTGGCGTACCCGTTCGAGAAGCTGGCGCTCCTGAGCGCTTTGCAGAGGCGCCGGTTCGTGCAGCGCGATCAGCAGTGCGCCCAGTTCGAAACGGCGCAGGTTGGCCGCCTCGCCCTCCACCGGCTGTTCGAAGCCCAGGCAAGCCTTGGACTGGCTGAGGTCGACGAGCGGACCCTCGGCATCATCTTCCTCGTCCCAGCTTTGCAGCCTGGCCACCGACGCCAACGGTGCGAGTGCGTTGAACAGGGTCAGGCATTCGCCTTCGTCGAGGTGAAAGGGGTTGCTCAGGGCCAGTAGCAGCATCTGTTGGTACAGCCCGCGCAGGTCGCTGGCCGGCTTCGGCTCGAAGGCGGCGGCTACCGGCTCGTCCAGGCACTGCTGGTGCTCGCCGATCCAGTACAGCAGGTGGCTGTCGCGCCAGAGTGCCGCCGGTGGCTCCTGATAGAGCTGGTAGTGGCGCAGCAACTGCTGGGCGAGGAAATGCTGGGCCATGTACAGGCACCAGGCCAGGTGCGGCAGCGACGGCTGACGACCTTGCAGAATCTGTAGCAGCAGGCGCTTGAAACCGATCGCCAACTCGCCACACAGGCGTACGAACAGCGTGCTGGGTGGCTGCTGGCGATTGGCGAGGCCAACGTAATGGCGATATTCGTCACTGAAATTTTGCAGCGTACGCTGCCTTTCCAGTAAGGTCAGAGCGCTGCGATTGAGCGTGAACAGTAGCCCCAGCACCTGTTGCAGGCCATGTTCCGGCTCCAGGTGACGGGCCGCCGCGAGTCGCTGGACTACCTCCGCTGGCGATACGTCGTTGTCCTCGCGGATATCCGGTACTTCCAGGCGCAGTGCATTGAGCGTCATATCAACCCCGAGTGGACGAGGATCGAGTACATGGGCTTACGGCTCCGGATGGTCGGCAAGGCTGTTTTGGGAATCTGCGCCGGTCTGCTGCTGGCGGCTTGCGCCGAGGATTTCGGCCCTGATCAGCATGGACGAAAGGTAACGGCTGACAGCCTTGATGGCCAGTGGCTGGTTATCAATTATTGGGCCGAATGGTGCGCGCCATGCCGCACGGAAATCCCTGAGCTCAATGCGCTGGAAGATGAGCTGAAAAACCGGTCGGCACGGGTGATCGGCGTCAATTTCGATGCGTTGCAGGGCGATGACCTCAAGCGTGCGGCGGACAGCTTCGACATCCGTTTCACCGTGCTGGCGCAGGACCCGGCCGCACGTTTCGAACTGCCACGCAATGATGTACTGCCGGTGACCTACATCGTCGATGCCGATGGCAAGCTGCGTGAGCGCCTGGTGGGCGAGCAGACGGCAGCCGGCCTGCTGGCGCATTTGCAACAACTGCGCGGTGATTGAAAACGCCTGGGATGCGCCGTGCCCATGTCGGACATTGCGCTGCCTGCAGTGTGCACAGCGCACCCGACAGGCACCCACGGCGCTGACCAAACTCGCCATCAAATATCGGGCAGGTGGTGGGCACTGCCTTGGCAGCCTATTAGCCGGATGCAAGCCGGAATGAGCGCCGCGCTTCCCCGGATTGCATCCGGGCTAGGATTCAGGCCCGTCTCGAGCGAATGCGGTAGTCAGTGACGCGCGGCGCATAACGCGCACTGCACTACCCTGGGCTCAGGGCGCACCATCCGTGTTGCCCGCGAACCTGATAGCACAGCGCTTACCAGCCCGGCACCCCGCTCATGTCCGGCAATTGGTGGGCGATGCCCTTGTGGCAGTCGATACAGGTAGCTTCACCGTTGGCCAGCGCGCTGGAGTGCATCTGCCGGGCGCGCGGGCTCTGTTTGGTGAAGTCCATGTAATCGAAGTTGTGGCAGTTGCGGCATTCCAGTGAGTCGTTGGCCTTGAGCCGCGCCCATTCGTGCTCGGCCAGCTCGCGGCGGTGGGCGAGGAACTTGTCGCGGGTGTTGATGGTGCCGAAGATCTTGCCCCAGACCTCCTTGGAGGCTTGCATCTTGCGTGCGATCTTGTCCGTCCACTGGTGCGGCACGTGGCAGTCGGGGCAGGTGGCGCGCACGCCAGAGCGGTTGCTGTAGTGAATGGTGTCCTGCAACTCGACGTACACGTTGTCGCGCATTTCGTGGCAGGAAATGCAGAATTGCTCGGTGTTGGTCGCCTCCAGAGCGGTGTTGAAGCCGCCCCAGAAGATGATCCCGGCGATGAACCCGCCGAGGCTGAGAAAGCCCAGGCTGTAGTGCACGCTCGGGCGACGCAGGATGCCCCAGTACTCCTTGAGCAGGGCCAGTAATGACTTCATGGGGCCTCCTCAGGGTTTCGCCGCGCCGGCTGCTTCGTCTTCGAGCAGATGGTCGATGTTGCGGAAGCTATTGCCGACCAGAGGTTTCACCTCCTGCTGGGTGACATGGCACTGGGTGCAGAAGTAGCGTCGCGGCGACACGGCGGCGAGCGGCTGGCCGTCGCGGTCCATGTAATGGGTGATGCTGATCATCGGTGCCTGGCTGCGGGCGCTGCCGGCTCGGCTGTGGCAGGTCACGCACTTGTTGCCGTTGGCGTCCACCTGATAGCCGCGAATGCTGTGCGGGATGGTGGGTGGCTGTTCCGGGTAGTTGCGCTCGCGGCGCACGTCCTTGTTCTCCTCGTTGCCCAGCACTGGCGCTGGCAGGCTCTGAGTGAGGGTGCCGCCAGGGCGGCGGCCGTCCGGCGCCGGGGCGTCGAGGGGGTAATCGAGCTCGCCGGCAATGGCCAGGCCAAAAGCGGCAAGCAGTAACAGAGGCAGAAAACGCAGGCTCATGACGGCTCTCCTCAGGCCAGGCTGACCAGTTCGATCTTCACCGCACACTTCTTGTAGTCGGTCTGCTTGGAGATCGGATCGGTGGCGTCCAGGGTGACCTTGTTGATCAGTTTGTTGGCATCGAAGAAGGGCACGAAGACCAGGCCGCGCGGTGGCTTGTTGCGCCCGCGGGTTTCGATGCGGGCGCGGATCTCGCCGCGCCGGCTGATCACCTTGACCTCGCTGCCGCGCCGCGCCTTGAGCGCCTTGGCGTCGTCCGGATGCATGTAGACCAGGGCATCGGGCACGGCGCCGTGTAGCTCCTCGACACGCTGGGTCATGCTGCCGGTATGCCAGTGCTCCAGCACGCGGCCTGTGCTGAGCCAGAACGGGAACTCGTCATCCGGTGCCTCGGCTGGCGGCTCGTAGGGCAGGGCGAAGATCAGCGCGCGTTTGTCCGGGTAACCGTAGAACTGCACGCCGCTGCCTTCCTCCACGTAGGGGTCGAGGCCCTCGCGATAGCGCCAGCGCGTTTCCTGGCCGTCGACCACCGGCCAGCGCAGGCCGCGTGCGGTGTGATAGCTGTCGAACGGCGCCAGGTCATGGGCATGGCCGCGGCCGAACTGGGCGTATTCCTCGAACAGACCCTTCTGTAGATAAAAGCCAAAGGCCTCGGCCTCGTCATTGGCGTAGCCGGCCTCGATCTGCTCGCTGGGGAACTGGTCGACCTGGCCATTGGCGAACAGCACCTGATAGAGCGTCTTACCCTTGTACTCCGGGGCCTTGGCCAGCAGCTCGGCGGGCCAGACCTCATCGGTGGTGAAACGCTTGGAAAACTCCACCAGTTGCCAGAGGTCGGACTTCGCCTCGCCCGGCGCCTTCACCAACTGGTGCCAGAACTGCGTGCGACGCTCGGCATTGCCGTAGGCGCCTTCCTTCTCCACCCACATGGCGCTGGGCAGGATCAGGTCGGCGGCCTGAGCCGAGACGGTGGGGTAGACGTCGGAGACGATGACGAAGGCCTGCGGGTTGCGCCAGCCGGGTAGGATCTCCTGCATCACGTTGGGGCCGGCCTGCATGTTATTGCTGACCTGGGTCCAGTAGACCTTGAGCACGCCATCCTTGAGCTTGCGGCTCTGCTCCACGGCATGGAAGCCGGGCTTTTCCTGGATGGTGCCGGCCGGCAGCTTCCAGATCTTTTCGGCGGTTTCGCGGTGCTTGGGATTGGCCACCAGCATGTCGGCGGGCAGGCGGTGGGAGAAGGTCCCCACTTCGCGCGCCGTGCCGCAGGCCGAGGGCTGGCCGGTCAGCGAGAAGGGGCTGTTGCCCGGTTCGCTGATCTTGCCGGTGAGCAGATGGATGTTGTAGATCAGGTTGTTGGCCCAGACGCCACGAGTGTGCTGGTTGAAACCCATGGTCCAGAACGACATGACCTTGCGCTTGGGATCGGCGTACAGCTCGGCCAGGGCTTTGAGGCGTTCGGCCGCCACGCCGCTTTCCCTGGCGGTGCGCTCCAGCGTGTAGGGTTTGACGAAGGCGGCGAACTGCTCGAAGGACATGTCCTCCCAGGTGTTGGCCTTGGCTGCATTCTTCGCCTGCATTTCCAGCGGATTGTCGGCGCGCAGGCCGTAGCCGATATCGTCGGCGCCACGCACGAACTTGGTGTGCTTGCCGATGAAGTCCTCGTTCACCGCGCCGCTTTCGATGATGTGGTTGGCGATGTAGTTGAGGATCAACAGATCGGTCTGCGGTTTGAACACCAGCGGGATGTCGGCCAGATCGAAGCTGCGGTGCTCGAAGGTGGAAAGCACGGCGACTTTGGTATTCGGGTGGCTGAGGCGGCGATCGGTGACCCGGCTCCAGAGGATCGGGTGCATCTCGGCCATGTTCGAGCCCCACAGCACGAAGGCGTCGGCGGCCTCGATGTCGTCGTAGCAACCCATCGGCTCGTCCATGCCGAAGGTGCGCATGAAGCCCATCACCGCCGAGGCCATGCAATGGCGCGCGTTGGGGTCGATATTATTGCTGCGAAAGCCGGCTTTCATCAGCTTATTGGCGGCGTAGCCTTCCCACACCGTCCATTGGCCGGAGCCGAACATGCCGACGGCCTCCGGACCATGCTCGCGCAGCGCTTGCTTGGTCTTCTCTTCCATGATGTCGAAGGCCTGCTCCCAGCTCACCGGCTGGAACTCGCCCTGCTTGTCGTACACGCCATTCTTCATGCGTAGCAGCGGCTGATTCAGACGGTCGACGCCGTACATGATCTTCGACAGAAAGTAGCCCTTGACGCAGTTCAGGCCGCGGTTGACCTCGGCTTTGACGTCGCCGTGGGTGGCCACCACGCGGTTGTCGCGGGTGGCGACCATCACGCTACAGCCGGTGCCGCAGAAGCGGCAGGGCGCCTTGTTCCAGTCCAGGCGGGTCATGTCCGCCTCGGTGATCAGGTTGCTGGCGGTACTCACGATGGGCAGGCCGGCCGCCGCTGCTGCGATGGCAGCGGCGTTGGCTTTGGCGAATTCACGGCGGGAAAGCTTCATTTTGAGTCTCCTTCTGGCTCGAGGAGTTCGTGGTAGACCAGAGCTGCATTGAGCACGCCCGGCAATGCGTTGATCTGTTCGATACGCGCGAGAATGTGGCGCTCATGCTCGGTCTCCAGTACCACCACCAGCTTGCCCTCGGGGCTTTCCTGGTGCAGTTCGAGACCATCGAGCTGGCGCAGATTGGCTTTCACCGCGGCGAGCAGCTCGGGCCTAACGTGGACCAGCAGGCTGGATATGTGCAGGGGGGCGGCCATGTTCCGTGGCTCCGTCGGGTAAAAGGGGATCAGGTCGGTGGGCCTGGTGGCCCGAATAGCATCTGCGTGAACCAGATGATGAATCCGTAGCCGCCGACCAGCGCCACGGACAGGAGGGGGAATAGGCAGACGACAAGAAAGACGAACAGGCGGGTTTCCTTGCCTTTCGTGGCGCTGCGTTCGGGCGTGGTGTCCATTCGCTCGGCTCCATTGCGTTCCGTATCTCAGGCTAGACCCTAGCATTGGTAAGGGCAAAGTCAGTTGAGCTGGATCAAGGTAGAGGCAGAACGATCGAGATAAGGGGGACGCGTTCGAAATTATCGATAGCGTGCTAATATTTGCTCTTCGTTCGTTCGCAGGCGCGCGATCGCTCCGATCGAATTCGCTTGTCGAAGCGTCGCTTGTCCGCAACATGCTCCGTGAGTCATCCAGTCTATGTCCGCTTCTCATCTCAGCCGTGGCAGTGCTGGTTATCGGCGCGCCACGCTGGCGCTGTTCTGTGCCGGTTTCGCCACCTTCGCCATGCTCTATTGCGTGCAGCCGTTGCTGCCTCTGCTGGCCGCACACTTTCGTGTCTCGGCCGCCAGCAGCAGCCTGGCGCTGTCGCTGACGACCTTGAGCCTGGCGCTGTGCCTGCTGGTATCCGGTGCGCTGGCGGAAAGCTGGGGCCGCAAGCCGGTGATGGCGGCAGCGCTGGGCCTGGCGGCGATGCTGGGAATTGCCAGTGCGCTGGTGGAGGAGTGGGGCAGCCTGTTGATTCTGCGTGCACTGCTGGGGCTGGCGCTGAGCGGTTTGCCGGCGCTGGCCATGGCCTATGTCGGCGAAGAGTTCGACCCCGAGGCGCTACCCGCCGCCATGGGCCTGTATATCGGCGGCACGGCACTGGGCGGCTTGCTCGGTCGCTTGTTGGCCGGCCTGCTCAGCGATATCGGTGGCTGGCCCTGGGCGCTGGGTGGGATAGCCGGGCTGGGCCTGCTGGCGATGGGGCTGTTTCTCTGGCTGCTGCCGCCTTCACGTCATTTCACGGCCCAGCCGTTGTCTCTGCGCGGGTTGCTGCGCAACTTCGCCCTGCACCTGAGCAATCCGCGCCTGCGCGTTCTGTTCGCCCTGGCCTTCCTGTTGATGGGCGGCTTCGTCGCGTTGTTCAACTACGTGGGTTTCCGACTGGCCGGCGAGCCGTTCAATCTGTCCGCCACGGTGATTGGCCTGCTGTTCACCGTCTACCTGTTGGGGATCTTCAGCGCCGGCTGGGCCGGGCGACTGGTGCCGCGTTTCGGCGCACGCCAGGTGCTGCACGGCGGCATCGGCCTCATGCTGCTGGGGGTGGCCCTCTGCGCGACGCCTTGGTTGAGCGCTGCGGTGGTTGGGCTGGCATTGTTCACCCTGGGCTTCTTCGCCGCTCATGCGGTGGCCAGTGGGCAGGTCGGCGCGCATGCGCAGGGCGCCAAGGCGCAGGCATCGGCACTCTATCTGTGTGCTTATTACCTGGGTTCCAGCCTGGTGGGGTACGTCGGCGGTTACGTCTGGGAGCATGCTGGATGGCTGGCATTGCTTGGCGTTCTGGCTTCGTTGTTCATCACTGCAGCTGCTCTGGTGCGGCGTATCTAGCCTGTTCGTCGCTCGTTCAGTGCAGGTTCAAGGAGAGTTCAGCGGTGATTCAGTAGTCTTCCCGCAGACTTGTTGTCGAGTTGATCAAAACCGCAACGAGAGGAACGATTCGATGAAAATCACCCTGAACCGTATCGCACTGGCTACCTGCCTGGCCCTGGGCGCAACCGCTGCCCAGGCCAACGACAATTTCGTCGGCCTGACCTGGGGCCAGACCGACAACAATATTCAGAAGTCCAATGCGCTGAATGCCAACCTGGGCAATCCCAAGCTGGACAAAGTGATCAATGGCGAGGGGACCTGGGGCATCCGCGCCGGTCAGAAGACTGCTGATAGCCGCTACTACGCGACTTACGAAAATGTCTCCGACAGTCACAATGGCTACAAACTGCGCCAGCAGAATCTGCTCGGCAGCTATGACATGTTCGTTCCGCTGGGTGACAACAACACCAAGCTGTTCGGCGGTGTGACCGGTGGCCTGGTCAAGCTCGAGCAGGAGAGCCGTGGCTTCTCCCGCGACAGCGATATTGGATTTGCTGCGGGCCTGCAGGCCGGTATCCTTCAGGAACTGAACAGCAATACCTCGATCGAAGCCGGCTATCGTTATCTGCGTACCAATGCCAGCACTGAAATGGCCCCGCACGGGGCAGGCAAGGCCGGTTCGCTGGACCTGCATAGCAGTTCGCTGCTGTACCTCGGCGCCAACTTTGCCTTCTGACGATGGCTTAGCGTTACCAGGCCGGGCATCTGCCCGGCCTTCGTATAACTGAAAAAGGGGGACGTCCCATGAAATTGCTGGTGGTGGAGGATGAGGCGCTGCTGCGCCACCATCTGTTCACTCGCCTCAGTGAAAACGGGCATGTGGTGGATGCCGTGCGCACTGCCGAAGAGGCGCTTTATCGAGCTGAGTCCTTCAATCATGACCTGGCCCTGGTCGACCTCGGTTTGCCGGGCATGAGCGGCATTGATCTGATCCGCCAGTTGCGCAGCCAGGATAAGAGCTTTCCGATCCTGATACTCACCGCGCGTGGCAACTGGCAGGACAAGGTCGAGGGGCTTTCCTGCGGCGCTGACGATTACCTGGTCAAACCCTTCCAGTTCGAAGAACTGGAGGCGCGCCTCAATGCCCTGCTGCGGCGCTCTTCCGGGTTCACCAAATCGACCATCGAGGCCGGTTCCCTGGTGCTGGACCTCAATCGCAAACAGGCCTCGGTGGATGAGCAATCCCTGCAGCTGACTGCCTACGAGTACCGTATCCTCGAGTACCTCATGCTGCACCACCAGCAGGTGGTGGCCAAGGAGCGCCTGATGGAGCAGCTCTACCCGGGCGATGACGACCGCGACCCGAATGTCATAGAAGTTCTGGTCGGCCGTCTGCGGCGCAAGCTTGAGGCCGTGCTGGGTGGCAAATTGATAGAAACCGTGCGCGGCCAGGGCTACATGTTCAACGAGCGCTGCAAGTGAGGCGAGCGCGCCGCTTTGTACGCAAGCTGCGCATTCGCTTCGGCTCGTTGCGACTGCGCCTGATGCTGGCCAGCGCGGCGCTGGCGATGGTGTTCATGCTGCTGCTGATGCCCGTGCTGCAAGGCGTGTTTCTCATGGCCCTTGAGCAGACCGTGGAGAAACGCCTGGCCTCCGATGCTGCAGCGCTGATCTCCGCCGCACGCATTCATAACGGCCAACTGCATATGCCGGAGAAGATGCCGGACGAGGAGTTCGACAACCTCGACTCACACCTGCTGGGCTTCATCTTCGACCGCGACGGCCAGTTGATCTGGCGCTCACGCTCCTCCATCGACGAACTGGTGCGTTACCTGCCGCGCTACGACGGTCTCGGCCACGAGTTTGTGCGGATTCGCGACGACAGCGGCCAGGAATACTTCGTATATGACATCGAAGTGGATCTGCTCGGTGGCGACCAGACCGCCCTGAGTATCGTCACCATGCAGCCGACGCGCGAATACCAGGGGCTGTTCAACGGCTTTGCCTGGCAGTTGCGGCTGTGGCTGGGCATCGCGCTGCTGGTGTTGCTGGGCCTGCTCTGGTTCGGCCTGACCTGGGGTTTTCGCAGCCTGCGCGGCTTGAGCGATGAACTCGATGGCGTGGAGGGCGGCACCCGTCAGCGCCTGAGTGACGAACATCCACGTGAACTGCTGCGCCTGACCAACTCCCTCAACCGCCTGCTCGACAGCGAGCGACGCCAGCGCGAGCGTTACCGCGATTCGCTGGAAGACCTGGCGCATAGCCTGAAAACACCGCTCAGCGTGCTCCAAGGCATCGGTGAGACCCTTGCCGTTCAGCCTGAGAATCGTGAGCAGGCGCAACTGATGCAGGCGCAGATCGAGCGCATGAGCCAGCAGGTCGGCTACCAGTTGCAGCGAGCCAGTCTGCGTCGCAGCGGCCTGGTGCGCCATCGCGAACAGGTCTGGCCACTGCTCGATAGTTTGTGCCGTTCGCTGGACAAGGTCTACCGCGACAAACGCGTGGAGGCGACGCTGGAAGTGCCTGAGCACAGCCAGATCACCATGGAGCGTGGCGCGCTGATGGAACTGCTAGGCAACCTGCTGGAGAACGCCTACCGGCTGTGCCTGCATCGCGTTCGAGTCAGGTTGCAGCCACTGGCCGGGGGCTGCCTGCTCACCATCGAAGATGACGGCCCTGGCGTGCCGCAGCATCAGCGTGAGCGGGTACTGCAGCGTGGCGAGCGGCTGGACGCGCAGAACCCCGGGCAGGGCATCGGCCTGGCGGTGGTGGAAGACATCATCGAGAGCTACGACGGCGAGTTGAGCCTGGAAGACTCCGAGCTGGGCGGCGCCTGTTTCCGGGTGCGTTTGTACGACTGAGTCGTGAACGACTCAGGCGGCCCATTGCGGGTTCCACACCACTTCCCAGACGTGGCCGTCCGGGTCCTGAAAGTAGCCGGCGTAACCACCCCAAAACGTTGCGTGGGCCGGCTTGATGATCGCCGCGCCCGCGGCCCTGGCCTGTGTCATGAGCGTATCGACTTCTTCCGCGCTGGCCACGTTGTGACCAAGCGTCATTTCGGTAGGGCTGCTGGGATGCACGGCCAGGCCAGTGTCATGCGCAATGCTGGCGCGCGGCCACAGCGCCAGACGCAGGCCCGCCTGCATGTCGATGAATACCACTGCGCCATGTTCGAATTGCTGGCCGACGATGCCCTCTGTCGCGAAGCCCAAACCATCACGATAGAAACGCAGTGACGCCTCAAGATCCTCTACCCCCAGGGTGATAACGCTTACACGAGCTTTCATTCGATCTCTCCTGCTACTGATTCGGTCTGGGTTCGCGTGGCTTAACCTCCCTGCGCCCGATAGGCCCCGGGCGTCAGCCCGGTCCATTTCTTGAACGCCCTGTGAAAGGCCGAGGGCTCGGAGAAACCGAGCTGTTCGGCGATGTCCTGAATCGCTAGTTCGTCGCGGCCCAGGTGATAAATGGCGAGATCGCGGCGCAGGTG
The DNA here is from genome assembly GCF_002479365.1 of Pseudomonas sp. UBA7530. Classification (NCBI taxonomy): domain Bacteria; kingdom Pseudomonadati; phylum Pseudomonadota; class Gammaproteobacteria; order Pseudomonadales; family Pseudomonadaceae; genus Pseudomonas; species Pseudomonas sp. UBA7530. Next base: position 56,574 of record NZ_DLMS01000013.1, read on the forward strand.
GTCCTTGAGTTCCTGGAAGCTGGTGCCTTCTTCGCGCAGGTGGCGGCGTAGGGTTTGCGGGCTGCTATGCAGCTGCTGGGCGACCTGTTCAAGGTCCGGCCAGGTACGGCAGTCGCGGCCGAGCAGGCGACGAATCTGGCTGATCAGGCTGTCGCCGCCGTCGGGGCGGGCCAGCAGGTCGGCCGGGGAATGCTGGAGAAACTGTTTGAGGGTGCGCTCGTCCTGCAGCAAGGGCATCGTCAGGTAGCGGGCATGGAACAACAGGCTGGTTTGCGCGGCAGCGAAGCGCCGGTTGCAGGGGAATAGCAGTTCGTACTCGGCGGCGTGCCCAGGTTCGGGGTAGGCGAAGGTGGTCTCTTCCAGACGAATGCGCTGGCCGATCAGCCAGCTGCCGAGGCGATGCCAGATCACCAGCAGGCTTTCCACCAGGAAATGATCAGGGTCCCACAACGTACTGTCGTCGACGCTCAGCCGAGCCCAGTCGCCCTCGCGTTGCAGGTGGATGCTCGGCGCGTCGGGAAACAATCCGTAGAACATCGCGCCCCGGCTCAGGGCCTTTTCCAGGCTGCGGCAGTGGATGATGGCGTGGCCCATCATGGCGAACGTGCCGCGCTTGCTCGGCTGGCGACCGAAGCCCAGGTACTCGTCGTCCAGCGCCTCCCACAGCAGTTGCATCAGCCGGGCAAACTGCTCGGGGGCGATGCGTGCGCGCGGCTCGACCAGCACCGCAGGCTGAATGCCGGCCTGGCGCAGAATCGCCTCGCAGGCCAGGCTGCGGCGGTCGGCACCGCGCAGGGCGGCGCGGACGAAATGGCTGGCGATGGTACGTTCGCGCATGCTCGAGTCTCGATAGCGAGGATGGTCGATGGTAGGCAGTTGCGCTCGGCTTGGGCAAGCCAGCCGAGCGATTGGGTCAACCGAGGCTGAGCGCATGGGTCATTGAGGGTGCGCGAGGCGGCCCTTAACCTCAAGGGCATAACAACAGCGGAGGATCCGCCCATGCAGCGCAGCCATTTCGACACCGAGCACAACCTGTTCCGCGATGCCTTCGGGGCCTTTCTCGACAAGGAAGTGGTGCCCCATCAGGAGGCCTGGGAAGAGGCCGGCGTGGTTGATCGCAGTGTCTGGCGCAAGGCCGGCGAGATGGGTTTTCTGCTGCCCTGGGCGGACGAGGAATACGGCGGCGCGGGGCTCAAGGATTTTCGTTACGAGCAGATCATGTGCGAGGAGCTGGCGCGCATCAACGAGCCCGGCTTCATGCTGCCGCTGCACTCGGCGCTGTGCGGTCCTTACATCGCCGAGTATGGCAATGCCGAACAAAAGGCGCGTTTGCTGCCGGGCATCATCAGCGGCGAGATGATTCTCGCGGTGGCGATGACCGAACCCTCGGCTGGCTCCGATCTGGCCGGCATGCGCACCACGGCGGTGGACAAGGGCGACCACTGGCTGCTCAACGGCTCCAAGGTGTTCATCTCCAATGGCTACCTGGCCGATGTGGTGATCGTTGCGGCCAAGACCGATCCGGCCAACAAGCACGCCATGGGCCTGTTCCTAGTGGAACGCGGCATGCCGGGTTTCGAGCGCGGCAAGAAGTTGAAGAAACTCGGCATGCACAGCCAGGACACCGCCGAACTGTTCTTCAACGACGTCAAGGTGCCGAAGGAGAACCTGCTCGGCGATGCCAAGGGCGGTTTCTTCTACCTGATGAACATGCTTGCCCAGGAGCGCTTGACCAACGCCTGCGGCGCGGTAGCCGGGGCCGAGGCAGCATTGCAGACCACCATCGATTACGTCAGGGAGCGCCAGGCCTTCGGCCGCCCGGTGGCGCACTTTCAGAATACCCGCTTCAAGCTGGCGGAAATGCGCACGCAGATCGACGTGGCGCAGGTCTTCACCGACCGCTGCGTGATGGATCACAACCAGAAGAAGCTCAGCCCCGAGGTGGCCGCCGAGGCCAAGCTGTTCACCACCGAACTGCTCGGCAAGGTGGTCGACGAGGGCGTGCAGCTGCATGGCGGCTGGGGCTACATGTGGGAATACCCGATCTGCAAGATGTACGCGAACGCGCGCATTCAGCGCATCTTTGCGGGTACCTCGGAAATCATGAAGGAAATCATCAGTCGTGGGATGAAGCTGTAGTTCCGCGCCATGACGGCCCATGGAGGTCTATCGTCAAAGCGCGCTCACCGTGATGAGCCATAACAACAAGAAGGCGATCACTCATGACCCTGCAACTGCCTCTCGAACGCTTCAACCACTGGCTGGACCGCCAGCCTGACGCCATCTGGTTGCGTCAGCCGGTCAACGGCGTGTGGCACGACTACAGCTGGCGCCAGGTCGACACACAGGCGCGGCGCCTGGCCAGTGCGTTGCTGGCGCTGGGCTGCGTGCCGGGCGAGCGCGTCGCCCTGTTGGCGAAGAATTGCGCCGAATGGTTCATCAGCGACCTGGCCATCCAGCATGCCGGGTTGATCAGCGTGCCCTTGTATCCGCTGCAGGCTCCGGAGCAGATCGCCTACGTGCTGGAGCATGCCGGCTGCAAGGTGATCTTGGTCGGCAAACTGGATGAGCCAGACAAGCTGACCAGCGGTATCGCACCGCATATCACCCGCATCGCCATGCCCTATCCGACCATGCCCGCCGAGCATCGATGGGAGGCCTTGCTGGCCGCGCATGAGCCGCTATTGGGCACACGTGTTCAACGGGGTGATGATCTGCTGTCGATCCTCTATACCTCGGGGACGACGGGGCAGCCCAAGGGCGTGATGCTCACTGCCCACGCCATGGCGTTCTCGTCGGCCAACGCCACGGCGGAGATGAACATGACGCCGCAGGATCAGTTTTTCTCCTACCTGCCGCTGTCGCACGCTGCCGAGCGTTTTCTGGTGGAGTTCAACAGCCTTTATTGCGGTGCACCGGTGGCCTTCGTCGAATCGCTGGAGACCTTCGCCAGCGACCTGGGCCAGGTACGGCCCACGGTGTTTTTCTCGGTGCCGCGATTGTGGACGCGCTTTCAGCAGGGTGTGCTGGAGAAACTGCCGGCGCACAAGCTCGAGCGCCTGCTGCGCATTCCGCTGCTCGGGCGGCTGGTGGCGCACAAGGTGCGCGCTGGCTTGGGGCTGGATCGCGCGCGGATTCTGGTATCGGGCGCGGCGGCGATTTCCACCGGTTTGCTGGAATGGTATCGGCGGTTGGGCATGACCATTTGCGAGGGCTACGGCATGACCGAGCACTTCGCCTACGGCTGTTTCAATCGCCCCGGTCAGGTGCGCTTCGGCACCGTTGGCAGGCCAATGCCGCATCTCGAGGTGCGCATCGACGACAGCGGCGAGATCCTGCTGCGCAGCGAGACGCTGATGCAGGGTTATTACCGCGAGCCGGAGAAAACCCGCGAGACGCTCAAGGACGGCTGGCTGCACACGGGTGATCGCGGCCAGTTGGATGAGGCCGGCTACCTGCGCATTACCGGGCGGGTGAAGGACATCTTTAAAACCAGCAAGGGCAAGTACGTGGCGCCGGCACCCATCGAAGGCGAGATCGCCAAGAGTCATTGGGTCGAGCAAGTGTGCCTGATGGGCAGCAATCTCGATCAACCCCTGGCGCTGATCGAACTGTCGCCCGGCGCTCGCCAACAATCACGCGAGGCGCTCGAGCAGTCGCTGACCGAACATTTGCATGCAGTGAATGGGGGGCTGGAGCCGCACGAGCGCATCAGTCATTTCTATCTGGTCAGCGAGCCCTGGACAGTGGATAACGGCAGCATGACGCCCACCATGAAGATTCGCCGCAATGTACTGGAGGTGCGTTATGCCGAGGTCATCGCCGCCATGCCCGGTGATGCTGTGATCATCTGGGAATCTTGACCCTTCACCGGCATGCAAGCCGTTAAGCGCCAACCCGGATTGCATCCGGATTACTTCGAACAAGCCAATCTGGAGTCACCATGTCCGGTCCCTTGTCTTCGCTGAAGATTCTCGACTTTTCCACGCTGCTGCCGGGGCCGTTCGCGTCGCTGCTGTTGGCCGACATGGGCGCCGAGGTGCTGCGGGTGGAGTCGCCCACGCGCATGGACCTGGTACGCGTGCTGCCGCCTCATGATGGCGGAACGTCCACCAGCCACGCCTATCTCAACCGCAACAAGCGCAGCATCGCCCTGGACCTCAAGCGGCCGGAGGCCGTGGAGGTGGTCAAGCAACTGGTGAGCGAGTACGACATCGTCCTCGAGCAGTTCCGCCCCGGCGTGATGGACAAGCTGGGCGTTGGCTACGAGGCGCTCAAGGCGATCAACCCGCGACTGATCTACGTGTCGATCACCGGTTATGGCCAGAACGGCCCTTATCGCGACCGCGCCGGGCATGACATCAACTATCTGGCGCTGGCCGGTATCGCCAGCTACACCGGGCGCCAGGACAGCGGCCCGTTGCCGCTTGGCGTGCAACTGGCGGATCTGGCAGGCGGCTCGCTGCATGGGGTGATCGGCCTGCTCGCAGCCGTGGTGCAGCGCCAGGTCAGCGGTGTGGGGCAGCAGGTCGACGTGAGCATGACCGACTGCGCCTTCAGCCTGCATGGCATGGCCGGCGCCGGTTATCTTGGTGCGGGGGTCGAGCCCGGCATGGAGAACCAGGCGCTCAATGGTGGCAGCTTCTACGACTATTACCGCACGCGCGACGGCCGCTGGTTCTCCGTCGGCAGCCTGGAGCCGCAGTTCATGCAGCAGTTCTGCGCCGCCATCGGCCGGCCCGAGCTGGCGGCGCGTGGCTTGTCGCAGAAACCCGAGGACCAGCGCGCGCTCAAGCGTGAGATCGAAATCGAGTTCGAGAAGCGCGATTTCGCCGAATGGGGCCGTGTGTTTGCCGAGCTGGACGCCTGCGTCGAGCCCATGCTGCCGCTGTCCGAGGCGGTGCAGCACTCGCAGATCAGGGCGCGCCAACTGGTCGTCGAGGTGCCGCGCGAAGGCCTGCCGGCGCAGGCGCAACTGGCCTGTCCGCTGAAGTTTTCCGACGGCTTGCCGCCGCCGCAGCATGTAGGGGCAGCGCTCGGCGCGCATACCGAAGAGGTACTGGCGGAACTGGGTTATGACGCCGAGCGGATTGCCGCGCTGCGCGAGTCGCGCGTGTTCGGTTGAAGCGAGCCGTGGGGCCCGCTTAGGATGGGCGCCTTTACCGCACCGGGGCGTCAGGCATGAAAGGAATCACAGGGGTGGCGTCGAGCGCCGTGAGCTGGATTTTTGCGTTGGGCGTGGCAATCGCGCCAGCACAGGCCGCTGAAGACCCAGACGATCCCTGCCAGCAAGGTAGCGCCATGGCCGCGTTCATGTGCCAGGGGCCGGTGTGGAAGGCGGCCGAGCAGGAGCTGCAGGGCACTTACGATCGCGTGATGGCCTCGCTCAAACAGTATGAGCCGGCCCTCGCCACGGAGCTGCGCGATGCCCAGCGCCTGTGGATCAAGCTCCGCGAACAGGATTGCAGCCTGTACGCCCGCAACCGGGTGCAAGGCTCGCCCTGGACCGGCTTCTGGGAGTCGGAATGCCACGCTGAGCAGGCGCGGGCGCGCACCGAGTGGCTGAAATCCTTCGAAGGTTAGAATCGCTATCGCTGCGCTGGCGCCCGATCACTCCTTGCGCTGTTCGCCGGTGAAATTTAGCGTCGCCTTGCAGCGCCTGCAGTAATAGCGCCGCCCCTTGGCCACCAGCGCGTGACGCTGAGCGGAGAAGGGAAATTCGCCATCGACGCAGCTGCAGCGGTAGATGAAGCGGGCCACCTTGCGCCGTTCGACTTCGTAGCTGTGGCAGCGATGCGGCGGCAGTTCGTAAACGCCGCGCATGATCAATTGCCATTCCTCGCCGTGGGGTTGAATGCGCGGGCCGAACAGTTGGTGGGCGATCATGTGGGCCACTTCGTGGGGCACCGTCTGGCGCAGGAAGTCTTCGTGGTTGTCGCGGTACAGCTGCAGGTTGAAGCGCAGCTTGTTTTCCGTCAAATGAGCGACACCGGCCTTCTGCCCGCGCAATTTGAAGCTGATTTCGGGGCGTGCGAAGGGCTGCTTGAAGAAGGCTTCGGCTTGCTGGTAGCAGGCTTCGACGCGAGCGTGAATCTGTTCGGGCATGGCGGGCGCAGGTACGGGCTGAGGGCGGATTATGCCGCAAGCAGCCCGCCGGCGCAGGTATCACTCGTCTCCTGGCGGCTGCATGCGCTCCTGCTGCGTGCCGCGGCTCTGATCCTGATCCACCGTCCGCTGGTACTCCGGCTCAAGGGTGTAGGACCAGAACAGAATCATGCTGACGAGGATGGTGACCACCACCAGCAGGCCGACGCCAATCATCGAACTGGCATAGAGAAAACCCTGATGGTTATCGATGCGCATGAAGCGCGGCAGGCCGACATAGATCAGGTAGGAGGTATGCGCGCAGGCCGCCAGCAGAGCCAGTATCGCCAACCAGCGGGTGGGGTAGAGCGCGGCGATGCCGGCGAGGAAGAACGGGGTGCAGGCGTAGGCGATGAAACCAATGCACTGGTTGAAAGTGGGCCGGGCTTCGAAAGTACGCGACATGTAACGCAGGAAGTAGCCCATGATGAAGATGCCGATAAGCGTCGTGACATAGAGCAGCACGCTCAACTGCACTGCGCTTATCGCCTCCAGGCGGATGCGCTCATCTTCGACCAGGCTCCAGCCTACCCAATGAGTGCCGATGAATAGACAAACCGCCGGCAACAGGGCGAACAGCAACAGGTAGGGCAGGTAATTGGCACTGTTGTGTTCTTCGTCCTGACGAATCGCCGTCCAAGCGCGGTCCGGACGGGTGAGAAGGGTATAGAGATTTGCGTACATGGTATGTCCATCCGCTGGCTGCCTTTATATCTGGGGCAGCTATTGCGGCGCAGGGTTCAATTCAAATTCCCCCAATAACCTTGTGGACAAAAAAGGCCGCCCGAAGGCGTAACGCTGTTTACATAAGAAATGGTCGGACACGATCAGTCCCCTCGCCCCTTTGGGGAGAGGGTTAGGGAGAGGGGAAAACTGGCAGTTTTGCGGTGTTTTCAACCCTCTCCCCCAGCCCCTCTCCCATAAATGGGAGAGGGGAGCCAAACGTGTACAACCTTAAGTGAACAGCATTACGCCCGAAGGCGGCCTGTCGATTTTGCGTGAATGCCATCAGCTGATATAGATCGGGCCAACGCCCATGCCCCAGAGAATGACCGAGCTGGCGATCATCGCCACCAACACCACCAGACCCACCGCCAATACGGAGCTGGAGAACATGAAACCCTCGTCATCGGGAATGTTCATAAAGGTCGGTATACCGACGTAGAGCAGATACACCGTGTAGCAGATTGCGACCGTGCCCACGACCATGCCCAGCCATAGATGTGGGTAGAGCGCTGCAAGGCCTGCGATGAACAGCGGGGTTGCGGTATAGGCGGCGAAGACCACGCACTGGGTCAGGCTCGGATTGGCATCATAGGTGCGTGCCATCCAGTGGATGAAGGCGCCCATCACGGCCACACCTGCAAGCATTGCCAGGTAGGACATGATGGTCATCACCATCGCACTGCCTTCGGTCAGCATCACCGGTGTTCGGTCGCCGATGGCCCAGCCAACCTGGGTGGTGCCGATATAAGCTGAAATGGCGGGAATCGCCGCGAGAATCAGCACGTGGGTCAGGTACATGTGGCTGATGGATTCCTCCTCGCCACGAATTTCTTGCCATTCTTGATCGGGATGGGTGAAGAGCCCCCAAACGTGGTGGATCATGCCAGACACCTCCTTTTCTTATGACGGTCGCCCCCCAGCGAACGCCCGGGGCGCGTGTACAGCGCCGCCGGGTGTCAGACCGAAATTATGCGACCTTATGTTGCAGTATAGACAGGGCCTGGAGCCGGCGTGGTGTCTGGCTTTAGAGCAAATTGCTCTCTAGCGATCAGTGGTAATAGCGCTCAAGTATTTCCATGGCCAGGTTGATTGACTGCAACCGCTCTGTACTGCCGCCTCGGTCCGGATGATGGATGCTGACCATTTGTCGGTAGCGCTGCTTGATTCGTGGCAGATCGAGCGTGCGTTCGTTGCTGAGCTCGAACAATTCGAGGGCTGCCTGTTTCTCGTCGCCGCCCTGCATGCGCGTCCAGAAACTGGTCAGCAGGCGTTCGACGTCGCGTTCGTCGGTATCGCGCAGATGGTTCATGTCCAGGTAGTAGTCGCGCAGTTCATCGCGTTCGCTGAGCCCCGCAGTGCCGGGCTGATAGGGCAGCAGGCGGATGCACAGCGGGCTGATCTCGAGCAGGTGCGTCTGTTCGTGCCAGAGCTGATCACGCAGGCGGTAGAGGGCGTTGAACAGCAGAAAATGGGTGCGGAAGAGCACCAGCTTGTCCGTCAGCGGCAGGTTGGGCAGATGGCCGCTGTGGCGGGCCTTGAGTTGCTGGATAAGGGCATATTCGGCCAGCCCGTCGGGGGCTGCCTGGAGCAATTGCAGCACCTGCTCTGCTAGGTCCTGGTTGGGGTCGAGGTCGTCTTTCATCGGCCGAGCCTAGCATTTAACCGTCAACGGGGTAGGGGCGCGGCGCCTTTGTGCGTAAAATGTCGCGCTTTCGTTCCCACCCCTCGGATTTCGACGCACCATGGGCACCCTCTCGGTCAACCAGAACAAACTGCAGAAGCGCATTCGCCGCCTGGCCGGCGAAGCCATCACCGACTTCAACATGATCGAGGATGGCGACAAGGTGATGGTCTGCCTGTCCGGCGGCAAGGACAGCTACACCATGCTCGACGTGCTGCTTTACCTGCAGAAGGTGGCGCCGATCAAGTTCGAGATCGTCGCGGTGAACATGGACCAGAAGCAGCCCGGCTTCCCCGAGCACGTCCTGCCGGCCTATCTGGAGTCCGTCGGCGTCGCGTACCACATCATCGAGAAGGACACCTACTCGGTGGTCAAGGAAAAGATTCCCGAGGGCAAGACCACCTGCTCGCTGTGCTCGCGCCTGCGCCGTGGCACCCTGTACACCTATGCCGACGAGATCGGCGCGACCAAGATGGCGCTGGGGCACCATCGCGACGACATCCTGGAAACCTTCTTCCTCAACATGTTCTACGGCGGCACGCTCAAGGCCATGCCACCCAAACTGCTGTCCGACGACGGCCGCAACGTGGTGATTCGCCCGCTGGCCTACTGCGCCGAGGCCGATATCGAGGCCTACAGCCAGCTAAAGGAATTCCCCATCATTCCGTGCAACCTCTGCGGCTCGCAGGAGAACCTGCAGCGCCAGGTGGTCAAGGAGATGTTGCAGGAGTGGGAGCGCAAGAGCCCGGGCCGCGTCGAGATCATGTTCCGCGCCTTGCAGAACGTGCACCCCTCGCAGCTGGCCGACCGCGACCTGTTCGACTTCAAGAGCCTGAAGATCGACGACAGCGCCACGCCGCGCTTCCTCGATGTGATGAGCCTGTAAGCCATCGCGGCTGAAGCCGCTCCTACAAGTGACTCGAACCTGTGGGAGGGGCTTTAGCCGCGACGCTTGCCAGGCCGCAAAGGCCTGGAGTATGGTTCGGCCATCGCTTTGGAGAATTTCATGTCCGCCAGCCTCAACTCCCTGTCCATGCTGCAAGCCGGTGCCTCGTGCGTCGCGTTGGCGCGTGTGCAGTCGGTCGCGGCTGCGGCGTATTACTTCTTTGGGTATTGGTTTAGCCACAGGCGCGCCTGATACCCCACAGGCGGCCTGAGACACCAGGGTCGCCACCAGAGACGTTTTCCAGAAAACCCCCGGTCGGCAACCCGACCGGGGGTTTTGTTTTTTTCGGCCGAAAACGGCCACAGATCGAGGATTCACAGATGAACCGTTATTACCGCAACTACCGCTACGACTGGCGATTTAGCAGCGTCACCACCGCCCTGACACCTTTACCACGAACACTCAGTTAGCGCCGCGCGGCGCAGGCCGCGCCGGCCAAGGAACCGCCAGATCATGAACGCATCCGTCTCCGCTCAACTCGCTTGCCCCGTCACCACCATCGCCCGCCGCAGCGCCCAGCCGCTGCCCAGCCCCGCCGTAATGCGCCAGCGCCTGCCGCTATCCGCCGCACTTGCCGAACGTATTGCCAATGACCGCGATGCCATCCGCGCCGTGCTCGATGGCACCGATGCACGCCTGTTGGTAGTCGTCGGCCCCTGTTCCCTGCATGACCGCGCCTCGGCGCTCGAATACGCCGAACGCCTGGCCGCACTGGCGCCGCAGGTCGATGACCAACTGCTGCTGGTGATGCGCGCCTACGTGGAAAAACCGCGCACCACCGTAGGTTGGAAGGGACTGCTGTACGACCCGCACCTGGATGGCAGCGGTGACATGGCTGAAGGCCTGCGCCAGTCACGACAGTTGATGCTGGACATCCTCGAGCGCGGCCTGCCGCTGGCCAGCGAGCTGCTGCAGCCGATGGCTGCCGGTTACTTCGATGATTTGCTCGGTTGGGCGGCCATCGGTGCACGTACCAGCGAGTCGCAGGTGCACCGCGAGATGGTCAGTGGCCTGGATCTGCCGGTTGGCTTCAAGAATGGCACCGATGGCAGCGTCGGCATCGCCTGCGACGCCATGCGCTCGGCGGCGCACCCGCACCAGCACTTCGGTATCGACGACCTCGGCCATCCGGCGCTGCTGCACACCGCGGGCAACCCGGACACCCATCTGGTGCTGCGCGGTGGCCACGGCGCGCCGAATCATGATGCTGCCAGCGTCGCCGCTGCGCGCGATGCCCTGCAGCGCCAGGGCATCGCGCCGCGGATCATGGTCGACTGCAGCCACGCCAACAGTGGCAAGGACCCGTTGCGCCAGCCGGCGGTGCTGGACAGCGTGATCGACCAGCGCCTGGCCGGCGATGCCAGCCTGCGCGGGGTAATGCTGGAGAGTCATCTGTTCGATGGTTGTCAGGCGCTTTCCGGCGAGCTGCGCTATGGCGTATCGATCACCGATGGCTGCCTGGGCTGGAGCGGCACCGAAGCCGCATTGCGCCAAGCCGCCGCGCGTTTGCGCGGGTAGGACGGTTGCAACCCGCCAGTCCGGGATTGGCGGGTTTCACTCGGCCTGGGTTTTTACAGGACTTGCGGTGCTCGGTGTTGTGCATGCAGGCTTCGTCATCCGTTTCATGAAGGATTCGATTCATGCGTGATTACAAGTGGCTGCACGAGTTCTGCCTCAACCGCTTCGGCTCCGCGAGTGTGCTGGAGGCCATGCTGCCGCAGCCGCGCAGCGATGCCGAGCTGCGTGCGCTCGCCGACGACCGCTACCTGTCGCTGATCAGCCTGCGCATCTTCCGCGCCGGGCTCAAGCACAGCCTGGTGGATGCCAAGTGGCCGGCGTTCGAGGAAGTGTTCTTCAGCTTCGACCCGGAGAAGGTGGTGCTGATGGGCGCCGAGCGCCTGGAGAACCTGATGCAGGATGCGCGGCTGATCCGCCACCTGGGCAAGCTCAAGAGCGTGCCGCGCAACGCCCAGTTCATCCTCGATGTACGCCGCGAGAAAGGTAGCTTCGGCGCCCTGATCGCCGACTGGCCGGTGAGCAATATCGTCGGTCTGTGGAAGTACCTCGCCAAGCAGGGTAATCAGCTCGGTGGACTGTCGGCGCCGCGTTTGCTGCGCATGGCAGGCAAGGACACCTTCGTGCCCACCGATGACATGGTGGCCGCGCTCAAGGCTCAGGGCGTGATCGACAAGGCGCCCACCAGCCAGAAGGACTTGGCTGCGGTACAGGCCGCCTTCAACCAGTGGCAGGCCGAGAGTGGCCGACCGCTGTGCCAGCTATCGGTGATGCTGGCGCACACCGTCAATCACTGATGTCCAGGCCAGGCAGAGCTCGGAGCAGTCTGCAGGCGCGAGCGGGTGGTGCTCCGTTTTATCGCGTTCAATAGAGATTGCTGATCGCGAATAAATTGGCTCCTACGCAGTGGTTCAGGGCTCGGCATCCAGCCATTCCCTGGGCACGTCCCGCTTCATCGCCAACTGGCACTGCTGGCTGTCCGGGTCGAACACGATCACCGCCTCGCCCTTGTCCAGGGCGCGGCGTACGCGCTGTACGCGGGTCTCCAGCGGTGTTTCGTCGCCGTTGTCGGTGCCGTCGCGGGTGACGAAATCTTCGATCAGGGCGGTAAGGGTATCGGCTTGCAGCAGGTGAGCGGGGATCAGCACAGCGAATCGACTCCAGTTGTTGGCGCCCATGATAGAGCCAGAGGGCGCCGCGCTGCGAGTAGGTTCAGGCGCGGTTGCCGGGGCGTTGCAGAAAGCGCTCCAGCGTACTGTAGAGCAGCCCGCTATCCAGCGGCTTACCGAGGAAATCGTCCATACCGGCATCCAGGCCGTGCTGACGGTGTTCTTCGAGGATGTGTGCAGTCAGGGCGATGACCGGCACCGCAGCGAGCTGCCGGCTGCGCTCCAGACGACGGATCTGCCGGGTGGCTTCGAAGCCGTCCATGACCGGCATCTCGCAGTCCATCAGGATCAAGTGCACGGCAGCCGGGTCACGCTCGTATTCATCGACTGCAGCCTGACCGTTGGTGACCAGGCGCACGCTGTAGCCGCGTTTCTTCAGGAAGCCCTGAACCACCAACTGGTTCACCGGGTTGTCTTCTGCCACCAGGATGCAGGGGGCGTTACTGCTGTCGCTACGTATGTCTCTGACCAACTGATGTACCTGTGCTTTGGGTTCTTCATACAGCCCGGTGAGGGCTTGACGCAGCGCGTTGATCGCCACCGGCTGGGCCAGGTGTTGCAGACGCAGACCCTGGCTCGCCGGCAACTGCGGACAGGCCTCCGGTGGGCAGATCAGCATCACGCGCTGCTGCGCCTGCAGTTTTGGCCTGATCGAATCGAGCCAGTGATTGATGCCGCCCGGCCAGGGCGCCATCAGCACCAGCAGCGGCGGCGCGGTGAAATCCTCCAGGTAGTCCTGCAGCCGTTCCGGCGTCTGACAACGCTCGGTGCGCATACCCCAGCGGCCGAGCAGGCGGCTCATGGCATCCAGGCCCAGGCCATCGAGCGAGGCGAGCAGGGCGGTACGGCCCGCCAGCAGGCGGTTGAGCTCGTCGGGGGCGTCCTGCTCACTCAGCAAGGGGATGTCGAAAGCAAAGCGGGTGCCCTGGCCGAGCGTGCTCTGCACCTCGATGCGCCCGCCCATCATCTCCACCAGTTCCTTGCTGATGGCCAGCCCCAGGCCGCTGCCGCCATAGCGGCGCGTGGTGCTGGAGTCGCCCTGGGCGAAGGACTCGAACAACTGCGCCAGGGCCTGCTCGCTGATGCCGATGCCACTGTCGCTGACGGCGAATACCAGATGCGGGTTGCCATGGCTGTCGCTGCGGCGGCTGACGCTGACTGCCACATGTCCTTCTGCGGTGAACTTCAGGGCGTTGCTGAGCAGATTCATCAGCACCTGCTTGAGTCGCGTCGGGTCACCCTGGATGCGCCGCGGTACGCCATTCTCCAGGCTGACATAGAGGCGCAGGCGCTTGTCCAACGCCTGGCCTGTGAACAGGCTGAGCGTCTCGGAAATCATATCTTCCAGGTCGAACTCGATCTGCTCCAGGCTGAGCTTGCCCGATTCGATGCGGGCGTAGTCGAGAATGTCGTTGATCACCGCCATCAGCGAACTGCCGGAGCTGGAAATGGTGTCGACATAAAAACGCTGGCTGCGATCCATCGGTGTTTCGCGCAGCAGCTGCAGCATGCCCAGCACGCCATTGAGCGGAGTGCGGATCTCGTGGCTCATCTTGGCCAGGAAGCGGCTCTTGGCCTGGCTTTCGAAGGCTGCCTGCTCGGCCGCACGGCGAGATTGGAAGCCTTCTTCCTTGAGCAGGTTGATGCGGTCGGCCAGGCCGATCGACAGGGTAATCAGCTCGATGGTTACGCCGATCTTCACCACCGTGGCGCCGAACACGCCGAGTACTTCCAGCCCCAGCGAGCCGGTGGTGGCCTGGATGAAGGCGAACAGCAGGATGGCCCAGGCCAGTGTGTAGTATGAGCCGTAGCGCACGCCGCGGCGCCAGACGTAGATGCCGGTCAGCAGGAGGATCAGCGAGACCAGGGAAACGGTGACGCTGGCCAGGATGTTCCACGCCGCGAAGCCAATCAGCGGCACCGACAGCAGGCAGCCGGCGCAGATCAGCATCAGCAGGCGCAGGCAGGTGTCCAGGCGGGGGAAGTACTGCCGGGCGTGAAGGAAATGGCGGCTGAACTGCACCGCCGTGAGGCAATGCACGTACATCAGGATATAGATGCTCACCGACTGCAAGGCCACGTGCTCGGGCAGCAGCTTGAACAGCATGCCGTCGAAGCAGGCGGCGAGCAGGCCGACGTTGAGGTTGTACGCCAGATACCAGAGATAGGCCGATTCGCGCAGCGAAAGATAGAGGAACAGGTTGTAGCAGAACATGGCGAACAGCACGCCGTAGAACGCGCCGTTGAAGCCCATCAGATTTTCCTGCGCCGCGGCGCTGGCACCGTAGGTGGCGAAGAACAGTGGCACGAACACCGTGCTGGTGGTTTCCACGCGAACCAGCAGCGTGTTGACGCCAGGTTCGAGCTGCAGCGGGAACCAGAAGTTACGGACCTGCACCGGCCGCTGGGAGAAGGCGAAGGTGTCGCCGCTTTCCTGTTGTTGCTGTTTGCCGTCCGGGGTGACCAGGTGAACCTGCAGGTGATCGAGCAGCGGATAATTGACTTCCAGGTAGCCGCCCACGTCATGTTGCAAGGCATTGACCAGGCGAATCTTGAACCACCAGACCGAGGCATTCTTGCCGAGATTGGCATGTTCGCCGCTGACTTTACGAAAGTCGTCATCATCCAGGGCCAGCACCTGCTCGACGTCGAGCGTGCCATCCACGTCTTCGTAATAACCGCTGTAAGGGCCCAGAGACAGGCGCAGGTCGCTATCCAGCGGCGCAGGCGTGAGGGCCCAGGCTGGGCAGGCAAGCCACAACAGCAGCAAAGCCAGGTAAAGGCGAGGCATCCGTGAACCTCTGAAGGTGTTTGCAAATCGCGCTGCTTGCCAAACGCCTTCTCAATAGGCCATGCAGCATGGCCGGGAGTCATTTTTAAACGTCACGTGACGACGTTTGTAAGGGTAGCTGACCGATAAGCTGGCGATAAAAAGGGGAGCTGATGCTCCCCTGTCGTCCTTTTATGTCACTTTGCCTTTATGCGCGTAAGGCTTCAAGCGTCGCGATCATGTTGTCCAACCAGGGTGTCCACGGGAGGAACACGGGTATCGCTTTCCATCTGCGCATCGTGCTCCAGCTGATGGCTGAAACGTTCCAGCGAACCTTGCGCCGGCTGGGCGTCGCTGGCAAATACCGGCGGGCTCATCATATAGGCGGTGAGCAGGCGGCTGAGGGCCTTGAGGCTGTCGATATGGGTGCGCTCGTAGCCGTGGGTGGCGTCGCAGCCGAAGGCCAGCAGAGCGGTGCGAATGTCATGACCGGCGGCGACGGCCGACTGCGCATCGCTGTGGTAGTAGCGGAACAGATCGCGACGTACCGGCACATCCTGTTCGGCGGCCAGGCGCAGCAGTTGGCGCGACAGGTGATAGTCGTAGGGGCCGCCGGAATCCTGCATGGCCACGCTGACCGCGTGCTCGCTGGATTGCTGGCCCGGCGCGACCGGAGCGATGTCGATACCGACGAATTCGCTGACGTCCCAGGGCAGCGCGGCAGCGGCGCCGGAGCCGACTTCCTCGGTGATGGTGAACAGCGGATGGCAATCGATCATCGGTTGCAGGCCGTGGTCGCGAATCGCCTTGAGCGACGTCAGCAGCGCGGCGACGCCGGCCTTGTCGTCCAGGTGGCGGGCGCTGATATGGCCGCTTTCGGAAAACTCCGGTAGCGGGTCGAAGGCGACGAAATCGCCCACCGAGATGCCCAGTGAGTCGCAATCGGCGCGGGTGGCGCAGTAGGCATCCAGACGCAGCTCGATGTGATCCCAGCTTATCGGCATGGTGTCGACGGCGGTGTTGAAGGCGTGCCCGGAGGCCATCAGCGGTAGTACGCTGCCGCGGATCACGCCGTTGTCGGTGAACAGGCTGACGCGACTGCCCTCGGCGAAGCGGCTCGACCAGCAGCCCACCGGGGCCAGGCCGAGACGGCCGTTGTCCTTGATCTCGCGGACGATGGCGCCAATGGTGTCGAGGTGCGCGGAGACCGCGCGGTCGAAGCGTTCGTACTCGCTCTGGCGCCCGCGCAGGGTGGCACGGATGGTGCCGCGGCGGGTCAGCTCGAAGGGGATCTCCAGCTCTTCGAGGTGTTCAGCGACGTAGCGCACGATGGTGTCGGTGAAACCGGTGGGGCTGGGAATGGCGAGCATTTCCAGCAGCACCTTCTGCAGGTAGTCCAGGTCGGGTTCGGGTAGTTGTTGCATGCAAGCTCCTCGCGTTCGGATTGCCCCTCTCCCGTGTGCGGGAGAGGGCCGGGGGGAGAGTGTTCAGCTCGTTGCCTGGCTGAGCGGGAACAGCAGGTCGACGAAGCGCTCGGCCGTCGGCTGCGGTTCGTGGTTGGCCAGGCCGGCCCGTTCGTTGGCCTCGATGAACACGTAGTCGGGCTGATCGGCCGCAGGCACCAGCAGGTCGAGGCCGACCACAGGGATTTCCAGGGCGCGGGCAGCCTTGATCGCCGCGTCGCGCAGTGCCGGATGAAGAATCGCGGTGACGTCTTCCAGGGTGCCGCCGGTATGCAGGTTGGCGGTCTTGCGCACCGCCAGGCGCTGGCCGGCCGGCAGCACGCTGTCGTAGTCGAGGCCGGCACCGTGCAGGGTACGCAGGGTTTCGGCGTCCTTGGGAATGCGGCTTTCGCCGCCGGTGGCGGCCTGGCGGCGGCGGCTCTGGGCATCGATCAGCTCGCCGATGCTGTGGCGGCTATCGCCGATAATCTCCGCCGGACGGCGAATAGCGGCAGCCACCACCTCGTAGCCGATCACCAGGATGCGCAGATCGTGGCCCTGGTGATAGCTTTCCAGCAGCACGCGCTGATCGAACACGCGGGCGCGTTCGATGGCTTCCTGCACTTCAGCCGGCGTGCGCAGGTCGACTGCCACGCCCTGGCCCTGTTCGCCGTCCACCGGTTTGACCACCACCGAGCCATGTTCGGCGAGGAAGGTGGCGTTGTCCTCGGCGTTTGCGGCCAGGCGTTGCGCCGGAACGCTGAGGCCGGCACGCGACAGGGCGCGGTGGGTCAGGCGCTTGTCCTGGCACAGCGTCATGCTCACGGCGCTGGTGAGGTCGCACAGCGACTCCCGGCAACGGATGCGTCGGCCACCATGGCTGAGGGTGAACAGCCCGGCTTCGGCGTCGTCCACCTGCACCTCGATACCGCGACGCAGCGCTTCGTCGACGATGATGCGTGCGTAGGGGTTGAGTTCGGCTTGCGGGCCGGGGCCGAGAAACAGCGGCTGGTTGATGCCGTTCTTGCGCTTGAGGCTGAAGGTCTGCAGCTCGCGAAAGCCCAGCTTGGCGTAGAGCTTCTTGGCCTGCTTGTTGTCGTGCAGCACCGACAGGTCAAGGTAGCTCAGGCCACGGCTCATGCCGTGTTCGATCAGGTGGCGCACCAGCACTTCGCCGACGCCCGGGCGGCTGCACTGCGGATCGACCGCCAGGCACCAGAGGCTACTGCCGTTTTCCGGGTCATGGAAGGCGCGCTGATGGTTGAGGCCCATGACGCTGCCGATCACCGCGCCGCTGTCTTCGTCCTCCGCCAGCCAGTAGGTCGGGCCACCGTCGTTGTAGGGCGTGAGTTTGGCCGGATCGATCGGCAGCATGCCGCGGGTCTGGTACAGGCAGTTGATCGCCTGCCAGTCCGCTTCGTTCTGCGCCCGGCGAATGCGAAAGCCGCGGAAGCTGCGGCGCGCCGGACGGTAGTCGGTGAACCACAGGCGCAGCGTGTCGGAAGGGTCGAGAAACAGTTGCTGCGGCGCATGGGCCAGCACCTGGTGCGGTGCGGCGACATACAGGGCGATATCGCGCTCGCCGGGTTGCTCGGCGAGCAGCGCCTCGGCCAGCACGGTGGGGTCCGGGTAAGTGTGGCCGATCAGCAGGCGACCCCAGCCGCAATGGATGGCCTGCGGCTGGCTTGGCTGGCTGGCGTGATCTTCGGCCAGGCGCGCTTGCAGACGTTCGTAGGAGGGCGTCTGGCCGCGCAGCAGGCGTTGGTTGAAGGCAGTGGAGCGCATGGAATAGTCCCTGTCCGTGTTCACTACGTCCGGTCTGAGCCGGATCGTCATTGAGTCGCGACAAATCCCGGCTTTACCGGGCTACGACCATTGATCCTGCAAGAGCGGCCAAAAAGGCCGCTCCGTCTCAGTTACAGACCCTGCTCGCTCAGCCACAGGTTGAGCGCCGCCAACTGCCACAGCTTGGAGCCGCGCAGGGGGGTGAGCTGGCTCTCTGGGTTAGTCAACAACTGGTCGAGCATGTTCGGGTTGAACAGGCCGCGATCCTGGCTGGGGTCGAGCAGCAGGTCACGCACCCAGCCGAGGGTGGCGCCTTCCAGGTGCTTGAGACCCGGTACCGGAAAGTAACCCTTGGGCCGGTCGATCACCTCGCTGGGGATGACCTTGCGCGCCGCTTCCTTGAGCACGTACTTGCCGCCTTCAGGCAGCTTGAATTGCGCCGGAATGCGCGCCGACAGCTCGGCCACGCGGTAATCGAGGAACGGCGTGCGCGCCTCCAGGCCCCAGGCCATGGTCATGTTGTCCACGCGCTTGACCGGGTCGTCGACCAGCATCACCGTGCTGTCCAGGCGCAGCGCCTTGTCCACTGCGGCCTCGGCGCCCGGCATGGCGAAGTGCTCGCGCACGAACTCGCCGGCCATGTCGCCGGTCAGCCAGGCTGGTTGCACGCAGGCCGCATACTCGTCGTGCTCGCGGTCGAAGAAGGCTGCGCGGTAGGCGGCGAAGGCATCCTTGGCGCCATCGACCTGCGGGTACCAGTGGTAACCGGCGAACAGCTCGTCGGCGCCCTGGCCGCTCTGGACCACCTTGCAGTGCTTGGCGACTTCACGCGAGAGCAGGTAGAAGGCGATGCAGTCGTGGCTGACCATCGGCTCGCTCATGGCGCGGAAGGCCTGCGGCAGTTGATCGAGAATCTCGTGCTCGCCGATGCGCAACTGATGGTGACGAGTGGCGAAGCGCTGGGCGATCAGGTCCGAATACTGGAACTCGTCGCCACGCTCGCCGCCGGCATCCTGAAAACCGATGGAGAAGGTCAGCAGATTCTCCACGCCGGCTTCGCGCAGCAGGCCGACCAGCATGCTCGAGTCGACGCCACCGGAGAGCAGCACGCCGACGTCCACGGCGGCACGCTGACGAATGGCCACGGCTTCGCGCATGGTTTGCAGGGTCAGGTCGCGCCATTCTTCCAGGCCGTACGCCGCTTCATCGCCTTGCGGGCCGAACTGCAGCGTCCACCAGGTCTTCTGCTCGATCTTGTTATCGGCATCGATACGCATCCAGGTGGCCGGCGGCAGCTTCTCCACGCCCGCGAGGATGGTGCGCGGTGCGGGCACCACGGCATGGAAATTCAGATAGTGGTTGAGCGCGATCGGATCGAGCGTTCTAGCGATGTCGCCACCCTGCAGCAGGGCCGGCAGCGACGAGGCGAAACGCAGGCGCTCACCAGTGCGCGACAGGTACAGCGGTTTGACGCCGAGACGGTCGCGGGCGATGAACAGGCTCTGCTTGTCGCGCTCCCAGACGGCGAAGGCGAACATGCCGTTGAGCTTGGGTAGCAAGGCTTCGCCCCAGGCGTGATAGCCCTTGAGCAGTACCTCGGTGTCACCGCCGGAGAAGAAACGATAACCCAGCGCTTCCAGTTCGCTGCGCAGCTCGGGGTAGTTGTAGATGGCGCCGTTGAACACCATCGACAGGCCGAGATCGCTGTCGATCATCGGCTGGCCCGAGGCTTCGGCCAGATCCATGATCTTCAGGCGGCGGTGACCTAGGGCGATGGGGCCCTGGCTATGAAAGCCGTGGGCGTCAGGGCCGCGAGGGGCGAGGTGGTGGGTGATGCGCTCGACTGCCGCCAGGTCCGCGGGGCGTCGATCAAAACGTAGTTCTCCAGCTATTCCGCACATAATTCCTTACCGGTGTTGCCGTTGGGGAGTGGCTCGTGGCCGAGCCTTTTACACCAAAACAAGAAAATGCTTTCATGTCAAAGTGTTGGTGGTTAAGGATTGGTGTTTATGAGTGTTAAAAAAGTTCCTGCTGAAATAGATCTGTCATCTGTCATGGCCTTTGAAATGCCACTGTTCCAAGCGCTGCGGCGCCTGCAACAGGCAGGGGAAGTGCATGCCAAGCGTCTGGCCCGTTTTGGTGGGCTGACGCCCATGCAGTTGATGATCCTGCAGGTACTGGCCAGCGAGACGCGCATGACCGCCAGCGTGCTCAGCAGTCGCGTCAGCCTGACGGCCGCGACGCTTTCCGGTCTGCTCGATCGCCTCGAAGAGCACGGTTTGTTGCAGCGCCAGCGCGACGATCAGGATCGTCGACGGCAATGGCTGCTGATCAGTGACGCTGGCCGCGAGCTGATCCAGCAGGCGCCGACGCTGATGCCGCCGGAGTTCAATCAGCGTTTCGCCGTGCTCTCCGACTGGGAGCGCCACAGTCTGACGGCGGCGTTGTTGAGGGCCGCCGAGCTGTGCGGCGAAATGGACTGAGTCCGACGCGCTTTTTTCAGAAAAAATTCAAGCAGGGTGTTGACTTAGCTTCGCCACCTGCATAAAGTGCGCGCCTCGCTAAGGCACATGGGTGGTTAGCTCAGCCGGGAGAGCATCTGCCTTACAAGCAGAGGGTCGGCGGTTCGATCCCGTCACCACCCACCATAGCGAATTCGGACGTAAGTCCGGCCGACGCGCAGCGGTAGTTCAGTCGGTTAGAATACCGGCCTGTCACGCCGGGGGTCGCGGGTTCGAGTCCCGTCCGCTGCGCCATTATTTGCCAGATCGACATTTGTCGGTTTGAGATGGAAAGCCCGCCAAGGGCGCCATCGGATGCTACAGAGTTTCAAGAGTTCTTTGGACGCAAGTCCAACCGACACGCAGCGGTAGTTCAGTCGGTTAGAATACCGGCCTGTCACGCCGGGGGTCGCGGGTTCGAGTCCCGTCCGCTGCGCCATATACGAAACCCGTCGATCGCAAGATCGACGGGTTTTTTATTGCCTGTCATTCGTGCGATGGCCCTGCGGCTTTTCGTCATCTTGTCTTCATGCGGGCAACGTAGCTTGCTATCGGACAGATGACACGAGTCGGGAGAACGACAGATGGACGATTATCAGGAAGAGTTGCTCGAGCGCGATGCCTTCGATCAGGACGTGACGGACGTAGACGACGCCACCGAACTCTAGGCGTCGCCACTGGCGCGGCGTTGTGCGCGGCGATAGTCGCCCGGTGTTTGCCCAAGCCAGCGTTTGAAGGCGCGCTGGAACGCCTCGGCCGAGGCGAAGCCGAGCAGGTAGGCGATCTCGCCGAAAGCCAGCTCGGTGTCACGGATATAGGCGGTGGCCAGGTCACGTCGCGTGTCGTTGAGGATGGTGCGAAATTGTGTGCCTTCCTCGGCCAGCTTGCGCCGCAGCGTCCAGCTCGGCAGGTGCAGACTGCGTGCGACTTCATCCAGGTCCGGTTCGTGGCCGTGCAGCAATGGCCCCAGCAGCTGGATCACCCGTTCGCGCAGGCTGCGTGTGCGGGTCAGCTGATCCAGTTCACGTTCACATAATTCCACCAAATGCCGCCAGGTGCCCGGGCAGTGCTGCGGATTGCGCTGCGCCAGGACTTCATTGCCCAGGCGCAGGCGGTTGGCGCCGGCGCTGAACTCCACCGGGCAGCCGAACAGCGCCTCGTAACGCTCGCCATAGTCCGGCGCTGGAAATTCGATTTCGACCTTTTCCGGGATGACGGGGCGACCCACCACCTGGCCCAGGTTGGTTTGCCAACCGGCCAGCACCGAATCCACCACGAAGCGGTTGTAGGCGTTGTACGGACTGATGGAATAGAACTGCAGCCAGGCGCCACGGGCGTCCTCGCGAAAGTCCGAGCGGCCGCGGTAGTTGGCGGCATACAGCGGTTCGAAGCGCGTCAGCGTGCGCGCCGCTTCACGCAGATCAGGTGCCTGTGCGGCGCAGACGCCAGCCAGGCCGACCTGGCTCATGCGGCTATGGCGGCCCATGTCCAGACCCAGTGCCGGGTTGCCACACAGGGCGATGGCGCTATGGCCGAGACGCATGAAGCGCGGGATCGACAGGCGCGCGCGAGGCTCGCTCAGGCGTGCGGCATCCAGGCCGAACTGTGCCAGCAACGGCTCGGGGTCCTGGCCCTGGGCGCGCAGCGCATCGGCCAGCGCCAGGGTGAAACCGACGGAGAGGTCGCCGAGACGAACGCGTGAGGCCTTCATAACCACAGGTTGATCAGTTGGGCGCCACGTTCTTGGCTACTCCGCTCGCTGCTGCCGTCACGCAAAGCCAGCGCCTGGGACTGGCCGCTGCGCTCCCAGAGTCTGCCGCGCAGATGGACTTGCATCCCTGCGCGAATGCCGTGGGCCTGCAGTCGCTCGCCGAGCTTGGATTCGTCCGTCTGGCCGTTCAGGTCGCTGGGCATGGCCAGCAACTCGATGGCGTCGCCGTCCGCGGTCATCGCCTGCGGAAGCTGGCTGATATCGCCGCCAAGTAGCACGCCGAGACGCCCGGCGGGTGTATCCAGCACTTGCAGGGAATCTGCCTTGCCGGTGCGGAGCGCGCCGGCATCGAAGGTGTGCCGTTGTGGCTGGCCCAGCGGGTTGCCGGCCCGGTCGAATACCAGGCTGACGTTGTAGAGCGGCCCGCGCCCGACTTCGAGGCGACCCAGTTCCACTCGGGGTTCGGGCAGGACGATGGAGCCGGCCACCAAGGTGATCTGGTAGTCGCGGGCCAGGTCGCCGAACAACTGCTGGTAGTCGTGCGCCATCGATTTCGCCTTGGTCCGCAGCAGGGCGTCTTCGACGCGCGCGTCCCTTCCGGCATCCAGTAGCGCACCGAGGTAATCCAGCGGATTGGTCGCTGCCAGCCAGTGCATGGCCTCACGGCGTTCGGCGGCGCGATGGAGCTCTTGCTTCTCGCCGACGGCGAGCAGCCAGGTACCGATATGTTCGGGCAGCACGACGACGGTGCGCTGGTTGAGCAGGCCCTGATCGCGGGCGTGGTCCAGGTAGGCAGCCAGTTTCAGGCGCAGGTGGGCGAGGCTCTGGTAGTCGGCGGCGAACAGTTCCGGCTGGATGCCCAACAGGTTGCCGCGCGGGCCGGGTTGGCCGATATCGAGCACGGCCTGGCTGCGCAGGTCGGACAGGTAATGGCCGCTGGGGCGTTGCTCGATCCAGTGGGCATAGCTGCCGAGACCGGCCAGCAGGGCGAGCGAGAGCAATAGGGTGATCAGTAGGCGCATTTCGAGGTGTTCGGCTTCGTTGCGGTGCAGGTTAGGTCGGTCGAGCCACGTTGCCAAGCAGGATTGCTATTTTTGATCATTATCTTGTCAGTTTCGATCATTGAGCCTGGCTGGCAGCCTCTTTATCGTCTGGCTGCATAACCGACCGCGTGCCCATGAGACCGCGGCAATCCGTGAACTGCACCGCGATGTGGAGATATCCATGACTGCTCGTTACCCGCACCTGCTGGCCCCGCTCGACCTCGGCTTCACCACATTGAAGAACCGCACGCTGATGGGCTCCATGCACACTGGCCTGGAAGAGAAGCCGGGTGGCTTCGAGCGTATGGCGGCCTATTTCGCCGAGCGCGCCCGTGGCGGTGTCGGCCTGATGGTCACTGGCGGCATCGGTCCGAACGAGGAGGGCGGCGTGTACGCCGGCGCGGCCAAGCTGAGCACGGTCGAGGAGGCGGAGAAGCACAAGATCGTCACCCAGGCCGTGCACGAGGCCGGCGGCAAGATCTGCATGCAGATCCTGCATGCCGGGCGTTATGCCTACAGCCCGAAATCCGTGGCGCCGAGCGCCATCCAGGCGCCGATCAACCCGTTCAAGCCGCATGAGCTGGACGAGGAGGGCATCGAGAAGCAGATCGCCGACTTCGTCAATTGCGCTGCGCTGGCCCAGCAGGCCGGCTACGACGGTGTCGAGGTGATGGGCTCGGAAGGCTACTTCATCAACCAGTTCCTGGTGGCTCATACCAACCATCGCAGCGACCGCTGGGGCGGCAGCTACGAGAACCGCATGCGCCTGCCGGTGGAGATCGTCCGCCGCGTGCGTGAGGCGGTCGGGCCGAACTTCATCATCATCTATCGCCTGTCGATGCTCGACCTGGTCGAGGGCGGCAGCACTTGGGATGAGATCGTGCTGCTGGCCAAGGCCATCGAGCAGGCTGGCGCCACCCTCATCAACACCGGTATCGGCTGGCACGAGGCGCGTATCCCGACCATCGCCACCAAGGTGCCGCGCGCGGCCTTCACCAAGGTCACTGCCAAGCTCAGGGGCGAAGTCGGCATCCCGCTGATCACCACCAACCGCATCAACACCCCGGAAGTGGCCGAGCAGGTGCTGGCCGAGGGCGACGCCGACATGGTGTCGATGGCCCGGCCGTTCCTCGCCGACCCGGACTTCGTCAACAAGGCTGCCGAAGGCCGCGCGGACGAGATCAATACCTGCATCGGTTGCAACCAGGCCTGCCTGGATCACACCTTCGGCGGCAAACTGACCAGCTGCCTGGTCAACCCGCGCGCCTGCCATGAGACCGAGTTGAACTACATTCCCACTGCCGCGGTGAAGAGGATCGCCGTGGTCGGCGCCGGCCCGGCCGGCCTCGCTGCTTCCACCGTGGCAGCCGAGCGCGGTCACGACGTGACCCTGTTCGATTCGGCCAGCGAAATCGGCGGCCAGTTCAACGTGGCCAAGCGCGTGCCAGGCAAGGAGGAGTTCTTCGAGACCCTGCGCTACTTCAAGCGCAAGCTGGAGACCACCGGCGTCGATGTGCGCCTGAACACCCGCGTGTCGGTGGAGGATCTGGTCAAGGGCGGCTTCGACGAGATCATCCTGGCCACCGGTATCGCCCCGCGCACCCCGGAGATTCCGGGGATCGAGCATGCCAAGGTGATTGGATACCTGGACGCAATTCTCGAGCGCAAGCCGGTCGGCCAGAAGGTCGCGGTGATCGGCGCTGGCGGTATCGGCTTCGACGTGTCCGAGTTCATCACTCACCAGGGCAAGGCCACCAGCCTCGACCGTAACGAGTTCTGGAGGGAATGGGGTATCGATACCGCGCTCGAAGCACGTGGTGGCGTGGCAGGCATTCAGGCGCATCCGCACCCGGCGGCGCGTGAGGTGTTCCTGCTGCAGCGCAAGAAGACCAAGGTCGGCGATGGCCTGGGCAAGACCACCGGCTGGATTCACCGCACCGGCCTGAAGAACAAGAACGTGCAAATGCTCAACTCGGTCGAGTACCTCAAGGTCGATGACGCCGGCCTGCATATCCGCATCGCTGGTGGCGATGAGCAGGTGCTGCCGGTCGACACCGTGATCGTCTGCGCCGGCCAGGACCCGCTGCGTGAGCTGCAGGAAGGGTTGCAGAGCGCCGGTCAGAGCGTACATCTGGTCGGCGGGGCTGATGTCGCTGCCGAGCTCGATGCCAAGCGGGCGATCAACCAGGGTTCGCGCCTGGCGGTCGAACTCTGATCGACGCAGCGCCCCCTTAGTGCGGGTAATACTGTTCACTTAATAAACGGTCGAGCGCGATCAGTCCCCTCGCCCCTTTGGGGGAGAGGGCTAGGGAAAGGGGAAACTGGCAGTTTTGCGGTGTTTTCAGCCCTCTCCCCCGGCCCCTCTCCACTAGGCGTGCCCCGAATAAATGGGAGACGGGAGCCAAACGCGTGCAGCCCTAAGTGAAAGCATTACGCCCAGTGCGGGGCGCTGGCTATCTGGCCGACAACAACAAGGAGAAGCCGATGTCTCTCAATGCCCAGCTACAACCTGCCGTCGCAGCCGGCCTCGCACGCTGGCATCAGTTCATTGCCGCCAAGGACCTCAGCGCCTTGCCCGAACTGCTGCACCCACAGGCGGTGTTCCGCTCGCCCATGGCGCATACCCCTTATCCAGGTGCGCAGGCGGTGAATCTGATCCTCAATACGGTGCTCACGGTGTTCGAGGACTTTGCCTATCACCGTGAGCTGGCGACGGCCGACGGCCTCAATGTGGTGCTGGAATTTTCCGCTCGGGTAGGCGAGCGCGAGTTGAAAGGCATCGACATGATCCGTTTCGACGAGTCGGGACGGATCGTCGAATTCGAAGTCATGGTGCGTCCGATGAGCGGGCTGCAGGCGCTCGGCGCGGAAATGGCGCAGCGTCTGGCGCCGTTTCTCGCTGCCGCCAAGGGCTGAGATCACGCAGCCCGCCGCAGGGGCGGGCGCGTTCTCGCTATTTGAGTACGCCGACTTCGCGATAGTAGCGCTCCGCGCCGGGATGCAGCGGAATCGGCAGGCCATTGATCGCCCGCTCAAGCCTGATGGCCTTGGCGGCCGGGTGGGCGTCGGCCAGGCGGTCGAGGTTTTCGAACAGTAGCCGGGTCATCTGATAGGCCATGTCATCGGAAACGCTGGTCTGGCTCACCAGAACGTTGGTGATGGTCGCCGTCGTCACGTCGTTGGCCTGGCCCTGATAGGTGCCGGCGGGAATGATGCCTGACTGATAGGCGCCGCTGCCGATGCGCGACACCACCTGTTCCGGAATGGCGACGAAGGTGATCGGCACGCGCTCGGCCAATTCGTGAATCGCCGCCATGCCCAGGCCGGCCGACTGCAGGGTGGCATCCAGCTGGCCTTTTTCGATCAGCTCGACCGACTCGGCGTAGGGCTTGAACTGCACCTGCCCCATGTCCGCGTAGCTCAGGCCGGCGGCCTTGAAGATCGCCCGGGCGTTGAGCTCTGTGCCCGAACGTGGCGCCCCGACGGAAATACGCTTGCCGCGCAGATCTTCCAGGCTGGTAATGCCCGATGCCTGGCTGGCGACGATCTGGATGTAGTTCGGGTAGACCCCGGCGATGGCGCGTAGGCGGTCACGCGGCGCCCTGAAGCCGGCTTCCTCGTCGCCTTTCCACGCATCGGCTACCGAGTCGCCAAGGGCGAAGGCCAACTGGCCACGGGCGATCTGCAACAGGTTGAGGTTCTCCACCGAGGCTTTGGTGGCGCGCACACTGGTGGTCGAGCCTTCTATGTTCTCGCTGTACAGCTCGGACAGGCTCATGCCCAGCGGGTAATACACGCCGCTGGTGCCGCCGGTGAGGATGTTGATCGAGGCTGGATTGGCGTGAGCGTTGGGGCTGTTGGCCAGGATCGCGGCAGCGACGAACAGGCCAACACGCTTGGTTAAGCGCATGGGAAATCTCCGTTAGTTATTGTTGTTTTCTGAGCAAGGGGCGCGTCAGTGCCGTGGGGCGTGTGCCACGGCGGGAAGGGCCATCACCCAGCGGGGCGAGGAGCAAGGAGTGGCAGGGAAAGGATGGCGGAACATGGCTGACCTCTTGTCTTTTTTATCAGTCCGGCCGCGCGTCAGGGGCGCGGGCTCGGAGGGTGCCGAGCAGATCACGTGCCAGGTTGCCGCAACGCTGTTGCAGGGCGGGTGAGGCCGCTGGTGCACGTCTCGATAGGCGGATATTTGCTCGTTGGATAGGCTTGGTTGGCAATAATCCGCTGGTCGGCCGGTGTGGTCTAGCCGCTTTCGGCTGTGCGCTCCTGTCACATTTTGGTGTCAGTGGCGGCTATCCCGCCTGGCTCGCAGAGTGAGTGCCAACCCAGTCACATTGCTCCGGGTAGGTTTTCCCCTAGACTTGCCTGACCGATCAGGACGGTATATTCCCCGTGGGTTCAGAGGGTCTTCGATGAGCATGCAGAACAAGCCGCAGATGGTGGAAGCCGTGATGTTCTTCAGTGAACGCGGTATCTGCAAACAGATGATGTTCCCTGAATTCGAAGCCTTGCTCGACGGCGTGGTGAACATGCCCGAGTTCGCCGACGAAGAGATGCGCGCGGTGTTCGTGGCGATCAACCCGCGTCTGCTGGTGCGGTCGGCGGTATTCTTCCTGCTGGATTTCGACGAGGACGGCCGCCCCGACAAGGGCTGGAACATTCCTCTGCAGCATCTGGCCGAGCGCGCCGGCCGTGGCCCGGATCTCGGTGCCGGGCCGATTCGCCTGGCCTGTCGCAGCCAGTGCCCGGTGTCCTGGCACCAGATGCACCTCTGGGACCCCAGCCTGGCGCCGGGACAGAACGATCTGGTGTTGCTGCGTGATGCGGTCAAGCGCAATCAGCTCGGGCTTCTGGTCGAGGACGACAGTACCCAGGCGGTGGTTGCCGAACGTCTGCAAGTGGCCTCCGAAGACAAATGGTATGCGCCAGATCCGGCCAAGGAAGTCGCTGACCAGTTGGCGCAAAAGATGGATCAGGAGCACCGTGCCAAGACCGCGCAGCTGATTCAGCAGCAACGTCTGCGCATCACCAGCCTGACCCAGCAGCATGAGGAAGAGCTGGCCAAACTCAAGTTGGCCAGCGAGGAGCAGAGCAAGCAACTGCAGGCACAGCTGCATGGCCTGCACCAGGCGCTGCGCCAGCAGGAGGCGCTCAACGCCAATCTCAAGGCGCAACTGGCGGCTCAGGCTGAAAGCTACCAGAGCAGCCGTGAGGAAATGACGCAGCAGCTGCGTGCCCTGGAGCGCCACGGGCGTACCGAGGGCGATATTCTGCGCGCGCAGTTCGACGGCGAGGTGCGCGCCAAGGTCGCCGCGGCGGTGGCCGAATACAAGGAGCAGATCGCCGTGCGCGATGTTGAGCTGGCCTATCGCAACGAGCTGGATGCGCAACTGCAGGCAGAGATCGAGCGCCTCAAGCGTGAGCGCGATGCCTTCGCCAGCCAGGGCGGTGATCAGGTGCTGGAGCGCTTGGCCAAACTCGGCGTGGTGTTCGTGGTGTACCATCCCGGTGCCGGGCACCTGACCATTGCGCTGCAGGACGTCGCCCGCTATCAGGACAATCCCATGGCGTACGCCGCCGGCAAATGCTTCGTCTCCGAAGAACAGTATCGTCACTGGTTGGCGCATTATCAGCAGCCCAGCTGCGATGCGACCTTGCCCAGTGGTGAGCGCTGCGCCATCCCCATCGACCGCATCGACACGCCCAGTCGTTTCACCTTGGGTGATTCGAACTGCTGTACGCGGCACAAGGCGAGCAGCCGTCTGCGTACCGTCAGCTGATTTTGCCGATACACATTCCCCACTGGCGCCCAGAGGCGCCGTTGCACCCCGTGAAGCTGCCCTGGCTCGAGGCGGCCGGCGTCGAGTTGGCCTGCCTGCGCCTCGATCTGGTCGACCCGCTGGTGTCAGGCAACAAATGGTTCAAACTCGCGCCTTATCTCGAGCAAGCGGCGGGCGCAGGCGCGCAGGGGGTGATCAGCCTCGGTGGTGCACACTCCAATCATCTGCATGCGCTGGCCGCTGCGGGGCAGCGTTTTAGTTTCGCCACCGTTGGTTTGCTGCGTGGTGAAGCGCAGCGGACGCCGACCGTCGATGACCTGCAACGCATGGGTATGGAGCTGTACTGGCTGGGTTATGGCGGTTATCGCGCGCGCCATCAGCCGGATTTCTGGGCGCCCTGGCTGGAACGCTACAGCGGTTTTCAGACGATAGGCGAAGGTGGCCTGGGTTTGCCCGGTGCCCGAGGTTGCAGCACGCTGGTGGAGATGGCCGAAATACAGCTGAGCACAATCGGCTGGGACGATTTCGATGCCTGGTGGCTGGCCGCCGGGACCGGCACCACGCTGGCCGGAGTGGTGCTGGGGGAGAGGCGACGCACCGCGTTCGGTGCACTGGCCGTGCCGGGGGACCATGGCGTCGCTGCCCAGGTCGCCACGCTGCTGGAGGCGGCCGGTGAGGCGCAGCGGCGCTACCAGTTGGTCGATGCCGCGCGCGGCGGTTTTGCCCGGCTCGACGAGCCGCTGCGCCAGTTCATCCTGCACACCGAAGGTGCCGGTGATCTGCCGCTGGAGCCGGTGTATACCGGCAAGGCGCTGATGGCGCTGCGCGATTTTTGCGAGCGTGGTCAACTTGCGCGCGGCAGTCGGCTGATCTTCATTCATACTGGCGGCTTGCAGGGGCGTCGAGCGCTGA
Source organism: Pseudomonas sp. UBA7530 (assembly GCF_002479365.1). Lineage (NCBI taxonomy): Bacteria > Pseudomonadati > Pseudomonadota > Gammaproteobacteria > Pseudomonadales > Pseudomonadaceae > Pseudomonas > Pseudomonas sp. UBA7530. The sequence continues at coordinate 86,699 of NZ_DLMS01000013.1, forward strand.
TGGGCGCAGACGCCGACTACACTCAGGTCTGACCAGCGGAGCCTGGAAACCCACATGAGCGAACCCCTTACCCCCGAACAGCTGCGCAGCCTGACGCCGCTCAATGTGCTCTCCGAGCAGCAATGGCGCGAGTTGCGTAGCCAGTTGGTGCCGCAACCCCTGCTGGCCGGGCAGTTGCTGTTTCGCCAGGGGGACCAGGCGCGCCTGACCTGCTATCTGCTGGCCGGCGAGCTGCAGTTGCAGGACGCCGAGGGGCGTACGCAGACGGTTCAGGCCGGCAGCGAGATCAGCTGTCATCCATTGTCGCCGGGCTTGCCGCGTTTGCATGAGGCGCGCGCCCTCACCGACCTCAGCGTGCTGATGATCGACAGCGCTACTCTGGATCGCCTGTTGACCTGGCGTCTGGCGCATCAGGACCTGCTGCTGGCGCTGCAGCAGAGCGGCGCCGACATCGAATGGCTGGAGCGGCTGTTGGAAAACCCGCTGTTCGCCAAGGTGCCGCCGACCAACGTGCAGAACATGCTGGCTCGCCTGCAAAGAATCGAGCTTGCGGCCGGCAGCCAGGTTCTTGAAGAGGGCGCCAGCGGTGATTGCTGTTATTTCCTGGAAAGCGGTCGCGCCGAGGTGATTCGCAGTGCCGGCAGCGATCATCAGGTGCTGGCTGAACTGGAAGTGGGCGCCTGTTTCGGTGAAGAGGCGCTGCTGGCCGACCGGCCACGCAATGCCACGGTGACCATGGTCGAGGCCGGCAGTGTGCTGCGTCTGGATCGCCAGGATTTCTTCGCCCTGCTCAAGGCGCCCGTGGTGGCCGAGGTATCGCTGGGTGAGGCGGCCAGGTTGCTGGCGCAGGGCGCGCAGTGGCTCGACGTGCGCCTGTTGGAAGAATACGAGAAGGCGCATGCGCCCCAGGCCCTGCACATGCCGTTGCAGCTGCTGCGCCTGAAGGCGCGTCTGCTGGATCGATCACGCACCTATCTTTGCTATTGCGACAGCGGCAAGCGCAGCAGCAGTGCGGTGTTTCTCCTCTCGCAGCTGGGTTACAGCGTCTACGCCTTGCGTGAAGGGCTGAATGGCCTGCCGGCGGTGCAGCGCGATGCGCTGCTATGCGAAAGCGGTGCCGGGTATCTGGCGCGGTCCGGTGGGCGTACCGAGCGCAGTCGTTGAGCAGCGCTGGCTCTGGGGCAAGCGTAGCCCGGATGAAAGCCGGGGATTGCAGGCGCATGCGTCCCGGATCGCATCCGGGCTACGAGGGCGTCGGCCATTGATCGCTGACCAGAAAGATCCGCTCGACTTCTCGCCAGTCTCCCGCCCGATCCTCTTCCAGGCGTACCAATAATTGCGCCTGGGCCTCGTGCCGTAACAGGCTCAGCCATTGCTGGAACATTGCTACGGACCAGACCTCGTCAGTCTTCAGCAGCGCCGGGGCCAGCCAGGTCAGCCTTGGCAGCGGTTGCCAGCGGGCATCCGGCCTCGCCGCGGCGAAGGCGTCCCAGTCGCGCCGATGCAGCCAGCCGCCCCGACAATGTCCAGGCATCGCGCCGCGAGGCGCTGGGCAACTGCCGGGCCAGGGATAGAACAGATAGCCGCCAAGCCAGAAGGCCGGGCGGGCCTCGCTCACTTGCAGCTCGTTCAGCGGTCCCCTGGCTTCGCGCCGCGACGACAGGGGCAATTGGTGATGCGCCAGATGGCTCAGTTTCAGGTCGAGTCGATCATGGCTGCCAGGCCCGAGCCAATCGGCGGCATCACTGCTGGCGGTACCCAGATAGAACTTCACCGCCAGCTCCAGATGATGTTCGCCTTCCTCGTCGCGCAACAGCAGATCCAGCTCGCCGAGGGTGCGACCGCCGTGGCGGATCGGCACATTGGCGGCAATCACTTCGACGTCCGTTGCGGCATGCAGGGTGAACTGCCATAGGCGCTCGTAATAAAGGCCCAAACGCCGTAGCGGTTTTACCGCCAGCCAGGCGTGCAGGGCGCCGGCATCGCGGTCCTGTTGCACAAGCCAGTCTGCCAGGCGCTGCGGCTGCCGACTCCAGACACTGGCTTGCAGGGGATGACGCTGGACTTTCGTGGTCTCACCCAGCAGAGGCGGTGAGAGCAGTGCCCAGGCCAGGTCGCGTACCGCTGGGGTGCGCAGGCCGGGCAGCAGGTCATGCAGCGTGACGGAAACATTCATGGCCCGAGCATAGCGCAGTCGCAGGGCTGGTTTGCTGCGGTGCGGGCCTTTGGCCGATAATCACCCATCGTTTATCTGTCTGGCGGGAGTCCCATGGAGCAATTTCGCAATGTCGGCATCATCGGGCGCCTGGGGAGCACGCGGGTTCTGGAAACCGTGCGCCGCCTCAAGCGCTTTCTGATCGACCGCCACCTGCATGTGATTCTCGAGGACACCATCGCCGATTTGCTGCCGGGGCATGGCCTGCAGACGTCTTCGCGCAAGATGCTCGGCGAGGTTTGCGACCTGGTGATCGTCGTCGGTGGCGACGGCAGCATGCTCGGTGCGGCGCGTGCCTTGGCGCGGCACAAGGTCCCGGTGCTGGGGATCAACCGCGGCAGCCTGGGCTTTCTCACCGACATCCGCCCCGACGAGCTGGAATTGAAGGTAGCCCAGGTGCTCGAAGGCCAGTACCTGACCGAGAACCGCTTCCTGCTCGAAGCCGAGGTGCGCCGCCAGGGCGAAGCCATCGGCCAGGGCGATGCGCTCAACGATGTGGTGCTGCATCCCGGCAAATCGACGCGGATGATCGAGTTCGAGCTGTATATCGATGGCCAGTTCGTCTGCAGCCAGAAGGCCGACGGCCTGATCGTCGCCACCCCCACCGGCTCGACCGCTTATGCGTTGTCCGCTGGCGGGCCGATCATGCATCCCAAGCTCGATGCCATCGTGGTGGTGCCGATGTACCCGCACACCCTGTCCAGCCGGCCCATCGTGGTCGACGGCAACAGCGAGCTGAAGGTAGTGGTGTCCCCGGACATGACCATCTATCCGCAGGTGTCCTGCGACGGCCAGAACCATTTCACCTGCGCGCCGGGCGACACCCTGCATGTGGCCAAGAAGGCGCAGAAGCTGCGCCTGATCCATCCGCTGGATCACAACTACTACGAGGTCTGCCGCACCAAGCTCGGTTGGGGCAGCCGCCTGGGAGGACAGGACTGAATGTCCCTCGACCCCCATCGTGGTTATGACCTGATCGGTGATATCCACGGTTGTGCGCGCACACTCGAACGCCTACTCGAACGCCTGGGTTACAGCCGGCAGAGTGGCGTGTGGCGCCACCCAACGCGCATGGCGATCTTCCTCGGTGATCTGGTCGACCGCGGCCCTGGTATTCGCCAAGCCCTGCACCTGGTGCACGACATGGTGCGTGCCGGCCAGGCGCTGTGCATCATGGGCAATCACGAGTTCAATGCCCTGGGCTGGAGCACGCCGGCGCCACCGGGCAGTGGCCGCCAGTACGTGCGTGAACACAGCCCGCGCCACCAGCGCCTGATGCGCGAGACATTGGCCCAGTTCGAGGATCATCCGCAGGAATGGCGCGAATTTCTCCAGTGGTTCTACGAGATGCCGCTGTTCCTTGATGCCGGGCATTTTCGCGTCGTGCATGCCTGCTGGGACGCCGAGCTGATCGCGCCGTTCCAGGCGCAGTTCCCCGATGGCTGTATCGACGAGCACTTCCTGCAGGCCTCGGCCGTGCCCGGCAGTTTCGCCAACATGGCGCTCGATCGCCTGCTGCGTGGCACCGACATGCGCCTGCCGCATGGCCTGACGCTGACCAGCGGTGATGGTTTCACCCGCTCCTATTTCCGCACCAAGTTCTGGGAAGAAGACCCACAGACCTACGGCGATATCGTCTTCCAGCCCGATGCCTTGCCGGAACTGGCGGCGCAAACACCCCTGACCGAACTGCAGAAGGATGCGCTGCTCAGGTATGGCGCGCACGAGCCGCTGCTGTTCGTCGGCCATTACTGGCGACGTGGCAAGCCGGCACCGATTCGAGCGAACCTGGCCTGCCTGGACTACAGCGCAGTGGTCGGAGGTCGTCTGGTGGCTTACCGCCTGGATCAGGAAACGCGTCTGGATGCGGGTAAATTCGTCTGGGTCGATGTCGACCCGCAAGAGGCGCCGCGATGACGGCCGTGGTCGTACTGCGTTTGCCGCTGGACGCTGATTTAAGCGGTTTCGTCGCGTTGCTGCAGCGCCTGCGCGTGCCGCACCGGGTGGCGGAAGAGGGCGGACAGCAGGTGCTCTGGGTGCCGGGGCAGGAGCTCGCCGAACAGGTGCGCGAACTTTACGCACGTCACCCGCAGGGCGATGCGGGGGCGCAATTGCCGCCCAGCCCGCTACCGGCGCGCGAGGGGTTCGTTGCCCAGTTGCGGCGTAGCCCGGTGACGGCCCTGGTGCTGCTGAGCACCTTTATCGTGTTCGCCGTGACGCTGGCGGGCGAGAATATTTCCACCATTCGCTGGCTGAGCTTCGTCGACTTTCGTATCGACGGCGAGCACATCTATCTCACCTATCTGGACGCCACGCTCGACAGCGGCCAGTGGTGGCGATTGATCTCACCGATGCTGATCCACTTCGGCTGGCTGCACCTGGCGATGAACAGCCTGTGGTACTGGGAGCTGGGCCGGCGCATCGAATTTCGCCAGGGCGCGATCGGCCTGCTTGGCCTGACCCTGCTGTTCGGCCTCGCCTCGAATTTCGCCCAGTACTGGTGGGCCGGGCCGTCCTTGTTCGGTGGCTTGTCGGGCGTGCTCTACGGCCTGCTCGGGCATTGCTGGATCTACCAGCGCCTGGCGCCGAATCCGGCCTATCGCCTGCCACCCGGCGTGCTGGTGATGATGCTGGCCTGGCTGGCGATCTGCATGACCGGCATCTTCGAACTGCTGCAATTCGGCGCCATCGCCAATGCCGCGCATGTCGGCGGTCTTCTCACCGGCTGCCTGACCGGGCTGCTTGGCGGTATGCTGGCCAGACGCTGATATGAACGCCTGTTTCGCTGTAGGCGGGTAGTCCGCCGCAGCAGTGTTTTTGCGGGTTTTACCCGCCCTACGATTGACCTGGAGACCCTTATGTCGTCCTTTCTCGATGCGATTGAAAACATCACCCCGGAAATCTACGAGAGCCTCAAGCTGGCCGTGGAAATCGGCAAGTGGCCTGATGGCCGCAAGCTGACCCAGGAGCAGAAGGAACTGAGCCTGCAGGCAATGATTGCCTGGGAAATGCAGAACCTGCCGGAAGATCAGCGCACCGGCTACATGGGCCCGCAGGAGTGCCAATCCAAGTCCGAGCCGGTACCGAACCTGCTGTTCAAGTCCACGGATACCCTGCACTGATGAGCGAGTTGGGACGTGGCTCGCTGAGCAAGATGAAGGCGCGCCTGGACGCGCCGGTGCAATATGCGTTTCGCCTCGGCGAAGAAGAGGTGCCGGTCAACCCGTTGGTGGGCAAGAGCCTGCGCCTGGAGTATCTCGGCGCCATTCACTGCTCGCACTGCGGGCGCAAGACCAAAACCAGCTTCAGCCAGGGCTATTGCTACCCCTGCATGCAGAAACTGGCGCAATGCGATATCTGCATCATGAGCCCGGAGAGGTGTCACTTCGACCAGGGCACTTGCCGCGAGCCGAGCTGGGGCGAGCAGTTCTGCATGACCGATCACATCGTCTACCTGGCCAACTCCAGTGGCGTGAAGGTCGGCATCACTCGCGCCAGTCAAATTCCGACGCGATGGATCGATCAGGGCGCGACCCAGGCGCTGCCCATCCTGCGCGTGGCCACCCGGCAGCAATCCGGCTTCGTCGAGGATCTGCTGCGTAGCCAGGTGGCTGACAAGACCAACTGGCGTGCCTTGCTCAAGGGCGATGCGGCGCCGGTCGACCTGATCGCGATCCGCGAGCAGCTGTTCGACAGCTGTGGCGCGGGTATCGCCGAATTGCAGCAGCGTTTCGGCCTGCAGGCCATCCAGCCGCTGAGCGCGGCCGAGGTGCAGGCGATTCGTTACCCCATCGAGGCCTATCCGGCCAAGATCAGCAGTTTCAATCTGGACAAGCTGCCCCTGGCCGAGGGTACTCTGCTCGGTATCAAGGGCCAGTACCTGATGTTCGACACCGGCGTGATCAATATCCGCAAGTACACCGCCTATCAGCTGGCCGTCCACGAGATCGCCGCCTGACCCTAACTTGCAGCTTGAAGCTTGCCGCTTGAAGCTGCCTCGAAGAGGCCTTCGCCATGCGCACCGAACAATCCAAGACCATCTATCTGAAGGACTATCAGGTTCCCGATTACCTGATCGACGAGACCCACCTGACCTTCGAACTGTTCGAGGATCACAGCCTGGTGCATGCGCAGCTGGTCATGCGTCGCAACCCGGAAGCCGGCGCCGGCCTGCCCAAGCTTGTGCTCGATGGCCAGCAACTGGAACTGCTGGAGCTCAATCTCGACGACCGTGAGCTGGGCGCGGCCGATTACACGCTGACCGACAGCCACCTGACTCTGCAACCGACTCAGGAACGCTTCGTGGTCGACAGCAGCGTGCGCATCCACCCCGAGAGCAACACCGCGCTGGAAGGCCTGTACAAGTCCGGCAAGATGTTCTGCACCCAGTGCGAGGCCGAGGGCTTTCGCAAGATCACCTTCTACCTCGACCGCCCGGATGTGATGAGCAAGTTCACCACCACGCTCAGCGCCGAGCAGCATGCCTACCCGGTGCTGCTGTCCAACGGCAATCCGATTGCCAGCGGCTCGGAAGAGGGCGGTCGCCATTGGGCCACTTGGGAAGATCCGTTCAAGAAACCGGCCTACCTGTTCGCGCTGGTCGCCGGTGATCTCTGGTGCGTGGAAGATAGCTTCACCACCATGAGCAACCGTGAAGTGGCGCTGCGCATCTACGTCGAGCCGGAGAACATCGACAAGGTGCAGCACGCCATGGACAGCCTCAAGCGCTCGATGAAGTGGGACGAGGAGGTCTACGGCCGCGAGTACGACCTGGATATCTTCATGATCGTCGCGGTCAACGACTTCAACATGGGCGCCATGGAGAACAAGGGCCTCAACATCTTCAACTCCAGCTGCGTGCTGGCCAAGGCCGAGACCGCAACCGATGCTGCGCACCAGCGCGTCGAAGCGGTGGTGGCGCACGAGTACTTCCACAACTGGTCGGGCAACCGCGTGACCTGCCGCGACTGGTTCCAGCTGTCGCTCAAGGAAGGCTTCACCGTGTTCCGCGACAGCGAGTTCTCTGCCGATACCCACTCGCGCACGGTCAAACGCATCGAGGACGTGGCCTACCTGCGCACTCATCAGTTCGCCGAGGACGCCGGCCCCATGGCCCACCCGGTGCGTCCGGACGCGTACATGGAAATTTCCAACTTCTACACCCTGACCATCTACGAGAAGGGTTCAGAAGTGCTGCGCATGATCCACACCCTGCTCGGGCCGGAGCTGTTCCGCAAAGGTTCTGATCTGTACTTCGAGCGCCATGACGGCCAGGCCGTGACCTGCGACGACTTCGTCAAGGCCATGGAAGATGCCAGCGGTATCGATCTGACCCAGTTCAAGCGCTGGTACACCCAGGCCGGCACGCCGCGCCTCGACGTCAGCGAAGCCTATGACGCCGCCGCGCAGACCTACAGCCTGACCTTCCGTCAGAGCTGCCCGGCCACACCGGGGCAGAGCGAGAAGCTGCCGTTCGTGATTCCGGTTGCGCTTGGCCTGCTCGATGCGCAGGGCAATGAACTGCCGCTACGCCTGCAGGGCGAGAGCGGCGCGCAGGGCACCAGTCGCGTACTGTCGGTGACCGAGGCCGAGCAGACCTTCACCTTCGAAGGCATTGCCGAAAAACCACTGCCGTCTCTGCTGCGCGGCTTCAGCGCGCCGATCAAGCTCAGCTTCCCCTATGACCGCGACCAGCTGATGTTCCTCATGCAGCACGATTCCGACGGTTTCAACCGCTGGGAAGCCGGGCAGCAGTTGTCGGTGCAGGTACTGCAGGAATTGATTGGCCAACACCAGCGCGGAGAGGCCCTGGTGCTGGATCAGCGCCTGGTCGCCGCGCTGCGCACTCTGCTCGAGGACGATTCGCTGGATCAGGCCATGGTCGCGGAAATGCTATCGCTGCCGGGTGAGGCGTATCTCACCGAGATCAGTGAAGTGGCGGATGTCGAGGCCATCCACGCCGCGCGCGAGTTCGTCCGCAAGGCGTTGGCCGACGCACTGTTCGCGCCGCTGTGGGCGCGTTACCAGACCAATCGCGAAGCATCCAAAACCACGCCGTACGTGGCCGAGGCGGCGCACTTTGCGCGGCGCAGCCTGCAGAACATCGCGTTGTCCTACCTGATGCTCAGCGAGAAAACGGAGGTGCTGGCGGCCTGCGTCGACCAGTTCGAGAACGCCGACAACATGACCGAGCGCCTTGCCGCGCTGGCCGTGCTGGTCAATTCGCCGTTCCAGGAGGAGCAGAGCAAGGCCCTGGCGATGTTCGCCGACTTCTTCAAGGACAATCCGCTAGTGATGGATCAGTGGTTCAGCGTGCAGGCCGGTTGCCCGCTGCCGGGAGGCCTAGAGCGTGTGCATGCACTGATGCAGCACGAAACCTTCACCCTGAAGAATCCGAACAAGGTGCGTGCGCTGATCGGCGCTTTCGCCAACCAGAACCTGATCAACTTTCACCGCGCCGACGGGGCGGGCTACCGCTTTCTTGCCGACCAGGTGATCACCCTCAATGCGCTTAACCCGCAGATCGCTTCGCGCCTGCTGGCGCCGCTGACCCGCTGGCGCAAATACGGTGCGGCGCGTCAGGCACTGATGAAGGCCGAGCTGGAGCGCATCCTCGCCTCCGGTGAGCTGTCCAGCGATGTCTATGAAGTGGTGAGCAAGAGCCTGGCCTAAGGCTGATGCCGCTTAGGTAAGGCTGCGGAAGCTGTGTTTCGTAGGAGCCCCGCCCCGGGGCGAAGCTTTTCAGGTTCGCGGCGAGGCGCCGCTCCTACACACTCGGTACGTCGACGCTTGACTGGTTGGCTTTAAGCCTGAAACGGGTTTTGCTCCACAAAAAAAGTGTTACCGACCTCTGGTTGGTAACACTTTTTTGTTACCCAATGAAATATGCATGCAGTCCGTTATGCCTTTGCACGCTTAAGTTCGGGCTTCGTCGCTTGACAGCGAGGTGATATTCATCACCCAACTGCGCTGCGAGGCGCGTGGTGATTGGCATAAAGCGTCGGATCGTAGGACAAAGTGCGCCACTTTTTCTGGTCTTTTGGTCAGTGGCTGATCAGTCACGAAAAGAAATCCGGCAATCGCTCTGCAAGGCGCTTTTGCGCTGATACAAGTGTTTGAATTGGCACTATGGTTGCAGTGCCGAGCAGGACTTGACCGCGTGCAAGCTCTCGCTGGTCGTTGGAACACGTCGCTACAAAATAAAAACACAAGCCGTCGCCAGTACGGCATATCGCGACCCGGATTCGGGATCGCTCAAAAGAATGATCTGTCCACGGAGTGAGTCTCGATGGAAATTAAGTCCCGCAAGCCCGTTCTACGTTTTGCCCCGGCCAAGGCCGGCTTTGCGTTCGCTGGTGTTCTGCCGTTGCTGGTCGCCGCCCAGGCTCATGCGGTGGAGTTCAGCTTCGCCGATAACGAAATCACCGGCTCCCTCGATACCACCATCTCCTACGGTCAACTATGGCGCGTACAAGGCCAGGACAAGACCAACAACGACATCAACACCAACGATGGCAACCGCAACTTCGATACCGGCCTGGTTTCCGAAGTGTTCAAGATCACCAGTGACCTGGAAGCGTCCTATCAGAATTACGGTGTCTTTATCCGTGGTACTGCGTTCTATGACACCCAGATCATGGACAAGCGCAACGATTACTATGACGCCAACACTCCGGCTCAGCCGAGCCAAAGCTATCCGCGCGATAACACCTTCACACGTGAAACCCGCCACAAGGCTGGTCGTGACGCGCAGATTCTTGACGCCTACGTCTATGGCAACTGGGACGTGGCCAACATGCCGGTCTCCGGTCGTTTCGGTAAGCAGGTATTCAACTGGGGTGAAGGTTTGTACTACCGCGGTGGGGTGAACACCACCAACCCGGTCGATGCTGCCAAGTTCCGCCTTCCAGGGTCCGAAGTGAAAGAAGTATTGGTGCCGGTCGAGGCTTTGAGCTTCAACATCGGTTTGACCGATAACTTGTCGATGGAAGCGTTCTACCAGTTCAACTGGAAAGAGTCTGCTATCGATCCGGTCGGGACTTATTTTTCGGAGACGGATCTGTTCGCTGATGGCGGTAGTGCTGCATACAACGAGAGTGGTGACTTAGCTACCGCGTTGGCGCCTAATGCCGCTTTTGGTGGTATGTCCTTGTATCAAGCCTCTGTTATGAACCCCGCTTACGGTTTGAGCGGTAGCTCATTTGCCGATGCAAATGCATTTAAAGTAGCTTCTATCAAGAAGGATCTGAATGCTAAGAATGACGGGCAGTTTGGTGTGGCGTTTCGTTATATAGCGGAAGAGCTGAATTCGACGGAATTTGGTTTTTATTTTGTCAACTACCATGCCAAAGAGCCTGCGATCTACGCTCAGCTTGATGGGGCTTATGCTGGGCTAACTCCTGCGCAGTTTGGTGCTTTGGTCGCCAGTGCTCCGGTGCAGGGGGCGGCTGGCGGTGATCCTGCACTTGCGCAGCAGATTGCTGGCGGTTTGGTCTCGGTTGACGTGGCCAATCAAATTCAAGCAAGCCGCCAATATGCCGAAGACATCAGGATGATGGGGCTGAGCTTCAATACCACTGTGGGCAATGCGTCGGTATTCGGTGAGTTTTCCTATCGTCCCAACCTGCCGATTGGTATAGCCACAACTAACGACCTGTTGGGGCAAGTTCTCCAGCAAGCGCCACAGATCGCTTTGGGGCAGCAGGTGCAAGTGGGGGGGCAGACTGTAAGTCTGGGTAATCGTCGCTTGAGCAACTATGAACGTGTTGAGGCTTTTAACACGTCCATTGGCAGTATCTACAACTTTGGCCCGTCACTGGGCTTCGACTCCCTTTTTGGTGTTGCTGAGCTCGGTTCTGAACATATTCGTGGCAGCGATCTGAAGTACACAGACTTCCAGGGTAACGTGCGCTACTACTCCGGACGTGCGAACGGTTCCTATATCTCCGGCTATGACCGCGACGACCAGATCAACAAGAACTCCTACGGCTATACCCTGGTGCTCTCCGGCACCTGGAACGACGTCTACGCCGGCGTAAACCTGTCGCCGTTCGCCGTGTTCAAGCACGACTTCGAAGGCAACTCGCACCAGACCGGTAACTTTATCGAAGGTCGCAAGGCTTACACCGTCGGTATGCGCGCCAGCTATCTGAACAGCCTGGAAGCCGAGATCCAGTACACCGAGTTCTATGGCGCAGGCCAGAACAACGGTGCGCGTGATCGCGACAATATCGGCGTCAACGTCAAGTACTCCTTCTAATAACCAAAATCGGAAAGAACGCCGGGCGCTTGCGGGCGCCCGTCACGACTCTTCATGGAGAATTACCCATGCTGAACAAGCACAGGCTGATGGCCGTAGCCGTTGCGCTGGCATTTTCTGCCGGCTCCGCGCTGGCTGCCGTTTCCCCGCAGGAAGCCGCAAAACTTGGCGATACCCTGACCCCTTTCGGCGCCGAGAAGGCCGGCAACGCTGCCGGCACTATCCCGGCCTGGACCGGTGGCATCACCCAGCCGCCGGCGGGTTACACCCGCTCGGGCCAGCACCACGTCAATCCGTTCCCGGACGACAAGCCGCTGTTCACCATCACAGCGGCCAACCTGAGCCAGTACGAGGCCAATCTGACGCCGGGTCAGATCGCCATGTTCAAGGCTTACCCGGAAACCTATCAGATGCCGGTGTACCAGACCCGCCGCTCCGGCTCCGCGCCGCAGTGGGTCTATGACAACACCATCAAGAACGCCACCAGCGCCAAGCTGGCCGATGGTGGTAACGGCTTCACCGACGCTTATGGCGGTATTCCGTTCCCGATTCCGCAAAATGGTGTCGAGGCGCTGTGGAACCACATCGCCCGCTACCGTGGCACCTACATCGTGCGCCGTGCCTCGGAAGTGGCCGTGCAGCGCAACGGCGCCTATTCGCTGGTGACCTCGCAGCAGGAAGCGCTGTTCAAGTACTACCTGCAGAACGGCTCGTTCGCCGATTTGAACAACATCATGTTCTATTACCTGTCGTTCACTACCAGCCCGGCGCGTCTGGCCGGTGGCGCGACCCTGGTTCATGAAACCCTCGATCAGGTGAAAGAGCCGCGTCAGGCCTGGGGTTACAACGCTGGCCAGCGCCGCGTGCGTCGTGCGCCGAACCTGGCCTACGATATCCCGATCGCCGCGGCTGACGGTCTGCGTACCGCCGACGACACCGACATGTTCAACGGTGCTCCGGATCGCTATGACTGGAAGCTGGTGGGCAAGAAGGAAATCTACATCCCGTACAACAACTACAAGGTCACCAGCCCCGAGGTTAAGTACAAGGATCTGCTGCAGGTCGGTCACCTCAACCCGGCGCTGACCCGTAACGAGCTGCACCGTGTGTGGGTGGTCGAGGGCACGCTGAAATCCGGCGCCCGCCATATCTACTCCAAGCGTACTCTGTTCCTCGATGAGGACAGCTGGCAGGCTGCGGTAGTGGATCAGTACGACGGTCGTGGTGAGCTGTGGCGCGTGTCCATCGCCTATCTGAAGAACTACTACGATCTGCCGACCACCTGGTCCGCGCTCGACGTGTTCCACGATCTGCAGGCGCGTCGTTACCACGTGCAGAACCTGGATAACGAAGAAAGCAACACCATCGACTTCACCCAGGCGGTTCCGGACGACGGTTATTTCAAACCGGCTGCCCTGCGCCGCCGCGGCACTCGATAATAGTCGTGTAGCCTCAGGCGAAGGCCGCTACAGTAGTAGCGGCCTTTTCGTATCAGCTTGGCGAATAGGCTTCTATAACGCGGGTTTTGCCTTAACAAAACATAACGTCGCGCCAATTGTCAGGGCTTTCCGAAGCTCGCTAGGATGGGCGGAATCAGTAGTACCGCCTATAACAAGAAAGGGGGAAGGTATATGAGTGAGCCCGTCATGCGGCGCACCCAGTCCGGTCTGGCGCCCAAGCAGGCGCGCAAATCGGCGCTCCGTGTCCATTCGCCGCTGGCTAAAGCGCTCTCGCTGTGCAGTGTGCTTTCCATTCTGGCTTTCGCTGCCGCACCCTTGCAGGCTGAGACTACGGCTGGAGCCGATGCTGTCTATGCCATCGAGTCACCCAAGGCCGTACACAGCCTGCTGCTTGATGTGGTCAACACTGGCGAGCGTCTGGTCGCCGTGGGCGACCGCGGCCACATTCTCTATTCCAACGATCAGGGGCAAAGCTGGGAGCAGGCCAAGGTGCCGACCCGGCAGATGCTGACCTCCCTGTTTTTCGTCGATGCCCAGCATGGCTGGGTGGTCGGTCACGATGCGCAGATTCTCGCCACCACCGACGGCGGCCTGACCTGGACCAAGCAGTTCGAAGATCTGGAGCGTGAAGCGCCGCTGCTGGATATCTGGTTCAAGGATCTTCAGACCGGTTACGCGGTGGGCGCCTACGGTGCACTGCTGGAAACCACCGATGGTGGTCAGAACTGGGAAGACATCAGCGATCGTCTCGACAACGAAGACGCCTATCACCTCAATGCCATCACCGCGGTGAAGGGCGCCGGGCTGTTCGTTGTCGGCGAGCTGGGTGGCATGTTCCGTTCGCGCGACTGGGGCGAAACCTGGGAGACCGTCGAAGACAAACCCTACGAGGGCTCGCTGTTCGGCGCGCTGGGCACCGACGAAGCCGGCACGCTGCTGGTTTACGGCCTGCGCGGCCACCTGTTCCGCTCCACCGATTTCGGTGACAGCTGGCAGCAGATCTCCCTCAACACACCGAACAATGGTCCGCTGGAATTCGGTCTCGCCGATGGCACGCTGCTCGGCGATGGTAGCGTCGCGGTGGTGGGGCATGGCGGTACGGTGCTGCGCAGCACGGATCACGGCCAGACGTTCAGCCTGATCAATCGTCCCGACCGCCTTTCGCTGGCCGGGGTAACTGCACTGGATAACGGCAACCTGATCCTGGTGGGGCAGGGCGGCGTTCACCTCGCCGCTTCGACCGGCGCCGATCTGGGCCAACAATAACAAGCCGGGAGCCTTTGCATGACCAAGCATCAACAACAGCCCGCGTCCTTCCTCGAGCGGCTGATTTTCAACAATCGCCCGGCGGTGATCCTGATCTGCCTGCTGATCAGCATCTTCCTGTTCTATCAGGCTGCGCAGGTACGCCCGCAGACCAGCTTCGAGAAGATGATCCCGCTGGGCCATCCGTACATCCAGAAGATGCTCGAACACCGTAACGACCTGGCCAACCTGGGCAACACGGTGCGCATCTCGGTGGAAGCCACCGACGGTGACATCTTCAGCAAGGAATACATGGAAACCCTGCGGCAGATCCATGACGAGGCGTTCTACATTCCTGGTGTAGACCGTTCCGGACTCAAGTCGCTGTGGAGTCCGAGCGTGCGCTGGACCGAAGTGACCGAAGAGGGCTTCGCGGGGGGTGAGGTGATTCCGCAGACCTACGACGGTTCAGCCGACAGCCTCGAGGAGCTGCGCAGCAACATCCTCAAGTCGGGTCAGATCGGGCGCCTGGTGGCGAACAACTTCAAATCCAGCATCGTCGATATTCCGCTGCTCGAGTCCTACCCGGACCCGAACGATCAGAGCAAGCTGATCAAGCTGGACTACCAACAGTTCTCTCACGAGCTGGAAGAGAAGATTCGCGAGAAGTACGAAGCGCAGAATCCCAACATCAAGGTGCATATCATCGGCTTCGCCAAGAAGGTCGGCGACCTGATCGATGGCCTGGTGGGCGTGGCGCTGTTCTTTGCCGTCGCCATCGGCATCACCTTCGTGCTGCTGCTGTGGTTCACCCACTGCTTCAAGAGCACCCTGGCCGTGGTGATCACCACCCTGATCGCCGTGATCTGGCAGCTTGGCCTGCTGCACACTCTGGGCTTCGGTCTCGATCCCTACTCGATGCTGGTGCCGTTCCTGGTGTTCGCCATCGGTATCTCTCACGGGGTGCAGAAGATCAACGGTATCGCCATGGCCTCGGGCGAGGCGACTGATGCTCTGTCCGCCGCGCGCATGGCCTTCCGCCAGCTGTTCATTCCGGGGTTGGTGGCGCTGCTGTCCGATGCCGTCGGTTTCGTCACGCTGCTGCTGATCGATATCGGGGTGATCCGCGAACTGGCCATCGGCGCCTCGATGGGCGTGGCGGTGATCATCCTGACCAACCTGATCCTGCTGCCGGTTCTGATTTCCTATATCGGCATTGGTAAACGTGCGGTGCAGAAGAGTCGCGAGGAGGCCACCAAGGATCACCCGGTCTGGCGTGCCATTTCCAACTTCGCCCATCCGATGGTGGCGCCGATTTCTGTGGTCATCGCCGTTGTGGCGCTGGCTGGCGGCGTTTGGTACGGGCAGAACCTGAAGATCGGCGACCTCGACCAAGGCGCGCCGGAATTGCACCCGGATTCCCGTTATAACCTGGATAACGATTTCGTCATCCGCAACTACTCGACCAGCTCCGACGTGCTGGTAGTGATGATCAAAACCCCCACCGAAGGCTGCTCCACCTACGAAGCGCTGTCGGCTATGGACGAGCTGATGTGGAAGATGGAGAACACCGAAGGCGTGCAGTCGGCCATCTCCATGGTCACGGTGTCCAAGCAGGTGATCAAGGGCATGAACGAGGGCAACCTGAAATGGGAGACCTTGTCGCGTAACCAGGATGTGTTGAACAACTCCATCGCCCGTGCTGAAGGCCTGTACAACGCAGACTGTTCGGTGGCTCCGGTATTGATCTTCCTCGAGGACCACAAGGCAGAGACTCTGTCGCGTGCCGTGGCTGCCGCCGAAGAGTTCGCCGCGCAGCACAACACCGACGAGCTGCAGGTGGTGCTGGCAGCGGGTAACGCCGGTATCGAAGCGGCCACCAACGAGGTGATCGCGGCCTCCGAGACCACCATGCTCATCGCGGTCTACGCGGCGGTGAGCATCATGTGCCTGCTGACCTTCCGTTCGCTGGCTGCGACCCTGTGCGTGATCCTGCCGCTGGTGCTGACCTCGGTGCTGGGTAACGCGCTGATGGCCTTCATGGGCATTGGTGTGAAGGTCGCCACCTTGCCGGTGATCGCCCTGGGTGTGGGTATCGGTGTCGACTACGGCATCTACATCTACAGCCGTCTGGAGACCTATCTGCGTCAGGGGCTGTCGCTGCAGGACGCCTACTACGAGACGCTCAAGTCCACCGGCAAGGCGGTGCTGTTCACCGGCGTTTGCCTGGCGATCGGCGTGGCGACCTGGATCTTCTCGGCGATCAAGTTCCAGGCCGATATGGGCCTGATGCTGACCTTCATGTTCCTGTGGAACATGATCGGTGCGATCTGGCTGCTGCCGGCACTGGCCCGCTTCCTGATCAACCCAGAGAAGCTGCGCGCCAAGGAGTGATGCCTGTGGCGTAGAACGAAAACCGCGGCCCTCGGGCCGCGGTTTTTGTTTTAAGGCTTTGCAGTGACAAGACGGTCTCGCTCAAAGGCTGCATAGCCTGCCCGAGCCAACTGGTAGCCCGGATGAAACCCGGGCCTTCGCCGGCAATTATGCCGACAAGGCCAGGGTCAGGCTGCGTGAGTGAGTTCACGGCTATCGACCAGGCGAATGCTCGATTGCCGGCCAGGGCGCCTCCCTGAGGGGCACAGCACCGTGATCGATCGTTCCCACGCTCTGCGTGGAGGTGCAGCCCAGGACGCTTCGCGTCCGCTACGGTCTGTATGACATCCCGTGCTGCCAAGCACGACGCGCAGCGTGCCAAAAACAGGTGCCCACGCAGAGCGTGGTTACTATCTCCATAGATCCATGCGGCCTACTACGTACCTGTAGGAGCGGATTTATCCGCGATCCTTGCCAGCCCATACGAGTCACTCGCACCGGCAAGCGCTTGAAACAATCGACAAGACTGCACGCGCTTACCCGCTAGCGCGGGTACAGCGGCGGCAGTGCACTGTTGTCCTGCGGCGCAGCGCTTGGTTCCTGCGTGGCAGGCAGGTTGCGAATCGCTTTCCACAGCTCCTCGCCTTGCCACTGCTGGCCCGTTTCGCTGTACAGCGCGCCATTGAGGCCGTCCAGTGCGTCCGACAGCGGCACGTAGCGCGCCGCCATGTCGGCGAGCGTCTCCGGTTGCTGTCGCGCCCAGGCATCGAGGGCATGGCGGGTCGCCTGGGCGTCGCCAGCCTGACAGGCACGCTTGAGGTCGTCGAGCAGCGTGCGCGGGCTCGGGCCGGCCTGCGCTGCGCGCTGGATCGCCGGTTGCCGGCGCGCGTGCCACCACAGGCCGAAGCCGAGCAGGGTGGTCAGGCCCAGCAGGGCGCAGGCCAGTTGCCAGGGCCAGAGTTCCGGCCCCTCGATCACCTGCGTCGTCACCATCGGCGTGTTGGGTTGCTCGTCGTTCTGCAACTGCGGGTTCTCCGCAACCTGCAGGGTACGGGCAGAAAGTGTGGTGCGTTCCAGCGTGTCGGTCTGGGTGTTCCACCACAACACTTCCAGCGGTGGCAGGTCGAAACTGCCGGCACGGCTGGGCACCAGCGCTTCGCGTTCTTCGCGGGTGCCGATGATGCCGTTCTCGCTTTTCTGATCGTCCATCTGCGGCTGATCCGGATAACGCCGCAGGCCGTCGACCTGCGTCGCTGGCAGCGGCGGCAGCTGGGCGCTGGACAGGCCGTCGACCTTGAGGATCAGGCGGCGGGTCAGCGAGTCGCCGACCTGGCTCTGCTCTGGCTGCGGGTTCCAGGTTTCCGCCAGGCCCAGGGCCCGCGCCGGTAGCCAGGGCGCGTCGGCGGGATAGTCGGCGGGCTTGGGTTTGACCTGCAGGGGGATGTCCGGCGATTTGACCCGCGTGACCTTGCCGGAGCGCGGCCCGAAGGGCAGGAAGTCATTATTGCGCGAGCGGTCGACCAGCGTGGCGCTGAAGGTCTGCCCGGGGATCAGCAGTTGGCCACTGCGTTGTGGATAGATGGCGTACTGCAGTTCGATCACGCCGTGCAGCACGCCACCGATGCTCTTCTCGTAGGTGCGCGGCTCGCCCAGTTGTTCGGCGCGTGCGTCCTCGATGCGCAGAGGCGTCAGGTTGCTGTCGTCATACATCGAAACCGAGTGATAGATGCGCAGGGTCAGCACCGCCTGAGCCTGTACGTAGACGTTTGGCTGATCGAGGCTGGCATCGATGAACACCGGCGCCAGCTTGTCGCCATCGCCAGCGCTGACGGCCTCCTCGACATTCAGCGTGATGGGCAGGGTTTCGGCATCCTCCAGGCGAATCGCCGGGATGATCACCTCGCCGCTGTGGCGCGGTTGCAGGGTGAGGATCCAGCGGGTGCTGGCACGTGGCGTATCGCCAATGCTGCTCAGGCGGTTGACCTGGCGGCTGCCGAGTACCTCGAAATCCTTGTCCAGCGGGCTCAGGTCGGGGCGACCGAAGCGGGTCGGGTCGGTGGACTCCAGCGTCAGCACCACGGTCTCGCCTTCGCTCAGGCGGGCGCGATCGACGCTGGCGAAAAAGCCTTCGGCACAAGCCTGCCCGGCGAGCAGTAGAAGAAGCAGGGAGAGCAGATGCTTCATCGGTTGGAGTCCTGACGCTGTTGCTGTTCATACCAGAATTTGCGCCGCAGCAGCTCGGCCGGGTCGTCCGGGATTTGCCGCAGCCATTGTTCCAGCGCTTGTCGACGTTCGGCCGCGGTGCCCAGGTCGATTTCCGCCCGGGGTTGCGCAACGGGCTCGGCGGCGTCCAGGGTTTCATTGTCGTTGCCTGGCTGGGCGTCGTCTTCGCCGGCACCGTTAGCGCTGCCCGGCGTTTCGCTGCTTTCACTGTTCTCGCCGATGCTGCCCGCTTGGGCCGGCTGCGCGGTAGCGCCCTCGGCGGGCTGGCCGGCCGAAGATTCATTCGCCTGCAGCTGCTCGTCGGCAGGCTCCTGTTGCTCGTCCGCATCGCCATTGCCGCTCTGCTGCTGATTGTCGCGTTGGCGCAGGGCTTCTTCCACCAGTGCCTTATTGTACTGCGCGGCGGCCAGCTCCGGCTGGCGCTCCAGCGCCTGCTCGTAGGCATCCAGCGCTGCCTCCAGCTCGCCGGCCTTGGCCAGGGCGTTTCCGCGGTTGTAATGGTCGGCAGCGCTGTCGCCCTTGGCGAAACGCTCTGCAGCGGCTGAGTAATCTGCAGCCTCGTAGAGCGCCTTGCCTTGCCACTGTGGATCGACGAAGCGTTGCGCGGCCTCGGCCGGACGTTGAGCCTGCAGCAGGCGCTGGCCCTGTTGATCGGGACGCAGCCAGAGGTCGTCGGACTCGAAAGCCTGGCTGCTTTGCGGTGGCAGCATCAGCAACAGCGGCAGGCAGAACAGCCAGCCGCGGCGCCCGGCGCAGGCGGCCAGCAACAGCAGCGGCAGCAATAGCCAGTAGCCCTGGTCGATACGGCTGTCGAGCCGTGTCGGCTCCCCGGCGGCGCGCATGGCCTGCGGGCCGTCGAGTAGGCCCAGGCGGCGTAGGTCTTCGTCGTCCAGGCGGATCGGCGCATAGCGGCCACCATGAGCCTCGGCGGCTTCCCGCAGGCCACGTGCATCGAGGCGCGGGATCAGGATGGCGCCGCGCGAGTCCTTGAGAAAGCTGCCGTCCTCCTGCATCACCGGAGCGCCTTCACGGCTGCCCACGCCGAGCACCAGCAGCGGTACCGAGCGCTTTGCCAGCGTTTGCTGAATGCTGCTGCGTTCCTCGTCATCCAGGGCGCTGGTGATCAGCAGCAGGCGACCCTGACCCAGTTGTGCCTGGTCGAGCAGTTGCAGTGCGCGCACCACTGCAAGGTCGGCGCGACGGCCCGGCTCGGGCATCAGCGAGGGTTTCAGCGCCTCGAGCAGGTTGCGGCTGGTGGCCAGGTCATCGGACAACGGCACCAGGCTGTGCGCACTGCCGGCATAGACGATGATCGCCGTCTGCGCATCGCGGCGCGCCTCGAGCAGATCGAGCAGCTTGCGCCGGGTCTGTTCCAGGCGATTGGGGCGGCCGTCGGTGGCGAGCATTTGCGGGGTCAGTTCGAGCAGAATCACCAACGGATCGGCGGGCTTCTGGTTGCTTTGCTCGACGCGCTGCCAGCTGGGGCCGAGCAGCGCCAGCACCGCCAGCAGCCAGGCCAGGCCGAGTGCCAGCCAGGGCAATTTGCTGGAGCGACCACTGCCGCCCTTGAGCAGCGCCTGATGGAACGCCGCCGGCAACAACAGTTGCCAGCGCCCGCTCTGGCGCTCGCGATGCCACAGGCGCCAGAGCAACCAGGCCAGCACGGGTACGGCCAGCAGCCACAATGGGCGCAGCCATTCCGGCCAGAGCATGCTCATGTCCGTCTCCTTAGCCGCAGCAGCAAGTCAGGCCAGAGCACCTGGCCGACCAGCAGCAGCGAGCCCAGCAGCGCCAGCGTCAGTGGCCAGGCGTAAAGCGCCTGGGCAGGGCGGGCGAGGGTGGGTTGCTGGGCGACCGGCTCGAGGCGGTCGAGGGTCAGCTCGATCTGCTGCAGCTCGGCCTGATTGCGTGCGCGGAAATACTCGCCGCCGGTGGTGTCGCTGATCGCACGCAGGCTGGTCTCATCCAGGTCCAGCGCGCTGAAGCCGAAGCTGCCGTACGCGCCGCTTTGTTGTGGATCGGCGCCGATGCCGATGGTGTAGATGCGCACACCTTCATCGGCGGCGAGTTGCGCGGCGACCAGCGGATCGATTTCGCCGCCGTTGTTCGCGCCGTCGGTGATCAGCACCAGCACCCGGCTTTGCGCCGGACGTTGGCGCAGGCGCTTGACTGCCAGGCCGATGGCGTCGCCGATGGCGGTGTTCTTGCCGGCGATGCCGATCAGGGCCTCGTCCAGCCAGGTGCGCACCGTATGACGGTCGAAGGTCAGCGGTGCTTGCAGATAGGCCTGGCTGCCAAACAGGATCAGGCCGACGCGGTCCCCACGGCGACCTTCGATAAAGTCGCCGAGCAAGCGTTTGACCAGATCCAGGCGGCTGATCGGCTCGTCGTCCCACTGCATGTCGGCGTAATCCATGGAGCCGGAGACATCGACCGCGAGCAGCAAATCACGGCCGCTGGCTGGCAGCGGCAGCGGCTCGCCGACCCATTGCGGCCGCGCCGCGGCGCACAACAGCAGGCACCAGAGCAGCACCAGCGGCGCTTGCTGGCGCCAACTGGGCAAGGCCGCACGGGCGCGGCGACCGCTGAGTGCCTGCAGTTCGTCCAAAAAACCGACCCGCAGCGCCGCATCACCACTGTCGGCTGCGGGCAGCAGCAGACGCAGCAGCCAGGGCAGTGGCGCGAGCAGAAAGACCCAGGGCCAGGCGAACTCAAACATGCTTGCGAATCCAGGTGGCGACGGCCTGATCGAGTTCTACGATGGCTTTGTCGCTCAGCGTGCATTGCGGCCTGTAGCTGCCGTCGACGAGGATCATCCAGCGGGTGAGGCCGGCAGCCGGGCAGCGGTTGTCGAGAAACGCCAGCCAGGCGCGGCTGCTCAGGGTGTGGCTGGCGCTGTCCGGGTAGCGTTCGCGGCACAGGCGCTTGAGCAGGGCATTGAGCTGCTGCAGCCAGGGGCCGGCAGGTGCTCCGTCGTAGGGTTTGCGCAAGCTGGCCAGCTCGTCGAGTGCCGCCTGGCGCAGTGGCTCTAGCGCCTGCTGTGTCGTCATCTTGGGCGGACGACGTCGCCAGTTGCGCAGCGCGCGCCAGAGTCCCCAGACCAGCAGCGGCAGCAGCACGGCAAGCAACCACCAGCCCGGCGCAGGCGGCCACCAGGGCACTGGCGGCGGGTCGATCAGCGGTTGCAACTGGTCGATGGGGTTCATAGGGATCTTCTCGGATGCAGGCTGCTGAGCTGTTCCTGCAACTGCTCGACCAATTCGAACTGTGTGCTCAGCGGTAGCAGCGGCACGCCGAGCTTCTGCGACAAGCGCTGCCAGCGCGCCTCGCGAGCTTGGGACTGAGCCCGATAAGCCTGGCGCAGGTCGCCGTTATGACTGTCGAGTTCCAGCTGCGCGCCATTTTGGGTGAAGCGCAGTAAACCTGCGGCTGGCAGAGCATGATCGAGCGGGTCGGACAACGGCAGCAGCAACAGATCGGTGTGGCGGGCGAGCAGCGTCAGCTGCTGTTCGGCGTTGTCGCTCAAGGCACGCTCATCGCACAGTACGATCACCAGGCTGCCCGGGCGCAGCACTTCGCGGGCGCGACGCAGGGCCAGGCCGAAGTTGTCGCGGCTCGTACTTGCCTGGCTCTCTGGCCCCAGCGCCTGGTTGGCGCGGGCCAGCAGGTTGAGCAGTTGCAGCAGGCTCTGCTTGCTGCGCCGCGGTTTGACCTCGTGATGCTCGTTGTCGGCGAATACCAGACCGCCGATGCGGTCGTTGTGGCCCAGTGCGGCCCAGCCGATCAGCGCCGCGGCGCGTGCGGCCAGCACCGACTTGAAGCACAGGCCGGAGCCGAAGAACAGGCGTTGGCTCTGCTCGCTGATGATGAAGATGGGGCGCTCGCGCTCCTCATGGAACAGCTTGGTGTGCGGCTCCTGGGTGCGCGCGGTGACGCGCCAGTCGATGGTGCGCACGTCGTCGCCCGGTTGGTAGACGCGCACTTGGTCGAAGTCCACGCCGCGCCCACGCAGCTTGGAGTGATGCAGGCCGGTCAGCGGGCTGCGCCGCGCCGGAGTGGAGAACAGCGGCACTTCATGCACCTTGTGGCGCATGTCGATGAGCTCGCCGAGGACGATATGGATGCCGGGTGTCGGGGTTGAGCTGGACATGCTTCAGTCCGTAGCCCGGATGCAAACCGGGGAAGACACGCGAGCGGTCCCGGATTGCATCCGGGCTACGCAAGACAAGCGCGGAGCGCGCGGCTGCATCAAGCCACCGCCACCACGTCGAGGATGCGCTGGATCACGCGATCCTGGTCGACGCCCGAGGCTTCGGCTTCGAAGGACAGGATGACGCGGTGGCGCAGCACGTCGAACAGCACCGCCTGGATGTCCTCGGGGCTGACGAAGTCGCGTCCGGCCAGCCAGGCATGGGCGCGTGCGCAGCGGTCGAGGGCGATGGAACCGCGCGGGCTGGCGCCATAGGCGATCCAGTCGGCCAGCTCGGCGTCGAACTTGGCCGGGGTGCGGCTGGCCATCACCAGTTGCACCAGGTACTCCTCCACCGCATCGGCCATGTACAGGCCGAGAATTTCCTTACGTGCGGCGAACACCGCCTGCTGGCTGACCCGGTGCTCGGGTTTGGCCTCGCCATTGAGCGCATCGCCACGGGCCTGGGCGAGAATCTTGCGCTCCACGGCCGCATCGGGAAAACCGATCTTCACGTGCATCAGGAAGCGGTCGAGCTGGGCCTCGGGCAGCGGGTAGGTGCCTTCCTGCTCGATGGGGTTCTGCGTGGCCATGACCAGAAACAGCGGCGACAGGTCGTAGGTCGAGCGGCCGACCGAAACCTGGCGCTCGGCCATGGCTTCGAGCAGCGCCGACTGCACCTTGGCCGGGGCACGGTTGATCTCGTCGGCCAGCACCAGGTTGTGGAAGATCGGACCCTGCTGGAACACGAAGCTCCCGGTTTCCGGACGGTAGATCTCGGTGCCGGTGATGTCCGCAGGCAGCAGGTCCGGGGTGAACTGGATGCGATGGAACTCGCCTTCGATGCCTTCGGCCAGCTCCTTGATCGCCTTGGTCTTGGCCAGGCCGGGGGCGCCTTCGACCAGCAGGTGGCCGTCGGCGAGCAGGGCGATCAGCAGGCGCTCGATGAGCTTGTCCTGGCCGAGAATCTGGGTAGAGAGAAATTGGCGTAACGCGACCAGCGCTTCACGGTGTTCCATCGTCGGGCTCTTCTGGCGGATGAGCGGGCTTTCGAAGCCGCGCGTGCAGACCGCCGACTTTAATGCATTTGCCGCTTCAGCCGCTATCTGCCGCGCGGGTCATGAACGCTCTGGCAACAGAAATGCGAGGCAGGTCGCCAGCGCTGAAATGCCCCGCCGTCGTCCATGGCGGGGCAGGCCCGACCTTATTGCCACTGCGCCAGTAACCGGCGCTGGGCAAGCTGTGCATTGTCCTGCGTGGTGGGCGTCAGGTGCAGCGTCTGGCCCGGTAGGCATTGAGCCAGCCGCGCCACGGCCTGCGGCGTCAGTGCGCCCAGGCGCGGGTAGCCGCCAATGGTCTGGCGGTCGTTGAGCAGGATGATGGGCTGGCCATCCGGCGGCACCTGCACTGCGCCCAAAGGGATGCCCTCGGAAATCATCGAGCCACGCTGGCACTGCAGCTGCGGACCGTTGAGACGGATACCCATGCGGTCGGCTCGCTGGTCGATCAGCCACTCGCTGTTGAAGGCATCGAACAGGCTCTGCCCGCGAAAATCGCCGATCTGTGCGCCCAGCACCAGCTGCAGGCGGGGCGTGGTCTGGTACTCGGGAATGAACTCGGCGGGCATCTGCCGCGTTGCATCGGCATTGCCACCCCAGCCCAGAGCATCGCCGACAGCAATGGCGCGGCCATCGCCGTGCAGACCCCCCAGGCCTTCACGCAGCATGCTCGCGCAACTGCCAAGCACCACTGGCGCCTGGAATCCACCCGGCGCAGCCAGGTAGGCACGCGCGCCCTGGCGCGGCTGGGCGAAGCTCAGGCGCTGGCCCTTGCGCACCTCGAAGCTGCGCCAGGGAGATAGCGGCTGATCGTCCAGCCGTGCGCCAAGGTCGGCGCCGGTCAGCGCCAGGGTCGCGTCACGGCTGCATTCGAACTCGGCATTGCCCAGGGTGATCTCCACCACAGCGGCAGTCAGCGGGTTACCCAGCAGCCAGTTGGCCCAGCGATGGGCGATCCAGTCCAGGGCGCCGCACTGGGTCACACCAAGATGACGCACACCGAAGCGGCCACCATCCTGCAGTTGAATGAAAGGGCTGCTGCGCAATACGCGCAGGCCGGCATCGATAGCACTCATTGGCTGGCCTCCAGCGGGCTATCGTCGCCGCCGAGGCGGATGAATTCGGCGCGGTCGATGGGCACGAAGCGCACCCGGTCACCCGGTTGCAGCAGGCTGTAGCCTTCGATATCGCTGCCGAACAGGCGGCAGGGCGTGCGGCCGATCAGGTTCCAGCCGCCGGGCGATACCACCGGGTACGCGGCCGTCTGCCGTTCGGCGATGCCGACGCTGCCGGCGGCGATGCGCTTGCGCGGCGTGCTCAGGCGTGGCGCGGCGAGGATGTCCTCGACCAGGCCCATGAAGGCGAAGCCGGGGGCGAAGCCCAGGGCGAATACCTGATAGGCATGGCCGCTGTGTCGGGCGATCACTTCGGCTTCGCTCAGCCCGCTGCGGCGCGCCAGCAGTTGCAGCTCCGGGCCGACGCTGCGGTCGTACCAGGTGGGCAACTGGTGCTCGCGACCGCCGTGCAGATCGGCAGGCTGCAAGTCATATAGCGCCCCGGCGATCTTCGCTCGCGCCTGCTCGCTGTCTAGCTGGCACAGGTCGTACTGCAGCAGCAGCGTGGTGTAGGAGGGCACCAGGTCGATCAGCGCGTTGCCGAACGCCTCCTGCAGGCGTGCACGCGCGGCCAGCATCCACGGCATGTTGGCTTCATCGATATGGTCGAACAGGCGCAGGATCAGGCTGTCGATGCCGGCGACCTCCAGCCGTGCGTTGGGCGACCTCATGCCTGTGCCAGGCCGTCGAAGGCCTGCCGGATACGTTGCACGGCGGCGACCGAGCTGGCGTTGTCGCCATGCACGCACAAGGTCTGCGCGTTCAGGTGCAGTGCGCTGCCGTCGCTGGCCTGCAGAGCCTCGCCACGTGCCAGGGTGACCGCCTGGCTGACGATCACTTCGCTGTCGTGATGCACGGCCCCCGGCAGGCTGCGGCTGACCAGAAAACCTGCGGCATCGTAAGCGCGGTCGGCGAAGGCTTCGAACCACAGGGTCAGGCCGAATTCGTCGCCCAGCGCCTGCGCCGCGCTGTTATCGCGGGTGCACATCAGCATCAGCGGCAGCTGGCGGTTGTATTTCGCGACTGCACTCATCACCGCGCGCAGGGTGGCGGGCTTGCGCATCATGTCCTGGTACAGCGCGCCGTGTGGCTTGACGTAGCTGACAACGGTGCCCTGGCTGCGGCAGAGGCCTTCCAGCGCGCCGATCTGGTAGAGCATCAGGTCTTCGACTTCCTGCGGTGTGCAGTCCATCGAACGGCGGCCGAAACCGACCAGGTCCTGATAGGCCGTGTGCGCACCGATGCGTACGTCGTGAGCCACGGCCAGGGCCACGGTCTTGCGCATCACGCTGGGGTCGGAGGCGTGGAAGCCGCAGGCGATGTTGGCGCAGTCGATATAGGGCATGACCTCGGCGTCCAGGCCCATGGTCCAGGCGCCGAAGCTTTCACCGATGTCGCAATTCAAAAGCAGGCTGTTCAAGTGAGCATCCTAATCATGAGGTGCATGGATAGGGTCCGACAGCTTTGAGCTGTTCTGGCAGTGGCTTCATTTTTCCGACGCCGCCTGGGGGCGTCCAACTAATAAAAACATCCGCCGGAGATAGGAAAAGCTGATGGTGTCGGGCATCGGATTTTCCGATCGCCAGGCGCCGGTTTTTCCCGTTGGACAGTGGCGGCCGTCGCGCTCGACAGTGAATTGGGTGAACGCTCCCTGGCGCCGTTCTGGCGCACCCCCGGTGTGTCCCGCACCCGGGGGCTTTTGCGTTCCTTTCGAGTCGACTCAGTACCTGGCCACCAGTCTACGGGGGAATCCCAGTGAAGACCGCACCCTGTCTGTCCGCGTTCTGCGCGTTGCTTGTCGCTTTACCCATGGCTTTACCCGTTTACGGCAGCGAACGCTGGTCGATGTCGGTGGAGCAGCCAGCCGGCAATTTCATCAGTCGCGTGGCGGTGGAGTTTGCCAGGAATGTTCGCCAGGCGACCAACGGCCAGCTGAACATTCGCGTTCACCCCAACTCCACGCTGTACCGCCGCCCTGAGGTGAAGGCAGCGGTGACCCGTGGTGATATTCAGCTTGGCGACGTGTTCATGTCTGCGCTGGGCAATGAGGATCCGATTTTCGAGCTGGACAGCCTGCCGTTTCTCGCCAGCGACTACGAGCAGGCCCGCAAGCTCTGGGCGGTAAGCCGTGAGGCGGTGGAGCGGCGCCTGCTGGCCGATGGCGTGCGCCTGGTTTACGCCGTGCCGTGGCCGGCACAGAGCCTGTTCAGCAATCGCCCGCTGCAGGCCGTCGAGGATGTTCGCGACCTGCGCTTTCGCAGCTACAACCCGACCATCTCGCGCCTGGCCCATTTGCTCCATGCCCAGCCGACGACCATCAACACCGAGGATGTGCCGCAGGCGTTTCGCGATGGCCTGGTGGATATCATGCTGACCTCCAGCGCCACGGGCATGGACCTGCGCGCCTGGGACTTCGTCTCGCACTTCTACGACGTGCGCGCCTTCATCCCGAAGAACATCGTCATCGTCAACGAGCGTGCCTTCCAGCGTCTACCCGAGGCACAGCGTCGCGCATTGCTGCATGCCGGTGAGCGTGCCGAGCGGGCAGGGTGGGAATTGTCCTGGGCATTGACCGGCTATCAGACGCGGATGCTCGCCAGGCGCGGCATGACCGTGGTGCAGGACATCGACCCGCAACTGCGTCGGGAGTTGACTGAGGTTGGGCAGCAGATCACCGAGGAATGGTTGGCGCGTGCCGGCGAGGAACACGCGCAGATCATCGCGGCGTATCTCGATGAGCAGCCACGCTAGTCATGTAAACATGAATGCCCGGCCGGCGGTATACCGGCCGGGCGCTCGTCTCACTCAGGCCAGGCGGAACTGACTGGCGCTGCGCCCCAAAGCATCGACCTGCGATGACAGCCCCTCGGTGTGATCACCCAGGGTATGGCGAAGATCCTTGCTTTGCCCGGTATGCACGTGGATGGTTTCCATCTTGTCGGCGATGTCCTCGGTGGTGGTCGAGACCTCCTCGATGGCCACCACGACCTGGTTCATTTCGCCTGTCAGTCGCTCCATCGCCGAGGTGATGGAGGTGATCGCATCGGCCACCTGAGCGGCATGTCGTTCGCTGTCGGCGGCCAGGTTCAGCCCGTTGCTCATCAACTGGTGCATGTGCCGGGTCTGCTGCTGGAACTCACCGACGATGGCGCTGATATCGGTGGTCGCCGCGACGGTCTTCTGCGCCAGGGAGCGCACCTCATCGGCGACCACCGAGAAGCCTCGACCGGCCTCGCCGGCACGGGCAGCCTCGATGGCCGCGTTGAGCGCGAGCAGGTTGGTCTGATCGGCGAGGCTGTTGATCACGTCGACGATGCCATTGACCCGTGCGCTGCTCTGGCCGAGGGCGTCGACCTGGCTATGGGTGTCCTGAATCAGCTGCGCCAGGCGACTCATGCTGTCGACGCTGGCGGCGATCACCTCGCCGCCGTTGCGCGCGGCATCGTAGGCGCTGGTGGTGGCGCTACCGACTTCGGCCGTACGTTGCGCCATGTCGTTGAGAGTGGCGCTGATCTGGTGCGAGGCCGAGGCAGCCTGCTCGGTCTGCATTTCCACCTGGGTGCTGTTGTCGCCCAACTGGCGCATGGCGTCGCCCAGGTGGTTATGCAGGCGGCTCAGTTCGCCATTGGCTCGCACCACTTCGGCAACGATGCCGCCGATGCCTTGAATCATGCGATTGGCAGCGTCGGCCAACTGGTTGAATTCGTCGCGCGGGTTGCTGCCCACCGGCAATTTGCCAGTGAGATCGCCGGAGGCGACCTGGCTGAGCAACTGAATGACGTTACGCAGCCGAGAGACCAGGGTGCGTGAGGCCTGAAGCAGGGTGAAGCAGAGCAGGGCGGCGACGGCGAGGAAGCTCAGCCCCATCATCCAAAGTGCCGACAGGCGCGCCTGTTCGGCCTCCTGCGTACGGCGCAGCAACAGGCCGCTTTGCAGCGCCTGCGCCTGCTCATCGATACGCGCCTGCAGTTGCTCGCCGAGCTGGCGCAGGTGCTGATTGGTCGCATTGATGCGCTCGATGCTGCCGTTGGCATCGGCGAAGGCCTGCGCGTAGCCCTGCACGTTCTTGCCGATCGGCGTGTCCTGCCATTCCAGGTCAGCGATCTGCTCCTGCAGCTTGCCGATGGCCGTCAGGGCGATCTGCGCGAACGCCGGGTCGAAGGTCGACAGATAGTCGCGCTGGCCGCTCAGGGCGCCGGTAATGAAGGGTTTGATCAGGTCGAAACTGATTGCCTCCAGAGCCTTGCCTTTCTCGCTCAGCACTTTGCGCTGGCCTTCAAAAGGCGTCAGCCCCAGCGCCTGGTTGAGGCTCAGCCATTGGCGCTGCTGGGCCAGCTCTTCCAGCAGCACGGACTGAATCTGCTGGGCATGCTGCAAGTTGGCGTCGTCTTCCAGCGCTTGCGCCTGTGTCAACAGTTGTCCGACGAGTTCCTGCAGTTCACCGAGGCCCTCATCGAAGGCTTGCTGCCGCTCTGGGGTGATCTGCTGGCGCAACGCGTTCTGCCGCCACCAGCGGTTCATCAGCTCGGTACTGGCGCTGGCGTAGGCGGCTGCCTGTTCCCTTGCCTGTAATGCACTGCTGACGCTATGGCTGGCCCACAGGGAGGCAATGGCCATGAGCATCAGGCTGATCAGGGTGAGCGCGATAAGGGCGCGGAATTTTTGTTGCCAGGACAGTAAAAAGCTCACGATAACGCCTCGCCATCTTCTTCAGGATGATTCTCAGGAATCGGCAAGTTGTCATACAACTTTATTAAAAGTCTATGGCCTTCTTGCTTTCCGAGAAATGCGAACGGGGCCGCGAGGGCCCCGTCATCGGTTGAGTGCTTACCAAAGCGGCAGGGTATAGCTGAGAATCAGGCGATTCTCGTCGAGATCGTTGGCGAAATTGGAGCGAACGGTGGCGTTACGCCATTTCAGCCCCAGATTCTTCAGCGGGCCGTTCTGCACCACATAGGCGATATCGGTATTGCGTTCCCATTCCTTGCCTTCACTGCTGCGGCCGGCGACTTCGACGTTGTCACCGTAGATATAGCGGGTCATGAAGGTCAGACCGGGTATGCCGATGCTGGCGAAGTTGTAGTCGTAGCGGACCTGCCAGGAGCGTTCCTCGACGTTGGCGAAGTCGTTGATCTGCACGAAGTTGACCAGGAACGGGTCGCTGCTGGCGATGTACGGGAACGGGTCGTCACCGCTCATGCGCTGGTAACCCGCGCCGAAGGCATGACCGCCCAGGCTGTAGGTGAACATGGCACCGAAGGCCTTGTTGTCGAGGTCGCGGAAGTTGCCGTCCTCGCGGCTTTGCGAATAGCGCAGGTCGCTCTTGAACGACTGGCCATCGCCCAGCGGCAATACATGCACCAGAGTGCCGTAGTACTGCTGGTAGATGTCCTCCAGGGTGCCGTAATGCAGGCCGGCGGTAAGCTGCGGAGTGATCTTGTACTCGCCGCCGCCGAACACGAAGGAGTCGCTGCTGCCGCCGATGCGGTTGCCGGTCATCTCGGTGTAGTCGGTGGAGCTGTTGGCCTTGATGCGGTTGATCTTGCCGCCCTGCAGGGTCAGGTTGTCGATCTCCTGAACGTTGAGCAGCGCGCCCTGGAAAGTCTGCGGCAGCAGGCGCGAGTCGTTGGCCGAGACGATCGGGCTGCGAAAGTGCAGGGCGCCAGCTTTCAGCGTGCTGTTGGAGACCTTCACTTTAGCGGTCAGGCCGAGCTTGGAATACTCGTCCTGCGAACCGCCGGAACGGTCGGCCGGGAGCAGGCCGCTGCCAGCGGTGCCGTCGCCGGAATCGAGTTTCAGGCCGAGCATCCCCAATGCATCGATACCGAAACCGACGGTGCCTTCGGTGTAGCCCGACTCCATGCGCAGCAGAAAGCCCTGCGCCCATTCCTCGGCCTTGTCACGGGCGCCGCTCTGGCGGAAATCACGATTGAAATAGAAGTTGCGCAGCTCGACGCTGGCTTTGCTGTCAGCGATGAAATCGGCATGCGCGAGGGTTGGCAGGCCGCCGCCGAGCAGCAGTGCGGATGCCAATGGGTAATGGGGTTTCATGGTGCAGTGTCTCCTGTTGGGAGCGCGCAGCCGACGTGAGCGGCTGCTTGGCAGAGCGCGTTTTGAATGATGTTGTTGTGGTCTGCGCAGAGCGCGGCGCCATTCTTCAAAGCGTTGTTCGGCGGCGTCCAACGAGAAAAAACAGGGGGCCAGCGATAGGAAAATTCATCGGCTGGGCGAAAAACCTCTGGCATACAACCTGCTACGCCTGAGGCAGCGTGGGCGCTGCCAATCAGCCCCTGAGAAGAACATTGCGAAGAGGCG
This sequence comes from Pseudomonas sp. UBA7530, assembly GCF_002479365.1. Taxonomy (NCBI): domain Bacteria; kingdom Pseudomonadati; phylum Pseudomonadota; class Gammaproteobacteria; order Pseudomonadales; family Pseudomonadaceae; genus Pseudomonas; species Pseudomonas sp. UBA7530. The sequence goes on from NZ_DLMS01000013.1 coordinate 118,151, forward strand.
TTGCGGCATGAACCTGAGATTTCTCGAAACCTTCGTTTGGGTGGCACGGCTCAAGAGTTTCCGCCTGACAGCCGAGAAGCTGTTCAGCACCCAGGCGTCCATTTCCAGCCGTATCGCTGCGCTCGAGGATGAACTCGGTACCCGCCTTTTCCTGCGCGACTCAAAGGGCGTATCGCTGACTCCGGAAGGGCAGAAGGTGCTCGAATATGCCGAGCGCATGATCGACACCATGCAGGCTCTGAAGCAGTCGATCAGCGACACCGGCAACATCCAGGGGCGCATACGTGTCGGCGCGATGGATACCGTCATTCACACCTGGTTGAGTCCGTTCGTAACACGGGTGATGGAGCGCTACCCCGCGGTGGAGATCGAACTGACGGCCGACACCGCGCGCAACCTCAACGAGCAATTGCTCAAGGGCTATCTGGATATCGTGTTCCAGACCGACATGGTCAACGGCGACAGCGTGCGCAATCTGGAGCTGGCTGCCTTTCCGGTGCGCTGGATCGTGCCGACCGGCTCGCTGTACCACCGCAGCTATGCCTCGATGGAGGAACTGGCCCGCGAGCGCATCATCACCTTCTCGAAGAATTCGCGACCGCATCAGGACATTCTCAACCTGCTGCATGCCGGCAGCGTCAGTGCGCCACGCATCAACTGCGTCAATTCCATCGCCGCGATGACCCGTCTTATCCGTGATGGTTTCGGCATCGGCGCGCTGCCGCCGGCGCTGGTGCATGACGAACTCAAGCAGGGGCTGCTGACCATTCTCGATGAGGTACCCGAGCCGCCGCCCTTGCCGGTAGTCGCCACCTGGCGCACGGGCGTGGGCCTGGAGCTCAGTGAAGACATCATCGCCCTGGCTTGCGAAGCACTCGATGTCTACGCCGAGGAAATGGGCGAGGCCTGCATGGCGCGAGTCGCGCCAGCGCCTGAGCAGCAGAGCGCCTGAACACCTTCATCGAACTGCTGCGGGCCCGGAAACGGTTGCCCGCTGCTGGTGCATTCGCAGCAGAAATGCCCCCTTTCATCCCATAACGATTTCCGATCATGCGCCTCCGGTTTTTCTAGTTGGACAGGGTAGGGCGATGCGCTGAGACTCGAAATCGTCTTCCAGCCGCGCCATGCGGCGCACAAAAAACAATGAACAGGAGAGCACCATGAAAAGCATCGCATCGCGTTTCGCCATGACCGCCCTGGCTTGCGCACTGGGCTTCGGCGCCCAGGCCGCCGAACGCTGGAACATGACCGCCGAGAACCCCGACGGCAATTTCATCACCACCGTGGCCAAGGAGTTCGCCCAGGATGTGGAGAAGGCCAGCAATGGCGAGCTGCAGATTCGTGTGCACGGCAACTCGGTGCTGTTCAAGCGTCCGGAGGTCAAGCGCGCCGTGCAGACCGGCCAGGTGCAGGTGGGTGACGTGCTGATGTCGGTGCTGGGCAACGAAGATCCGATCTTCGAGATCGACAGCGTGCCGTTCCTGGTGCGCAACTACGAGCAGGCCCAGGCCCTGTGGGCGGCGAGCCGCCCGGCGGTGGAAGAGCGCTTGAACAAGCAGGGCATCAAGCTGTTGTACGCCATGCCCTGGTCGCCGCAGAGCATCTTCACCAAAACACCGGTGACCAGCATGGATGACTTCAAGGGTATGAAATTCCGTGCCTACAACCCGGCCACCTCGCGCATGACCGAGCTGATGGGAGCCGTGCCGACGGTCATCCAGACCGGCGAAATCCCGCAGGCCTTCAGCACCGGCATGATCAACGGCATGCTCACGTCGCCGACCACTGGCGTGGACTCCCAGGCCTGGGATTTCTCCTCCTACTACTATGACGTCAAGGCCTTCATTCCGAAGAACTTCGTCATCGTCAACGCCCGTGCCTTCGCCCGCCTGCCTGAAGCGACCCAGACAGCGGTGCTGGAGGCGGCCAAGCGTGCCGAGGAACGTGGCTGGGCGATTGCCCAGGAGAAGACCGGTGAGCTGGTCAAGACCCTGGCCGACAATGGCATGCAGGTGGCCGAGCAGGCGCCCGCGGCGGTGGAGAGCGGCTTCGAGCAGATCGGCCAGACCATGACCGAAGAGTGGCTCAAGCGCGCCGGAGCCGATGGCAAGGCGATTCTCGATAGCTACCAGCGTTGATCCTGCCGCCCGCTGCGCTGATTGCGGCGGGCTTTTCTTGTGGCTTGCCCAGGGAGCCCGTAGTTCATGACCCCACTGCACAAGCTCTACACCCTGTCCGGATGGTTGTCCGGCGTGTTTCTCGTCCTGATCTGCCTGCTCGTCGTGGCGCAGATCGTCGCCCGCCAGCTGGGCACCATGGTGCCCGCTGCCGATGAGTTCGCCGCCTACGCGATGGCTGCGTCGGGCTTTCTCGCTTTGCCCTACGCGCTACAGCGCGGCGCGCACATCCGTGTGGAACTGATGTTGCGGCTGTTGCCTGCTGGCGGCCGGCGCGTGATCGATGTGCTGGCCACGTTGGTTGGTCTGGGTATCGCCGGCTATATGGCCTGGTACTGCGCGTTGTTCGTTCTGGAGTCCTACGAGTTCAAGGAGGTGTCTTCCGGTCTGTTGCCGATTCCCATGTGGTTACCGCAGCTGCCGATGTTGCTTGGCACGCTGATTCTGGTGGTGGCGATGGCCGAGCGCCTGGTGCTGACCTGCCAGGGCAAGCGCTTCGAAGCTGCCGAAGCCGGCACGGCGATGAGCGAGTGAGCCTGCGCGCTCGACCTTTAATTGCGGCCATCGCCGCACTGCATTCGTGAGTGAACCCGTGGACTACACAATCATTACAATCACCCTGCTGCTGGCGCTGTTCGTGCTGCTTGGCGGTGGCGTCTGGGTTGCCCTGTCGTTGCTTGGCGTCGGCATCATCGGCATGGAGCTGTTCGGTGGTGCGCCGGCCGGCTCGATTCTCGCTTCCACCAGTTGGGCTTCCAGCGCCAGCTGGACATTGACGGCACTGCCGCTGTTCATCTGGATGGGCGAGATTCTCTATCGCACCCGACTTTCCGAAGACATGTTTAACGGTCTGGCGCCCTGGATGCGTGGGCTACCGGGGCGGTTGCTGCACGTCAACGTGTTCGGCTGCGGCATGTTCGCGGCGGTCAGCGGCTCTTCCGCAGCGACGGCGGCCACCATCGGCCGTATCTCCCTGCCGGAGCTGAAGTCGCGCGGCTACCCCGAGTCCATCGCCATGGGCTCGCTGGCCGGTGCCGGCACGCTCGGCCTGCTGATCCCGCCTTCGATCATGATGATCGTCTACGGTGTGGCGGCGCAGGTCTCGATCTCGCGCCTGTTCGTCGCGGGCATCCTGCCGGGGCTGTTGCTGCTGGCCATCTTCAGCGGCTACCTGATGCTCTGGGCCGCCTGCAATCGCAGCAAGCTGCCGGAAGAGGACGAACGCCTGCCGTTCATGGACAAACTGCGTCGGGCCAAACTGCTGATTCCGGTATTGGGCCTGATCGTCGCGGTGATCGGATCGATCTACGGTGGCATCGCCACGGCCACCGAGGCGGCTGCAGTCGGCGTGGTTGGCGCGCTGCTGATCGCGCTTTGCTCAGGTGCGCTGACTCGTGAAACCTTCATGGCCAGCCTGATGGGGGCGGTGTCCACGTCGTGCATGATCTTCTTCATCCTGCTCGGTGCGGCGTACCTGACCTCGGCCATGAGTTTCACCGGCCTGCCGGCGGCGCTGGCTGACTGGATCATCGCCAAGCAGCTTTCGCCTTACCTGTTGCTGCTGGCGCTGACGCTGTTCTTCATCGCCCTGGGCTGCTTCCTTGACGGCATCTCCATCATCCTGCTCACCACTGCAGTGATTCTGCCGGCGGTGCAGGCCGCGGGGATCGACCTGCTGTGGTTCGGCATCTTCGTCATCCTGGTGGTGGAAATGGCGCAGATCACCCCGCCAGTGGGGTTCAACCTGTTCGTCATCCAGAACCTGACCGGGCGCAACCTGGGCGCCGTTGCGCGCGCCAGTTTTCCGTTCTTCCTGCTGCTGGTGCTGGCGGCAATCCTCATCACCCTGTTCCCGCAGATCGTGCTGGCGCTGCCCGAAGCCATGCGCGGCGCCTGACCGCTCGCCATGGCTCGTTCGCTCTCCGGTGGCGGGCCATGGCTTTTCTTTTTGCACCGTATCGGTGCAGCCTTGAAAGAAAATGTCGCAGCGCCGCAAGCGGCCTTCCGGTGTCCCTCGTTAAGCTCGTCGGCTATATGTGACCAGTCGGTCGCTCCCTTCGCCGGTCCGCATGCGACTCGCAAGTGTCATTGTCGCTTCATGGACTAACGTTGAACTAACACCCAGCGGCAGCGATCCAGACGTCCTGTCGAACCACCAGCCCAATGGAGCAAAACCATGGCGTTCTTTACGGCGGCCAGCAAAGCCGACTTCCAGCACCAACTGCAAGCGGCCCTGGCACAGCACGTGAGTGAGCAGGCGTTACCTCAAGTCGTCCTTTTCGCCGAACAGTTCTTCGGCATCGTCGCCCTCGAGGAGCTGACCCAGCGGCGGCTGTCCGATCTGGTCGGTTCCACCTTGTCGGCCTGGCGCATGCTGGAACAGTTCGATCACGCCAAGCCGCAGGTGCGCGCCTTCAACCCCGATTACGAGAAGCACGGCTGGCAGTCCACCCATACTGCGGTGGAAATCCTGCATGGCGACATTCCGTTCCTGGTCGACTCGGTGCGCATGGAGCTCAACCGCCACGGCTACAGCATTCACACGCTGCAGAACAGCGTATTCAGCGTGCGACGTGACCAGAACGGTCAGTTGCTGGAAATTCTGCCGCGCGGCACCCAGGGCGAGGGCGTGCTGCAGGAAGCGCTGATGTTCCTGGAGATCGACCGCTGCTCCAGCGCTGCCGAGCTGAAAACCCTGGAGAAAGCCATCCATGAGGTCTTCGGCGACGTGCGCATGAGCGTCGCCGACTTCCAGCCGATGAAGGCCAAGGCACGCGAGCTGCTGGCCTGGCTGGATCGCGCCAAGCTCAATGTGGACAAAACCGAGCTGGATGAAATCAAGGTCTACCTCAACTGGCTGCTGGACAACCACTTCACCTTCCTCGGTTACGAAGAGTTCACCGTCGCGCCGACCGCCGATGGCGGCACCATGGTCTATGACGAGAAATCCCTGCTCGGCCTGTCCAAGCGCCTGCGCACCGGATTGTCCGCCGAGGAACTGCATATCGAACCGGAAGCGGTGGCCTACCTGCGTGAACCGCAGCTGCTGTCGTTCGCCAAGGCTGCGGTGCCCAGCCGCGTGCATCGCCCGGCCTACCCGGATTTCGTCTCCATTCGCGAACTCGATGCCAAGGGCAACGTGGTCAAGGAATGCCGCTTCATGGGCTTGTACACCTCGGCGGTCTACGCCGAGAGCGTGTGGAACATCCCCTACATCCGCCGTAAGGTGGACGTGATCAAGCAGCGCTCGGGCTTCGACAGCAGTGCCCACCTCGGCAAGGAACTGGCCCAGGTGCTGGAAGTGCTGCCGCGCGACGATCTGTTCCAGACGCCAGTGGACGACCTGTTCAACACCGCCCTGGCCATCGTGCAGATCCAGGAGCGCAACAAGATCCGCGTGTTCCTGCGCCGCGACCCGTACGGCCGTTTCTGCTACTGCCTGGCCTACGTGCCGCGTGACGTGTACTCCACCGAAACGCGGATGAAGATCCAGCAGGTGCTGATGGAGCGCCTGCAGGCCACCGATTGCGAGTTCTGGACCTTCTTCTCCGAGTCGGTGCTGGCGCGGGTGCAGTTCATCCTGCGCGTCGACCCGAAGAACAAGACCCAGATCGACCCGGTGCGTCTGGAGAAGGAAGTCGTTCAGGCCTGCCGTTCGTGGAAAGACGACTACGCCGGCCTGATGGTGGAAAGCCTCGGCGAAGCCCAGGGCACCAGTGTATTGGCCGATTTCCCCGGCGGCTTCCCGGCCGGCTATCGCGAGCGTTTCGCCCCGCATTCGGCCGTGGTGGACATGCAGCACCTGCTCAGCCTGAGCAACGACAAGCCGCTGGTGATGAGCTTTTACCAGCCGCTGGCGCAGGGCGACCAGCAACTGCACTGCAAGCTGTATCACGCCGACACGCCGCTGCCGCTCTCCGACGTGCTGCCGATTCTGGAGAACCTCGGCCTGCGTGTGCTCGGCGAGTTCCCCTACAAGCTGCGCCGCGCCGATGGACGCGAGTTCTGGATTCATGACTTCGCCTTCACCTACGCCGAAGGCCTCGACGTCGACATCCAGCAGCTCAACGACACCCTGCAGGACGCCTTCATCCATATCGTCGGCGGCGATGCCGAGAACGATGCGTTCAACCGCCTGGTGCTCACCGCCGCCATGCCCTGGCGCGAGGTGGCGCTGCTGCGCGCCTATGCCCGCTATCTCAAGCAGATTCGCCTGGGCTTCGATCTGAGCTACATCGCCTCGACCCTGATCAACCACGCCGATATCGCCAAGGAGCTGGTGCGTCTGTTCCGCACCCGTTTCTACCTCGCGCGCAAGCTCACCGCCGAGGACCTGGAAGACAAACAGCAGAAGCTCGAGCAGGCCATCCTGGCTGCGCTGGACAACGTCGCCGTGCTCAACGAAGACCGCATCCTGCGTCGCTACCTGGACCTGATCAAGGCGACCCTGCGCACCAACTTCTTCCAGGCCGATGCCAGTGGCGCGGCCAAGTCCTATTTCAGCTTCAAGCTCAGCCCGCGCCTGATTCCGGAAATCCCGCGGCCGGTGCCGAAGTTCGAGATTTTCGTCTACAGCCCGCGCGTCGAGGGTGTGCACCTGCGTTTCGGCGACGTTGCTCGCGGCGGCCTGCGCTGGTCGGACCGCGAAGAGGACTTCCGTACCGAAGTACTCGGCCTGGTCAAGGCGCAGCAGGTGAAGAACGCGGTGATCGTACCCATGGGCGCCAAGGGCGGCTTCGTGCCGCGCCGTATGCCGGTCGGCGGTTCGCGTGACGAGGTGATGGCCGAGGGCATCGCCTGCTACCGCATCTTCATCAGCGGCCTGCTGGACATCACCGACAATCTCAAGGAAGGCGAAGTGGTGCCGCCGCAGAATGTGGTGCGTCACGACGCTGACGACCCCTACCTGGTGGTGGCGGCGGACAAGGGCACCGCGACCTTCTCCGACATTGCCAACGGCATCGCTGCCGAGTACGGCTTCTGGCTGGGCGACGCGTTTGCCTCAGGCGGCTCGGCCGGTTACGACCACAAGGGCATGGGCATCACCGCCAAGGGCGGTTGGGTTTCGGTGCAGCGTCACTTCCGCGAGCGCGGCATCGACGTGCAGAAGGACAACGTCACCGTGATCGGCATCGGCGACATGGCCGGCGACGTGTTCGGTAACGGCCTGTTGCTGTCGCAAAGCCTCCAGCTGGTGGCGGCGTTCAACCACCTGCACATCTTCATCGACCCGAACCCGGACGCAGCTAAAAGCTTCGCCGAGCGCAAGCGCCTGTTCGAGCTGCCGCGTTCGAGCTGGGCCGACTACGACAGCAAGCTGATCTCCGAAGGCGGCGGCATCTTCCTGCGCAGCGCCAAGAGCATCGCCATCACCCCGCAGATGAAGGCGCGCTTCGACATCACGGCCGACAAGCTGGCGCCCACCGAGCTGCTCAACGCGCTGCTCAAGGCACCGGTCGACCTGCTGTGGAACGGCGGTATCGGCACCTACGTCAAATCCAGCAAGGAAAGCCACGCCGACGTCGGCGACAAGGCCAACGATGCGCTGCGCGTGGACGGTCGCGAACTGCGTGCCAAGGTGGTGGGCGAGGGCGGCAATCTGGGCATGACCCAGCTCGGCCGCGTCGAGTTCGGCCTGCATGGCGGCGCCAGCAACACCGACTTCATCGACAATGCCGGCGGCGTGGACTGCTCCGACCATGAAGTGAACATCAAGATCCTGCTGGGTGAGATCGTTTCGGGCGGCGACATGACCGAGAAGCAGCGCAACAAGCTGCTGGCCGAGATGACCGATGATGTGTCCGAGCTGGTGCTGGGCAACAACTACAAGCAGACCCAGGCGCTGTCACTGGCCGAGCGTCGCGCCCGCGAGCGCGTCGGCGAGTACAAGCGCCTGATGAATGCGCTGGAAAGCGCCGGCAAGCTCGACCGCGCCCTGGAGTTCCTGCCCTCGGACGAGGAGCTGAACGAGCGCGCCACCAATGGCCAGGGCCTGACCCGTCCGGAGCTATCGGTGCTGATCTCCTACAGCAAGATCGACCTCAAGGAATCCTTGCTCAAGTCCCTGGTGCCGGACGACGACTACCTGGCGCGCGAGATGGAGACCGCCTTCCCGGAAATCCTCACCGAGAAATTCGGCGACGCCATGCGCCGTCATCGCCTCAAGCGCGAGATCGTCAGCACGCAGATCGCCAACGATCTGGTCAACCACATGGGCATCACCTTCGTGCAGCGCCTGAAGGAGTCCACCGGCATGAGCGCGGCCAACGTCGCTGGCGCCTACGTCATCGTGCGTGACCTGTTCCGCCTGCCGCACTGGTGGGCACAGATCGAGGCGCTGGACTACAAGGTGCCGGCCGAGCTGCAGCTGCAACTGATGGACGAGCTGATGCGCCTAGGCCGCCGCGCGACGCGCTGGTTCCTGCGCAGCCGCCGTAACGAGCTGGACGCGGCCCGCGATGTGGCGCACTTCGCACCGCGTATCGAAGCGCTGGTCGGTCGTCTGGACGAACTGCTCGAAGGCCCGGCCCGTGAGCAGTGGCTGGCGCGCTACCAGAGCTTCGTCGAGGCCGGCACGCCGGATGAGCTGGCGCGCTTGGTCGCCGGCACCAGCCACCTGTATACGCTGCTGCCGATCATTGAAGCGGCGGATGTCACCGGCAAGGACACCAGTGAAGTGGCGACGGCGTACTTCGCCGTTGGCGGTGCGCTGGAGCTGTCCTGGTACCTGCAGCAGATCACCAATCTGCCGGTGGAGAACAACTGGCAGGCCCTGGCTCGCGAAGCCTTCCGTGACGATCTGGACTGGCAGCAGCGAGCGATCACCGTGTCGGTGCTGCAGATGGCCGAGGGGCCGCAGGAGATCGAGGCGCGCGTTGCCCTGTGGCTCGATCAGCATCAACGCCTGGTCGACCGCTGGAAGGCGATGCTGGCCGAGCTGCGCTCGGCAACCGGCACCGACTACGCCATGTATGCGGTTGCCAACCGTGAGTTGATGGACCTGGCGCAAAGCGCCTGAGGCGTCCGCTGAAATGAAAGAGCCCCGCCAAGTGCGGGGCTTCTTTTTGTGGGGGAGAAAGCTGTGGTCCGCTGACGCTAAGGGCGGGTTTGTAGCCGCAGCCTTGTGGGAACAGGCGGCGAGGGCGGGCTCTGTGGGAGCGGACTTGTCCGCGAACAGGGTGCAGAAGAAATATCGCGGCCGAGGCCGCTCCCACAGTTTCGTAGCCGGATTAATCCGGGGATTTCCGACCGTTGCCCCGGATTGCATCCGTGCTATCCGCTTCCTTCAGTTTGGGGATGAGCTTGTCGTGCGCTGAATGTGAGGGCGGGTTTGTAGCTGCAGCCTGTGGAACAGGTTGCGAGGACGGGCTCTGTGGGAGCGGACTTGTCCGCGAACGGGGTGCAGAAGAAACATCGCGGCCAAGGCCGCTCCCACAGTTTCGTAGCCGGATCCATCCGGGGATTTCCGACCATTGCCCCGGATTGCATCCGTGCTACCCGCTTCTTTCAGTTTTGGGATGAGCCTGTCGTGCGCTGAATGTGAGGGCGGGTTTGTAGCTGCAGCCTTGTGGAACAGGTTGCGAGGACGGGCTCTGTGGGAGCGGACTTGTCCGCGAACGGGGGTGAAGAAAACATCGCGGCCAAGGCCGCTCCCACAGTTTCGTAGCCGGATCCATCCGGGGTCAGGCTCAAGACCGCCCCCGGATTTCATCCGGGCTACGCACCCAAGCTCAACGCAGCATCTGCTCGACCAGGCGTTTCTCCTCGGCGAGTTCGCGTTGCCGCGCATCGATGCGCGAGGCCAGCTGGAAGTTGTTGCTGGCGCGGCGCTTGGCGAAGTCGAGTTGCTCGATGGCCTGGTTGTAATCGCCGACCAGGGCGAAGAACTCCGCGCGTGCCTGGTGCAGGCCGATGGTGTTGCCGCTCAGGCCGCGTACCTCGGCGACCTGATACCAGATGTCCGGGTCCTTGGTGCGGCTCTTGAGCAGATCGTCCAGGGCGCGTTCGGCGTCGGCGATGCGCCGTTGCTTGAGCAGCAGGTCGATTTGCGTCTGCTGCAGCGGGTAGTTGCTCGGGTAGAGGGCGAGCAGGCGTTTTTGCCGGCGCTCGGCGGCATCCAGGCGATTGGCCGCCATGTCCAGCTCGATCTGCGCCAGGTTGTAGGTGATGTCGTCCGGGGCCTTGCTCAGCAGCGGTGCCAGGGTTTCGCCGGCCTCGGCGAGCTGGCCGGTTTTCATCTGCGCCAGTACCAGACCGTAGCGAGCGGCATCGAGGCCGGGGTTCTCGTCGAGCATGGCGCGAAAGCGCTTGGCGGCGACGCCCGGGGTTTCCTCGTAGGTCAGTTGTACGCGGGCGCGCATCAGCTGGTAGCGCAGGCTGTCTTCACGCCCCTGGGCCGGGTACTGTTCGGCACGGTTGCGGGTATCGGCGATGCGCGACTCCGACACCGGGTGAGTCAGCAGAAATTCCGGCGGCTTGGCGTCGTAGCGGTATTGACGCATCAGCCGTTCGAACATCATCGGCATGGCACGCGGGTCGTAACCGGCTTTTTCCAGGTTGACCAGGCCGATGCGGTCGGCCTCCTGCTCGTTCTGTCGGGAGAAGCGCCGTTGCTCCTGGATGGCCGCGGCCTGGGTCGACATGATGGTGGCGATACCGGCGTCACCCGCACCTGCCGCCGCGGCGACGATGCCCGCGAGCATCGCGGCCATCAGCGGCAACTGCATGCGTTGCTGGGCCTCGACGCCACGGGCGAAGTGGCGTTGCGACAAGTGCGCCAGTTCGTGCGCCATCACCGAGGCGTACTCGGCTTCGGTCTGCGCATAAAGGAACAGGCCGCCGTTGACCCCGACGATCCCGCCGGGTGCGGCAAAGGCGTTCAACTGGGGGCTGTTGAGCAGCACGAACTCCAGGCGGCGGTCCTGCAACTGGCTGGTTTCCGACAGGCGATAGACGCTGGACTCGACGAAGTCCTTGAGTTGTGGGTCGTCCAGTTGCGAAACCTGACCACGCAGCAGGCCGAGCCAGGCGCGGCCTAGCTGGTGTTCTTGCTGCGGCGAGACGATCGAGGAGCTGGCGTCGCCAAGCGACGGCAGATCACTGGCGCCCGTATGGGCGGCGAACAGGCAGGCCAGCGTCAGCAGGGTGGGGCGCAGAAAAGTCATGCACTCAGGGCTCTCGAGACAAAGTCGTTACTGTAGCCGGCCAGCTACCGCGCTGGCCAGGGTTGCGGCGCCTTGGTTATCCTAGCCGGCCGATCAGGAGTAGATGATGACAGACGTACCGGCCTTCGATGCCGAACTCGATGCCTGCGGGCTGAACTGCCCGCTGCCTTTGCTCAAAGCCAAGCTCGAGCTCAATCGCCTGGCCAGCGGCGCCGTACTCAAGGTCAGCGCCACCGATGCCGGCTCGCAGCGTGATTTTCGCGCCTTCGCCAGTCTCGCCGGGCATGCGCTGCTGCATGAAGAGGTCGAGGCGGGTATTTATCGTTACTGGTTGCGTAAGGCCTGACCCGCGCTCGGTGCAGCAGGCTAGAAGATAGCGAGCGCTCTTTTGCAGATTTAAGGATTGTTGATGGTCAAGGTTATTCGCGACTGGTTGTACCGCTACTTCTCCGATGAGCAGGCCGTGGTGCTGGCGGTGCTACTGGTGTTGGGCTTTGCGGTGGTGCTGACGCTGGGCGGCATGCTCGCGCCAGTGCTGACCGGCCTGGTGCTGGCTTTCCTCATGCAGGGTCTGGTCAACGGCCTGGAACGTCTCAAGGTGCCGCAGGTGCTGGCGGTCTGGCTGGTGTTCACCCTGTTCATGGGCGGTCTGGCGGTGTTCTTGCTGGTGCTGATGCCGCTGCTGTGGCAGCAATTGAGCACGCTGTTCAATGAACTGCCGCGCATGGCCGCCGAATGGCAGGCGGTATTCCTGCTGCTGCCGGAGCGTTACCCGAACCTGATCACTGATGCGCAAGTTGTGCAACTGATCGACAGCACGCGTGGTGAAGCCGGCAAGTTTGGCCAGTGGGCGCTGTCGTTCTCCCTGTCCAGCCTGCCGGTGCTGGTCAGCGTGATGATCTATCTGGTGCTGGTGCCGATTCTGGTGTTCTTCTTCCTCAAGGACCGCGAGCAGATCGGCCAGTGGTTCCGCGGCTACCTGCCGCGCGAGCGTGCGCTGATCACTCAGGTGGCGCAGGAGATGAACCAGCAGATCGCCAACTACATCCGCGGCAAGTTCATCGAGATCATCATCTGTGGCGTGGTCACCTACATCGCTTTCGCCTACCTGGGGCTCAACTATGCGGCGCTGTTGGCCTTGCTGGTCGGGCTGTCGGTGGTGGTGCCTTATATCGGCGCTGTGGTGGTGACGGTGCCGGTGGCGCTGATCGGCCTGTTCCAATGGGGCTGGAGCGACCAGTTTCTCTACCTGATGGTGGTCTACGGCATCATCCAGGCGCTCGACGGCAACGTACTGGTGCCGCTGCTGTTCTCCGAGGCCGTCAACCTGCATCCGGTGGCGATCATCTGCGCGGTGCTGCTGTTCGGCGGGCTGTGGGGCTTCTGGGGCGTATTCTTCGCCATTCCGCTGGCGACCCTGTTCAAGGCCGTGATCAACGCCTGGCCGCGTACCGAGCTGGTGGCTGTCGAGTAAAGGGGCAATACGCAGATAGAAAGAAGGCCGCAATAGCGGCCTTTTTTCGATAGCGGCGAGGGTCAGGCCTTGTTCAGGGCCTCGGCCGCTGCCAGCACCTTGTCGACATGGCCGGCGACCTTGAGGTTGCGCCACTCCTGACGCAGCACGCCGTCCTTGTCGATGAGGAAGGTGCTGCGCACGATGCCCATGTATTCCTTGCCGTAGTTCTTCTTCAACTGATACACGCCAAACAGGTCGCACAGCTGGTGCTCCTCGTCGCTGATCAGCTCGAAGGGGAAGGCCTGCTTACACTTGAAGCTCTCGTGCTTCTTCAGGCTATCCATCGACACGCCGAAGATCAGCGTGTTGGCTGCCTTGAACTGCTCGAAGCGGGCACTGAAGTCCATCCCTTCGGTGGTGCAGCCTGGGGTGGCGTCCTTCGGGTAGAAATACAGCACGACCTGTTGGCCCTTGAGGTCGGACAGCTTGACCTGCTGGCCGCTGGTGGCCTCGGCCTGGAAGTCGGCAACGGGTTTGTCGAGTTCAACGGACATGGAAGCTCCTTCATTCATACGTCAACGGCGATCTCGCGAGCCAGAGCCATGCAATATCGACGGCGGCCCCGAAGCCGGTGAGGGCCACTCGGCGTCACGCTCGACTCTGCGAGTTGTAATGAGCACGCCGAGCCTGTTGCTAACGCAGCAGGGCCGGCGCGCAGCAGGGCGTCAGGGATTCTGCGGGCGCCAGGGTTCGATCAGTGCATCCAGGTTCAGCGCGTCGGCGAAGTCGAGGAACTGATCTCGCAGCCAACTGATCTGCGTGCCGGCCGGCAGCGTCACGGTCAGGGTGGCGTTGAGCATGGTGCCGCCGGTCTGTGGCGCCTGGTAAGTGTCGCAGGTCAGGCTTTCCAGCTCGACGCGGTGATCGATGAAGAACTGGCACAACTCGTTGAGAATGTCCGGGCGGTACACGGCGCTGACGTAGGCCACATAAGGCAGCGCCTGCGGGCGCACTTCAGCGGCGGCGCTGCGAACCAGGTCCACGGTGAAGTCATGCTTCTTGGCCAGTAGCGGCAGGCTCGACTCCAGGCGCGCCAGTGCATCCCAGCTGCCCGACACCTGCAGCACCAGGGCGCTGAATTCACCGTGACGGCTCAGACGGGTGCCGATCACCGCGCAACGGTTCTCGTGGCTGGTGCGGCTGAGCAGATTGGTCAGGGCCATGGCATCGCGGCCGAGAGCACTGATGACGAGGAATTGTTCGCGAACGGGGGGGGTGGACATGCAGCCTTCCTAAAGCGATGAACGATCCGCGCACGAGTAGCCGCAGATCAAAGGCAGCAGGTTAGCGAAAAGCGTCGCCAAGGGGAATGGCACCGCCATGTCCATCGGACGACGGCCAGCATCTATAAGGCCTGTCCGTTGCTTGTGCCGGACTGGTGGCCCCAGTACCATTACGGCTCAATTTTTCCGGCAGGAGCGGTTGCATGATTGCGGGCAGTATGGTGGCACTGGTCACGCCCATGGATGCGCAGGGTGGTCTGGATTGGGAGGCCCTGAGCAAATTGGTGGATTTCCACCTTCAGGAGGGCACCAATGCCATCGTCGCGGTCGGCACCACTGGTGAGTCCGCCACGCTGGACGTGGGTGAACACATCGACGTGATCAAGCGCGTGGTCAAGCAGGTCGCCGGTCGTGTCCCGGTGATCGCCGGTACCGGCGGCAATTCCACCCGCGAGTCGGTCGAGCTGACCCGTGCCGCCCAGGAAGTCGGCGCCGACGCGGCCCTGCTGGTCACCCCGTACTACAACAAGCCGACTCAGGAAGGCCTGTACCTGCACTTCCGCCATATCGCCGAAGCCGTATCCATCCCGCAGATCCTCTACAACGTGCCGGGTCGCACCGTGTGCGACATGCTGCCGGAGACCGTCGAGCGCCTGTCGAAGATCGACAACATCATCGGCATCAAGGAAGCCACCGGCGATCTGCAACGCGCCCAGGATGTACTGGATCGCGTCAGCAAGGATTTCCTCGTCTACTCCGGTGACGACGCCACCGCTGTCGAGCTGATGCTGCTGGGCGGCAAGGGCAACATCTCGGTTACCGCCAACGTTGCGCCGCGCGCCATGAGCGACCTGTGCGCGGCTGCCATGCGTGGCGAGGCGGCCATCGCCCGCGCCATCAATGACCGTCTGATGCCGCTGCACAAGGCGCTATTCCTCGAATCCAACCCGATTCCGGTGAAATGGGCGCTGCACGAAATGGGCTTGATGGGCGACGGTATTCGCCTGCCGCTGACCTGGCTCAGCCCGCGCTGTCACGAACCGCTGCGCCAGGCCATGCGCCAGTGCGGTGTATTGGCTTAACTCAAGGATTCTACGCATGAAGCGACTGGCCGGATTCTCCGCCCTTGCTCTGATCGTCTCCAGCACCAGCGGTTGCGGCTGGCTCTGGGGTGAAAATGGCTACTTCCGTGATCGCGGCAGCGACTACCTGGAAGCGCGCCAGACTGCACCGATGCAATTGCCGGCCGACGTCCAGGCCAAGCGCCTCGATCCGCTGCTGCCAGTGCCTGCCCAGGTTGCCAGCAGCACCGAAACCTCCGGCAAGTTCGACGTACCACGCCCGCAAGGCCTGCAGGTACGTGCCGACGAGCGCGAGTTCAGCCTGCAGCGCAGCGGCGACTCGCGTTGGGTGGTGGCCCAGCGTGTGCCGGCCGAAGTCTGGCCGCTGGCGCGTCAGTTCTTCGAAGACAACGGCTTCCGCATCGCCAACGAGCGCCCGCAGGTCGGTGAGTTCACCACCTCCTGGCAGCGTTTCGACGAACTCGCCACTGGCATGGCCAGCCGCCTGAGCAGCCGCGTTTCCGGTGTTGCGCCGGATGCGGAAACCCGCGTGCGGGTACGCATCGAGCCGGGCGTGCAACGCAATACCAGCGAAGTCTTCGTCACCAGCGCCGAGCGTCCTGCTGGCAGCACGGCCGATGTCGATTTCGCATCGCGTAGCGGCAATGCCAGCCTCGAAGCGGCACTGCTCGACGAAATGCTGGTGAGCATGGCCCGTGGCGTGGAGCAGGGCGGTTCCGTATCGCTGCTCGCCGCGCGCGACTTCGATGCACCCAGCCGCGTCAGTCTGAGCGAAGACGGTAACGGCAACCCGGTTCTCAACCTGGGCGCCGATTTCGATCGCGCCTGGTCCGGTGTCGGTCGCTCGCTGGAGCTTGGCGACGTACGCGTCGACGACCTCAACCGCAGCCTCGGCCTGTACTACATCAACATGGCCGAAGGCGCCCAGGTCAACGAGGAGAAGCCCGGCTTCTTCGGTCGCCTGTTCGGCAGCGCGCCGAGCAAGGAAGAGATCGAAGCCCGCGCCGAGCGCTATCAGGTGCGCCTGACTCCGGTAGGTGATGGCGTCCAGGTCACTGTGGAAAAAGATCTCAACACCATTGCCCCGGCCGATGTATCGCGCCGCGTGCTGAGCCTGATTCAGGATAATCTTGGCTGATCGGGTGCAACGCGCCTCCAGCCGTTAATCGATGGGCGAAACCCTACAAGGTTTCGCCTGTTTTGTTTGCCAGAAACGGAAATGCCGACATGAGCACACCCACCACCCTGAGCCTGAAGAAGATCTACTCGGGCAAGGTCCGCGACCTCTACGAAATCGACGACAAGCGCATGCTGATGGTGGCCACCGATCGTCTGTCGGCATTCGACGTCATCCTCGAACAGCCGATCCCGGAGAAGGGCAAGATCCTCACCGCGATTTCCAACTTCTGGTTCGACAAGCTGGCTGACGTGGTGCCCAACCACTTCACCGGTGACAAGGTCGAAGACGTCGTATCAGCTGCCGAGCTGCCACTGGTCGAAGGCCGCGCGGTCGTCGCCAAGCGCCTTAAACCCGTCGCCGTGGAGGCCATCGTGCGTGGCTACATCGTCGGTTCCGGTTGGAAGGAATACCAGAAGAGCGGCACCGTCTGCGGCATCGTGCTGCCGGCTGGCCTGAAGGAAGCGGCCAAGCTGCCGCAACCGATCTTCACCCCCTCGACCAAGGCCGCCGTGGGCGACCATGACGAGAACATCAGCTTCGAACAGTGCGAAGCCATCATCGGCGCCGAACTGGCCGCCAAGGTGCGTGACACGGCGATCAAGCTGTACACCACGGCAGTGGAATACGCCGCTACCCGCGGCATCATCATCGCCGATACCAAGTTCGAATTCGGCCTGGACGAAGACGGCACCCTGACCCTGATGGACGAAGTGCTGACCCCGGATTCCAGCCGCTTCTGGCCGGCTGACAGCTATGCCGAAGGCAGCAACCCGCCGAGCTTCGACAAGCAGTTCGTGCGCGACTGGCTGGAGTCCACCGGCTGGAACAAGCAGGCCCCGGCCCCGGCCGTACCGGCAGACGTGGCGCAGAAAACCGCTGACAAGTACCGCGAAGCGCTGACTCGCCTGACGGCCTGAGGCTGAAGCCATCAACTGAAAAGGCCGAGCACTGCTCGGTTTTTTCACAAGCGCCTGATAGAACAAGAAAAATTTTAAAAATAAGCTTCGCCAAAGCGTAATCAGCTGTTATCATGCGCGCCGCTTGGGAAGATGCCGGAGTGGTCGAACGGGACGGATTCGAAATCCGTTGTGTCAGCAATGGCACCTAGGGTTCAAATCCCTATCTTCCCGCCATATCTCAAGCCTAAGCCCCTGAAATTCATAGAGTTTCGGGGGCTTTTGCTATCTGCGGCATGCTAGGCGTCGAAAAAGTGTCGATAACCTTGCGCGCTTTGCTTGCTCGCTGCCTTTCGGCGGTGGGCAGACTTCGCTAGCCCACCGCCGAAAGGCAGCCCGTCAGTACAAGCAAAACGCGCCTCACACGCCCCTGAGGGGCGGAAACGACATAGCTTGATTGCTGGTCTCGATCCTCGATAGCTCGTCAGCAAAGCGTTTATTCAGCTCCCGAATCAACGAGCCGACGACCTCTCCATCATACGACGGAGAGTCAGACAACGCCCCAAGCGACTGGTAGGCTCGCAGAATCAAGTCAAGCTCATCCAGCGGGCTTTCCCGCGACATTTTTGGGTCACTCATCTTTTCACCCCTCGATTTATCAGATATGCCCGAATTGCCTGCCGAAGTAGCACCGCTACAGACTCGCCATCGCGATCGCTCAGCGCCCTTAAAGCATCCAAGTCATCGCTACCAACCTTGAAGCTAAACAAAACGCTCTTTGCTTCCTTCCTGGGTACGTCAGGGGAGCTTTCTTGGCGAGGCGCCAAGCTACTGGATTCCTTCGCCGCGTTGAATTGGTCAACACCCAGGAGACGACCCGGGCCATGTGGATCTGGAATAGGCAGGCGCCTTCCCTCCCGAATCTGCAAAAGCACGTAGTTGAGTACCTCAGGCGGGGAGGTTTGAACGATCATTTTGCCAAGCTCTTTGCCTAGCCCCTGCTGCTGATATGCCGCCACGATTTGACGCTTTTGGTCAGCTGTTATACGCATGTGATGTACTCATAATTTCGATTTAAAAGTTATATAACATCGACATATTTTATGTGCAACATTTGCATAATTTCTGCTGCGCTATTGGGCGGGAATGGGCTGTAATGGCCACTTGTAAATCCTTTTATCTGACGTGCTACAGGGACGTCAGAACGAATTCACTGTTTTGCCTGTTCAGCTGTGGCGTGCGCGCTGGCGCACACGCGTGCTCGTACCTCGCACGCAACTGCACCAGCGCGCGCGACAAGGTGCTACTTCGCTACTTGATGAATCCATGACTGAAGCAGGTCAGCTAGCAGCAACTGTCGAAAAGGTGTCGAAATCAGCAGGCGAAAAAGGCGGACAGTGGGCAGAAGGGATTAGGCGAGAGCCCCGATTTTGCTGGTTCTGGGCGACGATGGGCAGCAATGGTCACCCGTAAAAACGGGTTCAAATCCCTATCTTCCCGCCACATCAAAAGCCCCGAACCGTAATACGGTTCGGGGCTTTTTCGTGTCTGGGAATCAGCAGCCTTTGTTCCGGTGCTTTCCCGTATCAGTTGTTAATCCAAATCAGCAGGCTGATGCCGTTCGGGCACTTGCTCTGATTGGTCGCCCCATGTGCGATTGACGCGGCGGCCGCGTTGTACGGCTTCGCGTTTGGCGATCTCTTCGGCCCAGCGCAGTACGTGCGGGTATTCATGAACAGCGAGGAACTCCGCTGCCGAGTAGACATTGTTCCTGACCACTTCGCCGTACCAGGGCCATACGGCGATATCGGCGATGGTATAGGTGTCGCCGGCCAGGTAGCGGTTATTGGCGAGGCGCTGGTTAAGCACGTCGAGCTGACGCTTGGCTTCCATGGTGAAGCGGTTGATGGCGTATTCGAACTTCTCCGGGGCATAGACGTAAAAGTGCCCGAAGCCGCCGCCCAGGTAGGGCGCCGAGCCCATTTGCCAGAACAGCCAGTTGAGGGCTTCGGTGCGGCCTGCCGGATCTGTTGGCAGAAAGGCGCCGAATTTCTCCGCTAGGTAGAGCAGGATCGAGCCGGATTCGAACACGCGGATCGGTGTAGCTGTGCTGCGGTCGAGCAGGGCGGGGATCTTCGAGTTTGGATTGACTCCGACGAAGCCGCTGGAGAACTGGTCGCCCTCGCCAATGCGGATGAGCCAGGCATCGTATTCGGCACCGCTGTGTCCCTGCGCGAGCAGCTCTTCCAGCAGGATGGTCACCTTCACGCCGTTAGGGGTGGCCAGGGAGTAGAGCTGCAGCGAGTGCTTGCCGACCGGCAGTTCCTTCTCGTGGGTGGCGCCTGCGACAGGGCGGTTGATCTTGGAGAACTGGCCGCCGGACGCTTCCAGATGTTGCCAGACCTTCGGCGGTACGTAGGTGGATTGGGTCATCGCTGCCTCGCTTTGTCGACGTGTGAGGGGTGCTGCCGCAGCCAAGACTATCTGGATTGCGCCCGACATTTGAATGCTGTCGGTGCATTTGAATCATCGGCTTGGTGATAGCGCATGTCGGCATAGATATCAGCAGGCGTTGGCAATCGCGGCTAGGCAGGAAAATGGCCGCGCGTTCGACCTGATCGGCTTCGGATCCTGTATGCGCAGCTGCTGCAGGAGTTTTGTGTTGCGCAGAGCAGTTTCAAGCTTCTCTCGACAGGCTTCGCCCCAAAGACATTGGCACAATGCCGCCGTCTGGACTAATCTCTGGTCAACCGGGCTAACGAAGTGGCCTACAGGCAGGACGCCGACCCCACACACTTCGTTAGCTCGGTGTTCATTGCTTGCGCTGGCCGATGTGAGGCGAGCGGAAAAACAAAGCCCTCCGAGAGAGGGCTTTGTCGTTTCTGCGATGCGCATCGTGTTGATAAAGCATCCCTGCTGCTTTTCCATTCCCGCCCTTAACCGTCATTGCTGATTAGCTTAGGCGATATCTGGCGTTTTGCCGTCTATCGTATGGCGGCATCAATCGGTGCGTTGCAGGTGCGACTTTCCCTCGCCACGGGCAATGAGATGTTCGGGCAGGTCGAGCAGGTCGGTGTCGTAGCTCTCCAGCGGTGGCGGGCGGCGTTCGAAGCGGGCACCCAGTACCAAGAGGCAGGGTGTCAGCAGCAGGGTCAGCACCGTGGCGAAGGCCAGGCCGCCGGCGATGGCGCTCGACAGTTGCGTCCACCACTGAGTCGAGGGGGCACCAAAGCCAAGGCTTGGGGTTACCAGGTCGACGTTGATGCTGAGCACCATCGGCATCAGGCCGAGGATGGTGGTCACCGCGGTGAGCAGCACCGGGCGCAGGCGCAGGCAGCCGGTTTCCAGCGCCGCTTCGCGCGGCTGCAGGCCCTGAAGGCGTAGCTGGTTGTAAGTGTCGATCAGGATGATGTTGTTGTTCACCACGATGCCGGCCAGGGCGATCAGGCCCATGCCGACCATGACGATGCCGAACGACTGGCCGTTGACCAGCAGCCCCATCAGCACGCCGGCGGTGGACAGGACGATGGCCGACAGTACCAGCGCCGCCTGGTAGAGACTGTTGAACTGGGTCACCAGGATGATCGCCATGAGGAAGATGGCGACGACGAAGGCGGTCATCAGGAAGGTGGCGGCCTCACGCTGGTCGGCATCTTCGCCGGCAAATTGCACCTTGACCTCGGCCGGTACATCGCCAAGTGCTTCGCGCAGCGCCCTGAGACGTTCGTCGAGGCGGGCGCCTTCAGCCAGATCGGCCTGCAGGGTGATGGTGCGATCGCCATCGACGCGGCGCAGAGTGCCGACCTTGGGTGCCGGCTGCAGGTCGACGAAGTTGCTCAGCGGCACCTGGCCGGAAGGCGTGTTGAGCGTCAGGCGGCCGAGTTGGTCGAGCGAACGCCAGTTGCCGGGCAGGCGCACGCGGATGTCGACCTCATCGGTGGCATCTTCAGGCCGGTAGGTGGCCAGCTTCAGGCCGTTGGTGATCATCTGCACCGCGTTGCCGACGCTGAGCACATCGGCGCCGAAGCGCGCGGCGGCCTCGCGATCGACCTTGATGCGCCACTCGATGCCGGGCAGGGCGCGGTCGTCCTCGATATCGACGAAACCGCCGAGACGCTGCATTTCGCCGCGGATGCGTTCGACCCATTGCTCGCCCAGCGCCGGGTCCAGCGAGCTGATCTGCAGCTTCACCGGCTTGCCCTCCGTGGGCCCCTGTTCCTGCTTGCGAAATTCCAGAATGACGCCAGGAATACCTGCGGTGCGCTGGCTCATTTCGGCGAGAATCTCCTTGGCTGGCCGGCGCTGGTGCCAGTCGACGAACTGGAACTGCAGGGTGCCGATCACGTCGGCGCCGAGCTGGCCCTGCTGGCCTTCCGGCTGGGCCAGAGAGCGTGCATACAGCGCCTTGACCTCACGCATGCCGATTACCTGTTTTTCCACCTGCTGGAGCAGGGCGTCCTTCTCCTGCACCGACAGATCACCGCGGGCGCGCAGCCAGATCTGCGCGCTTTCCGGCTCGACGTCGGGGAAGAACTCCACGCCATGGTTGAAACGCCCGTAGCCGACATAGATCAGGGCGATCAGCGCCAGCATGCCGAGTAGGGTCAGGCCTGGGCGCTTGAGCAGCGTCGCAAGCAGGTTACGGTAGGCGTTACCGGCGCGGTTGGCGGCGGGGGCTTGTGGACGCGCCTGGCCGCCAGTGACGGCACCGAGCACCGGCAGGAACACCAGCGCCATGGCCAGCGATGCCAGCAGGCAAAGAATTACCGTCGCCGGCAGGTACTTCATGAACTGGCCGACCACGCCGGGCCAGAACAGCAGCGGCAGGAACACCACCAGGGTGGTGGCGGTGGAAGCGATTACCGGCCAGGCCATCCGAGTGGCCGCGTTGGCCCAGGCCTGGCGCGGTGTCTGGCCCTGTTGCAGATAGCGGTCGGCCAGCTCGGAAACGACGATGGCGCCATCCACCAGCATGCCCGCCACCAGAATCAGGCTGAACAGCACGACGATATTTAGGGTGAAGCCGAGCATCCAGATCAGCAGGATGCCGCTGAGGAAGGCGCCGGGAATGGTCAGGCCGACCAGCAGCGCCGAGCGCATACCCATGCTCGCCACGACCAGAATCAGCACCAGAACGATGGCGGTCAGCACGTTGTTGAGGAGGTCGCCGAGCATGCTCTGCACCTCCTGCGACTGGTCCATGATGTAGCTGACTTCCACGCCCGGCGGCAGCAGGGGTTTGGCCTGTTCCATCAGCGCCTTGACCTGGTCGATGGTCTCGATGATGTTGGCGCCGCTGCGCTTGGCCACTTCCAGCACGATGGCCGGCTGGCCGTTGATGCGGGCGAAGCCGGTGGGGTCCTTGAAGGTGCGGCGGATGGTGGCGACGTCGGCAAAGGTGACCACGCTGGTGCCGACCACCTTGATGGGCATGCGCATCACGTCTTCGAGGTCTTCGATGACGCCGGGTACCTTCATGCTCATGCGCCCGGCGCCGGTATCCAGGCTGCCGGCGGCGACCAGACGGTTGTTGCGGCTGACCAGATTGAACAGCTCGTTGTAGTCGATGCCGTAGCTGTCCAGCACCTGCGGGTCGACGACGATTTCCAGCAGGTCTTCGCGGTCGCCACCGATTTCCACCGACAGCACCTCGGCGATGCCCTCGATGTTCTCCTTCAGGCGCCGGGCGATGTACACCAGTTCGGTTTCGGCAATCGGCCCGGACAAGCCCACCGACAGCACCGGGAACAGCGCCACGTTGACCTCGGTGACGGTCGGCTCGTCGGCCTCCTCGGGCAGCTTGCTGCGCGCGGTGTCGACCTTCTCGCGCACGTCGGCCAGCGCCACCTTGGCGTCGAAGCCGGCATCGAACTCCAGGATCACCGAGGCGTGACCCTCGCTGGACATCGAGCGCATTTCCTTGACCCCTTCCAGGCTGCGCAGCTCCTGCTCCAGCGGGCGCACCAGCAGGCGCTCGCCATCTTCCGGGCTGATGCCTTCGAGGGTCACCGAGACGTAGATCATCGGGATGGTGACGTCGGGATTGGATTCCTTGGGCATGGCGACGTAGGCCACCAGCCCGCCGCAGAGCAGGAACAATAGGATCAGGATGGTGGTGCGGCTGCGGTCGAGCGCGGCGGCGATCAGTGCGTGCATTTCAACTGCCCTCTGCCGCGAGTTGCGCATTCACCTGCTGGCCGGGCTGGACGAAGCCCTGGCCAAGGGTGATCAACGCCACCTTGGACGGCAGGCCGCTGACCCAGGCGCCCTGGTTGTCGACGCTGATCAGCTCGACCGGGGTGAACTCCACGCGCTGTGCATCGTTGACCCACTTGACGCCGTGGCGGCCGTTTTCGTCCAGGCTGAGCAGGGCGGGGGAAAGACGATGAGCCATGGCTTCGCCGGTCTGGATATGCAGGGTGGCGCTGGCCCCGGCCAGCCGCAGGCCGTCCGGGTTGTCCACCTTGACCTCGATGCGGAAGCTGCGCGAGCCCGGGTCGGCGGCGGCAGCGATGAAGTGCAGTTCGCCCTGCAGCGTGCGGCCATCAAGCAGCTCCACTTTCACCGGCTGGCCCAATTCGAGCTGGGTCACCTGCTGCTGGGCGATCTGCGCGCTGACCTTGAGGCGGTCGATGTCCACCAGGGTCAGCAGGCTCTGGCCGGGTTGAACGAAGTCGCCCAGCTCGACCATGCGCTGGTCGTAGATGCCGGCGAACGGTGCCCTGATCTTGGTGTTGCGTTGCTGCAAGCGGGCGCTGTCGAGTTCGGCGCGGGCCTTGGCCAGCTCGCTCTCCAGGCGCATCAGTTCGTTGGCCGAAACCAGGCTGCGCTCACGCAGGCGTTTGGCCGCGGTGACGTCGCTTTGCCGCTGACGAACATCGGCCTCGCTGCGCGCGACCTGGGCCGGACGGTCATCAGGCGAGAGGCTGAGCAGCACCTGGTCGGCGGCGACGCGGTTGCCCTTGTCCTGATCCAGATTCTGCACGCTGCCGCTGACCTGGGCGCGCAGTTCCACGCGGCGCCAAGCCTCGATCTGTCCCTGCACCACATGCTGGCGCTGCATGGGCTGAGCTGCCAGCCACGTCACTTCTACACGGGCCGGTTCGGCGCTCGTGGCCGGTTTATCGGGGTCGGCCTGTACCTCGTCGCGCGCGACGAAGCGGTCGCCGCTGAGCAGCCAGAGCAGCAGCACGATGGCGATAATGACGGCGATGATCCAGGGACGTTTGCTGAGTTGCGCGAACATGGCGATGGCTTACTCGTTGGTGGCGGGCGCTGCCAGCAGCGCGGCAGCCTGGCCCTGCAGGCCGGCGATGATGAAGTCGGTAACGCGGTCGAAGTACGCGCCCAGTTCGATGTATTCGGCCCAGTGCGCGAAACCGCCGGAGGCGATGCGCGTCATGACGCCGTTAACGCAGGCCTCCACGCCCCACAAAAGGTGTTGGCAGTGCGCGGGGGAGAGCTGCAGGTCGCTGAAGCTGTCTTGCAGAAGGCCGCTGAACAGCTTCATGTAAAGGCCTTCCAACTCGACGAACTGGGCGCGGTAGGGCGCTTCCAGGCGCTCCTGAAAGGCCGGGCGGTCACACAGCAGGCAAAGCTGCGCCTGCAGCGGGTCTGCCTGCAGCAATTCGAAGGCGCGGCGAATGACCCGGCGCATGGCAGTTTCTGTGGGCGCGTTGCGGGCGATGTCCTGCAGCTCGGCCAGATGCTGGCGCGAACAATCCAGCACCAGGCGCGCATAGAGCGCTTCCTTGCTGGAGAAGTGCTTGTAAACGGTGCCCTTGCCGATGCCGGCATGGCGCGCCACCTCGGCAATAGTGACGCGATCCCAGGAGTGATTCTGGAACAGCTGGCGGGCGGCTTCGAGCAGAGCGCTTTCGCGTTGCTGGAAGAGTTGATCCTGGTAGCGCATGGGCTTTCCACCAAAGATTGTGACCGGTGGTCATGCTATGACTGTTGGTCACGATGCGGCAAGGTGGGAGTTGTAACAAGGAAATTGCGGCTAGCGAATCAAACGCTTTCGTGTAGGAACCCGCCTCGGGGCGAAGTTGTGGTTTTGCGGGGTATTGCCGAACGCTTCGCAGCGGGGCGCCGGTTCCACACGTCAGTGGCGCCTGCGCTGTTCTTGTGTGGCAGTCCCGCCAAGGGGCGGATGCAGCTTTTCATCGGCGTGAACCAGCGTTCTGCCTAGCTGGCTCAGCGCGCCACGCTGACACCCTCAAGGCTGGCGAAGGAGGTGTCCTTGGCGGTCAGCAGGAAGTCGCGCATGAAGGGCGCGTCGAGCATGTCGCTGCGGATCGCCGCGTACAGCGTGCAGTACAGGCCTTTTTCGCCCAGACGCTTGGCGCTGACGTAGCCCCGCGAGCTGTATTCGTGCAGCGCCCAGTTGGGTAGGCCGCAGACGCCACGGCCGCTGGCCACCAGTTGCATCATCATCACCGTCAGCTCGGAGGTACGAACCTGCGCCGGCTCGACGTCGGCTGGTTCGAGAAAGCGGGTGAAGATGTCCAGGCGGTCGCGCTCGATGGGGTAGGTGATCAGGGTTTCACTGGCCAGGTCCTCGGGCTGGATAAAGGCCCTGGAGGCCAGGCGATGCTGATTGGCGACCGCCAGCTGGGCTTCGTAGGTGAACAGCGGCACGTATGTGATGCCGGCCAGCTCGATCGGATCTGAGGTCACCACCAGATCCAGGTCGCCACGGGCCAATGCCGGTAGCGGGGCGAAGGAGAAACCCGAGGCCAGGTCCAGCTCCACTTCCGGCCAGGCATCGCGAAACTGATCGATGGTCGGCATCAGCCACTGGAAGCAGCTGTGGCATTCGATGGCCATATGCAGGCGGCCGGCAGTGCCGCCGGCCAGACGCGCCAGGTCGCGTTCGGCGCCGCGCAGCAGGGGCAGGGTAGCGTCGGCCAGCTGCAGCAGGCGCAGGCCGGCACTGGTGAAGCGCACCGGCTTGGTCTTGCGCACGAACAACTGCAGGCCAAGGCGCTCCTCCAGCTCCTTGAACTGGTGTGACAGTGCCGACTGGGTCAGATGCAAGCGCTCGGCTGCCTCTACCAGGCTGTCGGTTTCGCGCAGGGCGTGCAGGGTCTTCAGGTGGCGTAGCTCGAGCATGGCGGTCTCTGTGAAGGTTTCACTCATCCAGCTTCGGAACTGGATGAATATGCTTCATACAGCCTACATGAGTAAATCTATAGATCAAGGCGAAAATCTTGAGTTTGTCTCACTCATGGCCGATGCCGAAAATGGCGCCATCTCGATTCATTGTGGAGCGTCAAGTCATGGCCCTGTCTCATTCCCTCGGTTTCCCGCGCATCGGTCGTGACCGTGAACTGAAAAAAGCTCTCGAAGCGCACTGGCAAGGCGAGCTGGATGAAGCCGGGCTGCGTGCGGTCGGTCAGCGCCTGCGCGCCGAGCACTGGCAGTTGCAAAAGGACGCCGGCATCGACCTGTTGCCGGTGGGCGACTTTGCCTGGTACGACCAGGTGCTCGGTCATTCGCTGGCTTTCGGCGTGATTCCCGAGCGCTTCCGTCCGGCGGACGGCAAGCCGACACTGGAGACGCTGTTCGCCATGGCCCGCGGCGTCACAAACAGCTGCTGCGGCGGCGCTCATGCGCAGGAGCTGACCAAGTGGTTCGACACCAACTACCACTACCTGGTACCGGAATTCAGCGCTGACCAGCAGTTCGCCTTGAGCTGGGAGCAGTTGTTCGAAGAGGTGGAGGAGGCGCATGCCCTTGGCCATCGGGTCAAACCGATACTCATCGGCCCGCTGACCTATTTATGGCTGGGCAAGGCCAAAGGCGCTGATTTTGACAAGCTGGAGCTGCTCGAGCGTCTGCTGCCGGTGTATGGCGAGATTCTCCAGCGCCTGGCTGCGCAAGGCGTGGAGTGGGTGCAGATCGACGAACCGATTCTGGTGCTGGATTTGCCGCAGGACTGGAAGAACGCCTTCGAGCGCGCCTACAACCTGATCCAGCGCGAACCCTGCAAGAAGCTGATCGCCACCTATTTCGGCGGCCTGGAAGACAACCTCGGCCTGGCAGCCAACCTCCCGGTGGATGGCCTGCATATCGACCTGGTGCGGGCGCCGGAGCAGTACCCGACCATTCTCGATCGCCTGCCGGCCTACAAGGTGCTGTCGCTGGGCGTAGTCAACGGCCGCAATGTCTGGCGCTGCGATCTGGACAAGGCCCTGGAGGTGTTGCGTCACGCTCACGAACGTCTGGGCGGGCGGTTGTGGGTGGCGCCGTCCTGCTCGCTGCTGCACAGCCCGGTGGACCTGGCGCGCGAGGATCAACTCGACGCCGAACTGAAGGGCTGGCTCGCCTTCGCCGTACAGAAATGCGCGGAGGTTGCCGTGCTCGGCAGGGCACTGGAGGCGCCGGATGATGCCTCTGTACAGGCTGCACTGGAGGCCAGCCGTGCGGTACAGGCTGCTCGCGCTGCATCGACGCGCATTCACAAGCCCGAGGTTCAGGCGCGTTTGGCGGCGACTCGCCCGCGTCATGCCCAGCGTCAGTCGCCATTCGCCGAGCGTATCGGCAAACAGCGCGAGCGCCTGCAGTTGCCGGTGCTGCCGACTACCAGCATCGGCTCCTTCCCGCAGACTTCGGCCATCCGCCTGGCACGCCAGGCGTTCAGGCAGGGCAAACTCGGCGCCGCCGATTACCTTGACGCCATGCACGGCGAAATACGTGAAGCCGTGAGTGTGCAGGAACGCCTTGGCCTGGATGTTCTGGTGCACGGCGAGGCCGAGCGCAATGACATGGTCGAGTACTTCGCCGAGCAGCTCGACGGCTACGCCTTCACCCGCTTCGGCTGGGTGCAGAGCTATGGCTCGCGTTGCGTCAAGCCGGCGGTCATCGTCGGCGACCTGAGTCGTCCGCAGGCGATGACCGTGGAATGGATTCGCTATGCCCAGAGCCTGACCGACAAGGTGGTGAAGGCCATGTTGACCGGCCCGGTGACCATGCTGATGTGGTCCTTCCCGCGCGAGGACGTATCCCGCGAAGTGCAGGCCAGGCAACTGGCGCTGGCGATTCGCGACGAGGTGGTGGATCTGGAGGCCGCGGGCATCAGGATCATCCAGATCGACGAAGCTGCGTTCCGCGAAGGCCTGCCGCTGCGCAAGGCCGCCTGGCAGCATTACCTGGACTGGGCCACCGAAGCCTTTCGCTTGACCGCCAGTGGCGTGCGTGACGAAACCCAGATCCACACTCACATGTGCTACAGCGAGTTCAACGACGTGATCGAGTCCATCGCGGCGATGGATGCCGACGTGATCACCATCGAGACGTCACGTTCGGACATGGAGTTGCTGGAGGCCTTCGAGCGCTTCGATTATCCCAACGAGATCGGCCCGGGCGTCTATGACATTCACTCGCCACGTGTGCCAGACAGCACTGAGATGCTCGGCCTGCTGCGCAAGGCGGCGCAGCGCATTCCACTGGAGCGGTTGTGGGTCAACCCCGATTGCGGCCTGAAAACCCGCGCCTGGCCGGAGACCGAGGCAGCACTGGTGAATATGGTCGCGGCGGCCAGGCAATTGCGTGCCGAGCTGGCCTGATGTTCCAGGTTGCCGTGGCTGAAGCTCCTCCCGCGTAGCGAGGGGCTTCATGGCGCGACGCTATGGCCGGCCGCTGTCGTCACCTGGCCGCCGACCGTTCGTCCTCCTTCATCAAACTGTCATGCTTGTGTGGCAGCGCAGTCGAACAACTTTCACCAGAATCGCGTTCCAGTGGGGTTCTGCGTTTCTGGTGTTTTCATGCGTGCATTCATTTTTTTGGTCGCGATGCTGTGCGGCCTGCCGTCTTTTGCGGCCAACCGTTGTGATATTTCCGGGCCAACCCGGTATGCCGACGTCGGCGACGTGCGCCTGGCCTACCAGAGTGTCGGTAGCGAGCGCGACCCGACGCTGCTGCTGGTCATGGGCCTGGGCGGACAGCTGATCCACTGGCCTGACGAAGTGGTCGAGCGCCTGTGTCAGCAGGGCTTTCGCGTCGTGCGTTTCGACAACCGCGATGTGGGGCTGAGCAGCTGGCGCAAGCCAGCACCGAGCATCAACCTGCCTTACGAAGTGCTGCGTTACCGTCTGGGGCTGTCGCTCGGCGCGCCTTATCACCTGCGTGACATGGCGGGCGATGCCCTGGCGTTGATGGATAGTCTCGGTGTCGATGCCTTTCACGTCCTGGGCGCGAGCATGGGCGGAATGATCGCCCAGCACCTGGCCGATCTGTCGCCGCAGCGCGTCCTCAGCCTGACGTTGGTGATGACCAGTTCGGGCGCGCAAGGCTTGCCGGCGCCCAGCGATGCCCTGGTGGCCCTGCTGGCGCGGCGTGAGGCGGGCAGTCGTGAGGCCGCTCTGCAGCAGCAGGCCGATCTGCTCGCGGCGCTCGGCAGTCCTTCGGTACATGATGATCGCGCCTTGCTGCTGCACCAGGCCGAAGTGGCCTATGACCGGTCGTTCAATCCCGAAGGCGTGCAACGTCAGTTGCTGGCGATTCTCGCCGAGTCGAGCCGGGTCGAGTTGCTAAATCGTCTGAAAGTGCCGACGCTGGTGGTGCATGGTACGGCCGACCCGCTGTTGCCGGTGATGCATGGCGTGCATGTGGCGGCGCATATCAAGGGCGCCGAACTCAAGCTGATTCCGGGTTTGGCGCATCGCTTTCAGGATGCCTTCAAGGAGCCACTGCTGGCCGCGGTGCTGCCGCATCTTGCGGCGCATCGGGAAGATCTGGGGCTGGCACGTTTGTAGCGATCGAGCGTTCAGAGCTCCTGATTGTGCTTGATCGCTTCGCGGCGCTGCAGGTTGTCGATGTGTTCGCTGCTGTGGCGCAGCAGCTTGTCGGACATGGCCATGCGCTCGATATAGCGCGTGATGCTCTGCTCTGCATCGTGTCGGGAGAGAAATGGACCTTCCAGCGTGCCTTCGCGGGTGGCAAAGAAATACTGGCCATTGACGGCGCTGACGCGAGAACTGCGGTAATGCGTGCCGGGTTGCGAGTCAGCGATACGTTGGCCGAACATGATGAAAGCTCCATCTGAGGGGCTGGATGATTCAAGCCTAATACAAGCGAAACGGCGCGCTTGGCAAAACGACAAATGGTCGATTTTGGCCGCATTTTTTTGCAGATTTAAGCGATTTTTTTGGATATTTGGCGCCAACCTGCCGGCAGGTCTGAATCTTGGGCAGTACAGTTGGGCTCGTCTGCCAGGCCGAACTGTTGCTGTGTCGATAACCTCACCTCTCCTAGAATGGTCGGCTGCGGACGACGTGCTCTGTCGACCGCTTGCCTGAGGTCACCATGCACATTTCCTCCGGCCGTTGGATGTACGGCCTGCTGCTCGCCCTGATCACTTCCGTGCTCTGGGGCATCCTGCCAATCAAGCTCAAAGAAGTTCTCCAGGTGATGGACCCGGTAACCGTCACCTGGTATCGCCTGGCCGTGGCGGGCTCCTTGTTGTTCGCCTATCTGGCTGCGACTCGGCGCTTACCGCGTTTTCGCCCGCTCGGGCGCAAGGGCGGCTGGCTGCTGGCGCTGGCCGTCGGTGGGCTGACGTGCAACTACGTGCTGTATCTGGTCGGGCTCAATCTGCTGAGTCCAGGAACCACGCAGCTGGTGATTCAGGTGGCGCCGATCCTGTTGCTGATCAGCAGTCTGTTCGTCTTTCGCGAGCGTTTCAGTCTGGGCCAGGCGCTGGGCCTGATGGTGATGCTGCTGGGCTTCGGTCTGTTCTTCAATCAGCGCCTGGGTGAGCTGCTGACCTCGCTCACGACCTACACCACCGGCGTGCTGACCGTGCTGGCTGCGGCCTTCGTCTGGACCTTCTATGGCCTGGCACAGAAGCAACTGCTCACCTCGTGGAGCTCCGTGCAGGTGATGATGGTCATCTACCTGGCCTGCGCGCTGCTGCTGACGCCCTGGGCGCATCCCTTGCAAGTGCTGGAGCTGAGCCCGCTGCAGGGGTGGCTGCTGCTGGCCTGCTGCCTGAATACTCTGGTGGCTTATGGCGCCTTCGCCGAAGCATTGGCGCACTGGGAGGCTTCAAGAGTCAGCGCGACCCTGGCGCTGACCCCGCTGGTGACTTTCGTTTCCGTAGCCCTGGCTTCGACCTGGTGGCCGGACCATGTGCTGCCCGAACAGGTCAACTGGATCGCCTATGCCGGTGCGGTGGTGGTCGTGCTCGGCTCGGCACTCACCGCGCTTGGCCCGTCGCTGATGGCGGCTCTGCGGGCGCGCAAGGCCAGGTCCTGACGACGTTTAAACGCTGCTTCCCAGCGTTTCAGCCTTGCGCAGCCAGCTCTGACGCTGCTCTTCGCCGGACGGGCGCACCGGGGCGAACTCGTTCAGGCGGCGGGTCTTGATACCGCAGAAACCGAGGATGGTGCGCACCATCTGCCGATGCGCCGGGGCACCGTAGATCCAGCGGAAGTACCAGCGTGGCGTGTCCATGGTCACCAGCAGGTCGGCGCTGCGGCCGCTGAGCAGCTTGTCCCAGAGCTGCGAGCGGTTGCGGTACTTGAAGGCGAAACCGGGCAGGAATACCCGGTCGAAGAAGCCCTTGAGCAAGGCCGGTATGCCGCCCCACCACACCGGGTAGACGAATACCAGATGTTCGGCCCAGTGGATCAGGCGCTGTGCTTCGAGCAGGTCCGGCTCCAGGTTCTGGCTCTGTTCGTAACCGTCGCGCAGTATCGGGTCGAACTGCATTTCACCCAGCCTCAACTGGCGGACTACATGGCCCTTGCTGCGTGCGCCGTGGGTATAGGCCTCAGCCAGGGCATGGCAGAGGCTGTTCTTTTTCGGCGTGCCGAGAATCAGCAGGATTCGTTTGCCATCGCCTTCCAGCGGTGTGGCGCCGCTCTTGCCCTCACTCATGCCGCCCGGCTCCGAGCATGTCTTGCGGCCTGACCCATTGGTCGAATTCCTCTTCATTCAGATAACCGAGTTGCAGTGCTGCCTGGCGCAACGTGCTGCCTTCGGCATAGGCTTTCTTGGCGATCTCAGCGGCTTTGTCGTAGCCGATGTGGGGATTGAGCGCTGTCACCAGCATCAGGCCGTTTTCCAGATGCGCGGCCATCTGTGCAGCATCCGGCTGCAGGTCGGCCACACAGTGCTGCTGGAAGTTACGGCAGCCGTCGGCAAGCAGGCGGATCGACTGCAGCAGGTTATGGATGATCACTGGCTTGAAC
The DNA here is from genome assembly GCF_002479365.1 of Pseudomonas sp. UBA7530. Classification (NCBI taxonomy): domain Bacteria; kingdom Pseudomonadati; phylum Pseudomonadota; class Gammaproteobacteria; order Pseudomonadales; family Pseudomonadaceae; genus Pseudomonas; species Pseudomonas sp. UBA7530. Next base: position 150,586 of record NZ_DLMS01000013.1, read on the forward strand.
ACGTTGAGCTGCAAGTGCCCCTGGCTGGCGGCGAAGCTGATGGTGGCGTCGTTGCCCAGCACCTGGCAGGCGAGCATCGACAGCGCTTCGCACTGGGTCGGGTTGACCTTGCCGGGCATGATCGAACTGCCCGGCTCGTTGGCCGGCAGGCGTACCTCGGCGAAGCCGGCGCGCGGGCCCGAGCCGAGCAGGCGCAGGTCGTTGGCCAGTTTCATCAAGGCCACGGCGAGGGTTTTCAGTGCGCCGGAGAGCTGCACCAGCGGCTCATGCCCGGACAGTGCGGCGAACTTGTTCGGTGCGCTGGTCAGCGGCAGGCCGGAGAGGGCCGCCAATTCGGCGGCGATGGCCTCGGCAAAACCGGCCGGCGCATTCAAACCCGTGCCGACGGCGGTGCCACCCTGGGCCAGTTCACAGACGGCGGGCAGGGCGGCGCGAATTGCCGCTTCGGCATGCCCGAGCTGGGCGACGAAGGCAGACAGCTCCTGACCGAAGGTGATTGGCGTGGCGTCCATCATATGGGTGCGCCCGGTCTTGACCAGGTTGGCGTGGCGCTGCGCCTGCTCCTGCAGACCGTCACGCAGCTCGGCCAGCGCCGGCAGCAGGCAATGGCGAACGCCCTGGACGGCGGCAATATGCATGGCCGTGGGGAAGCAGTCGTTGGAGCTCTGCGCGCGGTTGACGTGGTCGTTGGGGTGGACCGGAGTCTTGCCGCCGCGCTGGCCACCAGCCAATTCGTTGGCGCGGCCGGCGATCACCTCGTTGACGTTCATGTTGCTCTGCGTGCCGCTGCCGGTCTGCCAGACCACCAGGGGGAACTGCGAGTCGTGCTGGCCTTCGAGCACTTCGTCGGCGGCCTGCTCGATAAGCCGGGCGATATCGGCCGGCAGCTCTCCGCTGCGGCTGTTGACCCGTGCAGCGGCTTTCTTGATCAGCGCCAGCGCGTGCAGCACAGCCAGCGGCATGCGCTCCTGGCCGATGGCGAAGTTGATCAGCGAACGTTGGGTCTGTGCGCCCCAATAGGCGTCGTTGGGGACTTCGATGGGGCCGATGCTGTCAGTTTCGGTGCGGCTCATGGCGTTCTCCGGGCATGTTCGAGGTTGCTGGCAGTTTAGGTCGCGCCGCCGGAGACTGGTTCCGCAACTTATCTATCGCGCCGATTACCAGCGGGCGTGGGTTTCGCCCAGCCAGCCCAGCGCGCCATCTACCGGAACACGCTCGCCCTTCGGGCCGCGCAGCACACCATCATAGTGGCCGAAGCGCTGTGCGGTGTTGGCGCGGAAGGGGCCAAACTTGGGACAGGCTCTATGTAACTGGCGAGGGGTGAAGCGCAGGGACACGCGGTCGTCTTCGCTGTCCAGGCGCCAGGGGGCCAGCGGCGCCTGCGAGCTGCGGACGATATGCAGCGGGCTGTCGAGCAGCTGTACTTCACCGCCGAACCACAGGGCGTTTTCCGACAGGCCGCTGTGATCCAGCCAGCCCGTACCGAAATTGCCGGCGATACCGCCCGCGGCGGCGAAAGCGGCTCGCTGCCAGTGACTGTGCAGCGGCCAGACGCCACGACCGAAATCCAGCGCGGCGAAGCTCTGGCCAGGCACGCAGCTGTAATGCTTGTTTCCCAGTTGCAGGCTGCCGGCGGTGGGCAGCCCAAGGTGGCGACTGGTGGCATGGAAACCACCATTTTTCAGTGGCGCCACCAGATTGACCGATTGCAGGTGCGCAGGTCGCTGAATGTCCAGGGCGATCTGCAGCGGTTGGCCGCCGATATCGGGCGCTGATGCGGTAAGACGCAAACGCCCGGGATGTTCGTCGGCACGCAGCTGCAGACGAGAGTGGTTGAAGGCGTGACTCTCCTGCGGCAGGTCGGGCAGTTGGCAGCCCAGGGCGAAAAGGCGGAACCGAGCGTGGGCGACCGACTGGCCGGACTCCAGATCGAGAAAATAGGCGGCGCCGTAACCAAGGTAGTCAAGGTCGGCCAGGGTCAGCGCGAGCATCCATTGCGGAGTGGTGATGCACCAGTGGTTCCAGCGTTTGCGCCGTCCCAGATGGCCGCGTAGGGCGCAGTCCACTTGCGGGCGGCTGGACCAGCCGATGGCCTCGTCCAGCAAGCGGCCCTTGCTGTCGCAGAGTGGCTGGCGCGGAAGCGGCTCATGTGAGGTGAGACTGGTCATCGGGCACGTCCATGTTTGTGCGCAGGCTGGCTATCAATTGCCGAGTCCGGGGAGTGCGCACACCTTGATAAGAATGGTGAATATCACGCAGGATGCCGAGCTCGCCCAAGCATGAGCAAGTACTGGCATTTTGGCAACTGACCAGCGGGTGCGCCGGTCTGCATGGCTGCTGTGAGCCAGTGCACAACTCGCATCGCTTGAGGGTTTTGGGCGCAGGGCACAAAATGCCGCCACCGCAGTCTACCCAGACTCATTCATAACCCTGGACGCCTCCCATGCTCCGTTTCTCCACACTCTGCACCGCCATACTGCTCAGCGCGAGCGCATCCCTGGCCATGGCCGATGCCGCCAGCCACGCCGCCGATGCCGAGCGTTTTCTCAAGCTGGCCCATGCCGACAAGCTGACCGTGCCCGTGTACGGCCAGGTGCAGCAGATGTTCGCCCAGCGTTTCGCCGAGGCGCCGGACGGCAAGAAGGCGGTGCTGGAGAGCTATCAGGCCAAGGCCAATGCCGCGCTGGACAAGGCGGTAGGCTGGGACAAGCTGAAGCCGGACATGGTCAAGCTCTACACCAGCAACTTCAACGAGCAGGAGCTCAAGGATCTGATTGCCTTTTACGAGTCGCCGCTGGGGCAGAAGGTGCTGCAGAAGATGCCGACTTTGACCGCGCAATCCGCGCAGATCACCCAGAGCAAGCTGGAAGCCGCGGTGCCTGAGGTGAACAAGCTGCTGGCCGACATGAGCGGCGAGCTCGGACTGCCGAAACAACCCTGATGGAGCTCAAGATGTCCAAGCAAGACCTGATCACCGCTGCCCTCGCTGCGCTGGAGCCCGAGCATCTCGAGGTGCTGGACGAGAGCCATATGCACAGCCGCGGCCTGGAAACCCACTACAAGGCGGTGATCGTCAGCCCGGCGTTTGCCGGGCTCAATGCGGTCAAGCGACATCAGAAGGTCTATGCCACCGTCGGCGAGCTTATGGAGCAGATCCACGCGCTGGCGCTGCACACCTACACGCCGCAGGAGTGGGCAGCGCAAGGCGTGGCACCGGCCTCGCCGACCTGCCGTGGTGGTCATTGAGGTAGCCCGGATGAAATCCGGGGAAACCCATCGGCAGTTCCCGGATCGCATCCGGGCTACGTGACAGGCTGTCGCGCCTTGTCGCCAACCCGCCCCGGCGATTCTCTGCTTTGTTACAATCCCTCCGCGCCGGCCATGCCGGCGTTTTTCATGTCACGCCAGTCCGCCCTTTACGTGGGCGACTACTGAGAGAATATTCATGACCGACAAGATCGTCGTCGCGGCGCTGTATAAATTCGTCTCCCTGCCGGATTACCAGGCGCTGCGCGAGCCTTTGCTGCAAACCCTCATCGACAATGGCATCAAGGGCACGCTGTTGCTCGCCGAAGAAGGCATCAACGGCACCGTGTCCGGCAGCCGCGCCGGCATCGATGCGCTGCTCGCCTGGTTCCACCTGGATGCTCGCCTGGCCGATATCGACCACAAGGAATCCTATTGCGATGAACAGCCGTTCTATCGCACCAAGGTCAAGCTGAAGAAGGAAATCGTCACCCTCGGCGTGCCGGGCGTTGACCCCAACCAGCGCGTCGGCACCTACGTCGAACCACAGGACTGGAACGCTCTGATCAGCGACCCGGAAGTATTGCTGATCGATACGCGTAACGACTACGAGGTAGCCATCGGTACCTTCGAGGGTGCCATCGACCCCAGGACCAAGTCGTTCCGCGAGTTCCCCGAGTACATCAAGGCCCACTTCGACCCGAGCAAACACAAGAAGGTGGCGATGTTCTGCACCGGCGGTATCCGCTGCGAGAAAGCCTCCAGCTACATGCTCGGCGAAGGCTTCGAGGAGGTCTATCACCTCAAGGGCGGCATCCTCAAGTACCTCGAGGAAGTGCCGCAGGATCAGACCAAGTGGCAAGGCGACTGCTTCGTCTTCGACAACCGTGTGACCGTGCGCCACGACCTGTCCGAAGGCGACTACGATCAGTGTCATGCCTGTCGCACCCCGATCTCCGTTGAGGACCGCCAGTCCGAGTTCTACAGCCCCGGCGTCAGTTGCCCGCACTGCTGGGATTCGCTGCCGGAAAAGACCCGCGAGAGCGCCCGCGAGCGGCAGAAGCAGATCGAACTGGCGCGCCAGCGAAACCAGCCGCATCCCATCGGCCGTGATCCCCGCCAACTGAACGAGGCCTGACCCATGGCGAGCCGCCTGCTCTACGTAATGGACCCGATGTGCTCCTGGTGCTGGGGCTTCGCACCTGTGGTCGAGGAACTGGCGGAGCAGGCGGCGGCAGCCGGCGTGCCGTTGCAGATCGTGGTGGGCGGCCTGCGCCGCGATCAGGTGGCGATCGATGCCGCCGCGCGCGTGCGTTACCTGGGTTATTGGCAGGCGGTGAATGCCAGCACCGGGCAGCTGTTCGATTTCGACCGAGGCCTGCCCGAGGGGCTGGTGTATGACACCGAGCCGGCCTGCCGCGCGCTGGTCACTGCACGCAACCTCGATACGCCCAGCGCCTGGACCCTGCTCAAGCTGATCCAGCGTGCCTTTTACACCGAGGGCGCCGACGTCACCCAGGCCAGCGTGCTGGTACAGCTGGCCGAGCAGGCCGGGATTCCGCGCATCGAGTTCGCCGAGGCCTTCGACAGCCAGGCCATGCATGAGGCCACGGCCGCGGACTTCAGCTGGGTGCAGGATCTGGGCATCGCCGGTTTCCCTACCTTGCTGGCCGAGCGCGACGGTCAGCTGGCGCTGCTGACCAATGGCTACCAGCCACTCGATGCCTTGTCTCCGCTGCTGGGCCGCTGGCTGGAGCGCGCCGCCAATGCCTGATCGGTTGAGCTGGGCAGAAATCCGTCGCCTGGCCCTGCGTCACAAGAAAGCGCTGATTCTGGCCAACCTGGTCGCCGTGCTGGCGACCTTGTGCAGCGTGCCGATCCCGTTGCTGTTGCCGTTGCTGGTGGACGAAGTGCTGCTGCACGACGGCGATGCGGCGCTCAAGGTGATGGACAACTTCCTGCCCGCCGACTGGGAAACGGCCGCCGGCTATATCGGTCTGATGCTGTTGCTGACCCTGCTGCTGCGCGGCTCGGCGCTGATCTTCAACGTGCTGCAGGCACGCCTGTTCGCCAGGCTGTCAAAGGACATTGTCTACCGCATCCGCATGCGCCTGATCGAACGGCTCAAGCGCATCTCCCTCGGCGAATACGAGAGTTTGGGCGGCGGCACGGTGACCACTCACTTGGTTACCGATCTGGATACCCTCGACAAGTTCGTCGGCGAGACCCTGAGCCGCTTTCTGGTGGCGATCCTGACCCTGGTCGGCACCTCGGCCATCCTGATCTGGATGCACTGGCAACTGGCCCTGCTGATCCTGCTGTTCAACCCGCTGGTGATCTACGCCACCGTGCTGCTGGGCAAGAAGGTCAAGCACCTGAAGAAGCTGGAGAATGACAGCACCTCGCGCTTCACCCAGGCGCTGACTGAGACCCTAGAAGCGATCCAGGAAGTGCGTGCCGGCAACCGCCAGGGCTATTTCCTCGGTCGCCTTGGCGGTCGGGCGCGTGAGGTGCGCGATTACGCCGTAGCCTCGCAATGGAAGAGCGACGCGTCGAACCGTGCCAGCGGCCTGCTGTTCCAGTTCGGCATCGATGTGTTCCGCGCCGCGGCGATGCTCACCGTGCTGTTCTCTGACCTGTCCATCGGCCAGATGCTCGCGGTGTTCAGCTACCTGTGGTTCATGATCGGCCCGGTGGAGCAACTGCTCAGCCTGCAGTACGCCTTCTATGCAGCCGGTGGTGCGCTGACGCGGATCAACGAGCTGCTGGCGCGCAAGGATGAGCCGCAGTACGAAGGGCGCGTCGATCCCTTCAAGGGCCGTGACACGGTGGGCATCGAGGTGCGCGGGCTGACCTTCGGCTATGGCGACGAGCCGGTGCTGGATCGTCTCGACCTGTCCATTGGCCCAGGCGAGAAGGTCGCCATCGTTGGCGCATCGGGCGGCGGCAAGAGCACGTTGGTGCAACTGCTGTTGGGGCTGTATACGCCGCAGGCCGGCAGCATCCGCTTCGGCGGCAGCAGGCTGGAGGAGATCGGCCTGGACGGTGTGCGTGACAACGTTGCGGTGGTGCTGCAGCACCCGGCGCTGTTCAACGACACGGTGCGCGCCAACCTCACCATGGGCCGCGAGCGCAGCGACGAGGCCTGCTGGCAGGCGCTGCGCATCGCCCAGTTGCACGACACCATTGCGCAACTGCCGCAGGGGCTGGACAGCGTTGTCGGACGCAGTGGCGTGCGCTTGTCCGGCGGCCAGCGCCAGCGCCTGGCCATCGCCCGCATGGTGCTCGCAGAACCCAAGGTGGTGATCCTCGACGAAGCCACTTCGGCGCTGGATGCGGCGACCGAGTACGCCCTGCACGAAGCGCTGGCGCAATTTCTCGAAGGCCGCACCACGCTGATCATCGCCCACCGCCTGAGTGCGGTGAAGCAGGCCGATCGGGTATTGGTGTTCGATGGCGGCAGCGTTGCCGAGGATGGCGACCATCAGCAACTGATCGCCGAAGGCGGGCTGTACGCCAAGCTGTATGGGCATTTGCAGCAGGGGTGAGTTGCTACTTCGCGGTTGAATCGGAATGACGCTCGGCCGTTCCAAGGAATGACAGTTGTAGGGCGGGTGCAACCCGCCATCAGCGGCCTGGCGGGTTGCACCCGCCCTACGGGCCTTCTACGGGATAGGTAGGGGCGGCTTCAGCCGCGATGCTCTTTTGCGCAACCAATGTCCCCGGATTGCATCCGGGCTACGCAGCTTCCTGGACAGTCGCGGCTAAAGCCCCTCCCACAAGATTCCACCGCTACAACGACTGCCTCTCCTGCTCTGTGGGAGGCGCTTTAGCGGCGACGTTCCGCCTCAGCTATCGCTCATCAACGCTTCGCTCAACTCCTCGAACAGCGTCTGCACCGAGCGCAACGCCCGGCAGTCGGGGCGGGTCAGCAGCCAAAGTTCGGTGTCGCAGCCGGCCAGGGGCGGGCCGAGTGCCTTGAGCTCCGGATGGGCACGCAGCACGAAGTCGGGCAGGGCAGCAACGCCCAAGCCGGCGCGCGCCAGTTGTGCTACGGCGTACATGCTGCTGCAGCGGTAATTGGGCGTGACGCCTGGCAATTCGCGCAGGCGCCACAGTACCGTGGCGTGATCCGGCATCGCCTCGTCCGGGGCGATCCAGATCTGACGGGCCAGGTCGCTGCGATCCTGACCATCATCGCGCGCACAAACCAGATAGGACACCTTGGCCAGACGCCGGCCCACCAGGTGCTCCGGTGGCTCGTTGGTCAGGCGTAGGGCAAGGTCGGCGTCGCGCCGGCTGAGGTTGGCGAAGTCATTAGACGTTACCAACTCCAGCGCCAGGGCCGGGTAATTGGGCATGAAACGCGCCATGGCCGGTAGCAGCAGGCTGCTCAGTACGGCGTCGGTGCAGGTCAGGCGCACCGTGCCACTGACCACCTGCTTGCCCAGCTCCAGCGCCACTCGCGCGGCATCCAGCGCCTGTTCGGCGCGTTCGGCCTGTTCCGCCAGGGCGCGTGCGGTTTCGCTGGGTTCGTAGCCGCGCCGACTCTTTTCAAACAGCGCCACACCCAATGCGGCTTCCAGCCGGCGTACGGCGCGAAATACGGTGGAGACGTCCACCTGCAGCAGTTCTGCGGCCCGCGCCAGGGAGCGGCCGCGCACCAGAGCGAGTACCAGCGAGAGGTCGGTGTGGTCAATTTGATATTGCATGGCTGCAATCTCTGCTTGTCTATTCGCCAATTATTATTGCGCGAGCGCCATCTTATAGTGGCAAGGAGGCTGCCATGCAAGTTGGAGGGAAAGCGTATGTACAGCAAGTGTCGAGTCAGGGTTGCGCTGGTCGGTGATTACGATCCGGCGATCACCGCGCACCGGGCCATCCCCGAGGCGTTGCGCCTGGCCAGTGAAGCCCTGGGAGTGGCGGTCGAGCATGATTGGCTGGCCACTGACGGCATTCTCGAGGATGCCGCCCTGATGGCCTATGACGGCATCTGGTGCGTGCCTGGCAGCCCCTATGTCGCGACCGAGGGCGCGCTACGCGCCATTAATTTTGCCCGCGAGCAGGGGGTGCCATTCCTCGGCACCTGTGGCGGCTTCCAGCACGCGCTGCTCGAATACGCGCGTAACCGCCTGGGTTGGGTCGATGCCGAGCACGCCGAACTGTCGCCGCAGGCGCAGACTCAGCTGATCGCGCCGCTGACTTGTGCACTGCTGGACGTCAGCGAGCATGTGCACCTGGTTTCTGGTTCTCGCATCGCCGAGTTGTACGGCGTGCGCGAGATCAGTGAGCAGTATCTGTGCCGCTACGGCTTGAGTGACGCTTTCGTCGAGCCGCTGATGGCGCAGGCGCTGAAGGCCTCCGGGCATGACGAAGCGGGCGCAGTACGCGCCATCGAGCTTGAGGATCATCCTTTCTTCATCGCGACCCTGTTCCAGCCCGAGCGTGCGGCGTTGGAAGGCCGTCTGCCGCCGGTTGTGGCCGGTTTGGTCGGCGCCTGTGCGGTGCAGTCGGTGCACGAAGCCCATCTGGCCGTGGCCTCGTGATCGCCGCTACGCCGGAGCCATCCTATTACGTGGTGATCTTCACCTCCCAGCGCACGGAGATGGACACCGGCTACGCCGAGGCCGCGCAACGCATGCTGGAACTGGCCGCGCAACAACCCGGTTTTCTCGGCGTGGAGTCGGCGCGCAGCGATGGCCTGGGTATCAACCTGTCCTATTGGCAGAGCGAGGAGGCAATCCGCGCCTGGCGTGAGCATGCCGAGCACAGCATTGTGCGTGAACAGGGGCGAGCCGATTGGTACGCCGCTTTCGCCACACGCGTGGCCAAGGTCGAACGCGCCTACACCTTCTCACGTTCTGGCTGAGTGCCAGCGGCAAGCCGGCAGACCGGTGTGTAAGGTTTCCTTTACGCCAAGCGGGGCGATGTCTGCATGAATGGCCTGGCGTAACGAAAATTTGCCGGTGCTGCGCTTGGCTACTGTGTCGAAGTGTCGCAAGCCATCTTGAGAGCGGGTCTGCGCTCGGTTGTCATGAGGTTGTCCGCAGCGCATTCGTGCGTTCGCCATAACAATGACAATCAGGAGGCAAGATGAACGCCGTGAACAAGATCGAGCAGCACAATCCCATCGGCACCGACGGCTTCGAGTTCGTTGAATTCACCGCACCGACTGCCGAAGGCATCGAGCAACTGCGCGGGTTGTTCACCGCCATGGGCTTTACCGAAACTGCCAAGCACCGCTCCAAAGAGGTGTGGCTGTTCCAGCAGAACGACATCAACATCGTGCTTAATGGCAGCCCCACCGGGCATGTGCGTGCCTTTGGCGAGAAGCACGGCCCCAGCGCCTGCGCCATGGCCTTCCGGGTCAAGAACGCCGCGCAGGCCGCTGCTTACGTCGAGCAGCAGGGCGCCAAACTGGTGGGCAGCCACGCCAACTTCGGCGAGCTGAACATTCCCTGCGTCGAAGGCATCGGCGGCTCGCTGCTGTATCTCGTCGATCGCTATGGCGACAAGACCATCTACGACGTCGACTTCGAGTACGTCGAAGGCCGCAGCCCCAACGACAACGCCGTCGGCCTGCAGTGCATCGACCACCTGACCCACAACGTGCGCCGTGGGCAGATGGATGTCTGGTCCGGTTTCTACGAGCGTATCGCCAACTTCCGCGAGATCCGCTACTTCGACATCGAAGGCAAGCTCACCGGCCTGTTCTCCCGCGCCATGACCGCGCCGTGCGGCAAGATCCGCATCCCGATCAACGAGTCGGCCGACGACAAATCGCAGATCGAGGAATTCATCCGTGAATACCACGGTGAAGGCATCCAGCATATAGCGCTGTCCACCGACGACATCTACGCCACCGTTCGCCAGCTGCGTGCCAATGGCGTCGACTTCATGACCACCCCGGACACTTACTACGAGAAGGTTGATACCCGCGTCGCCGGGCATGGCGAGCCGACCGACGTATTGCGCGAGCTGAACATCCTGATAGATGGCGCGCCTGGCGATGACGGCATCCTGCTGCAAATCTTCACCAACACGGTGATCGGCCCGATCTTCTTCGAGATCATCCAGCGCAAGGGCAACCAGGGCTTCGGCGAGGGCAACTTCAAGGCGCTGTTCGAGTCGATCGAGGAAGACCAGCTGCGTCGCGGTGTGATCTCCGAGGAGTGATGCCATGAGCCGTCAATGGATCCGCTTTCCCCTGCGTGAAGGCGAGTGCTCACGCCAGGCGCACTGCGATCTGCCGCAGGGCACCTACGAGCGCGAAATGGGCCGCGAGGGCTTCTTCGGCCCCACCGCGCACCTGCACCACAAGCATCCGCCCACCGGCTGGATCGACTGGCAAGGCCCGCTGCGCCCGCACGCGTTCAACTTCAACGACATCCCCAGCGAGCGCGATTGCCCGCTGGCGGCGCCGCTGACGCTGCACAACGCCGACGTCAAGCTGCGCGTCTGGCGCACCCACGGCGCCATGCGCCATCTGGTGCGCAATGCCGACGGCGACGAGCTGCTGTTCGTCCATGAAGGCAGTGGGCATTTCTATTGCGACTTCGGCCACCTGGAGTATCGCGACGGCGACTACCTGCTGATCCCCCGCGGCACCGCCTGGCGTATCGAAGCCAGCACGCCGAGTTACTTCCTGCTGATCGAGAACACCGACGGCGCCTACCAGTTGCCGGACAAGGGTCTGCTCGGCCCGCAGGCAATCTTCGACCTGGCGGTGCTGGAGCATCCGCATATCGATGACGCCTTCAAGGCGCAGCAGGACGAAAACACCTGGCAGATTCGCATCAAGCGGCGCGGCCAGATCAGTACCGTGACCTATCCCTACAATCCACTGGACGTGGTCGGCTGGCACGGCGACAACACCGTGGTGCGCCTGAACTGGCGCGACATTCGTCCGCTGATCAGCCATCGCTACCACCTGCCGCCCTCGGTGCACACCACCTTCGTCGCCAATGGCTTCGTGATCTGCACCTTCACCCCGCGGCCGGTGGAATCCGACCCCGGCGCGCTCAAGGTGCCGTTCTTTCACAACAACGACGACTACGACGAAGTGCTGTTCTACCACCGTGGCAACTTCTTCAGCCGCGACAACATCGAGCAGGGCATGGTTACCCTGCACCCCTGTGGCTTCCCACACGGTCCGCATCCCAAGGCGTTGAAGAAGAGTCAGGAGGACCCGGCCACCTTCATCGACGAGGTGGCGGTGATGATCGACACCCGCCGCGCCCTGGAGGTGGCCGATGCCGCCGGTGCGGTGGATGTCGCCGAGTACGTCAATTCCTGGCGCGCGCCGGGGCTGTAGGGTTAAACAAACCTGTAGTAGCGAGCTCTGCTCGCGAAGCTTTTTATTCGGTCCGGGTTCGCGAGCAGAGCTCGCTCCTACCTCAGAATTCGAAGGATTACCGATGAAACTCGCATCACTGAACCAAGGCCGCGATGGCGTGCTGATCGTGGTTTCCCGCGATCTGACCCGCGCCGTGCTTGCGCCGCAGATCGCCATCACCCTGCAGGCCGCGCTGGACGACTGGGCTGTCGCTCGGCCCAGGCTGGAGGCGGTCTATCAGCGCCTCAACGATGGCCTGGAGGAGGGCGCGTTCGCTTTCGATCAGGCGGCCTGCCACAGCCCCCTGCCACGCGCCTACCATTGGGCCGACGGCAGCGCCTACGTCAATCACGTCGAGCTGGTGCGCAAGGCCCGTGGCGCCGAGATGCCCGAATCCTTCTGGCACGACCCGCTGATGTATCAGGGCGGCGCCGATGCCTTCATCCCGCCGCATAGCCCGATCTGCCTGGCTGACGAAGCCTGGGGCATCGACCTGGAGGCAGAGCTGGCGGTGATCACCGATGACGTGCCGATGGGCGCCACGCCAGCCGAGGCGGGCGGACACATCCGTCTGCTGATGCTGGTCAACGACGTTTCGCTGCGCAACCTGATCCCTGGCGAGCTGGCCAAGGGCTTTGGGTTCTACCAGAGCAAGCCGTCGTCGAGCTTCTCCCCGGTCGCCATCACCCCGGACGAGCTGGGTGAGAGCTGGAAGGACGGCAAGGTGCACCGGCCGCTGGTCTCGCATATCAACGGCGCGCTGTTCGGCCAGCCGGATGCTGGCGTGGACATGACCTTCAACTTCCCGACCCTCGTGGCGCACGCCGCCAAGACCCGCCCGCTGGGCGCCGGCACCATCATCGGTTCGGGCACCGTGTCCAACTATGACCGTAGCGCCGGCTCCAGCTGCCTGGCGGAGAAACGCATGCTGGAAATCGTCGAGCAGGGCGAGGCGAAAACGCCGTTCCTCAAGTTCGGCGACCGGGTGCGCATCGAGATGTTCGACGCAGCTGGCCAGAGCATTTTCGGCGCCATCGACCAGGTGGTGGAACGTTATGAGCCATAAGCTGCAAGCCACAAGCTGCAAGCGGTGTGCGCGCAGGCTTTTGCTTGAGGCTTGTCGCTTGCAGCTTGCCGCTGGAGGCGCAGCCTCATGTTGAAACTCTACGGCTACTGGCGCTCCAGCGCCGCCTACCGTGTGCGCATCGCCCTGAACCTCAAGGGCCTGGCCTTCGAACAAGTGCCGGTGCATCTGGTAAAGGATGGCGGCCAGCAGCATGGCGCCGACTACCGCACGCTGAACCCGCAGGGCCTGCTACCGCTTTTGCTGGACGAGAAAAACGGTGGCGTACGCATCGCCCAGTCCCTGGCGATCATCGAGTACCTTGAGGAAATCTTCCCGGTGCCGGCGCTGTTGCCGGCCGATCCGGCCGAGCGTGCGCAGGTACGGGCGCTGGCGCTGCATCTGGCCTGCGACGTGCACCCGCTGAACAACCTGCGCGTGCTGCAGTACTTGTCCAGTGAACTGGGCGCCTCCGACGAGGCGAAGAGCGCCTGGTATCAGCACTGGGTCGCGCTCGGTCTTACAGCGGTGGAGGAGGGCCTGGCCGTATTCGACGGCCGCCTGTCGCTCGGCGAGCGCCCCGGATATCTGGAAGCCTGTCTGGTTCCGCAGCTGTATAATGCGCGGCGTTTTAACTGTGACCTTGCCGCGTATCCACGCATTGTCGCCATGGCGGCGCGCTGCGAACTCCTGGAGGCCTTCCAACTGGCCGCGCCGGAGGTGCAAGCCGACGCCCAGTGACATCTCCGGCTTCAACCCAAGCCTTGCATTCCGCTGCGCCACGAGCGCGGCGGGTCCGATTCCGTCACAGATAAAAACAAGCAGGTGACGCATGACTCGTGAAAAACCGAAGAACCTCTGGCTCTCGCGCTGGGGCTTCATTCTCGCAGCAACCGGCTCGGCCGTTGGCCTGGGCAATATCTGGAAATTCCCCTACATCACCGGTGAGTACGGCGGCGGCGCCTTCGTGCTGATGTACCTGGCGTGCATCCTGGCCATCGGTATTCCGGTGATGATGACCGAGATCGCCATTGGCCGTCGTGGCCGTGGCAGCCCGATCGACGCCATTGGCCGCGTGGTCCGCGAGAACGGTGGCAACCCGTTGTGGAAGGCCGTCGGCGGCATGGCCATGCTCGCCGGCTTCATGATCCTGTGCTTCTACGTGGTCGTCGCCGGCTGGGCATTCGCCTACACCTGGAAGATGCTCGACGGCTCACTGGCTGCCACCAGCGTCGAGGCCCTCGGTGGGGTGTTCGAGGCGCACAATGCCAACCCCTGGCAACTCGGTGGCTGGAGCGTGCTGGTGGCGTTGCTGACCCTGTGGATCGTGGCCAAGGGTGTACAGAAGGGCATCGAGAACGCGGTGCGCTGGATGATGCCGGGCCTGGCCCTGATGCTCATCGTACTGGTCGGCTACGCCTTCACCAGCGGCAGTTTCAAGGCCGGTTTCGATTTCCTGTTCCATTTCGATGCCTCGAAGATCACCGGCGAGGCGCTGCTGGCCGCATTGGGGCATGCCTTCTTCACCCTGAGTCTGGCGTCGGGTGCCATCCTTACATACGGCTCGTACATTCCCGATGGCCAGTCCATCGCTCGCACGACTTTCCTGGTGGCGATCTGCGACACCTGCGTGGCCTTGCTCGCCGGCCTGGCGATTTTCCCGATCATCTTCGCCAACGGCATGAGCCCCGGGGCAGGACCAGGTTTGATCTTCATGAGCCTGCCGCTTGCCTTCCAGCAGATGCCATTGGGTACCGCGTTCGGCGTGCTGTTCTTCGCCATGGTGTCGATCGCCGCGCTGACCTCGGCCATCTCGATGATCGAAGCCACGGTCGCCTATCTGAATGAGAAACACGGCATCAGCCGTCTGCGTGCCGCCCTGGCTTCCGGCGCTGTGCTGCTGGTGATCAGCCTGCTGGCGATGCTGTCGTTCAACCTGCTGTCGGGCTGGACGCCTTTGGGCAAGAACCTCTTCGACTGGCTGGACTACCTCACCTCGCGCTGGATGATGCCGCTGGGTGGCATCCTCATCGTGCTGCTGGCCGGCTACGCGCTGCGCAGCGAAATCATGCGCGAGGAACTGGACCTGCCGCCGGCTGGCTACGCCCTGTGGCTGTTCATGGCGCGCTACGTCAGCCCGGTGCTGATCATGGTGGTGTTCCTGCATGCGCTGGGCTGGCTGCTGTTCGACCCGGTCGCGCAGTGGTACTGGATCGCGGGTGCCATCGGCCTGCTGACTGTGGCCGGGGAAATGCTGCGACCGCGGGTGGTGCCAGTGCTCGCCGGACGTTGATGCACAGCGAGTCGATAAAGGCGCAGTTTCGTCAGAAGCTGCGCTTTTTTCTGGATTAAGGATTGCCTCAGCCATCGGCGGTTAATCGCCAGCAATTGGGCATCGATAAGCGGATAATTGCCGAATATTCCTTTTTCCATGTAAGACATTGGCTATGCGGCCAGTAATTTATTGGCGAATTGCCAGCACTCAAGCGGCTCCCACTTCCTGCCGATAGGCTGTATGCGCAATGGCACAGCTGTTGCCTAGTCAGTCGAATAAAGTCGAGCCCACGAGGCGCGGCTGCAATAAGAAGAACTCGGAGCTATCCCCTTATGTTCACGTCTGCCACACGCTTTTTCGCCAACCTTGCCGTGGGCAAGAAGCTTTTCATCGGTTTCGGTTTGGTCCTGTTGCTTACCGCTGCCATGACGGTCATTGGCTATCTGGCCGTGCAGGCGGTGTTGAAGGGGCACGAGCAGGTCGGACAACTGGCCCAGGTAAACCAGGAAATTCTCCAGGCACGTCGCCTCGAGCGCAGTTTCGCCATCGAGCAGACTCAGGAGAGCGCGGCGCAAGTGCGCGAAAGCCTGCTCAAGGTGCAAGGCATGCTGGAGCGCCTGAGTCAGAATGCGGCCGAAGGTACGCGCGTAAAGACCATGCAGCAGGCCACGGCCGAGTACCTGAAACAGTTCGACAATTATGTCGAGCAGCAGGACAAGGCGCGCGAAGCCCGTCAGGACATGCGCACCGCCGCAGCAGAAACCCGTGACCAGTTCGAGGTGATCGAGCTGGACATGTACGACGCCGTGCGTGAGCTGCGCCTGCAGGGTGACAACCTGCGCGGCAGCGACCCGCTGACTCTGGCGGAAACCGCCTCCGGCCTGAGCAAGCGCATGCTCGACCTGCGAGGCCACGAGAGCCTGTACATCATCGACGGCTCCGCTGAAGCGCTGGAAGAGTGGGAATACGTCAGCGAAGACCTGCAAACCGTTGCCGGCAGCCTGAAGGTCTGGCTCGACGATGATCAGAAAGCCGCCATCGACACCGCCTTGCAGGCGCTGACCCTGTATCAGCGCTCCTTCCTCTACTACCAGCAGCTTCGTGAGCAGAACCAGGCAACCGAAAAAGCCATGATCGAGCGCGCGCGCTCGGTGGTCGACCTGGCCGAGTCGGCTGAAGCCAGCGCCGACGAACACATGCTCGTCGACACGCGGCGTGCGCTGGTAATGCTCGGCATCATGGGCGCTGCGGCAGTGGTGCTGGGCTTGTGCGCCGCATTGTTGATCACCCGCCTGATCGTCGCACCGCTGCGCCAGACCGTGACCTTTGCCCAGCGTATCGCCGCCGGCGATCTCAGCCAGGACATACCGCTGGATCGCCGCGACGAAGTCGGGCAACTGCTCGCCGCCATGCAGGACATGACCGTCAGCCTGCGCAATCTGGTCAGTCGCATTGGTGGCGGCGTCGGGCAGATCGCCGCGGCTGCCGAGCAGTTGTCAGCGATCACCGCGCAGACCAGTGCCGGTGTGCAG
The DNA here is from genome assembly GCF_002479365.1 of Pseudomonas sp. UBA7530. Classification (NCBI taxonomy): domain Bacteria; kingdom Pseudomonadati; phylum Pseudomonadota; class Gammaproteobacteria; order Pseudomonadales; family Pseudomonadaceae; genus Pseudomonas; species Pseudomonas sp. UBA7530. The sequence continues at coordinate 167,037 of NZ_DLMS01000013.1, forward strand.
ACGCAGAAACTGGAGACCGAACAAACCGCCACGGCCATGCACCAGATGGCGGCCACCGTGCAGGAAGTGGCGCAGAACGCCGAGCAGGCCTCGCTGGCGGCGCGTGATGCCGACCTCGAGGCACAGCAGGGCAACCGCGTGGTGCAACAGGCCGTGGATCAGATCGACAGCCTGGCCAGCGAAGTGGAGCAGTCGGCCAAGGCCATTGCCGACCTGAATCAGGAGAGCGCGTGTATCGGTACCGTGCTGGAGGTGATTCGCAACGTTGCCGAGCAGACCAACCTGCTGGCGCTCAATGCGGCCATCGAAGCGGCGCGGGCGGGCGAGCAGGGTCGCGGTTTTGCCGTGGTCGCCGATGAGGTACGGGCACTGGCCAAGCGCGCTCAGGACAGCACCGAGGAGATCGAAAGCCTGATTGCCGGCCTGCAGCGCATGGCCAAGGGCGCGGTGCAGCAGATGGACAGCAGCCGCGATCTGACCCGCCGCACTGTCGAGCTTGCCGGTGAGGCAGGCGATGCGCTCGGCCGTATCACCCAGGCGGTCAGCACCATCGAACAGATGAATCAGCAGATTGCCGCTGCCGCCGAAGAGCAAAGCGCAGTAGCCGAGGCGATCAACGAAAGCGTGACCCGTGTGCGTGACATCGGCGAACAGAGCGCTACCGCCAGCGAGCAGACTGCCGCTTCCAGCGCCGAGCTGGCGCGCCTGGGTGTGGAGTTGCAGGGGTTGGTGCGACAGTTCCGCACCTGACCCTCAGCCCAGGTGAAAACCGCCGTCGATGGGGATGATGGCGCCGGTCATGTAGGCGCCGGCGCTGCCGGCCAGGCTCAGCGCCAGGGCGGCCATTTCCTCTTCACGGCCCCAACGCCTCATCGGAATCACCGCGGTGTCGGCGGCCAGCGCGGCTTCGTCCTCGGCGATGAAGCGGGTCATCTTGCTCGGGAAGCGCCCCGGTGCGATCACATTGACGTTGATGTGTTCGCTCACCAGCTCCTTGGCCAGCATGCGCGACAGCTGATGCAGCGCGGCCTTGCTGGGGCCGTATGCGTAGGCCTGTTCGCCCATGGCGCTAATGCCGGCTACCGAGCCGATATTGATTACACGCGCCGGGCATTGCGTAGAGCCTGCCTTGCGCAGCAGTGGTAGCAACTGCTGGATGCAGCCGAACACCGAGGTGACGTTGAGCTGCATGACCTTTTCCCAGCCCTTGGCCGGATAGCTTTCCAGCGGCGCGCCCCAGGTGGTGCCGGCGTTGTTGACCAGAATATCCAGCTGATCGATGCGCCCGGTCAGTTCGGCAGCCAGCGCCTGCACACCTTCCTCGCTGGCCAGGTTGGCTGCTATGCCGGTGCATTGGCCCAGCGCCGACAGCTCGCTGGCGGTTTGCGCGCAGGCTTCGCCATCGCGGGCGCAGACATAGACATGAGCGCCTGCCTCGACGAAGGCCTTGGCGATCATCAGGCCGATACCGCGGGTGCCGCCAGTGACCAGGGCGGTGCGGCCGACAAGGGAGAAATACGGATGCATGAGAAGGCCTCGATGAATGTGAGGTCTTCACCCTAGGGCCTGGCTCCGAGGAAAGCAGGCATCATTGCCGGCCGAAATGACGCTTCATGCGCTCAGTTGGCTGTGGCCAATTGCATATCCAGTACGCGGATGTGCCCTGGCTCCGGGTAATGCCAGTGCACGTCCAGATCCCAGAAGCGCGCGCCGTAGCGTCGTTCGGGTTGCGGTTGCTGATAGGCCGGGCGCGGGTCCTGTGCCAGGCATTGCTCTATCAGCTCCACCAGGGGCTCGGCCAGACGCAGCGCATGCTGACGCGCCAACGCTAGCGCATCTTCCTGCCAGTCCACCGCAATCAGCGGCGGCGGCGCCTCGGCCATGTCATTGCGTGCATCGGCCACGGCATCGGCATAGGGCACATAGGGCTTGATATCCAGCACCGGCGTGCCGTCGAGCAGATCGATACCGGACAGGTGCAGGCGGCCCGGCTCCACGCGCTCCAGGCGCACCACCGACTGGCCGATGCCGTTGGGCCTATGGGTTGCACGAGTGCTGAACACGCCGACCGACTGATTGCCACCCAGGCGCGGCGGACGCACCTTCAGACGCGGCTTGTCTTCCAGCGCCTGGTGGAACAAAAACAGCAGCCAGATATGGCTGACCTGCTCAAGCCCCTGAACGGCTTCGCCCTGATCGAAGGGCGGCAGCAGTTCCAGCACGCCACGCGCGGCGGGGGCGAGATGCGGCTGGCGGGGAATGGCGAACTTTTCCTTGAAACAGGAACGGACGACACCGACCGGGGAGACCAGATGCTGCATGGCGTCCTGCTTAGCGGCGGTTGACGGGCGCGTCGTGTGCCACCCGGCAACCGGCGTCGCGGAACGGGCCGGTGAAACGAATCCAGCCTTCGCCAGGGCTGGTCTGGGCACAGGTCAGGTGGCCGTCGACCTTGCTCTGCCAGAGAAAGAAGGGCGCTGGCGCGGCGAGGCTCGGCAGGCTCATGGCGAGGAGGGCGGTAAGGAGCAGGGTACGCATGATGGTGGTCTCGAGAGCGTGACGGGCACAGCCTAACACGGCCTTAGAATCGTTCCTTCTCACCCAGATAGCGCCATTGCCCGGACGGTAGCTTGGCCATCGGCACGCCGCCGATACGGATGCGCTTCATGCCCAGCACTTTCAGGCCCAGTGCCGTGCAGATCTGCCGCAGCAGGTCGGGTGCCGGGTTCTTCAGGGCGAAGCGCAGGCGCTGTTCGCTCTGCCAACTGGCCTTGCACGGTGGAAACTGCGTGCCCTTGTGGATCAGGCCCTTCTTCAGGCGCTCGAAGGTGCTGGCTGGCAGTTCGCCGGTGACATCGATCAGGTATTCCTGCTCCAACTTGGCGCCATCTTCACGCAGCTTGCGCTGGGCGCGCCAGTCCTGGCTAAGCACCACCAGGCCGCTGGCGCCGTTCTGCAATGGCAGGCTTTGTTCCTGACGCAGGAAGTGACCATGCAGAATGCGCTGGGCGTGCGGATCTTCCTCCCAGTGCCGCTCGCGCACGAGCAGGTGCTGCAGTTGCGCGGCGCTGGCGCCGGCCGGGCAATGCACCAGCAGCGTGACCGGGTCTACCGGCTCGAGGCTGGCGCCGGGCAGCAGTTCGACACGCTGATCCTCGACCTTGAACTGCGGCGCCTCGACCACTTGGCCATCCACCGTGACCCAGCCGCCGGTGATGTACAGATCAGCCTCGCGCCGAGAGCAGCCGAACAGTTCGATGACGCGTTTGGACAGGCGGGTGGGTTCGCTCATGGGCTGGCTCGGCAGGAAAAGGAGGCCATTGTACCGGTGATGGTGCAGGCTGGGGGTGAGAAAGCTGCGTCCGGAGTGTGACATCCGGAAGAGTGGCTTCAGCCACGAACAGGCGCACCATGAATTTCGCGGCTGAAGCCAGTGCGGTGCATCGGTTTTTGTGGGAGGGACTTTAGACGCGATCAGTGGTGTTACCGCTGAAAAAAGCTCGCCGCTGAAGCGTCTCCCACAGGTGCCGTAGCCAGTCGGTTCAGCGGTTATCAGGATGCTGCGCTGGACAAAAAAGCCCCGTACTGACGGTAATGCTGTTCACTTAAAAGGGGTTGACGCAATCAGTCCCCTCGCCCCTCTGGGGAGAGGGTTAGGGCGGGCCGCGTTCGGCGAGGGGAAAATGGCAGTCTCGCGGTGTTTTCGGCCTTCTCCCCAACCCTTTCCTATAAATGGGAGAGGGGAGCGAAGCGTGTGCAACCTTAAGTGAACAGCATTACCGCACTGAGCGGGGCTCCTGCAAGGCGTGGTCGATCAGACCAGCTCGCCCCACATGTCGTACTCGTCGGCATCGACGATGCGCACGCGCACCTTGTCGCCCGGCTTGACGCTGGTGGAGTCGATGAACACGCTGCCGTCGATTTCCGGGGCATCGGCCCAGGAGCGGGCCACGGTGCCTTCGCCGTCTACTTCGTCGACCAATACGTCCATTTCCAGGCCGATCTTGGCCTGCAGGCGCGCCGAGCTGATCGCCTGCTGGTGCGCCATAAAGCGCTCCCAGCGCTCCTGCTTGACCTCATCCGGCACTGGTTCCAGGCCCAGGTCGTTGGCCGGCGCGCCTTCTACAGGCGAGTACTGGAAGCAGCCGACGCGGTCGAGCTGGGCTTCGGTCAGCCAGTCCAGCAGGTACTGGAAGTCTTCTTCGGTCTCGCCGGGGAAACCGACGATGAAGGTGGAGCGGATGGTCAGCTCCGGGCAGATCTCGCGCCACTTCTTGATGCGTGCCAGGGTCTTGTCTTCGAAGGCCGGGCGCTTCATCGACTTGAGCACTTTCGGGCTGGCGTGCTGGAAGGGGATATCCAGGTACGGCAGCAGCTTGCCGGCGGCCATCAGCGGGATCACGTCGTCGACGTTGGGGTAGGGGTAGACGTAGTGCAGACGTACCCAGACGCCCATCGACGACAAGGCCTCGCACAGCTCGAGCATGCGCGTCTTCACCGGCTGGCCGTTCCAGAAGTCCAGTTTGTATTTCATGTCGACGCCGTAGGCGCTGGTGTCCTGGCTGATCACCAGCAGCTCTTTCACGCCGGCCTTGACCAGGCGCTCGGCTTCGCTGAGCACGTCGCCCACTGGGCGGCTGACCAGCTTGCCGCGCATCGACGGGATGATGCAGAAGCTGCAGGTATGGTTGCAGCCTTCGGAGATCTTCAGGTAGGCGTAGTGACGCGGCGTGAGCTTGATGCCCTGCGGCGGCACCAGATCGATCAGCGGGTTGTGCTCGGTCTTCGGTGGAATCACCTCGTGCACAGCGCTGACCACTTGCTCGTACTGCTGCGGGCCGGTGACGGCCAGCACGTTCGGGTGCACGCCGCGGATGCTGTCCTCGGCCACGCCCATGCAGCCGGTGACGATCACCTTGCCGTTCTCGGCCAGCGCCTCACCAATGGCGTCCAGCGACTCGGCCTTGGCGCTGTCGATAAAGCCGCAGGTATTGACCACCACTACGTCGGCATCCTGGTAGGTCGGTACGATCTCGTAACCTTCCATGCGCAGCTGGGTCAGGATGCGTTCGGAGTCGACAGTTGCTTTCGGGCAACCAAGGCTGACGAATCCGACTTTCGGGGTGGCGGTGGACATGCGGGCTAACCTCTAAGGGCGCCTGGGTGGCGCCTCTGATCAAAAAGTGCGCAATTCTAGCGATGGATCATACGCTTGACCAGTGCTGGTCAACGGGCGCAAACGAAAAAGGCCACTCGTTTGAGTGGCCTTTTTCTGAAGGTGGTTGCGGGAGCAGGATTTGAACCTACGACCTTCGGGTTATGAGCCCGACGAGCTACCAGACTGCTCCATCCCGCGGCGGCCATTCTACGCCTGATTAAAGCGTTGTCAATCGATTTATTGCTTTTGATCGAAAATATTAATTTTCGAACAAGCAAAAAGGCCACTCATTTGAGTGGCCTTTTCGTAAAGCTGGTTGCGGGAGCAGGATTTGAACCTACGACCTTCGGGTTATGAGCCCGACGAGCTACCAGACTGCTCCATCCCGCGTCTGTGGGGCGGCATTCTACAGTCAGATGCTTCGGTGTCAACCGCTTTTTGCGAGAAAAGTGTTTTCAACTCAGATGCTTAGCATCAAACAACTGTTAGACTGCAGTGCTCCAGGCCAGGCCGGGCAAGGCTTCCGAGGATGTTGTGCGCAAGATAATTCATGTGGATTGCGACTGCTTTTACGCCGCCATCGAGATGCGTGACGATCCGAGCCTGGCCAATCGTCCGCTGGCCGTAGGCGGTTCGGCGGAGCGTCGCGGGGTGATCGCCACCTGTAATTACGAGGCGCGTGCCTATGGGGTGCGTTCGGCGATGTCGTCCCGGCATGCGCTGAAGCTGTGTCCGGACTTGCTGATCGTCAAGCCACGCTTCGAGGTCTACCGCAGCGTCTCGCGTGAGATCCACGGCATCTTCCGCCAGTTCACTGATCTGATCGAGCCGCTGTCGCTGGATGAGGCCTATCTCGATGTCAGCGACTCGCCGCATTTTTCCGGCAGCGCCACGCGCATCGCCCAGGAGATTCGCCGCCGCGTGGCGCAGGAGCTGCACATCACCGTTTCGGCCGGCGTGGCGCCGAACAAGTTCCTGGCCAAGATCGCCAGCGACTGGCGCAAACCCAATGGGTTGTTCGTCATCACCCCGGATCAGGTCGATGCTTTCGTTGCCGAGTTGCCGGTGAACAAGCTGCACGGGGTCGGCAAGGTCACGGCCGACAAGCTGACGCGCATGGGCATTCGCACCTGCCTGGATCTGCGCGACTGGAACAAGCTGGCGCTGGTGCGCGAGTTCGGCAGTTTCGGTGAGCGCCTGTGGCGCCTGGCCCAGGGCATCGACGAACGCGAAGTGAAGGTGGACAGCCGCCGCCAGTCACTGAGCGTGGAGCACACCTATGATCAGGATCTGCCCGATCTGGACGCCTGCCTGGAAAAATTGCCAGCGCTGCTGGAAGAGATGAACGGCCGTCTGCAGCGCCTGGACGCCAGCTATCGGCCGGACAAGCCCTTCGTCAAGGTCAAGTTCCACGACTTCACCCAGACCACGCTGGAGCAGGCGGGGGCCAGCCGGGATCTGGAAAGCTATCGAGTATTGCTCAGCAACGCCTTCGCCCGCGGCGACAAGCCGGTGCGCCTGCTCGGTGTGGGGGTCAGGCTGCATGACCTGCGAGGGCGGCAGGAGCAGTTGGAGCTGTTTGCGTAACGCGGATGCAACCCGCAAGCGTTCTGCGTTATCTGTTGATGTGCCGATCTAACTGGTAGGAGAAGGGGCGATGCACCGCTTCAGTCGCCTCATTTCGCGGATAAATCCGCTCCTACAACAGCCCTGCCTGACTGCAGTACGCCCTTGTAGGAGCGGATTTATCCGCGATTTCTTTGCCAGAGCGGGGCGCCAATTGGGTAACCCCGGATTGCATCCGGACTACCTTCTCATTCCGCCCATAGGCGGATCGGCTTGCCGCTAGCCGGCCACAGCTGCAGCTGGCCGATGCCGTTGAAGTCCCAGCGCTGCACCTCGCCGAGCGCTGCGAGGAAGCGCTGCTCCTGTTCCATCAGCGCCGGTGCGCACATCTTGCGGGTGCTGCCCGGTGCCTCGAAACGGATCGCGTCATCCTTGAGCGAATAACCGGCGAACCAGTGATTGCAGCCGGCATGCCCGTGCGCCCGGCCGTCGGCGGCGAAGGTGATGGTCAGGTGGCTGCGATCGATCAACGGGCGCTCGCCGATCCACTCCACGCGATAGCTGCGTTCGGTTTCCAGTTGCGGCGTGTCGCTGGCGCAGCCGGCCAGTGTGGCGGCGAGCAGGGCTAGGGGCAGGGCGCGGTGCATGGGGTCAGGCCTCCTGGCAGGTACGGCACAGATGACGACCGGCGTCGTTGCGCCAGCCCAGTTCGGCGATGCGGGCCTCGGCAGCCGGTGCTTGCGCGGCTTTGCCGAGGGCGGCATCGACGGCGAATTCGAAATCCAGTTGCTTGCCGCAGCCGTCGCAGTTCACCTGCCAGTTATGGATGGCCAGCTCCTTGAACTGCGGCCCTTTGCACACCGCCAGCCACTGGCCGGGCGGGTTGATCAGGTGGCGAACCTTTTCCACGTCCAGGCGCATGTGCAGGTCGCGGCTACCTTTGAGAGTGACCAGCAGCGTGTCGCTGGGCTGGATCGAGCCGCCGTTGCCGGTGACCTGGTAGCGGCCCGGTGCAAGAGCGCGGCATTCGGTAAGGGTGTGCTGCGGGTTGAGCAGGGAATAACGGAAATCGTGTTCGGCCATGGGTCCTCCGGTTCAGCCGGCATGCTATCACGCGGGGCTGCGCGCTATGGCGTCTGCTAGGTGTCGCGCTGCAATCGCGAATAAATTCGCGCCTATAAAAGCTGCGTAACCCGGTTACCCTGGACTGCATCCGGGCCACAGCTCTGGCCCTATGCGCTCTGGGCGGCTGCGTCGGTCAGGCGTGCAATCGCGTCGTCCAATTCGTCCAGCGCGCGTTGAGCCTCGGGGTCATCCTGCTTGAGCAGCGTCTCGCTGCGCTGGCAGGCGGCGCGCAGCTGTGGCACACCACAATAGCGGGTGGCGCCGTGCAGCCGATGAACCCGCTCGATCAATGCGGTGCGCTCGCCGGCGTCACGTGCCTGGCGGATGGCCTGGCGGTCGCCCGGCAGGCCGGCCAGCAACATGCTCAGCATGTCCGCCGCAAGGTCGGCTTTGCCCGCGGCCAGGCGCAAGCCTTCCTCGGCGTCTAGCACCTTGGGTTGCAGCTGGGGCGGCGCAGGTGGCGCGACCTTGTGGCTCGGCTGGTTGCGCAGGTTTAGGCCGGTCCACTTGAGCACCACCTGGGCCAGTTGGCGCTCATTGATCGGCTTGGTCAGATAATCGTCCATACCGCTTTGCAGCAGGGCGCGCTTCTCATTGGCCAGGGCGTGGGCGGTCAGGGCGATGATCGGCGTGGCGCTGCGGGCTTCTTCGCTTTCCCACAGACGAATCGCTTCGGTGGCTTCACGGCCATCCATGCCGGGCATCTGCACGTCCATGAATACCAGGTCGAAGCTGCCTTGCTGGACGGCTTCTATTGCGGCGTACCCGCTATCCACAGCCTTGACCTGGGCGCCCAGATCATCGAGCAGGGTTTGCACCAGCAGCAGGTTGGCGGGGTTGTCATCGACGCAGAGGATCTGCGGTCGGCGCGTGTCGCCGATGGCGACCGGCTCGCTGGCCGAGCGTTGCGGGCTGACCATTTCCACCAGCGCCTTGTGTAGTTTGCGCGTGCAGGGAGGCTTGGCCTGCAGTTGGGTGTAGGCGTCGGGCAGCGACTCGTGGAACAGCCCCAGCTCGGTGGTCGGGCACAGCACCAGGGCCTTGCAGCCGAGGTGGTCGAGCTCATGGATACGCTGGCCGAGGACATCGGGCGGCATCTGGCTGGCGGTGATGCCCAGCACCGCCAGGCTCAGCGGCGGTTGGCCATGCTGCTGGGCGTGCACGGCCTCGAAGAGCTGGCCAGGGTCGGCGAAGCTTTGCACTTCCAGGCCGCAGTCCTCGAGCTGGTGGGCCAGTGCCTGACGCGCCAGCTCGTGGCTTTCCAATACGGCCACGCGACGGCCCTGCAGGGCAGTGCGCGGCAGGTCTTCGGCGTCGTCGCGGGCCTTGGGCAGGGTCAGGGTGATCCAGAATTCGGACCCTTCGCCCGGGGTGCTGTCGACGCCGATCTCGCCGCCCATCTGCTCGATCAGGCGCTTGGAAATCACCAGACCAAGGCCGGTGCCGCCGGCCTGGCGGCTTAGCGAGTTGTCGGCCTGGCTGAAGGCCTGGAACAGCGCGCGCAGGTCTTCATCCGACAGGCCGATGCCGGTGTCCATCACGCTGATGCGCAGCTGCGCGGTGTCGGCACTTTCATCCTCGACCATGGCACGCATGACGATGGTGCCTTCGCGAGTGAACTTGATCGCGTTGCTCACCAGGTTGGTCAGCACCTGCTTCAGGCGCTGCGGGTCGCCGCGCAGGGCCAGCGGGGTGTCGCGGTAGATCAGGCTGACCAGCTCCAGCTGCTTTTCATGGGCGGCAGGGGCGAGGATGGTCAGGGTGTCCTGCAACAGGTCGCGCAGGTTGAAGGGGATGGACTCGAGCACCAGCTTGCCGGCCTCGATCTTGGAGAAGTCGAGCACCTCGTTGATGATGCCGAGCAGGCTGTCGGCGGATTTTTCGATGGTCGACAGGTAATCGTGCTGGCGCGGGCTGAGCTCGCTTTTTTGCAGCAGGTTGGTGAAGCCGAGGATGCCGTTGAGCGGGGTGCGAATCTCATGGCTCATGTTGGCCAGGAATTCGGACTTGATGCGGCTGGCCTCCAGTGCCTCCTTGCGCGCGAAGTCCAGCTCGATGTTCTGGATCTCGATGGTCTCAAGGTTCTGGCGCACGTCCTCGGTGGCCTGTTCGATGCTGTGCTGCAGTTCTTCGTGGGCGTTCTGCAGGGCTTCGGCCATGCGGTTGATGCCGCCGGCCAACTCGTCCATTTCATGACTGCCCAGCGGCGGCAGACGGGTTTCAAGGCGGCCGTCCTTGAGCAGGGCGACGCCGGCTTTGATCTCGCGCAGCGGGCCGTTGATGCTGCGGCTCATGCGCAAGGCGAGCAGGGCAGTGACGGCAAGGCCGCCGACGATCAGCAGCAGGCTGGCGAACAGACTGCGATAACCGCTGAGCAGCGTGCCCTGGTGCGAGAGCTCCAGCTCGACCCAGCCGAGCAGCTCCAGCGTGCGCTCATCATCCAGGCTGTCGCTGAGCACCAGGTGCTGGTCGTAGACCGGCAGCAGAAAGCGCGTGGCGTCCTGTCCACTGAGCAGGCTGACGCCCGGTTGGCCGGTGGGCGACGGGTTGAGCATGCTCGGCCCGGCATGCGCCAGTAACGCACGCTCGGGGGCGAGAAAACCGACCGCGCGAACGTCCGGATGCTCCAGCGCCTGCCGGGCGATGCGTTCGAGTTTTTTCACGTCGTTCTGTTCCAGCGCCGGGGCAGCCAACGGCGCCAGGTGTTCGACCAGCATCTCGCCACGCTGCAACAGCTGCGTCTGCAGACCCGACAACTGCACCCAGGTGAAATAGCCGCCCAGCACCAGCGCCAGCAGGCTGGTGGGCAGCAGGGTGAGCAGCAATACGCGCCCCTTGATGCTGAGATCCTTGAACACGATCTTCCTCCTTCAGAACATCTGGGCAGTGTAGCGATTCGGCACGCCGGAATCTGTAGGTGAGCGATTGTCGTTTAGTAGGTAGAATTGTTCTCATTCTGCCTGTTCGGTTTTTCGCCATGATGACCTCCACTCCTGCCTCGGCTCGAATCCTTGCGGTCGAGGACGATCCCCTGCTTGCCAGCCATCTGCAGTCCCACCTCATGGGCTGCGGCTTCGATGTGACGCTCAGCCATGACGGCAGCGAAGGCCTGCAGTTGGCCGAAAACGAGGATTTCGACCTGATCCTGATGGATATTCTGCTACCCGGCACCAACGGTCTCGAAGTGTTGCAGCGCCTGCGTCGGCAGCGCAGCGTGCCGGTGTTGCTGATGTCGGCGCTGGGCGATGAGCAGAATCGCATCGCCGGTTTCAGTCAGGGCGCCGACGACTATCTACCCAAACCCTTCAGTCTGGGCGAACTTAGCGTGCGGGTGGAGGCCATTCTGCGGCGTGTCGCCTATGAGCGTCGCGAGCCGCAGCCGAGCACCGAGGGCAGTGGCTTGCAGTTCGACGAAGGGCGTAGCGACGTCGCCTTCCGTGGCAACTGGGTTGGCCTGACGCCCAGCGAATACCGCGTACTGGAGCTGCTTTGGCGGCACAAGGACGAGGCCCTGAGCAAACCCTTCCTTTATCAGCAGGCGCTACGCCGCGCCTACGCCCAGCACGATCGCAGCCTGGACATGCACGTCAGTCATATCCGCCGCAAGCTGCAGGCTGTCGGTCACGAGGCCACGCGCGTCGATACCGTGTGGGGCAAGGGATACATCCTGGCGCAGGCCGGCGCATGAGTCTGCCAGGGAAGCACTCGCTGCTGTGGCGCCTGGCTGGTGCGCTGGCACTGTTCTGCCTGCTGCTGGTCAGCCTGCATGTGGATGTCGGGCGCGAGCTGATCGATGCGACGTCCTACCTGTCCGAGTCGACCCGCAAGACGCTCAAGGGCTATGCCCAGGAGGCGGAAACCAGCTGGCGTGAGCAGGGTGCGCCTGGCGTCGATGAGTTTCTCCAGAAGCTGCAGGCGCGCGAACAGATCTGGGCCGTGGTGGTCGACGCGCACAAGGATTCGCTGTCCTCGCAGCCCTTGACCGGCGAGCAGGCGCAGCGCCTGGATTTCGTCCGCAGGCTGGAGTTTCCCGTGGGGCGACCGGGTGGTACGCCGACCTTCTATATCCCCTTCGCCGACAGCGATGCCCGCCTGGTAATGGAGTTGCCGCAGCGCCTGAACCCGCGAAGGTACAACGAGCTATGGGAGTTGCTACTGCAGCGCGTACTGCCGGCGATCCTGGCGGTGGTCGTGGCGCTGCTGCTGTACCGCCTGCTGATTGCGCCGCTGGCGATCCTCAGGCGTCAGGCTACTGCACTCAGCGCAGGCGACCTGTCCGCCCGGCTCGGGCCGCAAGTGACGCGACGCAAGGATGAGCTGGGTGAACTGGCGCGCACCTTCGATCATATGGCCGAGCGGCTGGATCGCACCGTGGCGTTCCAGCGTCAGCTGCTGCGCGACCTGTCCCACGAACTGCGCACGCCGCTGGCCCGCCTGCGCGTGGCCGGGGAGAGTGAGCAGGACATCGAGGCCCTACGCCAACGCCTGGCGCGTGAGGTGGCGGAAATGGAAAAGCTGGTCGGTGATGCGCTGGAGCTGGTCTGGCTGGATACCGAGCGGCCCAGCTTGCCGCTCGAGGAAGTGGACATCGTCAGGCTCTGGGACGTGCTGCGGGAGAACGCCGGCTTCGAGACGGGCTGGCCGATCGAGCGCATGCCCTGCGAGCTGCCGGCCGATTGCCGGGTGCTGGGCAATCTCAATGGCCTGGCGCAGGCGCTGGAAAACATCCTGCGTAATGCCATTCGCCACTCGCCGGAAGGCGGGGTGGTGCGCCTGGCTGGGCGGCGCGAAGATGACCAGTGGTTGCTATGGATCGAGGACCAGGGGGCGGGTGTCGCCGAAGGCGAGCTGGAGACCATCTTCCGACCCTTTACCCGCCTCAGTGCTGCCCGTCCGGGTGGGGATGGCTTCGGCCTTGGGTTGGCCATCGCACGCAGCATGATCGCCACCCAGGGCGGGCGCCTGTGGGCAGAGAATGCCCGGCCCGGTCTGCGGCTCAAGCTCTGCCTGCAAAGTGTATAGTTCGTAAATTAGATTTACTCTCAAATGTAAATTCTTACTATTTGCGCCTGACCCGAAAGGGCCGGCAAATAGTGGCGTTCCCTTTTTCAGGTGCGCTCGCTCCCGATGGTGCATCTGGCCGTCCGTGGCTTTGTCAGGCCCCTTTCGTTTGGTTGCGGTCATCGCCGCTGGCTGTTGCCGCTTGTCGTGGTGACGCCTGCGTTGCTGGTTCGCACGGGTCTGCCAGCCCAGCCTGTGTCCGGGGGCGTGCAGGGATTCGAGTTCCTGTTCGGAAGGCTGCTGGCGACCCAGCCGACAACTCGACTCACCTCGATCACTGGGAGCCACTACATGTCACTCAACACGCGACGTCTCGTTGCCTCGTCTCGACCTCGATTCGAGAAAACTTTGCTGGCCGTCACGCTGGCCTCGTTGGCCTGTTCGGCGGTAGCCGAGGAAAAGGCCGAGCAACTGGAACTCGGAGCGGTAGTCGTCACCGCCACGGGCTTCGAGCAAAGCGTCAAGGATGCGCCTGCCGCCATCACCGTCATCTCTGCCGAGGAGTTGAAGAAGCGCTCCTACACCGATGTGACCGATGCACTGAAGAATGTGGCCGGGGTGCAGATTGCCGGTGGCGGGGTGGAGCGCTCGATCCAGATCCGCGGCATGACGTCCGGCTACACGCTGTTTCTGATCGACGGAAGGCCGATGCAGGGCAACGATGCCTTCGGCCTGAACGGTACCCAGAACGGTACGCCGATCAACTTCCTGCCGCCCATCGAGGCCATCGAGCGCATCGAAGTCATCCGCGGCCCGGCGTCCTCGCTGTATGGCTCCGACGCCATGGGCGGGGTGGTCAACATCATCACCAAGAAGGTCCGCAACGAGTTCAGCGGCAGTATCACCGGCGAATATTCGCTGGCCGACAGCGCCAACAAGGTCAACGAGGACGGCTACCAGACCAGCGCGTACCTCAATGCGCCGCTGATCCGTGACGTGCTCTCCCTGCAGCTCAACGGCTCCTTTCTGAATCAGGACGAAAGCCACCTTGCCGGCCTGGACGACAGCGGCGCCACCGACCCGCGCTACAGAAGAAGCAACGCCGGCGGCAAGCTGGGCTGGAACATCAATGAGCAGAACCTCGTCACCCTGTACTACAACGAGGGGCGCCAGCGGCGCTGGGCCAATCCCGGCAGGAGCCTGCCGCAGGCCGATGAGCCGAGCTTCGCCGACTCCATCCAGCGGACCTATGCGCTCACCCATGAAGGCCGCTACGACAACCTGCTCACCGACAGCTACATCAACTACGACCACTCGGAAAACCTCAGTCGCCTCAACGCGACCACCGGCAACGGCATCGAATACGGCGTGCTGACCGCCAACACCCAGGCGACCTACTTCATTGGCTCGCACGCTCTGACCGGCGGCCTGACCCACAAGTACGAGAAACTGGAGGACGGCGCCAGCAGTGGTTTGCGCGAGCCCGTGGTGGCCGATGCCAACGCCGTTGTGGAGATGGACCGCTACCAGAACTCCCTGTTTCTGGAGGACAACTGGAGCCTGACCGACGACCTGACCCTGACTCTCAGCGGCCGCTTCGACGACAACCAGGCCTACGGCAGCGAGTTCAGCCCCAAGGCGTATGCGGTCTACCGAATCAACGACAACTTCACCCTCAAGGGTGGCGTGACGTCCGGCTACAAGGCGCCGAGCCTGCGTCAGGCCGCAACCGATTTCGGCTCCACCTCCCGCGGCGGCGTGATCATCGGCAACCCCGATCTCACGCCGGAAACCAGCCTCAACCGCGAGCTCGGCATCGGTTACGAGAACTTCGATCTGGGCCTCAACACCACGTTGACCGTCTACCAGACCGACTACAAGGACAAGATCAACCGCACTGGCCGAATCTGCGAGCCGAACGTGCCCTGCGTCTACAACGGCACCAACTACCCGGCACACCAGTTCGGCTACACCGCCTACGAGAACGTGGACAAGGCCGAGCTCCGGGGCGTCGAGTTCACCCTGGATTACCAGCTTCTCGACAACCTGATGTACCGCCACAGCTACACCTACACCAGCACGGAGCAGAAGTCCGGCCAGTACAAGGGCGAGCCGCTCAACGACATGGCCAAGCACATGTTCAACGTGTCGCTGGACTGGCAGGCGACGGAGAAGCTGAACCTCTGGACCCAGGTCAACTACCGGGGCGAGACGTCCGGGCGCTGGCAGACCGGCACCAGCGGTGCCTCCAGCAACGGCGTGACCTACCCGTCCTACACCTTCGCCGACGTCGGCCTGGTGTACCGGCCAACCCGGGATCTCAGCCTGAAGTTCGGCGTTTACAACGTCACCAACAAGGAAGTCACCACCGACGATGACTACGCCTACAACCTCGACGGCAGGCGCTACGTGTTCGGTGTGACCCAGAGCTTCTGACCCCTGCGCATTGGCCAGGTCGCCGATGCTGGCGGCCTTTTGCAACTCGTTTCCGGCGCTGGCACGGCGTCGGACATGACCCCCATCGAGAAAAACGAGGAAAGCGATATGACGCTATTCAAGCGTACCCTGACGAACCTGCTGCACCTTGGCGCGCTGATGTGCGCCGTATCGGCCCACGCCGCCTACCCGCTGGCCATTGAACATGGCCAGGGCAGCCTGACGCTGGACGAGGCGCCCAAGCGCGTCGCCGTATTCGATCTGGGCGTGCTCGACACGCTCGACGCCCTGGGCATCGCTGCCGCCGGCGTGCCGCAGATGGCCGGGCCGGCTTACCTGAAAGCGCAATACGCCGGGCGCGAGACCGTCAACATCGGCACCCTGTTCGAGCCGAACCAGGCCGCGCTGGAAGCGCTCAAACCTGACCTGATCATCATTGGCGGCCGCTCCAGCAATCAGTTCGAGACGCTCTCGGCGCTGGCGCCGACCATCGACCTGAGCATCGCGCCGGACCAGTTCCTGGCGGGTGTGCGGAGCAATATAAAGGTGCTGGGCGAGATATTCGACAAGCAGGAGCAGGCTGCGCAGCTCGAGGCGCAACTGGGCAAGGAACTGGCTGCGGTTCATGCCAAGACTGCCGGCCAGAGCTCTCTGACCCTGTTCACCATCAACGATGCGCTGATGCTGCACGCGCCGGGCGAGCGATTCGGCATGCTCAACGAAGTGCTGGGTACTCGTCCGGTGGTCGAGGCGGTCGACCCGGCGAGCGTCGCGCAGGGGCGCCCAGCGCCGGATTCGCCCGAGGCCAGGCAATTGCGTGAGCGGCAGAAGGTGCGTCTGGATGCAGCGTTGAAAGAGCAGCCGCAGCGGCTGGTGGTGCTCGACCGTGGTGCGGCCACCGGTGGTGAAGGCAAGGGCGCCGAAACCCTGGGCAAACATGCAGGTGTCGCGGCCAGCACGGCCTGGCAGCAGGACAAGGTGTTCTATCTCGAGCCGGCTACCTGGTACATCGCCACTGGTGGCTACCAGGGGCTGATGAACACCCTGAAGGATTTTGCCGCCGTGCAATAAGGACGTGGCTTTACTCGACTGCGGTTGGCAGTGCTCGGTCACTGCCAACTGCAGCCGGGCTAAGGTCCGATCACGCCCTGAAACCGATCATGGCGTGATGAAGCCCTGGGTTCGGCGTATCATGACGCCCCTTCGCGTCAGTCTGGATTCGAGCGACCCATGACCCTGCAATTTCCTACCATTGCCGACTGCATTGGCAATACCCCCCTGGTACGCCTGCAACGCCTGGGCGGCGACACCAGCAACACCCTGCTGGTCAAGCTGGAAGGCAACAACCCGGCCGGTTCGGTCAAGGACCGCCCGGCGTTGTCGATGATCGATCGCGCCGAACTGCGTGGTGCCATCGTGCCCGGCGATACCCTGATCGAGGCGACCAGCGGCAACACCGGCATCGCCCTGGCCATGGCCGCGGCGATCAAGGGTTACAAGATGATCCTGATCATGCCGGACAACTCCACCGCCGAGCGCAAGTGGGCGATGACCGCCTATGGCGCCGAGCTGATCCTGGTCAGCAAGGAGGAGGGCATGGAAGGTGCGCGCGATCTGGCCGAAAAACTGCAGGCCGAAGGCCGCGGCAAGGTGCTCGACCAGTTCGCCAACGGCGACAACCCCGAGGCGCACTACAGCGGTACCGGCCCGGAGATCTGGCGCCAGACCGGCGGCACCATCACCCATTTCATTAGTTCCATGGGCACCACCGGTACCATCATGGGCACCTCGCGCTATCTCAAGGAGCAGAACCCGGCGATCCAGATCGTCGGCCTGCAGCCGCAGGAAGGCTCGGCCATTCCCGGCATCCGCCGCTGGCCCGAGGAATATCTGCCGAAGATCTATCAGGCCGAACGGGTCGACCAGGTGATGGACATGGGCCAGGCTGAGGCCGAGCACGTCATGCGTCGTCTGGCACGGGAAGAGGGCATCTTCTGCGGCGTGTCCTCCGGCGGCTCGGTGGCCGGCATGCTGCGCCTGTCGCAGCAGGTGGAAAACGCGGTGCTGGTGGCGATCATCTGCGACCGCGGCGACCGCTACCTGTCCACCGGCATTTACCAAGAACCGGCGCACTGATGGCCAGACGCAGCTCCAACCTGCGCTTTCAGCCCAGCGGCGGCAGTCGCGCGGCGCAGGTTCCGGTCGGCAAGAAGCAGAAGCTCGCCATTGAGCGTCTGGCCGGCGACGGCCGCGGTATCGCCTTCGAAGGCGGGCGCACCTGGTTCGTCAGCGGCGCCCTGGCCGGTGAGCAGGTCGAGGCGCGGGTGCTCAGCGCCCGCAGCCAAACCATCGAAGCGCGCGCCGAACGCATCATTACCGCCAGTAGCGAGCGCCGAGAGGCGCCTTGCATTCATGCCGACCGCTGCGGCGGTTGCAACCTCCAGCACATGCCGCATGCCGAGCAGCTTGCCCTGAAACAGCGCACGCTGGCCGAGCAGCTGTCCCGTCTGGGCGGTATCCAACCAGACGAGTGGGCAGCGCCGTTGACGGGCCCAGAGCTGGGTTACCGCCGCCGTGCGCGCGTCGCCGTGCGCTGGGATGCCAAGGCGCGCCAGCTGCAGGTTGGCTTCCGTGCTGAAGCCAGCCAGGACATCGTCGCCATCGATGAGTGCCCTGTGCTGGTACAGCCCTTGCAGCCTATTTTTAACGCCTTGCCGGCGTTGCTGCGCAGCCTGGAAAAACCACAGGCAGTTGGCCACGTCGAGCTATTCAGCGGCACGGCCGAAGCGTTGCTGCTGCGCCACACCATCGCGCTGATAGAGGCTGATCTGAACCGCCTGCGCATGTTCTGCCTTGAGCACCGCGCGCAGCTGTGGCTGCAGGGCGAAGGCCAGCCCGAGCCGGACGATCCGTCCGCCGAGTTGGGCTTCGAGTTGCAGCGCTGGCAACTGCAACTGGCCTACCGTCCGGGTGATTTCGTACAGGTCAATGGTCTGGTCAACGAGGCCATGGTCGCTCAGGCGCTAGACTGGTTGGCAGTGCAGCCTGGCGAGCGGGTGCTGGATCTGTTCTGCGGCCTGGGCAACTTCGCCCTGCCGTTGGCCCGTCAGGCGGCTGAAGTGGTGGCCGTGGAAGGCGTCGAGGCGATGGTTCAGCGCGCGGCAGCCAACGCGCGAAACAATGGTTTGGGCAATGCGCACTTTTATCGTGCCGACCTGTCCAACCCGCTGGCCAATGAGGCCTGGGCGCGTGGTGGTTTCGCTGCGGTGCTGCTCGACCCGCCGCGCGACGGGGCGCTGGAGGTGGTACGTGGGATGGGTGAGCTGGGCGCGCGGCGTCTGGTCTATGTATCCTGCAACCCGACCACGCTGGCGCGCGACGCCGCCGAGTTGGCGCAGCAGGGCTATCGCCTGCGCCGTGCCGGGATTCTCGACATGTTCGCGCAAACGGCGCATGTCGAGGCGATGGCACTGTTCGAGAAACCCGAGGCTTAGGTCTGGGCAAAGCGGTACGTTCGGTACCGCAGGGGTGTGCAGGATGCGCATCCTTTCAGTTAATCCGACCGGCTCAGAGAAGGCCGGCGACTGCTCGGTGTGATCTATACGCACCGTAGGGAAGGTAAGACGATGGTTCAGGTGAGAGCGCATCAGCCGATCAACGATGACGGCAGCATCAACCTCGAGGCCTGGTTGGATCATGTCACCCGCGTCGATCCGGCGTTGGATCGTCAGGCCCTGCACGAGGCCTGTGAATTCGCCCGCGATCTGGAGCAGCAGGCCAACACCACCGAGCATCACTGGAGCGAGGGCGCGTCGACATTCCGCGCCGGCCTCGACATCGCGGAAATTCTCGCCGATCTCAAGCTCGATCAGGATTCGCTGGTTGCGGCGATCATTTATCGCGGCGTACGCGAGGGCAAGATCACCCTGGCCGCGGTGCACCAGCGTTTCGGCCCGGTGGTGGCCAAGCTGATCGAAGGCGTGCTGCGCATGGCGGCGATCAGCGCCAGTATCAACCCGCGCGAGTCGGTAGTGGTCGGCTCGCAGACGCAGGTGGAGAACCTGCGCAAGATGCTCGTGGCCATGGTCGACGACGTGCGTGTGGCACTGATCAAGCTGGCCGAGCGCACCTGTGCCATCCGCGCGGTCAAGGAAGCCGACGAAGAGAAGCGCCAGCGCGTCGCGCGCGAGGTGTTCGACATTTATGCGCCGCTGGCCCACCGCCTTGGCATCGGCCATATCAAGTGGGAGCTGGAGGACCTGTCCTTCCGCTACCTGGAGCCGGAGCAGTACAAGCAGATCGCCAAGCTGCTGCACGAGCGTCGCCTGGACCGCGAGCAGTACATCAACGACGCCATGGACCATTTGCGCCAGGAGCTGGAAGCCACCGGCATCAAGGCCGACATCAGCGGCCGGGCGAAACACATCTATTCGATCTGGCGCAAGATGCAGCGCAAGGGCCTGCAGTTCAGCCAGATCTACGACGTACGCGCGGTGCGTGTGCTGGTGCCGGAGGTGCGCGACTGCTACACCACCCTGGGTATCGTGCACACCCTGTGGCGGCACATTCCCAAGGAGTTCGACGACTACATCGCCAACCCCAAGGAGAACGGCTACCGCTCGCTGCACACCGCCGTGCTCGGCCCGGAAGGCAAGGTGCTGGAAGTGCAGATCCGCACCCACGCCATGCACGAAGAGGCCGAGCTGGGCGTCTGTGCGCACTGGCGCTACAAGGGCACCGACGTCAAATCCGGCTCCAACCACTACGAAGAAAAGATTTCCTGGCTGCGCCAGGTCATCGAGTGGCACGAGGAACTGGGCGATATCGGCGGCCTGGCCGAGCAGCTGCGCGTCGATATCGAGCCCGACCGGGTCTACGTCTTCACCCCCGACGGCCACGCCATCGACTTGCCCAAAGGCGCGACGCCGCTGGATTTCGCCTACCGCGTGCACACCGAGATCGGCCACAACTGCCGTGGCGCCAAGATCAACGGGCGTATCGTACCGCTGACCTACAGCCTGCAGACCGGCGAGCAGGTGGAGATCATCACCAGCAAGCAGGGCTCGCCAAGCCGCGACTGGCTCAACCCCAACCTGGGCTACGTCACCACCAGCCGCGCGCGGGCCAAGATCGTCCACTGGTTCAAGCTGCAGGATCGCGACCAGAACGTCGCCGCCGGCAAACAGCTGCTCGAGCGCGAGCTGGCGCGCATGGCTCTGGTGGGTGCTGACTTCGACAAGCTGGCCGAGAAGGCCAACCTGAAGACTGCCGAAGACCTGTTCGCGGCCCTGGGCGCTGGCGACGTGCGCCTGGCCCATGCGGTCAACCTGGCGCAGCAACTGGTCGAGCCGGAGCGCGGCAACGAGCAGCTCGAGTTGATCCCGCGCAAGGCGCAGGGCTTCAAGCCGGGCAAACGTGGCGATATCCAGATCCAGGGCGTCGGCAACCTGCTGACGCAGATGGCCGGCTGCTGCCAGCCGCTGCCGGGCGACCCTATCGTCGGTTACATCACCCTTGGTCGGGGCGTCACCATTCACCGTCAGGATTGCCCCACGGCACTGCAGCAGACCGCGCGCGAGCCGGAGCGGATGATCCAGGTGAGCTGGGGGCCGGTGCCGGTGCAGACCTACCCGGTGGAGATCGTCATCAAGGCCTACGACCGTTCCGGCCTGCTGCGTGACGTCACCCAGGTGCTGCTCAATGAGAAGCTCAACGTGCTGGCGGTCAATACGCGTTCTGACAAGGAGGACAACACCGCCTCCATGTCGATCACCGTGGAGATTCCCGGCCTCGATGCGCTCGGCCGTCTGCTGGCGCGTATCGGCCAGTTGCCCAATATCATCGAGGCGCGTCGCCACCGCGTCAGTTGAACGGCAAGCAATCGTAGCCCGGATGCAATCCGGGGCGTGTGACGAGGCATTCCCTACCTCTCCAAGGAGTTCCATGTACCAACTCGATGACCTGCTGCACCTGATGGCACGCCTGCGCGATCCGCAACACGGCTGCCCGTGGGACCTCAAGCAGAGCTACGCGAGCATCGTGCCCTACACCCTGGAGGAGGCTTACGAAGTCGCCGATGCCATCGAACGCGGCGATTTCGATCACCTGCCCGGCGAGCTGGGGGACCTGCTGTTCCAAGTGGTCTATTACAGCCAACTGGCCCGCGAGGAGGGGCGCTTCGACTTCGCCAAGGTGGTCGACGGCATCACCGCCAAGCTGATCCGCCGCCACCCGCACGTATTTCCCGACGGTGATCTGTACGGCGCACCGGATGCGGCAAAGCTGGAGGAGGCCGCGGTCAAGCAGCGCTGGGAAGAACTCAAGGCGCAGGAGCGCGCCGACAAGGCCGCGGTCCCTGAGCAGCTGTCCCTGCTAGACGATGTACCCAGCGCACTGCCGGCGCTTTCGCGCGCCGCCAAGTTGCAAAAGCGCGCAGCCCAGGTCGGCTTCGACTGGCCTGAGGCGCTGCCGGTGGTGGACAAGGTGCGCGAAGAGTTGGACGAAGTGCTCGAAGCCATGAGCGAGAACGATGCCGAGGCGGTGGCCGAGGAAATTGGCGATCTGCTGTTCGTGGTGACCAACCTGGCGCGGCACCTGAAAGTCGACCCGGAAGCCGCGCTGCGCGCAGCCAATGGCAAGTTCGAACGACGTTTTCGCTTCATCGAGCAAGGCGTGCGTGAGGCCGGGCGCAGCCTGGACAGCTGCTCGCTGGAGGAGCTTGACGCCCTCTGGGGCGAGGCGAAGAAGCAGGAGAAGATGTAGCCCGGATGAAATCCGGGAAATGGCTGGCTAGTCGCTCCCGAATTTCATCCGGGCTACGAGGGCCGCATCGTGCCCCGATTCGGGCTGGAGCCGCTGCGCCTTAGCCCTTATGCTGGGCGCCTTGGACTGGCAGCGCGAATCTGCGTGGCTGCCGCAACAACATCATGTTCGGGATCTTTAGTCATGGGTCTTTCCCTGCGCGACCAGCTGCTCAAAGCCGGCCTGGTCAACGAAAAACAGGCCAAGCAGGTTGGCAAACAGCAGCAGAAGCAGAAGCGTCTGGCGCACAAGGGGCAGGCCGAACTGGACGACAGCGCGCGCCAGGCGGCGCTGCAGGCCCAGGCCGAGAAGGCTGCACGCGACCAGGAACTGAACCGCCAGCAGCAGGAAAAGGCCGAGCAGAAAGCCCGTATGGCGCAGATCAAGCAACTGATCGAGCGTTCGCGCCTGCCCAAGCTCGATGGCGAGGACTACTACAACTTCGTCGACGACAAGAAGGTCAAGCGCCTGCCGGTCAACACCATGGTGCGCAACAAGCTGTCCAACGGCTGGCTGGCCATCGTTCGCCATGGTGGCGGTTATGAAATTATTCCGCGCGAGGCGGCGTTGAAGATCCAGGAACGCGATGCCTCGCGCATCGTCCTGCTCAATACCCATGTCGAAGAGCCGGATGCCGACGATCCTTACGCGGCCTATCAGATCCCTGACGACCTGATGTGGTGACGCTGCGTTACTGAGCGCTGCGCTGCATGCACCGCAACTGATCGTGGTGCGTCGCGCTCAGCAGCGCTTGCCGCCCAATAGCACCCGGCCGAAGCTGGCGCCGGCGTCCTGTGGGGTGATCGCCAGCAGGCGATCCATGCGCAGGCGCTGTTGGCCATCGCTCGTGTGCACCAAAAGAAACTCCTCCTTGCTCGCCGTGGTTTCCGTGGACAGGGCCTGGCCCTGCAGGTGGGAACCGTCGACCAGTTCGATATCCAGTTGATAGCGGTGCATGCAGGCGATCTCGAGATAGTCGTAGAGGTCGCAGGCCAGGGGTTGGTAGTCGTCCATCGAGTTATCCTCCGAGATCGTTAGAGCCTAGCCGACTGTTTTTCGGATAGACAAAAAACGCCGCAACCCGGTACCGGTGTTGCGGCGCTTTATTTTCGGCGTGGAGCTTACATCAGCGGGATGGTGTAGCTGACGATCAGACGGTTTTCGTCCAGGTCGCCGATGCTCGCATTTGAGCGCACCATTGCGTTACGCCAGCGCACACCCAGGTTCTTCAGTGGGCCTTCCTGGATGATGTAGCTGATATCGACGTCGCGTTCCCATTCCTTGCCGCTGGCGCCACCTACGCCATCGAAGCCGTCGCCGGTGACGTAGCGTACGAAAGCCGTCAGGCCTGGGATGCCATAGCTGGCGAAGTTGACGTCATAACGTGCCTGCCAGGATTTCTCGTCCTTGCGGGTGAAGTCGAGAATCTGCAGGTAGTTGACGATGTAGGGGTCGGTTTCGGCCAGGAAGGGGAAGGCATTGTCGCCACCGACCTTCTGATAGCCCACGCGGAAGGTGTGCGCGCCAATGCCGGCCCAGAGGTTGACCGAGGTGAGATCGTTATCGAGATTGCCGCCGAGTTTGCGACCGTTGTCCTGGGAGTCGAAATAAGCCAGGTTGGCGCCCAGTTTCCAGTCGCCGATCGGCTGTACATGGATCAGGTTGTACAGTTTCTGATCGTAGATGTCTTCCAGCTCGCCGTACCACAGGCCGACGGTGGTGTTGCCGCCGTTGAACTTGTAGTCGCCGCCGGCGAAATTGTAGCGATCGCTCTCGCCGCCGACGTTGGTGGCGGTGATGTCCTGGCTATTGGTGGAATTGCGGAAATTCACTTCGCGCAGTTGGCCGCCGTTGAGCGTCAAGCCGTCGATTTCCTGCGAGGTGATCATGCCGCCGTTGAATACTTGCGGCAGCAGGCGCGAGTCGCCTGAGGAGACGACCGGCAGCTTGGGCATCAAGCCGCCGACTTTGCCCACGGTCTTGGACAGGCGCACCTTGACCGCGCCGGTGGCTTCGGAGTACTCGTCAGGCCCTTCGTTGCCGAAACCATTGGGCAGCAGGTTGGTACCGGCGCGCTCGTCCGAGGAGTCGAGTTTCAACCCCAGGCCGGCATAGGCATCCAGACCAAAACCCACGGTGCCTTCGGTAAAGCCGGACTCGGCCTTGAAAATGAAGCCCTGCGCCCATTCCTCGCGCTTGGACTGGGCGACGCCCGGGTCGCGCAGATCGCGATTCATATAGAAGTTGCGCAGTTCCAGAGTGGCTTTGCTGTCGCCAATGAAATCAGCCTGTGCCAGGGTTGGCAGGGTCAGGCTGGCGCCCAGCGTGGCGAGGGCCACGGCGCGGGCGAGGGGAGTCTTGCTCATTATTGTTGTCTCCTCGTTGTTATTAGCAGGCTGGCCACAATGTGACCGGCCAGTTACGGCGCGATGAAATAAAGCATCTGGATTGCGAGTCGACTGTAAGACTTTAGTCTGGCGCGTTTGCAAGCGAAGCCGTGGCCTGGCAGACCTACGCTCTAGGACGTGGCTTTGGGGGTTATCGGCTGGTGGCCATCGATCGGAAAAATAAGCGCTCGCGGCCAATGAGACTGAGAAAAAACGGCAGCCGTTGGTCGATAAAGGTTAAAGCTAGTCTTCTTTCGGCCGTTAAGTTCGGCAGATAACCTATTCGGGTACCTAGCCATGAATCTTCTGAGCTCACTCAATTCCGCCGCGTCCCGCGCTGCGCAATCCGGCCAGTCCATGGCGGCGCGCAACAATGCTGCCGACGCCCAGGCCACCCTGGCCAACCGCCTTGCCGAGAAGCTGGGCGTGCCGCCGGGTTCGCTCTCCGGATCACGTGATGACTACACCCCGGAGAAAGTAGCCGGGCGGATCATCGACTTCATCGAGCAGCGCCTGCAGAGCGAGGCGGCCGCTGGCGCTGATCCGGCCAAGCTGGACAAGCTGCTGTCCCAGGCGCGCGACGGTGTGGAGAAGGGCTTCGCCGAGGCGCGCAAGATCATCGATGGCATGGGCGCGCTCAAGGGCCAGGTGGCCAGCGATATCGACGATACCTACAAGCGCATTCAGGACGGCCTTGGCGATCTCGACAAGCGCTTCGGCAGTGCGGCTTCTTCCGCTTCCGACAAGGTTGCCCTGGCGGGTTACAGCGAGCGCTTCAGCGCAGTGGCCGAGACGTTCGACCTGTCCGTCACCACACGCGATGGCGATCGTCTGCGCATTTCCGTGGCGCAGGCTTCGGCCAATTGGTCGCAGAGCAGCTTCGCTGCCGCCAGCGATGGCAATTCCACGACGGTCTCCGGTAGCAGCCAGTCCGGAAGCATGCGCATCGGCGGCTGGCAAGTGGAAGTCGAGGGCGAGCTGGATGATGACGAGGTCAAGGCGCTGGAGAAACTCTTCAGTCAGGTGCAGGACCTCTCCGACAAGTTCTATGCGGGTGATCTGGCTGGCGCCTTCGACCGCGCCATGGCGCTGGATATCGACAGCGAGCAATTGGCGTCGATGTCCCTGCGTCTGACCCAGACCAGCGTGCGTCAGGCCACCGATGCCTACGGTGCGGTGGCCGGGCAGGGCGCCAGCGCGGTCAATGGTGGGCTGCAGGAATATGCCCAGGGGCTGCTCGATGCGCTGCGCAGTGCCGACGGCCTGAGCAAGGATGCCGGTGGCCTGCTCAAGGATCTGCTCAAGGGCGGCTTCTCGCTCGATGATCGCTTCGACCAGGCGCGTCTGGACAAGGCCGACAGCCTCAACCGCAGCCTGCTGGACGGCTTGCAATCGCTGCTCGCCGATCAGGCCGGCAAGGATGTCGACGCGAGCTGATCCAGGCCGGTGCTAAACTGCGCACCTTGCTGACAGTGAGGTGCGCTTATGACACCGGAATGCCAACTTTTCGGAACCCTGGGATGTCACCTCTGCGAGGTGGCCGAGGCGTTGTTGATGCCCTTCGTCGAGAATGGCCTGCTGGTCGAGTTGATCGACATTGCCGAGCACGAAGGGATGGTCGAGCAGTACGGTTTGCGTATTCCGGTACTGCGCCGTTGCGATACCGGCAGCGAGCTGAACTGGCCATTCGATGCCGAGCAGGTGGTGGTCTTTCTGAGCTGAAAGGCCGATGCCGACAAATCGCAGGCAATAAAAAACCCGCCGGTTAAGGCGGGTTTTTGATTTGGTCGAGAGACAGGATTCTAACGTCGCTTCCAACCTGCTGTTGTATAAGCGTTTTTCGGTTGTTCTATTTTTGCGGCATACCAATAGGCATACCAATTTGTTTTTCCCTGTCTCCTTTTCTGACGAACGGTAGGAAAGCCAGAGGCTCAGCCAACCTCGCGCTGTTGATCTTCCGCCAGCCGGCGTTCGTGTTGCACAGCTCCCCGGGCATCGCCCGTGGCGTAGAGGATTTTGCTGCAGATCTGGCGCATGTCCCCGCCAGCGAGCAGATCTGCTACCAGCATATCGATCTGGTCAAACGCGACGGTGGCAACGGTCGCGGTGTCGATGATGCTGATTAGAAGTCCTTCGCGCGATTCCATAACTGTTCCCTAGGCTTATCTCTCTATTGGTATAACGCGCTGAACGCCGTTTTTAACGGCCGGCAGAAAAAATGCTCAGTTCCCGCGTTGAGATACCAGCCTATAGCCATCTTCAAATATGCAACCCCTATCTAGATTGGGCATTGCGGGCAGCTATGTCTGCGGACTATCGTCGGAATCAACCGTATCCAGGCAGCGCGCGACGATCTTCGCCGCTGGCGTGATGACCATGCTGAGGTTTACCGCCTCCTGCCGTTCGCGCAGGGCGCCGCGCGACTCCGACCAGCCCGGTAGCTGGGCAATCGTGTCGCAGGTGGCCATCTGCGGGATGCACACGGCCATGTACGCCTCCCAGCTATCCTGGGGCGGGTTCTCTGCAGGGTTCTCGACGTGGTAGCCGAGGGCGCGCAGGCGGGCGGCTTCGGCGTGAAACGCGGGATAGTTGAATGCCGGGAGCCCAGTCATTGGCCCGCTGAGGTACAGGCGCTGCATTGGTGCAGTTGCGGGTGACTTCGAGGGCACCACATTGGCGCCCTTGACGTACTCGGTGCAGATCACGATCACGTCGGTGCCGTCCTGGCTATGGATCGGCATCTTCTCGAAGGGTAGCGCGCTGCAGTCCTCCCAGAGCTTGGTGCAGGCGCGGCAGCGGCCGGCTTTGGGTTGGTGGTTCATGATCTGCTGGCCTCCATAACGACAACCGGGTCGTACCACTCAGCGCAGAACAGCACGCGGGCGCGAACGAAGTCGCCGACCATGTTGCCGGCAGCCGTGCTCTGGGCGCGGTGCTTCTGCTTGAACTCGCCGCCGACCTGCGTCCACTTGCGCTCGAAGCGGCGGCGAACCTGGGCGATGTAGAAGCCTTGAGGGGCGTGGATGTGCACGGTGCTCATTTGCCACCCACCGCAGTCAGTTCCAGACCTTGCTGAACTGCTGGACTTTCCTGTTCGAGTTGCAGCAGCTTTTCGTAGGCTTCTGGATGCTGCTTATCGAACGCCGGCAGTCGATCGCTTGCGACCCACTGCCCTGGTACTGATCCCTTCTGCAGCCAGGCGGTTGGCCCCTGCGTCCAGATGGTTGAACTGATACCGTGTTCGGTGATCTGTTTGGCGGTGATGAATCCTTGGCGACGGAGTTGGATCAGAACCTTCAACGCCGCCTCTTTCCAAGGCGTGAAACGCAGCGGGGCAGGCACGCCGGCCGGAACGTCAGGCACGACAATAGGCACCTTGCAACGCTCGACCGGGTTCCAGTCGTCCAGTTGTGGCTGCCAGGCGAAACCACGGCGCATCCAGCCATCAAGCTGAAAATCAGGGAAGTACTCATAGTCGCGTGGGAAGTCACGTTTCGTGAGTCGCTGATTCATGTAGGGCTTGAGCACGGCAACGCCGAGCGCTTCGAGCATCTTCACGATGCCAAGGCTGGCTTCGGTGATATCGCCGACGATCACCATGCGGTGATCAGGGCCAGGGGCACCACAGCGAATCGCCCATGCGTCCGGCAGAATCTGGTCGGCGACCTTGGCGTTCAGTTTCAACTTCGCCTCGACACCGATCTGCCGGCCGTCATCGTGCACAACCAGTACATCAAACCCTGCTGTTTCCGGGTAGCATGTCCAGCCGGGCAAGGCGTTGAACTGCTCGATGAATGCCGCGCAAAGATCGGCCTCGGTGCCGGAAAAGGTGCGCTTGCTCATGGCTGTTGCTCCTTCTTGCTGAAAACATGGATGGCCGTGCTGTAGCCCATGGCGAGCGAGCCGAGCCAGATAGAGCTGAGCATCCCCAGGAGGATCAGGATGCCGACGAACTGGTGGTGCCCCGGTGCGATGGTGTCCGTGTACACAACCGCGCCTGCAGAGGTCAGGGTCACCATGGTGGCGATGGTCAGCAGGAAGATCAGGAAGGTGCGGCAACTCATGGCTGCTGCTCCTGCTGTGCCGGCGCAATGCGGCGCGGCTCGTCGAGCATTGGAAGCCAACCGATAGGCTCGCCCTTGCCTTGGGTGAAGTGGTCATGCGACCAGCACCATCCGGCGAACTGCCAGCGATCCTCACCGTCGTTTTCGAAGTTGTTGGCGCCGATGGTTGGCGCCTGGTCGGCGTCCTCGGTTGCGTGCTCGGTGAACTCGACGAGTAGGCGAACCAGCGTGCCGTCACGCGGCGCGGTGGCCATGTCTCGCCAGCGTGGGTCGTGATCTTCCTGGGCGCCGCAAGCGGTGCAGACCAGCAGGTGCTGGCCGTCGTCAGTCCATTCATGATCGCAGGTGGCGGCAGTAGTAACCTGCTGGTTTACAACTGCAGGTGCTGCGGCTTCGGCGTTCTTCTTGTCCAGCGCCTCGCGCAGGCTGGCAACTTGCTCGGTCAGTTCTTCCGCCAGAATTTCGAAATGCTCGAACGGAGAGTAGGGCGAGGGGATGACGTTGACGGTGATGGGGATTTCGGGGAAGCGCTCTTTGCAGAGTGCGATCAGGCTGGCCGCTTGCTTCTCGGCTTCTTCCTTGGAAATCATCGGGTGCACTTCGTTGGGGCCTACGCTGTGCATGGCCCACAGTTCCGGCTGAGCCTCGGCCAGTATCTCTTTCACGAAGGCGACCAGGCGATCTTTCTCGACGCGCTCCAGTTGGTCGCCGAACTCGACCACGTCGAGCAGCTTGGTCAGCGCCTGGCGCGTGATCTCGATGATCGGCTCGCATGGCTCGGGCGTCATGCCGAGCATCATTGCGGAATGGATCGGGTCGATGGGCTCCATCGCTTCGACCATTACCGGGCATTCAGCAGTGGTGTGATCAGTCGCACCAGGGCAGTTAACGCATTGCTTGTTCATGGTTCACCTCGCGGGTGTGGAATAATCGTTGTCTGGCCTGGCCGGCGGCATCGGGCAGGGAAGTCCGGCCGGGCTGGTTTCAGGTTTTGGGTTGCTGCAGCGCAAGCAGGTGCACACAACGACCCGAAGGCCGGTGGTGCGGCAGTAGATAGGGGCGTTCATGCGCTCACCTGCTGAACCTGATTCCAGGCGCCGACCAGATCGAATATCCGGTAGGCCTGTTCTTCGGTGAGTGATACCTGGGCGGGGATGGCGATCCATCCCGACCCGATCAGGTGGCGCGGATTGCAGGTGGCGCGCTGGTCAAGCACGCACGTTTCGATCACGTCAGTCAGGTGTGCGGCCAGATAGTTGCCATCGGGCATGGCCTCGATGCTCTTCATGTACCGATTGCCAGACCAATCCACGCAAAGGCCGGCGACGTAGATCGTCCAGCGATGCGGGATATCGCAGAGAGCGTTGGCCACCTGGCGCCCGGGCGGTATGCGCTTGGCCAACTTCCAGTTGACCATGCCCTGCCAGCCGCTCGGGCTGATGCATACCACTGCAACGTGGTTGCTGCTCAAGATGGCGCGGCAGGATCGCTCGAGCCGGGCGCGCGGGTTGTTGGGCTTGCGGCGTTTCATGCTTGCGGCACCTCGGCGACGCTCAGCCCGACCGCTACCGGGCGCACCCATACAGGCATGTTGCTGAGCATGAAGGTCTCGCCTTGGGCGGCCAGCAACAGGGTGGTGCCCATGACGTTGGCGATGGCCTCGGCTGCTGCCGGCGGCACGGCGTTGCCGATGCGCTCGCTCCAGTCCTTGTCGCTCAGGCCGTCCAGAATCAGTTGCTCTTCCGGGTCGACCAGGCTCTGCAGCGCTGCCTTCTCCAGCGTGGTGAACGGGCGGTGCCAGGTGCCGTCGATGCTGCGGATGATGCAGGTCAGGCGGTCATTGGCTGCCGGGATGCGCGGATCTGCGACGCTGAAGCGGCCGCTGTCGTAGCGCGAGCTGGCGGCGATCGCGCCGCAGCTCTGGTCGAATGGGATAACGCCGTAATGCCCGCCGGTGAGGTAGTTGTCGCCCTTACCGCGGTGCAGGATGCGGGGATCGGCCACGGACTGCTGGCCGCCTTGCACGCCCTTGCCGCCGGCGATGATGGTGCCGGCCGGCTGGTCGAACGGAACTACTCGGTAGTTGCCGCTGTGACGGTTCCAGTTAGGGCGCGGATCGGCAACGCTGAAGGTGCCCTGGCCTGGCATGGTCTGCCCGGGGATGGTCGGCGACGACTCGTCCCAGCGGATGACGCCGAACTGCTGGCCGTGATTCCAGTTGGCCGCCTGGCGGTACCTGGGATCGGCGACCGAGAAGGCGCCATTGGTGGGGCTGCTGCGACCGGCGATGGTGCCGCTGGTATCGTCCCAGCCGTGCACACCCAGGTACCCGCTGCGGTATTCCGGCACGATGATCAGATCACGAAGGCGACCATCCTCGATCGCCAGTTCATTGAGGCTGCGCCAGTCGCTGCCGGCGCGCACCAGGGCAAGGCGTACCCAGGTCTGCCACTGCAGCGACGGTACGCGGTGCATCGGGCCCGCTGCCTCGATATCACCTGGCAACGGCATGCGGCCGAGGATATCGCCGACGGCGCGCAGGCTCTTCTTCTCCGGCTCGTACAGGAAGGGTGGAACCTTCTCGACGTGGCGCGCTACCAGCAGGAAGCGCTTACGCGATTGGGCCAGGCCGCCGAGCTCGCCACAGTCGTGGGTGGTTTCGGCGACCGCGTAGCCGAAGTGGCTCAGCAGGCTGTTGATCTGGTCCAGCAGGTGCCGGCCGCGGGTGGCCAGGCGCGGCACGTTCTCGAAGACGATGAGCGGCACCGGGTCATTCTTCCAGGCCTCGCCCATCAGCCAGATGCAGCGCAGGGTCAGTTCGTTCAGCGCCTGGTACTTTGGGGTCTGGCTCATTTTCTCGGAGAGCAGGCCGCTGGCGCCCTTGCACGGGCTGCTGATGAACACCGCGTCGGGGCGCTTGTTCTGCGCAGCGCGGCGTACGTCGTCGGCCGAGGCCTCGCGCCAACCTGCAGGTGGCTCAGCACCATGAAAGCGGGTGTACTGGTCGCGGGTGAACAGATCCATCAGCGTGCCAGGCACGCCGGCCAGCTTCTCGAAGTCGCGCAGGCCTGCCGGGTCAACGTCGATGCCGCCCAGGCACTCCCAGCGCGCCTGTACGTTGCCGACTACCGGGCGGGCGCGGTTGAAGCCCTTGGCGCCGCCGCCCAGGCCGCAGCAGAAATGAAAGTGGTGCAGGGTTTGCTGGATCATTCGACGATTCCTTAAAGGGCGAGCTCGGCCTGGCCGCTGCGCTGCCAGACTGGCGCTGAGTTGTGGTATTCGATGCGGTCTGCGATTACAGCGGCGCGAGCCGCGGCAGTTGGTGCTGGATACATGCCGAAACGGCCAACGGAACCGGCGTTCACTGCGGCATTAGTGGAGTCAGCGCTTGCCAATGGCAGGTCGCAGAAGATCCGCGGATCAAGCATGCGTAGCCCGTGGAGCTTGCAGATTGGGCGTCCCTTCTCGTCACAGATTGCGTCCAGGGCGTCGCTGATTCGTCGCCACCAGGGCGTCGTGCCCGGCGTTGCCCACTGCCCTGAACTGCCGAGCGCGACCACACGCCAGTTTTTTGCTAGGCGCTGCAGGCGATCGAGCGACTCGTGCATGTGCCAAACCGGCACGCCAGGCAGATGCTCGGGCCAGCACTCAAGCATCAGGTCGTTTGCTTCCTCGTCGCCATCGATTACGTCCGGGATGAGAGCCCAGTCGAATCCTGGGTGCCTGAACCACTCGGCGACCCAATGGATATAACCGTCAACATCAAGGGGTTGGCCGTCCTTCCAGCGGCTGAACGCGCCGTTGTCGAGGATGAACGACTGACAAACGTCGGCTACGTTTGCTATCTCATCAGGGGTCTCGAAGGACACAAGAGCGTGGCGCGCGGCCAGGAACGCATAGGCCTCTGCCCGCGGGCCGCTACACGGGGTGCCGTGATAATGGATCATCACACTGGCCCCCTCAGAGTCTCGATCTCGACGCCCTGGTGCGTGGCGGTGATGCGCTGTTCGCCGCCGAACCGTTCATACAACTGATCGGCAATCGCTTCGTGGTAGCCGCGCTTGATCAGCGCTGTTGCAGTGCGGATGTGCTCCACGCGGATCATCGACTGCGAGCGAATCTCCAGGCTGTAAACGATCTGATCGCTATCGGATGGGCACTCAGCAACGAAGGCGTGGCGGTAGATGTTCATCCCCGTCATTCCGCACCTTCCTGCTGCTCGGCATCGAGCAGGGCGTCATTGAATATGTCGAGTTGGTCCTTTGCGCTGGCGCGTTGGGCGATCAGCACCACTACGGAAACGCTGGTACCGGCGAACTCGTTGTCGAAGGTGCGCGCCCACTCCATGCTCCAGCCCGGCAGCAGGTCTTTGCCCTTGGCGCTGGCGGGGAGGATGGCGACCAGGCGGCCGTCCGGCTTGAGCATGTCGGCGGCGACCTGCAGGTGTGCCTGCCAGCGCCCCTCGCTGTACGGTGGGTTCATGACGATGCGGTCTGCCGCAGGCTGGCCCGGCGCCCACTTGAGGAAATCCGCCTCTACGACCTTGAAGCCCTTGGCCTCCAGCACCTGGCAGTGCAGCGGGCTGATTTCCACGCAAGTGGTCTGCAGTTTGGGCAGGTAGTCGGCCAGGCCGCCGATCCCGGCGCTCGGCTCCAGCACTCCATGGTGGTCGTCGATCTCGGCGACGCTGACGGCGAACTCGGCTACTGCTTGCGGGGTGGGGTAGAACTGGTGCGACTTCTGGTCGGGGATACAGCCAGAGCAAACCACCAGATCCAGCACCTCGGTCGGGTCGTAGTCGAACTGCCAATGCCTTCCGTCCTTCACGGCGCCGATGGCCATCAGCACCTTCTCGGCCTCGGCCAAGGCTGCTTTATCCTTCTCGCCATAGCCGAACTCGCGTGCGTTCGGAACGGCGCGGTAGCGCTCCGGCCATGCCGGCTCGATACGCTCGCGTACCTCGCGCATTTCCGCCAGCAACTGCACTACTGCGAACGGCAACGGCCTATCGAACAGGTCGAAGTCCTTGATCTTCTTCTGGCGCTTCGGTTTGGTGCGGAACTCGGCAGGAATGGCGAGCGGGTACAGGCTGGCAAGAATGGCGTTCAGGCGCCAGGCCATGTCTGGGTGCACCTCAAGGTGCGCGGTACCGACGCCGCCATAGACGCGGATGCGCAGCGCACCGCCGTCGACGGGCATCCACTCACCATTCTGGCGGCCACCTGCCTTGATCACCGGGTCGGTCGCGCCATGCTTCGGCTCGTCGCGGCCCATGAACTTGGCGATCACACAGCGCAGGTCGTTGATGTGACCGGCAGTCTGGTAACCGTGCACGTTGGCGATGATCATGCGCTTACCAAAGCCTTGGGGCTGGTTCGTCACATGGGCACGGCTCAGTGCGCGGAAGATGCCGTCGACACGCTCGGCCAGGAACTGAGAACGATTGTGCAGCAGGCCAGCGAGGGTCGAGCGCACTGTGGCTTCCTCGAACTCGGGAAGAGCTGGCATGTCCTTCTCGCCAGTGTGACGGCTCGCCTTGCGACCCTCTGGGTTGCGGATCTGGTCGTGCCACTCGTCGCGACGTGCTTGGGGCATGTAGTCCATCACGTCAGTCAGGCGTAGGGCGCGGTTCCAGAAGTCGGCGTTGAGTTGGGCGATGGCGCCCTCAACACGGAACAATGCATCGACCGTGGTAGGCATGCTGTAGCGCTGATCCTGCACATTGCCCTCGATGAAGTAGTGCAAGACCGTGCCGGCATTCTCGGCCCGCACTGCACCGGCCAGGCGTTCAATCCGTTGGCGCATCTGGCCGTACTCGCCGATCAGGCTGTCGACAAGGTCGGCGGACATGGGGGCGAAGAAAGCGCTGGTATCGACGAGCTCGCCGTCGGTAATGTTTGCTTGAGCAGTCATACCGAGGCCTCCACAGGATGGCCAAGGCACTGGCCATGCTCGCCGTGGTGGTCGCAGCTCGGGATCATGGTGAAGCCGCGTTCTGCGCAATCACGGGCGATGGCCAGTGCCTCTTCACCAGGGATCGGGCGACCGGTACCGCGCTCGCTCAGCAGGTCATCCAGGGCGCGCGGTCGGCGCGCCCGGGCGATCACGTAGCTGACGGCAACGCAGACGTGAAAGGTCTTGGCTTCGCTGGTCAGGCTCATGGCGACACCCCTTCGTCCAGTTTCATGAACTCGGGGTGCGGCGATTTCACTGGGTCGTTTCGCATGGGCATGATCACGCCGAGGAACCTTTCCACAAGATCTGGAGCGGCCAGGCGAATGAGCACAGCGCCCTTCTCGCCGCTGGCGATCAGGCGCATACCGCCGCCAGGGCAGTACTTGGAAGGGAACAGCACCTGTGCGATATCGCTGAAAAGCGCGAGATACTGCGGGTTCAGCCAGGGTGCGGCGGTGTCTTCGCCTTTCGGGATCGGGCGCCGCCAGTTCAAAGGGTCATGGTCAACGAACAATGCGCTTCGTTCGGCTACCAGGCTCAGAGGGCCAAAAGGCTCCGGCTCTTCGCTGGCGTCCTCATTGGCGCTCAGCACCAGGCAGCTTTCACCAATCCATAGGCTTTTGGGGCTGAGTCCGCCCTTGCTTGGCCGCTTGGATATTGCCGACAGGACGCGCTTGTTGGTTCGCTGAACTGTCAGGGTGGCGCGGTCAGGATGCAGCCAGCCTTCAGGATCATGCATGGCCGCCATTACGTGACCGTTGGTGGCAACCAGAATCACGCCTTCGCTCTGGTGGCGCTCGATGTGCACGGAGTTGAGCCAATAGCGAACGTCACCATCGCCTGCAGTGCGATGCAGGGCAGCGAAGTACAGCGGGTTCACGCGAGCGAGGTAGTTACCCATGGCGGATAACCTCGCGCGAACCGTTGCTGTTCATGGCGCTGACGATGCCGGCCACTTCCATGGCTTCGATAAGGCGGGTGGCGCGGTTGTAGCCGATCTTCAGCTTGCGCTGCACGGCGGAAATGCTGGCTCGCTGGCTTTCGCGAACGAATGCCACTGCATCGCTGTACAGGGGATCGTCTTCACTGCCGTCGATTTGATCGTTCGCCTGGCTTTGGGCGATCGCTTCTTCGATATCCACCTGGCGAGCCTGGTTGTTCGAAGTGGCGCGTGCCTCAAGGCGAGATTCGAAGCCAGGGTCTTGGTCTTCGCCCAGGCCTTGCGGGGTTTCTTCGCCGCCCAGGGCGGTGAGCAGTTCGGGCACGAACTCGCGGAAGGTGCGCATCATCAGGAAGAAGCTGGCGGACTGCTGGGAGAGGGCGTCATCGCCGCCGTCCTGCTCGGCCTGGTCGGTCAGCAGGTCTTCGAAGCGCAGGCGCTTGATCTGCAGCTTGTCGTCGAGGACAAACGACAGCTTGTCCTGCCAGGCCAGAGAGAGCTTGGTGGCCTGCTTGCCGGTGGACAGGTGCAACTGGATCTCTTCGCTGGTCAGGTCCTGATGCTTGGCGGCGATGCTGCCGCCGTCTTCGTGGGTGTCGCGCAGGTCGCACTCGTCGAGCACGAAGAAGCCTTCGGCCGCGCTCTGCTGCTTGAGCCAGTCGGTCAGGGTGGCGCTGGGGGCGATCTTCACGGACACCGGGCGAATCGGCAGGGAGCCGATGCATTCGCGCAGGGTCGACAGCAGATCCTCGGCGCGCTTCGGCGACGTGGCATCGACATAGATCAGGCCGGCGACCGGGTCGATCGCTGCGTAGGTGCTGGCGTTACGGGTGAAGGCGCGAGGCAGGAAGGCCTGCACGATCTCGTCCTTCAGCTGGTCGCGCTCCTTCTTGAAGACCTTGCGCATCTGGGTCTCTTCGATCTCGTCGACCTTCTCCTTGAGTGCGTCGCGCACTACGGAGCCGGGCAACATGCGCTCTTCCTTGCGTGCGCGGATCAACAGCATGCCTTCGACGGCGTGTACCAGGGGCGCATTGGGGCCTTTGCCGAGCGGTGCGGCAAAGCCGTAGGTCGACAGTTCCTGGCTCTCGCAGGGGCGGGCGGGCTTGCTGCCCAGCGCGACTTCCAGCGCTTCGGCGGCCAAGTCGATGGCTTGTGTGAGGCGGTAAATCAGTAGGCTACGGAACCACATGGCTGTGTCCTCAGTCGGCTTTAGGGGATTTGGTGGCGAACTCGAAACCGTGCTTCTCGGCCATGCGCTCAAGGCGCGTGACGCCGATCTGCAGGCGTTTGGCTGCGGTGGACTTGGCGATGCCAAGGCCTGCCAGT
The DNA here is from genome assembly GCF_002479365.1 of Pseudomonas sp. UBA7530. Classification (NCBI taxonomy): domain Bacteria; kingdom Pseudomonadati; phylum Pseudomonadota; class Gammaproteobacteria; order Pseudomonadales; family Pseudomonadaceae; genus Pseudomonas; species Pseudomonas sp. UBA7530. The sequence continues at coordinate 203,799 of NZ_DLMS01000013.1, forward strand.
GCACGGGCGCGCCGGATCAGCGCGGGGCTGTCCTCGACGACGGTTCCGATGGGGCGACCGCCTGCCTTGCGATGGGCCTTGGCGGCCTGCTCATGGCGGCGGGACTCTGTGATGATCGTCATGTCGGGAGAGCGCCACTGGCCGCTGACCAGTGGGCGCTTCTCGATCGGCGACTCGGTTACCTGCTCGGCCCCGGCCTGGTACTCAGCCAGCTTGTCAGCGAGCCACTGACGAGCTGCATCCTTGGATGACAGGGTCGGCAGGTTGAGTGTTGTTTCGTGGTGCATGGCGATCTCCTGGGTTCAGGCCTTGCGGCGGCCGGCGGTGGCCATGAACTGTTCGCAAACGGTTCTGGCGCGGTGGCAGCGCTCGATATCGAACAGGCCGAAGTGGCATTCGGATGCCTGGATGCCGAGCTGGCGGGTTAGCCAGGCATAGGCGCCGTCGCGGGTCATGTGGCCCTCGCGCCAGATGCGGTTGAAAACGCCCTTGCTGCTGTTGCGGGCGTTGCGCAGCGGCTTGTTGGCCAGCGTGCCCAGCGGCAGATCGGTACCGGGATGCAGGCCGACGTAGGCGAAGCAATCCATGCACAGATAGGCGTAGGGCCAATCACCGAACGACTTGCCGTTGTAGATCTCGGAGTTCTCCACCAGGCGCACGCGGTCGCCGCTGCAGCAGTTGCAGGTGGTGGGGATGGGAAAGGCATCCTTGATCTTGAGCAGTCGGCGACGGCTCACAACTGGCAGCGGAGCCGGCGGCACAATGCGTTCTGGACTGTTGGCGCGAGGATCGATCATGGCGTCGGCCTCAAACAGCAGCAGGCATGACCACGCCCTGCAGGGCGAAGTACACGCGGGCGCAGGCAAGGGCATCGGGCATGGCGCGGTGGGCTTCCACCAGATCCTCGCCAGTGAAGTGCTTGTAGGCCTCGGCCAGGGTGGGGAGCTTGTTGCCGATGCCGTCGACCTTGCCGCGGGATTCGTAGCAGGTGCAGAACTTGGTGGTGGATTCCTTGAAGGAGTCGGCCAGGTCTTTACCGTGGTAGCGGGCGATGCGGTCGTCGAAGGTGGCGTTGTGGGCGGCGCGGATGCTTGCGCGGGCATGAATGGCCAGGAAGCCTTCGAGCGCTTCGATCTCCGGAATGCCCTCGTCCATGGCCTGCTCTTGGCTGATGCCATGGATGGCGGTCATTTCTGGCGAGATTTCCCAGCCGTTGGGGCGAACGATCGCCTGGTAGCGGTCGATGATGCTGCCGGTGGCGTCGCAGAGTAGGGCGGCGACTTCGACAATATGGGGCTGGTGGCCGGCTTCGCTGGGCTGTTTCCAGTCCGGAATGCCAGTGGTTTCGAAGTCGAAGACGTTGGTCAAAATGGTCATTTAGGTGACTCCAGGGTGTAGGAACCCCAACCCACGCCGGATGGGCCGGCGCGGTCGGTTATTCAGGGTTTAGGGTTAGGCGGCGTTGGTGGTTGGTACCGGCTGGGCGACAACGCCTGGCAGTTCCAAGTCGTTGCGCTTGTCGTTGGCCAGGCTGTCGAGAGCGGCCTGATCTACGATCAGCAGATCCTCGGTGCCGTAGCCGGCGGCGATGGCGGCGATCAGCGCGGACTTGTCGGTAACAACTGCGTGCCACTGGCGGTTGTCGATTTTGGATTTGCTGGCGGCCTGGGCCGGTGCGGCTGCTGGTTTAGCGGCGACTACTTCGGCAGTAGCTTCGGCCTTGGCCGATTCGGGTGCGGGCGCAGCCGGCTGCAGGGCTGCCTGGGCGCGCTCCAGTTCCTCGCGTTGGCGCTGCAGATCTTCCTGCTGGCGGCGCATTTCGTCCTGCTGGCGCTGCATTTCGGCGCGTTGCTGGGCCAGTTCCTGCTCCAGGCGTGCTTTCTCTGCCTCTGCCTTTTTGCGATCTTCCTCGGCCGCTTCGAAGGCCTGGCGGTCAATGAGCATCTGTGCCAGTTCATCCAGTGCACTCTGACGGGCGGCCATCGCTTCTTTCGTCAGGTCGTAGAAATCGTGCGCGGCGTCGATCTCGCCGACACGGTCGATCATTTCGGCGATGGCCTGGCTGGACTGGCCACGTACCTGGCCGGGCATGGCCTTGATGGCGTCGACTTTCACCTGCAGGCGGGCGATACGCTCCTGGCGCTCGCGCTCGACTCGGTCGTCGTATTCTTTCTTGGCGGCTTTCATCGGGTCTTCGAGTTTCACCAGTTCGGCGGTGATGCGCTTGGCTTCGTCGTCGATGATGCGGCCAGCCAGCAGGTGCGGCTCTTTCTCACGTTTGCGCGCAGCCTCGAGGCTGGTGCGCAGGGTGGTGAGTTCCTTGATGCCGGTTTTGTGGAACTCGTAGCCGTCCGGGGTGTTGATATCCGGCAGGGTGCTGTACTTCTCACGCAGCGCCGCCAAGGCGGCTTCGGTCTGGCTGTACTCGGCAACGTCGACGGTGCCTTTATCGAGGTTCACATTGTTCATGCTGGTCATGGCTGCTTACTCTTCGTTGGCTAACTTGATGGGTCGGGCAGGTTGGGCGGGGTTGTCGATCAGCCACTGTTTGCGTTGCTCGACGGCTTCGTTGATGTGGCGCTCGACTTCGGCGGGGTCGTACTTCACGACCTTGGCTTTCTCCCGGGCCTGCTCGAGAAGGTTCTTTGCGAGCAGGTCCAGGGCGCGTTCGTTGGGGGAGCGGACGATTGCAGTGATTTGGCGGTCGAGCCATTCGCGGAATTCGCCACGAACTTCCTTGATGACCTCGGTAGCGTTGTCCTCGCCAGCCACTTCAAAGCGCTGTTTCAGCTCAAGCGCGTAGAGGTAGTTCGGGTCATCGAACATGCCGAGGTGCACGTCGGCGCAGACGCCGGCCAGGGAGAACGCTTTCTTGATCGCGTCGGTGACACTCTTTTTCGGGGCGTCGAAGTCGGTGTAGGCGCCGTATTTGCTGCTGCGCACGAACGGGGTGTGCCCGTAGTGGGTGATGTAATGTTTCTTGCCGCCGCGCAGGTACCAGGCCTTGAGCTTGGTGGTGTGCATCACTTCATGGGCGATCACGCGGCGGTCATCGCCAGTACCGGCCCAGATGGGAGCGCCGTTATCGAAGCGATCTTCGAGAATGTCGTAGCCCCAGCCTTTGCCGATGGGGCCGAAGGTCTCGGTCAGGCGGCGTGCGACATAGGTGCCGTTGATGCTGGTGACCAGGCGGCCATCGAGCTCGGCGGTCTTGGTGTAGGCCTTGTCGGTGGCCTGAACCGAATCCCACAGGGCCATGTTCTGGTTGGTTGCCATGGTCTGCCTCCTACTGTTCTTCGCCGTCGTTGGCGGGGTTCTTGCGTTGATCGATCCAGGCCTGCACCTCGTTTGCCGAGAAACAGACGGGAGAGCTGCGGCCGGTGCCCATCAGCTTCCGCTTGGCAGGGAAGTCGCCGGCGTCGAGCAGTCGGTAAACCGAGCTGCGCGATAGGCCGGTTCTCTTCAGCACTTCGGGCAGGCGGATCAGGCTGTCCTGTGCTGTGGCTGTTGTTGTCATGCGGGCGGTACTCCGTACTTGATCAGGGCCGCTGCCAGGGCTGCGCCCAGATGGCGAGCCACACAGCGGCGGCGCGCAGGGTTGCTTTCGTGAAACGGCTCATGCCGGTACCTCGCAGGTGATGAACCAAGTGCCGCGGCGGCGGATGGTTCGCTTGATCTGGCGGATATCGGTCACGCCGGCCGCAGTGGCGCGGGCGAATGCCTCGGCAAAGCAGCGGCCTGTGAATGGGCTAGCCATGGGTCAACTCCTGAGCGGTGAGGGCAGCTTTCGCCGGCTCACAGATGCAGTGGCGACTCTTGAACCCGCCCAACTCTGGGTCGCAGGACGGGTTGCAGGGCGTCCAGGCTGAGGTGTCGACCGGTGCTTTTGCTTGGGCGCTATCCGAACTGCTCGGCGCCGTTGGCAGCAGGCCGTTACGCTTGCCGATGGCGACGATGTGCGCCTGGTAGTCATCGAACTCGGCATCGGTGATCAGGCCGGTGGCATAGGCCATCTGGTTCATGCCGTCGGCGTATTCCTTGGTCATGGCCTGAATCAGGATTGGCTGGTTGGCGGCCAGCACCAGCTTGCCGATGGCCTGCGATATCAGGAGCTGAGCCTTGGTCTTCTGCCAGTCAGACATAAGCCACCTCTGCATCACGAAGTGCCGCCTGAGCTTCACGCTTCAGTTCGTTGTGACGAAGAGCCATATCGCGCGCTTCGTCCTTACGGCCGGCTGCGGATGCTTGGAGAGCCCAGCGCTTGAAGTCCTCGGCCATGAACATCAGGTCGAGGTGCTTCGCGGTCTTTTCAGAAATGAACTGACCAGTAGCGGGGGCGCGGTAGTTGGCTGCCTTAGACATACGCCACCTCCGCATCCTGCTCGCGGCACTCGGCCAGCCAGGCTTCGTCATCCTCTTGCTCGGCCTGCTCTTCATCGGTGAGCGGGTCGAGGTAGTCGGGATCGCGCGGATCGAGGTTCCGGCGCCAGTTGTTGGCGCGGATCATTGCGGCAGCCCCAGCGCTTCGTACTTCGAGCCGATGATGCGGCGCTCGACTTCCTCGACCACGAACAGCGGGCGGCACTTCTCGACGTGCTCGGTGATCAGCTTGTCGGCCTGCTTTTGCTCGGCCTTCTCGCCAACGATGCGGGAGACGCACAGGGCATAGCTGGTGGCTTCGTCGAAGCGATCAGCGCAGAACTGCGCGAAGGCGTGGCACAGCTGCGGTTCACCCTGCTGCAGTTCGTTCAGAACCTGGCGCTGCATGACTTCGAGGCCGCGCTTGCGCATTTCTTCACGCTCCGGAAGGCCCGGATACGGCAGCGGGTTGGCGCTGTTAATCTTTTCGGGATGCAGATACATTTTCGACCTCGCAAATTCTGCTTAAGGAGCAGATTTATGGTTTGCATTATGAGCAGACTCAAATCTGTGTCAAGAGCAGAAAATCGAAAGGTCGCAAAAAAAAGCCCGCTCAATGGCGGGCTTGTTTGGAGCGGGGCGGGTGGTTAGATCAGTGCTTCGTACTTAGCAATAGCGACGCCGCAGATCTCGGCAGTCCCGTCGATAGCGAAAATTCGCTCTGGCCAGGACGGGTTCAACGCCATGAGGAATCGCTGGCTACCCTCGATCAGCAGTCGCTTGAAGGTGGCTTCCGGTGATCCTGGCAGCTTGGCTACGATCAGAGAATTGTGGGTGGCCTCACGGCCAGGGTCCACGAAAATGATATCGCCATCGTGGAAAGAGTGCCGCTCCGAAGGGTTGTGCATCGAGGACCCTGGAACTTGTAGGGCGAAGGTGCGAGGCCCGTGGGCCGCGGGGCAGGGCAGCCATCGCTCGGCGTTCCCAGCCGCGTAGATATCGGTCACCTCGCTCCAATATCCCGCCTGGACCCAGGATATCAACGGCACCTGTCCTTTTATGTGAAGGGCTTCTCCGGCATTGGAATCGGGAAGCGCACTGCCAGTCAGGGAGATTCCGAGGACGTGAAGGATTCTCTCCAGCAGGTCTTTGTTAGCCCCTTGGAGATCCCGTTCTAAGCGGGAAAGGTTGCCAGTGTCGGTGCCTGCCTCATGGGCAAGCCTCTCCAGCGTCCATTTCTTCGCTTTGCGTGCAGCTCTGATAGTCGCGCCAATAGTCATGCGCCAATTTTCCTAGGCATTCGGTGTTGCGACAAAGCGCATTGCGCAGATTCTGCTTGCCGTGCAATCTGCTTATAGAGCAGAATATTTTCAGGAGACCACCTTAGGAGGTGTTGCATGTCCCCTTTGCGGAAAGCACGCAAGCAGCGTGGATGGCGTCTGCAGCACGTCGTCGACCGTTTGCACGAAATCAACTGCAGCCTCGATACCGGGAATCTCTCCCGCATTGAGCGCGGCAAACAAACCGCTTCGCCGGGGCTGGCCGAGAAGTTGTGCCTGGTCTTCGGCGGTGAACTGACAGAGCTCCAGATCTTGTACCCCGAACGGTTCATGGATCAGCCGCCAGATAGAGAGGTGGCGTAAGGAGTTCTGCATGTTTCCCCCGGTGAAGCACAACGAAATCAAGGCGCGTTTCGACGATGAAACCCTCGATCGCATCGAGGACCAGTGCCGCAAGCAGCGGAAACGCCGTGCGGTGCTGGTGCGGGAGATCGTCGAGCGTTGGCTCGACGAGGAAGAGCGTAAAGCAACCAGTGCAGCGGCCTGAAGGCCCTCGGGAGGCCCTTATGGGCATGACAACACCAACACCTGAACAGGTCGATGACGAGATCAGCCGCTATATCGCCGAAATGTCGGCGACGCAGCGGACACGGCTTGAGCACTACGCGCGCAGCAAGGGCATGACGCCCGAGCAGGCGACAGTGCAGATCGTCACCGACTACCTGGCTGCCGAGGGTACTGATGACAGCCAGTGATCTGCCGGCGCCGCTGGTGCCAGCTGATGTTGATCTGCGCGGGTTGCCGTTCATGCCGCTGGATGTGAACAGGCTGCGTGACAGCGACCTGGCGATCGAGGCGAGCGGTGACGAGTTCCGCGCCGCGGTGCTGCTGTGGTGCGCGAGTTGGAATCAGGTACCGGCCGGCTCTCTGCCGGATGCCGAGCAGGCCCTGGCTGCGTATGCGGGGTTCGGCCGTGACCTGAAGAGTTGGAAAAAGGTGCGCGATGGCGCGCTGCGAGGGTTCGTGAAGTGCGCAGACGGGCGCCTGTATCACCCGGTTGTCGCTGAGAAAGCGATCGACGCCTGGGCGCAGCGAGTCGAGCACAGGGCGGCGAAGGAGAACGAGAACAAGCGCAAGGAAAAGGAGCGGCAAGACCGGGCGCGGATGTTCGAAGCGCTGCGCGAAGCCGGTCAGGTGCTGCCGTACAACACGACGACCAAGGCGCTGCGCGAGGCATTCGCGGCGCTTGAACAGGGCGGTAACGGCGTGACCGGTCACGCACCTGTCACGGTGACAGGTCACGCACAGGACACGGCTAAGAGAGGGACAGGGAATAGAGAGGGAGAGGGACAGGGAATAGAACCCCCTTTAGCCCCCCTTGGTGACCTGTCACAGGGACAGCCGGCGAGGAAGCCAGCAGCGAAGGCTGAATCGAAAGGCGTGCGCGCCAAGCCGAGGAAGCCGCTGCAGATGCCGTTCCTGATGACGCCCGAGATGTTGGCTTGGGCGAAGGAGAAGGCCCCGGCTGTGAACCTTGACCGTGAGACGGAACGGTTCTGTGACTACTGGACCGGTACCGGAAAGGCGATGGCCGACTGGCCGTCGACCTGGCGCAACTGGATGCGCAGGGCGCAAGACGATTTGGAGCGGCGCGGCCAGGGCGGTGGCGCGGCGAAGAGTGACACGAACGATACACGCTGGATCGACGAGGACGACGGTGTATGAAACCCGCGACCGAAGTGCTGAAAACGTTGCCCAACCTGCCTGCTGAGCAGGTGCAGGACATTCGCGCACGTAAGCCGACTGCGGAGACTGCCCAGATCGTCAACAAGCTGTTCGACGAGCTGAAAAGCATTTTCCCCGCGTGGCGCCAGGCCTGGCCGAACGATGCCGCAGAAAACCGCGCTAAGCGTTCCTGGGTGAAAGGGTTTATGCGCTCGGGAATCAGCACCATCGAACAACTGCGGTACGGCATCGAGGCGTGCCGCCAGCTCGAAACCGACTTCGCGCCCAGCGTGGGCAAGTTCGTGAAGCTGTGCACCCCGACCGCTGAGGATCTGGGCTTCCCCGCCGACGATATCGCCTGGCGCGAGGTGGTGCGCCACTGCTCGAACCCTGGCCGGCACAACTGGAGCCATGAGGCTGTGCGCCTGGCCGGCAGCGCTGTCGGCTGGTTCAACCTGCGCTGCAGCAGCATCCCTGAAGAAACCCTGCGCAAGCGTTTTGACCATGCGTACTACCAGCTGCGCCGCCGCGCCTCGCTCGGCCTGCCGCTGGAGCAACCGCGCCAGGGCATCGAAGACCAGAGCGAAGGCCGCGAGCTGACGCCGGAACAGGCCGAGCGCCGCGGCGAGCGGTTCGTGCAGCGCGTCATGCGCGTGCAGGGCCTGGACAAACTCCCCGGAGAACAGGCCCGCCAGCAGCTGCTGGCCAAGCTCCGCATCCGCCGAGGTGACAGCCATGAAGCTTGAGCGCCGCCTGCAGAGCGATCTGCGGGAGTCCGTCGATTTCCTGCTCTCCCGCAACTACTGCGTGGCGCGTGAGGGTGACCAACTGATTCTGATCCGTGGCCAGCGCCGGGTGCTGGTGGTCGACGGGCGTTTGGCCGTGATCGGCCGGGGAGGTGTGCGTTGAACCTGATTGCCCAGCAGGCCCTTGCCCGGGCCATGGCCGGCGGTGCGAAGCGGGTGCCTACCGCCGAAGTGCTGCCTGTCGCACCTGCAGCACCTGCAGCACCTGCAGCACCTGCGCCGGTACCGGCCGCCTTGGCGGGTCACTTCGACCGCGTCGGCTGGTTGGAAGGCCGCAAGCACGCGCTTGATATCGTCCGTGATGGTCGCCTGCTGCTCGAGCTGCAGGGTGGTCGGTCGCAACTGGCCGACCGGCTTCGCCAGTGCATGCAAAGCAAACCGGCAAGCTTCGCTCAAGGCGTGGCCAGCATCATCGCCTTGGTGCAGGAGGTGGCCCAGTGAACGCAGACAAGCAACAGCGCCTGCGCGAACTGGCGTTGATCATGCTCCGCGATGCGCACGGCGAGGATTTCACTGCCGAACAGGCCGCATTGTTGCCGGCGCAGATCGAAGAGTACCGGCGCCTGACTGAGCCGCAGGAGATCCTGTCGCTGCTGGAAGAGAATGGCCGGCTGCGTGCGAACTCAGCGCGGTATCTGTGGCTGCGCGACAAGAGCGAAAACGCACATCCGTTCTACCTGAGCACTCCGATCTGGATGACTGGCGTGCGCTTCCGACAGTCGGACGTGGACCGCTCCATCGACACGGCAATGGCCGAGGGTGGCGCCAATGGCTAAGGCAGCGACAGCGACAACACCGAAGGCCGAGACACCAGAGGCCAAGAATAAGCGCCGCCAGCGTGCCCAGCGCCCGATCTACATGCGCTGGCGCGCAGTGGTCGATCAGGAAACCGGTGAGGTGATCAAGGCCTTGGTGGCCGACAGCAGCATCGACCGCTTCCTGTGCAAAGAGCGTGAGTATCGCATCAACGATCAGGTGCGCTGCGAGATCAAGCAAGCCAGGAATGTGAAATTTCATAGGCTGGTGCACGCCCTCGGCCGGGTGGTGGCCGAGCAGATCGACAAGTTCCAGGGCCTCGACGCCCACACCACCATAAAGAAGCTGCAGCTCGATGCCGGCGTGTGCTGCACCTATGAGGCGTTCGACATTCCCGACCTGGGCCGGGTAACGCGCCTGGTACCGGAGTCGATCGCCTTCGACTACATGACCGAAGAGCGCTTCAAGGAATTTTGGCGGGGTATCTGCCAGCACCTGATCGCCAACTACTGGCCAGGCCTCACCGAAGAAGCGATCGAGCAGATGGTCGGGCTGATGCCTGGGGAGCGTGAGCAGTGAGCCAGTTTAAATCGGGCGATATGGCTCTGGTCGTTGGCGGCAAGGTCCTACTTGGCTGCGAGGTGGAGATTATCAAGTGGGTTCAGCCTGGTCAGGTCTATGCCGTGGTTCGTGGCGTCACATACGGACTCGATCCGGCATCGCCAGGTGGCGGCTGGCACGTTCGCAACGGTACCACCACTGGCATCAAGGAAGAGCGGCATCTGATGCCCTTGCGCGGCAACTTCGCCCCTGAGCGCGAGAAGTCCAGCGAGGTGCCAGCGTGAAGCGCACCGAACTGAAGCGCAAGACGCCGCTGAAGGCCAAGGCCAGCGGCATTGCCGAGCGCAAGCACCGCCAGCGCAAGTGCGCCAACCCAGCCTGCGACGTGAAGTTCACGCCCAAGATCGGCCAGAAGGTCTGCTGCTGGCAGTGCGGCCTGGCGATCGCTGATCAGCCTGCCAACCAGAAGAAGGCGCGCATGGCCATTGATCAGCGGGAGCGGCGCGAGATCAAGGTGCGGAAGCAGAAGGTAAAGCGCCGCTCGGAATACATGCAGGAAGCCCAGGACGCCTTCAATGCCTGGATACGCCAGCGTGATGCTGGTCAGCCCTGCATATCGTGTGGAACCACGGCCGATGTTCAGTACTGCGCCGGGCATTACCGCACCGTCGGCGCTTGCCCTGAGCTGCGCTTCGAGCCTCTGAACGTGCACCGACAGTGCAACAAGAACTGCAACTTGGAGCGCTCCGGAAACATCGTCGAGTACCGCATTCGGCTGGTCAAGAAGATCGGCGCCGACGCAGTGGCCTGGCTGGAAGGCCCCCACGAACCCAAGAAGTACACCATCGAAGACCTGCAGCAGATCAAGGCGAAGTACCGGGCGCTGCTGCGCGACCTGAAGAAGCAACAGGAGGCATAGGCATGGCCGTAATTCAAACAGCGTGCTCATGCGGCAAGGCCGTTGAAGTGCGCACTGGAGCCGATGCAGATCCCAACTATCGCAAGGATGGAAAGCAGGCCGTGTATCCCGGGGAAAGCGGATACAGCATCTTCCGCTGCAGAGGCTGCCTGCAGCCGCTTTCGGAAACGTGCGCAGAGTTCGCATACAGCGCGGGGTGTCGGCCGTGAGCACGCACTTTTCCCGGTACCCGGATGACGACGGCCCAGAGCAGGCGCCGTGCGGAGTTTGGATTGGCGATGCAAGCGACCTGTCCAGCGACTGGAGCCGCGTCGACTGCAAGCGCTGCCTCAAGTGGAAGGACACGATCATGGCCACGCATGAGGCCGAAGAGAGCGCCATCGTCCAGCAGATGGGCGACATGGCCGAATTTATGAAGCGCGAAGTACGGCAAAACATAGACCGCCCCTGGAGCGAGTACCCGATCGGAACCAAAGCCCACGCCGTCATGGGTGGACACTGGTTGAAGACTGTTCATGGCTGGAAATGGTGTACCGGATCCACTTTCCCGACACCTGGCGGCGACGCAACCAGCGTGACGCTTCCAAGTCCGGCAGGAGAGTCGCAGTGACCGGGCAAAGGCTTCACAACTACCGGCGCCAGAGCGCCACCGGTTTCGGCGCCTGGATGCAGTGCGACCACTGCGGCGCCACCCAGCACAGTGGTTACTACTGGCTGGCCGGCTTCAAGAGCAAAACCGAACCGCCGTGCTTCGGCCCTATGGAGGTCTTCGGCAGCGAGTGGGCAAACAGCGCAGAGCGCATCACCCATGGAGAACTGAAATGACTGATCAAGTTGAATGCAACTGCGCCTGGAACCCCGACCGCCACGCCGACACATGCCCGGTTTACATGCAGCAAAGGATCGAGGCGCTGCGCGCAGAAATAGAAGAGTTGGACACCCTGCGCAATCGCCAGTCTGACCTTCTCAGCCAGACGGCAATCGCTGTGCGCGGTCCTGAACCTGCTCTAACTCGGTACTCCCATGCCGACATTCCATCACGTGTAAAGGCGGTAGTTGCAGATCTTGAGGCGGTGCGGGGATTGCTGTCTGGCCTGATCAGAGCAGTTCGATCCATCAACTGCACGCCTCGCCACGCCATCATGATCAAAGGCGATGACGAACCGTGCTTCTGGCAGCGCAGGGAGTGGGTGGAGTATGTACTGGGATTGTGCACCGAGGCTGAAGCCGCGCTCACCGCCACCACGGCGCCGAAAGTGCGACCTGATCTAATCCGTTTCGACTTCATCAATGCTGACGGCCAGCCAGACAGCAAGATGATCACGCATGACGATATGCGCGAGCGCTATAACGCCCTGTACCAGCAGTCTGAGTCGTCGCTTGAGCGCGAGCAAATCGCGTTGGCACATGCGCACGACCCGATGCCAGTGCTCGACGATGATCTGCGCTACATCCTCGGTCGCCCGAACTTCTGGTGCTACAGCCTGGCCAACGCCATGCGGGCGATGGGGCAGGAGATCGCGCGCAAGGCAGAGGAAGAGCAGGCAGCGGTGATCCACTGGCTTTTGAAAGCCTACTTCGAGCACGGGCCAGGCTGGCGTGATGCCGTCGAGAAGATCCTGGCAGCCGAGCGCGAGAAGGAACTGGCCAAGGGCGGCGAGCAGTGAAAGACCCAGTATTCCAGGCCTGGCTGGCCGAGCAGTACAAGATCCTGCGTGATGCAGGGCTGATTCGTTGATCATGGGGAGAAGAACATGAAGCGTGTGTCTTCGACAAATATCGTGCTTGAGGCTCTGCAGGATCTGCATGCACAGGAGCAGATCGCTACGCGAGAGGCTATAGCAGCGCTTACCGGCCTAAAAGAGGGCGTGGTCGACGATCGCCTCAAGCATCTGGTCAGTGAGGGCCAGGCTGCGCGCGTGCAGCGCGGCGTATATGTGCCGGTTGAGCAGCACCCTCCAGCGCGCCACATCAGCAAGACGATCCTGCCGGATGGCACAGTGAAGATCGATATCGGCGATCAGGTTCTCACGCTGACGCCGCGGGAGGACCGCATGCTGGCCAATCTGCAGGCGGGCGTGGCGCTGCATTCGGCATCGATCGAGATCGGCCACCAGGCCGCGCTTATGTCCGGCACGCTGAACTCCCGCCTGAACCGCCTGGAGCGTATGTTGTGCCGAGTAGGTGACGGAATTGCCGAGGGAAAAGAGGTGGCCGTTGGTGCAGGCCAAAATCAGCTTGAACTGCAGTAGCCGCACGATGACACTGATCGTTGATGATCATTAATTGAGGTGTGGAATGCAGAAGCCTGAAATGTACGAGGTGAATGGTTACGACGTGATCAAGGGGTCAGATTTCAAGTGGCGTATCTGGAACGACGATGGCCCTCTGGGCGAGCCATTTGATCTGTTGACTGAGGCTGTAGAGGCGGCAGAGAAGCTACCTCCGAAGGGAAGTCGTCGCTGACCCCCTGTAGGGTTTGAGACAACATGGACGCAGGCAGAACACTCGGGCTTCCCAAACCCCGATCTGTCGAGGCGTCCGAAGATGAAGAAAGTCCTGCTGTGCGTTATCGCCATCCTGTATCTGTCCAGCGGCCTGGTGTTCGCTGCGCCGGCGCCGGCCGATCACCTGGCTTACAAAGCGTATGCTGACCAGCACATTGCGGCCGAGGCCAAGCGCAACCTGGCCGAGGTGATGCAGCCGCGTAGCCTGGAGAGCAAGCGAAGCCCCGCATTGCGCAGTGACATGCGTATCGCCAGTGCCGGCATGGTGTTCAACCGCACGAATGATCAAGTACTGCACTGGGCGCGATCGAGCGCCTGACCCCGCTGATGCAGAGAAAGCCCGCCGAGTGCGGGCTTTCTCGTCTCATGCCCCTATGTGAACTACCATTACAGACTCTGCCTTTAGCCTGGAGCTCGATTCATGTGTGGTCGAATCGCCCAGTACAGCGGTATTCGCGAGTTCGTCGACGCCTTGAGTGGCTGGCCTGAGCGTGAGCGTCTGCAGGCTGCCGAGGGCGTCCCGCCGCGGTACAACGTAGCGCCATCAACCCAGGTATCCCTGTTGCACGTACTGGATGATGAACTGGTCGTCGAGCGTTTGCGCTGGGGATGGCGACCGCACTGGGCGAAGGATAGGGCTGCGCCTATCAATGCCAGGGTCGAGAAAGTGGCCCACGGAGCGTTCTTCCGCGCAATCTGGAAGCACCGTGCGATATGCCCTATCGACGGCTGGTTTGAGTGGGTAGACGAAGGCGGCAAGCGCAAGCAGCCATACTTCATACGCCGGCGGGATGGCAGGCCGACCCTGTGTGCGGCCATCGGGAGTTTTCCGACGCCAGGTGCTGATGCCGGCGAGCATGATGGATTCGTGATTATCACGGCCGACGCGCAAGGCGGTATGGTCGATGTGCATGATCGTCGCCCTGTGGCGTTGTCCGGTGATCTGGCCAAGGCCTGGCTGGATACTGGTACCGCATCCGAGGATGCAGAGCAGATTGTCCTGCACTCTGGTGATCCAGCTGAGGATTTCGAGTGGTATCGTGTAGACCCCGCTGTCGGCAACGTCCGCAACCAGGGTGAGCATCTGATCAAACCGCTGTAGAGCGCAGCAGACAGCACCCCCTGTAGGGTTCGACACCCTGTCCCCCACCCGGAAAGACTCCGGGCATGACCACGAAAGAGAAGGGCGCCAAGCCCGCACCCAAGAAGCCAGTGAAGAAGCCGGTAGCCAAGAAGAAGGCGACCGGCTCGACTGCGCGTGCTCGCAATACGGTGAAGGTGCATAACGCTGAAGTGGCGTTGACTGCGCTGCAGGTTCGATTCGTCGAAGAGTATCTGGTCGACCTGAACGCCAAGCAGGCTGCAATACGCGCTGGATACAGCGAGAAGACGGCTGCAGTCGTTGGATGCGAGAACCTAACAAAACCTAATGTCCAGGCGGCAATTGCTGAAGCGCGGCAGAAACAGCAACAGCGCACCGAGATTACTGCTGACCGAGTGCTGCGCGAGGCGTGGAATCAGGTCACGGCCGATGCTCGCGAGCTGACCGAGCTGGTGGTCGTGTGCTGTCGGCACTGCTACGGCGAAGGCCACCTGCGTCAGCGCACGCAGATAGAACGTGATTTCGCCTTCGATCAGTGGGTGGTCGGTGGCGATGACCCGGAAGATTTCCCAGAGGAAGGCGGCATAGGCTTCGATCCGAACCGTGAGCCGTTCTCTGGCTGCCCTGAATGCGGTGGCCACGGATACCCGCGCGTGGTGCTGAAAGACACCCGCAAACTGTCGCCTGGTGCTGCGTCGCTGTATGCCGGCGTGAAGCAGACGAAGTTCGGCATCGAGGTGATGACGCACTCGAAAGATGCAGCCATGGAGAAGCTGTTCAAGCACCTTGGCCTGTACGAGAAGGACAACCAGCAGCGCGTCGACCCGTTGGCAAGCCTCCTGCACTCGATCGCCAGCGGCAACTCGAACGGGTTCAAGCCAGTGGCGCACGATCCTGAGCATGGCGAGGACTGATCCATGGCCATGCGGGTGATCCACGACGAGCCGCTGCAGCCTCTGCCGACCAACGCAGAGGAACTGGCTCGCTGCCTGGCTGACCCTGAATGGCGCCTGTTCTCTGGCTGCCTGTACAAGATCATGGTGAAGGGCGACGACAAGCTCGACGAGCTCGGCAACATCGTCGAGGAAGGCGAGTCGTTCGTGATGCCGTTCAAGCCGAACAGGGCGCAGAAGCGATTTCTGAAGCGGCTGTGGCACCGCAACCTGATCCTGAAGGCGCGCCAACTCGGCTTCACGACGCTGATCGCCATCCTGTGGCTGGATCACGCGCTGTTCAACGCCAACCAGCGCTGCGGCATCATCGCCCAGGATCGCGAGGCGGCCGAGACGATCTTTCGCGATAAGGTGAAATTCGCCTACGAGAACCTGCCTGACGAAATCCGTGAGCGCTTCCCGCTGGCCAGGGATAGCGCCGTCGAGCTGCTTTTCGCGCACAACAACAGTTCGGTGCGCGTGGCGACCTCGATGCGCTCGGGCACTATCCACCGCCTGCACGTCTCCGAGTTTGGGAAGATCTGCGCCAAGTGCCCGGACAAGGCGCAGGAAGTGGTCACCGGCTCCATCCCGGCCGTGCCTACCAATGGCGTGCTGGTGATCGAGAGCACGGCCGAAGGGCGCGAAGGCGAGTTCTTCAACATGGTGCAGATTGCCCAGAAGAACTACCGAGACAAGAAGCCGCTCACGCCGAAAGACTACCGGTTCCACTTCTACGCCTGGTGGCAGGAGCCGAATTACCGGCTGCCGAGTGTCACGGTGCCTGTCGATCGCGGCCAGCACGCCTACTTCGACAAGCTCGAAGCGCTGATGGACTGCAAGATCGACCCGGACCAGCGCGCCTGGTACGTGGCCACCAAGCAGGCCGACTTCGCCGGCAAGGAAGAACGGATGTGGCAGGAATACCCTGGCACGCCCGATGAAGCCTTCCAGATCAGCACCGAGGGCAACTACTACGCAGAGGACATGCAGGCCATGCGCAAGCGCGGCGGCATTACCCGCGTGCCTGTACTCGACGTGCCGGTGAATACCTTCTGGGATATCGGCAACAGCGACGGCTGCGCTGTGTGGTTTCAGCAGGAACTGCGCGGCGAGGATCGATTCGTCGACTACTACGAAGAGCACGGCAAGGATCTACGCCACTACGCGCAGGAACTGAAAGACCGTGGCTATCTGTACGGCACCCACTACCTGCCGCATGACGCCGCGCACAAGCGCCTGGGCGACTACAACCGCAGCGTGCTGGAAATGCTCGAGGATCTGCTGCCCGGGCACACATTCGTCATCGTGCCGCGTATCACCGAGCTGATCACCGGTATTCAGCAGACCCGCAAGCACATGAAGGGCTGCTTTATCGACGAAGTGGCGTGTGCCGACGGCATCAACCGCCTGGACAACTACCGCAAGAAGTTCAGCCGCTCAGAAAACCGCTTTCTCGACAACGCCCCCAACAAGGCCAACGGCTGCAGCGAGGGCGCCGACGCCTTCCGTCAGTGGGCGCAGGCCAAAGAACTGGACATGCTCGGTCACCAGGGCCGGCAGTCGTACACCGAAGCCCCAGCGCCCGACTGGCGCACGTGAGGAACCATCAGATGGACGCTACCGCACTCAAGCACCCCGACCAGACCGAAGAGGCGAAAGACGAGCTTGCGCTTGTACTGGACGAGTACGCCGAGATCATGCACGAGATCGAGGAGCAGCCGAAGTGGCGCAGCACTGCTGACAAGGAAATGGACTATGCCGACGGCAACCAACTGGACAGCGAGCTGCTGGCCCGCCAGCGTGCATTGGGTATTCCGCCGGCGGTTGAGAACCTGATCGGGCCGGCGTTGCTTTCAATCCGCGGCTACGAGAGCGCCACCCGCACTGACTGGCGCGTCACGCCGGATGGAGACATTGGCGGCCAGGACGTGGCGGACGCACTGAATTACAAGCTGAACCAGGCGGAACGCCACTCCAAGGCGGACGATGCGTGCAGCGATGCATTCCAGTCACAGATCGCCATTGGTCTCGGCTGGGTGGAAGTGAAGCGCGAGAGCGACCCATTCAAGTACCCATACCGCTGCAGTGTGGTGAACCGCAACGAAATCCACTGGGACTTCGCGTCGACAGAGAAAGATCTGAGTGATGCGCGCTGGCTGCGTCGCCAGCGCTGGTTGCTGCCTGACCGTATCGCTCGCGTATTCCCAGAGCACAAGGAACTGATCCTGGCGATCGGCAAGCATGGTGCCGAATGGTGGATGGACACGCCAAGTGCTGCGAATGACGGCGGCGATTCAACCGGATTGCACAATGCCTGGGCAGAAGCTCGGGCGTGGACCGTCCAAGAGGAGCGCTGGTACAACCCGACCTCGAAAGAGATCTGCCTGGCCGAGGTCTGGTACCGCCGCTGGGTTGAGGTTGGCGTGATCACCGCGCCCGATGGCCGCGTGGTCGAATACGACGAAAGCAATATGGCGCATCAGGTGGCGCTGGCCAGTGGCATGTCGACGTACAGTCGCGCTGTGGTCGCCAGGGTGCGCCGGAGCTACTGGCTCGGCCCGCACTGCCTGCATGATGGCCCCAGCCCGTACACCCACCGGCATTTCCCCTACGTGCCGTTCTGGGGATTCCGTGAAGACGGTACCAGGGTTCCGTTTGGCTACGTGCGAGACATGATCTACCCGCAGGACAGCCTGAACAGCGGCATTAGCAAGCTGCGTTGGGGCTTGTCCTCGGTTCGCACCATCCGCACCAAGGGCGCTACCCCAATGACCGATGCCCAGGTGCGCAATCAGGTCGCAAGGGTAGACGCGGATATCGTGCTAAACGCCGAGCATATGGCCAAGCAGGGCGCTGTCTTCAAGGTCGAGCGAGACTTTCAGCTGAACGCCCAGCAGTTTCAGATGCTGCAGGACAACCGCTCAGCGATTCAGCGCGTGTCGGCGGTGACCACCGGCTTTATGGGCAAGGAAGGTACCGCCACCAGCGGCCGTCAGGAGGCCATGCAGATCGAGCAGAGCAACCAGGCGCTGGGCGTGATGATGGACAACTTCCGCGCCGGCCGGACTATGGTTGGCGAGCTGCTGCTGTCGATGATCATCAAGGATCTGGGCGCGAAGCAGCAGACGATAATCATCGAGGGCGATGCGGTGCGCGAAGACCGAAGCGTGGTGATCAACAAGCCAGAGCAGGACGAGCTGGGATATACCTACCTGTCCAACGACCTGCAGCGTACCCGCCTGAAGGTTGCCTTGGAGGACGTGCCGAGCACCAACAGCTATCGTGCGCAGCAATTGTCGGCTCTGTCCGAGGCGGTCAAGAGTCTGCCGCCACAGTACCAGGCCGCCGTACTGCCGTTCTTGGTCAGCCTCATGGATGTGCCGTTCAAGCGCGATGTGGTCGAAGCAATCCGCGCGGCCAGCGAGCAGGAATCGCCCGAGCAGATCGAGCAGCGCATCAAGCAGTCGGTCGACGATGCGTTGGCCAAGTCCGGTACCGAACTGAAGATGCGCGAACTGGCGATGAAGGAGGGCAAGACGGACGCCGAGATCGAGAAGATCCGCCGCGAGTCCGTGCAGATTGGCGTGCAGGCCGCTTACTCAGCGATGCAGGCTGCCGCCCAGGTCGCTCAGATGCCGATGATCGCCCCGGTCGCCGACGAGATCATGAAGGGCGCCGGCTACGAGCAGCAACAGGGCGACGATCCGAACTTCCCACAGGCTGATGCCACTGCGGCGATGAACATCAAGACGCCTTATGTGCAGCCAGGTGGCCCTGATAGCTTGCCGCCAGTGCGCGAGAACACCAGTCCAGCCTTCCCGCCGGTACCTGCTGAGCCTGGTACCGGAATGCAGGGAATCGAGACTGCCAGCACCACCGACAACCTCGCCTGACCTGAAAGCCCTACAGAGCTGACCCCCTGTAGGGTTTTTTCTTTTCCGATCCCCTCGCGACACTCGTTCGCAAGCCAGGTGCGACCTGGCGATGCGCGAGGCGGCGACGCCTCGTAACTGCTGAACCCATTGCGGCCACGGCGATATGTGGCGGGACAGGCATGAATCCGAACGAGTTTATCCAGCAACACGCACCGAACGGTGAGATGACGGCAGAGCAGGCCGCCCAGCTTCTTGAGCTGGCGGATATGGGCGATACCGGGGAACCGACCCCGGACACTGGCAGCGAGACGCCCGCCGCTGCTGCTGCAGAAGCCGCACCAGCCACCGACGGCGCACAGGCAACTGAAGACGTATCGAGCACCGATGACAACGCGGCAAGCGTTGAGGCGGAAGATCCGGCCAAGTCCGTGATCATGGCGAAGGACAACGTCCACACCATTCCGTATCAGCGCCTGCAGGAAGCGCGAGAAGGAAGGCAGGCGGCGGAAGCCCGCGAGCAGGAGCTACTGCAGAAGTTGCAGGGCGCACAGCAGGAGCTGGAAGCGCTCAGGAATCAAGCGCAACAACGGGCGGATGCAGGGATCGCGCCGACCGATGCCGACAAGAACCTGGCAGCCGCTGAGGCCGCTATGGATGCCGGTATCGACCCGGACATTTTCGGGGATTTCTCCCCGGAAGCGCTGGCCAAGGGCGTGCAAGCCTTGATCGCAAAGAGTGCCCCGGCACTGCTGGCCGATCTGGTGAAGCAGCAAGTGGCCCCCCTGCAGCAGAAGCAGCAGATGACCGAGCAGGAAGCTCACGCGCAGGCGATCTACGCCAAGCACCCTGACCTCGATTCGATTATCGAGAGCTCGGAGTTGGATGCGTGGATCGAGTCGCAGCCTGGATTCGCCCGTAGCGCATACCGCTCGGTGATGGAGAGGGGCACGGCGGCCGAGATCATCGAGTTCATCGACACGTACAAGGAAGCCACTGGGAAAACTCAGGCAGCAGCCGCTGCGCCCGCCAGTGCGGGCGTTCAGGCAGCAGCCAAGCAAGCCGTGGAAGCGGCCAAGCCGGCAGTACCTGTAAGCCTCTCGGACATTCCGGGCGGCCGAGCAGGACCGGCCACTGGCAGCGAAGCCCTGGCGAACTTAGGCGCCGTAGATATGGCCGAGGCCTTGATGGACAAGAGCCCGGAGCAGATCGAGGCATTTCTGAACCGGAGCGTCTGACGCTCCGTGTCCCGTGATCAAGGAGATTCACCGTGACCGACAAGACTCATATGCGCTACGGCGACCCGCAGGCGATGGTCGAGCAGGCCGTCGGCTTGTTCGCCGTCCACACCCAGCGCAATACCACCCTGAACCGCCTCACCGGCAAGATGCCGAAAGGTACCGCTGGTGCCGAGGCTACCCTGCGCAAGCAGACCACCCAGCACATGCCCATCGTGCGCTGTCAGGATCTCAGCAAGGGGCGCGGTGACGAAGTCACCTTCAACCTGCTGAACCCGGTTGGCGGCTACCCGATCATGGGTGGCGAGTACGCCGAGGGTCGCGGTGTGGGCATGAAGCTGTCCGAGGACAAGCTGCGCGTGAACCAGGCGCGCTTCCCGATCGACCTCGGCGACACCATGACCACCATCCGCAGCCCTGCAGACTTCCGTCGCCTGGGTCGTCCGGTGGCCCAGGCTCGCATGGATGCCTATGTCGATCAGAGCTTGCTGGTGCACATGGCTGGTGCCCGTGGCTTCCACGACAACATCGAATGGGCTGTGCCCACCGAGCAGCATCCGAAGTTCGCCGAGATCATGGTCAACCGCGTGAAGGCGCCGACCAAGAACCGTCACTTCATCGCTGATGGCGGCAATGGCATCAAGCCGTTCACCGTGAACGCTGGCGAGGTCGACCTGGCGACCACCGACCTGATGAAGATGGATACCGTGGACGGCGTCCGCACCTTCATCGATCAGGTGGCGCTGCCGCCGCCTCCGGTCATCTTCGAGGGTGACGCCGCTGCCAACGACTCGCCGCTGCGCGTGATGCTGGTGTCCGCTGCTCAGTACAACCTGTTCGCAGCCGATCCCAACTTCCGCCAGCTGCAAGCCAGTGCAATGGCGCGTGCCCAGCAAGCCAAAGGCCACCCGCTGTTCCTGGGCGAAGTCGGTCTGTGGAATGGCGTGCTGATCGTGAAGATGCCGAAGCCGATCCGCTTCTACGCTGGCGACACCATTCGTTACTGCGCAGCCAGCAACAGCGAAGCAGAGAGCACCTGCATCGTGCCGGCTGGCTTTGGTACCACTCACGCCATTGACCGCGCCATCCTGCTGGGTGGCCAGGCCGTGGCCGAGGCGATGGCTGCCAGCGAGAAATCGAAGATCCCGTTCTTCTGGAGCGAGAAGGAATTGGACCATGGCGACAAGGTGGAGCTGCTGCTGGGTGCCATTCGTGGCGTCAGCAAGATCCGCTTTGCGATCGAGACTGGCAACGGTACTGAGTTCACCGACTACGGTGCGACTGCGATCGATACCGCCGTGCCGATCATCGGCGCTCGCAAGTGATGGGTTGGGTCGGGTAACACCGGCCCGCCTTTACTGAACCCCATTGAAGGAGAGCCCATCATGGCCAAAGTAACCCTCAAGACCTTCGGCACTCGCCAGTTTGGCGGTGCTGCTGGTGCCTACGGCAACACCACCACCCTTTGCTTCAAACTGGAGACCGGCGCCAACGGTGCCGCGCTCAACGCTGATTCGACTGCGGCGATCGCCACTGGTGATGTGGTCGACCTCGGCCCGCTGCCTGAAGGTATGCGCCTGGACGATGCTTCGATCCTGATCAGCACTGGCATGACCGCCACCATCACCGGCTCGCTGGGCTTCGCCTACGCGGATGGTGTGGATGACGCTGCCGTACCGCAGGATGCCGCGTACTTCGGTACCGGCCTCAACCTGGCAACCGCTGCGCGCCTGCGTGCCAACGCGGGTAAAGCCCTGAAGGTTCTGCCGAAACCGGCACGCCTGATCCTGACCACGGCTGTTGCTGACAACGCCAAGGCCAGCAAGATCGAGGTGCTGGTGACCGGTGAGCTTCAAGGCGCCCGCTGATACGCAGCTTGGGAGGGGCTTCGGCCCCTTTCTTTTTCCGCATGGTAGGACACGAACATGAAAGTACTGGTCATTGCGAAGGTCGCGCACGCCATCAACGCGGCGTTCTGTCTGTCGCTGGGCGATGATTCCCAGCCAACCTGGGATGACGCGCCGGAATGGCAGCAGAAGAGCGCCATCGCTGGTGTCGAAATGCACCTGGCCAATCCTGATGCCACCCCCGAGCAGTCGCACGAAAGCTGGCTGGCTCAGAAGGTCGCCGACGGCTGGGTATACGGTGAAGTGAAGGACGCCGAGAAGAAGACTCACCCGTGCTGCCGCCCCTACGACGAATTGCCGCCCGAACAGAAGTCGAAGGACTACCTGTTCCGCGCCGTCGTGCATGCGCTGAAGGATCTGCCGGACGCTGATGAAGCGGCTGCCGTTGCCGTTGCTGCTGCGCTGGCCAAGGTCCCCGCACGTCAGGCAGCACCGAGCGCTCCGGCTGGCCCGGGCAAGATCGTGGTGGTCTACATCGGCCGCAAGCCGACCTACACCGATCACCTGTATGGCACCGGCCTGAGCTTCACTCAGGGCCAAGAGCGCGCCATGCCGGCCGATATCGCCCGCAAGTTCCTGCGTCACCCCGATATGTTCGAGGAAGGCAGCGCCAAGGCCGTAGCCGATGCGCCTGCGAAGTCGGACAAGGTCGAGGACAAGGATGAAGACGACGACACCGCTCGCCAGTTGGCTGAAGCCAAGAAGCTCGAGGACGAGGCTCGCGACAAAGAGAATCGCATTCTCGATCTGAAGCAGCAGATCAACATCATGACCAAGGACTCGCTGGCCGAGTACGCCATGACCAACTACAAGCAGAACCTCGACAAGCGCAAGTCTGTCGCGGAGCTGCGCCAGGCGGTCACCGGCATGATCGACCAGTACGGCGTGGTGTGACATGACCCTCGACGAGCTGACCAAGGATTTCAGGGTAACCACTCAGGACAAGGTAGAGCCGTACCTGTTCGAGCAACCTGACGTTGCGCGGTGGCTCATTGAGGCAGAGCAGGAGGCCTGCATTCGCGGGCGCCTGCTGCATGATTCGAGCTTCGAGATCGATATCGCTGCCGGTGAGACGGTCTATGCGCTGAGCCAAGGGCTGTACGAAATCGATCACCTGGGCCTGCTTGAGGCTGGTTCGACCGAGCGCTGCCAGGTGAAGCTCGTTTCGCGTGAGTGGCTGGATGACAACATGCCAGGCTGGCGCGACCGCACCGACATTCCCCGCTTTGCCATCCAGGGCGACACCAGCATTCGCCTGGTGCCGACGCCGCGCCTCGGTGGAACACTCAAGCTTGAAGGCTACCGTCTGCCCATCCGTGGGCTGAGCGCCGACAAGACGTCGAAGCCGGAGATCAATCAGGCCCATCACCGGCATCTGGTGAACTGGGCGCTGTACCGCGCATTCAGCATGCCGGACAGCGAGACGCTGGATCTCGGTCGCGCCGAGGCAGCTTTGGCCGCGTTTACCAACTATTTCGGCGATCGCCCCGACAGCGATCTGCGCCGTATCACCCGCCAGGACGTTGAGCACCACAACAAAGCCTGGCCCTGACCCCCTGTAGGGTTCGCTCGCAACCTGCCACCTGCATAGCCTTTGACCATACCGAAACGAGGGGCCACCCCTCTCTGACAGGATCAGCGTATGAGCGACAAGGTTATGAGTGGAGTGAGCTACGCCGGCGCAGGTGTGTCGGTGGCGTCAGGGTTGACGCTTACTGAGTGGGGCATCGTCGTTGGTATCGTCACCGCGCTGCTGACCTTCGGCGCCAATCTCTTCTACCAGTACCGCAAGGACCGGCGCGAGCAGCGTCTGCATGACCTTGAAGTGCAATACGTCTACAAGGCACGGCAAGAGGCGCAGGAAGCCCAAGAGGCGCAGGACGCCATTGTCGATGGTGCACAGCAATGAGCATCCGCAACCGAATCGCCATTACAGCGCTGACGCTCAGCCTGGCCGGCTTCGGTGCCTGGATCAAGAGCGAGGGCGAAAGCCCTGTGGTCGAGAAGGATGGCGTCGAGCTGCTTGCTCCGCATATCCCGACCAAGGGTGACGTGCCGACCATCGGCCACGGCTCGACCCGCTACGAGGACGGTACGCGCGTCACCCTGGCAGATCCTCCCATCACCCGCGAGCGAGCCGAGCAACTGGCCCGGGCGCTGCACAGCGAGGAAGAGCGCCGATTCCAGGCCTCGCTGCCGGGCGTGAAGCTTTACCAAGAGGAATACGACCTCTACCTCGACTTCATCGGCCAGTACGGCATCGGCAACTGGCGAAAGCCGAAGTCACCGCGCACATGGTTGCTGAAAGGCGATTACGCAGGTGCTTGCGATGCTCTGCTGAACTGGCGATTCGCGGCCGGATATGACTGCTCGACGCTTGTTAATGGGAGACCAAACAAGCGTTGCTGGGGCGTTTGGACCCGTCAGCTTGATCGCCATGCCGCGTGCTGGAGCGCCCAGTGACTCGCGCCCTGGTTGCCGCGTGTGCCGCCATGGCCATTGCCCTGGCGTTGCTCTGGCTGCGCCTCGACACCGTGGCGCTCGAGCGTGACAACGCTGTGACCCTGGCCAAACAGAGCGCTGCGGCGATCAAGTCGCTGCGCAACACCAACCGCCTACAGCGCGAAATGGCAACTGACCAGGCCGCGCGCGAAGACGCTTTCTTGAAGGGGAAACAACGTGCTGAAGACCGTGCCGATTCTCTGCATCGCTGCCTCGCTGACGGTACTTGCGGGCTGCGAGTCGCTGCCACCTGCCCCGCAGTGCGAGTGGACGGAGCCAGCACCGCTGCCGGCGAGCCTGATGCAGGAACCCCAGAACTTACAGCCGCTGCTCGACGAGCTTATCCAGCCCTCTATGCCGGCCTCGAAGTCCAGCGCGACCAAATCCTGAAGCTGCAGGAGCAGCTCGTATCCCTGCACAGGCAGTGCAAGATCATCGGAGCACCACAATGAGCGACCAAGCAATCGAGCAAGAAATCCAGGCCAAGGGGCTGACTGCGCCGCGCATCACACCGGCTGACATCGAGGCGAACATTGCCAGCGAGCACTATTTCACGGCGGCGGACGGCGCGCGCATGTCTTCGCATGGCAATCACCCGATCCACAACCTGAACACTGGCAGTCTCGGACTGCTGACCTTCTGCGTGCTGGTGCTGCGCAACGGCTTCACCGTAACCGGTGAGTCGGCCTGCGCTTCGCCGGAGAACTTCGACGCTGAGATCGGCCGCAAGATCGCGCGCGAGAACGCCATCGCGAAGGTCTGGCCGCTGATGGGCTACGCCCTCAAGGAACGCCTGAGCGGCGAGTAAGGAGACTGGCATGTCGGCGCCTGAAATCCCCATCACCATCCAGCGCGGCAAGACGTTCGAATTCGGCTTTGTGTATGCCGAGGACGAGCTGCTGTATCTGCCGATCACTGGCATGCCGAGCAAGGCGCCTGTGCGCTTGACCGTTGAGGGGCACGGGGTGCCGGATGGGTGGCCTGTGCAGGTCACTTGCGTGAAGGCGCCGGCCGAGCTCAACACGCCGGATGACGAAAGCCAGATTGCCAAGCTGGTCGACGTCGACACCGTCGAGCTGAACGCCCTGAACGCGCACTGCTGGAAGGCGTTCAGCGGCTCGGGCCTGCTGGTGCTGAACAAGCCCATGGATCTGACTGGCTGGCACTGCCGCGCTCAAGTGCGCGATCGCGTTGGCGGTACCGTGCTGTTCACCTGGCACAGCGATCCGGGCGAGAGCCCCGACGGCGAGATCGAGGTCGACCTGGCGCATAGCGCGTTCGTGCTCAAGATGGATGCCGCTACTGCTGCAGCCCTGGAATGGAAGCGTGGCAAGTACGACGTGGAAGCGATCGCCCCGGGCGGCGAGGTCTACCCGCTGACAGCGATCAGCGATATCGAGGTTGCTGACGAGGTGACTGCATGAAGGTGATCGGCGCCGGACAGGTAGCCAAGCCCATTGTCTTGGGTGCTGCGCTGCGCCGAACTCCGGTAGTTGTGCTTGCCGGCCTGCGCGGTGTGCCAGGTACTGGTGGCGGTGGTAGTGCAGGGGTCAGCAGCTTCAACGGGCGCACTGGCGTGGTGTCGCTGACTGGCTCAGATGTGACCGCTGCACTGGCGTACACTCCGGCGAACGCTGCCAGCCTTTCCGCTGTGGCGCTCAGTGGTAGTTACGCCGACCTCGCAGATAAGCCATTCATTCCGACCGGGCCAGGCGATATTGGCGCCGCATCGGCAGCGCAGGGTGCCCTGGCTGATACCGCCGTGCAGCCTGGCGCGCTTTCCGTGCAGCTCGACCTGAAGGTCGACAAGGTTGCCGGCTACGGACTCAGCCAGGAGAACTTCACCGCGGCCGAGAAGGCCAAACTGGCAGCCCTGGAAGGTAGCCACTATCGCGGCACGTTCATCAATCTGGCCGCTCTGCAGACGGCCATACCGACCGCGCAAGAAGGCGACTACGCAGACGTTGACGCTGGTGCTGGTGCGCCAGTGCAGCGCTACATCTGGGACGAAAGCGACGGCGAATGGGTAGCGCAGGCCGGCAGCGCTGACCCGATCACCGCCGCGCAGGTCAAGGTGCTCTACGAGAGCAACCCCGACACCAACGCCTATACCGATACGGAAAAGTCGAAGCTGGGCAGCATCGCGGCCGGCGCCACGGCGAACGCCAACACCGACAGCCTGGCCGAGGGCTCGACCAACCTCTACCACACTGCGGCGCGCGTCCTAACCACCGTACTCAACGGCCTGAGTTTGGCCACCGGTACCGCGATCACCAGCTCTGACAACGTGCTGGTGGCATTCGGCAAACTGCAGAAGCAGATTACCGACCTGATCGCCGCCGTCAGCGGCAAGCAGGACACACTGGTCAGCGGTACCAGTATCAAGACGGTCAATGGCAACAGTCTGCTTGGAGCCGGCGATCTATCCATAGCCGGTGGCGGGGCGGTGTCATCGGTGAATGGGCGGACGGGTGCTGTTCAGGTGCTGGTGCCGATAATCGTTGCGTGCAGCGACGAAACAACAGCGCTGACAGCCGGTACTGCCAAGGTAACTTTCCGTATGCCCTACGCCTTCACGGTAACTGGCGTACTCGCGTCGCTGACAACAGCGCAAACCAGTGGGTCAATCCTGACCGTGGATATCAATGAGGCTGGTGTTTCGATCCTTTCCACAAAGTTGACGATCGACAACACCGAAAAGACGAGCGCAACAGCCGCAACTGCACCGGTAATATCGGATTCTGCCATTGCCGCAGATGCAGAAATTACCATCGACATTGATCAGATCGGCGACGGTACTGCAAAGGGTTTGAAAGTTACTTTGGTCGGGTATCAGCCATGACGATGCTCGTAAATCCTTTTTTCTTTGGTGCTAGTGTTAGCGCCGGGTATCTCGATGATTTCAGTCCAGCGCCGCGCGTAGCCTATTCACTGAGAAAGGTCATCAGCACTGCGACCGTAGCGATCCGCGTCCGGCGCAGCAGCGACAACGCAGAGCAAGATATCGGGTTTGCTGGAGATGCGCTTGACACCGCAGCACTCGCTGCTTTCGTGGGATCTAATAGCGCGTTTGTGACAACCTTCTATGACCAGACCGCTACTGGAATCAATCTGGTACAGGCAACGGCCGCTTCTCAACCGCGTATTGTCAATGCCGGAGCATTCGACGGTGCTGCAATATTCGACGGGACAAACGACTGGATGAGTGCAGCGTCGGTACCATTTGGTACCGCCTATGCTGCGGCGTATATGAAGGCTGCAATGCCTAACCAGTCAGCGCTAGCGATCATGCTGGAGTCGTCATCGAACTACAACAATGGGTCCGGCCGGTTTATCTGGTATATGGAGAACAACCTGCATGCCCTTGGAACCAGAGCGGCGGTTTCATATCGACGAGATTACTCAATATCTAGCGCGACAAGCTTGCGGGTTATCACCAACCGCTACCAAATGGCAACTTCTGACGCATCTATTGCTCAGCAGCGGTTTCGTGTCGACGGTGTAGATATATCTTCCGTTGCCAGCGTCGGTACGCCGGCAACGCCTTCCGTTAACTTCACAACTCAGACGCTTTACCTAGGTTGTCGTGCCGGGTCGGCGTTCTTTGCGCCCGTTCAGATTCATACTCTCGCTGTATACGCGGCGGACACCGACGCCATCGTTTCATCAATTGAGGCGGTAGTAGGGGTGTGACGAGAAAGTGGGCTTTTGGTTGGTGTGGACAGCTCGCTTTCAGTGACATTCCGTAGCCCTCACAGAAGTGAGGGTGCGCAGCCTGACCCCCTGTAGGGTTCGCCATCGCTCGCCCGTGAAATGAAACTCCATGCAGTTGCCGCGCTGTGCGGCTTTGGGGTTTTGCTGCGATGCGGGATCGAGTACGCCAAGCCGCCTGGAAGGGTGGCGTCAACAACCGAGACGACTACCGCAAGGTGCCGGAAGGCTCTCTGCGTGACGCTCTCAATGTGGACGTGGCGCAGGACGGGTCGCTTTCTCTGCGCCTTGGGTCTGAGGTCGTTTACAGCGGATCTGATGTGCGCGGCGCGCTGGCGGTTGGCGATCGCATCCTGATTGCTGACGGCGATCAGTTGATTGACTTCGACACTCGCACCCAGGTGCCGAGCGTGCTGGCGACGATTGCTGGTGCTGGGCGCCTGGTCGGTGCGGTGCACAACGAAGAGCTGTTCTTTTGCACCGAGAACCAGGCTCTGCGGTACCGGGCGGGCCGCTTGCGTCGTTGGGGTGTGCCTACTGTGTCGGTTCAGCCGCTGCCAGCCGTTGTTGCTGGCGGCATGCAGCCTGGCGTCTATCAGGTGGCCATGACCTGGCTGAACGAGTTCGGGGAAGAGGGAGGAACTACCTCGGCCGCGAAGATCGTTGTCGGCACTGGCCAAGGCCTGAGTTTTGACCTGCCGTCGCTTGAGGGGCATACGCCGCTGCTGTACGTCAGTGCTCCCGATGGGGCAACGCTCTACCTGCAGGACAAGGGCGCCGGCCAGCACCTGGTGAATGTGGTTCGAGACGATACGGCGCGCCTGGAAACCATGCATCTGCGAGAGCCTTCCCCGGGCGACTGCATCGCATCGCGCGATGGCGTCCTAGCTATCGCTGCGGGTAGCACGGTCTGGCTGACCGAGCCGCTTCGCCCGTATCTGCTTGATCGTGCCAAGCGCTTCTTCCAGTACCCGGCGCCGGTCGGGTTCGTTGCGTCCGGATCTGCTGGTTTGATCGTCTCGGCAGAAAAGACCTACCTGATCACCTCGCCTGAGAGCGCAGAGCCAGCTCAGGGCGAGTTGCTGCCTTACCCGGGCGTACCGGGAACCAACGTCGAGTTGCCGGATGGGCGTATCGCCTGGATGACCCAGTACGGCCTGGCAGCAGAAGTACCTGGCGGCGGTGCTCAACTGATCGGCGATCAGAAGTTCGTGCCGGCGCCGGCTGTGGCAGGGGCTACCACGGTGCTCGAGTCCGAAGGCAATCAGCGCGCTATCTCAACCATGCGGCCAGGTGCTGATCGCACGCCACTGGCCGTGAGCGACCACTACGAAGCGGAGATCGTATACCCATGATTCATGAAAACCTCTTCGGCAAGGGGTTCGTCTACGAGGGCGATATCATCCTGCCGGATGGCTCGATCATCGCCAGCGGTCGCGATCACAACCTGGTGCCGCAGGTCGGCATCGACCATCTGGTGGCGTTGCTGCGCGGTACCGGTGTGCCCATTTCGAGCTGGTACGTCGGCCTGTTCGAAGGCAACTTCGTGCCGACCAGTGCGACCACGTCGGCAGATCTGCAGACCAACGCCCAGGAGTCGCAGGCGTACAGCCAGGCCTCGAGGCCGGAATGGGTCGATGACTACGACGGCGTGTCGGTCGTTTCCAACCTGAGCAGCCGCGCAGAGTTCAGCTTTACCGCTGACAAGCGGATCTACGGGGCGTTCTTGATTTCGTCGGCGACCAAGGGCGGCGATAGCGGCGTGCTGCTGTCGATCGCTCGATTCGGGTCGCCATACGACGTGCCGGCCGGCACTACCTTCCGCCTGGGTGTATCCACCACCCTGCTGCCAACTCTCTGAGGTGACGCATGGCCATGTCCGCTGCTGTCACTCTCGACAGTCTGACCTACTACCTGAGCAATCAGGCTATTGCATCCAGGCCAACCGCCTGGACCGTCTCGCTGCATAGCGCGGCGCCGGGTGTCGATGGCATAGCCAACGAACTGGCGTACTCGGGGTACGCCCGCCGGGCTGTGGTATTCGATTTCGATGACTCAGCGCCTGCGGCTCCGTTCGCATCGAACACTGCGGACCTGACATTCCCCGCGCCCGGCACCGACCAGACCGTTACGCACGTGGTGGTGTGGGGAGGTTCCGTGCCGTTGGTGATACAGGCACTTCGCGATCCTAAAACACTACCCGCTGGCGTGGACGCCATTCTGGCCGCCGGTGAACTGATCATTGGAGGTACCAACTGATGAAGCGTTCGACTGGGCTTCGCAACCACATGCTAGTTACCGGGCCGCTGAAGTCGGCGATGGATGGATGCGTGATCATGATCTACGCCGGTACCGAACCCGCGTCGGCAGATGGCGCAATTGGGGGTGCGACGCTGCTCTGCACTATTTCCGTTAACGGCTCTGGTACTGGTGTAACGCTTGATGCTTCCGCTGCATCCGGTGCGGTGACGAAGAGCCCCAGCGAAGTCTGGATTGGCGACGTATTGGTGAGCGGCCAGGCCACGTTCTTCCGCATGCAGAAACCAGCAGATGCGGGTGGCGCCTCTACGTCGGCGCCGCGACTGCAGGGTTCCGTAGGGCTGATCGGCGCTGACCTGAATTTTTCAAGCGTCAACCTAATCTCTGGCGATGCGCGGCGCATCAACAACTTCGTGGCCTCAATCCCTGCAGGCTGAGGTCTGACCCGTGGCAAACCGCCTCTCAAAGCTAATCAGTCTGACCTACGTGCCGGCCATTCCAGAGCAACTGGCCCGGCCGGCGTACTGCTATGCGCCACGCGGGCAATACGAATCAGCTCTGGAGGCCTGGTTCTCGTACCTGAACGGTACGGTTTACGACGCTTCACAACTCCTGTGCTTCCCCGCGATTCCATATAGTCCAGGACGTGATGCCCAGTACAACACCAGCGCCAACCTGGGTTGGAACGCTGGGGCCGTCAGCATCAAGGCCGTTGCGGGTGATTGCTTGGCTCGCTTCAAAATCGTCGCCAGTAGTGCGGGTGTGCTCGTCGGTCTGGCAGGTGCTGGGGCGGTGGTCGGCGCTTTCAACGCAATAACGCATGGCGTGATCTACACCGGCAGCACCGTTCGGGTTGTAGAGGGTGGGGTCGAGAAGGCTGACAGCGGAATCAGCTTGGCCGCCGGCACGGCAATCGCGATTCGGCGAGTTGGGCGGCGGGTCACCTATTCGATCGACGATTGGTCGTATACCAGCCTGGTAGAAAGCGGTGGCGACGTTCGGCTGGCGGCAGTGCTGTATGCGGCTGGTGACGCGGTATCTGACCCTGTTCTTCAGGGCATCGCGTCCATGGCGGTGCAGTCGAGTTGGGGGTGGTCAGACGAGTACAGCCAGGGCCGGCTGCAGGCTCAGTCGCAGTGGGGATGGGCCGGACAGCTTGAGTTCAACGATGCCAGGGTATCGGTCGAGCTTCCGCTTCTTGCACGCATGTCAGAGAACGACTACGGCGAGATGCTGATCGACGCCGGCGGCGTTGAGGTTGAAGCAGAGGCCGGTTTTGCCGAAGTCGAGTTCAGCATGCTGTCGACCGTCATCCCCATGAGCCACATGGTCACCGGATCGAGCGTAATCGGCGGCGATATCAATGCCAGCTTCGACGTGTTGGCGCTGGGTGCCGACTACGACTACGGGTTCATGGAGGGGAGCGTTGGTGGTGTAGTTGTTCGCGGCCTGGATCTGGGAGAGGCACCTGGCACAGGGTCGTATCTGGAGCCACTGTATCTGCGCGATCAATACCACGCAGACCCGGTGATCTACGCCCTGATCAGGGAATCGCTGTCGGTGGGCAGTTCCCTGGATGTGTTGATCATCGTCGATGCCGTGCTGGCCGAGCTACTGAACGTCGGGGATGCCGTCGACGCCAACGCTATTTTGCATGCTCTGATCAGTTCGGGCGTTGCGATTTCGGACAATGCCAGCCAGGTGGCAAGGGAGCTGCTGCAGTACGCGACCAATCTCGCGACTGGGGCCGTCAGCCGTTATGACGGCTTTGATTTCCGCGGATTCACGAAGGTGGGCATGCAGGCCTATGGCTGGAAGCGGGACGGCCTATACCGGCTTGGCGTGCCTGGCGATGATCGGGAAGTGCTCAGCGCAGTGATTGAACTGGCCGCGCAGGACTTCGGGGTGGCCAACCACAAGCGGCTCGACAGCCTGCTGATTGGGGCATCTACCGATGGACGCATGTTCGTCCGCATCACCGATGACCATGGCGTGTCCACCACGCATCCGGTTCAGGTGCGCGGCAGCGAGGCGCGGGCGCTGTTACCCAAGGGGCGTACCAGCCGGTTCTGGCGGGCGCAGATCATCATCGAGGACGCGACCGAGGCCCGTATCGACAATGTCGAATGGGTGGTCGGTACCTCCAGCCGTAGAACGACGAGGTAGCCATGGCCAGCGCCTATCCGGATACAACGAACAACCTTTTTTCTGTCGTCACGTCGGCGATGGATCGTGCCAGCATGAGTGCCGCGCGAATCAGTATTGGCAATGAAGCCAGGCTGAAAGAGCAGCGGATGAACTATGATCCTGGGCAGCTCAATCTGCAGGCTCCACCAAAGTTCAGTGACCTGCTATCAGGTGCAGACAATGCCAGCGCCATCGCTGCGCAGATCGACGACAAGGTCGATCAGTGGCTGAACAACTACTTTCCATCGATCAATAGCGGATTCAAAAATCAGCCTGAAGATTTTGTGCTGGGCGTGATCAGTGGGTCGAAGCCGTTCGGCATTGACTCGACGGTCTTCGATCTTGTCTGGCACAAGGCGCGTGATCGTGCGTACAGAACCAGCAGCAGCGAGCGTCGCACGCTCGAGGCAGCATTCTCGGGGCGTGGCTTCACGATGCCAGTTGGCGCTCTGGTTGACGCTATCGCGCAGTCTGAGCAGCGTGCTACCGATGCTGCTCTGGATGCGAATCGTGATGCAACCATTCGCGATGCCGAGATCAAGAATGACATTCTGAAGTACTCGCTGGGTATCGCCGCCCAGTTGAAGACAGGGATTCTCGGCATCAGCGCTGACTTTTTCCGCGCGTACTTCAGCGTGTACGGCCTGGACAACGACACCCAGCGCATTCGCGCCCAAGCCTACAACACCTACTACGGTGCGCTATCGAACTATTACAACGTCGAGGTTGCATGGGAGGGGCTGCGCCTGCGCGCGGCGGCAACAGAGGCAGGCGTGAGCTCCGATATCGATCGGAATCGCGTTGCCAATGCTGCGCAGCGAGGATCGGCTGGCGCTCATGCTCAGGCCGCTCAGGGCTTTGCCAGCATCGCTCAGGGTGCAGCAAGCGCCGCAGGCTCTCTCACGGCGCAGATCGAGTCGGTGTGATGGCGCAGGTCATCGTCAAGTTCGTGGGTGCTCCCGACCCTCTGGTCCAGCGTAGAGCAAAATCAGAGGGGCGCAGCGTTGCCCCTGGTTCGTCAAGAAAGTTCATTTTGAAGGGCTATCTGGTGACCATAACGGGTGGTCGCGATATCACCACTGCTATCGCCCTCGAGCTTGGCCTGCGCTGCGTTGCGGTGTGGGGTGTCTCGATGATCTATGAGCAAAACAACAGTGCTCAGGAACAATGGCGTTTGCCTCTGTCGCTCAGGCTTTCAGCTGGTGGTGGGCGGCTGCCGGAAAGCGATTATCGCGCTGATGATCTCATGTACACCGGGTTGCCGAAGTGGAATGTGCGCTTCCCGCAATCGCTGTACCGTAGCAAGTCGTTCAGTCGCACGCTGAATGCCACAGCTAGCAGTGCTGATATGGATGGCGCCAGTGCGTCGTTCTACGCGCCTGCGGCAAAAGTCGAGGTAGACCAGGGAGTGACCCATGCGTGGGTTGGTGCGACAAGCGTAGCGAACGCGCTCGGGCAAAATGTGCTTGGCATTGGCCCCTGGCTCGCTCGATATCGCACGCTGGGGGCCAGCCTGCAGGTTACGCATTGGAACTGCAGGGGATCATGGAGCCTGCGCCTGCAGGACGATTGGGTCAGTGCTGAAGTCGGGGAAACTTTGCTATTTACGGGTGCCGCGTGGCGGACTGCTCTTGATAATGAGCTGTGGAACGCAGCATGGGTAAATCTCAGGCCAACCGCTACGCCGCGGCTTTTGCCGGACGCCAATGAGGGCGGTGTAGGCGCGACAAGTTCGCCGCATCGGGTGTCCCGTGAATCCCATTTTGCATATCGACAAAACTGCCTGCCGGGTATCAGTGCAACCCCAGAAGGATGCCTTATCGGGGCGCCTGTTGCTCGATTGGATGACGGACTGTTTGAGCTGCATGGCGCGTGGTCGCCTTCTGGCACTCCGCAATCTGGCTACGTCTCGTCTCGGTCCCTGGCTATGTCGGCATTGTTCGAGGTGGGGGCCGCGTTGATGCCGGCCGCGTATCACCCTGAACTATTGCTGATGAAGTTCGAAAACGCGCCTGTGACACTACCGGAACAGCAAAATTGGTGGCGCGCAACCGTAGAGGCGTCTGCAGACGTGCGTTATGTAAAGCGAGCCATCAGCAGCCGGGACGGCACCTACCTGATCGTGCCCGTGCCAGGGCAGGAGCCGGTGCCAAGCCCTGACGCAGAGCCACGGGCTGGTGCGCCTGCGATGGGGTGGTCGGGCGCGTGGCGCGTGACCATGGCTGATCTGCCGATGTGGTTCCAGCCTGGGACTGTCGACGATCGATCCGCGATGTTTCGAACGGCAATCGGGAGTTGGGCGCAAGCTACTGCGGCGGATGGGTTCATACCGCAGTTTGACAGCGGCCATCCGTTGCCTCATGCATTCGGCGCGGTCTACTCGACGACGATCGACGGCGAAGTCGAGTTCGCGTTTGCGGTGAAGGCGCTCGACAGCGCTCTGGTGCCGACGCTGCCGACACGCAGGGCGACAGACGATCAACCATCAGCGCCGAGTGAGGCCCTTCTGGCGGTTACAAAAACTGGCCTGGTGTTTGTTCGCGCGGCTATGGATGACCCGAGCACGTACACCGTCGATTCGGCTTTCCATGACGTCATTGGGCCGGGTGACTGCGCACAATATTCTGCGGGCATGGACAGTGGCGTGGCCTATCTGCCGCAGGTTCGCTTCGCGTGCGTGCTCAATGGGCAGCGGACCTACGCTGTGCGTGCAGTGCGCTACGAGCGCAATCAGTACCTGGCCGCGAAGCTCACCCATATCGGGGTCAACGTCCCGATGCCTTATACAGAGGACTATCAGGGGCGCGTTAATAGTTCAGTGGGCGGTCCGGTCTTCTACACCGACCGTGAGTTCGGACCATATCCAGATCGCAGCAAGTACGAAGAGCTCTGGTTTGTGGTCGACGGCGTGAAGCACGTCGTCGACTCCAGGGCCCTTGGCGGGAACATCGAGCCGATCACCGAAGGCAAGTACGGGAATGGCGTGCTGGATGTTTTTCAGTGGATTGGCTCCGCGATCAACTGCCATCGCCGGCAGATGCTGGGGATGTTCAGCCTGGCAGACGAGAGCGACTATGAGTTGCTGGACTTCTACGCTGACGAGTACGTGCCGGCCGGGCTGGAGATGAACACCTTCGCCCAGGTTAGCGAAACAGACGTGATGTTTGCGCTCAGTCAGCGAGAGATCATCGGCGGCAGCACTCGTCGGTACCATGCAGTGATCTGCCGCTTTTCCTCCGTGACCGGCGAGGCCCACGCCGTTTCCGTTGTACAGCACCTGCCGAACAGCCCGATGGTCGGGCAGTTTCTGGCTCTCACCTGCTACCAGTACGAGATCGTGAATGCCGGGGGGCAGGTGGTCCAAGAGCCATGTCTGATGCTGCGGCGCGGTCGTGGTGACGAGATAGGCGAAGTGCTGACCTCGATCGATGGCGGCGTGAACTGGGAACTGCTGTATGACGCCAATTCAACGCATCGAGTGAACGCAGCTGGCGGCGAGTACGCCAGGAACGGAACGCCTTCGCTCGGCTTTCATGTGCTTGGCCCTGTTGGCGACAGCAGTGCTGATCGACGTTACATACTGAGGCGGCCGCCGGCCGGGGAGGGCGCATGACGCCGACAACATACTCGCTGCAGACAAATGAACTGTACCCGGGCAGCATCGTGCACCTGAACATGCCAGATGGGACGGTCTACGGGCGTGCTTCCTACGATCCTGACTCTCCGCTGCCAAGCACTGGAAACGACTACGACAGGATGCCGGCGCTTCCAGTGCTCGGAATGGACGGCAACCTGTATGCGCTAACGGCAGTGCGTGATGGTTCCGACTACCTGATCGAGCTGCTGCGCTGGGTGACCAGATGGGATGGAGGGGCGCCGTCTCCGGTATCTGTGGTGGCATCCGCTGTTGTCGGTGGTGCAGAACCTGACTTCTCCCACCAAGCAGTTGGGTACCTGTTGCCTGGAGGGCCGAGCGTGCAGGCGTTCTTCTCCCCGTATGTCCCTGGATCAGTCGTAACCGTGGCGATGTCGCCAGGCTCAGTTGCGCAGGTGTTCCCAGACTGCGCCGTACCGCAGGGTAATGCCCATGGTGGAAGTAGGCCTGTGGAAAGTCGGGTACTGGGGTTGCTGGCGTCGGGCTATGTTCTGGGACTAGGGGAGCAGCTGGTATGACAACGCGCGTTGATGTGACCGGTGCCTTTCTGATCCCGACGAACAGCCCGATGAATGGGCCAACCCTGATCGAGCAGGAGGTGGGCGACTACGAAAGCGTCCGCGATCTGGTTGGTGGGCGATCGGTGCCAATCATGGCTGGTGTAGTTGCCGCCTACCCTGATGCTCAAACGCTGATTTCTCCCGAAGCGGTGGCGTTTCGAACCGAAACTGGATGGGAGATCTACCTGACTGGGGAAGCTCTCAAGCTGACCACCGACAGTGTTATGAGCGAAGGGTCAGTGGTTCAAACAGATATGGAGCAGGAGCCAGGTCTGGCCACGCTGTTTCAGAGCAGTAGCGGGCCAGCTATCCCGGCGTTCTGGACGGCGTTCAAACAGTGCTCTGAGGATGGATTCGGCGGCGCAGGTGCTGGGTGGGTACCTGATGTGCCATAGGTTGGGCGCCCAGTGTCAGCACGTGGCCCCCTGTAGGGTTTGGCCTGCTGCCTGGTCGGTGGAACGATTCCCCCAATTACACGGGAGATAGGCAATGTACGGCATCCCAAAGCGCAAACACGCAGCCAATGGCGGTCTGATTGAAGGACCCGGCACTGGCACCTCTGACTCGATCAACAAGGACGTCCCAGGCGGCACCTACATTCTGCCAGCGGACACGACTGCCCAGCTTGGCCTAGGCATGCCTGGGCGAAATGGTCAGAACGGGCCTGCGCAGGAGCAGCCAGGGCTTGGTATGCCAGGCAAGCAGGTGCCGGTAGCGGTCAGCAATGGTGAGTACGAAGTGCCACCGCAGGATGTGCATGCTCTTGGCGCTGTGGTGCTCGACCAGCTGAAGAACGCAACGCATCAGCAGAAGGGCTTCGGGCTCACCAAGGCGGTGATGGCTGCTGCGAAAAGGCAGCAAGCCGACGGCCCGCGTCAGTTCTTTGCTGATGGTGGCGTAGCCTTTAATCCATTGGATGGAGTTGGCGAGTACTGGTCAGAAAGTAACGCGAATTTTGAGGCTGGTAATCCGACCCTGCTGGAGCGCGGTACTCGAGCACTTAACCCTGTGACCGGCTTCGGCTCTGCTTTGGGTGCTATGCACGATGCTGCTGGGTCTGGTGATTTGCCTGGAATGGGGGTGGCTGCACTGCAGAGCGTGCCAATCTTCGGTGCAGTTAGGGCTGTTGCTCCAACACTGAAAACCGCAGCAGGGGCAGTTCCTTCACTTGGTAAGACTGCTCTTGGAACTGGTGCAAGTGTTGCGGGAAGCGTAGCGGCGGACGAGGCGCAAGAGCCGGTGAGGGGATACGCTGATGGTGGTCTAGTCGAGGTAGATTCGCGCCGTGGCTTAGGTGTGCGCATTCCGACCACCACCCTTATGCCGCCGGAGCAGCCGCGCCTGGGAATGCCACGAACTGCATCAGAGCGTGATCCGAAGCAGCAGCCGCGCCTTGGTATGCCTGGTGCTCGCCAGCGTTTCGCTGATGGCGGCTTGGTGGATGACCAGAAGCCGCGGGGATATGGTTTGCCGAAGCCCGTCACCGCTCAAGAGCGGAAAGAAATGCCGCGCGCTGGATTGCAGCCGTTCGCCAATGGCGGGCTGGTGAAGGATGACAGTGCCGGCATCGGGCGGATGGTGGGTGGCGCCCTTGGGGTGCCTGTAGCGGCTGCGCGTGAGTTCGCCAACGTTGCCGGCACGGCTGTAGCCAACCTCGGTCGCCGAGCAATTGGTGGTGATCCTCTACCGCACCCGGGCTACCCGCGAACGGCCGAGCTTGCGCGCCAGACTGCCGAGGGTGCATCTGACTTCGCTGATGCCAATGTCAACCTGTTCAACGACGTTCGTGCAGGGCTGCGAAATGCTACCGGGGTACAGGAAGCCAGCGGCAGTCAGGCGGTCTCACCAACGGCACCGGCGGCGTACAGGGGAAACACGCTGGTGCCCGGCGATATGGGGGCCGCGCCTAGTGCTGGTCAGGCTGCCGAAGATCCAGCACCGGCCTCTATCGGTAACGGTTACTCCCAGGTCGGAAATGGCATCGCCATGCGCCGGGGCGATGATGGAGTGCCGGAGTTCACCAACGACAGCACGGCTGTTTCTGGTGCGCGCACGATGCCGCAAGGGGGCATGAGCGGTGTTGGTGACGGACGCGGTACGTTCTCGGTAGGTCAGCCAGGTGATGCACAGCTCGCGCTCGATCGCTATCAGCGTGCCAACGACATTCATGCCGATACCATTCGGGAGGCTCGGAGAGGGCAGATCGGAGAAGGCGGTGGCCGCCTTACTGTGGTTGAAGACAATTCGTGGCTTGCTTCCCGCCGTGCACCAACTATCGCAGAGCGTCAGCGGGCGCGCATGGCTGGCGCGAGCGCGCAAGCTGATGCGATTCGCAGCCAGACTCAGCAGGGAGAAGCGAATGCAGCCGTAGAGCGCGCTACCGCTGCCCAGCGCATGGGTACCGAGCAGCTCAACCAGCAGCGCTTGCAGCAGCAGATCGCCGAGGGCGACCTGGGCGTGCAGGACCGCCAGCGCCTGGATCAGCTGCGTGCGCAGATCAACGACCCAACCCTGAGCGAGCAGCAGCGAGCCCAAGCCATGGATGCCTACAACGCATTGTCGATCACCCCGGATGCCCGCCTGAAGGCTCAGCAGGAAGCCAACAGCCAGCAGCAGCGAGTGATCAGCGACCTCTACAAGTCGTTCAGCAGCCTGCAGACACCGCCAACCATCGGTGAAGGCGAAAGCGCACGGCCTATGTCGTTCGAGGAATGGCTACAGCCAGCGCTGCGGGCTATCCAGGGTGGTGGGCAGCAGGTGTCCGCTACGAATCCGCCGAATGCGGCTGTTCAAGCGCTGCGAGCAAACCCACAGCGCGCCGCTGAATTTGATCAGAAGTATGGGCCAGGTACTGCCGCCAGATACTTGCAGGGGTAGAGGGATTATTCGTCGAACTGGTCGAAAAAATTCGGTTTGGGCTTCGGCTGCGGCTTGTTATAGAGCCGCATGCACGCCTCGGCCATTACACGAACAGCGCCGGTATAGCGCGTGTCCTTGGCCTTGTCGTAGGTGCATTCATCGCCATTGTCGTAGGAAGCGAACAGGCCGCGGCCGGCGCCCTGTTCTACGCCGGCCAGGCCGCCAGGGTACTTGCTCTGGCACACGCGCACGGCTGACACGCTGGCGCCATGGTTCTGCACGCCTGGCAGCTTATCGAGCAGGCAGGTTGCGTAGTTGCCGGCCTGGGCAAAGCAGGAGAACAAGAGCAGGGCGGCGGTGATCAGCAGTTTTTTCATGGGCTTCACAGCCTGGAGGTGTGAGATGGAAGATAGTAAAGCATCGAGCGATGGCCGCGGTAGGCAAAGCCGCCTGCAGGGCAACGTAAATGCGCTGTTCGAGTTTGCCAGCAGAGCACTTGGACGAGCGGATTCAAGGCCTGGGCCTGATCATCTGCTGGACGATGAAGAGTTCCTTGAGCGGCTGGCCGGCAAGGTGGTGGAGAAGTTGGATGCGCGAAGTGCCGGGGCTGTCAGCGGTCTTTCTGCGCAGATAGACGCATTAAATCAAGCAGCGCTAGTGCCTCTTCAATCGCCGAGTCAGACGCGATTGAAGCCCCAAGAGTAGCTTCGAGCTTGAGTTTGTAGTCAGCCAGCATGGCGTCCAGAGCGGCGGGGTTGTGGCGCGTTTCGATAATGGCATGCAGTGCATTGCGCATACCAACCGTCTGGGCTTGAAGGTTCAGGAGTAGCTTTTCCAGCACTTCAACGCGTTGTTCCAAGTCGCTCATGGCTATCATCCGTGGTTGGTGGCCTTGTGACGCTAGACCATCAAGAGCCATTCTGGTAGCTGGTCATTCATCCATGGCCAGCGCTTGCCACTGAGTGATTAAACCCTAGGCGTGCGGGTGCGCCTGATGCGTTTAGCGCCGGTGCTGGGTGCTGAAGCCTCGTCCAGTCGTTTTTCCACCGTCTCCATCAGGGCGGCGTACTCCTGAAGCGGGTCAGTTCCTTTTAGAGCGGCCAGCTTGTCGATGTTCTCGGTAATCGACTCGGTCATGGTCAAGTCGAAATCAGTGCCTTCGCCGCGAACAGCCGTCAACTCGATTTCTGCAATCAGCTGGTCGGTGAGAAGCGCGATCTGTTCTTTGCGGAAAGCTGCACGCGCTGCATCCAGAAGGCTTTCGGCATCGCCCAGGGCGAGTGGTCGAGCAAAAGAAGTCCCTGCCGTATCCGCGCCAGGGCGGGTCAGTGCGTAATCAATCACTTCACGATCAAAACTGGACTCAAGGCGAGCGACGATCTCCGCATTCAAAGATCGGTGGTTGGCTTTGGCGGATTCCTCGACCTTGGCTTTCAGGTCTTCTGGGATTCGCAGCTTGAACTGAGGGTCGGTTCTTTTCATGCGCGAATGATGGACCAAATGGGTCTTGACGTAAATGGACCCAGTGGGTTCTAATCGACTTGAACCCATTGGGTCCAATAGGAGGAGAGATGAGTCGCATAGATCTGCAGTTCAAATTGCGCCTGCCTGAGGAGCTGAAAAGCTATCTATCAGAACAGGCAGGACAAAGCCGCCGCAGCCTTACGGCAGAGGTCGTTTACAGGTTGGAACAATCGAGGAAGCAAGATGAGAGTCAGCGAGGCAAGCAGGCAGACGCCTGAAAGAATGAAGCCCCAGGTGCTGGTCACACCTGAGGCCTCGGCTGTGAAAACTTTGGAAGGAGTTCACCTGATGAATGCTAACGCAAAGCCCGCAGAATGCAACCTTGAGGACGCCAGTACGCCGGAGGAGATATTCAGCCTGCCCGACAATGTGCCGCTGAATCAGGATGTACTCAATACCTTCCTCGGTCGGGCCATCGGCCTGGCTGTTGTGCTGCAAGGCGGTAGCCTGCCTACGCATGAGAAGAACGTGCTATGGCTGCTGGAGTCGCAGCTGAGCCAGATGAAAACCTATCTGGATCGCGCGCTGTGCGATCGGGAGGTTGCATGATGGGAAACTTCACATCCCCCACAGTCATCATCCAAGGTCAGCAGATTCAGGTTGTCGAATTCAACGGCCAGCGGGTTGTCACTCTGGCGATGGTGGATAAAGTTCACCAGCGACCCGAGGGCACGGCAAGCCGTAATTTCCGGGAGAATCGTCCGCGCTTCATCGAGGCTGAGGACTATTTCGAGGTGACTTCCGACGAAATTCGTCGTCAGTCGCTGGGGCATGTATTCCCACCCCGGACACCCAAAGGAATCCTGCTAACCGAATCGGGATACCTGATGCTGGTCAAGAGCTTCACCGACGATCTCGCTTGGGAGGTGCAGCGGCAATTGGTGAAGGGGTACTTCACCAAGCGTGAGGTGCAGTTGCCATCCTTGCCCCAGTCATTCGCCGATGCCTTGCGTTTGGCGGCAGATTTGGAAGAGCAGAAGGCCAAGCTGCAGGTTGAGAACAAGCAGCAAGCGCAGCGGATCGATAGCCTGGAAAATCTTTTTCTCCCAGGAGAGACACCAACGCAATTTTGTAAGCGACTTAACGGTGTCAATACTCAGCAGGTAAACGCGACCTTGTTGGAGCTTGGCTGGATATATAACTCCGAACGCGATGCTGAGCGCTCCCCCAAGTACCGTGTTGCAAGCAGGGTGCGCGACCGCTATTTGACAGAAAAGCCGCGAACCATTTCGGCTGAGGGGTGTGACTCTTTCATAAAGTATGACCTGCAGTTGTTGCTAGCAGGGGCGCAGCGTCTTCATCAGTTTTATCTCATGCACAAACTACCAATGAAGAAGGGGTGGGATGGCGAGTTCACCATGGTGAAGCTGGTCGCAGAAGGAAAGATAGGAAGAGTGCTTTCTGGAAAGGACACAGGAGGGCGCAACGATGAATAAACGTCTGGAAGATAACCAGAAGCATCGCGCCATGTTCAGCTTGCCGCCAATTCAATCAAGCAAAGAGACCGCCCTTGTTGCTCAGGATTTACCGCCTCAGAAGGTTGTCACGGGCGACAAAGAGGTTGATGCACTGCTGTGGTTGCGTGAGGTGATTAGTACCGGGCAGGAGGGTCTTATCGCAATTGCTCTGGAAGCGGCAAAAAACATCAAGACCCCGTTTAAAGAGCTGGAGAAGCGGTATACGCAGAAGCTCATCAAAGACAATCCCGGAAATTGGGCCGCCGCTTTTTCTTCTTTTGGATTTGCTGATATTCAGGGGTTGGCAGAGCGATCCATTGAAAAGGAGATGAAGAGGCGAGAGGCGAACGCAAGATTTCCAGGGGAGACTATTTGGGACAACACGCCAGCCGAGGATTTCTGTGTAACTACGCTTAAGCGTTGCCCGAAGTTTAAAGGTTGCCATGACTATGATGAGGCTGCGGTAAGGAAACGCTTTTTAAAATATGACGATTTGCTGCCATATACTCTCACTGACTGCTTGTATGAACTCAATTATTGGAACGACCTCTACTGGCTTCGTAACTCATTTAGTAGCTGTGACGGGCCGGCTGAAGCGACTGTTCGAGAATGGTTTGTCTTTGGTCTGCTCGCTGAAATAAAGCCGCGCAGCCATGCCGAGGCTAAATTCGTGCTCTGGTGGTTGCGTGAGAAAGATCATAATGACCATCAAGAGTACGATGCTATCGTCAACAACCTTCTGGATCATCCAGGAATGGTTGTAGATCAGGAGCGCTTTTCAAGCTCTTAGCATTGGCCACCCCCTGTAGGGTTAGGCCATACCTGCGTTACCTCTGAAACTCCCGCTATAGCGGGAGTTTTCTTTTGGAGGGTGGCGTGGCGAATTTCTTCGACGAGTTCGATTCGGGCGGACAGTCCAGCAATTTCTTCGACAGCTTCGATGAGCCTGTGCAATCGCAGCCATCGCCAGAGCAGAACACCTCCCTTATCGGCGATCTGGGTACCGACCTCAAGCGCGGCGTTCAGCAACTGCCAGGCGTCGTTACCGGTCTGGCCGACGTTGGTGTTGGCGCCCTGACCGGACGCCGCGTTGTCGACGAGACTGCCGACAAGATCGGCGAGGCGACCGGTTTTCAGCCCAGCAAGTGGCAAGAAGAGGCGCGGCAGGAATATAGCCCAGCACGCCAGGCCGGTACTGCAGAGATCGAACAGGCCTGGGAGGATGGCGATGCGCTGGATGTTGCCGGTGCCTATGCGCGCAACCCCGGCAATGTCGCTGGCCTTGTCGCTGAGTCTCTGCCGCAGATGCTTGCCGGTGGTGCCATCGGTCGCGGTGCGCTGGTGGGTGGGCGAGCGGCTGGGCTTATCGCGGCGCCTGCAACTGCTGCGCAGGCGGCGCGCCAGGCCGTTGTGGCGGGTGCCGGTGGTGAAGGTGCTGTGATCGCCGGCGGCACCATGGATCAGATCGATCGCGAGGTCGACCCGCGGCGCGCTGCCCTGGCGTCTGCTGGTGCTGGCGTGGCTGGTGCTGCCCTGAGTGGCTTTGGTGCGCGCCTAGCGCAGCGTGCCGGCCTGATCGACGTAGAGAGTGCACTGGCTGGCGGCGTTGGCCAGGTGGCCGGGCAATCGCCAGGCCTTGCCCGACGTGTTGCCGGCGGCGCGCTGACCGAGGGCGTGCTAGAAGAGCTGCCGCAGTCCGTTCAAGAGCAGATGCTGCAGAACTGGGCCGAGCAGAAGCCGCTGATGGAGGGCGTGCCGCGTGCCGCAGTTGAAGGCACGCTGGCAGGCTCCGCGATTGGCGGTGCGGTGAACGTCGCGCGTCGGCCGTCTGAGCAAATGGGGCTGGACCCTGCTGCTGGCCCGCTGTCTGCCGCTGCTGCAACTGCCGTTGATGGCGCCCCAACTGGCAGCCAGACCCCGGTGCAGGATGCTGTGCGTCAATCGATGCTCAGCGGTGCGCCCGATACCCAGCCTGGTGGTCGATACGAGCCGATCAGCCAGCAACTGGCGATTGCTCAGGAGCTTTTCCCGGCTGATCTGGACGAGAGCGGCAATCTGCGCTTCTACCGTTACGACCAGAACCT
Source organism: Pseudomonas sp. UBA7530 (assembly GCF_002479365.1). Taxonomy (NCBI): domain Bacteria; kingdom Pseudomonadati; phylum Pseudomonadota; class Gammaproteobacteria; order Pseudomonadales; family Pseudomonadaceae; genus Pseudomonas; species Pseudomonas sp. UBA7530. The sequence goes on from NZ_DLMS01000013.1 coordinate 248,564, forward strand.
CCAGTCGATGGTTGAGGTGCCAGAGGCAGAGGCCCTGGCCGCTGCACAGCGGCAACTCGACACCTGGGCGCAGCAGGGGTTCGATCCGCAGGACACTCGCGGCCTGGATGAACTGGTGCCGCAGGTAGAGGAACTGCCAGCGCAACCGCCGCTTGCTACCGTCGAATCGGACACTGGCCCGCAGCCGGTAGAGCAGATCGAGCAGCCGCTACCACTGCCGACGGTTGAGTCGGACACCGGGCCGATGGCGGTCGAGGACGTGCAGGCCAGGCCTGTGGCCGGCGATCCAAACTTCGAAATCCGCGTGCAGAAGAACGGCCGTCCTTTCCGTGGCGAACGAGATGTGCGCCTGTTGGGTTTGTTCAACCAACTGCAGCGCGAGGGTGAAAGCCCGATCATCGTCCCGCATGAGGGTGGATGGGCCGTTGCCGTACCGCGTGAGCCGGTACCGCCGCCTGCGCCGCTTGGCCTGCCGGCTCCGAGCACCATGGTGGTGGACAGCCAGGGCAATGCTCAGCGCGGTGTGACAGCGCCTTTTGTTGAGCCTGGTGCGCAGGTTCGGCCTATTGGTGGCCCTGGCATGGAGCGACAGGCGCCGGCAGCAAGGCAACCTGTCACGGACGTGTCACGTGACAATAGCCGTGACAGCGGTGTGACTTTTGCGCGTGACCTGCAGGGTGACGACCTTGGTAGCGGCTGGGTTGGCTTCAACCAACAGTCCGGCAGTCTTGGCGTGCCACGCGCGGACATGCCGCAGATTCGCGCCGACCATCGCGGGGCAATGGTCAATTTCATGAACGCCCGAGGCGTGACCCATGAAGAACAGACCGTTCCGGCTCGCAGCCTGCGCCCGACACAAGCCGAGTTCAGCCCGGAGCGGGTAGGGCGCGCTGCTGCTCGGGAGGGTACCGAGCGTTCCATTCTGGTATCCGGTGATGGCTATGTTCTCGATGGCCACCACCAGTGGCTGGCGCAGCGTGAGGCCGGCGGTGACGTGAAGGTGATCCGCCTCAATGCACCGATGGCTGAGCTACTGCCGCTGGCGCGTGAGTTCCCCAGTTCGTTCACTGACCAAGCGTCCCAGGAGGTGCAAGGTGCTGATAGTCGGCCAGGGCCTGTTAATGACCGAGCCGCAGGCGATACGCCTGCTGTGCCAGATGCGGCAGATAACGTGGCGCGAGAGCCAGTTGTGGCTGAACGGCCTGCCGCTGCCGGGCGATCGGCAGAAGCTGGTGGAGCAGGTGTTTCTGCTGCAGCACCGGCCACCGACGGACAGCCTGCACTGAGCGAGCAGCCTGCTGCTGATCAATCAGCAACCAGTGAAGAAAATGCACCAGTTCAAGCCGATGACCAGGCACCGGCCCTGCCCGAGATCCTGGCGACGCCGCGCAAGCGCTACATAGACCGCCAGGCCAAGGCCGCGGGCATCAAGAAAGGATCGCCAGGCTACGACCAGGCCATCCAGCGCCTGCAGGATCAATACGAGGCGGACGTAGACCGTGCCTCGGCCGGCATTACGTTCGAGCAGTACAACGAACTGAACAGCGACAGCCCGGAGGGCGTGAACCGCCAGGCCTGGGAGGCTCTGCGCCAAGAGTTCGGCCAGCAGCAGTACTCGCGCAACAGCTACCGCCGTGCGCCAGAGCAGGGCCAGGGTGCCCGTGCAGGCCAACTGCGCATGCAGATCAAGCGCCTAACCGGGGCATGGCAGAACGCGCCAGATGTGAAGGTGGTGCAGTCGATCAAGGATCTGCCCGACCGCCAGCGCCGCCAGGTAGAGCGCGATGGCGCCTTCGACGTGGAAGGCATCTTCGCTGACGGCCAGGTGTATCTGGTGGCCGACAACCTGCGAGACGCAAAACATGCGGCTTTCGTCCTGCAGCACGAAGTGCTTGGCCATGCCGGCCTTCAGGGCGCCTACGGCCAACGCCTGACGCCGCTGCTCATGAGCATCTACAACGGCAATCCTGAAATGAAGTCGCAGGCTGACGCCCTGGTGCGCCGGTTCGGTTACAAGCCGGCCGTGGCCATGGAGGAAGTACTGGCCGACATGGCTGGCGCCGGTACGATCCAGCAGCAGGACTTCTGGCCGCGTCTGGTGACCGCCATGCGCAACGCGCTGCGCTCGATCGGTTTCAATATGCGCTGGACCGAGGGCGATATCCAGGGGCTGCTGGCCAATGCCCGGGCCTATATCGAGAACGGCCGGCGCCGTGCTGGTGCTCGGGAGGCGTTCTCGCGTGATGGGCGCTCCGGCATGGGGGCTGAGATCGTCGACGAACAAGGTCGCCTGCTGGCGCCAAACGGGAAGCCGTCGAAACTGACGCAGAAGCAGTGGCATCAGGCCCGCGGCGAGAACTTCAAGCGCTGGTTCGGTGACTGGCAGGCTGTGGCTGCGGAAGCTCGCTTGGCGAATCTGTCGCCGGTCAGGATCAGGGTTCCTGATGGCTGGCGCAATCTGAGCATCAAGGAACTGCGCGCCAAGGCGAAGCAGGCGCTGGATGCCATTGTTAAAAGTCGTGTGCCGTTGATGAATGACGATATCGGCGAGGTGAGCATCAGCCGGAACAAAGGCGTCAACAAGTTTATAAGTGAAGGTGCTGATCCCGCGAAATTGCTGATGGCCGAAGACCTGCGAAGCGCTTTCAAGCGAGCGGTCTATTCGTCTTCAAGGGCGCCCAAGGATCCATCTGCAGAACCGAACGTTGCCGCGTTTGAGAAACTGCTGGCCAAAGTCAGTGTTGCCGACACTGAGCTTGTTGCAATTTTTACTGTGCAGAGGCTGAAGGATGGCAGCGCGCAGTTCTATAACGCGATGCTTGTAGATCCAGAGATCAGGGAGGGGAGGGAAGAAACCCCGGCAGTATCTCCGCGGGATACCCCCATTGCTGGGGAACGCGCCACATCGGCCCATACCGGGGTCACCGACTTTGTACGCCGACCGCTGGAGCGCGTCAACCCAGGCGACGTGTCGAAACTGACGGACGGTAATGGCGAGCCGCTCGTTATCTATCATGGTTCGCCGAACGAGTTCTCGGTGTTCGATCAGGCGCGGGCAGGCGAGTCCACTGGGCATAGCATCGCCCCGCTGGGCATTTTCCTGACTGCTGACCAGCAGCATGCCCGTGGTCACGCTGAGAACGTGTCCGGTGGTTCTCCCGGTAGTGCCTCGGTGATGCCGCTGTTCGCCTCGATCAAGAACCCTTACCGCATGAGTGTTGCCGAGTCGCAGGCGATCGATACGCCGCAGGCTGCCATCGAGATGCGGCAGAAGCTCGAGCGCGAAGGGTATGACGGTATTCAGTTGGGCGATACCGGTACCTGGGTCGCCTTCTACAACAACCAGGTGAAGTCGGCCACGAACAACACTGGGGCGTTCGACGGCGTCGATCCGGACATTCGCTATTCCCGTGCCAGCCAGCGCGATACCGAAGCGCTACGCAAGCTGGGGCTAGCGGGCAGCGAGGCGCAGAACCTGGTGGATCAGGTGCGCAACGTTACCTTGGGCGGCCTGCAGGCGAAGCTGAAAGAATGGTCGGTGCGTTCGGAAGAGGGGATATTCGACGGCCTGGCCGGCATTCGTCGTGCTGAAGAGGCGGTAGGCGTCACCGATGCAAACCAGCAGGGCTATGTGTCGGCCCGCCTGGCCAGTGGCATCGCCGACGTTATGCATGGTGTGCTGCACTACGCGGCGCCGGAATGGCGCGACGGTATCGTGTCCGGCAAGGCCGGTACCCGCGGCGTGCTGGAGATCCTGGGCGACCTCGGCGCGGACAACCTGACGCCTTGGCTCGCATGGTTGGGCGGCAAGCGCGCCCAGTTGCTCAAGGCTCAGGGGCGCGAGAACAACCTGACCGATACCGAGATTGCCGAACTGGTGGCCATGGGGCAGGGCAAGGAAGAGCTCTTCGAGAAGGTGTATCGCGAATATGCCCAAGTGAACGATGCTGTTCTCGACCTGGCACAAGAAGCCGGCCTGATCGATCAGGACGCCCGGGCGAAGTGGCTGACGGATTACTACGTGCCGTTCTACCGCCAGGACGAAAGCGAAGGCATCTTTACTGCACCGCGCAGCAAACGCGGTCTGTCGCACCAGACTGCAGCTATCAAAGCGCTGAAGGGCGGCAACCTGCCGACCAACGACCTGCTGGCCAACATGCTGGCAGGCTGGACCAAGCGCATTGACGCGGCGATGAAGAACAAGGCACTGCTGGAGGTGGTGGATAACCTGCAGGGCAGCGACTACCTGACCGACGAAAGCCCGCGCTGGCAGCAGGTGCTGATCAGTCGCGATCAGATCGCACAGCAGATCCGCAAGGATCGCAAGGCGCTGGCGTTGGCTGCCGACCTGCTCGACCTGCCGGCCGGCTCCAACGTCATCAAGGTGGTGAACCAGCTGATGAAGCCTGAAAGCGAAGGCTTCGAGAAGCTGTGGACCCGCGTGGCGCCGACTGACCCCGATATCATCCGGCTGCAACGCGACGGCAAGAGCGAGTACTACCGCGTCAATGACGAGAGCCTGCTGCGTGGCCTGAAATTCATGGAAGGCAGCGTGTTCAATGACCCCATCACCAAGATCGGCCGAACCTTCAAGCGGATCCTCACCACGGGCGTTACCGCGTCGCCTGACTTCATCCTGCGCAACTTCATCCGTGACGCTGCGCATGCCTGGGTGATCAACAAAGACCGCTTCACGCTGGGCAAGGACTCGCTCAAGGGTATGCGCGACGCCCTGCGCGAGGATCAGGATTACCGTGACCTGATGTTTGCCGGCGGCAGTTTCCAAGGTGGCTACGTGCACGGGGCAGACCCAGAGGCCTCGGCGCAGATCATCCGCCGCGCGCTCGAGAAGAAGGGCTTCACCCGCAAGCAGCAGGAGGCATACCTGGGTAGCTTGGTGAACACCCCGGCCAAGGCCGCGGCCATGCTGGGCAAGGGATGGCAGAAGTACCGGGAGCTGGGCGATAAGGTCGAGAACGCCAACCGCCTGAGCACCTACAAGGCTGCAATCGAGGCTGGCAAGTCGCGCCGGCAGGCATCCTATGAAGCCAAGGATCTGATGGACTACAGCCTGCGTGGCAACTTCGCCGCGGCGCAGTGGTTCACCGACGTGGTGCCGTTCCTGAATGCTCGCCTGCAGGGCCTATACAAGCTCGGCCGCGCGGTGAAGGGCGACAAGACCCTGCTGGCCAAGGAAGTGGCCATGAAGGGCGGGTATATCGCGCTCTTCTCGCTGATGCTGGCTGGCCTGAACGATGATGACGAGCGTTATCAGGCGCTGATGGATTGGGACAAAGACATGCACTGGCATATCTTCCTGGGCGACGAGCACTTCCGCATTCCCAAACCGTTCGAACTTGGCTTGATCTTCGGTACCGTGCCCGAGCGCATCCTACATGCGCTCACCGGTACTCAGGACGGCGGCGATCTGGCCAAGGCGGTATCGCGTGGCGTGTTCGACACCCTGGCATTCAACCCGGTACCGCAGTTCTACCAGCCGATTCGCGAGCTGCAGGCCAATCGCAACTTCTTCCGCGACTCGCCGATCGAGGATATGAGCGACGAGGGGAAACTGCCAGAAGCGCGCTACGACGAGCGCACCAGCGCAATTGGCCGCGCGCTGGGCCAGGTGACCGGGCCGATTGCCGGGCTCTCGCCCAAGCAGGTCGACCACCTGATCGCAGCCTACACCGGCACCCTCGGCCAGTACGTGCTGGATATGTCGAGCCTGGTGGCCAACAGCATGAGCGACGCAGAACGCCCGGCCAGCCGGAGCGGCGATATCCCGATTCTGAAAGTGCTGTACCAGGGCGATTCGCCGCGCAGCACGAAGTATCAGTCTGAGTTCTACGACATGATGCGCGAGGCCGACCAGCTCAATCGCACGATCAAGGCCTACAGGGAAGAGGGTCGCGTCGACGCTGCAGAGCAGCTGATGGCGGCGAACCGCGAGAAGTTGCGCCACCGCCCGGCGCTGGGCTTCGCTCGTAAGCAACTGGGCAACGTGCGCAACCAGATGGATGCGGTCTATCGCGACGCCAAGATGACGCCAGAGCAGAAGCGGCAACGCCTGGATGCGCTGCAGCGTCAGTCGAATCAGATTGCGGAAAGGATCGTGAAGCTGGCGGGCGGGGATTTCTGATCAGACCAGGCCAAGGAAGGCCACGGCGCCGACGATCGCGCCACACAGCAGGCAGATGCCCCAGAACGTGGACTCTGCGGCAGCGCGTGTGGCCTTGCTGGTGTTCTTGTAAAGCAGGTAGCCGATGCCGATCAGTATGCCGCCGGCAACAGGGTTCGCCAGCAGCATGAACATGCCGAGCACCAGCAGGATTGCGCCTATCCAGACTTGAAGCATGGGTATCTCCCAGAAACTTCGATCCAGTTTCGGCCAAGCTAACAATGTATGGAAGGCCCTCTTTCGGCGATCAGAAGCAGCCGAACTGGTTACAGGTCTTGGAGTAAGCGTTGCCCTTGGAGTCCATGCCGCTGTGAAAGGTGATATTACCGATTCGTGTGCTGGTACCGTTCCAAGAATTTCCGTCTGCAGAAGTGCCGTTATGGAAGGTGGTATTGCCTATGTTCGTGCTGGTCTGATTCCACTGCGAGCCAGTGCCGGAGTTGAATCCTTGAACATTGGTGGTGTTGCCGAAGCGTTGCACGTTGTATGTGTTGCCGCTGTTGTCGGAGCAGGTCTGGTACGAGCCGCCACCGAAACAGGCGGCTGACGCCTGCGAAGAGAGCAGAACAGTGAGGATGGCGGGAATAACATGTTTCATGGTGGATCCCTCATTCATGAATCAAGCAGTGGTATTACGCGATCTGTCGATGCTTTGAATTATGGCGCAAGGCTATCATTGCGATTCCTAGTTCGGGAACAAGGTGACGAAAGGCTAGCTTGCTTTACCGAAGGTGCCGTGAACGACATTCCCTTTCTCCAGCGCATCCAAATGATCTGCATACCACTGCATCATGGTCCGACGCTGCTCCAAGTACTTCGCCTTGTTGTATACGCCGGCAACACCTGCTTTCGCGTGCGATAGCTGGGCCTCGATGTGGTTTTCGTCGAAACCGTGCTCATTGAGGATGGTGCTGGCGATGTGGCGGAAGCCGTGACCGGTCTGCTGGCCCTGGTAACCCATGCGGCGTAGCGCCATGTTGAAGACCATGTTGCTCAGAGGCTTGGTCCGATCGTTCCGGCCAGGGAATAGCAGGTCGAACGAGCCCGAGTAGATCTTGAGTTCCTGCAGCAGGTTCAGGGACTGGGTAGACAGCGGCACGATATGTTCGCGGCGCTTCTTCATGCGCTCGGCCGGGATTTCCCAGATCGCGGCATCAAGGTCGAACTCTGACCAGCGCGCCTCGCGCACCTCGCTCGGTCGCAGGCCATTGAGGATCAGCAGGCGCAGGCCGATCCGCACCACGCGGTTGGTGTAGGCGCTGATCGACTGTAGCAGCATGGGCAGGTCGGCCTGGTCGACGTGGGCATAGTTCTCGCTCTGCTTCTTCTGCAGGAACTTGTCGAGGCCGTCCACCGGGTTGGTAGTGGCGCGGCCGGTGACCCTGGCCAGGTCGTAGATCTCTTTGCAGAAGCGGCGCACGTTGCCCATCTGGTCGATGATGCCTTTCTTCTCCATGCCCCTGAAGAACTCCATCCACTCCATCGGAGTGATATCGACGTAGGCGCGCTTGCCCATCCTCGGGAACACGTGCAGCTCCAGGGCGCCCATTACTCGTTTGGCATACCCATCGCCCCAGCTCTTCACCCTGGCGGCATACCACTCGCGGGCCAGTGGCTCGAAAGTGCTCTCGGCCTTGGCCTTCTCCTGGGCGACCTCAGCTTTACGCTGGGTGGACGGGTCGATGCCCTTGGCGATCAGCTCGCGCGCTTCCTGTGCCTTTGCGCGGGCGCCGGCGCCATTGACGCTAGGGTAGGGGCCAAGGCCAAGCCAGGAACGGGCCTTCGAGCCAGGTTTCGAGTACCGTAGTTCCCAGAGCTTCTGGCCTGATGGCTTCACCCGAAAATACAGCCCCTGGCCGTCGTGTTCGCGGTAGGTTTTGTCTTCGGGTTCGAGGTTGGCAAGGGTGGTATCGGCCATCGGCCGGCGCTTGATATCCGCTCGTTTCATGCGTTTTTGGTATGCCGAGTTCTAACGAGCGGGCAGCATACCAACGGGCATACCAAATCGGTAGAGATAGCCGGGGATAAGGTGAGACAACCAGAAACAGAAAGCCCGGCGCTGGAGGCCGGGCTTTCTGGGGTTCCGAGACATGTAGGAACATGCTGGAACAAGGGATTGGTCGGAGAGACAGGATTCGAACCTGCGACCTTCTCGTCCCGAACGAGACGCGCTACCAAGCTGCGCTACACTCCGAATGAGGCGTATTCTACCGAAAAACTTTTATTGCACAAGGGGTTAGCCTGAAAAAATCTGTAGGCCAATCATCCCTTTTTGCAACCGGGGCGAGCCCCGGTGTCTGTCAGCAGTGCCTCAGGTCCGGGCTCAGAGATCCTTGACGGTCTGCACCTGATCCTTGTTGATCGTGGCGCGCTTGCCGTCGAGTTGCTCGAATTCGTAGAAGCCGGAGTCTTCATCGAACTTCGGCTTGTCCACGGTCTGGATCTCACGCCCGTCGTTCAGCGTGATCACCGACGGCGTAGAACAGCCGGCCAGTGCAGCGAGGCCGATAGTCATCAGCAGGGCGGGGATGATCCGTTTGGTCATGGTCTGTCTCCTTGCATTCAAATAAGTGCCATACCCTCGCTCTGACGTAAAACTGTCGTATGAGTTCCGCTTAGGGCGTTGCGCTTCAATTGGGGGCTGCGTTTTCCGCGAGCGTTTCCGGTGTGTTCAGGTTGGCTAGCCGGAGGTCGTCCAGGGCGCAGTCGATCGCCACGGGCGACAGCCTGCCGAACCAGCGTTGCGGGCTGCGTTCGCCTGCGTGCCAGGCTTGTTCCAGGTCATCCTTAAATCGTGTCGGCAGCAGGCAGAAAAGTGGTTGCCAATAGCTGCCCTGGCGAATCACCACCGGCCGGCTGCCGGCGTGGGCGAGAAGCGATTCGATCAGTGCGCGGTCCACCAGCGGCGCATCGCAGGGCAGCACCAGCATCTGCTCGTGGCGCGCCGCGGCCATGCCGGCGCGAATGCCGGCTAGCGGCCCTTGAAAGTCCTGGTGCGCATCGGCGACCAGTTGGTCGGCATAGGCTGCGTAGCGCTCGGTGTTGCGATTGCAGGAAATGATCAAGTCGTCGCTCAACGGCCTGGTCAGGTCGTGCAGCCAGGCTATTAGCGGCTGGCCTCGCCATTCGATCAGCCCCTTGTCGCGTCCGCCCATGCGCTGGCCGCGGCCGCCGGAAAGCAGTAACACCGAGCAGGCGGGAAGGGTGGTGGATGCGTGCATGCGACAGTCTCCGAAGTCAGGCTGTGTGATATAACAGCGCCCATTCTCTCTCAATTGGAAGCCTGCCATGAACCACAAGGCCGATGCGGTTTTCGTGCCGCTGAACATTGCCGTGCTGACCGTCAGCGACACGCGCACGCTGGAGACCGATACCTCGGGGCAACTGTTGGCCGATCGCCTGACCGCTGCCGGGCACCAACTGGCGGCGCGCGTCCTGCTCCAGGACGATCTGTACAAGATTCGCGCCCAGGTCGCGACCTGGATTGCCGAGGATCAGGTGCAGGTCGTGGTGATCACCGGCGGTACCGGCTTCACCGGGCGCGACAGCACGCCGGAGGCGGTCGCCTGCCTGCTGGACAAGCAGGTCGATGGTTTTGGCGAGCTGTTCCGGCAGATCTCCGTGGCCGACATCGGCACTTCCACCGTCCAGTCGCGCGCGCTGGCCGGCCTGGCCAACGGCACGCTGGTGTGCTGCCTGCCGGGTTCGACCAATGCCTGCCGCACGGCCTGGGACGGAATTCTCGCTGAACAACTGGATGCACGGCATCGCCCCTGCAATTTCGTGCCGCACCTGAAACCGATGGGTGCCTGCGAGTCGCGCGGATGAGTTGTTGCGATCATCCCGGCCTGCTGCCCATGGAGGCGGCGCTGGAGCGTCTGCTGGCATTGGCCGATGCTGCGCCCATCGAACAGACCGAGCAGGTTGCGCTGGCCGATGCCGATGGCCGGGTGCTGGCCGAGCCGCTGATCGCGGCGCTGGATCTGCCGCCCTGGGCCAACAGCGCCATGGACGGTTATGCCCTGCGGCTGGCCGACTGGAGCGGCCTGCCATTACCGGTCAGTCAGCGCGTCCAGGCCGGCACTGCGCCCACGCCACTGCAGCCGGGAACCTGCGCGCGCATTTTCACTGGTGCGCCGCTGCCGGAAGGCGCCGACACCGTGGAGATGCAGGAGAACGTCGAGGTCGATGAAGCTGGGCGCGTGGATTTCCGCGAGCGGCTGAAGGTCGGGCAGAACGTTCGCGCCCAGGGCCAGGAAACCCGCACAGGTGAATGCGTGCTGCCCGCGGGTACGCGCCTGGGGCCCATCGAGCTTGGGCTGGCCGCGTCTCTGGGGGCGGCGCAGCTGTTGGTACGTCGGCGCCTGCGTGTTGCGGTTCTGTCCACTGGCGACGAGTTGGTCGAGCCGGGGCAGTCACTTGGCCCGGGCCAGATCTATAACAGCAACCGGCGCCTGCTGATCGCCTGGCTGCAGCGTCTGGGCTGCGCGGTGGTGGATGCGGGGATATTGCCCGATGACCTGCAGCGTACTCGTGAGGCGCTGGGCGCCTTGAGCGAGGTGGATCTGATTCTTTCCACGGGCGGTGTTTCGGTGGGTGAGGCGGATTACCTTGGCCTGGCGCTGCGCGAGGCGGGCGAGCTGGCGTTGTGGAAGCTGGCGATCAAACCGGGCAAGCCGCTGACCTTCGGTCATTACCAGGGCGTTCCGGTGATAGGTCTGCCGGGCAATCCGGCTTCGACGCTGGTCACCTTCGGTTTGCTGGCGCGTCCGTACATGTTGCGTCGCCTCGGCGCGCAGCGAGTGGAGCCGCTGGGTTTCGCCATGCCGGCAGGGTTCACCTGGGGCAAGCCGGGCATGCGTCGTGAGTACCTGCGCGCGCGCCTGGAGAATGGCCGCGTAGTGCCGTACGCCAACCAGAGTTCGGGTGTTTTGCGAAGCGCCGCGTGGGCCGAAGGGCTGGCAGAAGTAATGGAAGGTAGCACGCTGGCCGAAGGGGATATGCTGCGCTTCATCCCCTTGAGCGAGATTCTCGGCTAGCGCCCTGAAGCGCCCGGTTGTGCGAATGGTCGGGCGCTTTAGATGGCGCGGTGAAACCACTGGGTCACATTTCCGTCGATAGAATTTGCAAATGGGCTTTATAGAGGGCATAGTCGCGCACTTATAAATTCAATCGACACGGTCGTGCCCATGCTAAAACGCTTCGCACCCCTCGTGCCTCTTGCACTTACAGTCTTTCTCGCTGCCTGCGCCGGCCACTCGCCGCAACCGCAGGTCAGCGAAGCCACGGTCGAGCCCGTTGTTCGTCCGCTGTCTCAGCAGGCCGAGCCTGCCGATGATGAAATCAACGCGCTGATCGACGACGAACCCTATGAAATGCCGCAGCTGGCCGACAGCCTGCTCGATCTCGGGCGTTCGCTGATCGGTACGCGCTATCGCTACGGCGGCACCTCGGTACAGTCCGGTTTCGATTGCAGCGGTTTCGTCGGTTACCTGTTCCGTGAGGAAGTCGGCCTGGAGCTACCACGCTCCACTCGCGAGCTGATCAATCTCGACGCGCCCAAGGTGGCGCGCGCCGATCTGGAGCCTGGCGACCTGATCCTGTTCAATGACCGCGGTCGTGGTCGTGTCAGCCACGCCGGCATCTACCTGGGTGATGACCAGTTCATCCATTCCAGCAGCAGCCGCAGCGGTGGCGTGCGCATCGACAGCCTCGATGACAGCTACTGGAACCGCAGCTACCTGCAGGCCAAGCGCGTCCTTGCGCTGGCTCCGGTGGAAGAGCAAGTCGCGGCCAAGCGCCACAATTGATGTGTCACGGCGTAACTCCAGGGTTGCGCCGTTTGCCTGCAAGCGGCAGAGTAGAGCGCATTCAGGCCCTGGATCGCCTCGCTTATGCCTTTCACGACCCGTGTCGTCCTCGTTTCTCTCGCACTGCTGCTGACTGCCTGTAGCAGCCGCGCTCCCGCCCCCCAGCCCATCTACCATCCGCCGGTTTCTTCGTCCTCCTATCAGGGTGGCGCGCAGGACGTGTTGTTCCGTGCGCTGGGACTGGTCGGTACGCCGTATCGCTATGGTGGCAACACGCCGGAAGGTGGTTTCGACTGCAGCGGCCTGATCGGCTATGTCTACCGCGATGCTGCCGGTATTAGCCTGCCACGCTCGACCCGCGAGTTGAGCGCGATGCGCACTCCTGACGTTCGCCGTGATGCGCTGCAGAGCGGTGACTTGGTGTTCTTCGCCACCAACGGCGGGCGCGCCGTGAGCCATGCCGGCATCTATGTCGGCGAAGGGCGCTTCGTGCATGCGCCATCCAGTGGCGGCACCGTGCGCCTGGACAGCCTCGACAACGTCTACTGGCAGCGCGTCTATCTCGATGCCAAGCGTGTGATCACGCCCGAGCTTGCGCGCAACCCCTGATTCGCCATGGCCGAGCCCATCCGCCTGCCGCCCCAGCCCGAGGTCTGCGAGCTTTGCGCGCGGCCTGTGGCACTCACTCGTCACCATCTGATTCCCAAGGCGCTGCACGACAAGGCCTACGTGCAGAAGCGCTTTGCCCGTCATGAGCGCATTACCGCCACGCTCTGGGTCTGCCGGGCCTGCCACAACCAGATTCACCGGCTGTTCAGTGAAAAGGAGCTGGCCCTGACCTACAACAGTCGCGAGGCGCTGTTGGCGGACGAGCGCTTGCGGACCTTCGTCGAGTGGCTGGCGAGCAAGCCGCCGGGGTTCACACCCAGGCATTAGTGCGGCGGCGTTGACGGGCAGGGCTGCCAGCCTCTACCCTGCGCGCCTTGCTTCAGGTGCCCCAAGTCGTCATGAATGACCACGCCAGGGTGAAACAGGGAAGCCGGTTCCAATGCCGGCGCTGCCCCCGCAACGGTAGGTGAGTCAAACGCTGTTTCAGGCCACTGTGCAATGCACGGGAAGGCGCAGCGTCGAACCTTCGGGTTCGCTCACAAGCCCGGAGACCGGCCTGTCGCAGTTTCACGGCATCGCGGAGGGCGCTGCCCGGCCAACGCTCCGGTTCCACCGGGGCGTTCGTGTTGTCTGTCTTCCGCTCGCCTGATCAGCCATTGGTGCCTGGATGAGGACGCGCAGCGCATCGCGATCTCTTCATTACCGTTCGCACTGCTCATGCAGGCAACGAGGGCGCCTGACTTGCAGGAGCACAGCATGAGTGAGTCCACCGAACGCGACGTCCGCCACAAGGCGCGTATGCAGCGCAAGAAAGCTCTTATCGATGAAAAGATCGCCCAGGCCCAGGATGAATACGGTCTGCTGCTGGTACACAGCGGCAATGGCAAGGGCAAGAGCAGCAGCGCCTTCGGCATGGTCGCGCGTGCCCTCGGTCATGGCCTCAAGGTGGGCGTGGTGCAGTTCATCAAGGGCGCGGCCAGTACCGGTGAAGAAGCCTTCTTCCGCCGCTTTCCCGAGGAAGTCAGCTACCACGTGATGGGCGAGGGCTTCACCTGGGAAACTCAGGATCGCCAGCGTGATATCGCCAAGGCGCAGGAAGCCTGGGCCGTGGCTCAGCGCCTGCTCAGCGACGAATCTGTCGGCCTGGTGGTGCTGGATGAGCTGAACATCGCCCTCAAGCATGGCTACCTCGAGCTGGAGGCGGTCCTGGCCGATATCGAAGCCCGGCCGCTGCTGCAGCATGTGGTGGTGACCGGCCGTGGCGCCTTGCCGGGAATGATCGAGGCGGCCGATACGGTCACCGAGATGAGCCTGGTCAAGCACGCGTTCAAGTCCGGGGTGAAGGCGCAAAAGGGCATCGAATTCTGATGAATGCACGTCACTGCCCGGCGCTGCTGATCGCCGCCCCGGCGTCTGGTCAGGGCAAGACCACCGTCACCGCCGCGCTGGCGCGCCTGCATACGCGCCAGGGCCGGCGGGTGCGTGTCTTCAAATGTGGGCCGGACTTTCTCGACCCGATGATCCACGCCCGTGCCAGTGGCGCGCCGGTGTACCAGCTCGACCTGGCCATGGTCGGCGAGGCCGAGAGCCGGCGGCTGTTGTGGCAGGCGGCGGGCGAGGCTGATCTGATCCTTATCGAAGGGGTCATGGGCCTGTTCGACGGCAAGCCCTCGGCGGCCGACCTGGCCCGCCATTTCGGCGTGCCCGTACTGGGGGTGATCGACGGTGCGGCCATGGCGCAGACCTTTGGCGCACTGGCCCATGGCCTGGCCACTTTCCAGCCGGACTTGCCCTTTGCCGGCGTACTCGGCAATCGCGTCGCCAGCACCCGCCACGGCGATATCCTGCGTGATGCCTTGCCGCCCAGCATCCACTGGTTCGGCGCCTTGCCGCGCAGCGCAGCAGTGGAGTTGCCGAGTCGGCATCTGGGCCTGGTGCAGGCTGCCGAGCTCGCGGATCTGGATGCGCGCCTGGATGCTGCGGCCGATGCGCTGGTAGCTACCGCCGATGTGGACCTGCCGCCGGCAGTGAGTTTTGCCGCGCCGGTGATTGAGCCGCCACCTGAGCTGCTGGCCGGAGTTCGTATCGGCGTGGCGCGTGATGCCGCGTTCGCCTTCCTTTATCAGGCCAACCTTGATCTGCTGCAGGCCCTCGGCGCAGAGCTGCGTTACTTTTCGCCGCTGGCCGATAGCGAGCTGCCCGAGGTGGATAGCCTTTATCTGCCTGGTGGTTACCCCGAGTTGTACCTGTCCGAGCTGGAGAGTAATCAGGCCATGGCCGATGCGATTCGCGCCCATCACCAGGCCGGCAAACCGCTGCTCGCCGAATGTGGTGGCATGCTCTATCTGCTCGATGAGCTGCGCTACAAACATGGCGCCAGCGGGCGCATGCTTGGTCTGCTGGCGGGCAGCGCCGCGTTGCAGCCGCGCCTGACCGCACTGGCCCTGCAGGAAGTGACGCTCCCGGAAGGTGAGCTGCGCGGTCACACCTACCATCACTCGCGGCTGGAAAGCCCGCTCGATCCACTGGCACTGGGTCGCTGCCCTAACGGCAAGCCGGTGGCCGAAGCGGTGTATCGCCTGGGGCGGCTAACTGCCAGCTACATCCACTTCTATCTGCCGTCCAACCCGGAGGCGGCCGCCGCGCTGTTGCGTCCATGAGCGAGCACGCCTTCAGCCCCGAAGAGCGCGCGGCGGTGTACCGCGCCATCGCCGAGCGTCGCGACATGCGTCACTTCGCCGGCGGCGAGGTGCCGCCCGAAGTGCTGGCGCGTCTGCTCGAAGCGGCGCATCACGCCCCCAGCGTCGGCCTGATGCAGCCCTGGCGTTTCCTGCGTATCAGTGACCGGCAACTGCGCGAGGCCGCCCACGGGTTGGTGGAGGCTGAGCGGGTGCGCACCGCCGAGGCCCTGGGCGAGCGTAGCGACGAGTTCATGCGGCTCAAGGTCGAGGGCGTTCGTGACTGCGCCGAACTGCTGGCCGTGGCGCTGATGGAGGGGCGCGAAGCGCATGTCTTCGGGCGACGCACGCTGCCGGAAATGGATATGGCCTCGGTCGCCTGCGCCATTCAGAATTTGTGGCTGGCTGCGCGCGCCGAAGGCCTTGGGCTCGGCTGGGTATCGTTGTTCGACCCCGAGGCGCTGGCCGAGCTGCTGGGTATGCCGGCCGGCAGCAAGCCGGTGGCGCTGCTGTGTCTGGGGCCGGTGGACGCCTTCTATGAGAAACCGATGCTGGTTGAAGAGGGCTGGGCCACGCCTCGACCGCTGAGCGAGTTGCTATTCGAGAATCGATGGGGAGTGCAGGGTGACTGAACGATGAGCCTGGCGCTGATCACCTGTGCCGGCGTGGCGCTGGATGCCGTGCTGGGCGAGCCGCGTCGCGCGCACCCGCTGGTGGCCTTTGGGCGCCTGGCCGATCGCCTGGAGCAACGCTTCAATCCCGCCGGCGGCGGCTGGCGCAGCCACGGTGTCACTGCCTGGTGCCTGGCGGTGCTGCCGCTGACCCTGCTCACCTGGCTGCTGGTACAGATCAGCGGGTTGGGCTGGGCGGTGGAGATCTTCGCCCTGTACTTCGCCCTTGGCCTGCGCAGCCTTTACGAGCATGCGCAACCGGTAGCGCGCGCACTGCGCCTGGGCGATCTGCCGCTCGCCCGTGAGCGCGTCGGCTGGATGGTCAGCCGCAACACCGCCGAGCTGGACGCCACCGGCGTGGCCCGCGCCGGTACCGAGTCGGTGCTGGAGAACGGTTCCGATGCGGTATTCGCCGCCTTGTTCTGGTTCGTTGTCGCCGGTGCGCCTGGCGTCGTGCTGTATCGCCTGAGCAACACCCTGGACGCCATGTGGGGCTATCGCAACGAGCGCTTCGAGCGCTTCGGCTGGGCGGCCGCGAAAATCGATGACGTACTCAATTACGTGCCGGCGCGCCTGGTGGCGCTGACTTATGCACTGCTCGGGCGTACCTGGCTGGCGTTGCGCTGCTGGCGCAGGCAGGCGCCGTTATGGGACAGTCCCAATGCTGGCCCGGTGATGGCGGCCGGTGCCGGCAGCCTGGGAGTGAGTCTGGGCGGCGCCGCCGAATACCACGGTGAGCTGCATGAGCGCCCGCAGCTAGGCGAGGGCCCGGCGCCGCGCGCGCGGGATATCGAGCGGGCAATGAACAGAGTCGTTGCCGGCGTTGGCCTGTGGCTGCTGTGCCTGATGATCTGGGAGGTGCTGGGTGCTTGAACACGGAGGTCGACTGCGCGCCGCGGCGCAGCGCTACGGCATTCCCCTGGAAGACTGGCTGGACCTGTCCACCGGTGTCGCGCCCTACGGTTGGGAGCTTCCGCCGGTTCCGGCTGCCGCCTGGGCGCGGTTACCCGAGGTCAACGACGGCCTGGAGGCGGTCGCGCGCGATTACTACGGCGCCGCCAGCCTGTTGCCGGTGGCCGGCTCGCAGGCGGCGATCCAGGCGCTGCCACGTCTGCACGGGCACAGCAGCGTGGGCATCCTCACGCCGACCTATGCCGAGCATGCAGCGGCCTGGCGCCGCGAAGGTCATCGCATCACCAAGCTCAGCGAGGGTTCGGTGCATCGAGCCCTGCCACAGCTCGACGTATTGCTGGTGGTCAATCCCAACAATCCGACTGGCCGCCTGATCGAGCCGGCGCGCCTGCTCGACTGGCACGATGAGCTGGCCGAGCGCGGCGGCTGGCTGGTGGTCGACGAAGCGTTCATGGACTGCACGCCGGAGCACAGTCTGGCTGCCTACAGCGATATGCCCGGGCTGATCGTGCTGCGCTCGTTCGGCAAATTCTTCGGCCTGGCCGGCCTGCGTCTGGGCTTCGTCCTGGCCGCCCAGGCACTGCTGGATGAGCTGGAGGTGCTGCTCGGGCCCTGGGCCGTCAGCGGTCCGGCGCGTAGCGTGGCGTTGAGTCTGCTGGCCGACCGTGATGGGCAGCGCCGCCAGCGCGAGCGCCTGCTGGCCGACGGCGAGCGCCTGGCGGCACTGCTGCGTGATTGCGGCATGCCGGTCACCGGTAGCTCGGCGCTGTTCCAGTTCTGCTGCACCCGTCGTGCGGTGCCCTGCATGGAGCTGTTGGCGAGGCGCGGCATCCTGGTACGCCTGTTCGCTGAGCTGGACAGCCTGCGTTTCGGCCTGCCGGCAGACGAGGCCGGCTGGCTGCGGCTGCAGCAGGGCTTGCTGGAGTGCGCGCCGATCCTCGCCAGTCTTGAGGAAACCTCCTGATGCCGACCCTGATGGTGCAGGGCACCACCTCCGATGCCGGCAAGAGCACCCTGGTAACGGCGCTGTGTCGCTGGGCGCGCCGCCAGGGCGTGTCCGTGGTGCCATTCAAGCCGCAGAACATGGCGCTCAATTCGGCGGTGACCGAAGATGGCGGCGAGATCGGCCGTGCCCAGGCGGTGCAGGCGCAGGCGGCTGGCCTGGCGCCGCACACCGATATGAACCCGGTGCTGCTCAAGCCCAACAGCGACATGGGTGCCCAGGTGATCATCCATGGCCGGGCCATCGGCAATATGCAGGCACTGACCTACCACGGCTATAAGCCGGTGGCGATGGCGGCGGTTCTGGAGTCCCACGCTCGTCTGCTGGAGAGCCACCAACTGGTGCTGGTCGAAGGCGCCGGCTCGCCGGCCGAGATCAACCTGCGCGCCGGCGACATCGCCAACATGGGCTTTGCCGAGGCAGTCGATTGCCCGGTGATACTGATCGCCGATATCGACAAGGGCGGCGTGTTCGCCCATCTGGTCGGCACCCTGGAGCTGCTCAGCCCCAGCGAACAGGCGCGCGTGAAGGGGTTCGTGATCAACCGCTTTCGCGGTGATATCGCCCTGCTCAAGCCGGGCCTGGACTGGCTGGAGCAGCGCACCGGCAAGCCGGTGCTTGGCGTGTTGCCGTACCTGATGGATTTCCACCTGGAGGCCGAGGACGCCGTCGATACCCGTCAGCAGGCCAAGGAAGAACAGGCGTTGCGCGTGGTGGTGCCGGTGCTGCCGCGTATCAGTAACCATACCGATTTCGACCCGCTGCGCCTGCATCCTCGGGTACAGCTGACCTTCGTCGGACCGGGTCAGGCCATCCCACCTGCGGATCTGATCATCCTGCCCGGCTCCAAGAGCGTGCGCGCTGATCTCGCGCGTCTGCGCGAGCAGGGCTGGGATGCAGCTATCGCCCGCCATCTGCGTTACGGCGGCAAGGTCCTGGGCATCTGCGGCGGCCTGCAGATGCTGGGGCGGCAGATTCATGACCCGCATGGCCTGGAGGGCGCTGTTGGTACCAGCGAAGGCCTGGGCCTGCTGGATTTCGAGACGGTACTGGAGCCGGAGAAACAGCTACGCAACGTGCACGGCCAGCTCTGCCTGGAACAAGCGGATGTCAGCGGCTACGAGATTCATGCCGGCGTCAGTCGCGGGCCGGGTCTCAATGGCGCAGTGCGGCTCGCCGACGGCCGCAGCGACGGCGGCTTCAGCGCCGATGGCCAGGTGCTCGGCACCTACCTGCATGGCCTGTTCGAACAGCCTCCAGCGTTCGCTGCGCTGCTGCGTTGGGCTGGCTTGGACGAGGTGCAGCACGTGGATTATCAGGCCTTGCGCGAACGCGATATCGAGCGCCTGGCCGATCAGGTGGAGTTGCACCTGGATAGCGAAAAACTCAGAGCGCTGTGCGGCCTATCGGTAGAAACGAATGTGGATTGAATCATGCTTGAACTGATCCTCGGCGGTGCCCGTTCCGGCAAGAGCCGCCTGGCCGAGAAGCTTGCCGACGAATCCGGATTGGACGTGGTGTATATCGCCACCAGCGAACCGCTCGATGGCGAGATGAGCGCCCGTGTCGCACAGCATCGCACGCGGCGTCCGGCGCATTGGGCGCTGATCGAAGAGCCGCTGGCGCTGGCTCGCGTGCTGCGCGAACAGGCAGCCCCCGGGCGTTGCCTGCTGGTGGATTGCCTGACCCTGTGGCTGACCAACCTGCTGATGCTGGAAGACCCGCAGCGCCTGGATGCCGAGCGCGAGGCGCTGCTGAACTGCGTGGCCGAGTTGCCGGGGCGCATCCTGCTGGTCAGCAACGAAACCGGGCTGGGGGTGGTGCCGCTGGGCGAACTGACGCGCCGTTATGTCGATGAGGCTGGCTGGCTGCATCAGGCGCTGGCCGAACGCAGCCAGCGCGTGGTGTTCACCGTCGCCGGGCTGCCGATGACCCTCAAGGGAAATGCCCTATGAGTCTGCAATGGTGGCAGGGGTCGTGTCAGCCGCTCGATCATGTTGCCCAGTCCAAGGCTGAAACCCGTCAGCAGCAATTGACCAAGCCGGCCGGCTCGCTCGGCCGACTGGAGGCGCTGGCCATTCATCTGGCGGCGCTGCAGGGGCGCGAGCGGCCCAGCCTGGACAAGTTGTGGATCGCCATTTTCGCCGGCGACCACGGTGTGGTGGCCGAGGGTATTTCCGCCTACCCGCAGTCCGTGACCGGGCAGATGCTGGCCAACTTCGTCAGCGGCGGCGCGGCCATCAGCGTGCTGGCGCGTCAGTTGGATGCCGCGCTGGAGGTGATCGACCTGGGTACTGCCGAGCCGCTGCCGCTGCTGCCTGGGGTAAGACATTTGCAGGTTGGCGCCGGTACACAGAATTTCGTCCGTGATCCGGCCATGACTCTGGCCCAGGCGATGATCTGTCTGGAAGCGGGACGCGACAGTATCCAGCGCGCCCGCGCCGCCGGCTGCGATCTGTTCGTCGGTGGCGAGATGGGTATTGGCAATACCACGGCAGCGGCAGCGCTGGCCTGCTGGCTGCTGAACTGTCCGGCGAGCGATCTGGCTGGCCCCGGCACCGGCCTGGACGGCGCGGGCGTGGCGCACAAAGCGCGGGTCATCGATGCGGCGCTGGCATTGCATCGGGCACAGATCGATGAACCCTTGCAGGCGCTCGTCCACCTTGGCGGCTTCGAGATCGCGGCCCTCGTTGGCGCCTACCTGGCCGCTGCACAGCAGGGCGTCGCGGTACTGGTCGACGGCTTTATCTGCAGCGTTGCGGCCTTGCTCGCCGTGCGCCTGAATCCTGGTTGCCGTGACTGGCTGCTGTTCGCCCACCACGGAGCCGAGCCAGGCCACGTGCGTGTGTTGCAGGCGCTGGAGGCCGAGCCGCTGCTGGAGCTGGGTTTGCGCCTGGGCGAGGGCAGCGGCGCTGCCCTGGCCGTACCCTTGCTGCGTCTGGCTTGTGCGCTGCACGGCCAGATGGCGACCTTCGCCGAGGCTGCTGTGGCAGAGAGGCCGAGCTAATGCTGCATCTGGAGTTGCTGCGTCACGGTGAGACGGAGCAGGGCGGTGGTTTGCGCGGCAGCCTGGACGATGCGTTGACCGAGCAGGGCTGGGCGCAGTTGCGCGTCGCCGTGCAGGGCGCAGGGCCCTGGGATCGATTGATCAGCTCGCCGCTGCAGCGCTGCGCGCGTTTCGCCGAGGAAGTGGCCGCAGCTCATGGGTTGCCGCTGCACTACGAGCCAGGCCTGCAGGAATTGCATTTCGGTGACTGGGAAGGACGCAGCGCCGCGCAGCTGATGGACAGCGATGCCGAAGCGCTGGGGCGTTTCTGGGCCGACCCTTATGCCTTCACGCCGCCCAATGGCGAGCCGCTGCTGCAGTTCGAGGCCCGCGTGCTCGCCGCCTTGCAGGGGCTGGCGAGGGCGCATGCCGGCCAGCGTCTGCTGCTGGTCACTCACGGCGGCGTGATGCGCCTGCTGCTGGCGCGGGCACGTGAGCTGCCGCGCCAGGATCTGCTGCAGGTCAACGTCGGCTACGCCGAACGCTTTCGCCTGAGCCTGGATGCCGACGGGCGCCTGACGGAGTTGCCATGATTGCGCTGCTGATCGCCCTGCAGTTCCTCACCCGTCTGCCGGTCAGTCTGCCGGGCATGCCGACGCCCGAGCAGATGGGGCGCTCGCTGCTCTGGTATCCCGCGGTAGGGCTGTTGCTCGGCCTGTTGCTATGGCTTGCACATCTGCTGCTGGGGCAGACTTCGGCTCTGTTGCAGGCCGCGATCATCCTGGCACTGTGGGTTGGCCTGAGCGGCGGATTGCATCTGGATGGCCTCGCCGACGCCGCGGACGCCTGGGTGGGCGGCTTTGGCGACCGCGAGCGCACCCTGACGATCATGAAGGATCCACGCAGCGGGCCGATCGCCGTGGTGGTGCTGGTGCTGCTGCTGTTGCTCAAGTTCGCTGCGCTGCTGACGCTGTTGCAAACCGGAAAGGGCGCCTGCCTGATACTGCTACCCTGGCTGGGGCGCAGCCTGCTGCCGCTGTTGTTGGCAAGCACGCCATACGTGCGCGCCGGTGGCCTGGGCCAGGCGCTGGTCGATCATCTGCCGCGCCAGCAGTTGCCCTGGGTGCTCGGCGGGCATCTGCTGGGCATGCTGCTGTTCGGCTGGCCCGCATTGCTGGCTCTGGCGACGGCATTGCTGTTGTTCGTGTGGCTGCGCCGCGCGCTGTTGCGGCGCCTGGGCGGCACCACGGGCGATACCGCTGGAGCGCTGGTCGAACTGGCCGAATGCGGCGCGCTGCTGGCGTTGGCATTGAGCCTCTGAAGCAACTGTTATGGTGACGCGCTACGTAACTGTATGAGTGTGAATCGCCGATGCGGGTATATACCTGCATTTATGTTGCCGACTTCCTGTCTTTGTACCCAACTGCGCCGCGCCAGCCGTGGCGTGACCCGACGCTACGACGACGCGCTGGCCGCCGTCGGCCTTGGGGCTGCCCAGTTTTCCTTGCTGCGCCATGTTCAGCGGCTCGGCCAGCCGAGCATATCCGTGCTGGCCGAAGCCATGGGGCTGGATCGCAGTACTCTGGGGCGCAATCTGCGGGTGCTGGAAGAACAGGGGCTGGTGCAACTGGGGGAAGGGCGCGATTTGCGCGCTCGCGAGGTACGGCTCACAGAGGCCGGCCTGCAACGTGTCGAACAGGCGCTGCCGCTGTGGGAACAGGTGCAGTGTGCGCTGAACGCTCGGCTGGGTGAGAGTCGCCGCGCCGAGTTGATGAAGCTGCTCGACGAACTGGCCTGATGGCCGTATTACTGCCTACGCGGTCGCAGGCGGCCGTACGCTGGAGACAATAATGACAACTGCTTGGCGTTCAACCACCTGGCTGCTGCTCGGCGCCTCGCTGATCCTGGCGCTGTCGCTTGGCACTCGCCATGGCTTCGGCCTGTTCCTGCCGCCGATGAGTGCGGAGTTCGGTTGGGGGCGCGAGGTGTACGCCTTCGCCATCGCGCTGCAGAACCTGATCTGGGGCCTGGCGCAGCCGATCACTGGCGCACTGGCCGACCGTTTTGGTGCGCGCAAGGCCATCGTCATCGGCGGCGTGCTTTATGTGCTGGGGCTGCTGTGCATGGGCATGGCGGACTCGCCGCTGTCATTGTCGCTGAGCGCCGGCCTGCTGATCGGTATCGGCCTGTCCGGCACCTCGTTCTCGGTCATTCTCGGCGTGGTCGGGCGCGCCGTGCCGGTAGAGAAGCGCAGCATGGCCATGGGTATCGCAGCGGCCGCCGGCTCGTTCGGCCAGTTCGCCATGTTGCCGGGTACGCTGGGCCTGATCGCTTGGTTGGGCTGGTCGGCGGCGCTGTTGGCGCTGGGCCTGCTGGTGGCGCTGATCGTGCCGCTGGCCGCGATGATCAACGAGACGCCGCCACCGGCGAGCTATGGCCCGCAGCAAACCCTGGGTGAGGCGTTGCGTGAGGCCGCCAGTCATTCCGGCTTCTGGCTGCTGGCGCTGGGCTTCTTCGTCTGTGGCTTTCAGGTGGTGTTCGTCGCCGTGCACCTGCCGGCGTATCTGGTCGACCACCACCTGCCGGCACTCACCGGCACTACGGTGCTGGCACTGGTCGGGTTGTTCAATATCTTCGGTACCTACATCGCCGGCTGGCTCGGCGGGCGCATGGCCAAGCCGCGTCTGCTCAGCATTCTTTACCTGTTGCGTGGCGTGGTGATCACGCTGTTCCTGGTGGCGCCGTTGACGCAGTGGAGCGCCTACCTGTTCGGTATCGCCATGGGCCTGCTGTGGCTGTCGACGGTGCCGCTGACCAACGGCACCGTGGCGACCCTGTTTGGTGTGCGCAACCTTTCGATGCTCGGCGGTATCGTCTTCCTGTTCCACCAGCTCGGCTCCTTCCTCGGCGGCTGGCTGGGCGGTTATCTCTACGACACCACCGGCAGCTACGATCTGGTCTGGCAGATTTCCATCGGCCTGAGCCTGATGGCCGCGGCGCTCAACTGGCCCGTGCGCGAGGTACCGGTGGCGCGCCTGCAGGGGGCGCCCGCGTGAGCCGCAAGGCGCTGACGTTCGGTGCCGTGGCGCTGGGCTTCGCTTCGCTGCTGGCGCTGGCCTGGTGGGGTTGGCGCCAGGGCGGGCTGGCTTTGCTGCAGTTGGGCGTCGGTATCTGCTAGTTGCCTGCGGGCGGACCTGCGAGTAGCGTGGCGAGATCGCTTTATCGCTCGAGGTTAATCGTCATGTCTTTCCGCCGTTTTGCCTGCTTCCTGCTGCTCTCCAGTTTGGCGCTGCCGGTGCTGGCCGCCGAATGTCCGGCGATGCTGCAGGGCGAGCTGCCCAAGCTGCGCACCAAGGGCGAGAACATCGAACTCTGCCAGTACAGCGGCAAGCCGCTTGTGGTGGTCAATACTGCCAGCTTCTGCGGCTTTACCCCGCAATTCAAAGGGCTCGAAGCGCTCTATCAGCGTTTCAAGGATCAGGGCCTGGAAGTGTTGGGCGTGCCGTCCGACGACTTTCGTCAGGAGTCTGCTGACAGCAAGGAAACGGCTACGGTCTGCTACGTCAATTACGGCGTGACCTTCGCTATGACCGAGCCGCAAGCGGTGTCAGGCGATGACGCCATTCCGCTGTTCAAGGGCCTGGCCGAACAGAGCCGGCAGCCGCGCTGGAATTTCTTCAAATATGTGGTCGACCGCCAGGGCAAGGTGGTGGCCAGCTTCTCCAGCCTGACCAAGCCGGATGATCCCGAGTTGATCGCCGCTGTGGAAAAGGCCATCGCCTCGCAGCCCTGATCCTCAGCGGTTGGAGGTAGCTCACGCAGCCGTCCCTGGCCGCGTGCGTGACGCCGATCAGAAACGGTAGCTGAGCGACGCCCCCAGGCCATGCGCGCTGTTCTTGTAGCGGGCGCTGTAGGCGCCGCGAGTGGCGCTGACGTGATCGACGTCTACCGACTCTTCGCGCAGGTAGGAGTAGGCCAGGTCGATGGTCATGTCCTCGCTCGGGCTCCAGCCGGCACCGACGCTGAAGATGGTGCGGTCGCCGGACGGCACGCGCGGCGAACGGTCGACGTTGTTGGTCGGCGACTGGTCGATGGCGACGCCGGTACGCAGCGTCCACTGTGGGTTGAGCTTGTACGACAGGCCGACCGCATGGGCCCAGGTGTCGTGCCAGTTCTGCTCTTCGACGATGGTGGCCAGCGGCGGCGGCAGCGTCGAGGTTTCGTTCTCGATGCGGATTTCCTGGAAGCGGCTCCAGCGCGTCCAGGTGCTGCCGGCGTACAGGGTCCAGCGGTCGTCGAGTTCGTGGGTGAGCGAAAGGTCCACGGATTCGGGAGTGGTCACGTCGAGCGAGGCATCGTACTTGCCGGCCAGGCCTGCCAGTGCGCCACCGACCTGTACCCGGGTGTCGCCTTCCAGCTCGTACTTCACGCGCGAATGGTAGGTCAGACCGAGGCGGGTCTGCGGGGTGAATTCGTACAGCACGCCGACGTTGAAGCCGACCGCCGTATCATCGCCCTTGACCTTCACCTTGCCGTCTTCGGTGCCGGCATTCAGCGACGAGGAGAGCTCGCCCTCGATATGGTTGAAGGTGGGGCCGAAGCCTACCGACAGCTTGTCGTTGAAACGATAGCTGAGCGTCGGCTGGACAGTGATGACGCGCACATAGCTCTTGTCGGCGTAGTAGCGGCCCTGGTAGCCGCTTTCGTAGTCGGTCATCAGACCGAATGGCACGTAGATACCGAGGCCGAAGGCGACCTTGTCGTCCAGCGGCTTGACGTAATAACCCATGGGCACGCCTGTGACCGGCACCATGTCGCCGTCATTGCTGCCGGCTACAGGGCCGAAGGCGGAGCTGGCTGTGGCATGGCTGATATCGCTCTTGGCATAGATGGCAGCGGCGCCAACGCTGATTTCCTCGCGCTTGAGGCGGGACATGCCGGCCGGGTTGCCGAACACGGTGCTGGCGTCATCGGCGGACGATGAGCGGCCGGCAAACGACGTACCCATGCCGGAAATGCTTTGTTCGTTAAGGGCGAAGCCGGCGGCGAAGCCATGGCTGGAAGTGGCAGTGATAGCGACGGCAAGGCCGGTCTTGAGAAGGCGTTTGCTCACGGGGAAGCTCCTGTGGTGAGGCGAGGGGGCGCACGCTACAGTTTTTCCTGACCGCTGCCAAGGCGCTGAAGTTCCCGAAATAGAGCGCATTGTCGGACAATTGGTGAGATTTGGCGCGTATCTCCCTCAGGTTTTTTCTGACGGCTTGGTCAGGCGACCTGGCTCACCGGCTCGATACAGCGCTGCCAGGCTTCGAGAAAGTCGTGCTGGCGGCCTTGAGGTTGAAAAACCTTGCACCAAATTCGGCCCAAGGCCATCAGGTCATTGGCGGCTGGCAGCTGCAGTTTTTCGGCTTCCACCAGTAGCCAGGCGATGGCCGTGGCGTAGCGCAGGTTGACGGTCAGTTCCATATGCGGGGCTTCGAGAAAGGCGTGCTGGCTGGCGAGACCACGGACGCGGCTGGCCAGTTCGGGGTCGAAGGCCAAATGCTGATCCCAGAGCGTCTGGTGACGCTGCCCGCTGATGCGGTAAAGGCCATGGCCTTGCGGGGTGTCCAGCGCGCTGCCGAGTGCCGATTGGCAGGCTGCAGCCCCCAGCAGCAGGGCTTCGGCCGTGGCGCTATGACACTTCAGATAGAGAAGGGTAGGGCGGATCACGTGCTGGCTGAGATCGCAGGCGGCAATTCCCATGGCATCCTCGCGGAGAGTGCCGGTGGGGCCGGGCGCGTGGCAGCTTTTCTAGTGGCTCTTCGATAAAGGCCCCACCGGGAGCGGGGTTAGCCGCTCAATTTCAAGTCTAGCGCGATATTTCAGCTGTAAAGGACTGTTTTTAAATTGATTCCAGATTTGAGTTATTGCGCATATTTCGATTGGTACTTAAAACCCGGTCATTCTCCGGTGGCAACCGGACGCGCCGGGTCGGTGATCCATTCGCTCCATGAGCCGGCGTACAGCGGTGCCAGCGGATAACCGGCCAGGCTCATTGCGAACAGGTTGTGGCAGGCCGTAACCCCGGAGCCACAGTAGGCCACCAGGTTTTCCAGTGGGCGATCGCCGCGTAGTTGGTCGAAGCGATCGCGCAGCGCTTGTGCCGGCAGGAACCGGCCATCGGCCCCGAGGTTGTCGGTGAATGCCGCGCATTGCGCGCCGGGAATGTGTCCGGCGACTGGGTCGAGTGGCTCGACCTCGCCGCGAAAGCGCGGCAACGCTCTGGCGTCGAGCAGGGTGAGATCCGGATTGCCCAGGCGCAGGGTCAGTTGCTCGGCACTCAGCAGCAGGTCGCTGTCGGGTTGCGCCGAGAAATCACCGGGTGCGTTCTCCGGCGGGGCAATGCTCAGTTCCTGGCCGGCCTCGCGCCACGCCTTCAAGCCGCCATCGAGCAGGTAGAGGCCATCGCGCTTGCCCAGCCAAAGCAGCAACCACCATGCCCGAGCCGCGAAGGCGCCGGGGCCGTCGTCGTACAGCACCACCTGGCTGTCCGCCCGCAGGCCGCAGCTGCGCAAACGTTCGACCAGTGAGCTTGGGTCCGGTAGCGGGTGGCGACCGGTTACGCCCTTGATCACCGGGGCAGACAGGTCTTGTTCGAGATCGAGGAAGTGGGCACCGGGAATATGCCCGTCAAGGTAACTGCGACGGCCATAGGCCGGGTCTTCGAGGGCGAAGCGGCAATCCAGGATCAGCAGGTTGTCCTGGCCCTGGCGACTTTGAAGCTGTTCCGTGCTGATCAGTTGAGCGAATGGCATGGTACCTCCTGTGTCGTAGACGCGTTTGTCGGCATCATACCGCCTAGCCAATGCGCTGCACCCGGATCAACCTCCCGATAAGTAAGGAGCCATTTCATGCTGAGACTGCAACCCATCGCGCACAGCGCGAATCTGGCTCGTCGTGCCGGTGTGGTGTTGTGCACGCTTGGCGTGACGCTGCATTTCTGCCTGCTGGTGATTGGCCGGGCCGCGGTAGGGCGGTTGCGCCGCGAGCACGTCGATGGTTATACCCGTGCCTGGTCTGCAACATTGCTGCGTTTGGTGCGCATGCATATGACGGTGCAGGGCCAGTGTCCGGACTTCAATGACGGTCGGCGTTACCTGATCCTCAGCACGCATTCCAGCCATTACGACATTCCGGCCAGCTTCGTTGCCATGCCGGGTTCGATTCGCATGCTGGCCAAGAGCGAGTTGTACCGCATTCCATTTCTCGGCCGCGCCATGCGCGCTGCAGAATTTCCCTCAGTGGCCCGGCACAATCCGCAGCAGGCCCGACGTGATCTACAGCGCGCCCGTCAGATGATGGAAAGCGGCATCGTGCTGTGGGCCGCGCCGGAGGGGACGCGCTCGGTCGATGGCCGGCTGCAGCCGTTCAAGAAAGGTTGCTTCCACCTGGCGCTGGATACCGATGCGGTGATCGTGCCGGTCGCCATCCGCGGCATTCAGCATGTGCTGCCGGCGCGTACCTGGCGCCTTAATCTCGATCAACCGGTACAGCTGGCGATCGGCGCTGCGATCGATGCCAGTCGCTATGACCGCGATAGCCTCGCCACCCTGATGGCCGATACGCGGCAGAGCATGGAGGCGCTGCTGCTGGGCGCTGAAGGCGCACCGATAGCGGACCTCGAGATGACGGCGGTGATCGAAAACTGTGCGCAGTAGGACGGATTTTGGTGCGCGCGTGAACGGGCGTGAACGGCTTTAAAGCGGGCCATTTGGCCATGCGCCCGGGTTAATGCACTAAAAAGTTTCACTAAAGCGACATTTTGATCTGTTTTGGTGCTTTGCCGCCTGATAGAGTGCCGGCCACTTTTGTCTTTGTGGTGTCGAGGTGCCGCATGTCGTTGTCCGTCGATTCTTTCCTGGCGCGCCTGAAACAGCGCGATCCCGATCAGCCGGAATTTCACCAGGCGGTGGAGGAGGTCGTACGCAGTCTGTGGCCCTTCCTTGAAGCCAACCCGCGCTATCGCGATGCCGGTATTCTCGAACGCATGGTCGAGCCGGAGCGCGCCATCCTGTTCCGTGTGCCGTGGGTCGACGACCGCGGCCAGGTGCAGGTCAACCGTGGCTACCGCATCCAGATGAGCAGCGCCATCGGTCCGTACAAGGGCGGCCTGCGCTTCCATCCTTCGGTGAACCTGGGCGTGCTCAAGTTCCTGGCCTTCGAACAGGTGTTCAAGAACTCGCTGACCTCGCTGCCGATGGGCGGTGGCAAAGGCGGTTCGGACTTCGATCCCAAGGGCAAGAGCGAGGGCGAAGTAATGCGCTTCTGCCAGTCGTTCATGAGCGAGCTGTACCGCCATATCGGTGCCGACCTGGACGTACCAGCCGGTGACATCGGCGTCGGTGGCCGCGAGATCGGTTATATGTTCGGCCAGTACAAGCGTCTGTCCAACCAGTTCACCTCGGTGCTGACCGGCAAGGGCCTGAGTTACGGCGGTAGCCTGATCCGCCCGGAAGCGACCGGTTACGGTTGCGTGTATTTCGCTCAGGAGATGCTCAAACGCATCGGTAAGGGCTTCGAAGACAAGCGCGTGGCCATCTCCGGTTCCGGCAACGTCGCCCAGTATGCGGCGCAGAAGGTCATGGAACTGGGCGGTCGCGTCATCTCGCTGTCCGACTCCGAGGGCACTCTGCATATCGAGAGCGGCCTGAGCGATGAGCAGTGGCTGTACCTGATGGATCTGAAGAACGTGCGCCGTGGCCGTCTGCGCGAAATGGCCGAGCACTACGGTCTGCAGTTCCTCGCCGGCCAGCGCCCCTGGGACCTGCCGTGCGACATCGCGCTGCCCTGCGCGACGCAGAACGAGCTGGACGGCGACAACGCCCGCACGCTGCTGAAGAACGGCTGCATCTGTGTGGCCGAGGGCGCCAACATGCCCTCGACCCTGGAAGCGGTTGACCTGTTCGTCGACGCCGGCATCTGCTACGCACCGGGCAAGGCGTCCAACGCCGGCGGTGTGGCTACCAGCGGTCTGGAAATGAGCCAGAACGCCATGCGTCTGCACTGGAGCGCCGGCGAGGTGGACGAGCGTCTGCACGGCATCATGCAGAACATTCACCATGCCTGCGTGCACCACGGCGAAGAGAATGGCCGCATCAACTACGTCAAGGGCGCCAATATTGCCGGCTTCGTCAAGGTCGCCGATGCGATGCTGGCGCAGGGCGTGGTCTGAGAATTGCGCAAAGTCTGACTTTGACCAGGCTCTGAAAGCAGCGCCGCTGTGACCTCGAGGCCACGCGTGTGAACGCGGGGCCTCGTCATTTCTGGCGCGTGGCTGTGTTGCCCGAGCGATTCAGGCATGCTGCCTGCCCTCACGCTCGCTACACAGGTCCTTGCCACGTATGAAACGTTTTGTCCTGCTCGACACCGCTCCGATCCCGGGTACGAATGGTGCGTTGAACCTGTTCGAATACGGAGAGGATTTCGTCATCAAGATCGCCGGTGGCGATGGCGGGCAGTTGATGAATACGCGTATGCACGGCTCGGAAGATGCCCTGGCGGCGATTCCCTGCAAACAGATTGCCGGTCGTCCACAGGTGCGGGTGCTGATCGGTGGTCTGGGCATGGGCTTCACCCTGGCTTCGGCACTCCAACACCTGGGCGCGGATGCCGAGGTGGCGGTGGCCGAGCTGGTGCCTGGCGTGGTCGAGTGGAACCGTGGCCCGTTGGGGGCGAAAGCCGGTTACCCATTGAACGATCCGCGTGCGCTGATCATTCAGGACGACGTCGCCAAGGTGCTGCAGGCTGCCGAGCAGTGCTACGACGCGATCATGCTGGACGTCGACAACGGTCCCGAGGGTTTGACCCAGAAGGGCAATGACTGGCTGTACAGCATGGACGGCCTGCGCCAATGTGCCAAAGCGCTGAGGCCCAAGGGCATGCTGGCGGTCTGGTCATCCAGCGCTGACCGGGCGTTCTCCGAGAAAGTGCGCAAGGCCGGTTTCAAGGGCGAGGCGGTGCAAGTCTATGCCCACGGCAACCGCGGCACGCGGCATACCATCTGGATTGCCCAGAAGGTCTGAGTCCACCCTTTCGATTTGGTGGGCTGAAGCCCGCCCTACGATAGGGTAGGCCGGGCGGCGATCCGCTTCAGCCCACCAACTTGGGCACGACTGCGAATGACCGCTTTGCCTTTTTGTTGTCATTCGCAGGTGGACTCTGGTCGAACGATCGTGGGCAGACTCTTAGTGAATCTGCAGTTTGCCGATGCGGTCGTTGTCGAGGCTGCCGAAGTACAGGTAATCACCCACCGGCTTCACCGAGGTGACCATGCGCAGATGCGTGCCGCTGGTGTCGTGCAGGCTGCGGACGATGTTGCCCTGTTCATCGAGCGCGATGGCGAAGCCATAGGGAATCGCCTTCGGCCACAGCGCGCGCGGCAGCTTGGCCAGTTGCGCCTTGAGCCAGGGGTGGCGATGGAGGAAATCGGCGTCGGCCTTGCGCGGGGTGGGCAGCGCCACCCAGAAGGTGCCCTTGCGGTCGCCCTGCAGGTTATCCGGCAGCCCTGGCAGGTTATCGATGAAGATGTCGTGCTGGCCGGCCTTATCGCCCTTGAGCCAGTAGCGGGTGATGCGGTAGCGATAGGTCTCGTTGACCAGCACGAAGTCCTCGTTCGCCGACAGCGCCACGCCGTTGGCGAAGTACAGGCCATCGAGCAGTACGCGGGTTTCGCCGCTGGCCGGGTTGTAGCTCAGCAGACGCCCATGCGGGCGGGCTTCGAGCAGGTCGAGCAGGTAGTCCGGCTGTTCGAAGCGCGAGGAGGCGTCGCTGAAGTAGATGGTGCCGTCGCTGGCAATATCCAGATCATCGGTGAAGGCGAAGGGCAGGCCGTCGGCCTCGGTGGTCAGCACCTTGATCGCACCCTGTGGGTCGATGCTCAACAGGCCCTTGTAGGCGTCGGCGACAATCAGGTTGCCATCGGCATCGAAGTTCATGCCCAGCGGGCGGCCGCCAGTGTCGACGAATGTTTCCAGGCTGTCGTCCTCCTGAACACGCACGATGCGCCCGTCATGCAGGCCGGCGTACACCCGGCCCTGGCCATCGACCGCGGTGTCTTCCGGGCCGTGAACCTGACCGCGCGCCAGCAGTTCAGCCTTCATCAGGGTGTCGTTGGGTTCCAGCACGCCGGTCATCTCCGGGGCCGGCGCGGCGTCCCAGGGCAGCGGATCGATCGGGCTGGGGGTCAGGGCCAGGTAACCGGCCGCTGCGGCCAGCAGCATGACGAGCAGGGCAAGCAGTTTCTTCAGCATTGTCGTTCTTCCGTGGCGGAGGTGGTGCGCGGCACAGATTACACAGTTCCTGTTGCCGACGGCAGGCCGCACCCCGTGGGATCGCCTAGGCATATATACTGCGCGGCATTGTTCATGGGAGAGCCGCGTGGCTAACGACATTCACTGGATTCTCGACGACGCCGGCCTGGCCGAGCATTGCGCTGCCTGGCAGGCGCTGCCTTTCGTCGCGCTGGACACCGAGTTCATGCGCGTCGACACCTTCTACCCCATCGCCGGGCTGCTGCAGGTCAGCGCTGGCGAGGGTGCCTATCTGATCGACCCCTTGGGTATCAGCGACTGGCGACCGTTCGCTGCACTGCTTGAAGCGCCGGGCGTGGTCAAGGTGCTGCATTCGTGCAGTGAAGATCTGGAGGTGTTCCTGCGCCTGACCGGCAGCCTGCCGGCGCCGCTGTTCGATACGCAACTGGCGGCCGGTTATCTCAACCTCGGTTTCTCCATGGGCTACTCGCGCCTGGTGCAGGCGCTGCTCGATATCGAACTGCCCAAGGGCGAGACCCGCTCCGACTGGCTGCAGCGGCCGCTGTCCGAGCTGCAGGTGCGTTACGCCGCCGAAGACGTGCTGCATCTGGTCGAGGTGTACCGTGCGCTGATGGCTCGCCTGGCGCCGCAGAAGGTCGAGTGGGTGCTGGAGGACGGCGCCGAACTGGTGGCCAACCTGAGCCGTGAAGTGGCGCCAGAGGACGCCTGGCGCGATGCCAAGCTGGCCTGGAAACTGTCGCGTCAGCAGCAAGCGGTGCTGCGCGCGCTGTGCGCCTGGCGCGAGCGCGAGGCGCGGTCGCGCAATCAGCCGCGTAATCGCGTGCTGCGCGAGCATTCGCTGTGGCCGCTGGCGCGCACCCAGCCGGATAACCTGGTGGCGCTGGCGCGTATCGAGGACATGCACCCGAAGACCGTGCGCCAGGATGGCGAAACCCTGCTCAAGCTGATTCGCGAGGCCGCAGCATTGCCGCCCGAGCAATGGCCGGAAGCCTTGCCCGAACCGCTGCCAATCGAAGCCTCGGCGCTGCTGAAGAAACTACGTGCCGTCGGCCAGCGTGAGGGCGAGCGCCTGGATATCGTGCCCGAGCTGATGCTGCGCAAGAAAACCCTGGAAGCCCTGCTGAAAAGCGGCTTTCCCAATGGCCCGTACCAATTGCCCGACTCCCTGCGGGGCTGGCGCCGGGAGTTGATGGGTCAGGCGCTTCTGAACTGCCTGGCCGCTGAAGGAGAATCCGCGTGAAACGCATCTGTTCCATCTACAAGAGCCCGCGCAAGAACGAGATGTACCTCTACGTACTCAAGGCCGAGGCCCTGACCCGCGTGCCCGAGGGCCTGCTCGCGGTATTCGGCCCGCCCGCGCACGCCTTCGACCTGGTGCTCAGCCCGGAGCGCCAGTTGGCGCGGGAAGACATCGCCACGGTGCTGGAGAATCTCGAAAAGCAGGGTTATCACCTGCAGATGCCGCCGCCCGAAGAAGACTACATTCAGCACTTGCCCGACGAGTTGCTGTGCCGTAACGACCCGGTCTGAAGCATGCGCCTGCTGATCGCAGAAGATGACCACGTTCTCTATGCCGAGCGTATTCGTAGTGCCTGCCCTGAGCTGCAGCTGGTAGCCAGCTCGCAGTCCGAACAGCTGCGTACGCTCGCCGGCGAATGCGAGCTGTGGCTGGGTCAGCCCGACCTGCTCGCCCCCTTGCTGCGCGAAGGGCTGCGCCCGCAGTGGCTGCAGTCGACCTGGGCAGGCATCACGCCGCTGCTGGCGGCCGGCCTGCCGCGTGATTATCGCCTAAGCCGCGCCGTCGGCGTCTTTGGCCAGGTAATGGCCGAATACGTGCTCGGCCATATGCTGGCCCATGAGCGGCGCCTGTTCGCTCGGCTGGCAGCGCAGGTCGAGCAGCGTTGGGATCACAGCTTGCCGCGCAGCCTGCGTGGGCGCCGGGTGCTGGTGGTCGGTTGCGGCGATATCGGACAGGCCGTGGCCACTTTTCTGCAGCCCTTCGCTGTGGAACTGCGTGGCGTTGCCAGCCACGCCCGAGAGCAGGCGCCTTTTGCCGAAGTGGCGGCCATGGACGACTTGCCTCGGCTGATCGCCTGGGCCGATTACGTGATCAACCTGCTGCCGGACACGCCGGCAACCCGCGATCTGTACGATGCCGATCTATTGGCTCATTTCCGTGAAGAGACCGTGTTGATCAATGCTGGGCGCGGTGTCGCCGTGGTCGATGCCGATCTGGTCGCCGCGCTTGAGCGCAACCAGTTGGCCGGCGCGGTGATCGACGTCTGTCGCGAAGAGCCACTGCCGCCAGGCCACCCGTTCTGGACGGCGCCGCGCCTGCTGCTCACCGGTCACAGCTCGGCGCCCACCGACCCGGCACTGATGAGTGAGCTGTTCATCGATAACCTGGCGCGCTGGCAAGCCGGAGAGCCGCTGCGTGGTGAAGTGGATTTCGCTCGCGGTTATTGAGGCACTTGGCGGGTTGCGCCCGCCCTACGGGTGCAGATCTGTAGGGCGGGTGCACCCCGCCAGCGGCGATGACCGGCTCGTACAATCAATCCCTGATGGCGCCATTCGGCATGCGCCGCTTGGCCAGGGCTGGGGCTCAAGCTAGACTGCCGCGCTTTTTTCACCTGAGTCCATACTGCTCCATGACCGCCAACCTCGAACCCTTCTGGAAACGCAAGACGCTCGCCGAGCTCGATCCGGGTGAGTGGGAGTCGCTGTGCGACGGCTGCGGCCTGTGCTGCCTGCAGAAGCTCGAGGACGAGGATGACGGCGCCGTCTATTACACGCGTATCGCCTGCAAACTGCTGGACCTGCAGAGCTGCCGGTGCAGCGACTATCCCAATCGAGTCAAGCATGTGCCCGATTGCATCCAGCTCACGCCGGCGCAGGCCGATCAGTTCCAATGGCTGCCGCCGACCTGCGCCTATCGTCTGGTCAGTGAGGGCAAGGATCTGCCGCACTGGCATCACCTGGTGAGCGGCGATGCGGATGCGGTGCATGCCGAGCGGATTTCCCAGTCGGGACGTATGCTGAGCGAGAACAGCGTGGCCGAAGAGGACTGGGAAGATCATCTGATTTTCCGCGCTGGTTGATTGCCGCGCGGCTTCGTGGCAAATCTGTCCCCCGTTCATGGAATTTGCCCTGTGGCACGGCGGTCATATGCCGCCATGTCCCCGCATCAGGAGTGTTGCTCGATGTCCCTTCGCTTGCCGTTGTACGCGTCTCTGCTGCTTCTGAGCCTGCCGGCCTTCGCTGCCACGCAGAAGGTCGATCTGGATTATCACGTGCGCTTTCTGCCCGAGAGCAATCAGGCTGAGGTCAGCATCACGCTGGAGAAGGGCGAGCGCGTGCGCAGTTTCGATTTCAATCTTGGCGAAGATGGGCGCTTCAGTGATTTCAAGGCCGATGGCCAGTGGTCGCAGGAGGTCGCCGGGCGTGGCAAATGGCAGCCGGGCGAGGGCAAGAGCGTGCTCAGCTATCGGGTGCTGATCGACAGCGAGCGCAAGCCTGGCCGTTACGATGCCAGGATGACCGAGGACTGGGCACTGTTTCGCGGTGATGATCTGGTGCCCGCAGCCAGGCTCGATCAGCGTGACAAGACCGACCTGGTGGCGCGCCTGCAGTTCGAGCTGCCCAAGGGCTGGAAGAGCG
The DNA here is from genome assembly GCF_002479365.1 of Pseudomonas sp. UBA7530. Classification (NCBI taxonomy): domain Bacteria; kingdom Pseudomonadati; phylum Pseudomonadota; class Gammaproteobacteria; order Pseudomonadales; family Pseudomonadaceae; genus Pseudomonas; species Pseudomonas sp. UBA7530. The sequence goes on from NZ_DLMS01000013.1 coordinate 284,380, forward strand.
TGGAAACCGGCTGGCCGCGCATCGGCAAGAATCGTTTTCGTATCGACAACCCGGAGCGCAAGTTCGATCGTCCCACCGGCTGGATGCTCGCCGGCAAGCTGGGCACCCGCCGCACGCGCCTGGGCGATACCGAAGTCGCCATTTCCGCGCCGGTCGGCGAGGGCATGCGGCGTATGGATATCATGACCTTCCTCACCTTCGTCTGGCCGCAGATGCAGCAGGTATTCCCGCGCGATCCGGACAAGCTGCTGATCGTCGGCGCCGGCAACCCGATGTGGCGCGGCGGTCTGTCGGCGGCCAATTCCTACTACATGCATGCCGACCGTCCACTGGTCAGCGAGAACGGCACCAGTTCGCTGGTGCATGAGCTGGTGCATGTATTCGGTCGCATCTATGGTCGTGATCGCAGTGATTGGATCGCTGAAGGTCTGGCCGAGTACTACGCCATCGAGGTGATGCGCCGTGCCGGAGGTATCAGCGAGGACCGCTATCAGAAAATCCGCGAGCAGCTGATTCGCTGGAGCAAACCGGTCAACAGCCTGCGCACCGACAATGCCAGCGGCCAGGTCACCGCGCGCGCCGTGCTGTTGTTGCAGGAGCTGGACCGGGAAATCCGCCAGAAGACCAAGGACAAGGGCAATCTCTCGCTGGACGACGTCACCCGCGGGCTGATGCGCCTGGATCGCGTCAGCACCAGGGACTTCATCGATATCACCGAGAACGTCATCGGCGGTCCGTCGAAGACGCTGGATACGCGCTTGCTGCGTTGAGTCCTGGTGCAATCCCGCAGGAGCGGCTTCAGCCGCGATTCGCGAATGAATTCGCTCCTACGGACCGCGGTTCAGTCCTTTTTAGCGTCCGCCTGGCCCAGCAGTGCGGCCAGGCCGGCCAGCCCCTTGTGCGTGACCTTGCTGCCGGAACCTGCGCTGGCCGCCTCTTCCTTCTGGTAGTGCAGGTCGACCTGACGCTGGTGTTCGTTGTCATGGCAGTACAGACACAGCAGCTCCCAGTTGGAACCGTCTTCCGGGTTGTTGTCGTGATTGTGGTCGCGATGATGCACGGTCAGCTCGCTCAGGCGCTTGCCGCTGAACTCGCGGCCGCAGCGGCCACAGATGTGTGGGTACATGCGCAGCGCCTTTTCCCGATAGCTGGTTTCGCGGCGTTGCTGGGCTTCGGCGAGAATCTTGTCGAGCTTGCTGGTCGGATTCATGGAGCGGTTCGCTGGAACGTTGGTGGGCAGGAGTTGCCAGAATAGAACGAAAGCCAGTCGAGCAGGAGAGCCATCATGCGTATCCCCATTCTCGCCGCGATGATCCTGGCATCCAGCGTCGCCACCCTGACATGGGCGCAGCAGCCCATGCGCATGCCATCAGCCCCGGAGGCCGGGTCGCCGGGAACGGCGACGCCACAGCCCTATGGCCAGCCCTCGAACGCTGTACCGATCAAGCGCCAGGGAACGGCGCCCCTTCTTCCGCCGCCTCAGGGTCAACCCCTGCCCGGTGCGCCTCGCCCCAACGGTGATCAGCCGATCCCGCAACTGGATGAGCAGATACGCCGCAACAGCCAGGGCCTGGAAGGGCAGCGCAAGCAGGACTGAGCGTCGGTTTGTGTAGGAGCGGCTTCAGCCGCGATGCTTGGGGCGTCGCGGCTGAAGCGGAGTGCCGCCCAACCGCTCTTACGAGTGTGCTACGCCGAGTACGCGGAATATGAACGCATATTCCAGCGCCACATCCTTGATGCCCTGATAACGCCCACTCATGCCGCCATGGCCCGCGCCGAGGTCGGTCTTCAGCAGCAGCAGGTTGTCGTCGGTCTTGTCGCGGCGCAATTTGGCCACCCACTTGGCGGCTTCCCAGTACTGCACGCGACTGTCGTTGTAGCCCGCGACGGCGAGAATCGCCGGATATGCCTGGGCGCGGACGTTCTCGTAAGGCGCGTAGGCCTTGATGCGCTCGAAGACCTCGGGCTGGTTCGGGTCGCCCCATTCATCGTACTCGGTCACGGTGAGCGGCAGGTCCGGGTTGAGCATGGTGTTGAGCACGTCGACGAAGGGCACTTCGGCGATGGCAGCGGCGAACAGCTCGGGACGCTGGTTGAGCACGGCGCCGATCAGCAGGCCGCCGGCGCTGCCGCCGCTGATCGCCAGTTGCGAGGCGGTGGTCAAGCCCTCGGCGATCAGGCGTTCGGCGCTGGCGATGAAGTCAACGAAGCTGTTCTGCTTGTGCTCCAGCTTGCCGGCACGGTACCAGGCTTCACCCATCTCGCCGCCACCGCGTATGTGCGCGATGGCGAAGACGAAACCGCGGTCGAGCAGGCTCAGGCGAGCATGAGAGAACCAGGGGTCGAGGCTCGCGCCATAGGCACCATAGCCATAGAGGTAGAGCGGGGCTGGTTGGCCTGCCGCGAACACCTCGCGGCGCGCCACCAGGCTGATGGGGATCTGCGTACCGTCGGCTGTACTGGCCCAGAGGCGGCGGCTCTCATAGACATCGGCATCGAACGGGCCTTCCACCGGCGTCTGCTTAAGCACCTGCTGCTCACCCGTGGCCAGTTCCAGCTGACGTACCTGGGCGGGGCGGTTCAGCGCTTCGTAGCGCAGCCGAATCACCGGGCTGTGAAACTCCAGGCTGTCCTGCACATAGAGGCTGTAGGCCGCATCCGGCAGCTGCACGCGGTATGCCATCTGGCCCTGCGGCTGCACTTCGAGGATCGGCAGGCCACCTTCGCGCAGCGCCAGGACGATGGCGCGCTGGTTCAGCGTGGCGCCTTCTAGCATCACCTGCGGGTCATGTGGACGAATCTGCTGCCAATGCACGCGCTGCGGCTTGCCCTCGGTGGCGCGGTACAGCGCGAAGTTGATACCGCTCTGGTTGCTGCGAATCAGCCAGCACCACTCGCCGTTGAGCATGCCGTGGTCGACGTCGTATTCGTGATCTTCCTCGCGGGGCGCCAGGCAGGTGAAGGCGTCTTGCGGGGTTTGGGCGTCCAGCACCCAGACTTCGCTGGTGGTCTTGCTGCCCAGTTGCAGAATCAACTGGCGCTCGGAGCTGGAACGATAGCAATGCAGGAAGAAACGGCCATCGGCCTCCTCGAATACCGCTTCGGCTGCGGCCTCGCCGAGGCGATGACGATAGAGCTTGTAGGGGCGGTGGGTGTCGTCCAGTTCGGTGAAGAACAGCGTCTGGCTATCGTTCGCCCAGGTCATGCTGCCGTCGCAATCGTCGAAGGGCAGCTCGCTGATCTGGCCGCTGCCCAGCTCCTTGACGAACAGGCGGTAGATCTCGTCGCCGCTGCTGTCGAGGCTGTAGGCCAGGCGTTGCTGGTCGGGGCTGATGCTGAATGCACCCACGGAAAGAAAGCCGCCACCGGCCAGCTCGTTGGGGTCGAGCAGCAGCGTTTCGCTGGCGCTGTCGACCTGCAGCGAACCATCGGCAGGGCGACGGCAGCGATAGTGCCGTGGATATTCGTCACCAGCGGTGGTGCGCTGGTAATAGAGGTAGTCGCCCCAGGGCGTGGGCAGCGACAGGTCGGTCTCGCGGATGCGCCCCTTGATCTCCTCGAACAGCTGCTCGCGCAGCGCCTGCTGTGGTTCCAGCACGCTCTCCAGGTAAGTGTTCTCCGCCTGCAGATGGGCCAGTACTTCCTCGCTGTCGCGGTTCTCCAGCCAGTGATAGGGATCGTTGCCGGCTTCCTGGCGGGCGATGGGGGCAGAGGACATGGCGAAACTCCAGATCGGCCTGGCCGGCAAGAGCGCCGAGCCGGGTAAAAACCGCTATCATAAGCGCCCCTTTGCCAGACCTGCCACGCCGGCGCCTGCTTATGATGAATGAAAACGACTACCTTCTGGCCTGGGCGGCTTACGGCTTCGCTGCCCTGGGTTGCCTGTTGGTATGGATGCGCCTGACCAGCTGGATGTGGCGCTATCTGCGCGAGCCGCTGGCGGTGCTGGTGGCCGTGCTGCTGTTCAGCCCGACCATCGTCGATCCGACGCGCGAGCTGTTCGCGCCTGCATTGGCGGTCACCGCCATGGACGTTTTGCTCAAGGTTGGCAACAACGCCTGGCGGGCCGTGGCCGATCTGGCGCTCTACAGCCTGATCGCTTTTGCCGTTTACCTGCTGTTCGTCGCCATTCGCTGGCCCATCGAGCGCTGGTGGAAGAACCGCCATGGCCAGGTGGCCGCCGAGCCTGACGAAGACCCGCGCACGCTGCGCGAGCGCATGGAAGAGGACGACGATCTGCCGGTTCGCGACTACGAACGCGATCGCAGTGGCCGTATGGAGCCGCGTATCTGATTTGCCCCCTTGCGCCGGCTGGCCCGTGCGTTCAGCATGATGGCCTTGTGCAAGGGAGGCTCGATGGATTGCGTTTTCTGTGCCATTGCCGAGCGGCGGCTACCCGCTCATCGGCTTTACGAGGACGATGACTTCATCGTTCTGCTGGATATCTTTCCCATGCGTCCGGCCCATGTGCTGATCGTCAGCCGCCTGCATGCGCCGTTTCTGCGTGACTTGCCCGTGCCGGTTCGTGAGCGTCTGCTGACCTTGTCGGAGCGCGTGGCCAGTGCGCTGCGTGAGGCCGGTTACGGGGTTAACGGCATCAATATGCTGATCAACGATGGTCCGGACTCCAACCAGCACGTGCCTCATCTTCATCTACACCTGATTCCGCGTCGGCCGGGCGACTTGCCGGCGCTGCTCTGGCGATTGCTGGTGCGTTTTCTGCCAATGGGCCGCAAGCGACTCGAAGCGCGTCTGCAGGACGAAGCCGAGCGTCTGCGCCTGATCCTCGGCAAGGAGAATTGATTCGATGTGCGAATTGCTCGGCATGAGCGCCAATGTCCCCACCGATATCGTCTTCAGCTTTACCGGGCTGATGCAGCGCGGCGGCCGTACCGGGCCGCACCGTGATGGCTGGGGCATCGGTTTCTACGAGGGGCGTGGCCTGCGTCTGTTTCAGGACCCGCGGGCGAGCAGCGAGTCCGAGGTGGCGCAACTGGTACAGCGCTATCCGATCAAGAGCGAGGTGGTGATCGGCCACATCCGCCAGGCCAATGTCGGTCAGGTTTCACTGGTCAATACCCATCCCTTCAGCCGAGAGCTGTGGGGGCGCAACTGGTGTTTCGCGCACAACGGTCAGCTCGCTGGTCTGCAAGGCTCCACCAGTTTCTATCGACCGGTTGGCGAGACCGATAGCGAGGCCGCCTTTTGCGACCTGCTCAACCGCGTGCGGCGCGCCTTTCCCGAGCCGGTCTCGGTGGAAATGCTGCTGCCGGTGCTGGTCGCAGCCTGTGCCAGCTACCGCCAGCTCGGCGTGTTCAACTGCCTGCTCAGCGATGGCGACTGGTTGTTCAGCTTCTGCTCAACCAAGCTAGCGCATATCACCCGGCGCGCGCCGTTCGGTCCGGCGCAGCTCAAGGACGCCGATCTCAAGGTGGACTTCCACTCGGAAACCACACCCAACGATGTGGTGACGGTCATCGCCACCGAACCTCTGACCGACAACGAACAATGGTCGCTGTACCAGCCGGGCGAATGGCGCCTGTGGCGCCGCGGCGAATGCATCACTCACGGCAAGGCCTGATCCCATGCTTAGAAGCTACCTGCGTCTGACGCTATTCGCCTTCGGCCTGTTGCTTGGCGTACAGGTGCCGGGCTTCATCGATGACTATGCCAAGCGCGTCGAGGCCCATCGTCTGGAGTCGCAACAGAGTCTCAAGGGCTTCCAGGAAACCGCACAGAAATTCTTCAAGGGCGACATGGACGCGCTGGTGGCGCACTACCGCGTCAGCGACGACCCGGTGATGCGCAGCGACGCCAACAGCGTCGGGCATCTGGTGCAGCGCTCGGCTTTGCTCGAGCGCGAGTGGCAGGCCATGCAGGGCCCATGGTACGCCCAGGCCTGGCACCTGGCGACTGGCGCCGATCACGAGCTGTTCCAGGAAACCTTGCGGGCGTACCGCTATCAGGTGCTGTTCACTCCGGATGCAATTCTCTGGGGCGTAATCAGCGCGTTGCTGCTGGCCTGGCTGGCGGAGCTGCTGGTGCTGATGTTCGGCTTGATATTCGGGGCAGGGCGGACCAGACGCGCCCAGCAACGCCACTGGCGCTGAATCGGCAAGCCCCGGGAGCAATACGTTGGGCAAGCCGAGCGGAGCAAAAGGTGCGCTGGTTCGCCAGACGTGTGAGCAGGGTATGGTAATGTAATACCGCGTTACATTTATCTCTTACCCTGTTTCACTGGAGTTTCCATGTCGATCAAGGATTCGATCCTGGCAGCCGCGCTGGCTGCCGTTCTGCCGTTCACGTCCGCTGCATATGCCAATCCCGAGACCGAGCCTGAGAGTGCTGCGGTCAGCGAGGAGGTCACCGAAGGTGACGATTCGGCGCAGTACATCAGCCCTGAAGAATTCGTCGCCAGCCTGGAGTTCAAGACCGGGCGAGTGGTGCTTGGCAACAACCTGGCTACCCTCAACCTGCCCGATTCGCTGGTGTTCCTCGATGGCGAGAATGCCCAGCGCCTGCTGGTCGACGGTTGGGGCAACCCGCCGGATGACGTACCGCCGCTGGGCATGATCCTGCCGGCCGGTGTGTCGCCGTTGGCCGACGAGTCCTGGGGCGTGACCGTCGAATACGAAGACAGCGGCTATGTGTCCGACGAGGACGCCGCCGATATCGACTATGGCGACATGCTCAAGGACATGCAGGCCGACATGCGCGAGGCCAACACCTGGCGTGAAGAGAACGGCTACGAGCCGGTACAACTGGTCGGCTGGGCCGCTGCGCCACGCTACGATGCCGAAGGCAAGAAACTGCACTGGGCCAAGGAACTTAAGTTCGGCGACAGCGAGATCAATACCCTGAACTACAACATCCGCGTGCTGGGCCGTAAAGGTGTGCTGGTACTGAATTTCGTCGCCAACATGGACCAGCTGGCTGAAATCGAAGCCAACGTACCGGCCGTGCTGGCAGCTACCGAATTCAACCCTGGCCAGCGCTACGCCGAATTCGACCCGGATCTGGACACCGTCGCCGCTTACGGCCTGGGCGCGTTAGTAGCCGGCAAGGTGGCGGCCAAGACCGGCCTGCTGGCCATGCTGCTGGTACTGCTGAAGAAGTTCTGGTTCATCCCGGTGGTGGTGATCGGCTGGCTGTTCAAGCGTATCGGCCGGAGCAAGCAGAACATGCCGAGCGAAGAGGCGAGTGCGCCGCAAGCGCCGGTAGCCACTGCCGAGAGCAAGCCGGAAGAGCCACTGCAGACCCCGGCGCAGACGGTGATGGACCTGAACAAGCCGGACGACGACAAGCGCTGAGTGCGCGCCTTCCAGGCAAAGGGCCCTTCGGGGTTATGTCGTCAATCAAGGAAAACGCCGCGACTGCTCTGCAGGGGCGCGGCGTTTTTATTTGATCAGGCAGCAGCGACTGCCGCGGCGAGGCAAACTTATCGCGGACAAGTCCGCTCCCACATAGGTCCAGCGTTCGCAGGGCTGGTGCGGTAATTCCTGTGGGAGCGGAATCGTCCGCGAAGCCCTGTCCCTTGGATACCGATTAAACCAGTGGCGTAGCCCTGAACAGCGATGGGTGACAGGCTTTACCCTTTCGTTGCAGCGCTTTCGCTTACTTGGACAGGTACTTCATCCCATCTTCCAGCCCCTGCAGGGTCAGCGGGTACATGCGGTCCTCGATCAGTTCGCGCACCAGATGGGTGGAGGCGGTGTAGTTCCAGGTGTCCTTGGGGTAGGGGTTGATCCAGATGATCTTCTTGAATTTCTCGGTGAAGCGCTTCATCCAGACGTAGCCGGCTTCCTCGTTCCAGTGCTCAACGCTGCCGCCGGCCTGGGTGATCTCGTAGGGCGCCATGGCTGCGTCACCGACGAAGACCACCTTGTAGTCGGCGCCGTACTTGTGCAGCAGATCCAGGGTCGAGGTGCGCTCGCTGGTGCGGCGCATGTTGTTCTTCCACACGCTCTCGTAGATGAAGTTGTGGAAGTAGAAATATTCAAGATGCTTGAACTCGGTCTTGCAGGCGGAAAACAACTCCTCGCAGACCTTTACGTGGGCGTCCATCGAGCCGCCGATATCCAGCAGCAACAGGAGCTTGACCGTGTTGCGGCGCTCCGGGCGCATCTGGATATTGAGCAAGCCGCCGTCCTTCGCGGTGTGGTCGATGGTGCCGTCCAGATCAAGCTCTTCGGCAGCGCCCTGGCGGGCGAACTTGCGCAGGCGGCGCAGCGCCACCTTGATGTTGCGCGTGCCCAACTCGACCTGGTCATCGAGGTTCTTGTACTCGCGCTGATCCCACACCTTGGCGGCCTTGCCCTGGCGCTTGCCGGCGTCGCCGACGCGAATGCCTTCCGGGTTGTAGCCGCCGGAGCCGAACGGGCTGGTGCCGCCGGTGCCGATCCACTTGTTGCCGCCGGCGTGCTTCTCTTTTTGCTCCTCGAGGCGTTTCTTGAACTCCTCGATCAGCTTGTCCAGGCCGCCCAGGCTCTGGATTTGCGCCTTTTCCTCATCGCTCAGCAGGCGCTCGAATTCCTTGCGCAGCCATTCCTCGGGGATCATCGCCTCAATATGTTCGTTGAGGTTTTCCAGACCCTTGAAGTAGGCGCCGAAGGCACGGTCGAACTTGTCGAAGTGGCGTTCGTCCTTCACCAGGATCGCGCGCGCCAGGTAATAGAACTCGTCCATGTCGGCGAACACGACGTTGTGCTTGAGCGCGTTGATCAGGTCGAGCAGCTCGCGCACCGACACCGGCACCTTGGCCGCGCGCATTTCGTTGAATAAATTGAGCAGCATGGCTGCGCCCTCGTTTATTGGTTGGCTCTGGCACGTTGCGTCAAAGCCTATTGCCGGGGGACGGCTTCTCTGTTGCACGGGGCAAGGGATTGCGAGCTAGAGCCAGGCAAGGCGGAATCAGGTGAGCAAGCGCAGTGTACTTTTGTACATGAGCATTGCAAGCCTGATTCCAACACAGCATGGCCGACGCGCAGCAGCCCGAATTCCTACCTAGAAGCGCGGCGGGTCATGAAGGCCAGGCGCTCGAGCAGTTGCACATCCTGCTCATTCTTCACCAGAGCACCGGCCAGCGGCGGGATGGCCTTGGTCGGATCGCGTTCGCGCAGCACCGCTTCGCCGATGTTGTCGGCCATCAGCAGCTTGAGCCAGTCCACCAGTTCGCTGGTCGAGGGCTTCTTCTTCAGGCCCGGCACCTTGCGTACGTCGAAGAATACGTCCAACGCCTCGGCCACCAGCTCGCCGCTGATGTTGGGGTAGTGCACGTCGACGATCTTCTTCAGCGTGTCGCGATCCGGGAAGGCGATGTAGTGGAAGAAGCAGCGGCGCAGGAAGGCGTCCGGCAGCTCCTTCTCGTTGTTCGAGGTGATGATGATGATCGGGCGCTGCTTGGCCTTGATCGTCTCATTGGTCTCGTAAACGTAGAACTCCATCTTGTCGAGTTCCTGCAACAGGTCGTTGGGGAACTCGATGTCGGCCTTGTCGATTTCGTCGATCAGCAGGATCACGCGCTCGTCGGACTCGAACGCCTCCCACAGCTTGCCCTTCTTGATGTAGTTGCGAACGTCGTGGACCTTGTCAGAGTCGAGCTGCGAATCGCGCAGGCGGCTGACCGCATCGTATTCGTAGAGGCCCTGGTGCGCCTTGGTGGTGGACTTGATGTGCCAGGTGATCAGGCGGGCAGAGAAGGCATCGGCCAATTGCTCGGCGAGCATGGTCTTGCCGGTGCCCGGCTCACCCTTAACCAGCAGCGGGCGTTGTAGGGTGATGGCGGCATTGACCGCTAGTTTGAGGTCGTCGGTGGCGACGTAGGACTGGGTGCCTTCGAATTTCATCGGGAAGATTCCTCGAACGGGCGCGCGCGGCGCAGCCGGCTGACTTTGTGAATGCGACTATAACGCGCAGCCGGTTCGCCTGTGAACGAAGACGCGGTATTCAGTCACTGAATGGCGGGTCACGCCGATCGAGGCCATCTTCAGCGATGATTAGTCTTCGCTACCCGGCGGAGCGTTCTCGAAGCGCGCATTGAAGGCTTCGACGAAGCCGTTGCGCAGGATGCCGAGGAAGGCCTGAAAGGCGCTGATGTCCTGCTGACGCGTGCTGCCGCTGAGTTCCACGCGGGTGGCGATCTGGTCCTGGCGCTGGTTCTTCAACACTTTCTCGCTGCCGCCGACCAACGCCTCCCATATCGAGCGCAGAAAGCCCTTGTCCTGATCCTCTACATCCTGCTGCCAGTCGAATACCTCGACGTTACGCAGTAGCGGTTTGATATAGCCGCTGAGCTGCGCGTCCTCGGCGTGGGCCTCGATCACCAGGTCGCCATTACCGCTTTTGAAGTCGAACTTGCCATAGGCGTTGGCCAGGTCGTTCAGGCGCGGCAGCTCGATGCCGGTCGCGCGTACGCGGAATTCGAAATCCTCGAAATTGTGGAAGGGGTCGAACACGGCAGTTGCTTCCAGTGGCGCGTGATCGAGCAGTTGTGCGGTGCCTTCGAACCGGGCGACGCGATCGCCCTGTTCATCGGCCACGTTAGTCAGGTTGTAAAGGCTGGCGTCGATGGCATTGGCGTGCAGCTTCACCGGTGGCGAGGCATTGAAGTTGTAGAAGCCCAGGGTGCCGTCGAGCACGCGCACTTCGTTGAGGGTGATCGGCAGCAGCTTGTTCAGCTGCTCGCGCCAGTCGACACCTTCACCGGTCTGGGTGTCGTCGCTGCTTTGCCCGTCGACGAAATTCACCTGCGGCTTGTCGAAAATCACTCTGGCCACCACGGCACGCTCCTGCCACAGGTCGCGCCAGCTCACCGAGATATCGATGCGCGGAGCATCGACGAAAGGCACCGGTACCTGCTGTTCGGCCTTGACGATGTTCAGGCCATTGATGCGATAGGCGCCGCGCCAGAGTGCGAGGTCGATGTCTTCTATGTGCCCACGGTAGTCGCCCATGTCGGCGAGCTTGCCATTGAGGTAGTCGCGAAGGACGTAGGGCAGGGCAACGTGCAGTATCACCAGCAGGGCGAGCAGGCTGAGGCAAATCCACAGCGGCAGGCTGTAACGGCGTTTCATCTGGTGTATCCGTCAGGTCTGTTCACCTCAGGTTGACTGCGCGAGCGGGTGCAGAGTTCGACCTTCCTGATGCTGGACGCCATGGATCATCGGGCATAGGCTGATGGGCTCCGCAACGACAAGGAATCGATGCATCATGAGCCGCATTTTCGCAGATAACGCCCAGGCCATCGGCAACACGCCGCTGGTGATGATCAACCGTCTGGGGCCGAAAGGTGTGACCATCCTGGCCAAGATCGAGGGGCGCAACCCGGCGTATTCGGTCAAGTGCCGCATTGGCGCCAGCATGATCTGGGATGCCGAGGAGCGCGGCGTGCTCAAACCGGGCATGACCATCGTTGAACCGACCTCCGGCAATACCGGGATCGGCCTGGCCTTCGTCGCTGCCGCACGTGGTTACAAGCTGGTGCTGACCATGCCAGCCTCGATGAGCCTGGAGCGGCGCAAGGTGCTCAAGGCCCTGGGCGCCGAGCTGGTGCTGACCGAGCCGGCCAAGGGCATGAAGGGCGCGATCGAGAAAGCCCACGAGCTGGTCGCCGCCAACCCTGACTACTACCTGCCGCAGCAGTTCGAGAACCCGGCCAACCCGGCCATCCACGAAAAGACCACGGGGCCGGAAATCTGGCGCGACACCGAAGGCGCCATCGACGTGCTGGTCTCCGGCGTCGGCACCGGCGGCACCATCACCGGCGTTTCGCGCTACATCAAGCAGACCCAGGGCAAGCCGATCCTGTCGGTGGCGGTGGAGCCGGTGAGTTCGCCGGTGATCAGCCAGACCCTGGCGGGTGACGAGGTCAAGCCGGCTCCGCACAAGATCCAGGGCATCGGCGCCGGTTTCGTGCCGAAGAACCTCGACCTGGCGATGGTCGATCAGGTCGAGCAGGTCAATGATGATGAAGCCAAGGCCATGGCCCTGCGCCTGATGCGCGAGGAAGGCATTCTCTGCGGGATTTCCTGTGGCGCGGCGATGGCGGCGGCGGTGCGCCTGGCCGAAAAGCCGGAGATGCAGGGCAAGACCATCGTGGTGATCCTGCCTGACTCCGGTGAGCGTTATCTGTCGAGCATGCTGTTCAGCGATCTGTTCACCGAGCAGGAATTGCAGCAGTAAGACCCGCTGCTCGCGATCAAAGCCGCCTTCGGGTTAATGCCGATCAGTTAAGCGCCGACTGGCTACTATTCAGTCCCCTCGCCCCTCTGGGGAGAGGGTTAGGGAGAGGGGTAAATGCCCGTTTTGCGGTATTTCGGCCCTCTCCCCCAGCCCCTCTCCCGTAAACGGGAGAGGGGAGCCATGCGCTTACAGCCTTAACTGACTGGCATTCGCCTTCGGGCGGCCTTTTCGTAGGGGCGGACCCTACACCTTGGCTACTCCAGGCCTGACCACCAACCACAGAGCCAGGGCGATCAGTACGCAGCCAGGCAGGTAGTCCCAGCTCAGTGGCTCTCCCAGCAGCAGGGCGCCCCACAACACGCCGAACGGCGGGATCAGGAAGGTCGTGGTACTGGCCCTGATCGGCCCGATGTCGGCCAGCAGGCGGAAATACAGCACGTAGGCGAACGCCGTGCAGATCAGACCCAGGCCGGCCAGCGATAACCATACTTCCAGACCGCCCCAGCTGGGCGGCGGTTGCAGCGCCAGGCTGCCGACGAACAGCGGTAGCAGGAACAGACTGGCTCCTGCCAGGCTGGCGAAGGCGGTCAGGCGGTTGTCCAGGCCGCCCTGCTGGCCGATCCAGCGGCGGGTAAGAAAGCCCGCGAAGCCGTAGCAGGTGGTGGCCACCAGGCAGGCTCCGGCGCCGAGCAGCAGTTGCAGGTCGAAGGCCACCGGCCCGGTGCGGGTCAGCACCGCCACGCCGAGCAGACCGAGAAACACGCCCGCCGCCTTGCTTGGCGTGATGCCCTCATGGAAGAACAACGCACCGATCAATACGCCCATCAACGGCGTGGTGGCATTGAAGATTGCCGAATAGCCGGCCGGCAGGATGAGCGCCGCCAGGCAGTACATGGCCGAAGGCAGGCCGGCGTTGATCACGCCCAGGCCCAGGCAGATGCGCAGCTTGCCGCGAAAGTCCCAATTGCTGCGCAGCAGCACAAGCACGGCGAGCAGCCCGAGCGTGCCGAAGCTGGCGCGAAAGAACGCGGTCGGCATACTGCCCAGCACCGGTGCGGCAACGCGCATGAAGAGAAAGCTGGCGCCCCAGATGGCGGCGAGTAGCAGCAGGCGAAACAGATCGGCGGTACGCACGGTGAAACATCCGGCAGGGTGGGGGCGAGAGTGTTGCCGCTGGGCAGGGTTCTGGCAATCCGCATTGCACTTTTGAACGAGGTTTGTGCCAACCCGTAGCCCGGATGCAATCCGGGAAGACGTGGGCGATATTCTCCGGACTGCATCCGGGCTACGTTTGGCCGGCTTTGCGGCTAAGCTCGCTTCACTCATTACCTTGCGAGACATATGTATGGGGCAACAATGGCCAGCCGGCGAGATCGCTCGCCTGATCCTCGACGGCTTCGACGATTACCGCGAGCACTTTCGCCAGATCACCGATGGCGCCCGTGTGCGCTTCGAGCAGGCGCAGTGGCAGGAGGCGCAGCAGGCCTCGGCGGCGCGGATCAACCTGTACGAAGAGAAAGTGGCGCAGACCCGCGAAGGTCTGCTCGCGGGCTTCGATCAGTCGCTGCTGGAGGTCGGTCAGTGGCCGCTGGTCAAGAGTGCCTATATCGTCCTGATCGACCGGCGCTTCGACGACGAGCTGGCGGAAACCTGGTTCAACTCGATCTTCTGCAGCCTGTTCAGTCATGACCAGATCAGCGACGGCTGCATGTTCATCCATACCACCCGGCCATCGCTGCGCAACCAGCCCAGCGCTGCGCAGACGCGCAGCTACCGGCCCGCCGGCGAGCTGCATGCGACGTTGCAGGCGATCTTCGAGGATTACCGTTTCGACGCGCCCTACGAGGACCTGCCTCGCGATCTGCAGCGCATGGAGGAACAACTGCGCGCCAGCCTGCCGGACTGGGTGTGCAAGGACCCACAGCTATGCATCGAGCTGTTTTCCTCGGTGCTGTATCGCAACAAGGGCGCCTACCTGATCGGACGCATCTACAACCTTGAGGAGCAGTGGCCACTGGCGATCCCGCTGCTGCACCGCGAAGGGCAGGGCATCCAGGCCGATGCGGCGATCACCGACGAGGCGGAGGTGTCGATCATCTTCTCCTTCACCCGCAGCTACTTCATGGTCGACGTGGCGATCCCAGCCGAGTTCGTTGGCTTTCTCAAACGCATCCTGCCGGGCAAGCACATCGCCGAGTTGTACACCTCGATCGGCTTCTACAAGCACGGCAAATCCGAGTTCTACCGGGCGCTGATCGGCCATCTGGCCAGTACCGACGACCGCTTCATCATGGCGCCGGGTGTGCGTGGCATGGTCATGAGCGTGTTCACCCTGCCGGGCTTCAATACCGTGTTCAAGATCATCAAGGACCGCTTCGCCCACGCCAAGACAGTGGACCGCAATACGGTGATCGAGAAGTATCGCCTGGTGAAAAGCGTCGACCGCGTAGGGCGCATGGCCGACACCCAGGAGTTCGCCGACTTCCGTTTCCCCAAGGCCAAGTTCGAGCCCGAGTGCCTGGCGGAGTTGCTGGAAGTGGCGCCGTCGACCGTGGTGGTGGAGGGTGACGCCGTGCTGGTACGCCACTGCTGGACCGAGCGGCGCATGACGCCGCTCAACCTCTACCTGGAAAGTGCCAACGAGGCGCAGGTACGCGAAGCGCTGGACGATTACGGCCTGGCCATCAAGCAACTGGCGGCGGCGAATATCTTCCCCGGCGACATGTTGTTGAAGAACTTCGGTGTCACTCGCCATGGCCGCGTGGTGTTTTACGACTACGACGAGATCTGCTTTCTCACCGAAGTGAACTTCCGGCGCATCCCGCCGCCGCGCTTCCCCGAGGACGAGATGAGCTCCGAACCCTGGTATTCGGTGGGGCCGATGGACGTGTTCCCCGAGGAGTTCCCGCCGTTCCTGTTCGCCGATATCAGGCAGCGCCGGCTGTTCAGCCAGCTGCATGGCAACCTGTATGACGCCGACTGCTGGAAACAACTGCAGGAAGCGATTCGTGCAGGCAAGGTGATCGACGTGTTTCCCTATCGGCGCAAGAGCCCGGTGATTTGACCGAGCCGGGTTGAAATCCGCTTTGCCCGGCCTAATCTGATAAGTGAGCCCCTGGCTCTCCCTTTACTTGGCAGGAGGTCGTACCCATGCTCGCCAAGCTGCAAGAACAACTGCAAGCCGTGCTGCAGGCCCTTGGCCTCGTCCCGCAACCCCAGCCGATTCGTATCAGCGAAGCCGAGCAGGAGCGCCTGCGTCGCGAAGCGCGTCAGCGTCGCTGAACGCTTTGGCCCGGAAGCAAGCCGGGCTTATCGTGGCCACAACCCTGCCTGCGGCTTGCCTGGCAAGGGCTGCGGTTGCGGCTGTATTTCACCTTAGGGGCCTTCCCTGATCTCATCGGCAGTGCCCAATCCTCCAGTGCTAACGCAACCACTCGGACTGCGCGGCTGACTTGTGTGGCCATGGTCGTAACCGCAGGCCATTGCTCAAGACCTTTCAAGACGCAACTGAATCAGAACTGAAACAGAGTCGCCTTTCTTCTCCGAAAGGCGTACAGCCTAACGCTGGCGCGCTTATTAGGCTGTGCTAGTACTTATTCATACGTCTGTCTCAACTCTAATGCGAACAGGGAAGCCTCGATGCGCCAGAACCTGCCCGTGACTCAGCGGGAAAGAACCTTCCCCGCGGAAGACCGCCTGATTTCCACCACCGACCTCAACAGCAAGATCACCTATTGCAACGATGCCTTCGTCGAGATCAGCGGCTTCACGCGTGAGGAGTTGATCGGCCAGCCGCATAACCTCGTGCGACATCCGGACATGCCGCCAGCGGTATTCGGCCACATGTGGGAGACGATCAAGCAGGGCAAGCCCTGGATGGGGATCGTCAAGAATCGCTCTAAGAATGGTGACTACTACTGGGTCAGCGCCTACGTCACGCCGATCTATGAGAACGGCCGGATTGCCGGATACGAGTCGGTGCGTTCATTACCGACAGAGGCGCAGAAGCGTCGTGCCGAGCTGCTGTACGCTCGCCTGCGTGCCGGCAAGCCGCCGGTGCCGAAACTCGAGTACTGGACTTACGACCTGGTACGGTCATGGCCGCTGATCGTTGCGTCATTACTGATCGTCGCGGCGCATTGGGTGATCTCGGGCTGGCCACTGATGGCCTTCATAATCCTGACCCTGTTCGCTCTGGGCTCCTACCAGCTTCATAGCAAGCGGCAGCTCATTCGCCGGACCCTCGCCGAACATCCGAAAGCCTTCACCAGCGGTCTGGTGGCGTTGACGTACAGCGACAATCGCGGCGCCCAGGCGCTGCTGGATATGGCGATGATCAGCGAGGAAGCGCGTTTGCAGACGGCGCTGACGCGATTGGAAGACGCCGGGGAGGGCGTCAAGAAACGCGCATCGCAATCCGCCGAGTTGTCGCGTTCGAGCTCCGAGCTTCTCGACCAGCAACGTGCCGAAACCGACCAGTCCGCAACGGCCATTAACCAGATGGCCGCGACCATTCAGGAGGTCGCGCACAACGTCCAGAACACCTCGCACGCTGCCGAGGAAGCCGATCGCCTGGCGCGTGACGGGCGCGACCTGGCGGTCGGCAGTCTCGACTCCATGCGGCAGATGGCCAAGGCCGTCAACGACATTGGCCAGGCGGTCAACGAGTTGGCCAACTCCACCCAGTCCATCGGCAGCGTGGCCGATGTGATCACCTCGATCGCCGAGCAGACCAACTTGCTGGCGCTCAATGCCGCCATCGAGGCGGCGCGGGCGGGCGAGCAGGGCCGTGGCTTCGCGGTGGTGGCCGATGAGGTGCGTTCGCTGGCCTCGCGCACGCGCCAGTCCACCGAGCAGATTCACCAGATCATTTCCGACCTGCGTGCCGGGGCCGAGCGTGCGGTGGTGACCGCGGGTAGGGGCGAGGAAATTTCCCGAGGCAGCGTGCAAAGCGTGGAATCGGTGCGCGATGCGCTGGAGGGCATCAGTTCGGCCGTGACGCGTATCACCGGCATGAGCCAGCAGATGGCGGCCGCGTCCGAAGAACAGAGTCACGTGGCCGAGGATATCAGCCGGCAGATCACCCGCATCGCCCAGCTTTCCGATCACAGCGCCGGTCAGGCGCATCAGGGCGTGGCCATCAGCCGAGAGCTGGAAGAGATGGCCGATTATCTGCACAGTCTGGCTGAGCGCTTCAATCGCTGACCGCGCAACGCAGATGCGTCCGGGAACTTCGAATCATTCCCGGATTGCATCCGGGCTACGCGAGCGCGGGGGTATTCTGGCAAACTGCGGCGCATGCCTCGTCCGACCTGTTGCCGTTGTCAGCGCCCCCTCAGCCGTTGTCTCTGCCCGCTGATTCCCGATCTCGATAGCCGTACTCGTGTGCTCATCCTGCAGCACCCGAGTGAGGTCGGCCATGCGCTGAATACCGCGCGCCTGGCGGCGTTGGGGTTGCGCAATGCAGAGCTGCGCGTCGGCGAGGTATTCGATGATCTGCCGCAATTGCTCGCTCAGCCTGACTATCGGGCCTGCCTGCTGTTTCCCGGCGAAGAGGCTGTCGCTCTGAGCGCTTATGCGCCTGACGAGAAACCCTTGCTGATGGTGGTGCCCGATGGCACCTGGCGCAAGGCGCGCAAGCTGCTGCACCTCAACCCGCTGTTAGCGGCATTGCCGCGCGTCAGCCTGGGCACCGTCGCTCCGTCACGCTATCGGTTGCGCAAGGCGCCGCAGGAGGGTGCGCTGTCGACCATCGAAGCGATTGCCGCGGCATTGGATACGCTCGAGGCACCTCAGGGTTTCGCTGCATTGCTCAGACCCTTCGATGCGTTGATCGAGGGGCAGATCGCGGCGATGGGAAAAGAGGTCTTCATCCGCAATCACCAGCGCTGATGCAGTGCGCACAGCCCCCCCAGCTCTTGATGAATGCTAGGGTTCGGGCTCGTGACATATGGCGATTCGGCGATGTCGCGTAGCCCGGATGCAATCCGGGGAAGTTCTACGTTTCGACGATCAATCCCGGATTGCATCCGGGCTACGCAGAATGTACGGCATGTATTCAGCGCTCGCGCATGGCCTCCGAGCGGGCCTTGAGCACCGGCTTGAGCAAGTACGACAGCACGCTCTTCTCGCCAGTGATGATGTCCACGGTGGCGACCATGCCGGGGATGATCAGCAGGGGGCTCTCCTCGCTGCCCAGGTGGCTTTTGTCCGTGCGCACCTGAATCAGGTAGAAGCTGTTGCCTTCCTCATCGGTGATGGTGTCGGCGCTGATCAGTTCCAGGTTGGCCTTGAGCCCGCCATAGATGGTGTAGTCGTAGGCGGTGAACTTGACCATGGCCTTCTGCCCGGGGTGCAGGAACGCCACGTCCTGCGGGCGTACCTTGGCTTCGATCAGCAGGCTGTCGTCCAGCGGCACGATCTCGACCATGTCGCTGCCCGGCTGCACCACGCCGCCGATGGTGTTGACCTTGAGCTGCTTGATTACCCCGCGCACGGGTGATGTGACGGTAGTGCGGGTCACTTTGTCCTCGATGGCAACCCGGGTGGCGGTGATCTTCTGCAGTTCGGTGCGCACTTCGTTGAGTTCCTTGAAAGCATCGGAGCGGAAGCTCAGCTCGGACTCGTCCATCTTGCTCTTGATCTCGCTCATCGCCGCTTCGGCGCGAGGGATGGCCAGGTTGGTGGCTTCCAGCGAGCCACGCACCTCCACCAGGCTGCGGCGCAGGCGCAGCACTTCGACCTGGGAAATCGCGCCCGAGGCCACCAGCGGTTGCGACATGTTCAGCTCCTGCTGCAGCAGACCCAGGCTGGAACGATACTGCTGGGCCTTGGAGCGAAATTCGGCGAGCTCCTGCTCCTTCTGGCGCAACTGCTCGCTAAGAGTACGCTGCTCGCTTTTCAAACGCTGTTGCCGCGAGCGGTAAAGCGCCAGCTCGTCTTCGGCCAACTGCGGTGCGCCCTGGAGGATCTCTTCTGGCAGGCTGGGTTCGCGCCCTTCGGCTTCGGCGCCTAGCCTCTCCAGACGAGCCATCAGCGCCAGGCGATCGGCTTCGGTTTCGCCACGATTGGACAGAAAACGTGTGTCATCCAGGCGCAGCAGCGTGTCGCCCTTGTCCACCACCTGGCCTTCGCGAACGAAGATTTCGCTGACGATGCCGCCTTCCAGGTTCTGGATCACCTGAATTTTGCTCGAGGGAATGGCCTTGCCCTCGCCGGTGGTGACTTCCTCCAGCACGGCGAAGTGGGCCCAGGCCATTGCGGTCAGCAGGCAGGCGCTTACTGCCCATACCGTGACGCGGCTCAACCAGGGCGAATCCTCGAGAATGGCGCCTTCTACTTCCGGCATGAATTCGGTGTCCTGGCGTTTCTCGCGCAGGCCGTCAAGGTAACTGCCGAGGCTCTGTGTAGCTTGCATGGCAGGGCGCTCCTAGAGGCTGGCCGGGCCGACACGGCCCTTGCGCAAGGCTTCGATGACGGCTTCCTTCGGCCCGTCGGCAACGATGCGGCCATTGTCGAGAACGGCCAGGCGGTCGACCAGGCTGAGCATGGAGGCGCGGTGGGTGATGAGAATCAGGGTCTTGCCCTGCACCCAGTTGTGCAGTCGTTGACGCAATTGGTCTTCGCTGGTGTTGTCCATGGCGCTGGTGGGCTCGTCGAGCACCAGAATCGGCGGGTCGAGCAACAGCGCGCGGGCCAGCAGCACGGCCTGGCGCTGGCCGCCGGAGAGCAGCTGGCCGCGTTCGCCCACCGGGCGGTCGAACCCCTGCGGATGTTGTCGCGCCAGGTCGACCACGCCGGTCAGTTCGGCGACTTCGAGCATGCGCGCATCGCTGATGTAACGCGCGCCCAGGGTCAGGTTGTCGCGCAGGCTGCCGGCCAGCAGCGGCAGATCGTGGGCAACGTAGCCGATCTGGTGGCGCAGGTCGGCCACATCGAGCTGACGCAGGTCGAGATTGTCCAGCAGGATCTGGCCTTCATCGGTGCTGTAGAAGGCCATCAGCAGGCGGGCCAGGGTGCTCTTGCCCGAGCCGCTGCGGCCGATGATGCCGAGGCGCTCGCCAGCCGCCATGCGCAGGCTGACGTTGCTCAGCGCCGGTGCGCTCTGGCCAGGGTAGGTGAAGCTGATCTGGCGCACCTCCAGCGTCCCCTTGAGCTGGGTGCGGTCCAGCGGGCGCTGCTTGTCCTGGCGCTCCTGGGGCAGGGCCATCAGCGCGTCGGTACTGGTCATGGTCAGGCGTGCCTGTTGGTAGCGGGTGATCAGTCCTGCGATCTGTCCCAGCGGCGCGAGAATCCGGCTGCCGAGCATGTAGCAGGCCACCAGCGCACCGACGCTGAGGTTGCCGGCGATGATCAGGTACACCCCGGAAACGATGGTGGCCATGCCGGCGAACTGCTGGAGGAACAGGGTGCCGTTGGTGGCCAGCGAGGCAAGGAACTTGGCATGGCCGTCCAGGCGAGTGAGGGCGCCATGGGTCTGTTCCCACTGATGCTGGCGTTCGCTCTCGGCACCGCAGACCTTGAGCATCTCCAGCCCGCCGAGCGTTTCGATCAGCAGCGCCTGACGTTGTGCGCCGAGTTGTAGGCTCTTCTGCACGGTGTCGCGCAGGCGCACCTGGATGATCCAGGCGAAAAGGATGGTGATGGGGAAGGCCAGCACCGGAATGACCACCAGCGGTCCGCCGATCAGGCCGATCACCAGCAGCATCAGCAGGGAGAAGGGCAGGTCGATCAGGCTGGTCAGGGTGACCGCAGTGAGGAAATCGCGCAGCCCCTGGAAGTCGTGGATGCTCTGGGCAAAGCCGCCGATGGTAGCCGGCCGTGCCTTCATCGACATGCCGGTGATGCGCTCGAACAGGGTAGCCGAAAGCACCACATCGGTCTTCTTGCCGGCGGTATCCAGCAGATGCGCCCGTAGCACTTTCAGCAGCAGTTCGAAGCCGGTGCCGATAAAAAGACCGATGGCCAGTACCCAGAGCGTCGCGGTGGCCTGGTTGGGTACGACGCGGTCGTAGGTCTGCATCACGAACAGCGGCACCATCAGGCCCAGCAGGTTGATCAGCAGGCTGGCCAGCACCGCATCGGTGTAGAGCCAGCGCGACAGCTTGAGGGTGTCGCGGAACCAGGCCTCGATGCGCGGCACCAGTGGTGTACGGGCTTCTTCCAGCTCGTGCCGCGGACGCGCGAAAAAGGCCTGGCCGCTGTACGCGGCGGCCAGTTGTTCGCGGCTGACCCACTGTTCGCCGCCATCGGTCTCGCAGGGCAGAATCTGCGCCTGCTGCTTCGGCCCCCATTGGCGCAGCACGGCGCTGCGGCCGTCCTTGAGCAGCAGCAGCACCGGCAGGTTGAGCGGCGAGATGCTGGCGAGATCGCGCTGAAGCAGGCGACCCTGCAGCCCGGCCCGAGCTGCGGCGCGAGCCAGCAGGTCAGGGCTAAGGCGCTGCGCCGGCAACGGCAGGCCGGCGCTCAGGCTGCCGCGACTGGCGCTGCAGCCGTGCAGCCGACAAAGAATCAACAAACCATCCAACAGCGGATCGTCGTGACTGAGCCGTGGATCACTGGCTGGCCCTGGTCGTTCCATGGTGGTCAATTTCTACTACTCCTCAGAGCCTGTGCCAGGTTTGCTGCGCGTCGGCCATGCTGCGTTGAAATCGGGCTCAGAAAGCTGCTCTAGCTAACGCGCTTCAGCGCGGCCCGAAGGGCGAGCGAAGCGAGTAATGCTCATTTACAGCACGTAAACTCCGCTTCTTCGCCCAATTTCGCCTTGCCTGGCTCTAGCTGGCAAAACCTGACTGTGCAATGTCTGCTGCGCGTCGGCCCAAGTACATTCGCGTGGGCCTTCGAGCCGGGATCACTTCATATCCGGCAGGCGTGCTTCGCTTTTCACTTCCGTGAGGGCTACAGCTTCTGCCGGGACCACGACCTGTTGCTGACGCAGCAGATCCCCCATGGCCGCAACGACGCGGTACATCGAGAACTCTTCGCCATAGCGAACCTCGGTGTAACGGCGGTTGGCGGTGAACAGTTCGTTTTCGCTGTCGAGCAGATCGAGCAGGGTGCGTTGCCCCAGGCTGAATTGCTGCTGATAGGCCTCGCGAACGCGAGAGGTGTAGTCCGCGTAATCGCGCGCCTTGGGAGTCTGCAGGCGCGCGTTCTCCATGGCGTTCCAGGCCAGCGAGAGGTTCTCGTTGAGTACCCTGAGGGCGTTGTTGCGGATGTCCATCGACTCGTTGATCTGGTGCGCGGCCGACTGCAGGCGAGCCTTGTCGCGCATGCCGTTGAACAGGTTGTAATTCATCACCACGGCGGCTCGCCAGGTGTTGTAGTGGCCTTCGTCGCCCTGCACGTTGTCATCGGCCGAGGTAGCCAGTTCCAGATCGAAGCGCGGGTAGAAGGGGGACTTGGCAACCTCGTACTGCTTCTCGGCAGCGTTGACGTCGGCTTGCGCCGATTTCAGGAAGGGGTTGTTGTCCATCACCGTTTGCCGGGCGGCCATCAGGTCGGCAGGCATGCTGCTCTTGATCGATGCGGGGGCTTCGAGCTGGTCGGGCAGACGACCGGTGGCACTGAAGAAGTTGGCCTCGGCATCGGCCAGGTTGACCTCTTCGGTGTAGAGGTTGTTCTGCGCCAGGGCCAAACGTGCTTCGGACTGATCCAGGTCCGCGTTGCTGCCCACGCCCTGGCGGCTGCGCAGGCCGATCTGATCGCTGATGCGCTGGTGCGCCTGCAGGTTGTTGCGAGCCAGGGTGACCATCTCGCGGCGCATCAGCAGATCCAGATATACCTCGACGGTACGCAGCGCCAGGCTCTCGGAGGTGCCGAGCAGGCGATAGGCTCGGGAATTGACCACGGCCTGGGTACGCGCCACTTCGTTGGGCGTGTTGAAGCCGTCGAAGAGCATCTGGCGCAAACGCAGCTCGGCGTCACGGTAGTTCAGCGTCTCCTTGTTGTGATCGCCCAGTGCCCGGGTGCTTGGGCTGTCCGTGCGTTCCCGCCCATAGCCGACCAGCAGGTCGACGGTTGGCAGGTAGCCGCCCTTGGCGAACTTCACATCTTCATCCGATGAAAGCCGGCTATTGGCGGCAGCGTGTATCTCCGGATGGTTGTCCAGCGTGCTCTGGATCGCTTCCGACAAATTCATGGCTTGCGCCTGGCTGCAAACAGTCGCCAAAAACATGGCGCTCCACAGCGGGGTTAAGGTGCGCATTGGCGTTTCTCCTGACTGAAGTTCTTATCCTGTCGCCATAAAAATGGCGTTTTTCCCTGTCAAACCGTTTCAGGCTTGTAACATCAGAGCTAAGAACAACTTTTGAAGGAGATAAGATGATTTTTTCACAAGCTATATTCAGAAAAAATCTTATGAAGTCTGAGAAAAGGAGCACATTGTTTGACCCTGTGAGCTGCCTGGGTCGGCATTTTCCGTGGCCTGTGCAGCTGAAATGGGCAGTCAGACATCAAAAGGCGGGGATTTCAACTGATGGAGTAGTTCGACGCATGCTGTGGTGACATTTTTTTGTCAGTAGCGTTTTTGAGGTTTTGCGCCGTTCCATTTCAATCAGCTGTCCAGGTTCTCTCCTCTGCTTCGAAAAGGTGCTCTGACCCTTTCGCTAGGTACGTGTCGGCGGTGGTCGGCAGCTGTAGTGAGGATGGAATCATGGCTACTCTTATTGGTGTCGTCAGTCAGGTTGTCGGCGAAGTGTTCGCGGTAGCGAGCGACGGATCGCGCCGGCCAATCAGCGAAGGTGATCGGGTCTACGCGGGCGAGCAGCTGGTCACCGGAGCGTCCGGTGCGGTTGCGGTGGCCATGAGCAACGGACAGCAACTGACCCTGGGTCGTGACAGCAGCATCACCCTCGATGCGCAGATGCTCGCTTCTGGCAGCGAGACGCAGCCCCCGAGCGCAGATACACCTCCGAGCACCGCGCCGAGCGATGACGACCTCACCGATGTCGAGCGCCTGCAAGCGGCCATCGAAGCGGGTGTCGATCCCACCCTGGAAGGCGAGGCCACAGCCGCCGGTCCTGGCGCCGGTGCCGGAGGCGCAGGCGGTGCTGGTGGCGGCAATTCATTCGTGATGCTGAGCGAGGTGGGCGGTGCGCTCGATCCGGTTATAGGCTTTCCAACCGAAGGGCTGCCGGGTGGGCCGGAGTTTCCCGAAGGCGAGGTATTCGCCACCGCCGACTTCAGCCCCGAGCTGACGGTGGTCTTTCTGAACGAGCAGGGCAGCGTGGTCACCGGCCCCGGCGTGGTCGATGAGGCGGCGCTCGATGGTGGTGAGAACGGCGGTGGCCAACCGGGCAGCAACCCCGGTAGCAACGCCGAGAGGACTTCCGGCAGCCTGATCATCAATTCTCCAGATGGCATTGGCCGCATCGAGGTGCTGGATGCGAGCGGCAACTGGGTCAACGTCACGGGCGGCGGCACCGTGCAGGGCGCCTATGGCGTGCTGGTGTTCGACGCTGCCGGCAACTGGACTTACACCCTGACCGACAACAGCCTGAATCACGGTAACCCCAACGCCACTGGGGCCGATGATCAACTGTTCGATAACTTCAGCGTGCGTGTGTTCGACCTCGATGGTGATGTATCGCCGAGCGTGCCACTGACTATCGCCATCAACGACGACGGCCCCAGCGCCAGCCTCGAGTTCTCTCGCGAAGGTGGTGATGTGGTGCTCGACGAGAGCGCCGGCCTGCAGGCGGGCAGCAATGACGTCGCCGGTCCGCTGGCTGTGTTCGATAGCGTCGCCAATGCCTCTTCCGACATGCGCGCTTACGCCCAGGGCACCGCCCCTGCAGTGGTGGCCAGTTATGAATTTGGTGCCGACGAAGGTGGCGCCAGCGCCGTCTATTCCCTGGCGCTGGTCGAAGACCAGGCCAGCGATCTGACCACTACCAGTGGCAGTCCCATCACCCTGACCATCGAGAACGGCCTGGTGGTCGGTCGGGACGCCGACGGCAACGCCGCGTTCGCCGTTGCCATCGACCCGGGCACCGGCGTCATCAGCGTTGCCCAGTACCAGTCCCTGCGTCACCCCGATGGCGACGACGCCAACGACAGTATCGACCTCAATGGCCTGATCCGTGCCGTGCTGACGGTCACCGACGGCGACGGCGACAGGGCTGTGGCCAGCGCCGACATCGGCCAGTTGATCCGCTTCGTCGACGATGGCCCGACCGCCAGCATCCGGACCAACGAAGGCGTGCGCGTCAGCCATGACGAGAGCGCCGGGCTGCAGAATGGCACCGTCACCCCCACGCCCAATGGCGACGCCAACGACAACGATACCGCCTCCGGAGCAGTGGCGAGCCTGTTCAGCGGCGTCGGCAACCCCGGGAGCGATCTCTCCGCCGCCGGTTACGCCACCAGCAACGGCGCAGTGGTGGACATCTCCGGCAGCAGCAGCGGCGAGGACAATGAAGGCGCCACCACCGTGCTCAGCCTGTCCATCGTCGACGGCAACGGCAGCGACTCCGGCCTCACCACCACCGACGGCCAGACCATCCGCCTGTACCTGGAGAACGGCCTGATCGTAGGGCGCGTGGATGGCGGTGAGGCCGGCCCCGGCGCGGCGGCCTTCGCCATCGCCATCGGCCAGGACGGCAGCGTCAGCGTGGCCCAGTACGTCTCGCTGTACCACCCCGACACTGGCAGCCCCGACGACGCCGTGACCCTGGCCGGCAAGGTGCGCGCCGTGGTCACCGTGACCGACGGCGATGGTGACGTGGACAGCGCTCAGGTGGGCATCGGCGACGCCATTCGCTTCGAGGACGACGGCCCCAGCGCCGTCATTGAGCGGCTCGAAGGCGTGCGCGTCACCCACGACGAGAGCGCCGGCCTGCAGAACGCCACCGAGACCCCGGCGCCGCAGGGCGATGCCCTCGACGACGACACCAGTAACCCGGACGTGATCGCCCTGTTCGCCGGCGTGAGCAATGTCGGCACCGACCTCGCGGGCTACGCCACCAGCGCCGGACCGGTGGTCAGCACCGCCGGCAGCAGCAGCGGCGAGGACAACGAAGGCGCCACCACCGTGCTGAGCCTGGCTATCAATGGCGGCGACGGCACCGACTCGGGCCTCACCACCACCGACGGCCAGAGCATCCGCCTGTACCTGGAGAATGGCCTGATCGTTGGCCGTGTGGAAGGGGGCGACAGCGGCCGCGGCTCCGCGGTGTTCGCCGTGGCCATCGGCCAGGACGGTACCATCAGCGTCGCCCAGTACATGTCGCTGAATCACCCGGACACCAGCAGCCGCGATGAAGGCGTCGACCTCGGTGGCCTGGTCCGTGCGGTGGTCACCGTCACCGACGGGGACGGCGATGTCGATGTGGCCTCGGTCAACATCGGCGGCGCCATCCGCTTCGAGGACGACGCCCCCACTGCCAACATCCAGGTGGTGGAAGGCGCTCGCGTCACTCACGACGAAACCCCCGGCCTGCAGAACGGCAGTGCCACCCCGAGCCCGGGCAACGACGCGAACGACAACGACAGCAACAGCCCCAGCGTGATCGCCCTGTTCAGCAGCGTTGCCAATGCCGGCACCGTATTGGCGGCCGGCTACGCCAGCAGCGACGGCCCGGTGGTCGACGCTTCCGGCAGTACCACCGGCGAGGATCAGGAGGGCGCGACTACCGTGCTCAGCCTGGCAGTGCAGGACGCCGACTCGGGCCTCAGCGCCCTGGACGGTTCGCCCATCAGGCTCAGCGAGGAGGGCGGCCTGATCGTCGGCCGCGTGGAAGGTGGCATCTATGATGGCAAGGCTGCCTTCGCCGTGGCCATCGGGACGGACGGCAGCCTCAGCGTCGCCCAGTACCTCCCCCTGCGACACCCGGATAACGCCAGCCATGACGAGGCGCTGAACCTGTCTGGCAAGATCCGCGCCGTGGTCACCGTCACCGACGGGGACGGCGACGTATCGGTGGACTCCGTCGGTATCGGCGGCGCGGTGCGTTTCGAGGACGACGGCCCCACTGCCAGCAACGTGATCGCCAGCAAGGTACTCGATGACGAAGGCCTCAAGGGCGGCATCAATGGCGGGCCCGGCGATGTGAACGATGCCAACACCAGCACCAGCGGTACCCTTGGATATTACTCCGGGGCCGACGGGCTGCAGTCCATCGAGCTTACCGGGCCCAGCATGCTGGGCACAGAAAACGTGACCTCGACCTGGGACACCACCAGCAAAACCCTGACCATCGGCAGCGCCGCTCGCGGCGAACTGGTGACCGTGGTGCTGACTGACCTGGCCAGCGGCGCCTACACCGTCAATTTGCTCAAGCCGCTGATGCATCCGACCAGCGGCATTGAGGACAACGTCACCCTCAACATCGGTTATAAGATCACCGATGGCGACGGCGACACCGCTGATGGCACGCTCAAAATCATCGTCAACGATGACACGCCGACCATTCAGGCCATGCAGCCGGGCTTCGAGTCTCAGGCGACCTTCCTGGGCACCGATGCTGGCTTCAGCAACAGTTATGGCTACTACACCCGCGACGCAGACGGTGATCCGGTAGCCGGCAAGGTGATCTGGGCCAACGTGAAAACGGTTGCAGTCGGAACCGAATTCGACCTGGGTGACCTGGACCCGACTGACATGGGCTTCTTTATCATCCCCAACGGCGGCGCCAACGCTGGCTTGAGCGATGAAGCCGAGCTGACTTTCGAACAGGATGCCAACGGCAACTGGCAGGCCGTGCTCAACGGCACGCCATTGACAGGTGCGGGCGGTGCAGCTGTGCTGTTTGATAGGGCCGAGCTCAACCCCCGTGGCTCGGCGCTGCAGGACAACGACGAGCCGGGTAACCAGAACTGGGAAGATGTCGCCAGCAGTCCAGATTATGACTATAACGACGTCAGTACCAATGTGAGCTGGGGCATGCCGCTGCAGGTAGACGAAACCGACCTGGGCACGCCCGCTGGCGCCGTTGCCACGCGCGATTTCAGCTCGGCGTTCAATGCCGAATACGGCGCTGATGGCGCGGGTTGGTTGCGCTACGACCTGGCGATCAAAGCCACCGACTCGGGCTTGGTGGATACCACGTCTGGTGAGAAGGTCAAGCTGTCGTTCAACGCTCAGGGGGTGCTGGAAGGCCGTACCGAAACAGGTAATCAATTGGTCTTCACCCTGGCGGTCGACCAGGCTGGCGTCGCAACCCTGACGCAGCTGCGCGCCGTCGTGCATCCGAGCAGCCAGCCCGATGAGCTGAATCTCCTGGGTGCTGGCAAGGTGGAACTCAAGGCCACCATCACCGATGCCGATGGCGATCAGGCCACGGCCCGCATCGATCTGGGCCAAGTCATTGGCTTCCGCGATGACGCGCCGACTGCGGTGGATGATATTGCTGCGCTGTTAGTCGAGGGAAGCGCGACCAATGTGGTGCAGGGCAACGTCCTAGACAACGACCTGGCCGGTAATGACGGTGGCAAGGCGTTCAAGCAGTGGAATGATTCGCCGAGTAACGCTGCCGCCATCGCCGAACTCGGCAAATACGGCTCGCTGTTGCTTGACCCCGCTACCGGCGCCTACAGCTTTACCCTTGACAACGATGACGCCGATACCCTGGCTCTGGCCGAGGGACAAACCGTTAGCCAGCGCTTGCAGTACACAATACGCGATGCCGACGGTGACGTGTCCTCTGCCTACCTGACCATCAGAATCGTTGGTAGCAATAACGGCGTCAGCCTTGGCAACCTGGATGTATCGGGTGGCGAATTGATAGTGGACGAGCAGCATCTGGCATCAGGCTCGGCGCCGGATAGCGATGCGCTGACCCATTCCGGAACCTTCACCATCGAAGCGCCGGGCGGTATCGCATCGCTGCAGGTTGGCGACGCCCCTGCCTTCACCTTTGACCAATTGCAGGGGGCCAGCGCCAGCAGTCCGTTGCTGATCGAAAGTGCCGCGGGTGTGCTGAAGATCACCGGTTTCGACGACACCTCCGGCGCTGACACCGTCCGTTATGAGTACACGCTCGAGAATGCGGTTGCCCATCCTGGAGAGCAGGGCCGGAATACCGTGACCGACCAGTTCGGCATCGTGGTGACCGATCGTAACGGGGACAGTGCCACCGGCACGCTCGATGTCACCATCATTGATGATGTTCCGGTAGCGAAAGACAACAAGGTCTGCATCGAAGTTAATGGCCTGCCACCCTACAACCTGACCCTCGTACTGGACTCTTCCGGCAGCATGGATGAAAAGGTCAATGCCGATTTGAATGGCGATGGTACCAATGAGAATGTTACCCGGCTGGACGTTGCCAAGGCTGCGCTCGTCAATCTGATCGATAGCTACCTCGCGCTGGGCGTGTCACTCAACTTCAAGGTGATCGACTTTGATAACGGTGGTCGCCTGGTTTACGAAGGCACTGATGCTGCTGCCGCCAAAACTGCAATTAACGCCATGGAGGAAGGCGGAAACACCAACTACGCCAGTGCTCTCAACCTGGCTCGTAGCGAATTGGAATCCGACCTATCCAACCCGGCGTTAGCAGATTACGAGAATCGCCTGTACTTCCTCTCCGATGGTGAGCCGTATCCGTCTAACAACGGTGCTCCGGCAGGCTGGAAGGTCTTCGTCGACAGCAACGACATCGATGTGGTCACAGTGGGTATCCAGATTCCGGTCAATGGTAGTGCCGCAGCTGAACTGGGCAAGGTCGGCAATGCCGGTGACTCGGTCATCGTGGTTTCTGACCCGAACGACCTGTCGGCCACCCTAGGTGAAACTGTGCCGGATGCTGTGGAGGGTAACGTCATCAGCGACAGTGACTCGAGCGGCGTTGATGTACCCGGTGCGGACGGTGTGCTAAACGTAATCTCAGTCAGCTATCTTGCTGCCGACGGTGTATTGCGAACGGCTGCTGTGCCGACGGGCGGTACGACCGGTCCGCTGGAAACCTTCCGGGGCGGCAAGCTGGTCATGGCCAGTGATGGCAACTACAGTTATGTAGCGCCGAAGGGCGTCGCCGACGACAGCGAGGATGTCTTCACCTACACCGTTCGCGATGCGGATGGCGACACCTCTAGCGCTAATCTGATCCTCTGCACCAAAGATGGCGTGCCGGTTGCCAAAGACAACGAGGCTAGTGTTCCTGAGAGCGGCCTGCCGCCTTACAACCTGACCTTCGTGCTGGACTCGTCGGGTAGCATGGGCGACGTAGTCAGTGCCGATCTAGATGGTGATGGCGACAAGGAAAACGCCACCCGCCTGGATGTGGCCAAGGCAGCGTTGATCAACCTGATCGACAGCTACATCGCCTTGGGTGTGCCGCTGAACCTCAAAGTGATAGATTTCGACAGCGGTTCCGGTCTGGTCTACGAAGGCACGGATGCAGCGGAGGCCAAGATTGCCATCAATGCTATGGGCGAAGGCGGAAACACCAACTATAGCAGCGCTCTGAGCCTCGCTCGCGCGCAATTAGAAGAGGATCTGTCCAACCCCGGCCTGGCTGACTATGAGAACCGGTTGTACTTCCTGTCCGACGGCGAACCTTATCCTTCAGGCAATGGCGTGCCAGCCGGCTGGCAAAATTTCGTTGATAGCAACGATATCGACGTGATCGCGGTGGGTATCCAGGTACCGTACAGCGGCAGCGCGGTAAACGAGCTGCGCAAGGTCGGCAACACTGGCGACGCAGTAATTGTGGTGCAGGATCCGAACGAACTCTCGGCCACGCTGGCCGATACCGTACCGGCGTCGCTGGAAGGTAACGTGATCACCGATGCGGGCCCCGATGGCGTAGACGATCCGGGAGCCGATGGCCCCGTCAAAGTGATATCTATCACGTACATCGATGCGCAGGGTAACGAGGTCACCGCCGCAGTACTAGAGGGTGGTTCCAGCGGCCCGCTTACTACCGAACTCGGGGGGACGCTGGTGATCTCCAGTGATGGCAGCTACACCTACTCGGCGCCTCGCAGCGCACCTGTAGGCGCACAGGAAGTCTTCACGTACACAATTGCTGATCGTGACGGTGATACCTCCAATGCCAAGTTGACCATCAACATTCTTGATGGTGCACCGATTGCCGTGGACGAACGCGCAGTGGCACAAGAGGGCTACTGGAAAGTCGATGGCAATGTTACCTACAGCGCCGAGTATGTCGCCCCAGGACATGCTATCGATATTGGGATTTCTGACGTCTCTAATGCGCCCAATCAAGGGCAGAGGAGTTCGGCGTCCGAGATGTTCAGCGTGACAGCGCGTGATGGGGCGCCGGCTACTGTAACTTTCAGCGTCCGGACAAGTGACTGGAACTCTGAGGATCGTTGGCAGGCTGAGCTATTCAAAGTTGGTCAAGCCATGGCAGTGGACTCAATCTTCGATCAGGATGCCGGTAGGCAGGATGTGAGCTTCGACTCGATTAACGAGTCGGGGGACTACTACGTCAAGTTCACCGTTTTCGACAAGTCGGGTTCCAGCTGGAACCCGTTCAATGATCGAGCTGATCTGCGCATCGACAAGCTGCAGTACACCAACAACCTGCAGAGCATCAACGTCACGGTACCTGGCGTCGCCTGGGTCGTTGCACTGCTTGCTTCGGGCAATGTGCTCGGCGGCGACAATCCGGGTCCGAATGGTGGGCTGAAGGTTACCCATGTCGATGGTCATGCGATACCGGTTGACGGGCTGACCCTGCAAGGACAGCATGGCAGCCTGCATATCGCCAGCGACGGCGCCTATACCTACACGCCGAACGCTACCGATCTGCCTCTGGGGTCATCCGAACAGTTCGCCTATAAGATTGTGGATGCCGATGGCAGCACTGGCAGCGCGGTGCTGAAGATCGATATCAAGGATTGGTCGTACAGCGAGAGGGCCACCAACGGCAATGACATGATCGGTGGCAACGACGTTGGAAATACGCTCAGCGGCCTGCGCGGCAACGACGTGATCTATGGAGGAGCGGGCAGCGACACGCTCAGCGGCGGCGACGGCAACGATCACCTGCTCGGGGGGGATGGCGATGACGCCCTATATGGCGATTCCGGCAACGATGTGCTGAACGGTGGCGCCGGTAACGACCGCCTGGAAGGAGGTGCTGGCAACGACATCCTGCTCGGTGGTCTCGGTGATGACATCCTCATCGGCGGTCCGGGTAACGACATCCTCATCGGTGGTGCTGGCGACGACACCTTCGTCTGGAATGCCGGGGATCGCGGCGGCAACTATCACGACATCGTCAAGGACTTCGGCAACGGCAATGACCGACTCGATCTGTCCGAGCTGCTGACCGGTGTTGGCCCCAACGCCGATGGTGATGCGCTTAGCCACTACCTGAGCTTCGACTTCGCCATTGACCCGGGCAGCACAGTGATCGCTGTGTCCAGCGCGGGTAATGGCAACGTCGACCAGACCATCACGCTGGAGAACACCATCGTCGGCGGTGGCATGGGTAATGCGGCCGACATTATCGACAACATGCTGGACAACAACCAACTGGTGGTCTGAGTGGAGCAGGGCGCCCGCAGTTTGCGAGCGCCTTATCCGCTACGGGATGTTCCCTTGGGCCGCTCTCTCAACTAGAGTAAGCCCGCTGCCGCGAGGTGGCGGGCTTTCTTATGGGTGTTTGTTGGAGGCACCGATGGTTTACGTACAGCGCGACGCAGCCGGGCGTTTGTTGCGGGTTGAGCATGAACCCTTCGAGGGGATGACGGAGAACCTGGCGGTCGAGAGCGAGGAGTTGCATAACTGGCTGGCTGCCAAGGAAGAGGTCAAGGCTCGCCTCGATAGCCTGAAACAGTCCGATCTGGAACTGGTGCGCGTACTCGAGGACGTCGTAAGCGTGCTGGTTGAACGAGGCGTGATCCGTTACACCGATCTGCCCGAGGCTGCGCGGCAGAAGCTCGATCAACGCGCCATTGCTCGGGCCGAGATCGAAGGCTTGAGCGGTCTGCTCGGTGACGACGAACATAACCTCGTGTAACCGCTGCGAGGTAGCGCCCGACAGGCTTTTGAACAGGCGATAAACCCCTTCACAGCCAGGGCGTCGGTGCGCCGATCAAGCGACCCATGGCGCCGTGTATGCCCTGTTCGGTGAGCACCTCGAGCTCGCCCTGGGTTTCCACCATCTCGGCAATCAACGGTAGGTCGATGCTGTTGGTGGCACGGAATACCGCTTCGATGAACATGCGTTTGTCGCTCTCCTGATCAATGGCGCGGATATAGGTGCCGTCGATCTTCAGATAGGCCAGGCCCAGGTGGGTCAGGTTGCCGATCAGGCTGAAGCGCCCGCCGAAATGTTGCAAACCCAGCCCGTAACCGATTTCACGCAGGTTCTGACTCAAGCTCTCCAGTTCTGCTGGGGGTGGCAGATGACGCTCGTCCACTTCCAGGGTCAGCAGGCTCGCCTGCTCAGGGTGGCTTTTAAGCAGGGCGAGCAGTCTTTCCCGCTGCGCAGGTTCGCGCAGGGTCGCGGCGGACAGGCTCAGCGCCAGAGGCTCGGCGTGTTGAGCCAGGTGGGTGAGGGCGTGCTTGAGCATCGCCAGGTCGAATCGGGCGCTCCAGCCGAGGCGCTCGATCCATGGCAGGAAGCGCCCGGCGGCGATGGCTTCGCCCTGCGGGTCAAGCAGCCGCGCCAGCACCTTGCGTTGCAACAGCCGGCCGGAAACGCATTCCACCACCGGCTGGAAATACAGCTGCAGCTTGCCCTGGTTGAGCGCATCGTTGATCCAGCCGCGCCAGTCGTGCAGGCCCTGACCACTCTGCGCGGTGAAGTCGTCGAGGCGCTCCCAGCTGCGCGTTGCATTGCTCTGGGCCTGGGCCAGCGCCTGGTCGGCGCGGCCGATTACGCTGGCCGGGGCCTCGCCCGGACGAAATGCCGCGATACCCAGGTGGGCCACGGGGCTGCAGTCACTGGCGCCGGTCTGGCGCAGGTTGTTCAGGTGTTCGCTGATCTCTTCAGCGAGACGATCGGCGTCATCGCTGTTCAAACCCGGAGCAAGAAGGGCGAATTCGCCACCGCGGCTGCGCGAGGCCAGCCATTCGCTGCGGCCCGGCGCCTGCAACAGGCGCTTGAGCAGCTCGCCGAGGGCGCTGATCAGCGCATCGGTACGTTGCCCGCCCAGGCGCTGATTCAGCCCCCCGAGATCGTTGACACGTAACAGCAGCAGATAGCCCTCGGCATTCTGCTCGTTGACTACCAGTTGATTGCCCAGGCGAATATCGAACTGGCGGCGGTTGGCCAGGCCGGTCAGGCTGTCCTGATAAGCCTCCTCGCGCAGTTTTTCGCTGCGCGCGGCCTCTTCGGCGAACAGCGTCTTGAGCTTGTCGACCATCTGGTTCATGGCCAGGACCACGCGTTTCAGCTCCGGGGTACGTGGTACGCGGGGCAGGGTGAGGAACTCGCGGCGGGTAATGGCTTGCGCCTGTTGCACCATGTTGTCCAGCGGGCGCAGTTGGGTGCGCAGCAGCCAGCCGCCGAGCACGGCGCTGACCAGGCCGCACAGCAACAGCCAGAGCAGGCTGCCTATGGCGCCGTCCCACAACTTGGCCAGGGCGAATTGCGGATGACTGAGCACTTCGACCCGCGCGGCCTGTTCCCAGCCGCGCATGATCAGGGCGTCGCCACCTTCGGGCTCCAGGTCCACCAGATCGACGAACCACTGCGGGACACTTTCCGCGCGTACCTCGGTGCTGCGCTCGACCAGCACCTTGTCGTCAGGAATGCTCACCACGCGGATGCTGGCGAAGTAGCCGCTGTCGAAGATCGAGCTGACCATCAGCTCGAGCATGGCCGGGTCGTCCACATGGGGCGTCATCGACAGGCCCAGCGCCGTGGCTGCGTCCTGCGCGTGAGAGCGCAACTGACTGAGCAGTTGCTCGCGCGAGGTCTCGACGCTGGCGATGAAGCTGCCGGTAAAGGCCACGACCAGAAACAGGCAGATGGCGAGGAACAGTTGTTTGAGTAGGGACATGTCTTCCTCCTAGCCTTCGCCCACGGCGAAACCTTCGGCATGCATTTTTTTCAGGATGTCCTGCCAGCGCGAAAGCTTCTTCGAGTCGCTCTTGCGTGTGTTGGAGCCGGGCAGGTAGAGGCCTTCGGCATTGAAGGCGTAGACCGGGAGCAGGTCCTTGCGCTGCGACGCAGGACGGATGTCGTTGATAAGGTTGTCCAGCACCAGCGGCTCTGCGCCTGGGCTGGCGTAGTAGGTCAGCACCATGTGCGCCTGGTTGTAGTTCAGCGCCTTGACGTAGGTGATGCGCAGCTTCTCGCTGGGAATACCGAGGCGGCGCAGGGTGAAGTACTTGGCGATGGAGTAGTCCTCGCAGTCGCCGGCGCCCTTGACCAGCATTTCCACGGGAGTGGCCCAGTAGTCGTTTTCCCGCCAGAGTTGCATGTCGTCGACGAAGCGCACCTTGCGGTTGAAGAAGCGATTGACCTCGTTGAGCTTGTCAGGCTCCGGCAGCGCCGCGCTGGTCTTGATCAGTTCTTCCCAGTCGAGCAGGCGTGCTCGCGCTGGGCCGAGGTTGCCGTAGCGGTTCTCGGCATTCTTGATGATCAGGGCGAAGTCCCAATTCGCCTGGGACAGAGCGGCCAGCAACCCGCCGCCAATCCAGAGGATCAGCAGCCGCCACCGCCATCGCTGAATGCGCAGCCGTCGCATGGGTCTAGTCTCAGTGCCTGATCGTCGGAGTCTAGGCGAGGCGTCGACTTTTTGCCGGCCGCTTCGCTGGGAAAAGAAGGCGGAGTCAAAAGGCTGGCGACAGCGTGCCGTAGTCCGAAAGGCAGCGTTAGCTCACCCGCGGATTGCATCCGTGCTACGTACAGCACTCAGGGGCTGGGCAGGGTCTTCTGGCGCAGGATGTAGATGCTGACCAGCACCGCGCTGGTCAGCATGAAGGCGCGGGCCCAGGGCAGGGGCACCAGATAGCAGGAGAAGGCGATGCTCACCCACATCAGCGTCAGCGCGTAAACCTTGGCCTTGAGCGGGAGTCCCTCACCATCCAGATAAGGCAGTATCCATGGCCCCAGGCGCGGGTGCTCGACCAGCCACAGATAGAAGCGCTGTGAGCTGCGCATGAAGCAGGCGGCGGCCAGCAGCAGAAAAGGTGTGGTCGGCAGCACCGGCAGGAAGATGCCGATCACCCCGAGCGCCACGCTCAGCCAGCCGATGCCCAGCAGCAGATAGCGGACACTGCGATGGCGGCTTGGCTGGAAGTCACGCGGCATGGGCTGATCTTGGCGACAGCCGGGGCAGCGCCCCGGCCTGAGTGGTCAGTGACGGGGTTTGAGCAGCGCGGGCTTTTCTTCCGGCGCCTGGCACAGGAGGAATAGGGCGGTGAGCAGTTCGGGGATCTGGTCGATCATGCTGTCCACCAAGTCGCGGTCACGGGCGATCTCGGCGAATTCCTGCTGCTCGTCGAACAGGCCGGAGCCGACCATGATCGGCAGCAGCAGTTCGCTGACTTCGTCCTCGGCATCCTCGAACCACACGGCTTCGC
Source organism: Pseudomonas sp. UBA7530 (assembly GCF_002479365.1). Classification (NCBI taxonomy): domain Bacteria; kingdom Pseudomonadati; phylum Pseudomonadota; class Gammaproteobacteria; order Pseudomonadales; family Pseudomonadaceae; genus Pseudomonas; species Pseudomonas sp. UBA7530. Next base: position 321,014 of record NZ_DLMS01000013.1, read on the forward strand.
GCAGAAATACGCCTTCCATGAAGCCGATGCACCAGCCGCGCAGGTCGGAGTCGTCCGGCTCGTCGCCAAGGTCCAGGTCGCAAGGCAGTTCGGGCTCTTCTTCGCCAGCCAACTGACGCGCGATATGCGCCTTCAGGTGCATAAGGGTGTTTTCGATCTCTTCGCGTTCGGCGTCGCTGCGGTAGTGCGGCGGCTCGGCGAACAGTGCATCGATCCACTCGCGCTCCGGCACCTGGTCCGGGCAGATCGCCAGGGCGGTGAGATAGCCGTGGGCGGCCACGTAGTCCAACGCCTCTTCGTGCAACTCATCGGCATCGAGAAAGGCTTGCAGGCGGGACAATTGCTCAGCGAAGGACATCGTGGGGTTACCTTGAGGCTTGGGAAGATAAACGAGGTTGGATTCTAGTTCACCGCCGCCTCTGCGACCAGCATAGGCGCTCTGCAAGAGGCGATTCAGCGGCTTCGGACGGGTAGGCGCCCTGTTCGGGGCGTTCCTGCGGCATAATGCGCGGCTCGATTTGGAGGCCTTCATGCTTGACCACGCCCTGCGCATTCTCAAAGACGTTTTCGGCTACGACGCCTTTCGCGGCAACCAGGCCGCGATCATCGAGCGTGTGGCGGCGGGCGGTGATGCGCTGGTACTGATGCCCACCGGCGGCGGCAAGTCGCTGTGCTATCAGGTGCCGGCCTTGATGCGCGACGGCCTGGCGGTGGTGGTTTCCCCGCTGATCGCGCTGATGGACGATCAGGTGGCGACACTCGACGAACTGGGCGTGGCAGCGGTGGCGCTGAACTCCACGCAGAGCGTCGACGAGCAGCGCGAGATCGCCGAACGTATTCGCCGCGGGCAGATCAAGATGCTCTACCTGGCGCCCGAGCGCCTGGTGCAGCCACGCATGCTGAGCTTTCTGCAAGGCCTGGACATTGCGTTGTTCGCCATCGACGAGGCGCACTGCGTGTCGCAGTGGGGCCATGACTTCCGCCCGGAATACCTGCAGCTCGGTCAGCTTGCCGAGCTGTTCCCGCAGGTGCCGCGCCTTGCCCTGACTGCCACGGCCGACAAGCGCACTCGCGAGGAGATCGTCCAGCGCCTGCATCTGGATAACGCCGAGCGCTTCCTCTCGAGCTTCGACCGGCCGAACATCTTCTACCGCATCCAGCCCAAGGATCAGCCGCGCAAACAACTGCTCGGCTTTCTCGCTGCGCGCAAGGGCGATGCGGGCATCGTCTACTGCCTGTCGCGCAAGAAGGTCGAGGAGGTCGCTGACTTCCTCAGCAGCCAGGGCTTCCCCGCGCTGCCTTATCACGCCGGCCTGCCCAACGAGCTACGTGCCTATCATCAGAAACGCTTTCTCAACGAGGAAGGCCTGATCATGGTGGCGACCATCGCCTTCGGCATGGGCATCGACAAGCCCAACGTACGCTTCGTCTGCCACCTCGATCTGCCCAAGTCATTGGAGGCCTATTATCAGGAAACCGGTCGTGCCGGCCGTGATGGCCTGCCGGCCGATGCCTGGATGGCCTACGGTCTGCAGGACGTGATCTTCCTCAAGCAGATGCTGGCCAATTCCGAAGGTGACGAGCGCCACAAGCGTATCGAACAGCACAAGCTCGATGCCATGCTGGCCCTGTGCGAGGAGACACGCTGCCGTCGTCAGGCGCTGCTGGCCTATTTCGACGAAGATTTACCGCAGCCATGCGGGCACTGCGACAACTGCATCGACGGCGTCGAGACTTGGGATGCTACCGAGCCGGCGCGTCAGGCGCTGTCGGCCATCTACCGTAGTGGCCAGCGCTATGGCGTCGGCCATCTGGTGGACATCCTCCTCGGCCGCGACAACGAGAAAATCCGCGCTGCCGGCCATCAGCACCTGGCGGTGTTCGGCGTGGGCAAGGGCTTTTCCGAGATCGAATGGCGAACCCTGTTCCGCCAGTTGGTCGCCCGAGGCCTGGCCGATGTCGATCTGGAAGGCTTCGGTGGCCTGCGTCTGGACGAGAGCTGCCGGCCGCTGCTGCGTGGTGAGGTCAGCCTGCAGCTGCGCCGCGAACCGAAACCGGCTCAGGCGGCCAAGACCTCCAGCAGCGCCGCCAGCCAACTGGTACGTGGCCACGAGCGGGAGATGTGGGAAGCCCTGCGCAGCTTGCGGCGCAAATTGGCCGAGGAGCACAGCGTACCGCCCTATGTGATCTTCCCTGATGCCACGCTGCTGGAAATGTTGCGCAGCCAGCCCAGCTCGCTGAGCGACATGGCCGAGGTCAGCGGTGTGGGCGCGCGCAAGCTGGAGCGTTACGGTCAGGCGTTTCTGGAGGTGCTCAACGGCGCCGCCGCGGACGATGCGCCGGCTCCGGTGGCCGATCTGCGTCACGAGCTGGTCAGCCTGGCACGTGCCGGCATGACGCCTGCGCAGATCGCCGGGCAGCTCAATTGCAGTGAGAAGAACGTCTACAGCCTGCTGGCCGAGGCCATCGCCGAGCAGCAACTGACCCTGGAGCAGGCGCTGGATCTGCCCGAAGAACTTCTCGGCGAGATTCAGGAAAGCTTCCTCGACGGCGAGGGTGAGCTCCCTACCGTCAGCGAGATCGCACCGCTGTTCGCCGGCCGTGTCGACGAGGCAGTGCTCTACTGCGTACGTGCGGCGCTGCAGGCCGAGTTCGAGCTCTGACGCAAGGGGTATCGCTGTCGCGCCGGGCAGGGCATGGCTTACTTGTGCGCGATAGCTGGCTAGAGCAGAGCCGGCCCCAACCACCCGCCTGGCATGAGCCCAGGTATCGCGCACAACCAGAACCCCAAGGTATTCAGTCGCATTCTGCAACGCTCGTGGCGCAATCTGCGCTTGCCGTGCGCATCGGGTTATGGCTAGCTAGCTAATAATTAGTTTTTGACCTTTGTATGAGCCCGCTAGCCCATGTCTTACCCCGATCAACACCGCTTTGCCATGCAAGTCGCCCAGCTGTCACGTGCCTGGCGTTCCGAACTCGATAGACGCCTGGTTGGCCTGGGCCTGTCCCAGGCACGTTGGCTGGTGCTGCTGCACCTGGCGCGCTTTACCGAAATGCCGACCCAGCGCGAGCTGGCGCAAAGCGTCGGAGTGGAAGGGCCGACCCTGGCGCGTCTGCTCGACAGCCTGGAAGGCCAGGGCCTGGTGACGCGTGTGGCGGTACCCGAAGACCGCCGCGCCAAGAAGATTGCCCTGCAGGCCAAGGCGCAGCCGCTGATCGAGAAGATCGAGGCGATTTCCACCCAGCTGCGCCAGGAAGTCTTCGCCGGTATCGATGAGGATGATCTGCGCCGCTGTCAGCAGGTACATGCTCGCGTGCTTGGCAACCTAATCAAGTGACCCCAGGTGCTGTCAAATTTGCGATCACTTTTTTGCGTGCTGGAATTTTGTGCCTAACTTTTGACAGATTGATCTTGATAGCACCCTGCTTTCGTCGGCAAACTCGCGCCCAAGCCGCTACTTTGTGAATTAGTAGCCATAATGCTATTCGAGACGACCTCGACAAGGACTTTGTCGAACGTTCTCGAAACTTTCAAGGGCGCCAACCTCACGGCCAAGCAAGCTCGACAGCAAGTCGAGGAGGTGGCGTTCGAGCCGGATAACCCTGGAGGTCACATGGCTCGGGTGCGTCAGTTAATGTTGGGTTTGGCGTCGGGGTCCGCCTTGTATTCGGGGATGGCACCGGCGCTCGGTTTGGGTGAGATCACGCTGCACTCGGCGTTGAATCAACCGTTCGAAGCCGAAATAGAATTGCTCGAAGTGGGCGATCTGGGCGCGCAGGATTTGCGCGTCGGTCTGGCACCTGCCGATGTGTTCAACCGCTCGGGTATCGAACGTTTCTACTTTCTCAATGATCTGCGCTTCACGCCGCTTCTGCGCGGTTCGCGCAGCGTGATCCGCGTGGTCTCGAGCCGTCCGGTGCGCGAGCCGTACCTGAATTTCATCGTCGAAGTGGCGCGTCCCAATGGCCAGCTGCTGCGTGAGTACACGGTACTGCTCGATCCGCCGGGCTCCTCGGCCTATACCTCCGTGGCGGCTGCGTCGAGCGCGGCGCCTGCAGCGCAAGCGTCCAGCCCAGCTGCGACTCCGCCTGCGTCGGTCAGAACCGTCGCGCCACCGAGCGCCGCGGCGGGCCATCGTCATCAGGTCGCGCGCGGCGACAGCCTTTGGCTGATTGCCGCGCGTCTGCGTGAGCAGGGCAGCACGCTGACCCAGCAGGCACTGATGGAAGGCATCGTCGCGCTCAACCCGAACGCCTTCGCTGGCGGTGACCCGAGCCGCTTGCAAGCTGGCGCCGATCTGCTGCTGCCGGATGCCGCTCGCAGCGGCGCCGCGGCGCCGACGGCCGCTCCGGCAGCATCAGACGCGCCCCCTGTCGTTGCTGCACAGAGCGGTGCCGAAGGCCCGGTCAGCGCACCTGCGACCTCCGTGGAGCCTGCGCCGGAACAAGCCGACAGCCTGCTGCAACTGGAAGAGAAGCAGCGCCAGGTCGAGCTGGAGCTGGCCAATCAGGCTGCGGAAAACCAGCAGCTACAACAAGGATTGGCGCAGTTGCAGTTGCAACTGCAGCAGTTACAGGAGCAACTGGCGCAGAAGGACGCTCAGTTGGCTGAGCTGGCGGCGCGTACGCCGGCCGAGCCGGTCGCCGAGCCCGTTGCCACGGCGCCGGTAGCTGTCGAAGAACCAGTGACAGCGGAGCGCGGCTGGTGGTCGACGCTGCTGGCTGGCGGTATCGGCTTGCTGTTGTTGCTCGGCGCTCTGTTCTGGGCCACTCGGCGGCGTGGCGAAAAAGCCAAGCCGGTGGTGGTGCAGGTTCAGCCCAAAACCGAGGCGCCACAGCCGCAGCCACCTGTCCGCGCTCAAGGTGCTGCGGTCGTCGCTCCGGTAGCCGTTGCGCCGGTGGCCAAGGTGGTGCCTGCCCCGGCTCCCGCACGTGCGCCAGGGCCGGTCGACCCGCTCGAGGCCGCCAATGTCTACATCGCCTATGGACGTATCAGCGAGGCGCGTGGCGAGTTGAGCAAGGCCTTGGCTCAGCAACCGCAACGCAGCGACCTGCGCTTCCGTCTGCTGGAAGTTCTGGCGATGCAGGGTGATGGCGCGGGTTTCGCCCGTGAAGAGGCGGTGCTGCGTGCCGAGGCGTTCGACGCTGCCCGTATCGATGCGCTCAAGGCCCGTCATCCGAGCCTACAGGCCTCGCAGCAGGCGCCGAGCGAGCCTGTCGCTGCACCGCAGCCCATGGCCGAACCCGTGGCAGAAACCGATTTCCAGCTCAACCTCGATGACCTGTCGCTGGACGCCGATTGGGATCTGGTCAGCCCGTTCCCGGCCAAGGCTAAAGCCAAGTCCAAGGCACCTGCCGAGCCGGAGTTCGATTCGTCGTTCGCCAGCAATCTGCAGGAGCTGCCCGAGGTGTTCGAACTGCACCATGAGGACGAGCAGTTGAGCGCCTTCGGCGAGATGGAAATGGTGCTGAGCGACGAAGTGGACGACAACTTCCTCGACACCTTCGCTGGCGACGCCGATGCCACCGCAGCGCTGCAGGGCGATATCGACCAGTTGGCAGGCAACCCCGAGCACATGACCCAGCTCAACCAGGCCCTGGCCTACATCAAACAGGGTGATATCGCTGCCGCCTGCGACATCCTCAATGAGGTGATCGACCATGGTGACGACGAGCAGAAAAAGGCCGCACGCCAGCTGCTGGAAAAAATCGCCTGATCGACCCTGCTGCTCCCGACGAGGCCGCGCATCTGCGCGGCCTCGTCGTTTCAGAAACTCTTGCCCAGGTTCAGATACAGCGCCTTTTCCCGCTCGTCGTTGAAGCCGTAGCTGAAGTTGAGCGGGCCCAGCGGGGTGTCCAGGCCGAGGAAGACGCTGGCCGCATTGATGTAGCCGCTGTCGAAGGCGTTGTCGTTGTTCCAGGCGCGGCCACGCTCCAGCGACATGCCCAGGTACAGCGGGAAGTTCAGCGGCAGCAGCGAGGTTTGCGTCATTCGCCGGTAGTAAACCATCCGCGCCAATGCCATGTTCTGGCCGCTCAGCGAGTCCTGACGAAAACCTGAAAGCTCCTGCGCACCACCGAGGATGAAGCCCGAGGTGACCACCTGCGCTTGATCCAGGGTGCGCCCATAGCGTCCGCCGAACAGCCAGGTGTTGGGCCCGTGGCTGTAGGCCTTGTCCAGCTTCAGCTGCCATTGGCGATAATCGTCGTCCGAGCCTAGGCCGCGGTCATACTTGCGTAGCATCAGTCCGATGTCTTCACCGGTACGTGGGAAGTCGAGGTTGTCCAGCGTATCGAAGGAGTACAGCAGCTCGTAATAACCCTCGCTGAAGCTGAAGCTGGGAAGGTCGCGTTCGCCGACGCGCACGTCCGCCTCGCCCCAGGCCTGGCCGAGGCCGAAGCGGATCTCGCCGTTGTTGGCGATCTGTCGGCCCAGGTTGAGGCCATAGCCATAGCGTTCCAGGCGGTACTCGGCGATGGGGTCGTTGTCCAGGATCGATTCGACGTTCTGCGCCTCGCCGAGCAGGTACGGCGCGATGAAATAGCGTGAGCCGGCGTCCAGTGGCTGGTAGAACTCGCTGTAGAGCTCCTGATGGTCACCCAGTTGCAGGCGCGTCAGCCACTCGGCGCCCAGTTCGTTGATGCCGTTGACGCGGTAACTGGCGCCGATGTTGAAGGCGCTGTCGCCGCGCATGTCGTCGGCCAGGTTCAGCCCCAGGCGCAGGTAGTCGGTGCCGGTGCGTTTGCCCCTGGCATCGATCACCAGGGCACTGCCGCGCATGTCCAGCGGCTCCACGCGGTACTGCACGCGTTCGAAATAGTCCAGGCCGTAGAGCGTGCCCATGTCCTTTTGCAGGCGATCCATGTCCAGCGGCTCGCCCAACGGCTGGCGGATGTGCCGGCGGATCACTGCGTCGCCGACCTTCGAGTCGTTCTCCACGTGGATCTCGCGAATGACCGGATTGCGCTGCTCGCGGGTGCGCGCCATGGCCAGCGCCGGGCTGCCGGCGCCGTTGGTGCGCAGGCGCGCCAGCTGTTCGGCCTTGATCTGCGTGGCGCGGTAACCGGCATCGAGCATCTGCTCGCCACGGTTGAAGTCGGCGACGCCGAAACCGGCCAGCGGTGGCTGGATCAGCACATCGTCGGTGGTCAGCGTGCGTAGCTGTTCCTCGGAGTTCTTGCGCATCATCAGATTGATCGACTGGTTCATCACATCGACCACGGTGAGCAGCTCCTTGGCTGGCTTCAGCGGCATGCCCAGGTCGACGACGATGACGTGATCGACGCCCATCTGCCGCGCGACATCGATCGGCACGTTGTTGACCATGCCGCCGTCGACCAGTAGACGGCCATCCACTTCGACCGGGGCGAATACCGCGGGAATCGACATACTGGCACGCATCACCTGCGGCAGGTGGCCGGTGCCAATGATCACCTGCTCGCCGCTGACCACATCGGTGGCGACGGCGCGATAGGGGATCGGCAACTGATCGAAATCGCGCGTGGCGCTGCGGTGCACCAGCAGGCTCTCCAGCAGCAGCGCCAGGTTCTGGCCCTGGATCACGCCCAGCGGCAGGCCCAGGCTGCCGTCATCGCGGAAGCTGAGCTTCTGCTTGATCAGGAAATCACGGTCGTCCTGCTTGCGGCGAAAGGGTACGTCCTCGCGCGGCGGTGAGTCGGAGAGCGCCTGCTGCCAGTCCAGCTCCAGCGCCAGTCGTTCCAGCTCCGGCACCGAATAGCCGGCGGCGTACAGGCCGCCGACGATGGCGCCCATGCTGGTGCCGGCGATGGCGTCAATACGGATACCTTGCTCCTCCAGCGCCTTGAGCACGCCAATGTGCGCCAGGCCGCGGGCGGCGCCGCCCGACAGCACCAGACCGACGCGTTCGGCTGCGATGGCGGGCAGGCTGGACAGGGCGAACAGGCAGATCAGTGAAACGAGCAGGCGACGCATGGCAGTTTCCGGCAGGGAGCAGGGACAAAGGCCGCTATTATAGGCACCAAGCCCCACTGTAGAGCCGATGCCATGCCTGATCACAAGCCGGAAATCGTCATTACCTATTGCACCCAATGCCAGTGGTTGCTGCGCGCCGCCTGGCTGGCTCAGGAGCTGCTCAGCACCTTTGCCGATGAGTTGGCGCGGGTGGCCCTGGAGCCCGGTACCGGCGGGGTGTTTCGCATTCTCTGCGATGGCCAGCAGATCTGGGAGCGCAAGGCCGATGGCGGCTTCCCCGAGGCCAAGGTGCTCAAGCAGCGGGTGCGCGACCAGATCGATCCCGGTCGCGATCTGGGTCATAACGACCGTTAAACCTCTGTTCAGCGCGCCATCCGTGCCGAAACGAAAATGGCGCTGACGATCAGTACGCCGCCGGCCAGCATGCGCAATGTCGGCTGCTCGCTGAACAGCCACCAGGCGAACAGAATTCCATAGACCGGCTCCAGGGCGAAGATCACCGCTGTGGTACGCGCCTTGAGCACGCGCAGGCTGGCAACGAACAGACTGTGCGCCAGCCCCGTGCAGAAGATGCCGAGCATGGCCAGCCATAGCCAATCCACCGGGCGCACGCTGGGCAGCATTGGCCAGGCCAGCGGCAGGAAGCACAGCAGCACGGTGATGTTCTGGTACAGCGCGGCCTTTACCGGGTCGAGGCCACGTGTGCTGGCCCGATTGAGCAGCGACAGCAGGGCGAACAGAAAACCCGACAATACTGCCCACAGCAGGCCGACGGTGGCACTGCTGTCCAGGCTGAATTCGGGCGTGACCAGTATCAGCCCCACGCATACCACGCCGACCATGGCGAACTCGCCAGGGCGGGTGCGTTCGCGAAACAGCAGGCCTTCGAGCATCACGGTAAAGGCCGGGAAACTGGCGAAACCCAGAGTGGCGATGGCCACGCCGGATACTTTCACCGATTCGAAGAAGGTGACCCAGTGCGTACCCAGCAGCAGGCCGCCGAGTGCCAGCAGGGCGATCTGCCGCAGACTCGGGCGAACCGCGTTGCGGCTGCGCCAGAGCAGCGCGGCCAGGGCCAGGGCAATGACGGCGAAGAAGGCGCGGCCACCTGCGATCATGTTCGGCGTGGTGGCCGCCAGCTTGCCGAAGATGCCGGACAGGCCGAACAGCAGTGCACCCAGGTGAATCGCCAGTAGGGCGTTACGCTCGGTCATACCAGGCGCGCCCCGTTGGCCAGCGGCTTGTCGAAGCCGGCGAGCACCACTCGGTTGTCGCTGTCATACACACCCGTGACCAGCACTTCGGAACGCACGCCGGCGATGCGTTTGGGGGCGAAGTTGCACACGCAAAGCACCTGGCGACCGACCAGCCCTTCGCAGGTGTAATGCGCGGTGATCTGCGCGCTGGAGGTTCTGAGACCCAGTTCGCCGAGATCCACCTCCAGCACATAGGCCGGCTTCAGCGCTTTTTCATTGGGACGGGCGCTGCGAATGGTGCCAACGCGCAGCTGCACTTTTTCGAAATCCTGCCATTCGATGGTTTGCATGGGGTACTCCTCGATGATGCGGCGCAGTCTAGGTGCCGCAGACGCCAGCTGTCTGTCGCAGGAGTAATGAGTTTTGTCGCCAGACTCTCGACACCAGCCGTAGCCCGAATGAAGTCCGGACGCGCTTCATGGGCGACGCCAGGAAGACGGCTAGCGAGTGCGGCGCACCTGCCGCGGCGTCATGCCCAGGTGACGGGAGAGGGCGGCGGTGAAGGCGCTTTGCGAGCTGTAGCCGACACGGCAAGCGATTTCGCCAACGGCCAGGTCGCTGCCACGCAACAGTTGTTCGGCCAGTTGCAGACGTCGCTGGCGAATGTGTTCCATGGGCGTGCGCCCGGTCTCAGCGAGAAAGCGCGCATGGAAGCGCGCCACCGACAGACCGGCCAGGCGCGCCAGGTCCGCCACCTGCAGCGGATGCGCGGCGTGCTGCTCGATATAGCGGTCCAGGGCTGCCATCGGCAAGCCGGTCGCTTCGGCATGCTGGCGGCTGCAGGCCAGGCTGCCGAGCAGCAGGGCCGCGCCCTGGCCGGCGATGACCGGGTCATTGACCGGGCTGCTGGCCAGCCAGTTGAGCAGTTGGCCCTGCGCCGGATCGAGCTGCAGAGCGTTGGGTTTGTCCAGCAAACGCTGGATATCGCTCGCATGGTGGCCGAGCTGACGCTCGAGCCAGTCGTTGGCCGGCAGGTCCAGCACCAGGCATTGACTGCCGCGCGGGCTGCCGCAGGTGTGACGCGATTCAGCCGGCACCACCGCCAGATGATGGCGCAGCACCCGGCTGCCCTGACCGTCCACTTCGAATTGCAGTTCGCCAGCCAGGCCGAACACCAGTTGGGCGTGTTCGTGGCTGTGGCTGAGCACTTCGTGGCTGTAGTGACGCAGGGACAGGATTGGGGACATGACAATTTCCTCGGCAGCGCGCGAAGTTTAACGCCTGGCTGGCGATGATGCTGCGTCATCGAACGGTCTTTTGCCTGTCACAGGTCTTTCACCGCAACGCCTCAAGCTCGTCTAAACCCAGCCGGAGGCCGCCCATGACCAGCGCCCAGCTCGCCAAGCCCAGCCGCAAGCAACGTGTCCGTACCCTGTGGATTTCCGACGTGCACCTCGGCACTCGTGATTGTCAGGCCGAGCATCTGGCGGCCTTCCTCAAGCGTTACCATGCCGATCGCATCTACCTGGTGGGCGACATCATCGACGGCTGGAAGCTGCGCGGCGGCATCTATTGGCCGCAGGCGCACACCAACGTGATCCGCCGTCTGCTGACCATGAGCAAGCGCGGTACCGAGGTGATCTACGTCACCGGCAACCACGACGAATTCCTCCGGCGCTACTCCAGTCTGCTGCTGGGCAATATCCAGTTGGTCGACGAGGCGGTGCACGTCACGGCCGATGGTCGCCAGTTGCTGGTGATCCATGGCGACCAGTTCGACGTGATCACCCGTTACCACCGCTGGCTGGCCTTCCTCGGCGACTCGGCCTACGAATTCACCCTGACCCTCAACCGCTGGCTCAACCACTGGCGCAGCCGCTGGGGCTATGGCTACTGGTCGCTGTCGGCCTACCTCAAGCACAAGGTCAAGACCGCGGTGAACTTCATCAGCGACTTCGAGGAAGCCATCGCCCACGAATGCGTCAAGCGTGGCCTGCAGGGTGTGGTCTGCGGCCACATCCACCATGCCGAGATTCGTCAGGTGAGCGGTGTGGAATACATGAACTGCGGCGATTGGGTGGAGTCCTGTACGGCGTTGATCGAGCACTGGGACGGGCAGATCGAACTCTATCGCCTGGCCGAAGCGCAGGTGCGACAGGCCGGCGAGGAGCAGGGCGTCGTGCTCGAGACCGGCGCATGAGGATACTGATCGTCTCCGACGCTTGGTCGCCACAGGTCAATGGCGTGGTCACCAGCCTGGCAGCCCTGGTCGCCGAGCTGAGCGCTCTGGGGCATCAGGTCAAGCTCTTGTCGCCGGCGGATTTTCGCGCCGTGCCTTGTCCGACCTACCCGGAGATTCCGCTGGTATGGAACCTCTGGCGAGTGGGCGCAGCAATTCGCGACTTTCGCCCCGACTGCGTTCACCTCGCCACGGAAGGGCCTCTGGGCTGGGCGGCGCGGCGCTGGTTGGTCAAGCGCGGACTGGCCTTTTCTACAGCCATTCACACGCGTTTTCCCGAATACGTCAGTACCCGCTGGCCGTGGATTGCGCCACGCTGGGGTTACGCCCGGCTGCGCGCTTTCCACCGTCGCAGCCAGGCGGTACTGGTGACCACCGAGCGCCTGCGCGAGGAGTTCGCCGGCTGGGATCTGCAAAGGTTGCAACTGTGGCGCAAGGGCGTGGATACACGCCTGTTTCGCCCGGACGAGACGCGCCCACGGCCAGTGCGACCGGTGTTCCTCTATGTCGGGCGCATCGCCGCGGAAAAGAACCTGCAAGCCTTTCTCGACCTGGGTCTGCCCGGCGAGAAGCGCGTGGTCGGCGATGGCCCGCAGCGCGAGGCGCTGCAACAGCAGTATCCGCAGGTGCGCTTTCTCGGTTATCGCCACGGCCAGGCATTGGCCGAAAGCTATCAGGATGCCTCGGTGCTGGTCTTTCCCTCGCGTACCGATACTTACGGCCTGGTCATGCTGGAGGCGCTGGCCTGCGGTACGCCGGTAGCGGCCTTCCCGGTGGCAGGGCCGCTGGATGTGCTGCTGCAAGGGCAGAGCGGGGTGATGGACGAGGATCTGCGCAGCGCCTGCCTGGCGGCGCTGGAGCTGGATCGAGGGCGTTGCGCGGAACTGGCTGCGGCTCAGTCCTGGCGGGCTTCGGCGTTGGAGTTTCTGGCGTTGCAGCCACTGATCGATGGCGAGCCGGTGAGGTTGGTTGAGGCGTTACCGGATACCGCATTGTAAGTGGCTTTTATCGCGGCTGAAGCTGCTCCTACGCGCCCTGTGCCGCGAAGCTGCCAGCATGTAGCTCGGATGCATTGCGCGCGCGCCGCTCAATCACCGCCGGATCGAGTTCTGCTTACTGTAGGAGCGAATTTATTCGCGATTCTGGATTGATCCATCGCGAATAAATTCGCTCCTACAGAGAACGGTGAAGACGCACCGTTCATGTAAGCGGCCTCAGCCGCGAATCAGAGAATGACCTTGTCGCGCAGCTTCTCGGCAGCCTGGTTGAGCGCCTGGATCACCCGCTCCTTGTCGAAGTTCTGGATGCCGTTGGTGTCCAGATACATGGAGAAGCCCGGCAGCTCGTGCTCGACGTAGCTGGAGGTGGCACCCAGATCGCGACGGAAATCCACCACCTGATAGATCTGCACCGGGCGGGTGAAGCCCTTGACGGTGATCTGGCCCTTGTCACGGCACATGATCACGTCCTTGACCAGCGAGTAGGTCTCGTGGGAGATCAGGATCTCGCCGGACTCGGCGGCGCTCTCCAGGCGGCTGGCGAGGTTAACGTCGCGGCCGATGATGGTGTAGTCCATGCGCGTGTCAGCGCCGAAGTTGCCCACGGTGCAATAGCCGGTGTTGAGGCCCATGCGGATTTCCAGCGGCTTGGTGATGCCCTGGGCGCGCCACTGCTGGCGCAGCACCTTCATGTGCTTGCGCATGGCGATGGCCATGGAAACCGCCGCGACCGCATCCTTTCTGGCGCCGTTGCTGCTGGGGTCGCCGAAGAACACCATCACCGAGTCGCCGATGAACTTGTCGATGGTGCCGCCGTATTTCAGGCAGATCTTCGACATTTCGTTGAGGTAGGTGTTGAGCAGGTCGGTCAGCGCTTCGGCTTCGAGTTCTTCCGACAGTTCGGTGAAACCCTTGATATCGGAGAAAAACACCGTGAGCTTCTTGCGCTGGGTCTCCAGGCGCACGCTTTTCTTGCCGGTGAAGATCGACTCCCATACCTGCGGCGACAGGTACTTGGCCAGGTTGCGCGCCAGGCGTGCGGCCTTTTCCTGCTCGCGTTTGATTTCGCTGCGCACCTGCGCCAGACGCAGGCCCTGCTGGTTGACGAAGTACGCGGTGATGCAGATGTACAGGGTGGCGAAGAGGATGCTGACCAGTGCCACCAGCGTCGGTGTGTCCGGATTGGGCTGTACATTCACCAGCGCAGCGCACAGCGCCGTGCCACTGGCGGCTACCAGCAGCGCCAGGCCCAGATAGCGCAGGCCGCCGACTACCAGCGCGCTGAAGCAGAGGATCAGCAGGAACATCAGGCTGGGCACGACGGCGAAACCCAGCAGTACGCAGTACGCGCCAGCATGCAGGGCATCGAAGAACAGCAGGGTCACCTCGGTCTGTCTGGCATGGTCGCGCTTGAAGCGGCGGCTGAGATTGTGCGCCAGATGGGGGTAGAGCAGGGCGTAGGGCACCATCCACAGAATGTCGTAGGCGAAGTGGCCCACGTAGGTACCCGCCGCGATGCTGGCAGCGGCGGCTATATAGGCCAGCACGCGCGAATAGTATTCGCGCAAAGGCGGAGTGGGCAGCCCGCTGGCGCGGCTGATGGTTGCTGGCTTCATCGGTTGGAACTGTCCCTGCTGGATTTCTGGCGTCTCTGCTGGACGCCTGGCTGGTCTGCAAGACCTGAGCCAGAGGCTCGCTGGGCGGGGATCATAACCAAGGGGTGGCGACCAGCCAAGCATGGCCGCCGAACGGTGGCATAACAGTGGCTAGCGGTCAGGCGCCGGCGCTGTCCATGGCGGCCAGGTAGATGGAGTTCTTCGGCCGGGCGAAGACCCGCTGCAGCATGGGTTCGAAGAAACTCAGCGGCAGGCTTTCGTAGTCCGGGTCGAAGGCGGCGGCGTCGTACCTGGCGCAGAAGTCGATGGTTGCCTGGTATTGCGGGTGATCCTTGAACTGCTCGCGCAGGTGGCGATCCATGCCCAGATGATGGAAGAAGTAATAGCCCTGGAAAATGCCGTGCTTCTCCACCATCCAGTGGTTCTCGGCGCTGACGAAGGGCTTGAGGATGGCCGCAGCGATGTCCGGATGGTTGTAGCTGCCGAGGGTGTCGCCGATGTCGTGCAGCAGTGCGCAGATCACGTACTCCTCGTCACGGCCGTCGCGATAGGCGCGGGTGGCCGTTTGCAGTGAGTGGGTCAGGCGGTCCACCGGAAAGCCGCCGAAGTCGCCATCGAGCAGCCGCAGGTGAGCCAGGATACGTGAGGGCAACTGGGCGGCATAGGCGGCGAAGTCCTGGGCGATGATGGCCCAGTCCTCGGCCTGGCCGTCCTGCATATGGGTGAAGCGGGCTCGGCTATTCATGGTTGTTCTCGTTCTTGTTGTTTTAGTGTGAGCTGCCGATTAGAAACGGATACGGCCGGTGAAGGCATCCTTGAGCATCACCCAGTCGCCCATCAGGCTGTACAGCGGATACTGAAAGGTGGCGGGCCGGTTCTTCTCGAAGATGAAGTGACCGACCCAGGCGAAGCCGTAACCGGCCAGCGGCATGGCCAACAGCCACAGCCATTGCTGCGTGAGCAGGGCATAGGCGAGGATCGCCAGCACCAGCAGGCTGCCCGCGTAGTGCAGGCGGCGGCATACCGGATTGCTGTGCTCCTGCAGGTAGTAGGGGTAGAACTCGGCAAAGCTCTGGTAGCGTTCGGTGGTCTGGGCGGTCATGGCGCACCTCCTGTTATTGTCACGGTCAGTGTAAAGGCGCTGTCTCCGTGGGCCACTGACTTAAGGTGCCAGTCTAGTATCCTTGCGCCGCCAACGATGGCCTTGCTGATTGATCATAAGAACAAGACGATGAGTGAAAGAACCACCTCTTCCAACTGGGCATTGGCCATCGTGCAGGCGCTCGAGCTGGGCGGCGTCGACTGCATCAGCCTGTTCGCCGAGCTGGAGATGGATTACGCCGCCCTGAACGACCCGGACGCGCGCTTCCCGCAGGATGGCATGACTCGCCTGTGGCAGCGCGCCGTGGCGCTGTCGGGCAACCCGGCGATTGGCCTGAACATGGCGCAGGTGGTGCGCCCGGCGTCCTTCCATGTGGTGGGCTACGCGCTGATGTCCAGCCGCAACCTGCGCGACGGCTTCACCCGTCTGGTGCGCTATCAGCGCATCATCGGCGAAGGCGCGGATCTGAATTTCCTGTCACAGCCCGACGGCTATGCCCTGACCCTGGCCATTCATGGCGATCGTCTGCCGCCGGCCCGGCAGAGCGCCGAAGCATCGCTGGCCTACTGCCTGGCGTTCTGCCGCTGGATGACCGGCAAACCCATGCGTCCGCGCGAGATTCGCCTGCAAGGCCCGCCGCCGCCCGATCTGGTGCCGTATCAGCAGGTGTTCCAGGCGCCGCTGAAGTTCAACGCCGAGCACTATGGGCTGATCTTCGAACGTGCCGATCTGGAGGCGCCGCTGCCCAGTGCCAACGAAGCGCTGGCACAGCTGCATGATCGTTTCGCCGGCGAATACCTGGCGCGTTTCTGCAGCAGCCGGGTCACTCACCAGGCACGCCAAGTGTTGTGCCGCCTGCTGCCACAGGGCGAGCCACGGCGCGAGGTGGTGGCGCAGACGCTGCATCTGTCGCAGCGCACCCTGCAGCGGCGCTTGCAGGAGGAGGGCACCAGCTATCAGCAACTGCTCGACGACACCCGCCGTGAGCTGGCCGAGCAGTACCTCGGCCAGGTCGACCTGACCTTGTTGGAGATCGCCTATCTACTGGGCTTCGCCGATCCGAGCAACTTCTTCCGGGCCTTTCGCCGCTGGTTCGGCGAAACGCCTGGCGAATACCGAGCGCGTCGCGGGCTTGCTTAGTGCGCGCGCTCAGTGGCGCCAGAAGGCCGGAAACAGCAGCACCAGCACCGTGAGGATTTCCAGGCGCCCGAGCAGCATGCCGAAGCTCAGTAGCCATTTGGCCAGGTCGGGAATGGTGGCGTAGTTGCCGGCCGGGCCGACCATCTCGCCCATTCCCGGGCCAACGCCGGACACCATGGCCGCTGCGCCGGTCAGTGCGGTGATCCAGTCCACTCCACACATGGCGACCGCCAGCGCCAGGGTGGCGATGGTGATGGTGTAGAAGAAGGCGAAGGCGAGGATCGAGCGAACGATATCTTCATCCAGACGGTGGCGGTTGTACTGCTGCTTGATGACCGCGCGTGGATGGATGAGCTGTTTGAGGTTGGCCTTGAGCAGGATATAGGCGACCTGGAAACGGAAGATCTTCAGGCCCCCGGCGGTGGAGCCGGAGCAGCCGCCGACGAAGCCCAGATAGAAGAACATCATGCTCGCGAAGGGGCCCCACATATGGTAATCGCCCACGGCGAAGCCGGTTGTGGTCATGATCGAGGTGATGTTCACGGCGACCAGGCGTAGCGCATCGAGCCAGTACAAGTCGGTGGTGAGCCATTTCCAGCTGGCCAGGATGAACCAACTGCCCACCAGCAACAGCAGAAATCCGTGCACCTGGGCATCGCGCAGCAGGGCGCGGTAATTGCCGCGCAGGGCGCCGACGTAGAGTACGAAGGGCAGACTGCCAAGCACCATTACCACGATGGCAACCCAATGGATGGCCGGTGCCTGCCATTTGCCCAATGACGAGTCCGAGGTGGAAAACCCGCCGGTGGCGATAGCGGACATGGCGTGGTTTATCGAGTCGAACAACCCCATCCCCGCCAGCCAGAAACCCAGCACAGCGAGTGTGCTGAGGCCGACATAGGCCAGCACCATGTACTTGGCGACCATGTGCGAGCGCGGCATGATCTTCTCCGAGCGGTCCGAAGATTCGGTCTGGAACAGACGCATGCCGCCGATGCGCAGGATCGGCAGGATCGCCACTGCCATCGCGATAAAGCCGATGCCGCCCAGCCAATGCAGTAGCGAGCGCCAGATCAGCGTGCCGGGAGACATGTCGTCGAGGCCGCTGAACACCGTGGCGCCAGTGGCGGTGATACCCGACATGCTCTCGAAATAGGCATCGGTGATGCTCGCGCGCTCGGCAAAGACGAACGGCAGCGCAGCGAAGATCGACACCATCACCCAGCTCGACACGGTGAGCATGTACATGTCGCGTGGGCGCAGCTGCGTCTGCTTCGGTCTGCCCTGAGCGATCATGGCGATGCCGGCGATCGCGGTGATCAGGCTGGACCAGAGAAAGGCATTGATGTCTTGCGGCTGTTCGAAAATCAACAGGGTGATCACCGGCACCAGCATGCTCACTGCCAGGGTGACTAGGAAGATGCCATTGATGAACGCGAGGATGCGCAGGCTGGAGATGGGCATCGGTCAGTGCTTCCAGAAGCTGCGGGTGACCAGCACCAGCACGGTCAGAATTTCCAGGCGGCCGAGCAACATGCCGGCGCTGAGCAGCCACTTGGCCGAATCCGGCAGGCTGGCAAAGTTGCCGGCCGGGCCGATGATCGGGCCGAGGCCGGGGCCGACGTTGCACACGGCGGTGGCAGCGCCGCTCAGTGCGGTCACCCAGTCCAGGCCGACCAGAGTCAGGGCCAAAGCCAGCACGCCAATAGTGATGGTGAAGAAGAAGGAGAAGGTGATCAGCGAGCGGACGATCTCTTCATCCAGGTTGTGGTTATTGTATTGCTGCTTGATCACCGCGCGCGGGTGCACCAGCTGCATCAGGTTGGCCTTGAGCAGCACGTAGGCGACCTGGAAACGGAAGATCTTCAGGCCGCCAGACGTTGAGCCCGAGCAGCCGCCGACGAAGGTCAGGTAGAAAAACAGCAGCACGGCGAAACTGCCCCAGGTGGTGTAGTCGCCCAGGGCGAAGCCGGTGGTGGTGACCACCGAGGTGACGTTGACCGCGACGATGCGAAAGGCATCGAGCCAGGTGTAGTCCGAGTTGATCCACAGCCAGGTGCCGAATACCAGCCAGGTGAGCAGCAGAAAGCCGATGAAGCCGCGGACCTGATGATCCTTGAACAGCGCCTGGCGATTGCCGCGGACGAAGGCGACATAGAGCATGAAGGGCATGCCGCCGAGCAGCATTAGTACGATCGCTGTCCAGTGCACAGCCGGTTGTGGCCAGTGCGCGAGCGAGGAGTCGGAGGTCGAGTAACCACCGGTGGAGATCGAGGTCATCGCATGGTTGAGCGCATCGAAAGGCTCCATCCCCGCCGCCCAGTAGGCCAGCACACCGAACAGGGTGATCGCGACGTAGAGCAACAGCAGATACTTGGCCGCCATGTGCGAGCGTGGCATTACCTTCTCGCCCCAGTCCGAGGATTCGGTCTGGAACAGGCGCATGCCACCGACGCGCAGCAGCGGCAGAATCGCCACGGCCATACCGATAAAGCCGATGCCGCCCAGCCACTGCAGCATCGAACGCCAGATCAGGATGCCGGGTGACATGCTGTCGAGCCCGGTCAGTACGGTCGAGCCGGTGGTGGTGATGCCGGACATGGTCTCGAAGACGGCGTCGGTGTAGCTGATGTGCGCGATCAGCATCAGTGGCAGGGCAGCAAATGCGCACACCAGGGTCCAGCTTCCTGTGGTCAGCAGATACATGTCGCGTGGACGTAACTGGGCATTCTGCGGGCGGCCGGGAATCACCAGCGCAAGCCCGGTGATCAGGGTGATCAGGCTGGACCAGAGGAAGGCATTGAGGTCTTCCGGATGTTCGAAAATCAGCAGGGTCAGCATGGGAATGGCCATGCTGACCGCCAGGGTAATAAGAAATATGCCGATGATGAAACCGATGATGCGCAGCGTCGGCAAGGCCATGTAAAGGGCTCTGGCGGGTTCTAAAGTGCGCCATTCTACCCGCGGACGGGCGGCTGTAAACCGGAACAGTCGGGTGTGTGAAAACGTAGCGAGCGAAGGTCAGGCAATACCGATGGCGGCCCCACAAAACAGGTGAGAAAGCGCAGTTTACGAGCTGTAAATGAGCATTTTGATCGGACTCGCGCACGAGCCTGTTTTTAACGCAGCCTGGCGAGCGCAGTAGTTTTCACACGTGCCCGGTGAAGGGGCTTTACAAGCGTATAGCCAAGCATAGAATAGCCGCCAGTTGCCGGCGTCCGTCGGTTTCCGAGTTTTCCTCAAATGTCCGAAGCTAATCCCTGCCTCACGTGCGGCGCCTGCTGCGCGTTTTTTCGTGTGTCCTTCTTCTGGGGCGAGTGTCAATCCGCGGGCGGTAGCGTTCCGGACGAGCAGGTCATCCAGATCAGCCCTCACTACGTCGCCATGCGTGGCACCGAGAGCAAGCCGGCGCGCTGTACCCAACTGCTGGGCGATGTCGGTTGTGGAGTGCGCTGCACCCTTTACGAACAGCGTTCGAGCAGTTGCCGCGAGTTCGAGGCATCCTGGGAAAACGGTGTGCACAACCCGCGTTGCGATGAAGCGCGCCAGGCCCATGGCCTGCCGCCGCTGACGCCGCCGGTGCAGCCGGTCATATCGCCCGACCAGGTAGCCTGAGAGCCGCCACAGACCACAGGCTGCAAACTAGGGCGGGCGATCCGCGGATTGCATCCGGGCCACGACCTCACGAGCTCCGACATCCGATCCGTGGGTTGGTCAGCTTGCAGCTTGCAGCTTGCAGCATTGAGAATGCGCCTTCTTTGTTTTAAGGAGGTGGCCGATGGAGGCTCTCGACGCACTGCTTAACCGTGTTTCCGTTCCTCGCCTGGTGGACCCGGCTCCGGACGCGGCGCAGCGTGATTTGCTGTTTCGCGCGGCGTTGCGCGCGCCGGATCATGGCCAACTGCGCCCCTGGCGCTTTCTCACGGTCGAAGGGCAGGCGCGTGAACGCATGGGCGAGCTGTTCGCCGAGGCCTTGCAGCTCGCCGATGCGCAGGCTGCGCCGGAGGCTCTGAGCAAGGCGCGTAGCATGCCGCTGCGCGCGCCGTTGCTGGTGGTGGTGATCGCCCGGGTGCAGGCGCATCCCAAGGTGCCTGCGTCCGAGCAGGTGACCGCTGCCGGTTGTGCTGCCCATGGCATCTTGCTGGCGGCGCATGCTCAGGGCATCGGCGCGGTCTGGCGTACCGGAGATATGGCTTACAACGCCCATGTGGCCAAGGGGCTGGGCCTGACGGCGGACGAGCAGATCATCGCCTATCTGTACCTAGGCACGCCGGAGCGTGAATTGCGCCGCGCACCTGAGTTGAACGTCGAGGATTTCGTCAGCGCCTGGCAAGGCTGAGCGAGCGGGGCTCAGGCTGTCTGTTGCCTGGCCGGCAGCCTGAGGGTGGCGACGAAACCGCCTTCGGGGTGGTTGCTCAGCAGCAGTTCACCGCCATGGCGCTGCGCCGCCCGACGTGCGATGGCCAGCCCGAGTCCGTGGCCGGAACCGCTCTGACCCGGCGCGCGGAAGAAGGGCTCGCCCAACTGCTGCAGGTATTCACTGGCCACGCCGAGGCCATGGTCGCGCACACTGAGCAGGACGTCCTGCCCCTGGCGCTGCACGTCGATGACCACGGGCTGGTCAACGGGACTGAAGCGCAGGGCATTGCGCAGCAGGTTGTCCAGCGCGCGTTCCAGCATGTCCGGCCAGCCTTCCAGTTGCGCGCCCTGATCGAGCTCTATTTGCAGCGGCTGCTGGGGTGTGGTCAGGCGCGCATCCTCCTGCAATTTGCCAAGCAGTGCGCGCAGGTCTACCGGCTGAGCGGCGCCAGGGTCGGCGTCGAGGCGGGCGAGAGTGAGAATTTCGCTGATCAGCGCCTCCAGCCGATCACATTCCTGGTCTAGCCGTGGCCAGAGTTTTTCCCGCTCGGCGGCATCGGCGCGTTCTGCCAGGGCCAGGGCGATGCGCAGGCGTGCCAGGGGCGAACGCAGTTCGTGGGACACATCGCGCAGCAACTGGCGCTGACTGCCGATCAACCCCTGCAGGCGCTCGCCCATGCGGTTGAAGTCCTTGGCCAGCAGGCCCAATTCGTCCCGGCGGGTGGCCAGGCGCGCCAGGCTGTTCTGCTGATAGGCGGTCTGACCGAGGTCGTGCACGGCGCCGCGCAGGCGATCCAGCGGGCGGGTGATCGACAGCGTCAGCATCAGGCTGAACAGCGTCAGCACCACCAGGGCGATGGCCAGGGCGCTGAGCGGCCAGAACAGGCTGCCGCGGTGCCAGGCCGCGAGTTCAGGATGCGGGATGCGGTAGATGAATAGATAGCTCTCGCCGCTTTGCGGGCTGGTGTATTCGGCCGTCAGGCGGCGCCAGGGCAGGCGACGGTCATCGCCGTGACGCGCCTCGAAAGCCGCTGCGCGCGATGGAAAGGTGCCTTTGACCAGTTGCTGGCCACTCTCGCCAAGCACCTGGGTGTCGATGCGGTACTTGCGTTTGCGTCGTTCGAGAAAGTCCTGCGCCGCGGCTGGCCCCTGCTGTTCGTAGCGGTTGACCCACTCGCTGTCGATGTCATCAAGGCCTGGATGCATGCTGAGTATCCAGGCGTCCTGATTCAAAGCGCGGCCAAGCAGGAGCGACAGGCCGGCCACCAGAGCGATGGCCAGCCAGAAGCTCGCCAGGATGCGCCAGAACAGTGAACGCACGGTGATTCCTCACGCAAAAGCCGCCGGGCTCGGCGAGCGCGGCGGCGGGTTTAGGGTAACGGATCAGTTGGTCTTGCTGTCCTTTTCGGCCTTCCAGGCCTTGAATTCGGCCATTTCAGCGCGACGAGCTTCCATTTTTTTCTGATGCTCGTCGAAGGCTTTCTGCTGCTCGGGGTTGAGCAGGTCACGCAGGGCCTTGTGCTGGTTGGTGCGGGCCTGGTCCAGCTCCTTCTTCATGGCCTGTTTCTCGGCTTCTGGCAGCTTGTCCAGGTAGCGTTTGGTGATATCGCGATGGGTCTTCATCTGCTCGCCCATCAATTTGCGGAATTCCTGGCGCTGTTCCTTGCTCAGGTTCAGCTCCTTGAACATGCCATGGCCGCGGTCATGGTGGCGTGGGCCGCCGTCGGGCATGGCGAAGGCCAGGGTTGGCAGAGTGGCAGCGAGCAGCAGAGCGGTGAGGGTCTTGCGCATGGTGATTCTCCTTGTCTCGAAACCGGTAACGACCGGATGGGCTCATTATGCGGCGGTCAAGGTCAAGGGCAGTCAGGCGTGGGTAAAGCTTGGGTAAAGGCGATGTTGCTGAGCGTTTACGTAGGGCGGCAACGATCACGGTGCGTAGTAATAGCCGCGGCTGCGCAGGGCGAGAATGCGCGGGCGGCCGTCGGGATGCGGGCCGAGCTTCTTGCGCAGATTGCTGACGTGCATATCCAGGCTGCGGTCATACAGAGTCAATTTGCGGCCCAGGGCGAGCTGTGCCAGCGCCTGTTTGTCCACCGGCTCGCCCGGTTGGTGCAGCAGGGCCTCCAGCAGGCGGCTTTCGGAAAGCGTCAGCGGAACGTCATGCTCGCCGATGCTGACTACGCCGCGGTTGGGGCTGAAGCTGAGATCACCCAGTTCCAGTTGGCTGCTGGCGGGGGCGGGGGCGGTGCGCCGGAGTACCGCACGCAGGCGTGCGGTCAGCTCGCGAGGGTCGCACGGCTTGGCCAGGTAGTCGTCGGCGCCCAGCTCCAGGCCGAGGATGCGATCCAGCGGTTCGCCGCGGGCGGAAAGCATCAGCACGGGCAACTCCGGATGCTCGCCACGCAATTGCTTGAGCAATTCCAGGCCGCTGCCGTCGGGCAGCATCACATCGAGCACCACGGCGTCAGGCGCCTGTAAAGCAAGGGCCTGGCGCGCACCGCCCGCTTCATGGCAGGCGGTGACCTGAAAGCCTTCCTGGGTCAGCCAGCTGGCGAGCAGCTCGCAGAGTTCCTGGTCGTCATCGATCAGCAGTAAGCGGCTCATGGCTTCAGTTGATCCATTCGCGACGAGTCTTGCGCGAGCCTCGCAGCAGGGCGCCGAACAAGATCGACGCCAGGCTCAGCGCAGCGCCGAGGGCGAACCAGGTCTGATGCTCGCTGAGTAGGCGTGGCTGGGTCTGCGCCTGGGTTTCCTTGAGCTGCATGCGCAGGCGTTGGTTTTCCTGGCGCAGGCGCTGCAGTTGCACGGCGCTGCTGGCTTGCTGCTCGTTGCGCAGTTGCTCGCTTTGGGCCAGGCGCTGCTCGAGCTCCTGGCTCTGCTCAGCGCTTGCGGCTGCCTGTGCTGGGGCAGGTTGCAGGCTTTCTTCTTCTGCCTGCAGCGAGGCGCAGGTCAGCAACAGGGTGACCAGCAGGGACAGCGGGATCGTGCGCATCGCGATTCCTTGTATGCGAAAGCCGCGTGAGTGGTGCTACGTCAGGGCAGCACTTTCTTGAAGGGTTTGACCACCACGCTGGCATACACGCCGGCTGCGCGGTACGGGTCGGCATCGGCCCAGTTCTGCGCGTCCTCGAGCGAGTCGAACTCGGCAACTACCAGGCTGCCGCTGAAGCCCGCCGGACCCGGATCGTTACTGTCGATGGCCGGGTGCGGGCCGGCCAGCAGCAGGCGACCTTCCTGCTTCAACTGCTCCAGACGGGCGAGGTGAGCGGGGCGGGTGGCCAGACGATTTTCCAGGGAATTTTCGACGTCGGTGGCGATGATGGCGTAGAGCATCTCAGTCCTTATTTAGGGTCGAAGTGGGGAGGGAGTGAAGCATTTGCGCCACACGGCGACGGCGTTGGCGCGGATGTGGGGCATAATAACAAACATCAATCTCAACGAAAGCGCCGCCATGATTGTCGATCTGCACTGCCACAGCACCGCCTCAGATGGCGCCCTGGCGCCCGCCGTACTGGTGGCCCGGGCGCACGAACGCGGCGTGCGGCTGCTGGCGCTGACCGACCATGACACCCTCGAAGGCCTCGATGAGGCGCGCCGCGCGGCGACCGCCCTGGGCATGAAGCTGATCAATGGCATCGAACTGTCCTGCACCTGGGGCGGGGCGACCATCCATGTGCTGGGGTATGCCTTCGAGCGGGAAGCTCCCGCGCTGCGCGCTGCCATCGACGCTCTGCACCATGGGCGCTGGCAGCGTGCCGAGGAAATCGACCGACGCCTGGCGGCCAAGGGCATGCCGGGCGCACTTGAAGGCGCACGTGCTGTCCAACAGGAATTGGGCGACAGTGGCAACGCGCCGGCGCGTCCACATTTCGCCGAGTTTCTGGTGCGTGCCGGCCATGTGCGGGATCGCGCCGAGGCGTTTCGCAAATGGCTGGGCTCGGGCAAGTTGGGCGACGTCAAGCAGCATTGGCCTGCGCTGGAAGAAACCGTCGCCACCTTGCGTTCGGCCAGGGCCTGGATCAGCCTGGCGCATCCGTGGCAATACGACTTTACTCGCAGTAAGCGTCGACGCCTGGTAGCCGACTTCGCGGCAGCGGGTGGCCATGCCCTGGAAGTGGTCAATGGCATGCAGCCAGCCGAACAAGTCGGTGGCCTGGCGATTCTGGCGCGCGAGTTTGGCTTGATGGCCAGCGTCGGTAGCGATTTCCATGCGCCGGGCGACTGGTCAGAGTTGGGCATGTACCGCCCGTTGCCTGATGACCTGACTGCGCTCTGGGAGCGCTTCGAACATGCACAGCCATCCGCTGTCACTTCATGAGCAGGGAGCAAGCGTGAGTCAATTTTTCCAGGTTCACCCGGAAAACCCACAAGCACGCCTGATAAAACAGGCCGTGGAAATCATTCGAGGCGGCGGCGTGGTGGTCTATCCTACCGACTCGTCCTACGCCCTTGGCTGCGCCATTGGCGACAAGAACGCGGTCGAACGCATTCGCCGCCTGCGCCAGCTCGACGACAAGCACAATTTCACCCTGGTATGCCGCGACCTGTCGCAGATCGGCCTGTTCGCCAAGGTCGATACCACCGCCTTCCGCCTGTTGAAGAACCACACCCCTGGCCCCTACACCTTCATTCTCAACGCCACCCGCGAAGTGCCGCGCATGCTGCTGCATCCCAAGCGCCGCACCATTGGCATCCGCGTGCCCAGTCATCCCATCGCCCTGGCATTGCTGGAGCAACTGGGTGAGCCGCTGATGAGCGTCAGTCTGATCATGCCGGGCGAAGAGCTGCCGATGTCCGACCCTTACGAAATGCGCCAGATTCTCGATCACCATGTCGAGCTGATCATCGATGGCGGTTTTGGCGGGCTGGAAGCGTCCACCGTGGTCAATCTCGCTGACGACAGCCCGGAAGTGCTGCGTGTCGGATGCGGCGACCCGACGCCGTTCGACGATCTCTGACGCCGGCTTTTCCGTTGTGGGCGCAGCTACCCTATACTCCGTGGTCTTGTCTGGATTTTGGATAGAACGGTTTGAGCCTTAACGACTCCGAACGTCGGGTGCTGTCAGGGATGCGTCCTAGCGGTCGTCTGCACCTCGGGCACTATCACGGCGTGCTGAAGAGCTGGGTCAGGTTGCAGCACGAGTACGACTGCTTCTTCTGCATCGTCGACTGGCATGCACTGACCACCGAATACGCCGATGCCGGCCAGCTTTCCCAGCACGTCATGGACGTGGCCGTGGACTGGCTGGCCGCGGGCGTCAGCCCCAGCTCCGCGACACTGTTCGTGCAATCGCAAGTGCCGGAGCACGCCGAGCTGCACCTGCTGCTGTCGATGATCTGCCCGCTCAGCTGGCTCGAGCGCGTGCCGTCCTACAAGGAACAGCAGGAGCGCCACAGCGGCAAGGACCTCTCCACCTACGGCTTTCTCGGCTATCCCCTGCTGCAGGCGGCGGACATCCTGCTGTATCGCGCCGGCCAGGTGCCGGTCGGGGCGGACCAGCTGCCGCACATCGAATTTGCCCGCGAAGTGGCGCGCCGCTTCAACCACCTGTATGGCAGCGAGCCGGATTTCGAACTCAAGGCCGAGGCCGCCATCGGCAAGCTGGGCAAGAAAGTCGGCAAGCTCTACAGCAACCTGCGCAAGGCCTACCAGGAGCAGGGCGATGCCCAGGCGCTGGAGACGGCGCGCGCCTTGCTCAAGGAGCAGACCAGCATCACCCTGGGCGATCAGGAGCGTCTGTACGGCTACCTCGAAGGTGGCGGCAAGGTGATTCTGAACGAGCCGCAGCCGCTGCTCACCGAGTTTTCCCGGGTGCCCGGCCTGGATGGGCAGAAGATGGCCAAGTCCAGCGGCAATGCGATATTCCTGCGCGACAGCGATGCCGAGATCGAGGAAAAGCTGCGGCGCATGCCCACCGACCCGGCGCGCGTGCACCGCGACGATCCGGGTGAGCCGCAGCGCTGCCCGGTCTGGTCGCTACATCAGTTGTATTCCGACAACGAGCAATTGCACTGGGTCATCGACGGTTGTCGCAGCGCCTCGATTGGCTGCCTCGATTGCAAGAATGCCCTGTGCTCGGCGCTGCAGGCCGAACTGGCGCCACTGCAGCAACGCGCCATGGATTACGAGGACAGCCCGGACCTGGTGCGCAGCATACTTGCCGAAGGCGCCGAACGGGCGCGTGACGAGGCGCGCAACACCCTGGCCGAAGTGCGCATGGCCATGGGCCTGAACCATCGTTGAAGGAGCAGCGGCCGATGAGTGAAACCGCCACGCCAGCCGTGGACAGCCAGGCCGGCGCCCAGCAGGAGCTGCCATTCGCCCTGGTCTACGGCGAGGCGGTCACCGAGTTGCCGCTGGATCTTTACATTCCCCCGGATGCCCTGGAAGTCTTCCTCGAAGCCTTCGAGGGGCCGCTGGATTTGCTGCTCTATCTGATTCGCAAGCAGAACATCGACATCCTCGATATTCCCGTGGCCGAGATCACCAAGCAGTACATGGGCTATGTCGAGCTGATGAAATCCGTGCGCCTGGAGCTGGCTGCGGAATACCTGGTCATGGCCGCCATGCTCGCCGAGATCAAGTCGCGCATGCTCCTGCCGCGCTCGGCCGAGGCCGAGGAAGAAGAGGACGACCCGCGCGCCGAGCTGATCCGCCGCCTGCAGGAGTACGAGCGTTTCAAGGCCGCTGCCGAAGGCATCGATGAACTGCCGCGCGTCGGCCGCGACGTGACCGTACCCAAGCTGGACGCTCCCGAGGCCCGGGCGCGCAAGCTGCTGCCGGACGTCAGCCTGGAAGAGGTGCTGCTGTCGATGGCCGAAGTGCTGCGCCGCGCCGACATGTTCGAAAGCCATCAGGTCACCCGCGAGGCATTGTCCACCCGCGAGCGTATGAGCGAAGTGCTGGAACGCCTCAAGGGCGGGGCGTTCGTGCCTTTCGTCGAGCTCTTCGCTGCCGAAGAGGGGCGGCTCGGCGTGGTGGTGACCTTCATGGCGGTGCTCGAATTGATCAAGGAATCTTTGGTGGAGCTGGTGCAGAATGAGCCGTTTGCCGCCATTCACGTCCGAGCCCGTGCCGAATGAACCTGAACGACCCCAAAGACCTGGCCCAGTTGCTCGAAGCCTTTCTGCTGGCCTCCGGCAAGGCGCAATCGCTCGAACGTCTTTTCGAGCTTTTCGAAGAGGGCGAGCGGCCCGAGCCGGCGCAGTTCAAGGCGGCGCTGGAGATTCTGCGGCAAACCTGCGAGGGCCGCGCCTTCGAGCTGAAGGAAGTGGCCTCGGGCTATCGCCTGCAGATCCGCGAACGCTTCGCCCCCTGGGTTGGCCGGCTCTGGGAGGAACGCCCGCAGCGCTATTCCCGTGCGCTGCTGGAAACCCTGGCGCTGATCGCCTATCGCCAGCCGATCACGCGCGGCGAGATCGAGGACGTGCGCGGCGTGGCGGTCAACAGCAATATCACCAAGACGCTGTTGGAACGTGAGTGGATTCGCGTGGTGGGCTATCGCGACGTACCGGGTCGCCCGGCGATGTTCGCCACCACCAAGGGCTTTCTCGATCACTTCAACCTGAAGAGTCTCGACGAACTGCCGCCGCTCGCAGCCCTGCGCGAACTGGAGCCCGAACCGGAGCTGGCGCTGGATGACGACGCGGAAGTGCCGGCAGGCTTGCAGGCGCGCGCCGACCTGGCGTTGCAGGAGGAAGGCGAGACCGCCGAGCCGCGCGAAGAAACCAGCTTCCGCAGTTTGCTGGCCGAACTCGACGACATGGAACAAGGGCTCAAGACCGACTTCGATGACCTGCGTCTGGTCGAGGAGAGCGAGGGCGATCCAGTCGAAAGCGAACTGGATGGCGATCAGCCGTTGCATTGACAACGTTTAAGCCGGGTATCGAATCCTTCAATCACGCTCGCTTACCCAGACCTTTATTCTTGCCTGCATCCGACCCGTCCTGGTCTAGGAGACGCAATGAGCAAGAACCCCTGCATCAAGATCTGTGAATTCGAAAAGGACATCTGCCTGGGCTGCGGCCGCAGCCGCCAGGAAATCAAGGGCTGGAAGCGCCTGGACAAGCACGAGCGCCTGGCCCTGTTGGCCCAGGCCGATATGCGCTTGCTGGCACTGGAGGCGACCGGGCGGCGCAAGGGGTAGCGGTTCAGCCGACCGCCCCGCGCTGATAGCGCCCTGGCGTAATGCCTTTCCAGCGCTTGAAGGCATGGATGAAGTTCGACAGCTCGCCATAACCCAGGCGCTCGGCGATTTCCTCCAGGCTCAGGCCGCCGGCAGCCAGCAGCTCTTCGGCCAGGGCCTGGCGCACATCGTCCTGCAAGGTGCGGAAGCGGGTGCCTTCTTCGATCAGGCGCCGCCGCAGGGTACGGCTGCTCAGGTGCAGGCGCTCTGCTATGCGCTCCATATCGGCAATCTGTCCTGGCGATTGAAGCAGCAACTCGCGCACGCGCCCGGCCAGACCCTGGTGCCATCGATGACGCGCCAGCAATGCCTGGCATTGTTGCTCGCAGGCCTTGACCAGTTCTGGATTGGCCCGCGGTAGCGGGTTGTCCAGCAACTCGGCGGCAAATCCCATTCGATTGCCCGCCGCGCCGAAGCGGGGCGTCTGGCCGAAGGCGGCGATGAAAGGCGAGAGATCGGCCGGCGCGGCCTGGCGCAGTTCCACGTCCAGCAATCGCAGCGTACTGCCGAGCAGCTCGCGTACCACCACCAGGGCGCCGAGCATGTCGCGTTGTACGATGAAGTCATGCTGCGCCGGCGGGAGGGCGCTGTCATCAAAGTGCAGGCTGGCGACAGCGTCATCCACGCTCAGGCTGATGCGGGTGAACGCGTAGGTCAGGCCGTGATAGCGCAGGCCCAGCTCGGCGGCCTGGCGTACCGTGGCGCTGCTGAGAATGGCGTAGCCCCAGGCGCCATAGCTGGTCACGTGGTAACGCCGGCCGGCCTGCAGACCAAGGTCTTCGACTGCAGGTAGCGCGCCGATCAGGTTGCTGATCAGCCGTAACTCGCGCCGGGCTTCGACTTCGCCGTTCGGGCTGGCCAGTTGCACGGGGCTGAGCCCCGTTTCGTGCAGGCACCTATCCAGGCTCAGGCCGAGATCGAGGCCTAGCTGGGTCAGTAGCTGAATGCTGGTGATGCTGCGTCGCGCGGGCCAGGGTGCTGACATAGATTGTCCGAAAATCACAATACCCTGGCCGACTATGCCATAACCGGGGCGTGTCGCGGCAAGTAGCATCTGCTCCTCGGCATACACGGTCGGGGAGACCACAATGAATAACAACCCCCGTACGAACACGCCCTGGCGCGTACTGATCATCGGCAGCGGTTTTGCCGGTCTGGGCCTGGCCATGCAGTTGCGCAAGGCCGGTGACGACGACTTCCTGCTGTTGGAAAAATCTGCCGAAGTCGGCGGCACCTGGCGCGACAACAGCTACCCAGGCGCCGCCTGCGACGTGCCTTCGCACTTGTATTCGTTCTCCTTCGAGCCCAAGCACGACTGGTCGCGCAAGTTCGCGCCACAGGCGGAAATCCACGCCTACATCCTGCAGTGCGTGGAGAAAAACCGGCTGCGCCCGCATATCCGCTTGAACAGCGAAGTGCTCGGCGCCGAATTCGATGCCGAGCGGGGCGTCTGGCGGGTCGAACTGGCTGGCGGCCAGGTGGTCGAGGCGCAGGCGCTGGTCAGCGCCTGTGGCCAGCTCAATCGGCCGGCTTACCCGAAGCGGCCTGGCCTGGAGCACTTTCGCGGCGAGGCCTTTCACTCGGCGCGCTGGCGCCATGATCTCGACCTGACCGGCAAGCGCGTGGCGGTGATCGGCACCGGCGCATCGGCGATCCAGTTCGTGCCGCAGATCCAGCCGAAGGTGGCCAGCCTGCACCTGTTCCAGCGCTCGGCCGCTTATGTGCTGGCCAAGCCTGATCGCGTCTACCGCGCCTGGGAGATCGCCCTGAAACAGCGTTTCCCTCTGTGGCAACGCGCCGACCGCCTGCTGCAATACCTGCATCACGAGGGCCGTGCGCTGGCGTTCATCCGCTTTCCCTGGCTGATGCGCCTGTTTCGCCACAGCTTCACTCGCCATCTGCGGCGACAACTGCCCGATGCCGGCAAGCGAGCGCGGTTGCAGCCGGACTATCCCATGGGCTGTAAGCGCATCCTCATCAGTAACGACTACTTCCCGGCGTTGGCGCAGGCCAATGTCGAGATCGTCGACTCGGCGATTAGCGAGGTGCGCGAACATTCTCTGGTCACCGCTGATGGTCGTGAGCATCCCTGCGACGTGCTGATCTACGGCACCGGTTTCACTGCCACCGATTTCCTCGCGCCGATGCGTATTCGCGGCCTAAATGGCGTGGAGCTGAACCAGGCCTGGAAGGACGGCGCCGAGGCCTACAAGGGTATTAGCGTCAGTGGCTTTCCCAACCTGTTCCTGCTCTATGGGCCGAACACCAACCTTGGGCACAACTCCATTCTCTATATGCTTGAGAGCCAGTACGCCTATGTGCTGGGCTGTCTGCGCGCGCTGCGCGAGCAGGGGCTGCGCTATCTCGATCTGCGCCCGGCGGTGCAACGCAACTACAACGCCGGCCTGCAACAGGCGACTCATCGAACAATATGGGAGCGGGGCTGCGACAGCTGGTACAAGACCGCTACCGGCAAGAACACCAATAACTGGCCGGGTTTCACCTTCACCTATCGACTCATGACCCGCACTCCGGAGCTTGCCGACTATGACTGCGTCCGCTGATTTCAAAGCCCCAGCCGCCGAACAAATGCTGCTGCGCGGCCTGTTGCGCGGCTTTCTGTGGCTGTTCTTTCGCGGCCTAGTGCGGCCGCCGATGCCTGTGTCGGCGCAGCGCCGCATATTGCGCGTGCTCACCGCCATCACCCTGACGCCGCGCGGGGTCAGCCGCAGCGCCGCGACCCTGGCCGGGCGGCCCTGCGAATGGCATCGGCCACCTGTCAGCAGCGGCAGCGTGCTGCTCTATCTGCACGGCGGCGCCTTCATGATCGGTGGCCCGGATACCCATCGCGGCATCTGCGCCAGCCTGGCCAAGCGCGGCGTCCTGGAGGTCTGTGCGCTGGACTATCGCCTGGCGCCGGAGCATCCCTATCCGGCGGCGCGCGATGATGTGGTGGCCGCTTACCAGGCGCTGCTGGAAGCGGGCCATGGGCCGCAGCAGATCGCCATTGGTGGCGATTCGGCTGGCGGCAACCTGAGCCTGGTCGGCTGCCTGCGCATCATCGAGCTCGGCCTGCCGGCGCCGGCCGCGCTGGTGTGCTTCTCGCCGGTCACCGATTTCACTGGCGAGCACATGCAAGAGCCGCCCGCCGGCGATCCGCTGATTCACCCGCGCTGGATCGAACAGGCCGCCGAGCTCTACTGCCCGCCCGACCTGCCGCGCAACGACCCGGGCATGTCACCACTGTTCGCCGACCTCAGCCGCTTGCCGCCGACGTTGATCCAGGTGGGCGAAGACGAGTTGCTGCTCAATGACAGCTTGCGTCTGGCCGAGCGCGCCAAGGCGGCCGGAGTGGCCGTGCGCCTGGAGCGCTATCCGGGGTTGTGGCACGTATTCCAGGCGCATGTCGGCGTGCTGCGCGCTGCGGATTACGCCATCGCCCGTGTGGTGGGCTTTCTCCGTGAGCGGGGCGTGTGAGTGGGCAGGCTCTCCAGCGGGCTGCTAGCGGAGCGTAGAGCCGCTCGTTCGAGCCTTGTGGTTTACGCTGGCCAATTGCCGCTGGTCGCCGGCTTTGTCACAAAGGCTTTCCATCTGACGCCAAACCCTCGTTCAGCGACTACCCTTGAAGAGACGGTTTCCGCCTGGCGCTCTGCCGGGCAGTCGTCGATACGCTTGCAGTAGACACATCGAGCACCTGCTCGATTCTCGGGGCGGCACCAACTGGAACTCTCTAGAAAGCCGTTTTTAGAGATGCCCGATAGGGGTCGCGACACCGTCCGCAGGGCGGTCGCAATGGGAAAGCGGTTTATCCATCCATAGCCTGAGAGGGGGTCGTTTATGAGCACAGCCTTCCACGAAGACTCCAGCACTTCTGTGCTGCGTCGGATGAAAGAAGGGGGATTCGACTTCGCCCAGTTTCACCCGATCGAGTTCTACGCCATCTTCCCCGACGAAGAACGGGCCAGAATGGCCGCCAGAAACTTTCGCGGCGAGTCGCTCAACGCCCAGATATCCGCCCGCGAGGACGGCGTCTGGCACCTGCAGATCAGCAAAGTGATGTACGCCACCCATGCCGGTATCGGCGAATTTGAACATGACTTGGAGTCCATCGTCGTCCCGTTGGGCGGCAAGATGGACGGCTGGGGCGTCACGCAGGAGGTGAAAGCGTCAGCCATGCGTTAGGGCGAATGCAGCGGCATTCACCACAGACCATCGGCCGGTTGTCCGGCCGATGGCTTCAACCCCAGCCTAGCTCGACTCGCCACTTCTTCTCGCGCAGACTGCGCGGCGGAGGTGCTCATGGCTGATGTTCTGATCCTGACTCATATCGATTATTGCCCGCCAGCCCACCTGGCGCAGGTGCTGCAGGCGCGTGGCTGCAGCTTCGACGTGCTGCGCGTCGACCTGGGCGAATTGCACGGCTACGACCTGCAGCAGTCCAAGGCGGTCGCCGTGATGGGCGGACCGATGAGCGTCAACGACCCGCTGCCCTGGATTGCCGACGAGTTGGCTGCGCTGCAACGCTTGATCGCGCGCGATATTCCCATCATCGGCCACTGCCTGGGCGGCCAGTTGTTGGCCAGGGCGCTCGGCGCCAGCGTGCGCCGTATGCCCTACACCGAAGCCGGTTTTCAGCTCATGCAGCGTCGCTCAGAGTCAGCCGGCAGTCCCTGGCTGGCACATTTGCCCGAGTCGTTCAGCATCTTCCAGTGGCATGGCGACACCTTCGCCATGCCGGAAGGGGCGCAGCCTCTGCTGAGCAGCCGCTGGTGCGACAACCAGGCGTTCGCCTGGGGTGACAAGGTACTGGCGCTGCAAGGGCACCCGGAAATGACCGAGGCGCTGATCCAGCGCTGGCTCGACGACTGGGCGCACCTGCTCGATGCCAGCCAGCCCAGTCAGCAGAGCATTGATGAGATGCGCGAAAACCTGAGCCGGAATGTCAGGGCGCTGAACCGTGTCGCAGAAGGTTTCTATACGCACTGGCTGAAGCTGGCCGGACTCTGAGAGGCGTAAAGCCGCACCGGCTGGCTTAGCTCCTGTACGGTCGGCGATTCCCTGTTCTGGTTTCTACGGTCCCCAGTAATCGAAGTAGTAGATATTGCCGGGTTTGATCTCGAGATCAACCGCTGCGCCGCAACGGATGGCGCGTATCCCCGGCTTTATTTCACCAGGTTCATGGGGGCGGTGCGGCCAGGGCGCGCCGTCTACAGAAAGTGTCCCGCAGTGACCACCGTTATCGTCTTCGATGACCAGGTAGGTCTTGCCGTCGACGGAGGGCTTGTAGCGCCCTCTGAGCTCATAGGTTGCCTCCGTGTCCCGGGCAGCAATGTTGATTAGCAGTGCCACCAGCGCCATGAGCAGGGCGGCGCCGAGGGTGATCAGCAGATACTTGAGTGCTCGCATCATTTACTGCGGTTTCATAGCTCTTCAGGGATCAACACTAGTAGATCGGTCACCCCGACATCCACACCCGCCTGGTTCAGTAGCGTAGTGGCCTGACCACGGTGGTGCGTCTGATGGGTGAACAGGTGCATCAGCAGGGCGAAGAAATTCTTTCTCGCTTCCACACCTTTCATATTGCGATAGCTCAGCGGCTGATCCAGTTGCTCATCGCGAATTTCCTGCGAAAAGGCTTCGAGACAGGCATCCAGTCGTTGGCGCACCACCAGAAGTTCTCGGATATTCGCTGCCATCGGCTGATCCAGTCGTTCTGGTTTGTTCAGCGTGTCGAGTGCCGCTAGCGCCTGGTAAACGGCCGGGTGCGCAGCGAATCGCCCTAGCCAGATCCGGTCGGTCACTACCAGATGATTGAGCGTGCCGAGTATCGAGTCGAAGAACGCGCCACGTTCGGCGCTCAGAGGTTCGTCGGACAGGCTGGAAGCCGCTGTGTAGAGCCGATCGTTCATCCAGCTGTTGTAGCGCGCCATAAGGCGGATATGCTCGATTCTCTGCATGGCTTCACCTGTTGCTCACGACTTATTGGTGACTATGGCGGCTGCGCCAATTTTCACTCAGCAAACCATAGAGCGCCGAATCCGATACTTGGCCGTCGATGATCCAGCGCTGGCGCAGCAGACCTTCCCGGCTGAATCCCAATCGTTCGAGCGCGCGGCCGGAGGCGGCGTTGCTCGGGTCGATTTCCGCTTCGACGCGGTTGAGTTCCAGGGTTTCGAATCCGTGGCGCAGCAGCTCGCCGGCCGCCTCCTGAACGTACCCCTTGCCCCAGGCTGAAGATGCAATGCCAAAGCCGATTTCCGCGCGGCGTGACTCCGGGTGGTAGCTGAACAGCAGGCATTTGCCGATCAGCTCGGCGTTATTCCTGTCGACGATGGCCAGCGTCAGGCGCTGGCCATCGTGCATGGCCTGCTGCTCCTCAAAGATGTATTCCCGTGCCACGGCCTCACAATCCCAGGGCAGCGTATTCCAGTACTGCATGACCTGCGGATCGGAAAAAATAGCGAACAGCGCCGGAGCGTCCGCCGCTTGCAGAGGGCGCAGTACGAGACGCGGTGTCTTCAGGGTGACGGAAAGATCGGGCATCGATTTCCTCGCTTCAGAAACGTTCGTCGGCAATGGCAGGCAACACCAGTTCGCGTACGTAACTGGCCTCGGACAGGTTCAGCAGCGTTCGCACCAGGGCGACCACATCGTGCAGCGGAATCAACTGGCCCTCACCATTTCGTGCCGCCTGCTCGACGGGCGTTTGCAAGCCATCCCGGGTATTGAGGTACCCCAGTTGCAGGCAGGTGACGGCCAGGCGCTGATCGCGAAAGCCTTCGCGCAGGCTCTCGGCGATGCCCTTGAGGGCGAACTTGCTGGCACCGAAGGTGACTTCCGGGCGGCCACTTTGCGGTAGGGCCGAGGTGGAGCCGGTGAGGATCAGTTGCGGCTTGGCGCCGCCGAGCACCCGCGGTAGCAGGCGCTTGAGCAGCAGCAAGGTCGCGCCGATATTGACGCTGACCATCTCGAGAATCTGTGCGTCGTCGTCCTGCAGAAAGCTGTAATCATCCTCGAACGCGCGAGCTTCCCAGATACCCAGGTTGTAGATGATCGCGTCCAGCTTTTGCGGTGCCTGGGTTTCGATGGCATCCACAGCTTGCAGCGGATCGCTCATATCCGCTTCGATCCACCGTATCTCCGGGGCCAGATCGGCCGGACGGCTACGGGAAATCCCGATCAGCTCGTGGCTTTGCGCCAAACCCTCTACCAACGCACGGCCAAGACCTCGGCTCGCGCCGATCACCATGATGCGCATCCTGTGCCTCCTTGAATTCCTGCAGAGATTTTCCATGGCTCGGGCGAGGGCAATACTCGCCCGAGGGTGGAAAGGCTGGGACGTTAATTGGGAGCTGGCTGGCGGTCAAATAACGGTCTGCAGGCGCCGCCTTTCAAGCGTTACGGATTGTCTCCATCGTCGATTCCAAGCCCTCGCCTGCACATGGCAGGGGAGGTTGCTGGCCGGTGGGGGGACTATTGACCGTCCGGCTCCGACCATACGGCAAACTCGTTGCCACCCGGTTCGACGAAGTGAAAGCGTCTGCCTCCGGGGAAGGAAAAGATCGGTTTGACGATTTCCCCACCGGCAGCCTCGACCTTGGCCAGGGTGTCTTCCAGCTTTGCGCTGTAGAACACGATCAATGCGCTGCCGCTGTCGCTGCGTGCAGACATTTCGGCGCTGAAGAAACCGCCATCCAGACCTTCGTCGGCGAAGGCGGCGTAATCGGGCCCGTAGTCGGTGAAGCGCCAGCTGAAAGCGGCCTGGAAGAAAGCCTTGGTGGCTGGCAGGTTACGGGAAGGATATTCGACGTAGTTGATCTTCTCGTGTGCAGGCATGCCGGACTCCTTGGCAATGAAAGTGTGGTTACTGACGTGATTTGGCCAGATCGATGGCAGCTTGAATAGCTGCGCGTGCTTGCGGGCTGTTCTTCCAGCAGGTGGAGCCAAGTTGACCCGCTACTGCGGTGACGATATCGCCAACGCTCGCTCTGGCCAGCTCGTGCAGCGAGTCGATGCCAATCTGCTCGAGGCGCTGCACGGTCGGGCCTACGCCTTTAACTTGGTGTTCTTCGGGTGGGAAGGGCATTGGATGCTTGCTAGGGGATTGAATTAAGAGGCGGGCTTTAGCCGTTGCAGTGAGCGAGGCGAACGGTTTGAGCCAGTTGTTATGAGCTCTGCGAAAGGGATAGGAAGATCGCGAACAACTTCGCGCCTACAGGCGACGGAGGCGCGGAGAAGGCGCAGCGGCTAAGCCGCCGCGCCTCTTGTTTCAGCGGTTGAAGCGTTCGACCAGAGCGTACTGGCCATGTGCAGTGTTGGTCAGGGCTTCGCTGAGCTTGGCGGTGCTTTGCGCTTCGCCAGCGGTCTGGTCGGCCAGTTGGGCGATGGTGGTGATGTTCTGGTTGATCTCGTCGGCGACGGCGCTCTGCTCTTCCGCTGCGGCGGCGATCTGGTTGGCCATGTCGGCGATATTGGCGACCGAGTCGCTGATGCCAGACAGCGCCTGATCGGCTTTGAGAACGCGTTCGACGCCTTCATCGGCCTGCTTGCGACCGATTTCCATGGTTAACACGGCTTCTTCGGCAGTGCGTTGCAGCTTGGCGATCAGGCCATGGATCTGTTCGGTGGATTCGGCGGTGCGCTGCGCCAGCGAGCGAACCTCGTCGGCCACCACGGCGAAGCCCCGGCCCATTTCGCCGGCACGCGCGGCTTCGATGGCGGCGTTGAGAGCGAGCAGGTTGGTCTGGTCGGCAATGCCCTTGATCACGTCGACCACGCCGCCGATTTCGTTGCTGTCCTGGGCCAGGCGGGTCACGGTTTCACCGGTATCGCCCACCGATTGCGAAAGGCGCTGGATGGCTTCGCGGGTTTCCGCGGCGATGGTGCGGCCTTCGTCGGTGAGGCGGTTGGCTTCCTGGGTGGCGATGGCCGTACGGGCAACGTTGCTGGCCACTTCCAGGGTGGTCGCAGCCATTTCGTTGACAGCGGTTGCGACCTGCTCGGTCTCCTGGCGCTGACGTTCGAGACCGTCGGAGCTGTTGTGCGCCAGCTTGTCGGCTTCACGCGCCTGCTGGGTCAGTTGTTCGGCGGTGTCCTGCAGGCGGGTGAGGCAGGTTTTCAGCCGTGCATCCTGGCTGAGCATGGCCATTTCCAGGCGCGCTTCGGCGCCGCGGCTGTCGGTGTACATCTGCGCGATCAGCGGGTCGGAGGTGGTTTGCTCGGCGATGCGCAGCAGGCGCTTGATGCCTCGGGTCTGCCAGGCGATGCCGGCCAGGCCCAGCGGGACGGAGAGCAGGGCGGCAAGGATGAAGCCCCAGTTGCTGCCCATCCAGTGGCCGATCAGGAAGCCGATCTGGCTGACCAGGATGAAGGGCATCCAGGCCTGAACCACAGGCAGCCATTGGTTGCTGGCTGGGATGGCTGATTTGCCGGCATTGATACGGCTGTACAGAACCTCGGCACGGCGTACCTGTTCGGCCGTGGGTTTGACGCGGACGGATTCGTACCCGACGACCTGGTTGTTCTCGGTCATCGGTGTGACGTAGGCGTTGACCCAGTAATGATCACCGCTTTTGCAGCGGTTCTTGACGATACCCATCCACGGGCGCCCGCTTTTCAGGGTCGTCCACATGTGGTCGAACACGGCCGACGGCACGTCCGGGTGGCGCACGATATTGTGCGGCGCACGCGTCAGCTCTTCGCGGCTGAAACCACTGATTTCGACAAAGGCGTCGTTGCAGTAGGTGATCTGCCCCTTGAGGTCGGTAGTGGATATCAGGCGTTGTTGTGCAGGAAAGGTACGCTCACGCTGAGTGACCGGCTGGTTGTTACGCATGGCAGGTGTCCGTCGTTGTAATGCCCTTGTCATCGGCCGACGAGCGGCGAAGTTGAGGGCTGAGTCCGTTTGCGCGAGTGTAAACGCTTTTTGAATGGCGTCACATTTTTGTCACGACGTTGGCCGTCCCTGGCCCGACGGGAAAAAGCGCCCTACCGGATGGAGCGGCAGGGCAGGTCCATCAGTTGGCGATCATCTGCCGGAGCACGTAGTGCAGGATGCCGCCGGCCTTGAAGTACTCGACTTCGTTGAGGGTGTCGATGCGGCACAGCACCTCGACTTCCTCGTGCTGGCCGTCTTCGCGGGTGATGATCAGCGTCAGCGGCATCTGCGGGCGCAGCTCCACGCCCTCCAGCCCTTCGATGGCCAGCACTTCCTTACCGGTCAGCTTGAGGCTGTTGCGGTCGGTACCTGGATTGAACTGCAGCGGCAGCACACCCATGCCTACCAGGTTGGAGCGGTGGATGCGTTCGAAGCTTTCCGCGATCACTGCCTTGACGCCCAGCAGGTTGGTGCCCTTGGCCGCCCAGTCGCGGCTGGAGCCGGTGCCGTACTCCTTGCCGGCGATGATCACCAACGGCGTGCCTTCGGCCTGGTAGCGCATGGCGGCGTCATAGATCGCCAGCTTCTCGCCGCTCGGCACGTGCAGGGTGTTGCCGCCTTCCTCGCCGCCGAGCATCTCGTTGCGGATGCGGATGTTGGCGAAGGTGCCGCGCATCATCACTTCGTGGTTGCCGCGGCGTGAGCCGTAGGAGTTGAAGTCGGCCTTGTCCACACCGTTGTCGCGCAGGTAGCGTCCGGCCGGGCTGTCGGCCTTGATGTTGCCGGCTGGCGAGATATGGTCGGTGGTCACCGAGTCGCCGAGCAGGGCGAGGACGCGCGCCTGGCGAATATCGGTGATGCGGGGTGGGTCGCCAGCGATGTTCTCGAAGAACGGCGGATGCTGGATATAGGTGGAGTCGCCCTGCCAGGCATAGGTGTCGGCCTTGGGTACGGCGATGGCCTGCCATTTCTCGTCGCCGGCGAAGACCTCGGCGTACTCCTTGCGGAACATGGCGGTGTCAACCTGGGCGATGGCCTGGGCGATCTCGCTTTGGGTCGGCCAGATGTCCTTGAGGTAGACCGGCTGGCCATTCTTGCCGGTGCCAAGGGCATCGCGGGTCAGGTCGATGCGCACACTGCCAGCCAGCGCATAGGCCACCACCAGGGGCGGCGAGGCCAGCCAGTTGGTTTTTACCAGCGGGTGTACGCGGCCCTCGAAGTTGCGGTTACCGGAGAGCACCGAGGCGACGGTCAGGTCGGCCTGGGTGATGGCTTTCTCGATGGGCTCGCGCAGCGGGCCGGAGTTGCCGATGCAGGTGGTGCAGCCGTAGCCCACCAGGTCGAAGCCAAGTGTCTCCAGGAAGGGCGTCAGGCCGGCGGCGTCGAAGTACTCGGTGACCACCTTGGAGCCGGGCGCCAGCGAGCTCTTGACCCAGGGCTGACGCTGCAAGCCTTTCTCCACGGCCTTCTTGGCCAGCAGGCCGGCGGCCATCATCACGCTGGGGTTGGAGGTGTTGGTGCAGGAAGTGATGGCGGCGATCACCACGGCACCATCTTTCAGGCGATGGGTGCGACCTTCATCGTCATAGTCGATTTCGCCGCTCTGCTTGTCGCCGCCAACAGCGGTGCCGCCGCCGCCTTCGCTGAGCATACGGCCTTCTTCCTTGGCGCTCGGCTTGAGCTGCAGGCCGACGAAGTCGTCGAAGGCCTGGCTGACCTGGCCCAGCGAGACGCGGTCCTGCGGGCGCTTGGGACCGGCCAGGCTGGCTTCGACGCTGCCCATGTCCAGGCTCAGGCTGTCGGTGAACAGCGGCTCGGCGCCTGGCTCGCGCCACAGGCCCTGAGCCTTGCTGTAGGCCTCGACCAGTTGCACGGTGGCATCCGGACGGCCGGACAGGCGCAGGTAGCCCAAAGTGATGTCGTCCACCGGGAAGAAGCCGCAAGTGGCGCCGTATTCCGGGGCCATATTGGCGATGGTGGCGCGGTCGGCCAACGGCAGGTCGGCAAGGCCGTCGCCATAGAACTCGACGAATTTGCCCACCACGCCCTTTTTGCGCAGCATCTGGGTTACCGTCAGCACTAGGTCGGTGGCGGTGATGCCTTCCTTGAGCTTGCCGCTGAGCTTGAAGCCGATCACTTCGGGAATCAGCATCGACACCGGCTGGCCGAGCATGGCCGCTTCCGCCTCGATGCCGCCGACGCCCCAGCCGAGCACGCCGAGTCCGTTGATCATGGTGGTGTGCGAGTCGGTGCCGACCAGGGTGTCGGGGAAGGCGAGGGTGGCGCCGTCTTCTTCCTTGGTCCATACGGTGCGCGCCAGGTACTCGAGGTTGACCTGGTGGCAGATGCCGGTGCCCGGTGGCACCACGCTGAAATTGTCGAAGGCGTGCTGGCCCCAGCGCAGGAAGGCGTAGCGCTCGCCGTTGCGCTGCATTTCCAGCTCGACGTTGTCGTGGAAGGCGCTGGAGGAGGCGTAGCGGTCGACCATAACCGAGTGGTCGATGACCAGATCCACCGGCGACAGCGGGTTGATCCGCTGCGGATCGCCACCGGCCTTGGCCATGGCGTCGCGCATGGCGGCCAGGTCGACCACCGCCGGCACGCCGGTGAAGTCCTGCATCAGCACGCGCGCCGGGCGGTACTGGATCTCGCGGTCGGAGGCGCGCTTGTCGAGCCAGTCGACCATAGCCTGCAGATCCTGCGGCTGTACGGTCTTGCCGTCTTCGTTGCGCAGCAGGTTTTCCAGCAGCACCTTGAGCGACTTGGGCAAGCGGTCGATGTTGCCGAGGCGTTGGGCGGCTTCGGGCAGGCTGAAATAGTGGTAGGTGGCGTCGCCGATCTTCAGTTCGCGGCGGCAGTTCAGGCTATCGAGGGAGGGCATTGCACATCTCCTTGGGCCCGCACGGTTCGGGCTGTGTCTGATGGCGGCAGACCTTCAAGCTAGTTCGGCTTGGGCGGTCTGGCTAGCGCATATCCTTTATCGGTTGCTATGCGCTGCCTGTGTTGGATGGCCGGATCTCATCGAGACGCGATGGCCAGCGGCTCCGTATCTGTGGGCAGCACATATGTAGCTGGACAGGTTTAGCGGCTCTGGGTTCCGGTCTCGGGTATCATGCGCGCCTCATGGAGACCCTTTGATGAATACCCTGTTTCTGCATTGCCGCCCCGGTTTCGAGGGAGAGGTTTGCGCCGAGATCACCGACCTCGCGGCGCGTCTGGACGTGCCCGGCTACTCCAAGGCCAAGCCCGGCAGCGCCTGCGCCGAGTTCGTCTGCAGCGAGGCGGCCGATAGTGAACGGCTGATGCGTAGCGTGCGTTTCAATCAGCTGATCTTCCCGCGGCAGTGGGCGCGCGGTGCGTTCGTCAGCCTGCCGGAAAGCGACCGTATCAGCGTGTTGCTGGAAGCCTTGGCCGACTATCCGGTGTGCGGCAGCCTGTGGCTGGAAGTGGTGGATACCAACGAGGGCAAGGAAGTCTCGACCTTCTGCAAGAAGTTCGAGGCGCCGCTGCGCAAGGCGCTGCTCAAGGCCGGCAGGCTGGTGGACGACGCCAGGAAGTCGCGCCTGCTGCTGACCTTCAAGAGCGGCCG
This sequence comes from Pseudomonas sp. UBA7530, assembly GCF_002479365.1. Taxonomy (NCBI): domain Bacteria; kingdom Pseudomonadati; phylum Pseudomonadota; class Gammaproteobacteria; order Pseudomonadales; family Pseudomonadaceae; genus Pseudomonas; species Pseudomonas sp. UBA7530. Next base: position 363,270 of record NZ_DLMS01000013.1, read on the forward strand.
CGAGGTCTTCGCCGGTATCGCCGAGGCGGACAACCAGGCGATGTGGCCCATGGGCATTCCGCGCCTGAAGTTCCCGCGCGAGGCGCCGAGCCGCTCGACGCTCAAGCTGGAGGAGGCCTGGCACCATTTCATCCCGCGTGAGCAGTGGGATCAGCGCCTGGCGCCCGGCATGACCGCCGTGGACCTGGGCGCCGCACCGGGCGGCTGGACCTGGCAGCTGGTCAATCGGGAGATTCGTGTGACGGCCGTGGACAACGGGCCGATGGCCGAAAGCCTGATGTATTCCGGCTTCGTCGTGCACCAGCGCGCCGATGGTTTCACCTTTCGCCCGCGCCATCCGGTGCACTGGATGGTCTGCGATATCGTCGAGAAGCCGGCGCGCACGGCGGCGATGATCGAGACCTGGCTGGGCGAAGGGCTGTGTCGCGAGGCGGTGGTCAATCTCAAACTGCCTATGAAGCAGCGCTACGCCGAGGTGCGGCGCCTGCTCGATCGCATCGAGTCGGGGCTGGTCGAGCGCGGCCTCAAGGTCAGCATCGGTTGCAAGCAGCTGTATCACGACCGCGAGGAAGTGACCTGTCACCTGCGTCGACACGGCAGGTGACGAACTGAACCCGGCATGCGCGCTGGCTGTGCGCAGGTGACCTTTAGATCAGCTTTGCGCGACAATGCGCGCCTGCCTGTGGAGCCCTTTATGTCCGAAGCCCTGACCCTCAACCACGATGACCTGCTCGATGCCAGTGGCCTGAATTGCCCTGAGCCGGTGATGATGCTGCACAACAAGGTGCGCGACCTGTCGCCGGGCGGCTTGCTCAAGGTGATCGCCACCGATCCCTCGACCCGCCGTGACATTCCCAAGTTCTGCGTGTTCCTCGGCCATGAACTGCTCGGCCAGGCCGAGGAAGACGGCACCTATTTGTACTGGATTCGCAAGAAGGCCGATTAGGCTGCGTCCGTAAATTTAAGCCGTAGGGCGGGTGCAACCCGCCTAGTCGCGGCTGGCGGGTTGCACCCGCCCTACCTGAGCGTGCGCTAGCTCGCGCTATTCCAACCCGCCTGTCCTGGCGCCAGGCCGCAGCTGTTCAGCAGCGTCTGCCAGGCCTTGACGTGGCGTGCCGTGGCCATACGGAAATCCTGCCATAACGAACCCTGCTCGCCCGCCAATCGCTGCAGATGCTCGCGGGTGGCTGGCGGAATGCCGTCGATACGCTGCAATTGCAGCAGCGCCGCCTGCCACTGCTGGCCGCGCTGGTCGACCTGTGCCAGATAAGGCTGCAGGCCGCCGGCGTAGAACTTGACGAAGATGTTCTGCAGGATGCGCCCGCGCGGCGTCGCCTGGCCCAGTGGGCACAGCGGGCGGCCATGTTGGCGTTGCTCCAGCATTTCGCTGCCGGCGTCGAGGGTGTGGCGCAGGCTGGCCAGGCTGGTGATCAACTGGCCGCCCTGTTCGCTGGCGTATAGGGCGAAGAACAGCGGCTCCAGCTCCTTGGCACTCGGCGGTAGCTGGCCCGGCAGGCCGGCGCCGATGATGCCCAGCCGCTGCAGTGCGTCCAGGGCGGCACTGTCTTCCTGAGTGTCGACCGGCAATGCCTGGTCGGCAAAACGCAGGTAGTTCTCGAACTCCGGGCTACCGTTCAGGGCATTCCAGAACACTGCTGGCAGTTGCTGGCGCTTGTCGCTGGCCAGGCGCTGCAGAGTGGCCTTGAGGCTGGAGTCGTCCTGCAGATGCGGCAGGCAGTCATCGATGGCGCGCAGCAGGTCGCCTTCGTAGCCAAGCCGCTGGCTGGGCATCAACTGCTTGCCCAGGCTGCTGTTGCGCTGGCTGATCAACTGCTGCAGGTGCGGACAGCGCCGCGCGTCGATCACCAGATCGAGCAGGCCGATACGCAGCTCGGGAATTTCCGCAAGCCGCTCGCGCCGTGCCGGCAGGCGGTACTGGCTGACGCTGCGGCTGTCGAAGGCGTTGACGTCAGCAGCATCGAGCGAACGCTGCAAGCGCTGGAGGTAGTCGCTCTGCAGGGCCAGTCCGTCGTTGGCCGGGCCGCATGCAGCGAGCAGAAGGAAGCAAAGGAGCAGGACTGGTCGAATCATGCGCCCAGTCTAGAGCTGATCTCCTGCCTATCCAATGGCTCAGGCGGCCCGGCGAATGCGCTTACGCGCGCTGCGCGCCAGGCGCACGATGAGCATCGCCGCGGCGCAGGTCAGGCCCACCACCAAACCTTGCCACAGGCCGCTGGGGCCGCTCGGTTCGCCGAACAGGTCGGACAGCCCCAGCGCATACCCCACCGGCAGGCCGATGCCCCAGTAGGCGAACAGGGTCAGCAACATGGTGATGCGCGTGTCCTGATAGCCACGCAGTGCGCCGGCTGCAGTGACTTGAATGGCGTCGGAGAACTGGAACAGCGCCGCATAGACGATGAGTGTCGCGGCCACGGCGATTACCGCTTTGTCCGGCGTGTAGATCTGCGCGATCTGCTCGCGCAGCAGGAACATCAGGCTGGCCGATAAACAGGCGTAACCCAGCGCTGCGCCCATGCTTACCCCGGCGGCGAAACGCGCTTCACGCGGCTGGCCGCGGCCCAGTGCCTGGCCGACGCGCACCGTGGCGGCCATGCCCAGCGAGTAGGGGATCATGAACACCATGGAGCTGAAATTCAGAGCGATCTGATGCCCGGCCACCACGGTGGCGCCGAGCCCGCCGATCAGCAGGGCGATCACTGCGAAGATGCTCGCTTCAGCGAACACTGCGATGCCAATCGGCACGCCGACGCTCAGCAGGCGTCTGATCACCGTCCACTGTGGCCATTCGAAATGAGCGAACAGGGCGCTGGCGCGGTAGTAGGGCGCCCATCTCACCCAGACCAGCATGCCGACCAGCATGAAGCCCATCACCAGCGCGGTCGCCCAGCCGCAGCCCACGCCGCCCATGGCCGGCAAGCCGAACTTGCCGTAGATGAAGATGTAGTTGGCCGGGATATTGAGCAGCAGGCCGAGAATGCCCAGCACCATGGCTGGGCGGGTATGGCCCAGGCCATCGCTGCAGCAACGCAGCACGTGATACAGCGCCACCGCCGGAAAACCGCAGGCCACGGCGCGCAGGTAGCCCATGGCCGGGGCGATCAGCGCCGGGTCGACGTCCATGGTGCGCAGGATGAACTCGGCGTTCCACAAAAGCGTCGCTGCGCTGCCGCCCACCGCCAGCGCCAGCCAGAGTGCCTGACGCACCAGTGGGCCGATGGCTGCTTCCTCGCCGGCGCCGAAGCGCTCCGCCACCTTGGGCGTGGTGGCCAGCAGGATGCCGGTCATCAGCAGGAACACCGGCACCCAGATCGAGTTGCCCAGCGCCACGGCGGCCAGGTCCTGCGGGCTGACGCGCCCGGCCATCAGCGTGTCGACGAAGCCCATGGCGGTGTGCGCCAGCTGGGCGATGATGATGGGCGTGGCCAGGATGAGCAGGCTGCGCAGTTCCGTGCGCACGCGGCCAAGGCGGGTGTCGGTGGACATTTCGACTCTTCGGGATAACAGGAAACCGCGTAGTCTACGCCTTGACGCAGCGGTCAGGAAAGTATGGCGTAAGGCTCTGCCGGGCGCCTCGCGGGCGACGCTGGCGATCACGCTGGCATAGAATGGCGGCCTGCCCGATGGAGCCTGCCATGTACATAGTCGCCGACGAAAACATTCCCCTGCTCGATGAATTCTTCGCTGCGTTCGGCAGCATCCGCCGCCTGCCTGGGCGCGGCATCACGGCGGCCGACGTGCGCGATGCCGACCTGCTGCTGGTGCGCTCGGTGACTCAGGTGAATCGTGCGCTGCTCGAAGGCAGCCGGGTCCGCTTTGTCGGTACCTGCACTATCGGTACCGACCATCTTGATCTCGATTACTTCGCCGAAGCCGGCATCGCCTGGAGCAGCGCACCGGGCTGCAACGCCCGCGGTGTGGTGGATTACGTGCTGGGTAGCGTGCTGACCCTGGCCGAGCGCGAGGGCGTCGACCCCGCTGCGCGCGTCTATGGGGTGGTGGGCGCGGGGCAGGTCGGTGGGCGTTTGGTCGAGCTGTTGCGCGGTCTTGGCTGGCAGGTGCGGGTGTGCGACCCGCCGCGCCAGGCTGCCGAGGGCGGCGATTTCGTCAGTCTGGAGCGGGTCATCGAAGAATGCGACGTGATCAGCCTGCACACGCCGCTGGACGCGTCGACGCGCCATCTGTTCGACGCGACTCGCCTGGCGACATTGAAGCCGGGAACCTGGCTGATCAATGCCAGCCGCGGTGCCGTGGTGAACAACGCGGCGTTGCGCGCGCTGCTGCCGCAGCGCCCCGATCTGAAGGCGGTGCTCGACGTCTGGGAAGGCGAGCCGCAGGCCGATGTCGAACTGGCCGCCCTGTGCCAGCTGGCGACGCCGCATATCGCCGGTTACAGCCTGGACGGCAAGCTGCGCGGCACGGCGCAAATCTATCAGGCTTGCTGCCGTGTGCTGGGCATACCTGAGCAGGTGAGCCTGGCCGAGCTGCTGCCAGCGCCCTGGCTCCGCGAGCTGAGCATCGACGGCAACGCCGACCCGGCCTGGGCCCTGGCCAGCCTGTGCCGAGCAGTCTACGATCCGCGCCGCGACGATGCGGATTTTCGCCGTAGCCTGGTGGGCGATGCCGATGCTCGTCGCGCCAGTTTCGACCGCTTGCGCAAGCACTACCCGATGCGTCGCGAGATCGATGGCCTGCACGTACGCATTCAGGACGATGCAGCACCACTGACCGCGCTGGTACGAGCCCTGGGCGCCACCGTTTCGTAGGGTGGGTTAGCCGCCTGTCACGTGTATCGATCAGTTGCTAAGCCCGGTGCGGCGTAACCCCCCATCGGCGCAACGCGATAGATCGCCTGGTGGGTTACGCGGCGCGCTGGGTTCATCTGCGTTTGGAAGTCCGGCATTCGGCGCCGCTAACCCACCCTACGGGATAGCGTGTATCCCTCTATGTACGCATTGACGCCATCGTCTTGTAGTGTGGGTTAGCCACTTGTCTCGGTTGTCGATCAGCTCGCTATGCCGGGTGTGGCGTAACCCACCATCGGCGCAACGCGATAGATCGCCTGGTGGGTTACGCGGCGCGCTGGGTTCATCTGCGTTTGGAAGCCCGGCATTCGGCGCCGTTAACCCGCCCTACGGATAGTGCGATATCTGCATGCCTTATCTTGCAGCAATTAAATTGCATGCAATTTAATTGCTCGCTATTTTGTCCGTCACTTTCCGCCCATCAGGACGATTCCCCATGAGCAATGCACTTTTCGATATTCCAGTCACGACCATTAAGGACGAGCAGAAGACCCTGGCCGACTTCGGCGGCAAGGCCGTGCTGGTGGTCAACACAGCCAGCAAGTGCGGTTTCACCCCGCAGTACAAGGGGTTGGAGAACGTCTGGCAGCAATACAAGGACAAGGGCCTGGTGGTGCTGGGCTTTCCCTGCAACCAGTTTGGCAAGCAGGAGCCGGGTGACGAAGGCGCGATTTCCGAGTTCTGCGAGCTGAATTTCGGCGTCAGCTTCCCGCTGTTCAAGAAGGTCGACGTCAACGGCGCCGACGCTCATCCGCTGTTTGTGCAGTTGAAAAAGCGCGCCCCCGGCCTGCTGGGTAGCCAGGGTATCAAGTGGAATTTCACCAAGTTCCTGATCGGCAAGGATGGCCAGGTGGTCAAGCGCTTCGCCCCGACCACCAAGCCGGAAGAACTGAGCAGCGAGATCGAAGCGCTGCTGAAATGACCGCGTTCGATACCGCCGGGCTGCAGTTGGACAACCAGCTGTGCTTCAAGCTTTACGCCGCCTCGCGCGCCGTGATTCGCGCCTACAAGCCGATGCTTGATGCCCTTGGCCTGACCTACCCGCAGTACCTGGCGATGCTGGTGCTGTGGGAGTGGCAGGAACATGCGCCCGCGCAGCCGACGCTCAAGGCGCTCGGGCAACGTCTGCAGCTGGACTCTGGAACCCTGACGCCGCTGCTCAAGCGTCTGGAACAGATGGGCCTGGTGCAGCGCCGTCGTGCGCAGGCGGACGAGCGAGAGGTGCATCTGGCGCTGAGCGAGACCGGCAGGGCGCTGCAGGCGCAGGTTCTGCCGCTCAAGGCGCAGTTGCTTTGCCAGTTCGGTGATCAGGACCTGCTGGAGATGGAAGGGCTGCGTCGCAGCCTGGATCGTTTGCTGGCGCGGCTCAGCGAGTGACGTCGCTGGGCAGCCAGGTGTCGAGCATGGCTGCCAGTTCTTCACGGCGGAAGGGTTTGGCCAGGTAGTCATTCATGCCGGCTGCGCGGCAGCGTTCGCGCTCGTCGGACAGCGCATTGGCCGTCAGGGCGACGATGGGCAGTTCCGGCCAGCGGCCGTTGCTGCGGATGCGCCGGCTGGCCTCGTAGCCGTCCATTACCGGCATGTTGCAGTCCATCAGGATCAGGTCGACGGGCTGTTGCTCCAGCATTTCCAGGGCTTCACCGCCATGACCGGCGACCAGAACCTGATAGCCGAGCTTGGCCAGCATGCCCTTGGCGACCATCTGGTTCACCGGATTGTCTTCGACCAGCAGCACGCGCGCTGCGCTTTGCCGGCGAGGCTGCGCCTGGGCGTCGTTACCCAGCTCGCTGTCGTCGCTCTGCAGGATGTGCCGCAGCATCTGCAACAACCCGTTGCGCGCCAGGGGGCGGGCAATCTGCAGCAGCGGCATGAGACGTTGTGCCTGGTCATGCGGTAGGAAATTGCCGTAGGCCGTGACCAGCAAAACCGGTGTGGTGATCGTTGGGCGAAGGCCCAGCAGACACTCGGGGCAATCGCTGATCAGCAGGTCGGCGTCCACGCCGAGCAGGCTGGCATCGGTGTCCAGGCGCTGGTAGCTCAGGCCCCAGGTGGGCAGCCATTGGCTGAGCATTTGTTGCAGGCCGCTGCTGGCCGGCGTCATGGCTACGATGCGGCCCTGCAGTGAGGGCTGCATGGCGGCTTGGGCATGAGCCGGCAGCGGCAGCTCGGCGCAGAACTCGCTGCCGAAGCCTTCCTTCGATTGCAGGGTCAGCTTGCCTTGCATCGCTTGGCAAAGACGCCGTGTCAGCGCCAGACCCAGCCCGGTGCCGCCGTACTCGCGGGTAATGCCCACTTCGGCCTGGGCGAAGGGCTGGAAGATGCGCGCCTGGGCGTCTGCGGCGATGCCGATACCGGTATCGCGCACGCGAATGCTGATGCCGTCCGCGCTGCTGGCGACGATCAGGTCGACACGGCCGAATCGGGTGAACTTGAGCGCGTTGGACAGCAGGTTGCTGACGATCTGGCGCACCCGCGTCGGATCGCCCAGCACCTGCGCCGGCAGTGCCGGATCGATCAGGCAGGTCAGCTCCACGGCGCTGGCGGCGTTCTGCGACAGCAGGCTGGCGGTTTCCTCGGCCAGGGCGCCGAGGTCGAAGGGGATTTCTTCCAGCTCCAGCTGGCCGGCTTCGAATTTCGACAGATCGAGGATGTCGTTGAGCAGTTCCACCAGCACCTTGCCGGAGTCATGGGCGATGCCCAGCTGCTGACGTTGTTCGGGGCTGAGCGGGCCGTCCAGCGCCAACGCCAGCATGCCCAGCAGGCCGTTGAGCGGTGTGCGGATCTCGTGGCTCATATTGGCCAGGAAGGCCGAGCGTGCCTGCGCCATGTTCAGCGCGGTGGTGCGCGCCATCTCCAGTTCGCTGTTGGATTGGCTGAGGCGGGCGTTGGTGGCCTTGAGCTCGGCGGTGCGCGCCGAGACGATGTTTTCCAGCTCGCCGAGGTATTGGGTCAGCCGGTCTTCGGCGTTGCGTCGTTGCTCAATCTCCTGGGCAATGCTCGACAGCTGGCGGTTGGTGACTTCGACCAGGATGCCGATCTCGTCGCGCTCATGGCCCTTGGGGCAGGGCACCGGGCGATGATGCGGATCCTGCGGGTTGCGTTGGCTCAGTGCGCGAATCACGCCGGTCAGCGGCTTGGTCAGCATGAAATAGAACATCACCAGCAGGATCAGCGACAGCAACAGGCTGCGTGCGAAGCCGGTGAGCAGGGTCAGCAGCGAGCGCCGCAGGAAGTGGCTGCCGAAGGCGTAGGTATCGATCTCCAGGCGCAGGAAACCCAGCGGCTCGTGAGGCGCGTGGGAGACGAACAGCGGGTCCTGGAATGCGCGCTCGGCGCCAAACAGGCTGTCGCTCATGAAACGGTAACGGCTCTCGCTACGCGGCCGACTGACGCTGGCCAGCACCAGGCCGCTGTTGTCGATCAGCTCGGCGCGGGTCACCGCTGGCGAGCGCAGCAGGCCGAGTACCAGCTCCTGCGCCAGTTCCGCATCGATGTTGTAGGCGATACGGGCGGCGGGGTTGTGGCTGATTTCCAGCAGTGCGCGAATCTCGCGGTTGATGGAGGCCTCTTCGCTGGCATAATCGATCGCCACCTGGGTGACGCTCAGCAGCGTGCCAAGGATAAACGCCACCAGCACGGTCAAGCCGGCCTGTTTGAATGACAGGCGATTGGTGAGCGAAATATCCATAAATGCGTGCGTAGTCTCTGATCCTTGGCGCTTGCCAAGCATAGCTGATAGCGACCCTGTACCGGCAGAGCCTGCAACGTGCGGCTCTGCGCAAAAGGAGTAGTAGACCGTGGATTCCCGATTGCTGGATTTTCTCGCCCGCGCCGAGCAGGTGCTGGAGCGTCTCGAGCCTTTGCTGCCTGCGCTGCGCCCGCAGGTCGACTGGAACACATGCGTGGCCGCGCGCTGGGTGCGCGATGGCCGCAGCGGTTACCTGTTGCCGCTGGAGGTCAGCCTCGACCTGTCGCTGAGCGACCTGCTGGGTGTGGACGCCCAGCGCGAGCAGCTGGCGCGCAATACCCGTCAGTTCGTCAGCGGCATGCCGGCCAACCATGCGTTGCTCTGGGGTGCGCGTGGTACCGGCAAATCCTCTCTGGTGCGTGCGCTGCTTGCCGAGCACGCCAGGGCTGGTCTGCGTCTGATCGAGATCGAACGCGATCATCTGGCCGACCTGCCGCGCGTGGTGGAACTGCTGGCCGGTTTGCCGCAGCGCTTCGTGCTGTTCTGCGACGATCTGTCATTCGAGGCAGGCGAGGGCGACTACCGCGTGCTCAAGAGCGTGCTCGACGGTTCGCTGGAACAGGCGCCGGACAACGTGCTGCTCTATGCGACCTCCAACCGGCGCCACCTGGTGCCCGAGCGGCAGAGTGACAACGAGAATTGGAAGATGGTCGACGGCGAACTGCACCCCAATGAGGCGGTGGAGGACAAGATCGCATTGTCCGATCGATTCGGTCTGTGGCTGTCGTTTTATCCCTTCAGCCAGGATCACTTCCTGATCGTCGTGCGTCACTGGGTTGACGTGCAGGCGCGCCAGGTGGGGCTGAACTGGAGCTGGGACGAGGCGCTGGAAAAGGCGGCCATTCGCTGGGCGCTGGGACGCGGTAACCGCAATGGGCGCTGCGCCTATCAATTCGCCCGCCACTGGGTCGGGCTGCAACTGCTGGAGCAACAGGCATGATCGATCTTTCCCAGGCCGGGGCTGACCTCAATGGTTATCCGCTACTGAGTGCGCAACTGCAGGCGCTGCTGTCCGGTGAACGTGACTTCATCGCCAACGCCGCACAGTTCTCCGCCTTTCTTTTTCACGAACTGGCCGACCTCAACTGGGCCGGCTTCTATCTGGTCAAGGATGGCGAACTGGTGCTTGGCCCGTTCCAGGGCAAGGTAGCCTGCGTGCGCATCGCTTTCGGTCGCGGCGTGTGCGGAGCGGCTGCGGCGAGTTTGCAGACGCAGCGAGTCGAAGACGTGCATGCCTTCGCCGGACATATCGCCTGCGACAGCGCGTCGAACAGCGAATTGGTGGTGCCCCTGGTCAAGGACGGCCGCCTGATCGGCGTGCTGGATCTGGACAGCCCGTCGGTAGGGCGTTTCACCGAAGCGGATCAGGCCGGCATCGAAGCGCTGGCGGCGATCTTCCTGGCCGCCAGCGACTGCTGAGTCGCAAGGCCATCATGTGTGCCGACCGTTTGTGCTGATCCCGCTAACGGTCGGTGCGTTTGCTGTTAACGCTTGGCGCCGATCTTCTCCAGCGTGCGCAGCTCGCGTGGCAGCAGGTGCTGCATGGAGGCGCTGGCCTTGACGCGCTGAAAGTGCGCGGTCAGGTTCGGCCAGCGCGCGGCGTCCAGTGTTTCGCCGCCGTGCTCCATGTTGATCAACTGGCAGGCCAGCGCCAGATCGGCCATCGACAGTCGCTCGCCGAGGAAATAGGGCGCATCGCCCAGCGTGGCTTCGAAGTAATCGAAGTGGTTCGGTAGTTTGTCCCGGAGCGCCTGCTGCACCTTTTCCTCGTCGCACGGCTGGCCCATGGTGGCTTTCAGCACGCGGTTGCGGAACACGGTGAAGGTGCACAGCGGTGCAAGCTCGTAGTCGGCGTATTTTTCCAGCCAGCGCACCTTGGCGCGTTGCTCGGCATCGGCGCCATACAACGGCTTGTGCTCGGGGTAATGTTCTTCCAGGTACTGGCAGATGACGCTGGAGTCCGCCAGCGTGAGGTCGCCGTCGCGAAAGGCAGGAATGCGCCCCAGAGGGTTGAGTTCGCGAAACCAGTCCGGCTGGCCGAAGGGCATGACCACTTCGAGTTCGTAATCCAGGCCCTTCTCGATCAGGCACAGACAGACTTTACGGACGAACGGGGAGAGTGGCGCCCCGTAAACGGTCATGCTCATTGCAGCTCCTAATCCTCGGTCAGCGTGTTGGGCTGAGCGAAGGCGAACGTTGCTCTGCCGCCGCTCAGTCGTAGATGTTCTTCTTTTTCCAGTCGTCGTCTTCCAGGTCTTTCAGACCTTCGGTCAACTCGCTCGGTTCTTGCGCTGCGGGTGCATTGTTGTTGAGGACCATTGCATTGGCGCGCGCCAACTGCTCCTCGAAGCGTTTGAGTTGCGCCTGGTAAGGCGCAGGTTCGGGTTGCTTGCGCAGGTACTGCACGCCGCGCTCGAAGGCCAGGCGCGCCTGGCCAGGCTGGTTCTGCTGCATTGCCGTCTGGCCAAGGGTGCTGAAGAACTCGATATGCACCAGCACCAGCATTTGGCGAATCTGCTTGAGCCAATGCTTGCCTTCGCTGACGGGCAGCAGGCCGCCCTGTACCGAGCCGGTGATCAACGCATGGAGATTTTCCAGAAGGAAACGTATGTCCTTGGCCTTGGCTTCGTTGGTGACGGGCTGAGGCGGGTTCTGCACCGCGATGGATTCGCCCTTGGCGATCTCGGTCTTCAGGGTGGCGATATCGTTCTGCAACGCGGCGTTTTGCTTATCCAGCGGCAGCAGGCGTTCGCTGACCTGGAGCTGTAGCTGGCTGAGCAGCAGCTTCAATTGCGGCGTCATCAACTGGCCGGGCATGCGTTCGGAGATATCCTGGCAGCGACGAATGCGGTCGAGCAGGTCGGCGCGCTGGCGGGCTTTCTCCAGCTTGCTGTTCTCGACGGCATGGTTGATGTAGGCAATTACCATCAGCAGGGCGATGCCGCCGACTATCAGCATGGTTATCACGAGTGCGGACACTGCTTGGGACCTCTCGAGAATCAACTTTTCGACCGAGTGTAGTGGCTTGGTCGCATCGCTCCTAGTGTCATGTCAATTTATGGGCTGAAGTCTTTGATTTTAAAAATTTTTTAGAGAGTGGTTGACGACCTCTCAAAGCCTCCATAGAATGCGCGCCACTTCCAGCGCAAAGCCTAAAGCGAAGCGAAGGAAGCCGGAAAGTTGCTTGATGTTCCGGGGTGTGTCCCCTTCGTCTAGTGGCCT
>NZ_DLMS01000013.1:375361-375537 GCF_002479365.1 Pseudomonas sp. UBA7530
AGTCCCCTAGGGGACGCCACTTTCAAGCTGTAATGCGGGAATAGCTCAGTTGGTAGAGCACGACCTTGCCAAGGTCGGGGTCGCGAGTTCGAGTCTCGTTTCCCGCTCCAAATTTCGAAATACTGCTTCGGCAGGGTTTCAAACGAAGTTCCAGGTCCCCTTCGTCTAGTGGCCTA
>NZ_DLMS01000013.1:375803-496487 GCF_002479365.1 Pseudomonas sp. UBA7530
AGTCCCCTAGGGGACGCCACTTCAAGTTGTACTGCGGGAATAGCTCAGTTGGTAGAGCACGACCTTGCCAAGGTCGGGGTCGCGAGTTCGAGTCTCGTTTCCCGCTCCAAATAAACGAAAACGCCGCTCATCTGAGCGGCGTTTTCGTTTCTGTCGTTTGCAAAGGCAAATCTAAAGGCCCGCCGGTTTACCGTGCGGGCCTTCGTCTATTGGCCGATCAGTGCTTGGCGCCGTCGGTGGGTAGGGCCAGCAACTGTTTTTCCTGGTTCCAGTCGAACGGCTCGTCGTTCTCTTCGGCTTCGAAGCGACGTTCATCGAGGGTCTGGTACAGGGCGATTTCCTCGTCCGGCATGAAGTGCAGGCAATCGCCGCCGAAGAACCACAGCAGGTCGCGCGGTACCAGATGGGCGATCTGCGGGTAGCGATGGAATACCTGGCTGATCAGGTCCTGGCCCAGATACTGGCTGGATACCGGATCACGCGGCAGTTCTGCGAGCAGCTCGTCGTAGCGCTCGAGGAACAGGGCATGGCTGTCGTCGAGCACCTGTTCGGCTTCGCCCAGGGCGACGAGAATGCCGCGCAGGTGGCTGAGCAGGGCGAGGTGGTGTTCCAGATGGCTGGCCATGGTGCAGTGTCCTGAAGGCAAAACGGGCGCAGGAGTATAGAGTTCCTGGCGCCCGCTGTCCTGCATAGCTGGCCTTCGTGGGAGGGGCTTTCGGCTCGGGCATCCTGCTTCGCTCTACCTCCTGCATCCCTGCAGTCGTAGCCGCGAGCTTCTTGAGTCGCGGTAAAGCCCCTCCCGCTAGCCGTTTGCGTCAGCGCACCTTGCCACTCGCCAGCGTGAGCTCTTCCTTGGCGAAGTCATCGACATCGATCACCCGGCGGCGCGCCGCTTCGGCTGCTTGCAGGCTTTGCCCCTGCTCGCCATCGAGAATGCCGGCAGCGATCGCTGCTGCGATGGCGTCCTGGCCCGGCGCCGGTTGCAGGCTGCCGTCCTTGAGCGCCTGGTGCAGGCGCTTGCGTGCATCGTGGCTGGCCTGTACCAGGTTCAGCGCATGCTGGAGGGCGCCGACCGAATCCTGATCGGCTTGTGGGCGGTAGCAGCCTTCGAGCACCGATTCCAGTGCCGGGTCGCCAGCCTGGCGGCCGATGATCGCGGCCACTTCGGCGTCCAGCTCATCGCTCGGCCCCTGGTGACGACGGCCCAGCGGGAACACCAGCACCTTGAGCAGGCAACCGAACAGGCGGTTGGGGAAGTTGCTTAGCAGGTCATCGAGTGCCTGCTCGGCATGATAGAGGTTTTCCTCCATGGCCCAGCACAGCATCGGCCTGACGGATTCCTGGTAGTCCAGGTCGTGGTAGCGCTTGAGCGCCGCCGAGCCCAGGTAAAGGTGGCTGAGCACGTCACCCAGGCGCGCAGACAGGCGCTCGCGACGCTTCAGGTCACCGCCGAGCAGCATCATGCTGCTGTCGGCGCACAGGGCGAAGGCCGCGGCCAGGCGGTTGAGGGCGCGGTAGTAGGGCTGGCTGAGGTCGTCACCCGGCACGGTGCCCAGGCGGTTCAGGGTCAGGCCGAGAAGGAAGCTGCTGGCCGCATTGCTGACGGCAAAACCGATATGGCTCATCAGCAGCGAGTCGAACTCGACCTGCGCTTGGTCCTTGTCCTCGCGGTCGGCCAGGGCCATTTCCCTGAGCACGTACGGATGGCAGCGGATGGCGCCCTGGCCGAAGATCATGAGGTTGCGCGAGAGGATGTTGGCGCCCTCGACGGTGATGAAGATCGGCGCGCCCTGCCAGGAACGGGCCAGGTAGTTGTTCGGGCCCATGATGATGCCCTTGCCGCCGTGCACGTCCATGGCGTGGGTGATGCACTCGCGACCGCGTTCGGTCAGGTGGTACTTGAGCACCGCCGACAGCACCGAGGGCTTCTCGCCCAGGTCGACGGCATTGGCGGTGAGGATGCGCGCGCTGTCCATCAGCCAGGCGTTGCCGCCGATGCGTGCCAGTGCTTCCTGGATGCCTTCGAATGCGGCCAGCGGCACGTTGAACTGCTCACGCAGCTGGGCGTACTGGCCGGTGGCGAGGCTGGTGAACTTGGCCGCGCCGGTGCCGACGGCGGGCAGTGAGATGGAGCGACCGACCGACAGGCAGTTCATCAACATCATCCAGCCCTTGCCGAGGTAATCCGGCCCGCCGATCAGGTAGTCGAGGGGAATGAACACGTCCTTGCCCGAGTTCGGCCCGTTCATGAAGGCAGCGCCCAGTGGCAGGTGGCGACGACCAATCTCCACGCCGGGTGTGTCGGTAGGGATCAGCGCCAGGCTGATGCCCAGGTCTTCCTTGTCGCCCAGCAGGTGATCCGGGTCGTAGGCCTTGAAGGCCACGCCGAGCAGGGTGGCCACCGGGCCGAGGGTGATGTAGCGCTTCTCCCAGTTCAGGCGCAGGCCGATCACTTCCTCGCCGTTGTGCTGGCCCTTGCAGATGACGCCGGTGTCCGGCATGGCGCCTGCGTCGGAGCCGGCCAGCGGGCCGGTGAGGGCGAAGCAGGGGATGTCCTCGCCGCGTGCCAGGCGTGGCAGGTAATGATTGCGCTGCTCTTCGGTGCCGTAGTGCAGCAGCAGCTCGGCCGGGCCGAGAGAGTTGGGCACCATCACGGTGGAGGCCAGGTCGCCGCTGCGTGTGGCCAGCTTCATCGCCACCTGCGAGTGGGCGTAGGCAGAGAAGCCCTTGCCGCCATACTCCTTGGGAATGATCAGGGCGAAGAAGCCGTGTTGCTTGATGTGCTCCCAGGCTTTCTCCGGCAGGTCCATCTCCTGGCCGACCTGCCAGTCGCTGATCATCGCGCAGAGTTCTTCGGTGGGGCCGTCGATGAAGGCCTGTTCCTCTTCGGTCAGCCTGGCCTTGGGGTAGGCCAGCAGCTTGTCCCAATCCGGTTTGCCACTGAACAGCTCACCATCCCACCACACGGTGCCGGCTTCGATGGCGTCGCGTTCGGTGGCCGACATCGGCGGTAACACGCGCTGGAACCAGGCGAACATCGGGCCGGTGAACAACTGCCGGCGCAGATCACCAAGCAGGATGAAGGCAGCGACTGCGCCTGTGATGATCCATAGCAGCAGTTGCAGCCAGCCAGGTACTGGGCTGAACAGGGCCATGGCCACCAGGTAGGCCGCGGTGATGCCGAGGGCGGGGCGGGCGGCGGTACGACTATGGGCCAGGTAGATGACCCCGAACAGCAGCACCAGCAACCAGATGACGAGCATGTGCATTCCTCCATGATTCGAGCGGGCGACGCCCCGAGCATAGCCATAAATGGCGAGAGGGGCGGTGAGCTTGGCCGGATCGTCGTGAGCATCGCGCAATCGGCGGATTAGACTGAAGCGAACTTCAGGAGCCCCGTCATGCAGATCTATCTTCGCCCCGGCCGCTTCATTGACAGTGACCATCCATTGGTAGTCGAGTTCGCCGAACGTTGGCGTGGCGCCTCACGAGAACCAATCAGTCAGGCCGTGGCCCTGTATCTGGCGGTGCGTGACGAGATTCGTTACAACCCCTATGCCTTCAGCCTCGATGCGCAGACGCTGAAGGCCAGCCACGCGCTGACGGCCGGGGAGTCTTACTGCGTGCCCAAAGCCAATCTGCTCGCGGCATGCGCAAGGTATTGCGGCATTCCCGCGCGTATCGGCCTGGCCGATGTGCGCAATCACCTGTCGACGCCGCGCCTGCTGGAGTTGCTGCGCAGTGAGGTGTTCGCCATGCACGGCTACACCGAGCTTTACCTGGACGGGCGCTGGGTCAAGGCCACGCCTGCGTTCAACGAGGCGCTGTGCCGCGTATTCAAGGTGGCGCCGTTGGAATTCGATGGCGTGCATGACAGCGTCTTTCATCCCTACAACGAGCGGGGCGAGCGCTATATGGAGTACCTGCAGGATCACGGCCAGTTCGAGGATCTGCCGGAGCAGCTGTTCTTCGCGCATCTGCGGGGCTGCTATCCGCATCTGTTCGAGGCAGGCGCCCTGCAGCTCAGTGGCGATATGCAGCGTGAGGCCGTTATCGACTAAGTCGATAATCAACATCGCCAGGATGGTCTTTTTTCTGCGCGTCAGGGTCGGTAGGGTGCATGCCAGCACAGAGTGGGCGAAACACGCGGTTGCAATCGAGCGTCTTCGCCCACATCTATAAAGACTTCACTCTCGCGCGGGAAATCCCATCTTCATGAGCTCCGCCCTGACCATTCGCCAGTTGACCAAGACCTACGGAAACGGCTTCCAGGCCCTGCACGGCATCGATCTGGACGTCGCCGAAGGTGATTTCTTCGCTTTGCTCGGCCCCAACGGCGCCGGCAAATCCACCACAATCGGCATCCTCTCCACCCTGGTGAACAAGAGCAGCGGCACGGTCAGCGTGTTCGGCCATGACCTCGACCGCGAGCCTTATGCGCTCAAGCGCTGCCTGGGTGTGGTGCCGCAGGAATTCAACTTCAACCAGTTCGAGAAGGTGTTCGATATCGTCGTCACCCAGGCTGGCTACTACGGCATTCCGCGTTCGATCGCCAAGGAGCGCGCCGAGCAGTACCTGACCCAGCTCGGCCTGTGGGAAAAGCGCGACGTCGCTTCGCGCGAGCTGTCCGGCGGCATGAAGCGCCGCCTGATGATCGCCCGCGCCCTGGTGCATCAGCCGCGCCTGCTGATTCTCGACGAGCCCACCGCCGGGGTGGATATCGAGCTGCGCCGGTCGATGTGGAGCTTCCTCACCGACCTGAACAGGCAGGGCATCACCATCATCCTCACCACCCACTACCTGGAGGAGGCCGAGCAGCTGTGCCGCAACATCGGCATCATCGACCACGGCCGCATCGTCGAGCTGAGCAGCATGAAGGACCTGCTTAAAAAACTGCATGTCGAGACCTTCCTGCTCGATCTGAAGGACTCCTACAGCGAGGCGCCGAACCTGATCGGCTATCCGGCGCGCCTGCTCGATCACCACACCCTGGAAGTGCAGGTGGAGAAGAGCCAGGGCCTCAATGCGCTGTTCCAGCAACTGGCGCAGCAGCAGGTGCAGGTGCTGAGCCTGCGTAACAAGACCAATCGCCTGGAGGAGCTGTTCGTCTCCCTGGTGGAAAAGAACCTGGCCAAGGTGGCGCAATGAATACCCAGTACCTCAACAGCGAGTTCGCTGCCAACCTGGTCGCCCTGCGTACCATCGTCCATCGCGAGGTGCGCCGTTTCGTGCGTATCTGGCCGCAGACCCTGCTGCCGCCGGCGATCACCATGGTCCTGTACTTCGTCATCTTCGGTAACCTGATCGGCCGGCAGATCGGCGACATGGGCGGCTTCACCTACATGGAGTACATCGTGCCGGGGCTGATCATGATGTCGGTGATCACCAACAGCTACGGCAACGTGGTGTCGAGCTTCTTCGGCAGCAAGTTCCAGCGCAACGTCGAGGAGTTGCTGGTTTCGCCGGTGTCGCCGCACACCATCCTCATCGGCTTCGTCGTCGGCGGCGTGCTGCGCGGCCTGGCGGTGGGTGTGATCGTCACCATCCTGTCGCTGTTCTTCACCCATCTGCAGGTGCATCACCTAGGCGTGACCGTACTGGTGGTGTTGCTGACGGCGACCATCTTCTCCCTCGGCGGCTTCGTCAACGCGGTCTATGCGCGCAACTTCGACGACATTTCGATCGTCCCTACCTTCGTGCTGACGCCGCTGACCTACCTGGGCGGAGTGTTCTACTCCATTACCCTGCTGCCGCCGTTCTGGCAGACGGTGTCGATGGGCAACCCCATCCTGCATATGGTCAACGCCTTCCGCTACGGCATTCTCGGGGTGTCCGACATCCGCATCGGCGTGGCCATCGGCTTCATGCTGCTGGCGACCGCCGCGCTCTATACCCTGTGCATTCGCCTGCTGGTCAGCGGTCGCGGCATGCGCCAGTGACGTGCCGCGATGAGGGATTTCTTCGCCTGATCGCGTAGCCCGGACGCAATCCGGGGCGCAATCCGGGCGCTTCGAAAGCATCGCGGCTGAAGCCGCTCCTACAGGTTTCACGATTCCGTGGGAGCGGCTTCAGCCGCGATTCTGCCGGGCACTGTCTACATCGCTGAACACCGATAAACCCTCTTCGCAACTACCCCATCCTGTGCCTGCCCACGCCAACACATAGCGAAATAACTTGTAAGGCTGGCGCCGACGCAGCAGCCGGTTAGACTCCGCCTCTACCAAGAAGAAGGGGCTGATCATGACCGTGCTGTTGCGTGCGCTTCCGTGGCTGTTGCTGGGCTTTTGCGCGTTGCCTGCAGGGGCGGCCGAGGGGCCGATGGTCGAGGTCGTGCCGGTGCGGCAGATGGAGGTGCGCGACGAGCTGATCACCTTCGGTTCGCTGCGTTCCGACGAGTCGGTGATGATTCGTCCTGAAGTGGAAGGGCGCCTGGCCTCCCTGCATTTTCGTGAAGGGCAGGCGGTGACCGCTGGCGACCTGCTGATCAGTCTCGACGACGCCATCGCCCGCGCCGAATTCGCCCAGGCCCGAGCCAATCTCGATCTGGCCGAGAAGAATCACCAGCGCGCGCAGATGCTGTTCCAGCGTGGCGCCAGCAATGCGCAGGCGCTGGACGAGGCGCAAAGCCAGTTGCAGGCTGCGCGGGCCAGCCAGGCCCTGGCTCAGGCGCGGCTCGACAAGACCCAGATCAAGGCGCCCTACGACGGCACGCTCGGCCTGCGCCAGGCTAGTGTCGGCGACTACCTCAGCGCCGGACAGAACATCGTCAACCTGGAGGTGCTCGACCCGCTCAAGGTCGACTTCCGCATTCCGCAGAAGGCCGTGGCCCAGGTGCGCTTGGGCCAGACCGTGGAGATCACACTCGACACCTTTCCTGGCGAACGCTTTCGCGGCGAAATCTTCGCCATCAACCCGCGCCTGGACGAAGCCGGGCGCAGCCAGGCGATCCGCGCACACATCGGCAACGATGATCGCCGTCTGCGCCCGGGCCAGTTCGTCCGCGTTTCGGTGATTCTCGAGGAGCGTCCCGATGCGCTGGTGATCCCTGAGGAGGCGGTGATGCCGCAGGGTGACAAGCTGCTGGTCAATCTGCTGGTCGATGGCAAGGTTGAGCGCCGCGAGATCACGTTGGGCAAGCGTTTCGATGGCCTGGTCGAGGTGCGCGAAGGTCTGCAGGGTGACGAGACGGTGATCAGCGCCGGCTGGCAGCGTGTGCGCGAGGGGCTTGCCGTGCGCAGCAAGAGCGGGGAGCGTCAGCCGTGACGCTCTCCGACGTCTGCATCCGCAGGCCGGTCTTCGCCACCGTCCTGTCGCTGATCGTGGTGCTGCTGGGCCTGATGGCCTATGACCGCCTCAACGTGCGCGAATATCCCAATATCGACGTGCCCATCGTCACGGTGCAGGTCACCTATCCCGGTGCCAGCCCGGAAATCATGGAGTCGCAGGTGGCGCAACCGGTGGAGGACGTACTGTCCGGCATCGAGGGGCTGGACTTCGTCACCTCCATCAGCCGTGCGGAAAACACCCAGATCACTGCGCAGTTCCGTCTCGGCCGCAGCGCCGACGAGGCGGCCAACGACGTACGTGATCGCCTGGGTCGCGTGCGTAACCTGTTGCCGGATGAAGTGGACGAGCCCATCGTGCAGAAGGTCGAGGCCGACGCCCAGCCGGTGGTGTGGATCGCTTTTCACAGCCAGCAGCACAGTGCGATGGAGATCACCGACCTGCTGGAGCGGGTGATCAAGGATCGCCTGCAGACCATTCCTGGCGTATCGGAAGTGCAGGTGCGCGGTGCACGTACCTTCTCTATGCGCATCTGGCTCGACCCGGAGAAGCTCGCCGCGCACAACCTCACCGTGCAGGACGTCGAAGACGCCCTGCGCCGACAGAACGTGGAAATTCCAGCAGGTCGCATCG
Organism: Pseudomonas sp. UBA7530; assembly: GCF_002479365.1. Taxonomy (NCBI): domain Bacteria; kingdom Pseudomonadati; phylum Pseudomonadota; class Gammaproteobacteria; order Pseudomonadales; family Pseudomonadaceae; genus Pseudomonas; species Pseudomonas sp. UBA7530. The sequence continues at coordinate 383,721 of NZ_DLMS01000013.1, forward strand.
AGTCGCGCGAGCGCGAATTCAGTGTGTTGTCGGAAACCGATCTGCGCACGCCGGAGCAGTTCAACGAATTGATCCTTGATGACTCGCAAGGTTATCTGCTGCGTCTGTCCGACGTCGGCCGTGCCGAAGTGGGGCCGCGCGACGAGCGGTCGGTGGTGCGCTTCAACGGTTTACCGGCGGTGACCCTCGGCCTGGTCAAGCAGGCGACGGCCAACCCGCTGGATATCTCCGACGGCCTCGCGGCGGCCTGGGACGAGGTCAAGGCGCTGCTGCCCGACGGCATGAAGATGACCGTGGCCAACGACAACTCGCAGTTCATCCGCGAGTCCATCGATAACGTCTTCACCACCATCTGGGAAGCCGTGGCGCTGGTCATCCTGATCATCTTCATCTTCCTGCGCTCGCTGCGCGCCACGCTGATCCCGCTGGTGACCATTCCGGTGTCGCTGATCGGCGCCTTCGCCCTGATGTCGCTGATGGGCTTCACTATCAACACCCTGACGTTGCTGGCCATGGTCCTGGCCATCGGCCTGGTGGTGGACGACGCCATCGTCATGCTGGAGAACATCCACCGCCATATCGAGGCGGGGATGAAGCCGGTGCAGGCCGCTTTCAAAGGCAGTCGCGAGATCGCCTTTGCGGTGATCGCCATGACTCTGACCCTGGCTGCGGTGTTCGCCCCGATCGGCTTCATGCAGGGCACCACCGGCAAGTTGTTCACCGAGTTCGCCTGGACCCTGGCCGGCTCGGTGCTGGTATCCGGTTTCGTGGCCCTAACCCTGACGCCGATGATGTGTGCAGTCATGCTCAAAGCGCATGAGCACGAGCAGCGTCACGGTCGCGTGTACAACCTGATCGAGGGCTTCCTCAACGGTCTTACCTACAGCTACAAGCACAGCTTGGACCGCGCCCTGCGCGCCTGGCCGCTGGTGTTGGGCGTGCTGCTGGCCGCCTTCGTGCTCTGCGCCTGGCTGTTCGGCGGCTTGCGTTCGGAGCTGGCGCCCACCGAGGACACCGGCACCATCGTCGGCGTGTTCAATGGCCCCGATGGCGCCACCATTGACTACACCGCACGCTATGCCCGCGAGGTGGAGGCTGCTTATGCCAGCATCCCCGAGACCAATCGCTATCTGGTGGTGGCTGGCTTCCCCACCGTGGCCCAGGGCATTTCCTTCATGAAGCTGGAAGATTGGGCCGATCGCACGCGCACCCAGTTCGAGATCCGCAATGAATTGCTGCCGAAACTGCAGGATATCGCCGGCATGCGCGTCACCCCGGTCAACCGCCCGCCGCTGGGGCAAAGCGCGCGCAACCAGCCGATCAATTTCGTCATCCGTTCGTCCATGGAATATGCCGAGCTGCAGGGCTATGTCGAGCAGTTGATGGAGCGCATGCGCGACTATCCGGAGCTGGAAGGGCTGGACAGCGACCTCAAGCTCAACTCACCGCAGCTCAAGATCACCGTCAATCGCGAGCAGGCCGCCGCCGTTGGCACCGATGTATCGGTGATCGGGCGCAGCCTGGAAAGCCTGTTCGGCAGCCGCCAAGTGACCCGTTTCAAGCAGAACGGCGAGCAGTACGACGTGTTGGTGCAACTGGAGGATATCGACCGCAGCAACCCGCAGGATCTGAATCGCGTCTACGTGCGTGACCGCGACGGCGGCATGGTGCAATTGTCGAACCTGATCGAATTGCGCGAGACGGTTGCGCCGCGCGAGCTCAACCACTTCAACCAGTTGCGCGCGGTGACCATCAGCGCCAACGTCGGCACCGGCTACACCCTGGGCGAGGCCCTGAATCATCTGGAGGTGGCTGCACGTGAGGTGTTTCCGCCGGAGACGCAGTACGACTACACCGGCACCTCGCGGGATTTCAAGGAGTCCAGCTCGGGCATCCTGCTGATCTTCGCCCTGGCGCTGGCTTTCATCTTCCTGGTGCTGGCGGCGCAGTTCGAGAGTTTCAGCGATCCGCTGATCATCCTCTTCAGCGTGCCCCTATCGATGGCAGGCGCCTTGCTGGCGCTGAAGCTGTTCGGCGGCACCTGGAACATCTATTCGCAGATCGGCCTGGTGACCCTGATCGGCCTGATCACCAAGCACGGCATCCTGATCGTCGAGTTCGCCAATCATCTGCTGCGTGAGGGCAGGGCACTGCGTGAGTCGGTGATTGAGGCCTCGGTGCAGCGTCTGCGGCCGATCCTGATGACCACCGGCGCGATGGTCCTGGGTTCGTTGCCCTTGGCCATTGCCACCGGCGCCGGTGCCGAAAGCCGCCAGCAGATCGGCCTGGTGATCGTCGGCGGGCTGCTGGTCGGCACCTTCTTCACGCTTTATGTGATCCCGACGCTATATCTGCTGCTGCGACGCTGGGCGCCGCTGCGCAAGATCGAGGACGAGCAGGTGGCTGTCTGAGTCCTGTAGGAGGCGCTTTAGCGGCGAGCTTTTGATGCTGTCGCGGGTAGAGCCCTTCCACGGCGCTTAGCGACTGATTACTGTGGTAGGAGTGAGCTCTACTCGCGAAGCTTCTGGCTGTAAGACGTTTCGCGAGCAGAGCTCCCTCCTACAGGTGGCCGGCGTAGTGCTTCACGCGTGCGGCGCGGCGGTCAACCCGCTAAACTCGCGCGGTTTTTCGCCACACTGGATTGCGCGCCATGCAGCACCCCGCCGAACATTCCCCGCTGGGCAAGTCCAGCCAGTACATCGCCGAGTACAGTCCCGAGCTGTTGTTCCCCATCTCGCGTACCACCAAATGGGCGGAGCTGGGCCTGGATGGCGCCAACCTGCCGTATCAGGGCGTGGACTACTGGAACTGCTACGAGCTGTCCTGGCTGCTGCCGTCCGGCAAGCCGGTTGTGGCCATCGGTGAGTTCGCCATTCCTGCCGACTCGCCGAACATCATCGAATCGAAGTCCTTCAAGCTTTACCTCAACTCGCTGAACCAGTCGGCTTTCGCCAGTTGGGACGAGTTGCAGGCCACCTTGGTTCGAGATCTGTCCGCTGTAGCCGGCAAGCCGGTGGCGGTGCGTCTGCGTTCGCTGAGTGAGGTGTCCGCAGAGGGCGTGGCGACGCTGCCGGGGCAGTGCATCGATGAGCTGGAAGTCAGCGTCAGCCAGTACGATCACCCGCAACCCGAACTGCTGCGCTGCGATGCTGGTCGGCTGGTGGAAGAGAGCCTGCACAGCCACCTGCTCAAGTCCAACTGCCCGGTCACCGGCCAGCCGGACTGGGGCAGCCTGGTGGTCGAGTATCATGGCGCCGCGCTGGACCACGCCAGCCTGCTGGCCTATCTGGTGAGCTTCCGCCAGCACGCGGACTTCCATGAGCAGTGCGTCGAGCGCATCTTCCTTGATCTGCAGCGACTGCTGCAGCCGCAGACACTCACCGTCTATGCGCGCTATGTGCGCCGCGGCGGGTTGGATATCAACCCCTACCGCAGCACCGAGGCGATCACCCCGGACAATGCTCGCCTGGCGCGGCAGTGATCCAAGAAAAATGCCGCCATTTGGCGGCATTTGCTTGAGTGCTTGGGCTCTATCCGCGATAGAGCATCAGATACCCATATTGGCCAGGCTCTGCATGATGTTGCGCAGGGTGCCGGCGAGGGTGGGATGACTGGCTTCGAAACGTTCCACAGCCAGATTGACGCCATCGACCAGCGTGGCGTCGGGCGCCGCCGCGGCTTCGCGCGCCAGCTGTACTTCGATTTCTTGCGTCAGCAGGTAAAGCGATGCTCGTTCTTCCTCGCTGAGCGGCGTGTCCTGGGCCAGGTGCTGCTGGAGGGCTTCCAATTGCTGCTGCAGGTCGTTTGCTGGCATAGAGTTCTCTCCTTGTCGAATCGGCATAGACATTGACTCCCAGTGTCGCTGGAAGTTTTCAGCCGTATCTGAAGGTTAATCCAAGCCCGCCGGCTTTGCCTGATCCCGGTCAAGCGCTCAGGGCTTTTCGCCCTTGCTGCGGCGTATGCCGATGTCGTCGAGGCTGGCCTGGATTTCGCCCAGGTGATCGACCACCGAGTGCACACCCAGACGATAGAGTTGCAGCGTGGCCTCGGCGCGCAGGCGTTCCTGCTCGTTTGCACCGAGCGCTTGCCAGTCAGCCGGGGCGTAGCCGCACAGTGGCCCGCAGGCGGCCAAGCCGATGGTCCAGCAACCGGCATTTAGGCCTGCCTGCAGCAGCAGAGGATTGCCGCTGACGACGATGCTGCCATCCAGGCGCTCGACGCCCAATTGGCTCAGCGCCTGCCAGCAGCTATCTGGCGCTGGCCAGGGCCTGGCCTGGTGGCTGATCACCGCCTCAATGGGCGCCGGCAGTGCCTGGGCCAGGCTCAGGCTGGCATCGGCTGGTAGGTCGTCGAGCCAGGCGCACGGGGTGCCGTAGCCATGCAGGATTTGCAGCAACTGTGCGGCGCCTGGGGTCAGTTCGGTATGCGCGCCTGCGACTTCGCCAAGGATCTGCTCCAGCGCCTGCAGTTGCCCGGCAGTTGCTGGTTTGCCCAGGCAGGCTTCCAGCGCCTGTTGAGGGGTGCCCGAGACGGGCTTGCCGGCGTGTTCGGGGTGCAGCCGCTGCAGTGCGACAGGCAGCGTGCGGGCACCGAAGTCGACCAGGCAGCCGGACAGTTGAAAGATCAGGGCAGTGCAGGAGAAGGGCATGGGATCATCCGTGGCAATGGCCTAGGCCAATCTAGCGCCTGCGGATGACCGAAAGATGACTGTCAGATGACGCCGAACAGGGCGCGCACATGCTCGGGCAGCGCCACCGACTTGCCGCTGCCGTGATCGACCCATACCAGCTTGCAGTAACCCTCGCCGTAGCTCGTCAGCGGATCCTCGACCGTACTCAGGCGATGCTCGATCACGACACTGCTGCGTCCTACTGCGCCAGCTCTCAATTGCACCACCACGGTGGCGGGGTACACCACGGGTTTGAGGTAGGTGTGCTGGGTCTGCAGCACCACCGGACCGAATGGCACATTGCTCATCGCCACGCCGGCCAGCTCGAACCAGGCGACGCGGGCCTCTTCCAGATACTGCATGTAGATGATGTTGTTGACGTGCCCATAGCTGTCCATGTCGCCCCAGCGTACGGGGATGTGTGCGGTGTGCAGCAAGGTTTCATCGGTCATCGCTTTTCTTCGCTATGCTGCCCAATACAGGCTTCAGGCTTTATACTACGCGGCCTTCGGGCCGCTGGCGGTGGCCACCTTATTTCCCTCAAGGAGAGACTTCAATGCATGTGATCGGTGCTCGCTGGATCGCGCGCCTGGGTGGCCTGATGGCCCTGGTTGGCCTGAGCCTGCTGCCTGCGATGGGCCAGGCCGCTTCGGAGGACGATCCTTGGGAGGGCTTCAATCGCCCAATCTTTCGTTTCAACGATACCCTCGATACCTATGCGCTTAAGCCTGTGGCGCAGGGTTACCGTGCGGTTACGCCGCAGTTTCTCGAGGACGGCGTGCACAACGTCTTCGGCAATATCGGCGACGTCGGCAACCTGGCCAACAACCTGCTGCAAGGCAAGCTGCATAACGCCGGTGTCGATACCGGTCGCCTGATCTTCAACACCACCTTCGGCCTGCTGGGCTTCTTCGATGTGGCCAAGCACATGGGGCTGCAGAAGAACAACGAAGATTTCGGTCAGACCCTCGGCGTCTGGGGCCTGGATAGCGGCCCGTACCTGGTGATCCCGTTCCTCGGCCCGAGCACTGTGCGCGATGCTGCCGGGCGAGTACCGGACAGCTTGCTGACCCCGTATCCGTACATGGATCACGTGCCGACCCGTAACGTCACCCGTGGCGTCCAGGTCATCGACACCCGGGCCAATTTGCTGCAGGCCGAGCGCCTGATCAGCGGCGACAAGTACATCTTCATCCGCAACGCCTACCTGCAGAGCCGCGAGTACAAGATCAAGGATGGGCAGGTCGAAGACGATTTCTAAGCATCTGATGAGCTCATCGCTGCGTAAGCAGCACCCCGTAGATACGAAAAAGGCGGCCCTCGAGGCCGCCTTTTTCGTAAATGCAGATTTCAGCTCATGGAGATGATCGCCAGGCCCAGCGCCTGCCGACCGTCGCCCAAATCGCTTACCCGGACCACCTCGGCCTGGGCATCGAGACCGGCCAGCTCGCTGTGCTCGGAGGGAATGTGAACCTTGACCTTGTCACCCATGCTCAAGGCCACTTCGGCCTCGATTTGCATACCGGTACTGGAGAGATCCAGGCACAGTGCAGGAAATTCCCGGCCAGCGTGATGGAGGACGACTGCTGCTTCCAGTCGCATGCGGATGTAGTCGCGCTTCTCGCTGTACGCTCGATCATTCTGACTCATGGATCCTGCCTCTTCTTATGAACTCTCCCGCGGCCCTTATAACTCTCGTCGATTTGACCTGTAAAGCCGCCGAACGACGACCGGTCCCGGCTTGAATCGGCCGGCAGATGGGAGTACCGTCTGCCCCTTGAAATCGCCCCTGACGCCATTGATGCGGCGCCGCGCCACGGGCAGTGACCAAAATTGCCCTGGCGCAGTTTGCCTGGATACCCCATGCACAAAACCAGTGCCACTTTGCTGATCATCGACGACGACGATGTCGTGCGTGCAAGCCTCGCGGCCTACCTCGAGGACAGCGGCTTCAAGGTGCTGCAGGCCAACAACGGTTTGCAGGGGCTGGAGATGTTCCAGCAGGAAGGCCCCGACCTGATGATCTGCGACCTGCGCATGCCGCAGGTCGACGGTCTTGAACTGATCCGGCGTATCAATGCGCTCGGCGTTGAAGTCCCGGTGATCGTGGTTTCCGGCGCCGGCGTGATGAACGACGCCGTCGAAGCCTTGCGTCTCGGTGCTGCCGACTACCTGATCAAACCCCTTGAAGATCTCGCCGTGCTGGAGCATTCGGTGCGCCGCGCGCTGGATCGCGCACGGCTGCGCGTCGAGAACCAGCGTTACCGCGAAAAGCTCGAGGCGGCCAATCGTGAGCTTCAGGCCAGCCTGCATCTGCTGCAGGAAGACCAGAACGCTGGCCGCCAGGTGCAGATGAACATGCTGCCGGTGACGCCCTGGCAGGCTGAAGGCTTGAATTTCGCGCACCAGATCATTCCGTCGCTGTACCTGTCCGGCGACTTCGTCGATTACTTCCGTATCGATGAGCGGCGCATCGCCTTCTACCTGGCCGATGTTTCCGGTCACGGCGCCTCCTCGGCATTCGTCACCGTGCTGCTCAAGTTCATGACCACCCGGCTGCTCTACGAGTGGCGGCGCAACGGCACGTTGCCTGAATTCAAGCCTTCCGATGTTCTCGGTCACATCAACCGCGGCCTGATCAACTGCAAGCTGGGCAAGCATGTGACCATGCTCGGCGGGGTGATCGACGATCAGAGCGGCATGCTCACCTACAGTATCGGCGGACACCTACCGCTACCGGTGCTGTTCGAGAATGGCCAGGCGCGTTACCTGGAGGGCCGCGGCCTGCCGGTCGGCCTGTTCGCCGAAGCCGAATACGGCGATCTGGTGATGGAGCTGCCTGAGTCGTTCAGCCTGACTCTGCTTTCGGACGGCATTCTCGATCTGTTACCGGGTGATACCTTGAAAGAGAAGGAATTGGCGTTGCCACAACTGGTTAGCCAGGCTGGCGGTACGCTGAGCGGTTTGCGTCAAGTTCTCGGTCTGGCCAATCTGGGCGAGATGCCGGATGATATCGCCTTGCTGGTGTTGAGCAGGAACCTTGCATGAACCCTGGGATAAGCCCCGGTCGCATCCAATTTGCCGAGCAGGATGGAACATTCGTCCTGAAGTTCGTCGGTGAAGTCCGTCTGACCCTGTGTTCAGCACTGGATGCCACGATTGAAAAGATTTTTACCGCGTTGAATTTTTCGGCCATCGTCATCGACCTGACCGAAACGCGCAGTATCGACAGTACTACGCTTGGTTTGCTGGCGAAATTGTCCATTTTGTCGCGGCAGAAGGTTGGCCTGTTGCCGACCGTTGTCACCACTCACGACGACATTACCCGCCTGCTGGAGTCCATGGGCTTCGATCAGGTGTTCAATATCGTCGATCGGCCGATTCCATGCCCGGAATGCCTGGACGACCTGCCGTCGCAGGATCAGTCCGAAGAAGTGGTCAAGGCCAAGGTGCTGGAAGCGCACCGCATTCTGATGGGGCTCAACGACTCCAACCGTGAGGCGTTTCACGACCTGGTCAGTGCGCTCGAACGGCACTGAGTTCTCGATCAGGCTTTGTAGAATTGAAAGGGGGCGTCAGCTTGGCTGGCGCCCCTTTTCGTTCAGGCCTTGGCGGCCAGCAGTGCTTCGAGCTTTTCCTGATCGCGGGCGAACAGGCGGATGCCCTCGGCCAGTTTCTCGGTGGCCATGGCGTCTTCGTTCAAGGCCCAGCGGAAGGTGCCTTCGTTGAGGCTCTGGCGAGGCTCACCGGCGGCGCCGGGCCGCAACTGCCGATTCAGCTGGCCATCGTCCTCGGCTAGTTTCTGCAGCAGTTCGGGGCTGATGGTCAGGCGGTCGCAGCCGGCCAGTGCCTCGATCTGGCCGAGGTTACGGAAGCTCGCCCCCATCACCACGGTGTCGTAGCCGTTGGCCTTGTAATAGTCATAGATGCGCGAGACCGACTGCACGCCCGGATCTTCGCTGCCCGCGAAGTCACGGCCCTCGGCCTTCTTGTACCAGTCGTAGATGCGGCCAACGAAAGGCGAGATGAGGAACACGCCGGCATCGGCGCAGGCCTGCGCCTGGGCGAAAGCGAACAGCAGGGTTAGGTTGGTCTGTACGCCGGCTTTTTCCAGTTGCTCGGCGGCGCGGATGCCTTCCCAGGTAGCGGCGATCTTGATCAGTACGCGGTCGCGGCCGATGCCGGCTCGCTCATAAAGGCCGATCAGGCGTTCGGCACGGAGCAAGGTGGCATCGGTGTCGAACGAAAGGCGTGCATCGACTTCGGTGGAGATGCGCCCGGGAATGACCTTGAGAATCTCCTGGCCGACGGCTACCCCGAAATGATCGCAGGCCAGGCCCTGATCTCCCTTGCCAGCATCGATCGCCTGGCGCAGCAGGTCGGCGTAGCGGGGCAGGGCGGCGGCCTTGAGCAGCAGCGAGGGGTTGGTAGTGGCATCCACCGGTTGCAGGCGGGCGATGGCGTCTAGGTCGCCGGTGTCGGCAACCACGGTGGTGAACTGCTTGAGTTGTTCCAGCTTGGAGGTCATGACGAGGCCTTGTCGTTGCAGGTGGCATGACCTTACCCGAGGTGCCGAAGGCGCTCAACGGTCGGGTCACTGACAAAATTTACCTTTTCAGAGCTGAGGTTTTTGTCGGCTCGTTCGTCTTTATCTATGACGGCGCATCGAAATGCGCCGGAGTCGGTGGAGTCCGACTTTAGACGAGCCGCCAAGGAGCCCGAATATGTCGACCCAAAGCCTGCCTTCTCGTTCAGTTTCTGCAGGGCCGGATGCACGCCAGTGCCGTGAGTGGTTGCAGGCCGTCGGGCTGCGTTTCAGCATGCCGCGCCTCAAGGTAGTGGAGGCGCTGTGCAGCGCCAACGACGAGCAGGGCGTATCGGCGCGCGAGTTGCACCGACAACTGAGCGAGGCTGGCGAGCCGCTGTCGCTGGTCAGCGTGCGCCAGGTGCTGCGCCGCATGGAAGAAAACGGCCTGGTGCAGACCACCGGGCGCAGTCGCTATCGCCTGAGCGCTCGGGCTTAATGCCCGCGTAGCAGATCGGCTGCCTGGTCGAGTAGACCCAGCGGATCCTGCACCTTGTGAATGTCTACCGACAGCAACTGACGGAAGCGCCGCGCACCTGGGAAACCCTGAGCCAGCCCCAGCACATGACGGCTGACATGATGCAGCGTGCCGCCTTCGCGCAGGTGCTGCTCGACGTAGGGTTTCAGCGCGAGCAGGGCGTCCATGCGGGTGATGCCGGCGTCCGCGCTGCCGAACAGGCGGCTGTCCACCTGCGCCAGCAGATAGGGGTTGTGATAGGCCTCGCGGCCGAGCATCACGCCATCGAAGGTCTGCAGGTGTTGCTCGCATTCCTCCAGAGTCTTGATGCCGCCGTTGAGAATGATCTCCAGATCCGGGAAATCCTGCTTGAGCTGCGCGGCCACGTCGTAGCGTAGCGGCGGGATCTCGCGGTTTTCCTTCGGCGACAGGCCTTCGAGAATGGCGATGCGAGCATGCACGGTGAAGCTGCGGCAGCCGGCCTCGCGCACCTGACCGACGAAGTCGCACAGCTCGGCATAGCTGTCACGGCCGTTGATGCCGATGCGGTGCTTGACCGTCACCGGGATGCTTACGGCGTCCTGCATGGCCTTCACGCAGTCAGCCACCAGCGCCGGGTGACCCATCAGGCAGGCGCCGATCATGTTGTTCTGCACGCGGTCGCTGGGGCAGCCGACGTTCAGGTTCACCTCGTCATAGCCGTGTGCTTCGGCCATCTTCGCGCAGGTGGCCAGATCCTGCGGGTTGCTGCCGCCCAGTTGCAACGCGATGGGATGCTCGCATTCGCTGTAGCGCAGGAAGCGCTCGCGATCACCGTGGATCAGCGCACCGGTGGTGACCATCTCGGTGTAGAGCAGGGCGTGGCGCGACAGCTGACGGAGAAAGTACCGGCAGTGACGGTCAGTCCAGTCCATCATTGGCGCCACGGAGAAGCGGCGGGACAGTGCGGGACGCGTGACGGGGTTCAGGTTCGATTCTTGAGGCATCTTCGATCAAGTGCTGTTGAAAGCTGGAATTCGCGCGCGTGCGCCTTGTGCGACGAGGCGGGTGGGCTGTACGAGTGAGCGAATGGGCAATAATTCTATCAAGAAAGATCTCGTGCCGTTCATTGTGGCGAAGGAGCTACCAATCGACATGGGTAAGATAGGAATAGAAATTTTTTTCATCTGCACCTGCAGGTTTTTCCCATCTCATTCGTCATACAGTTATAAATACGCGTTTCCCTTCATGAAACCTGCCATCAACAGCATGGCTTCACTCTTGGTTTACCGATGTCAAAGAAGTCCCGTTCCAGAATCTGGTTTCTTGTCCATAGCTGGCTGGCGCTGCCGGTCTGGTTTTTCCTGCTGATCATTTGCGTCACTGGCACCCTGGCCACGGTCAGTCAGGAGATCGTCTGGCTGGCAAACCCGGATGTACGCGCCAGTAAGCCGGCGGATGATGCCGAGCGTCTGAGCTACGGCCAGGTGCTGCAGGCCATCAGCCGTGCCGAACCGCAACTTTTCGTGCAGTCGATCAGTCGCCCGCAGGAGGATCACTTTGCCCTCACTGCGCGGGTCAGCTATCCGGATGGCACGTCACCCACGCTCTACGTCAATCCCTATACGGGAGCTATCCAGGGCATCAGCCCGCAGTTCGACTTCCGCCAGTTCACCCGTGCCCTGCATGGCTGGTGGCTGGTGCCCTTTACCAATGGTTTTAGTTGGGGCTGGTATCTGGTGTCGCTGATGGGCCTGCCGATGCTGGCGTCCCTGGTGACCGGGCTGGTGGTCTACAAGAAATTCTGGAAGGGTTTCTTCAAGCCAACGCTGCGTTTCAACCAGGGCGCACGCATCTTCTGGGGGGATTTTCATCGCCTGTCCGGCATCTGGTCGATCTGGTTCATCGCCGTCATCTCCATCACCGGCGTGTGGTTTCTGATCCAGGCGCTGCTGTTCGATAACCACATTTCCATTTCCACCGAAGGCATACCGCCGGTGGTGGCGCGTGAGGAAGTGCCAGTGGTCGAGCCTGGCGGCAGCGTGTCGCGCATCGATATCGATCGTGCCGTCGATACTGCTGCACAGCGCATTCCCGGCCTGGAGGCGAGTTTCGTCAGCCTGCCGGGCAATGCCTACAGCCATATTTTCGTCGGTGGCCGTGGCTGGTATCCATTGATGTTCCAGTCGGCTGCGGTCAATCCCTATACCGGCAACGTCGACCAGACCCGCCTGCTGTCGGACCGTTCAGCCCTGGAGTTCGTCACCGAGTCGATGCGTCCTTTGCACACCGGTGATTTCGGCGGCCTCTGGCTCAAGTTGGTGTGGTTCTTGTTCGGGCTGTTGCTGAGCATGATGGTGCTCAGCGGCCTGTTGATCTGGAGCAAGCGTACCGTCCAGGCTACCGCCGCGCTGGCCAAGCGCAAACCGCGCGCCGAACGTCAGCGCACGGCGCCCATTGTTATCGGCGAAGCCTCGGAGGGCCAGTCATGAGCAAGGCTGTAGCAATGCCATCCACCCCCCTGGGACGCCTGTGGCACAAGTGGCGTTTCCACGTGAATATCCTGCTGGTGATCATCCCGCTGGCGTTCATGCCCAAGTATTTCAAAGACGTTTCCCTGTTCCGAGGCGAGAGTGGCCTGGGCGAGCGTGAGATCGGCGAGGTGCAGGTCGGCCCGTGGAGCCTGCGCCTGGCCGAACTGCGCGAAGAAGGTCCGAGGCTCGAAGGGCCGGCTGGTTACATGAAGAGTTTCAATGCCGCGTTGTGCGCGACGTGCATCGATCAGGTCAAGGCCACCTACCTGCGTATCGGCAAGCCCCGCAGCCTGCGTGCAGCCGGCGCGATCTTCTTCGGCAGCCCGTATCGTATGGGCGCCAGCCTACCCATCCCGCCGCGGACCAGGGCCGGTGCCGAACTGTGGATCACTATGGAAGGTTGGGACGGTTCCCTGCATCAGGCATCCATACCGCTGGCGCAGGCATCGCCTGCCACTCAGGCCTGGCTGAATCAACGAGGAGGCAAACCATGAAAAATCTCTACCGTTCGCTGCTGCTGGCAACGACCAGCGTGTTCTGCTCGTTGGCTCTGGCGCACAACCCGGTCTGCCAGTGCGAACCGCAGGGTGATGAGGAGATCGTCTGCGTTGGCGGTTTCTCCGACGGCAGTGGTGCCCCAGGCGTGACGCTGGACGTGATCAGCTACGACGAGGAAATTCTCGTTGCCGGCAAGCTCGACGGCGACTCCAGCCTGAGCTTCAAGCGCCCCGAGGGTGAATTCTATGTCCTGTTCGACGCCGGTCCCGGCCATGTCGTGGAGATCGACCATATGGACATCGAGGCGCCATGAGTGTCCAGGTGATACGCCCCGCCGGCGCAGGGCATGAAACGCTGCATGTGTGCCTACTGGCGCTGGCCATCGTGCTGTTGGCCGGGTTAATTGTCATGTCGCGGGCGCAGCCGCAGCAAAGCGTCGCCGTGACCTCCGACCAGTTCGATGCGCGGCGTGACCTGCGCGCCGCCGAGCAGGGGATTCACACCGACCTGCTGGTCGCCCTCGACGAAATTCGCCTGTATCAGGAGGATGAGCAGCACCTGCCCACGCCAGAGCAACTGGCCGAGGAGGGATTCCCTCCGTTCATCAGCGATGCCAGCGCCGTCAACCGCGGCGCCCACGCCTGGCAACTGCTGCATGGCGATACCCACGCTGCCTATTTCGGTCGCAGCAACGCCGAGGACACGGCGGGTTCGTTCCTGCTGCGCCTCGATGGCGAGGATGCCAGCGTCTGGCTCAATCGCTCGCCTCTGGACGACGCCCCGCATGATCTGCATGAACAGGCGCTGAGCGCTGCTGGCTGGCGCCAGGTGTTCAGCGAATTCGACGCCGGCGTTACCCGCCAACACCGCCACTGATTTCCGGATTTACCCATGTCGACTCACGCTCGTTTCACCCTGCACCGCCGAATGCTGACGGCTTTCCTCGTTTGTCTCAGTGCCGCACTGTTGCCGGCACTGGCCAGCGCCGCCGATGGCCAGCGTTTACGCATCGGCATTACCCTGCACCCTTACTACAGCTACGTCAGCAACATCGTCGGCGACAAGGCCGAGGTGGTGCCGATGATTCCCGCCGGCTTCAATCCACATGCCTATGAACCGCGTGCCGAAGATATCAAGCGCATCGGCAACCTGGATGTGGTCGTGCTCAACGGCGTAGGCCACGACGACTTCGCCGAGCGCATGATCGAGGCCAGCGAGAAGCCGCAGCTGCCGTTGATCGAGGCCAATGCCGGCGTGCCTCTGCTGGCAGCGACCGGCCAGGCTGCACGCGGCGCGGGCAAGGTGGTCAACCCGCACACCTTCCTCTCGATCAGTGCGTCGATCGCCCAGATCAACACCATCGCCAGGGAGCTGGGCAAGCTCGACCCGGATAACGCCAAGGCTTACCGCCAGAATGCCCGCGCCTATGGCAAGCGCCTGCGCGCGCTGCGTGCCGAGGCGCTCGGACGCCTGAGCCAGGAGCACGGTGCCGAGTTGCGTGTGGCGACCATTCATGGCGCCTACGACTATCTGCTGCGTGAGTTCGGTCTGGAGGTGACCGCCGTGGTCGAGCCGGCGCATGGCATCGAACCCAGCCCCAGCCAGTTGAAGAAGACCATCGACCAGCTGCGGGATCTGGACGTGCAGGTGATCTTCTCGGAGATGGACTTCCCCTCCACTTACGTCGAGACCATTCAGCGTGAATCCGGCGTGCATCTGTATCCGCTCACGCACATCTCCTACGGCGAATACAGCGCGGGCAAATACGAAGAGGAGATGACCCGCAACCTCGATACCGTGGTACGTGCGATTCAGGAGAACGGCGCATGACGGCGGTCGAAACCTTGCCGACTGCGACGATTACCGGGCCCTCGATCGATTTTGCCGAAGTCAGCCTCGAGCTTGGTCGTACCCCCATCCTCGAGCGGATATCGTTTCAGGTGAAAGCCGGCAGTGTGCATGCCCTGGTCGGCCCCAACGGTGGTGGTAAGAGTTCGCTGATCAAGACCCTGCTCGGGCAAATGCCGCACCGTGGCGAGCTGAGCCTGAGCTGGCCGGATGCGCCCGGTGTCATCGGTTATGTACCGCAGGCGCTGGAGTTCGACCGCGGCCTGCCGATGACGGTGGACGATTTCATGGCCGCCATGTGCCAGGTTCGCCCGGCTTTTCTCGGCCTGTCGAGGCGTCATGCCCCGGCTATCGACGACGCCCTGGCGCGTGTCGGCATGCTCGACAAGCGCAAGCGGCGCATGGGTGCGCTGTCCGGAGGGGAGCGCCAACGCGTTCTTCTGGCTCAGGGGTTGGTGCCGGCTGCACAGTTGTTGATCCTCGACGAGCCCATGGCTGCTCTGGACGAGCCGGGCATGCGGGTGTTCGAGACATTGTTGAAGGACTGGCGCCAGGCTGGCGTGACCGTGCTTTGGGTCGAGCATGATCTGGGTGCGGTCGGGCGCCTGGCCGATCGCGTCACGGGCCTGAACCGCCGCGTGCTGTTCGATGACGTGCCGCAACGTGCGCTGAACCCGGAGCGCCTGCTGCAGTTGTTCTCCAGCCATCCCCAGGCTGGCGGGGAGGGTGTGGCATGAGCGCCTTCTTCGAACAGCTGCGCTTGCTGATCCAGGGATGGGCCGGCGCCGGCTATCTGCCGGAGGCACTGGCCTATGGTTTCGTCATCAATGCGCTGTTCGCCGGGCTGCTGATCGGCCCGGTGCTCGGTGGCCTGGGCACGCTGGTGGTGGTCAAGCGTTTTGCCTTCTTCTCCGAGGCCGTTGGCCACGCGGCGCTGACAGGCGTCGCCATCGGCATTCTGCTCGGTGAGCCCTACACCGGCCCCTACGGCAGCCTGTTCGGCTACTGCCTGTTGTTCGGCCTGCTACTCAACTACCTGCGCAATCGCACCGGTCTGTCGCCGGATACGCTGATCGGCGTGTTCCTCTCGGTATCGTTGGCGATTGGCGCCAGCCTGCTGCTGTTGCTAGCAGGGCGCATCAATATCCATATTCTGGAGAACGTGCTGTTCGGCTCGGTGCTCACGGTCAACGCTCAGGACCTTGGCGTGCTGTCGATGGTCTCGCTGCTGGTCATGGCCCTGACCGTGCCGCTGTACAACCGCCTCATGCTGACCAGCTTCAACCCGCAGTTGGCCGCTGTACGCGGGGTGGCGGTGAAGCCTTTGGATTACCTGTTCGTCATGCTGGTGGCGCTGGTCACCGTGGCGGCGGTCAAGGTCATCGGCGCCATCCTGGTCGGCGCGTTGCTGGTCATCCCGGCCGCCGCCGCGCGCCTGCTCAGCCAGTCGCTGAAGGGCTTCTTCTGGCTGTCGGTGGTAATCGCCACCTTCTGTACGCTGGTCGGTATCTTCCTGCCCATCGCCCTGGAGCTGCCGGTGCCGTCCGGTGCCTCCATCATCATCATGGCCGGCATCGTCTTCGCTGGCGCCGCCATTGCCCGTGGCCTGCTGCCCGGCCTCAAAGGGAACCTCGGATGAACAAGAAACTGCTCAACCTCGCTGTTGTTGTCGGCAGCATGCTCCTTGCCCCACTGGCGCTCGCCGACGCGATGCGCGTGCTGACCAGCCTGCCGGTGACCCATGGCCTCGGCTCGGCGCTGCTACAGGGCACCGAGGTTCAGGTCGTCCGCGCCACCCCAGCCAACTTGCCGGCCAGCCGCCAGATCTCCTATTTCAGCGGGCGCGGCGCCGGCGCGCTGGAAAAGGCGGCGAGCTCAGCCGATGCGGTGATCGCACTGCGTTCGCTGTGGCCGGACGATCCGCTGTATCCCATGGCGCGGCGCAGCAACATCCGCATCGTCGAAGTGGATGCCGCGCGTCCCGTGGACGGCGCCTTACCCGGCATCGCACTGCGCTCGGAGGGTGGTGATGTGCTGGCACAGCAGCCCTGGCTGAGCATCAACAACCTCGGCCGCATGGCCGACGTGATGGCCGCGGACCTGGCGCGCCTGAGCCCCGACGATGCGGCGCAGATAGCGAGCAACCTGGCGGATATCAAGCAGCGTCTGCTGACGCTGAGCGCTACCAGTGAAAGCCGTCTGGCCGAGCTGGATAACCTCAGCGTGGCCAGCCTGTCGCCGGGCTTCGACTATCTGACGAGCAGCCTCAACCTCGACGTGATCGAGTTGTCGACCGACCCTGCGGTCGAGGCATTCAAGTCGGTGATCGAGGACAATGACGTGCGCCTGGTGTTGAGTGAGCGGGCTGTCGACGAGACTGTGACTGCAGCGGTAAAGGACGCCGGCGCGAGGCTGCTGGTGCTCGAAGATTCGGCTGGCGACCCGGTGAACGGTCTCGTCGCTCTGACCGAGCAAGTCATCGATGGCCTTTCCGCAGCCCAGGACACTGACTAGCCCTGGCAGCACCCGGCGCGGGTAACCTGAGCAGGCGATTTTCAGCTCCCAGCCCGAAGGTTGCCTGGCTGTCTCGCGTGGCGCCGCGATGCAGCATTTGCTGCACCTACGCAGCAGGCGTCTGTGAAGGGCCGCTTGTCGCTTGGATGCAAGCACCGAAGTCCAGGCAGAGGGCTTCTGGCTCACCTCCGTTTCCTTGTTTTCCACCCGTTCCGATAGCCGAGGCGCCGCAGCGACCCCGAACGGTTCGGCTTCGTCGGCCTAGGGATGGCGCGTTGCGATCTGTTTTCGCGGGCGCGCGGGCAAGAGAGTCTGAGCTGACGTCGTTCTACTAGAATCACTCGCAGACCCCTGCCGATCTTAGGCAGTTGTGACTTTTCACCTGCGAGGCGTATCGATTTGAGGCTACAAGCTGCATGCTGTAGGACGAGCCGCGCTCCAGACAGCGGTCAAATAACAACAACACCTGCGTGAATTGCCTGCATGAAGATTCAACCTCTGCCTCCGCTCAACAGCCTGGTGGCGTTCGAGTCGGCCGCACGAAACCTGAGTTTCACTCTCGCGGCCAAGGAATTGAACGTCACCCAGGGTGCGATCAGCCGACAGGTGCGCCTGCTCGAGGACTATCTCGGCAAAACCCTGTTCGAACGCACCACCCGCGAGATCAACCTCAGCCCCACCGGCAGCCACTACTACGACACGGTGCGTGAAGCCTTGCTGCAGCTGGCCCATGCCACCGGTGAGATCCGCCACTGGCGCGGTGCGCAGCAGGTCACGGTGGTGACCAGCACTGCCATGGCATCGCTCTGGTTGCTGCCGCGGGTCGCCGAGTTTCAGCGTGACAACGAAGAAGTGGACCTGCGCATCATCGCCTACGACCACGTCAAGGATTTCTCCCGCCTGGATTGCGATCTGGCGTTGTACTACTGCCGCACGTCACCGAAGAACATGCAGGCGACGCCGCTGTTCGCCGAAGAGGTTTTCCCCGTATGCAGCCCGGGATATCTGGCCAAACACCCGGATTTCTGCGAGCCGAGGCAGTTGGCTACCGGCACCTGGC
The DNA here is from genome assembly GCF_002479365.1 of Pseudomonas sp. UBA7530. Taxonomy (NCBI): domain Bacteria; kingdom Pseudomonadati; phylum Pseudomonadota; class Gammaproteobacteria; order Pseudomonadales; family Pseudomonadaceae; genus Pseudomonas; species Pseudomonas sp. UBA7530. The sequence continues at coordinate 401,865 of NZ_DLMS01000013.1, forward strand.
TGTGGCTGGAAGACCCGCAGCGCGACTGGATCAGCTGGCCGGAATGGTTCCAGCGTCTGGGCTACAAGGCGTGCGAGCCACGGCACCGGATCAACATAAACAGCTATTCGATGCTCATCCAGTCGGCGCTAAGCGGGCAGGGCATCGCGCTGGCATGGTCGAACCTGGTGGACAACCATCTGCAGACCGGTGCACTGGTGAGGCCCATCGATGTCACGCTGCACACCGATGCGCAGTTCTGCCTGCTCGAACCATTGGGCCGCAGCAGTCGGCAGAGCGTGCAACGCTTTCGCAGCTGGTTGATGGAGCAGGTTGCCAACGCGCCCAGTGATGAGGTTCAGGCGAGTTGAAACGAGGCTGCCGCAGATTTTTGGCCTGAGGCAGCTCGTTACGTTGCCCGCAGCGTGGGCGATCAGTGAGAAGGGCGGTTTCGTGGCTGTTGGCGTAGAACCGCTGCGCAGCAGGCAGCTCTTGCCGGGTTGGCAAGTGCCTGCAGAACGTTGCGCAGTGGCGGCAAGATGGCACCGGCGGCACGCCGGACAAACCATTTCTCGTCATGAGCCGATGAGTTAACGACATACATCAGCCCCTTGGATTTACTGGGTTTATTCAACTCAACCTTTCCTATATTTATGATTTTTTATCATAAATATCAGTGCAAAAAATCGTTTGTCGAATAATCCCCTGCTTTTCGACACTGGTGACCAACGAGCAGCGTTCAAACGCTTGCCGAGATCACCACCACCGTGCCTTGCAGGGGATAACAACAATGACTCAATCCACTACTCAGCAAATCCCAGTGCACCAGCTGGAAACCGTACTCGCTCCGATCCACCAAGCCACTGGCCTGTCCAACGAGTTCTATACCGATCAGAAGTTGTTCGAGCTCGAGCGCGATCAGATCATGGGCAAGACCTGGGCCTGTGTCGGTTTCGCCAGCGACCTGACCCAGAATGGCTCGGTCAAGCCGGTCGACTTCATGGGCCTGCCGCTGCTGCTGATGCGCAACCGTGAAGGCCTGGTGCAGGTCTTCCACAACGTCTGCAGCCACCGTGGCATGAAGTTGGTGGACGAGGCCGGCACCGTGCAGGGTGTGATTCGCTGCCCCTACCACTCCTGGACCTACGACCTCAACGGCGGCCTCAAGGGCACGCCGCACGTCGGCGGCATCGACAAGCACAAGGACGAGCGTTTCGCCTGCGAGAAACACGGCCTCAAGGCCATCCGTAGCGCAATCTGGATGGACATGGTGTTCATCAATCTGTCCGGCGACGCGCAGCCACTGGAAGAAATGCTGGCGCCGCTGACCGCGCGTTGGAGCCAGTTCCTTGGTGAGGATGGCATGGGGTTGTTGCGCCGCCGCGCCAACATGGATTCCACCACTCTGGACATCGCCTGCAACTGGAAGCTGGCCGTGGAGAACTACTGCGAGGCGTACCACCTGCCGTGGGTGCACCCGAGCCTGAACACCTACTCGCGCCTCGAAGATCACTACAACATCCTCTTCGACGGTCAGTTCGCCGGCCAGGGCAGCTACGCCTACAACCTCTCCGATGTTGCCGGCACGCACATGCCGCAGTTCCCCAGCTGGCCGCAGGATCGTCTGCGCAACGCCGAATACGTGGCCTTCTTCCCCAACGTGCTGCTGGGCATCCAGGCCGACCACGCCTTCGCCATGCAGCTGGAGCCGGTCGCGCCGGGGCGCACCCTGGAGCACCTGCGCCTGTTCTATGTCGGCGACGAGGCGCTGGGCGACGAGTACGCCGCCTGCCGCAACGCCATTCTGGAGTCATGGAAGGTGGTGTTCGCCGAAGACATCGCCTCGGTCGAAGGCATGCAGAAGGGCCGTCATTCGCCGGGCTACGGCGGCGGCGCGTTCTCCCCGGAGATGGATGTCCCGACACACTACTTCCACCAGTGGGCCGCGCGTAAGTTGCTGGCCATCGCGCAGAACGCCTGAGGAGGTCGTCATGTATCCGATTGCTTCTCACTGGCTCAACTACATCGACGGTGCCTGGGTCGACAGCGTCCAGCGCCTGAGCGTGAACAACCCCGGTACCGCCGAGCCGCTGGCGACCATCGCCCAGGCCACCGTCGAGGATGCCGAGCGCGCGCTGCAGGCGGCGCGTCGCTGCGCCGACAGCGGTGAACTGACCCGTGCCCGTCCGGCGCAACGGGTCGGCTGGTTGCTACGTATCGCCGAGGAAATCCGCGCGGTGGCAGACGAGGGCGCCTGGGTGCTGTGCCAGGAGAATGGCAAGAGCATCAACGATGCCCGCGACGAATTCATCGAGGCCGCGCGCTACTTCGAGTACTACGCCGGCATGGCGGACAAGATCGAGGGCACCTCGATTCCGCTGGGCGACGGCTACATGGACTTCACCGTCTACGACCCCATGGGCGTGTCGGCGCAGATCGTGCCGTGGAATTTCCCGGTGTCCATCTGCGCCCGCTCCCTGGCGCCGGCGCTGGCGGCCGGTAACGCGGTGGTGATCAAGTCGCCGGAGCTGTCGCCGCTGGGCATGTGCGTGCTGGTGCGCGCCATCGTCAAGGCCGGATTGCCGCAAGGCGCGATCAACCTGATCTGTGGCCGCGGTCGCGAGGTCGGGGCGCATCTGGTGAACAGCGCCAAGGTCGACCAGATCGTCTTCACCGGCTCGGTGCCGACCGGCCAATCGATTCTCCGAGATGCCGCGGCCAACGCCATTCCCAGCGTCATGGAGTTGGGCGGCAAGTCGGCCGCCATCGCCTTCGCCGACGTTGACCGTAAGCAGCTTCTGGCGAGCGTCAAGAGCGGCATCTTCTTCAATGCCGGGCAGGTCTGCTCGGCCATGTCGCGTCTGCTGGTGCAGCGCGAGATCTACGAGGACATCGTCCATGCGGTGGTCGAGCTGGCCGAAGGGCTCAGCGTCGGTCTCGGCCAGGACAACCCGGACCTCACCCCGGTGGTCAGCGCAGGACAACTGGCCAGCATCGAAACCCTGTGTCGGCGCGCAGTCGATGAGGGCGCGGTAGTGGCCACCGGTGGCGAGGCTCACAGCGAGCTGGCCGGGCACTTCATGCGTCCGACGGTGTTCCGCGATGTGCGCGCGGACATGTGCATCGCCCAGGAAGAGGTGTTCGGCCCAGTGCTGGCGATCATCCCCTTCGACAGCGAAGAGCAGGCCATCGAGATCGCCAATGGCACCGATTTCGGCCTGGTCGCCGGCGTCTTCACCCAGGACATCAGCCGCGCCATGCGCTGCGTGCGGCGCCTGCGCGCTGGCCAGGTATTCGTCAACGAATGGTATGCCGGTGGCATCGAAACGCCGTTCGGCGGTGTTGGCCTGTCTGGCTTCGGTCGTGAGAAGGGCCAGGAAGCCCTGTACAGCTACGTGCGCACCAAGAACGTAGCCATTCGCGTGGCGGGGGAGTGAGCGACATGTTCAAGACCTGGTTGTGTGTGGTCTGCGGCCTCATCTATGACGAGGCCCTGGGCTGGCCGGACGACGGTATCGTCGCCGGCACCCGTTGGGAAGACGTGCCGGCGGACTGGAAGTGCCCGGAGTGCAAAGTCGGCAAGGACGATTTCGAGATGCTCGACATCAGTCCGGTAGTCGCCGGCGCGGCGGCGCCGCTCAGCACGCCGCTGCCGGTACCGCCGCAACCATTGCAGGCCGTGGCGGCCGAGGTGCGTCAGCCAATCGTCATCATCGGCAGCGGCTATGCCGGTTATGGCCTAGCCCAGGCCCTGCGCCGCGCTGATGCCGAGGTGGAAATCCGTGTGCTGACGCAGGACTCCGGCCACCTCTACTCCAAGCCGGCGCTGTCCATCGGCCTGGCTCAGGGCAAGAGCGCCGACGCGTTGGCCAGTGAGTCGGCGCTGGCCATCGAGAAGCGCCTGAAGATTCGCGTCTACCCGCACTGCACGGTCGAGCACATCGATACCACGGCGCGGCGCCTGCACACCAATATCGGTGAGATGGAGTACGGCCAACTGGTGTTGGCCAGCGGCGCTGCGCCGATCCGCCTGCCCATCGAAGGGCCCGGCGACGCGCTGATCAGTGTCAACAACCTGCATGACTACCGCAGCTTCCGCGAGCGCCTGATCGGCGTGCGGCGTGTGGCGATTCTCGGCGATGGCCTGATCGGTTGCGAGTTCGCCAACGACCTGGCGGCCAATGGTTTTCAGGTCAGCGTCATCGGCCTCGGTAAGTGGCCGATGGAGCGCCTGCTGCCGGCCGAGGCCGGGCAACACCTGCAGAACGCACTGGCCGAGTTGGGCGTCAGCTGGCACCTGCAGAACACCGTGCGCCGTGTCGACGCGCTGGAGCAGGGCTATCGCCTGACGCTGGCCAATGGCGATAGCCTGGAGGCCGATCTGCTGCTCTCGGCCGTTGGCCTGCAACCCAATCTGGGCCTGGCCAAAGGTGCCGGGCTGGCCGTGGGACGCGGGATTCAGGTCGATGCTCAACTGCAGAGTTCGCAACCGGGCATTTATGCCTTGGGTGACTGCATCGAAGTCGAGGGACAACTGCTGCCTTATCTGGCGCCGATCAACCAGGGCATCGCCGCGCTGAGCAAGACCCTGCTCGGCCAGCCGACGGCGGTTAGCTATCCGCTGATGCCGGTGACGGTGAAAACCCCAGCCGCGCCGCTGTGCCTGCTGGCGCCGGCACCTGGCACCGCCGGAGAGTGGCGCTGCACAGCGAGCGCTGATGGCCTTAGCGCGGGGTTCTACGATGCCCAGGGGCTGGCGTGCGGCTTCGTCCTGCTCGGACGACAGGCGCAGACCCAGCGCAACAGCTGGCTGCAAAGCTGCCAGAACGCACGACGATCAGTGGCCTGAGGGCACGCGCATGAGCAAGCAAATCAATCTGCCCCATGATGACAGCAGCTGCGGCTGGTACGCCGCGCTGCCGCAACAACCCGCGTGCAAGCGCCTGCAAGGCGAGCAACATGCCGACTACACAGTGATCGGCGCCGGTTTCGCCGGCCTGGCTGCTGCACGACGTCTCGGCGAGCTGCTGCCGGACAAACGCATCATCCTGGTCGACGCCCAGCGTGTCGGCCAGGGCGCTTCCGGGCGCAACTCCGGCTTCGTCATCGACCTGCCGCACAAGTTCGCCCTGGAACATCCCGATCCGGCCCACAAGCAGCGTCTGCTGTCGCTCAACCGCACTGCTATCACGCAGTTGCAGGGGCTGATCGAGCGTCACGGGATCGACTGCCAGTGGTCCCATGCCGGCAAGTATCAGGGCGCTGTGGGCCCGCGTGGCCTTGCGTATCTGCAGCACTTCGAGCAACTGCTGAAGCACCTTGGCGAGCCCTTCCGCCTGGTCGAACGTGATGAGCTGGCCCAGGTGCTGGGCAATGCCTATTACAGCCGCGCGATTTTCACCCCGGGTTGTTACCTGATGCAGCCGGCGGCGTTGGTCGCCGGTCTGGCGCGCTCACTGCCGAACAACGTCGAGCTGTTGGAAGAGTCGCCTATTACCCGCCTGCAGCGTGACGGGCGGGGCGGCTGGTTGCTGCAGGCCAGCCAAGGTTCGATTCGCACCGAGAAGTTGCTGCTCGGCACCAGTATTTTCACCCAGGAGTTCGGTTACCTGCGTAACCGCCTGCTGCCAGTGATGACCTTCGCCAGCTGGACGCGTCCGCTGAACGATGGCGAGCTGGCGGCCTATGGCGGTCAGCTCGACTGGGGGCTGACCCCGGCCGATCATGCTGGCACCACGGTACGCATGACTCAGGATCGCCGCCTGATCATCCGCAACACCTACAAGCACGTGCCCAGGTACGGCAAGAGCACCAGCGCCGCGATGCGCGAATCGGTACGTGCCGACCATCGCAAGGCCTTCCTGGCGCGCTTTCCGCAGTTGGCCGATGTGCCGTTCAGCCACTCCTGGGGTGGGGTTTATGCGATCTCGCGCAACTTCACCAACTTCTTCGGTGAACTTGAGCCAGGGGTGTTCGCCTCGGCCTGCGACAACGGCGTCGGCGCGGCATGGGGCACCATTTCCGGCACGCTGCTGGCGGATCTGGCGGTCGGCAGCGATTCGGCGCAGTTGCGCGATATCCGCGCAGTCACCGGCATGCCGTCGCTCAACCCGCCCGAGCCTTTCCTCGGCCTGGGCGTGCGCTCGCGCATTCGCCTGGCGGCCTGGAACAGTCGGAGCGAGCTATGAGCCAGGTCGTTTCCGGCAAAGGCCCGGTGCTTCTGGTCGACCACCATGATCTGGAGTTCGTCCCGCGTGGCGGGCCGCCCGGCGCCGCCTTCGTGGCGCGGGCGATCAGCAACGAGATCTCGCCGAACATCGGCATCGGTTTCGCCCGCTGGGAAGGCGCCGAGGTAGCCTGGACCCTGCTCTACGATGAGGTGATTTTCGTCATCGAGGGCTGCTTCGAGCTGCAGGCCAATGGCGAGCTTTATCGCGTTCAGCCGGGTCAGCTGCTGTGGATTCCCGAGGGCACCGAGCTGGTCTACGGCGGCCATGCGCTATTCGGTTACGTGGTCCATCCGGGTGACTGGAAACAACGGCACGGTCTGGCCTAGCAGGTAGTTTCTTACCCGCCTGCTGGTCAGGGGAGCGTTGTCGATGGTCCCGCTTTGCTGTGCGCCCGGCTCAGGCGTGGTGGTTGTCACTAGAAAAGGGGTGAGCAATTGCTCGGACTGACCCAGGCGTTCGCTGCACTCTATCTGGCCAGCCTGCTGATGCAGCTCGGCTCGACCCTGCTGATGACCTACCTGGCACTGCGCCTTACTGCTGGCGGCGCCGCCGAGTTCTGGGGCGGTGCGCTGATGGCGGCCAATGCCCTGGGTATGGTGTTCGGCGGCAAGGTTGGCCAGGTGCTGATCGGCCGTGTCGGTCATATCCGCACCTATGTGGCCTGCTCCGGGATCATCTGCGCGGCGGTGCTGACCCATGCCTTCAGCGAGGCACTGCCGCTCTGGCTGTTGCTGCGCCTGCTGGTCGGGATGGCCATGATGTGTCAGCTGATGGTGGTGGAGAGCTGGCTCAACGACTGCGCGCAGAGCGACCAGCGCGGCAAGGTGCTGGGCATTTACATGGTCGCGGCCTATGTCGGCATGATGCTTGGCCAACTGGCGCTGAGCATCGATGGCGACCTCGGCCTGCATGCGCTGCTCGGCGTGGCTATCGCCTTCGCGCTGAGCCAGGTGCCGGTGGCGCTGACCCGCAGTAGCCATCCCAGCATACCGAGTTCGGAACCGGTGGACTTACGCCTGTTCCTGCAGCGCGTGCCGCAATCGCTGATGACCGTGCTCATATCGGGGATGATCAATGGCGGCTTCTATGGGCTGTCATCGATCTATGCCAGCCGGCAGGGCCTGGGCACGGCCGAGGTGGGTCAGTTCATGGCCCTGGCGATCGCTGCCGGGCTGCTCGCCCAACTGCCACTCGGCTGGCTGTCGGACCGCCTGCCACGCGCCAGCCTGATTCGCGGCGTTGCGGCGTTGCTGATCCTGACCTGTCTACCGCTGGCGTTCTATGAGGAGCTGTCGTTCGGCGTGCTGCTGGTGTTCAGCGCCTGCATCGGTTTCCTGCAGTTCTGCCTGTACCCGTTGGGCGTGGCACTGGCCAACGACAACATGGAGCCGCGACTGCGGGTTTCACTGGCCGGGCTATTGCTCGCCACCTTCGGTGTGGGCGCCTGTATCGGCCCGTTGCTGGCCGGTGCGCTGATGGGGCATTTCGGCGCCTCCAGTCTGTATGTGTTTTTCGCCGTCAGTGCCGCTGTACTGGCAGTCGCCGTGGGCCAGGGCCGCGTGACCGGCGAACACCTGCAGGACGATGCACCACTACAACACCAGGCCACACCCAACGGTCTGGCCTGCACGACCCTGGCTGCGGTCATCGAGCCGGCGGTCAGCATCGAGGACAGCGCCGAGCAGGTACCTGGGCAGAGGCTTTGACAGGCATGTGCTGATAAGCGCACGGATCCCCCCAATCCCAGTCGGTGAAACGAGTCGGCAGGAGCCTGCCGGCGGCTCGTCAGCGCCCGTGAGACAGGGCCTTCAGCGCTTTATGAAGTGCGGGAAAGGGCTGCCTGAATTGATGATTAAAAGTCATAAGTCGCGCAGATTAAATGGTTTGTCGGTGAATTCTGGCCTGATCGACTATTAATCACCCGCGGTGTCTACCGAGCTGTTATTTGCATCTGCAAGATTTGGTGCGCATGCGGAGAAACCATTACAAGAACAAAATCGAGGTGCGTGCATGAAGCCTATGGTTGCGCAAGACATAGTCGGTCGAGAGTTCAATATCCGAGTGCTCGGGTTGAATTTTCATCGCGTCATATTCCCCGCTTCCTTCTCCATCATCCTGCTGCTGGTTCTCCTGGCGTTGAGCAATCCGGCGGTCTTCGGCGAGACACTCGAAGGCATCAAGGGCTGGATCCTGCAGAATTTCGACTGGTTCATCATCATCATGGGCAACTTGTCGGTGCTGTTCTGCGCCGGGCTGGCGTTTTCGCCGCTGGGCAAGGTGCGCCTCGGTGGTCGTGAGGCCAAGCCCGAGTTCAGCACCCTGTCGTGGTTCTCCATGATGTTCGCTGCCGGCATGGGCGTCGGCCTGCTGTACTGGGGCGTGGCCGAGCCGGTTGCGCAATACACCGCCTGGTGGAAAACACCGCTGAATGTCGCCGCCAACACCCCGGAGGCCGCACACGCGGCCATGGGTGCGACCCTGTATCACTGGGGCTTTCACCCCTGGGCGATCTACCTGACCACTGCGCTGGTGGTGGGATACTTCTCCTACAACAAGGGGCTGCCGCTGTCGCTCAGCTCCGGTCTGCAGCCGCTGCTGGGGCGCGGGCACCGTGGCCTGCCGGGGCAGGTGGTCGACGTGTTCACCGTGGTGCTTAGCATCTTTGGCCTGGCCACCTCCCTCGGCCTGGGAGCAATGCAGGCCACGGCCGGTATCGCCTACGTGCTGGGCACGCCCAATACCTTCGCCTTTCAGCTGATGTTCATCGTCGCGGTCACGGGGCTGGCTGCATTCTCGTTGTGGCGTGGGCTGGATGCCGGGGTCAAGGTCCTGAGCAACATCAACATGTTGCTGGCGCTGATGCTGTTTTTGCTGGTCGCGGTCGGCATCGGCGCAACGGCGTTCTTCTCCAACGCCTTGAGCACGGTGGTCGACTACGGCCAGATGTTCCTGCCGCTGAGCAACTGGATCGATCGTGTTGACCAGGACTGGTTTCAGGGTTGGACGGTGTTCTACTGGGCCTGGTGGTGCACCTGGGGGCCGCTGGTGGGGATCTTTGTCGCCCGCGTTTCCAAGGGCCGCACCTTGCGCCAGATGGTCGGTATGGTGATGCTGGTACCGACCGTGGTGACGCTGCTGTGGTTCTCGGCATTCGGTGGCGGCGCCATCGCCCAGGTGATCGATGGCAGCGGTGCTCTGGCGGCTGGCCTGAGCGATGTCAACATGGCCATCTTCCAGTTCCTGGAAATGCTGCCGCTGGCCGGCATCGGCTCGCTGCTGGTCGTCGCTCTGCTGGTGTTCTTCATGGTCACCTCGGTGGACTCCGGCGCGCTGGTTGTCGATAACCTCGCCGCCGGTGGCGATCCCGATACCCAGCCGGGGCAGCGCGTGCTGTGGCTGGTGATGATCGCGCTGGTGACCGTGACACTGTTCGTGATTGGCGGTGACACTGCGCTCAAGGGCATTCAGGCCGGCGCCGTGGCCATGGGCCTGCCGTTCATGGCGCTGATGCTGTTGCTGATGATCGGCCTGATCAAGGGGCTGATCGCGGATTGCCGTAGCTGACCTCGGCCAAGCGACGCCCCGACACCGGCCGCAAGGCTGATGTCGGGGCGTTTGTGTCCCTGCATGCGCGGTTTTTACGACCAAAGGCGTGCTTTAGCCGGCCAAAAGCAGCATTGTCAGAGGCAGGTGCGTTGTCGAAGCTGGACGCTAAGCTGCCTAGAGAACCCTTGATGACCTTGTACGTTCCACCTCCTGCCTCTGTTCGGCGCCTGGCCAATGGCGCACTGCTGCGCGCGCAGCAACAGCCCTGGGCGCAGCGGGTAGGGGTGTGCCTGCGGGTGGCGGCGGGCAGTCATGACGAGCCGCCGGACTATCCCGGCCTGGCGCACTTTCTCGAACACCTGCTGTTTCTCGGTAGCCGCAATTACGCGCCTGATCAGGGGCTGATGGCGTTCGTTCAGTGCCACGGCGGCCTGGTCAATGCCTCGACCCAGGCGCGGCACACCGATTTCGTCTGTGAACTGCCGGCCGAGCTTCTCCAGCCGGCGCTGACGCGTCTGCTGGATATGCTCTGCCAGCCGCTGCTGGATATCGACGCGCAGTTGCGCGAGCGCGAAGTGCTGCACGCCGAATACCTGGCGCGTAGCCAGGATGCCGATAGCCTCGTTAATCACGCACTGGGCCAGGCGCTGGCCGTCGGGCATCGCTGCAGTGACTTTCTGGCGGGGGATCGCAGCACGCTGCTTGTCGAGTCCGAGGGGTTTCAGCAGGCGCTGCGTGCGTATCACCAGCGCCACTACCAGGCCAGATATATGTGCCTGACCCTGGTGGGGCCGCAAGTGCCAGAGCAGTTGCTGGATATCGCCGAGGCGCTGCTTGGGCCATGGCCGAGTGCAGTGATCGAGGCCGATTGCACAGCGGTGGTCGACTTGCTGCCGTTGCGCGCCTCACGCCTGAGTCTGCAGCACGATCGGCCCGCCGTGCATTTGGGCTTTGCCGCTCAGATCGATGCGTGCCAGTTGCAGGCACCACTGGAGTTATTGTTGGACACCCTGCATGACCCCGCATCTGGCGGCCTGCTGGCTGGCTTGCGTGAGCGGCAGCTGTGTCGGCAATTGCAGGTGCGGGAGTTGTATCGGCATCAGGGCCAGTGTCTGCTGCGCTTCGATTTTCCCGGCGCCACGACGGAGCAGGGTCCGGCCTTGCGTGCAGCGGTGCAGAGTTGGGCGGCGCAGCTGCAGGGCCATGAACATTGGCCGCAGCGGCTGCAGGGTCATCAGCAGGCGGTCGCACTGAGGTTGTTAGGGCTTAGCTCACTGGCACTGGCTCAGCACCTGCAGGCCCCCGAGCAGGAAAACGACACCACCTTGCGCTCCCTGGCCGCGCTGCTCGGGCAGTTGGCGCAAGGCGACGGTTTGATAGAGCTGCAATGCAGCCAGCGTGCGCAATCAGAGTGGCCCGCGACTGGATTGGCGCTACCACTACAGGCCTTGCCGGCCGAGGCGCCGCTACTGTTTGAGCGCGAATGGCAGCTGTGCAGCGATGAGCCGCTGCTGGACAAGCACACCTCTGCGTCGGCCGTTCTGCCGTTGGCAGGATTGAGGCATTACTCAGGGCAGCCCGAAGGCGGTCCGGCCGCGCTTTACTGGCGCGGCGCCTGTGCCAGCAGCTTCGATGCAGCGGTCAGCGAAGCCGCCCTGTTGGCGCGTAGCGCTGATCTGCGCTGGCGTGGAGAGCGGCTTGGCATTACCAGCCAGCTCAGCGTGAATGCCTCAGGCTGGACCCTGGCCTTGCAGGGGCCTGCGGCGCTGCTGCCGACTTTCAGCGCGCAACTGCTGCCGTTGTTGTTGGCGCCGGTAAGCGAGCCAGCCGAGCCCTTATCGCAGGGCATGCTATTGCGGATGCTGCTGCAGCGTTTGCCTCAGCTGTGCGAGCTGCCCGCAGCATCGACGCTGCAAGGGCTGAGCGTCGGCCTGGACGAGCGAGAGCAGGCACACCTCGCCGAGTTGTGCACGGCGGTCGCCCCCCTGACGGATTTGCCCCCAGCATCAGGTGCCTGGAGAGGAATTGACTGGCACGAGGTCCCGCAGCCCGACGCGGATTCGGCACTGCTGCTGTTCTGCCCGCTGCCTGACACCGCAGCTCCTACCGAGGCGGCCTGGCGCCTGCTCGGGCAGTTGCTGCAGGGGCGCTTCTACCAGCGGCTGCGGGGTGAGCTGCAACTGGGTTATGCGTTGTTCGCCGGTTTTCGCCAGGTGCAGGGCAGCAGAGGTCTGCTGTTCGCCTTGCAGTCGCCGGTCTGCGATGCGGCCGGTATCTTCGCTCATATCCACGCCTTTCTCGATGAGCCGCGCGCGGTGCTCGAAGGGCTGGATGACGCGACGCTGTCGGGCGCCCTTGATGCGTTGCAAGCGACATTGAGTCCGGCCAAGTCTAACCTGGCTCGCGCCGAGCAGCTGTGGCAGCTGTATCTCGCGGGCTTGCCCGAGGCGCATCCGCAGCAGGTTTCGCAGGCGCTGACGGTGCTGTCCGCGAGCGATCTGCTGCGCGCGTATAAGCAGTTGCTGCTCGCCCGCGACTGGCGAGTATTGGCCAGCGGAGCTCCGGCGCCCGTCTAGGCAAGCGCTGCCTCCCACGCATCACCATGAATCCTGCCCGGAACAGCCTGGCGTTCCGCCATGGCGTCTTCCTGCATTCCTCCTTCCCAACTTCTGCGCGACGCGTAATGGCGCATCTACACCCTAGGACTGGCCAGGTACTACGACCTTTCTCCCGCTACCGGTAGCAGGTCGGTCGCGAGCCGGCGGGAGCGGGCCGGTAGCGCCCGGCCAAAGCAGCAGCGAATCGCTGCCAAGGCAGCGTATGGCCTGCCTGGCTCGCTTTCGATAATCGCCTCCGACACGACTGCCCTGGCGGTCGCCACTCAAGCGGAGAGCGTTATGCACAACAACAAGATCGCCATCACTCGATTTCTGCCCCTGACCCTGGCCACCGCCGTCGCCCTGGCGACTGCGCAGCAGGCCGCCGCCGAGATCGTCCTGTACGACAAGGACGACACCACTTTCTCTACCGACGGCTACATCAACGCCTTCTACGTCAACAGCGACGTGGACCGTGACGGCGAGCAGTTCGACCGCCGTCAGTCGCGGGTGAAGATGGGCTTTCTGCCCAACTGGATCGGCTTCAACTTCGGCAAGCAGATCGATGATCTGAAACTGACCGGTCGCTCGTCCTTCTGGGTCACCATCAATGACAGCGAAACCAATGGCACCGATACCGCCATCGACGTCCGTCAGTTCTACGGCACCGTTTCCAGCCCGGAGTGGGGCGAGGTGCTGGTGGGCAAGGACTTCGGTCTGTTCTCGCGCTCCAACATCTTCCTCGATGAGCTGCTGGCCGGGTACGGCAACGTGTCCGACACCCTCGGCCTGGTGGACGGCAACGGCGTGTCCTTCGGCAATATCGGCACCGGCTACCCGTATCCGTTCCCGACCTCGCAGATCACCTACCGTAACAACAACCTGGCCGAAGGCCTGCGCTTTGCGGTTGGCATCATGGACCCGGTCGACACTAACGACGACAGCCCGACCGGCAAGGCCTACCAGGAAAACCCGCGCTTCGAATCGGAAGTCAGCTACCAGTTCGATGTGGGCGGTTCGACCATCTACACCTGGGTCAACGGTGCCTACCAGACCTCCGAGAACACCGACGACACCGTCGACAAGGTCACCTCCAAGGGCCTCGGCTATGGCGTGCAGGCCAAGTTCGGCGGCCTGTCGCTGACCGGTTCGGGTTTCCAGGCCAAGGGCATCAACCCGTTCTTCACCAACAACCTGGGCGAGCCGACCCTGCGCGATATCGACAGCGACGGCTACCTGCTGCAGGGTTCCTACACCTGGGGCAAGAACCGCGTGGCGCTGTCCTACGGCAAGACCGAGGACGACGGCAACGGCCTGGGCGTGGCGGCGGACTACGAGACCCGCGGCATCGCCTATTTCCGCACCATCAACGACAACCTCAAGCTGGTCGCCGAGTACAACCAGTACCAGATCGACGCCGCCGCCGGCAGCGGTCTGAACGAGGACACCGACACCTTCGCCGTGGGTGCCGTGCTCAGCTGGTAATCGGTGTTGAAACGGGCCGGGCAGGGGGCGACCTCTGCCCGGCCTTTTGCGTATGCGGCTGATCGACACCTGTCGGAAGGCCTGCCGCTTGTAGGGCGGGTGCAACCCGCCGTTTAGCCGTTGGCGGGCTGCACCCGCGCTACCTATCGAGATAACGGCCGTTGTCCCATGCACGGCTTGACCAAGATGGCGGTGTGCGCCGCCGTACTGCTTCGCGAGTACGCCCTACGGATCGACTACCCAGTACTCAAGTAGCATGGGGCGGGCATCACCGGCTTCGTAGAATTTCCCCATGATCAGCAGGTGAATTGGGGCGTGATATGGCCTTGGAACAGTCGGAGGGCGTGCTTAGCGCCGTCTCCAGCACGAAGGATGTGGAATTGGCCGCCCAGGAACTGGCACGCCAGCTGATCCATCCCTATCTCGGTTTCGTGCTGTTCTTCTGCTCGGCCGAATACGATCTCGACGGCCTCGGCCAGGCACTGGAGGCGCACTTCGGTGGCGTCAGCCTGGTCGGCTGTACCAGCGCCGGCGAGATTACCCCGCAGGGCTACGGTCGTGGCTGCGTGGTGGCGCTGGGCTTCGATCTGCGCTGCTTCTCCATCGCCAGCGTGCTGATCGACGAGATGGAGCGCTTCAATCTGCTCGATGCGCAGCAACTGGTCGATGGTCTGGTCAAGGATTGCCGCAGCAACGAGCTGGCCTCGATCAAGGGCCACAGCTTCGCCCTGACCCTGCTCGATGGCCTTTCCAGCCGCGAGGAATTGGTGCTCGGCGCGCTCAGTGCGGCGCTGGGCAGCATCCCGCACTTCGGTGGCTCGGCTGGTGACGACAACCACCTGACTCACACCCACGTCTATCACGGCGGCCGTTTCCACAGCGGTGCGGCGGTGGTGGTGCTGTTCAACACCTGGCTGGAATTCGAGGTTTTCAGCACCCATCACATCCAGCCCAGCGCGGAAAAGCTGGTGGTGACGCGTGCCGACAGCGCCACGCGCCGGGTGTACGAACTCAATGCTGCACCGGCCGCGCAGGAATATTCCGAGCTGATCGGTGTTCCGGTCGAGGAGCTGGATCTGCGCGCGTTCGCTGCCTATCCGCTGGCAGTGCGGATCAGCGATCACTACTACGTGCGCTCGATCCAGCAGGTGCACGACGACCTCAGCCTGACCTTCTACTGCGCGGTGGAGAACGGCATCGTCCTCACCGCCATGCGCCCGGGCCCTTTGCTGCCGAACCTTGCGCAGCTGTTCGCCGGGCTGGAGCAGCGCCTCGGTCCGCTGCTGCTGACCATCGGTTGCGACTGCTTTCTGCGTCGCCTGGAGATCGAGAACGATGGCGGCGTCGAGTCGGTCGCCACACTGCTGCGCCAGCAGCGGGTGATCGGCTTCAACACCTACGGAGAGCAGTTCAATGGCATGCACATCAACCAGACCTTCACCGGTGTCGCCATTGGCCGACCTGTTGGGCGCGGCGAGCGCTGAGCTGCAGGCACGCTGTGCGGCGCTGGAGCAGGAGAACGCCAAGCTCAGGCGCATCAACGCCGCGCTGATCGAGCGGGTCGAGTCGATCCATTCCCGTGGCGATGACGCCTACGCGGCCTTCCAGCATTCGGTGGTGCTCTCCGAGCAGGTGCGCGAGCGCACCGACGCGCTGAACCAGGCGATGGCCGAACTGAAGTCCAGCAACCAGTTGCTCAGCGACGCGCGGTTGCGCGCCGAGACTGCCCACCAGCACCTGATCGACGCCATCGAGAGCATCTCCGACGCCTTCGTGCTGTTCGACGATCGCCAGCGCATCGTCCTGTTCAACAGCCGCTTCAAGGCATTGTGGGCGCGCAGCCGGGCGCGCATCGGCACCGGCACACGGCTGGAGGAGATCAAGCGTCTGAGCCGCAGCACCGGCCTGGTGGTGGAGGCGCAACTGGGCAAGGAGGGCGAGCCGAGCCTGTTCCGCCTGCAGGACGGGCGCTGGGTGCAGGTCAGCGAGCGGCCGACCCGCGAGGGCGGGCTGGTGATCCTCTATACCGACATCACCGAAGTGAAGCAGAGCGAGGCGCTACGCCGCGAGCAGGCCCTGGCGCAGAAGTCGCGCCTGCTGCAGCGCGCGGTCGACAACCTGTCGCAAGGCATGGCCATGGTCAATGCCGAGGGTGCGCTGGAGTTGTGGAACCACCGTTTCCTCGAACTGTGCGGGCTGGCGCCGATCAACGCCCATCGGCCGTTCGCCGAAGTGATGGCGGAAAGCGAACTTGAGCCGCTGACCCCGGACAGCCGCGATGCCACCGGCAAACCGCTGCGCCAGGTGGAGGTGCGCCTGTTCGACGGGCGCATGCTGGAAGTGCGCACCCATCCGCTGCCTACCGGCGGCTTCGTCAATACCTTCACCGATATCACCGAGCGTCATCGCCAGGCCCAGGCGCTGAGCGACAGCGAGCGCTGGATCCGCCTGATCACCGACCACGTGCCGGCGCTGATCGCCTATCTGTCGGCCGATCTGGTCTACGAATTCACCAACAAGGTCTACGAGGAATGGTACTGCTGGCCGCGCGGGGCCATGCTCGGCCAGAGCCTGCGCGAAGTGCACAGCGAGGAGCATTGCCAGCGCCTGGAGCCCTACGTCGAGCTGGCGCTGTCCGGCGAGAGCGTGACCTTCGAATTCGCCGAAACCAACCACAACGGCCAGGAGCGCTACATGCTGCGTTCCTACGTACCCAACCGTCAGGCCAGCGGCGAGGTGGTCGGCATCTTCGTGCTGATCCGCGATATCACCGAGCGCCGCCGCACCGCCGAGGCGCTGCACCAGGCCTACCAGCATCTGGAGCAGCGCGTGCGCGAGCGTACCGCCGAACTGACCACGGTCAACGACCAGCTGCGCCGCGAGATCGACGAGCGCACGCAGATGGAGGCACGCCTGCGTGAGGCCAAGGGAGAGGCCGAACAGGCCAACCTGTCCAAGACCAAGTTCCTCGCCGCTGTCAGCCACGACCTGCTGCAGCCGCTCAACGCGGCGCGGTTGTTCACCAGTGCGCTGTTGGAGAAGAAGGACCTGTCCGGCTGCGCACCGCTGGTGCGCAACGTCAGCAACTCGCTGGAAGACGTCGAGAGCCTGCTCGGCACGCTGGTAGACATTTCCAAGCTCGATGCCGGGGTGATCAAGCCGGATATCGCGCCGTTCGCCGTCAGCGAGCTGCTGGAAAACCTGGCTGCCGAGTACCACCAGATCGCCCGCAGCGAGGGACTGCGTCTGGACTACCTGCCCAGCTCGGCGCTGGTACGCAGCGACGTGCAATTGCTGGCGCGGATTCTGCGCAACTTCCTCAGCAACGCCATTCGCTACACCGCCAGCGGGCGCATCCTGCTGGGCTGCCGGCGGCGCGGCAATAGCCTGTCCATCGAAGTCTGGGACACCGGCATCGGCATCGCTCAGGACAAGCTGGTGGAGATATTCCAGGAGTTCAAGCGCGGCGATAACGTGCAGCGCAAGCAGGATCGTGGTCTGGGCCTGGGCCTGGCGATCGTCGAGAAGATCGCACGCATGCTCGGCCACCGCATTCGCGTCGCGTCGCAGCAGGGCAGGGGCTCGATGTTCGCCGTCGAGGTGCCGCTGACCCGCCGCGCGCCGCGCGTGCGTACGGTGCAGGACAGCCCGGATCAGTTGCTCGAACGCCTCAGCGGCGCGCGGGTGTGGGTGCTGGATAACGACGCGGCGATCTGCGCCGGCATGCGCACATTGCTCGAAGGCTGGGGTTGCCGGGTGGTCACCGCGCTGTCTGAAGAGGACCTGGCGCGCCAGGTGGACAACTACCACGCCGAAGCCGATCTGCTGATTGCCGACTACCACCTCGACGACGAACGCAATGGCGTCGACGCGGTGGCGCAGATCAACGCCCGACGCAGTACGCCGCTACCGGCGCTGATGATCACCGCCAACTACAGCAACGAGCTCAAGCAGCAGATGCGCGAGCTCGGCCACAGCCTGCTGCACAAACCGGTACGGCCGATGAAACTGAAGGCAGCGATGAGTCATTTGATGGAGCGTGGTGCCGGGGTTTGAGATTGACGTGGGCCCCGTTGCGCACGGCGCACCTTACGGACGCCCTACGCTCAGGTCGCCACGATCCCGTAGCCCGGATGCAATCCGGGAAGGATCACGCCGTTCTGCCCCGGATTTCATCCGGGTTACGATTCGCTTTGGTGAGTGGATGTCGCTTTTTACATCCACCGCAGCGGTGGATCGGTAGAGCGTGATCGGGCGTGCGGTCAATCATCCGCAATCAGCCGCTTACCGAGACTGACCGAGGCATCGATCTTGTAGCCAAGCCGCTCGTAGAAGGCCAACGCCGCCGCGTTGGTGTCGCGCACCTGCAGGCTGAGTTTGGGGCAGCCCAGGGCCAGCAACTGTTCTTCGATATACGCCATCAGCTGACGGGCCAGGCCCTGCTGGCGTTGCTCCGGGCACACCGCCAGGTAGTTGACCCAGCCGCGATGCCCCTCGTAGCCGGCCATGGCCGAGGCCACCAGCTTGCCGTCGATCTCACCCACTAGAAACAGCTCGGGCTGCACCGTCAGCTTGCGCTGGATGTCCTTGTGCGGGTCGTTCCACGGGCGGGTCAGGTCGCAGCGTTGCCAGAGGTCGACGACGGCGGCTTCGTCAGCGAGCCGGAAGGGGCGGATGTACATGGTGGACTCCAATCGGTGAGGCCACCGTTTTAGCACAGGCCGATGAACCGGACGCTAGCGCCGCAGGTAGGAGGCGAAGTCGATATCGCCGGCCGAGAGGATCGCCTGCACGCGGTTATGCACGCCCAGCTTGCGCAGGATGGCCGAAACGTGAGCTTTGACCGTGGTTTCGGCGATATCCAGGCTATAGGCGATCTGCTTGTTCGACTCGCCCTTGGTCATGCGCTCGAGCACCAGCAGTTGCTTGCGCGTCAGGGCTTGCAGCAGTTCCGGGGCGATGCTGGGGTTGTCGTGGTGCTGGCGCGAGCTGCCGCTCTTCTGCGAACGGATGATGTCCGGCGGCAGGTAGACGTTGCCGTCGAGAATCTGCGCGATGGCGTCGGTCATCTGCGCGCGTGGCGAGGACTTGGTGATGAAGCCCACCGCGCCATAGGTGATGGCTTGCAGCACGATCTGCTTGTCCTGCTCGGCGGAAACGATCACCACCGGGATGGTCGGCGCCTCGTTGCGCAGGTTCATCAGCCCGCCCAGGCCATGCATGCCGGGCATATTCAGATCGAGCAGGATCAGATCCAGATCGTCGTGGCTCTGGGTCAGCTCCAGGGCGCTGTCCAGGTCGGCGGTTTCCATGATCTCGCTGCCGGGGAACCCGTCGGCGATGACGTTATGGATGGCTTCACGAAACAGCGGATGGTCGTCGGCAATCAGAATCTTGTACATGGCCTTGCACCTCGTTGTTGTGATTATGGGTTGGCAGTGGGCGTGAGGAAAGCAGCAGGCAGTTCGGCGGGTTGAGCGGGCACCAGGGGCAGGCCGGCCTGTTCCCAGGCATCGACGCCGTCACGGTACCAGTAGAGCTGGCGATAGCCCATGGCATGGGCGCGACGCGCAGCGTTCCAGCTCAGCCAGCAGTCGGAGCGGCAGTAGAACACGAAGGGTTGGCGCACGTCGCCACGGCTCTGCTGGTGCAGGTAGTGGGTGAAGTAGCGCTGCCATTGGGGGGCCAAGTTGCCGTCGCCGGCATTGGCCAGCCACAGACTGCCGGGCAGATTGGCGTGGGGTGCGTCCTCGACGAAGCGGTCCTGCACGAAGGGGCGGCGGTAGACGTCGATCAGGCGGGTGTCCGGGCGCTCGGCAAGGAGCTTCTGCAGGGCGGGAGTATCGACGATCTGTACGCCTTCCAGACTGGAAGGCGTGGGGCTGCGGTACTGGCTGCTGCGATAGCCGTCGGCATCGAACAGCTCTTCTGCACGGACGACGCAGACCAACAGCAGGGAGGCGAGCATCAGGCCTGCTTGCACGGGCAGACGGTACTTCATGGCAAGGTCTCTACTTATTTTTGTAGCGGTATTACAGGCCATGGTCGCAGGCTTGGGAATTCTACGTTGGAGAGGAAAACCAGTACCAAAGTAGTAGAGGGATATGGGCTGAACCTGTCATGGGGCTTACCGGTGTTTTGTAGGAGCGAATTCATTCGCGATCCTGGCTCGCCGGGTGCCGGCCCCTTTCGCGGATAAATCCGCTCCTACCGGTCAGGCAGCGTGCTGCAGTCATGGTGATTCGATTAGTTGCATTTGTTTCGTTGCTTAACCCACCTTGCGCAGCGCCGCGTGCTGCGGGTTGAAGGTGGCCACGGCGAGCATGGTGAGCAGCAGCGTCAGGCCGGCGCAGATCAGCAGCGCTTCCGTATGTAGGCACAGGTAAAGGGCGTTGCGCACGAGCTCCACTGCATGGGTAAAGGGGTTGAACGCGCACAGCCAATACAGCCACTCGCTGGACTCGCGCATCTTCCACAGCGGGTACAGCGCCGACGACAGGAAGAACATGGGGAAGATGACGAAATTCATCACCCCGGCGAAGTTCTCCAGCTGCCGTATGCCGTTGGACAGCAGCAAGCCCAGGGCGCTGAGCAGCAACGCCACCAGCAGCAGCGCCGGCAGTGCGGCGAGTACGCCCCATGCCGGAGGTTGCACGCCATAGACCCAGGCGATGGCGATGAAGGCATAGACCTGCAGCAGCGAGATCAGCGCCGTGGCCAGCAGCTTGGCCACCAGCAGGAAGGCGCGGGGCAGCGGGCTGGTGAGCAGTACGCGCATGCTGCCCATCTCGCGGTCGTAGACCATCGACAGCGAGCCCTGCATGCCGTTGAACAGCAGGATCATGCAGGCCAGGCCCGGCACGATATAGGTGTCGTAGGTGATGTAGGTGTCGTACGGCTCGATGATGGCGATACCCAGCGCGGCGCGAAAGCCGGCGGCGAACACCAGCAGCCAGAGCAGCGGGCGCACCAGGGCGCTGAGAAAGCGCGAACGCTGCAGGACGAAACGCAGCCATTCGCGCAGGACGATGCCGCGCAGGCATTCCCAGTAGGCGGTCATGGTTGCGGCTCCTTTGCGGAATCCGTGGGTAGTGTGGACGGAGTAGGAGGGGCTTTAGCCGCGAGCTCTTCGATATTGTGGACATCGCGGCTAAAGCCGTTCTTACGGGCCTGGCCATCCAGGTTCGGCCGCAGCGCCTCGCGCACATGGCCGCGGCCCAGCGCCTCGTCGCCGGTCAGGCGGGCGAAGCTGATGGCCAGGTCGTCGCCGAACTGGCTGGACTTGCCCCAGGCCACGCGCTCGCCACGATGGAGGATCAGCAGGTCATCGCTGGATTCGATCTCGTCCAGCAGGTGGGTCGTCCACAGCACGCACAGGCCCTGCTCGCGGCACAGGTTGCGCACATGTCGGCCCAGCGCCAGGCGGCTGGCCGGGTCGAGCCCGGCGCTGGCTTCGTCGAGCAACAGTAGACGCGGTTGATGGAGCAGGGCGCGGGCGATCTCCACACGGCGACGATGGCCGCCATTGAGCGTGCGCACCTTGTCGTGACGACGCTCGGCGAGATCCTGGCGCAACAGTTCCTCGTTGATGCGTGCCTGTGCCTCGCGGCGCGGCATGCCGTGCAGCGCGGCGTGGTAGGCGAGGTTCTGTTGCACCGATAGGTCGAGATCCAGCGTGCTCTGCTGGAACACCACACCCAACTGGCGCAGCGCCTGGCGCGGTTCGTCGCGCAGGCTGTGGCCGAAGATGCGGATGTCGCCCTGCTGCAGGTCGTACAGGCGAGTGAGCAGGGCGATCAGCGTGGACTTGCCGGCACCGTTGGGGCCGAGCAGGGCACCGAAGCGCCCCGGCACCAGCTCGAAGGCCAGGTCGTTGAGCGCCTGGCGGGCGCCATAGGCGAAACCGACGCCGCTCACCTCCAAGGCGTTCATGGCGTCACCACCACGCCCCAGGGATAGCGGCCGACCTTGATCGACTTGGTCACCTTGAGTGAATCGATGTCGATCACCGATACGTCGCCGCTAACGCCGTTGGTAGTCAGCAGGCGCTTCTGATCCGGGGTGAACGCCAGGTGCCAGACGCGCCGGCCCACCAGCAGGTAGTCGAGAATCTCGAAGGTCTTGGCATCCACCACCGCCACATGGTTGGCCGGACCGAGGGCGACGAAGGCGTACTTGCCGTCGTCGGTGAGTTTGACTCCGACCGGCTGCACCTTGTCCGGGTGCACGCCCTTGATGGCGAAATTGAGCACCTTGAGTACCTGGCGCGAGTCCACATCCAGCACCGTCACCGTGCCGCCGATCTCGGCCGAGGCCCACAGGCGCTTGCCGTCCTTGTCGAACTCGACGTGACGCGGGCGCTGGTCGACCAGAGTGTTGTCCACCAGTTGCTGGGTGCCGGTGTCGATCCAGTGCAGCATGTTGGTGGTTTCGCTGGTGTTGACCGCCCACTTGCCGTCCGGGCTCACCGCCATGCCTTCGGGCTCCACGCCCACTTCGATCTGCGCCAGCACCTCGTCGCTCTGGGTGTCGACCACTGTGACCAGCGCATCGTCCTCGTTGGATATGTACAGCCAGCGGTCGTTGGGGTGCAGGGCGAATTGCTCGGGGTCAGCGCCGGAGGGCAACTCCTTGATGATCTTGCGCGTGGCCAGGTCCATCACCTGTACGCGGTCCGAGTCGCTGGCGCAGATGTACAAGAGCTTGTTGTCCGAGGACAGCAGCAGCCCACGCGGGCGCATGCCGACATCGAGAGTGGCGGTGACTTCCAGGCTGTCGAGGTCGATGACGCTGATGCTGTCATCCTTCTCGTTGGACACGTAGGCAGTGGTGGCCAGGGCCGAGTGGCAGGCCAGGCCGAAGGCGACGGCACAGGCGAGACGGGTCAGGCGCATGGGGTTGATCCTCTTGTTGTAGTTGTTGGTAGCCGTTGCTTTTGTGGGAGGCGCTTCAGCGGCGACTGTCGCGGCTAAAGCCCCTCCTACAGGGGCATACCCGCCAGATCGCAGCTCACCTCGGGCCGGTCGTAGCCGAGGCTGTCCATTTCATTGCTGGGGTGGAGGAAACCATCCTGCGGCGAGGTGCTGACCAGGGCGCGTGGATGCACCAGCGGAATCGGTTGGCGCAGCTCGCCATTCCACGGGCGGAAGCTCAGCTTGCGGCCCTTGAAACCGTCCAGCGGCAGTTGTTCGTTCAGCAGCAGGTGACGAATGCCCTGCGGCTCGGCGGTGCGCTGCTTGGTGATGGCCGTGGCCAAGCTGCGCACCGCCATCCAGGCGGCGAAATCGCGGTCGTTCATCCAGCGCCCGGCCAGCTCTTCGAAGCGCTTCTGCAACTGCGCGGCGCCGAAGGTTTCCACCGTCTTGTGCCAGGCGGTAGGGGTCAGGCCCTGGGTGCCGGCCACCGGGCGCGGCAGCCAGGTGTTGTAGGGCAGGTACTCGCCGAAGTCGCCGCGCTCGTCGGCCACCAGCACCACGTCATACTCACTGGCCTGGGTGAACAGCGGCATCTCCGCCTGTGCGCTGCGGCGCTGGTCGTTGTCGAAGCTCCACGGTTTTTCGGCAACGATCTTGTGGCCGAAGCGCTTGGCCGCACGCTTGAGCGCGTCGGCGTAGGCGATGTCATCTTCGGTGTTGCCGGTCACCAGCAGCCAGCGCGTCCATTTACGCACGGCGAGGAACTGCGCCAGGGCGTCGGCCAGCATCGCGCGGCTGGGCAGGGTGTGCAGCACGTTGCCCAGGCATTGCTCGCGGCGTAGGCCGTCGTCGGCGCTGCCAGCATTGAACAGTAGGCTGTCCGGCAGGCGCGCGCTGAGCTGGTGCAGGGTATCGGCTGGGGCGTTGACCACGAACAGGCGTATGCCGGCCTGATGCTGTTGTTCGGCGGCGGCAAGCAGCTCTGTTGCATCCTCGCTCTCGGCGCTTTGCAGTTCGAATCTCTGCTTGAGGAAGCGCCCGGTGCTGTTGCTGTCGATGATCGCCAGCTCGGCGCCACGGCGGCCGGCGTCGCTCGGCTCGGGAATGACGTTGGACAGCAGCGGCCCGCGCGGCGGCAGATGCGCCAGGAAGCCGATGCGCACCTGCAGCTCGTTCGCGCTGGCGCCGGCTGCCACACCGAACGCGGCGGCGAGGCAGAACAACAGGCGGCAACTGATCCGGTGCATGGGGCGACTCCTGCAAAGGGTGTCGCCAGCATAGGAAGCGCTTACGGCTCGGGAAATATGCCCAAGGTAGCGCTGGGCACGTACGAAGGTCGTAGTCCGTCACGCCAATTGGCGCGACAAACCTGCCCAAAGTACCAGCCCGTCAGTACGAAGGTAGTAACCCGGCGCAGGCCGTTACTTTCTAGCATGGCAGGCAACGTCCAATAACAAGAACGGGTGAACGCCATGCGTATTCTCAAGGCCCTGCTGCTGCCCTTGCTGCTGATCATCAGCCTGCTCGGCGTCGATCAACTTCACGCCGCCGGAGATATGACCCGCCGCCCGGTGGCACTGCCCGACTTGGTGCTGGGTAACGATGACAGCGACTACTTCATGTCGCAGACCGAGTACCAGCTGGAAACCAGCCAGGCCTACCAGCTCAAGATCATCGCCAGCGGCCAGAAGGAATACGCCTTCCAGGCGCCGGAGTTCGCCACTTCCATCTACTTGCGCAAGGTCGAGGCCGGCGGCGTGGAGATCAAGGCAGTCACCCTCACCGAACTGGAATTCGAAGATGCCGGCGAAGCGGAGATTTTCTTTCTGCCGGTCAAACCGGGTAAATACCGCTTCTACGCCAAGGGCCTGGAAGGCAAGGGCATGCTCGGGTACTTCGTAGTCAAGTAGCGCGGCCAAGTAGATGACTGCCCTGGGCCGTATCAATCTCGGCGTCAGCCTGCTGTTCGGGCTGGTGACCTTGGCCGGGCTGGCGCTGCTGTTGCGCCAGGCCAGCCACGATGTGCAGCGCGAGCTACAGGCCGCCGAAGCGGTGGTGGAATACCTCGGCGAAGTGGCGCACAGCAATCCCGGCAGCCTGCGCCCGGAACTGACCGAGAACCTGCGACATATCCGCGTGAGTTGGCTGCGACCGGGCGAAGAGCCCGAGCAGCAGACCGAAAACGTCATCGAGCACTGGATTGCCGAACGCCTGCTGGGCCCGGCCTCACTGGTGGCCGATGCCTGGCCGCTGGAGGATGGCCGCGAGTTGCGTATCGCCCTCGATCCCTATGACGAGATCGAAGAAATCCAGGACTCGCTGCTGCAACTGCTGCTGCTCAGCGCCTTTGCCCTGATCCTCAGCCTGCTGGCCATTCACTTTGCCGTGCGCCGGGCTCGACGTGTGCTGGACGAACTGCTCGCCGGCTTGCGCGAAGTCGGTGCCGGTCACTTCGATATCCGTCTGCGCGACCACGGTCTGGCCGAGGCCAAGCGCCTGGCTGGGAATTTCAACGAGATGGCCATCACCCTGCAACAGGTGCAGGCGGACAACGCCGAGCTGACCCAGTCCCTGCTGGAACTTCAGGAGCGCGAGCGCACGCGCCTGGGTCAGACCCTGCATGACGACCTCGGCCAATACCTCAGCGGCATTCGCGCCCAGGCCTGCCTGCTCAAGGTAATCGCCGATCGCCCGCAGCAGGTGCAGGACACCGCGCGCCTGCTCGACGACAACTGCGAGCGCCTGCAGCAGGGCTTTCGCAGCCTGATCCGCGACCTCTACCCGATGGTGCTGGAGCGTCTGGAGCTCGGCCCGGCGCTGCAGCAACTGGCCGCTGACTGGCAGCAGGCGCAAGGCATACGCTGCCGCCTGCAACTGAGCGAACAACTGCCAAGCCTGCCGCTGGCGAGCAAGGCCCATCTCTATCGCCTGGTGCAGGAGGCGCTGACCAATGTCGCCCGCCATGCCGATGCCAGTGAGGTACGTATTCGCGTGCAACGCCGTGGCCAGGGCCTGCGCTTGTTGGTACGCGATAACGGCCAGGGCACCGCGCTGCCGCTGCGCCCCGGCATCGGCCTGCGCTCGATGCGCGAACGCAGCCGCAGCCTGGGCGGCGAACTGCGTCTGCACAGCCGCCCGCAAGCGGGTTGGGCGCTGTGCCTGAACATTCCCCTGGAGGCAACGTCATGAAGATTCTGCTGGTAGATGACCACGCAGTGGTGCGCCAGGGCTACGCGAGCCTGCTGCGTGCGCTGTTGCCGGAGGTGCAACTGCGCGAGGCCTGTGATGGTGAGCAAGCGTTGCAGCGGGTGCAGGAAGAGATTCCCAACCTGGTGATCATGGATATCGGCCTGCCCGGCATCAGCGGCCTGGAAACCACCCGCCGCCTGCGCCAGCGCCTGCCACAACTGCGCGTGCTGTTCTTCAGCATGCACGACGAACTGCCTCTGGTGCGCCAGGCGCTGGACGCCGGCGCCATCGGCTACCTGACCAAGAACTCCTCACCGAAAGTGCTGGTGGAGGCGGTCAAACGCACCGCCGCCGGCCACGCCTATATCGAGCAGCAACTGGCCACCCAGCTGGCCTGCAATCCCGCCAGCGCAAATGGCCTCGACCCGCGTTTGCGTGAACTGACCCAGCGCGAGTTCGAAATCTTCGTCATGCTCGCCCGCGGCCTGCCACCGAGGCAAATCGCTGAGAAGCTATGCATCAGCGCCAAGACCCTGTCCAACTACCAGACCCTGGTGAAGAACAAGCTGCAGATCACCTCGCAGGCGGAGTTGGTGCATTTGGCGATTGATAGTGGGGTGGTGCGGGTGGGTTTGGAGAGCGCCTGAGGCCGCAATGGTTGGCTCACTGAGCTGCTTTTATCGCGTGGTATGCAGCTCTTGACGCTCCGCCTCCACTGGCGGGGACGCACCTGAATTCGCCTATGGCTCCCACGCGGAGCGTGGGAGCCATAGGTGATAGGTGCGATCGCTTGCTTAGCCTCACTCGCTACCTTCGCGCACCACCCGCCAAATCGTATTGGCCAGATCATCCGCCACGATCAGTGCGCCGCTCGGATCAACCGTCACGCCCACCGGGCGGCCTCGGGTCTTGCCGTCTTCGGTGCGAAAGCCGGTGACGAAGTCGATGGGGTCGCCTGAAGGGCGGCCGTTTTCGAAGGGCACGAAGATCACCTTGTAGCCCACCGGGTTCTTGCGGTTCCAGCTACCGTGCTCGCCGACGAATACGCCGTCTGCATACTGCTCGCCCATCACCTCGCTGGAGAAGTCCAGACCCAACGCCGCGACGTGGGCGCCGAGGGCGTAGTCCGGGACGATGGCGCTGGCGACCTTGTCCTCATCCTGTGGTTTCACCCGTGGGTCGACGTGCTGACCGAAGTAGCTGTAGGGCCAGCCGTAGAAGCCGCCTTCCTGCACCGAGGTGAGGTAGTCGGGCACCAGGTCCTCGCCCAGTTCGTCACGCTCGTTGACCACCGCCCACAAGGTGCCGGTGCCAGGTTGGATGGCCAGCGCGGTGGGGTTGCGCAGGCCGGTGGCGTAGGGTTTGTAGGCGCCGGTTTCGGCATCCACCTGCCAGACCAGGGCGCGGTCAACTTCGGCCTCCATGCCGCGCTCGGTGATGTTGCTATTGGAGCCGATGCCTACGTACAGGTAGCGGCCGTCCTCACTGATGGTCAGCGCCTTGGTCCAGTGGTGGTTGATCTCCGATGGCAGGTCGGCGACCTTGCTCGGCGGGCCGCTGGCCTTGGTCTGGCCTTCTTCGTAGTCGAAGCGCACCAGCTCGTCCTGGTTGGCCACGTACAGGTTGCCTTCGTGCAGCGCCAGGCCGTAGGGCGCGTTGAGGTCTTCGGCAAACACCGTCTGCAGCTCGTAGCTGCCATCACCATCGGCGTCGCGCAGCAGGGTCAGGCGGTTGCCGCTTTCCACTGAGGTGTTGCCGCGGGCCTTGATCACGCCGGCGATCACGTCCTTGGGCTTGAGCTTGGCTGCGTTGCCGCCACGGCCTTCGGCAACGAGGATGTCGCCGTTGGGTAGCACCAGGGTTTGCCGGGGGATCTTCAGGTCAGTGGCGATGGCGCTGACGCTGTAGCCTTCGGGCACAGTCGGTCGTTGATCGCCCCAGGGCGTCGGCTCGGCGATGGTCATGCTCGGCAGGAGGCCGCGTTCGGGTTCGGGCAGGTCCGGCTGGGCGCCGTAGAACTGCTGGTTGCTGCCGGGCTCCTCGCCGCAGGCGGCCAGCAGTAGGGCGAGGGGCAGGGCAGTCAGTGCGATGGCAGTTTTCATCGGGCATCTCCTGTGCGTGGCTGGGCCATGCCGACCCAGGTGGCGGCAATGGCCAGCAGGGTGACGATCACCGACAGGGCCAGGCCCTGGGGCATGAGTGCCCAGGCATCCTTGGCGTGTTCAAGTGCGTTGATGAAACCCAGCACCCAGGTGACCAGTAGCAGCAGGAAGTAGGTGAGGGGGCGCGGGTTACGCCTGCGGAACAGCCCGACCAGGGCGAACAGCATCGCCAGGCCGGTAAAGACCAGGGCGCCGGCGATCAGCCAGGAGGCGAAATTGCTCCATTGGATCTGATAGCTGCGGTAGTAGGCGATGTCGGCAATCAGGGCGCCGAGAAAAAGCGGCACCTGGCCGCACAGCAGGGTGGCGTGTAAGGGGCTGAGAATGTTGGCGTAAGCGTACGGAGTTGCAGTGGTGGTGGTCACGGCAGATCCCTCTTGGGTCGATGACTGATGGCGGCTCACTCGCAGTGGCCTCGATCCGACTGTTCCTAAAAAGGGATTGCCTTGTGCCGGCATGGTTCAGTTGTTTTTGACAGCGGCCCAGACAGTAATGCGTCTAGCCCGGCGCCTGGATGATCTATAGGAGCGGATTTATCCGCGAGCCGATAGTGAGCATCGCGGCTGAAGCCGCTCCTACAGAGACGAGGTGTTGCTGCGGTGGTGAAGCTCAGTCCCAGCCCTTGGGGCATTGCACGCAGCCGGGCATGTTGGCGTCCTGGAAGTTGCCGAAGCGGGTGCGCGCGCCGGTGAGGTTGGCATTCTCCAGGTTGGAGCCGCCGAGCTTCACCTCCTGCAGGTTGGCATTTTCCAGATGTGCACCCTTGAGGTCGGCCTTGCTCAGCCAGGTCATTTCCAAGTTAGCGGCCTGCAGCTGGACGTTGTGCAGCTTGGCGCCAGAGAGGCGGGCGAATTCCAGGTTGGCGGCGCGCATGTCGGCGCCTTCGAATTGTGCAGCCTGGGCGAACATTGCCCAGCCGCCGATGGCCACCAGGCTGGCGCCGGACAGGTCAGCCAGGCGCAGGTTGCTCTGCTGCAGGCTGGCGCGGGTGAGGTTGGCGCCGCGCAGCTTGGCTTTCTCCAGGTTGGCCAGGTCGAGGTTGACGTGGCGCAGGTCGGCGCCAGACAGGTCGGCACCGGACAGGTCCATGCGGCGCATGTCGAGATTGCGCAGGTCAGCGCCACGCAGGTTGGCGTTGGGGCATTTGCTGTCGGGTTCGATGCGGCAGCCGTTGATCTGCGGCACGCCGTCGTTCTGGGTTTCGGCGCCGATGGCGTGGCTGCCGATTACCAGCAGCAGGACCGGGATAAGCAGGGGCAGGTAGTTCATGGCGAGTCCTCGGATGGGATGATGGGTGAGGCAGTCGCGGCTAAAGCCCCTCCCACAGGCAAAGGCGCATGGCGCACCCTAGGTGCGCCATGCGCTGGGCCCTTAGCGTTGGGCGCTGGCCTTGTCCCAGCTCGGCAGCTTGAACACCCAGAAGGAACCACCTTGGGCGACCGGCTTGGTCAACTCGGCCATGTCGCCACCCCACAGCGGTACGGCGCCGCCGTAGCCAGCAGTCACGCCGATGTACTGCTCACCGTCCTGTTCCCAGGTGATGGGCGGGGAGATGATTCCGGTACCGACCTGGAACTTCCACAGCTCCTTGCCGTTCTTGGCGTCGAAGGCCTTGAAGTAGCCGTCGCCGGTGCCGGTGAACACCAGGTTGCCCTTGGTGGCCAGTACGCCGGCCCATAGCGGCAGACGCTCCTTGTGTTCCCAGGCGACCTTGCCGGTGGTGGGGTTCATGGCGCGCAGGATGCCGACGTGGTCGTCGAACAGGCGCTTGATGCGGAAACCCATGCCCAGGTAGGCGGATCCCTTCTTGTAGTGCGCCTCTTCGGCCCAGTAGTCCTCCTTCCAGTGGTTGGCTGGTACGTAGAACAGGCCGGTGTCCTGACTGTAGGCCATCGGGTTCCAGTTCTTGCCACCGAGGAAGGGCGGGGAGACTTCGACCACTTGCCCCTTGGTTTCGCCGGCCTTGGGCTTCGGCGGGCGCTGGCCTTCGTTCTCGACCGGGCGACCGGTTTCCAGATCGATGTGGCTGGCCCAGGTGATCTTGTCGACGAAGGGGAAGGCGTTCTTCAGCTTGCCGTTGGCGCGGTCGACCACGTAGAAGAAGCCATTGCGGTCGGCATGGGCGGTGGCCTTGGTGACCTTGCCGTCCTTGTCCTTGTAGTCGAACAGCACCAGCTCGTTGTTGCCGGAGAAGTCCCAGGCATCGTTCGGGGTGTGCTGGTAGAACCACTTCACTTCGCCGGTGGTCGGGTCGACGCCAACCTGGCCGGAGGTGTACAGGCTGTCGTAATCCTTGGGATTGCCGCCGTCTGCGGTGCGTGCCCAGCCGTTCCATGGGGCCGGGTTGCCGGCGCCGATGATGATGGTGTTGGTTTCGGCATCGAAACTGGCGCTCTGCCACGGGGCACCGCCGCCCTGGCTCCAGGCTTCCTTCTTGCCGGTCGGGTGGTTGGGATCGTCCGGCCAGCTCGGCGCCTTGATGTCGCCGGTCGGGTTGCTGTCCTTGCCGTTCAGGCGGCCCATGTGGCCTTCGACGAAGGGGCGCATCCAGACTTCTTCGCCGGTGTCCGGGTCGCGGGCGAACAGGCGGCCGACCACGCCGAACTCGTCACCGGAGCTGCCATGGATCAGCAGCACCTTGCTGCTCTTGCCGTCCTTCACGATGGTCGGCGCGCCGGTCATGGTGTAGCCAGCGGAGTGATCGCCGAATTTCTTGTTCCAGACCACCTTGCCGGTGTCCTTGTTCAGCGCCACGACGCGGGCGTCGAGGGTGCCGAAGTAGATCTTGTCGCCATAGATGGCGGCGCCGCGGTTGACCACGTCGCAGCACGGGCGGATGTCGTCGGGCAGGCGGTGGCTGTAGGTCCACAGGCGCTTGCCGGTCTTGGCGTCTAGGGCGAAGACGCGCGAGTAGGAGCCGGTCACGTAGACCACGCCGTCGTGGATGATGGCCTGGGATTCCTGGCCGCGCTGCTTCTCGTCACCGAAGGAATAGCTCCAGGCCGGGGTCAGCTTGAACACGTTGTCGGCGTTCACCTGGGCCAGCGGGCTCCAGCGCTGGGCGTTGGTGCCCATGCCGTACTGCAGCACGTTGCTGGTGGTGGCGTGGTCGTTGGCAATGTCTTCCCAGGTGACCGGCTTGGCGAACGCGCTCTGGCTCAGCGCCAGGCCGCCGGCCAGCATCAGGGCGAGCGCCAGCGGGCGCGGGGTGCTGGGTAGGTTTCTTGTTGTCATGGTTGTGCTTCCCGTTGAAGAAAGTGATCGCCGCAGTGGCAAGTCGATGGTGGTACCCGGCCACCTTTGCGCCTACGGAAAAACTCCCGCCTTCACCGGGAGGATTTCCCGGTCGGGGCATGACTTGGACTTGCTGCCAAGGCATCGCCAACACCCCGACCCAAGCCCTACTACCAAGGGACTAGAACGCGACCACCAAAGCAGCATTCGGCGCGTTGCGCGGCCTTTCTAAGATGGTCGGCACAAGCTCTGAACGGGCTGTCTTGCGTGCATTAGATGAGGTCCTAGCCATGAACAAGAAGATCCAATCCACCCTGGCGTTGCTGCTGCTCGCCGCGTCGACCAACCTCTGGGCGCACGGCGATGTGGTACCGCAGGCAGTGAACACCGACGGCCTGGAGCCGCTGGGTGAGGAATGGCTGGAAGAGAACCCCTATCGTGACAACCCGCGCGCCATCGAGATCGGCTCCTCGGCCTACAACCAGAACTGCGCCGCCTGCCATGGCCTGGAAGCCAAGTCCGGCGGTATCGCTCCGGACCTGCGCCTACTGGAGCTGGGTGCCAGCGGTGACGAATGGTTCAAGGAGCGGGTGATCAACGGTGCGGTGCGCGACGGGCGTGTGTACATGCCGAAGATGGCCGACTACCTGAGCCAGGAAGCCCTGTGGGCGGTGCGTACCTATCTGGAGAGCGTGCACGTCGAGGAGTAAGCGCTTGATGATAAATCTGCTGCGCTCGGCATCTCGCGTTTCGGCGGTGCTCGCAATGCTCATGTATGCCAATACATTCCGCTTGCTGCGCGCAGGCTCAGCGCGACCTGCCATCGCTCGCGACGATTTCTTCATAAGCGCTCGCGTCATGCGCCGGCTGGTCCTCCTGTGTGGCCTGCTGCTAGGCCTGGGCATTGCCCAGGCACAGGTGCGCGACTTCGACCGCATCACCGAGTCGGGCACCCTGCGTGTGGCGCTGTACCAGAACTTCCCGCCCTACAGCTACGAGCAGGACGGTCAGCCGCGTGGCGTCGACTACGAGCTGGCCAAGGCGTTGGCAGAGGGACTCGGGCTGAAGCTGGAAGTGATGTGGGCGCCGCCAGGCGAGAAGCTCGACGACGACCTGCGCGACTACATCTGGCGTGGCCGGGTGACCGCGCAAGGTCAACTGGCCGATGTGATGTTGCGTGTGCCCTACGACCGCGACTACGCGCAGATGCGCAATGAGCTGGGGGAGCTGGTCAACGAACGCGTGGTGATGTTCGGCCCCTATCAGCGTGAGCGCTGGCAACTGGCTTTCGATCGTCGGCGTCTGCCCGAAGTGCCGAGCATCGTTGCGCTGCGCCAGCACCCGGTGGGGGTGGAAGTCGAGAGCGTGCCCTCGTTCTACCTGAGTTCGGTACAGGGCGGCATGCTCAGCCAGGAAACCCGTCATTACCCGACGCCGAAGCTGGCCTTTGCGGCCATGCAGGGTGGTGAAGTGGATGCGGTGATGGCGCTGCGTGGCGAGGTGGACTGGCTGGTGCACGAGGCCGATGACCCGCAACTGGCGCTGGCCGAGAACGCCTACCCGGACATGGGCCGGCAGATCTGGGAAATCGGCATGGCGGTGCACGAAACCAACCGGCAACTGGCCTATGCCCTGGAAGAACAGCTGGAAAACATGATCCTCGACGGCTCACTCGAGCGCCTGTACGCGCGCTACGGGCTGCGCTACGAGAAGCCAGAACAATACCAATAAGAGTCGAGCCGGAGGTGGGCGATGGATTGGCGTAGCCTGATGTTGCTGGCCCTGTTTGCCTGGGCCTGGGAAGCGCGGGCCGCTGCGCCCGATCCGGTCACCTCGGTGATGTGGGACTACTATCACCAGCGCCTGCTCAACGGTGAGGCCTTCTTCTTCGACGACAAGGTTCGCCTCGAGGTGCCGCCATTCGCCGAGGATGCGCGCCAGGTGCCGATCCAGATCGACGCCAGCGCCTACCGCGGCAAGGTCAAGCGCATTCTGGCCTGGGCCGAGCTCAACCCGATCCCGCGTATTCTCGACTTCGCTCCCGGCGAGCATCTGGAGCCGAGTCTGGCCATTCGCATCCGTGTCGAGCAGGCCACGCCGATTCGCGCGGCGGTGCTCACCGACGATGGCGTCTGGCATATCGGCTCGGCCCGCGTCGAAGCAGCGGGTGGCGGCTGTACTGCGCCCAGCGTGGTGCGCGCCGAGGCTGGCTGGGAGGAGCGCCTGGGCCAGGTGCTGGGCAAGCGCTTCGTACGCGGTGAGGACAGCCGCCTGCGCCTGCAGGTATCGCACCCGATGGACAACGGCCTGGTCGGTAGCATCCCCGAGTTCTACATCGAGCAGGCCGAGCTGCGCGATGCCGATGGCCAGGTGTTGGGGCGCATCGAGTTGTTCCCGGCGGTCAGCGAGAACCCGACGCTGACCTTCGACCTGCGTGGCGATCAGCAGGCCGAAGTCTGGCTGCGCGACAACAACGGCAACGAATTCCAGGCCGCGTTCTGACGACGGTTCCATTCGCCGCGGGGCGCGGCTCCTACAACAAGAAGCAACAAATGCTCGCCCATTCTGTAGGAGCCCCGCCCCGGGGCGAAGCTCGCGGCTCAGGCACATTTTCGAGGAGAAAGGTATGCGCTGGATATTGTTTCTGCTGGCTCTCGGGACCGGGTTTGCCCAAGCACTCGATTACCAGCTGCAACCCCGGCAGATCTCTGACGGCGTCTGGCTGCTGGAAGGCAGCACCGACAATTTCGCGGCGGAAAATGGCGGCAATATCGTCAACCTCGGCTTCATCGAAACCGCGGCCGGTGTGGTGGTGATCGACACCGGGCCGTCGCGGAGCTACGGCGAGGCGCTGCGCCAGAGCATCGAGAAGGCCACCGGCAAACAGGTGGTGCGCGTACTGCTGACTCACCATCACCCCGATCATGTGCTGGGCAACCAGGCCTTCGCCGGCCTCCCCATCGCTGCGTTACCCGAGACCACCCGATTGCTGGCCGAACAGGGCGACGCCATGGCAGAGAACATGTACCGCCTGGTCGGCGACTGGATGCGCGGCACCGAGGTGGTATTGCCCACCGAACAGCTGCAGGAAGGCACGCTGGAAATCGGCGGCCGGCGCCTGCAACTGCTGGCGCTGCGCGGCCACACCGGCGCCGACCTGGCTATTCTCGACGAGCGTACGGGCGTCTTGTTCGCCGGCGATATCCTGTTCTACCAGCGCGCGCTGACCACGCCGAACAGCCCCGGGCTGGATGTGTGGCAGGCCGATCTGGATCGACTTGAGGCCTTGCCGTGGAAGCAGATCGTGCCCGGCCATGGCCCGGTGACCAGCGATGCGGCGCCGTTCGTGCAGATGCGTTATTACCTGGGCTGGCTCGATGGCTTGCTGCGTCAGGGAGCGGAGCAGGGCGCGGATATGAACGAGCTGATCCGCGCGCCCATTCCCGAGCGCTTCGCCCAGGTGAATCTGTCGCGCTATGAGCTGATCCGCAGCGTCAGCCACCTGTACCCGCGCTACGAGCGCAACGCCATGGCGCGGGTGGATCGTCAGGATTAGCGGCGTGCGGTGCTGTGGGAGGGAATTGCGCTGTGGGAGGGGCTCAGCCGGTACCTGTGCAGGAAGATATCGTCGCTGAAGCGCCTCCCACTCTTATGCCGGCTTCGTAGCCCGGATGAAATCCGGGAGAAATATGCGCGCTATCCCCGGATTTAATCCGGGCTACAGGCTGCTCTTGTGGGAGGGGCTTTAGCCGCGACTTACGTATAAGGGCGTCGCCGCTGAAGCGCCTCCCACAATACGTCTGGACCTAGAGCTCTTCGTCGTCACGAATCAGCACGTAATGACGGCCGTGCTCGGTCTCTTCGTGGTCATAGACGTAATACATCACCACTTCGCCCAGGCTGGACTGCACGGCCACGTAGTCACCGCTCTCGGGCATGAAGAAATCCCGAGTTGCCGGCTTGGCCAGGCATTCGATATGGGCGGTGACGAAGTGGGTTGGGTCTTCTTCGCCGTAGTAATCCTCACGCTGGTGCGCATCCCAGTCCTGCGGCGGCTCGAAGGCGCCGGTGATCAGTACCTTGCCGTCGCCCAGATCCTGCTCTTCGGCATCCCGGTCCTGCTCGTCGGGACGATAGACAGTGCAGTCCAGTGCATCGGGATGGTTGAGAATTTCCTGGCGAGGTTGGGGCACGGGTGTCTCCGGTCAGAATGTGCGGGCGGCCAAGTGTCCGGCAAAGGCGTGGCCGCCGCAATCGTAATGATCGCAGGCTGTGGGGCAGGTATTGCTACCAAGGAACGAGGAAAATCGGCTGGGTGTGCAATTGTTGGGTGGCCTGTGCGAGCCAAGAATTTGCGGCAGACCGGGAAAAATTCCCGGCAATAACAATGAACCCGCAGAGGTAGCCGCAATGAAACACGCCGGTCTTCGCCAGCCTTTCCTCCTCACCGCACTCTGTGCCGCCATGCTGTTGCCGTCCGCCGCCGCGCTGGCGGTCACCGACGCCGAGATTCTCAAGGACGCCACCACCACCGACGAGATCGTCACCAACGGCCTCGGCTTGCAGGGCCAGCGCTACAGCCCGCTGAACATCCTCAACGAGCAGAACGTCAAGGAGCTGCGCCCGGTCTGGACCATGTCCTTCGGCGGGGAGAAGCAGCGCGGTCAGCAGGCGCAGCCGCTGATCAAGGACGGCGTGATGTACGTCACTGCCTCCTATTCGCGGGTATTCGCCGTCGATGCGCGCACCGGGCGTGAGCTTTGGCAGTACGAAGCGCGCCTGCCGGACGATATCCGCCCCTGCTGCGACGTGATCAACCGGGGTGTCGCCCTGTACGACGACCTGGTGATCTTCGGCACCCTCGACGCCAAGCTGGTGGCGCTGAACAAGGATACCGGCAAGGTGGTATGGCGCAAGAACGTCGCCGATCACAAGGCGGGTTACTCCATCACCGCCGCGCCGCTGGTGGTCAATGGCAAACTGATCACCGGCGTTTCCGGTGGCGAGTTCGGCGTGGTCGGCAAGATCGAAGCCTACGATCCGAAGAACGGCGAGCTGCTGTGGAGCCGTCCGACCGTCGAAGGCCACATGGGCTACGTCTACAAGGACGGCAAGGCCGTCGAGAATGGTATCAGCGGCGGCGAGGCCGGCAAGACCTGGCCGGGCGACCTGTGGAAGACCGGCGGCGCCGCGCCCTGGCTAGGCGGCTACTACGACGCCGACACCAATCTGCTGTTCTTCGGCACCGGCAACCCGGCGCCGTGGAACTCGCACCTGCGTCCTGGCGACAACCTCTATTCCTCCTCGCGCCTGGCCCTGAACCCGGATGACGGCAGCATCAAGTGGCACTTCCAGACCACGCCGCACGACGGTTGGGACTTCGACGGCGTCAACGAGCTGGTCTCCTTCGACTACCAGGAAGACGGCAAGACCATCAAGGCGGCGGCCACTGCCGACCGTAACGGCTTCTTCTACGTGCTCGACCGTACCAACGGCAAGTTCATCCGCGGCTTCCCCTTCGTCGACAAGATCACCTGGGCCAAGGGCCTGGACAAGAATGGCCGGCCGATCTTTGATGACAGCAACCGCCCAGGTTCGCCGAGTGCGGCAGAGAAGGGCAAGAGCGTGTTCGCCGCGCCGGCCTTCCTCGGCGCGAAGAACTGGATGCCCATGGCCTACAGCCAGGACACCGGCCTGTTCTATGTGCCGTCCAACGAGTGGGGCATGGACATATGGAACGAGGACATCGCCTACAAGAAAGGCGCGGCCTACCTGGGCGCCGGTTTCACCATCAAGCCGCTGAACGAGGACTACATCGGCGTATTGCGCGCCATCGATCCGAAGACCGGCAAGGAAGTCTGGCGCCACAAGAACTACGCGCCGCTCTGGGGCGGAGTGCTGACCACCAAGGGCAACCTGGTGTTCACCGGCAACCCGGAAGGCTACCTGCAGGCGTTCAATGCCAAGACCGGCGAGAAGGTCTGGGAATTCCAGACCGGCTCGGGCGTGATCGGCTCGCCCGTGACCTGGGAGATGGACGGCGAACAGTACGTCTCGGTGCTGTCCGGCTGGGGTGGTGCGGTGCCGCTGTGGGGCGGCGAGGTGGCCAAGCGCGTCAAGCACCTGAATCAGGGCGGTATGCTGTGGACCTTCAAGCTGCCGAAGGAACTGGTGGCCAAGCACTGATTGGTCGAAGCGCCAGACGATGGCCGGACACTGTCCGGCCATCGTCGTTTCTGGGGCTGTCAGCGGGCTACTGGCTGCTTCGAAATGCCACGGACGAGTTTTTCGTGGTCTGGAACGCAAGACCAGGCGAACGGGTCTAGCCTTTAGCTTTCATGGCCCGTACCTCGCTGCCAAAGGCCCGGCCCAGACCGCTTGCCGCTCTACTACCAAATGACTAGGCGATCTGTGCCATGGGCGCATACCGAGGTTTTCAGAGGCTTCCTAAGATCGAACCATGACTCGCTTCCCCGATTGGCAGCGGGCTCCGACAACAAGAGAGGTCAGCATCATGATTTACGCGAAACCGGGTACCGCAGGCGCCGTCGTCACCCTCAAACCACGCTACGGCAACTACATCGGCGGTGAGTTTGTCGCCCCGCTCAGCGGCCAGTACTTCAGCAACACCAGCCCGGTCGATGGCTCGGTGATCGGTGAATTTCCTCGCTCCAACGCCGCCGATGTCGACAAGGCGCTGGACGCCGCACATGCCGCCGCCGATGCCTGGGGCCGCACCAGCGTGCAGGAGCGTTCGCACATCCTGCTGAAGATCGCCGACCGTATCGAAGCCAACCTCGAGCTGCTGGCCGTGGCCGAAACCTGGGACAACGGCAAGGCCGTGCGTGAAACGCTGAATGCCGATGTGCCGCTGGCTGCCGACCACTTCCGCTACTTCGCCGGTTGCATTCGTGCCCAGGAAGGCAGCACCGCCGAGATCAACGACGGCACCGTGGCCTATCACTTCCACGAACCGCTGGGCGTGGTCGGGCAGATCATCCCGTGGAACTTCCCGCTGCTGATGGCCGCCTGGAAACTCGCTCCGGCCCTGGCCGCCGGCAACGCCATCGTGCTCAAGCCTGCCGAGCAGACCCCGCTGTCGATCACCCTGCTGGTGGAAATCATCGGCGACCTGCTGCCGCCAGGCGTACTCAACATCGTTCAGGGCTTCGGTCGCGAGGCAGGTGAAGCGCTGGCCACCAGCAAGCGCATCGCCAAGATCGCCTTCACCGGCTCCACCCCGGTCGGTTCGCACATCATGAAATGCGCGGCCGAGAACATTATTCCGTCTACCGTCGAACTGGGCGGCAAATCGCCGAACATCTTCTTCGCCGACATCATGAACGCCGAGCCGGCCTTCATCGAGAAGGCCGCCGAAGGCCTGGTACTGGGCTTCTTCAACCAAGGCGAAGTGTGTACCTGCCCGTCACGTGCGCTGGTACAGGAGTCGATCTACGACGCCTTCATGGTCGAAGTGATGAAGAAGATCAAGCAGATCAAGCGCGGCAACCCGCTGGACACCGAGACCATGGTCGGCGCCCAGGCCTCGCAGCAGCAGTTCGACAAGATCCTCAGCTACCTGGAGATCGCCCAGCAGGAAGGCGCGCAGGTGCTCACCGGCGGCGCGGCCGAGCGCCTGGACGGGGATCTGGCCAGCGGTTACTACATCCAGCCGACCCTGCTCAAGGGCACCAACAAGATGCGCGTGTTCCAGGAGGAAATCTTCGGCCCGGTGATCGGTGTGACCACCTTCAAGGACGAGGCCGAGGCCCTGGCCATCGCCAACGATACCGAGTTCGGCCTCGGCGCCGGCGTGTGGAGCCGCGACATGAACGTCGCCTACCGCATGGGCCGCGCAATCAAGGCCGGCCGCGTATGGACCAACTGCTACCACCTGTACCCGGCGCATGCCGCCTTCGGTGGTTACAAGAAGTCCGGTGTCGGCCGTGAAACCCACAAGATGATGCTCGACCACTACCAGCAGACCAAGAACCTGCTGGTGAGCTATGACATCAATCCGCTCGGTTTCTTCTGAGTTCTGATGCATCCCAACGGTGGCGCGCTCGCTCCGGCGCGCCACCTCTTGCCAGGCGAAGAACCCTACCCGGGTGGATCTGCAGGCAGCCATGGGCCTGAACGGCAGCAGATCCTTATCGCGACGCGGCTTCGGCCGCGTTTTTTATTGGCGATGGGGTTTGACTCTGCCTTTGCTTGAGCGTGATCGCGGATAAATCCGCTCCTACAGAAAAGGCGCGCGCCTGGCCGGTAGGAGCGGATTTATCGGCGATTGAGACTGGCACCGCGCCCACCGAGATCGAGAACAAATGCGCTGATTTCCGCCCACCTGTATTCAGCCTTGCGTTTTTATTGACGCATGTTTCAAGCGCGGCGATGACAGGAACCTTCGGGTGCGAGTCGTGCCTACTGATAGCGTCACCTACCAATGCCAGTGCCGATTCATCCCAAAGTACCATTTGGCCTCTTGCCTGGCGGGGGCTTAATGAGGGTGCCGGAATGCCCCGGCGCCATAACAAGAGGACCGCACCATGTGGACTAAACCCGCCTACACCGACCTGCGCATTGGCTTCGAAGTGACCATGTACTTCGCCAACCGCTGATCGCTCCTGGCCCCGGTTCGTCCGGGGCATCCCCCGCTGGTGACCTCCATGCATATCCAGATTCTCGGCTCCGCCGCCGGCGGCGGCTTTCCCCAGTGGAACTGCAACTGCCGCAATTGCCATGGCGTGCGGGCCGGTACCCTGCGGGCGCAGCCGCGTACGCAATCATCCATCGCCATCTCCGATGACGGCGAGCAGTGGATCCTGTGCAACGCCTCGCCGGACATTCGTGCGCAGATCGAAGCCTTTCCCGCGCTGCAGCCTGCGCGCAAACTGCGCGACACGGCGATTGCCAGCATCGTTCTGCTCGACAGCCAGATCGACCATTGCACAGGCCTGTTGACCCTGCGTGAAGGCTGCCCGCATCAGGTCTGGTGTACCGAGATGGTCCATCAGGACCTGACCACCGGATTTCCGCTGTTCAATATGCTCAGCCACTGGAACGGCGGCCTGCAGCACCGGCTGATCGAGCTGGACGCCAAGCCCTTCGCCATTCCCGCCTGCCCGGCGCTGAGCATCACCGCCATCGCCCTGCGCAGTAGCGCGCCGCCTTATTCGCCGCATCGGGGCAATCCGCACCCGGGGGACAATATCGGCCTGTTCATCGAGGATACGCGTAGCGGCCGCAGCCTGTTCTACGCTCCCGGCCTGGGCCAGGTGGACGAGCAACTGCTGGGCTGGATGCGCCGCGCCGACTGCCTGCTGGTGGACGGCACGCTGTGGCGCGACGACGAGATGCGCGTGTGTGAGGTGGGCGACAAGCTCGGCAGCGAGATGGGACATCTGTGCCAGAGCGGTCCCGGCGGGATGATCGAGTTGCTCGACGGCCTGCCGACCGCACGCAAGATTCTTATCCATATCAACAACACCAACCCGATTCTCGACCTGGATTCGCCCGAACGCGCCGAACTGGACGCCCACGGCATCGAGGTCGCGTTCGATGGCATGAGCATCGTTTTGTAGGCTGTGCGCACCGGGGAGTTCTGATGAGCCAAGCTGCCATGACACCTGCCGAGTTCGAGCAGGCGCTGCGCGCCAAGGGCGCGCTGTACCACATCCATCATCCGTTCCACCGCGCCATGTACGAAGGGCGCGCCACCCGTGAGCAGATTCAGGGCTGGGTGGCCAACCGCTTCTACTATCAGGTCAATATTCCGCTCAAGGATGCGGCGATCCTCGCCAACTGTCCGGATCGCGAAACGCGGCGCGAGTGGATCCAGCGCATCCTCGATCACGACGGTGCACCCGGAGAGGAGGGCGGTATCGAGGCCTGGCTGCGCCTGGCCGAGTCCGTCGGCCTCGACCGCGATCAGGTGCTGTCGCAGGAGCTGGTGCTGCCCGGCGTGCGCTTTGCTGTTGATGCTTACGTCAACTTCGCTCGCCGCGCCAGTTGGCAGGAGGCGGCCAGCAGCTCGCTGACCGAGCTGTTCGCGCCGACCATCCATCAGTCGCGCCTGGACGCCTGGCCGCAGCACTATCCCTGGATCGATGCTGCCGGTTACGACTACTTCCGCAATCGCCTGAGCCAGGCGCGGCGCGATGTCGAGCATGGCCTGCGCATCACCCTGGAGCACTACCGCACCCGTGAGGCGCAGGAACGCATGCTGAACATCCTGCAATTCAAACTGGATGTGCTGTGGAGCATGCTCGACGCCATGAGCATGGCCTACGAGCTGGAGCGCCCGCCGTATCACACGGTGACGGCCGAGCGTGTCTGGCATAGGGGAATCGACCTGTGAGCGGATTGAATGGAGCGCCCGGCATGACCACCCTGACTTCGGATCACGTGCCGATGATTCGCCGGGGCTTTCGCCTGCAGTTCGAACCGGCGCAGGGCTGTCATGTGCTGCTCTATCCGGAGGGCATGATCAAGCTCAACGACAGTGCCGGTGAGATTCTCCAGCAGGTCGATGGCAAGCGTTCGGTGGCCGAGATCATCGACAACCTGCACCAGCGCTTCCCCGATGTGCCCGGCATCGACGAAGACATCCTGGCCTTTATCGAGGTGGCCCATGCACAGTTCTGGATCGAGCTTCGCTAAAGCAGGTCATGAACCAGGGCCGCCGCTTTGGCTCCTTGCCGAGCTGACTTATCGTTGCCCGCTGCAGTGCCCGTACTGCTCCAATCCGCTGGATTTCGCCAAGCAGGGCGATGAACTCAGCACCGCCGAGT
The DNA here is from genome assembly GCF_002479365.1 of Pseudomonas sp. UBA7530. NCBI lineage: Bacteria > Pseudomonadati > Pseudomonadota > Gammaproteobacteria > Pseudomonadales > Pseudomonadaceae > Pseudomonas > Pseudomonas sp. UBA7530. The sequence goes on from NZ_DLMS01000013.1 coordinate 443,992, forward strand.
GGATCGAGGTGTTTCGCCAGGCCCGTGAGCTCGGCGCGGCGCAGCTGGGCTTCTCCGGTGGCGAGCCGCTGGTGCGTCAGGATCTGGCCGAGCTGATCGCAGCGGCGCGCGGCCTGGGCTATTACACCAACCTGATCACCTCCGGCATCGGCCTGACCGAAGCACGCATCGCCGAGTTCGCCGATGCCGGGCTGGACCATATCCAGATCAGCTTTCAGGCCGCCGACGAGGAGGTGAACAACCTGCTGGCCGGCTCGAAGAAGGCCTTCGCGCAGAAACTGGCGATGGCCCGCGCGGTCAAGGCCCACGGCTACCCGATGGTGCTCAACTTCGTCACCCACCGGCACAACATCGACAATATCGAGCGCATCATCGAGCTGTGCCTGGAGCTGGAGGCTGACTTCGTCGAACTCGCCACCTGCCAGTTCTACGGTTGGGCCGAGCTCAACCGCGCGGGATTGCTGCCAACCCGTGCGCAGCTGGAGCGCGCCGAGCGCATCACCAATCAGTGGCGCGACAAACTGGTGGCCGAAAATAACCCGTGCAAGCTGATCTTCGTCACCCCGGATTACTACGAGGAGCGCCCCAAGGCCTGCATGAACGGCTGGGGCAACCTGTTTCTCGACATCACCCCGGATGGCACCGCGCTGCCCTGTCACAGCGCGCGGCAGCTGCCGGTGCAGTTCCCGAACGTGCGCGAGCACAGCGTCGAGCATATCTGGCGGCATTCCTTCGGCTTCAACCGCTTCCGCGGCGACGACTGGATGCCCGAGCCGTGTCGTTCGTGTGACGAGAAGCACAAGGATTTCGGCGGCTGTCGCTGCCAGGCCTTTATGCTCACCGGCGATGCCAGCAACGCCGACCCGGTGTGCAGCAAGTCGGCGCACCATGAGGTGATTCTCGCCGCGCGCCGCCAGGCCGACGAGGCGCCGTTGGGGCTGGGCGAGCTGCAGTACCGCAACGACAAGGCCTCGCGGATCATATGCAAGGCGTGACCGATCCCGACTCGATCTGGAGCGCTGAACAGGCTGCGGCCGCCAGTGCCGATTTTGCCGAGCTGCACGCTGCCCATGGCGGCGTGCTGTGGGTGGCATTCGATCCCGGGCTGGCGCGGTGCGGGCTGTTCTTCTGTCGCGACGGCGTGGTGCGCGAGCTGACCCCGCCAGGGTTTTCCGTGCGCAGCCGGGTCTACGAGTACGGCGGCGGCGCCTGCTGCGCCACGGAGCAGGGCGCAGCTTTCGTCAATGAGCGTGATCAGCAGATCTACTACCTGCCGCTGGCTGGGGCCGTAGGAGCGGCTTCAGCCGCGAATCTTGCTGATTCAAGGGAAATCGCGGCTGAAGCGGAATGCCGCCCAGCCGCTTCTACGAATATTGAGCCGCAGGCGCTCACGGACCGCGTCAATTGCCGCTACGGCGATTTGTCCTTCGTCCCCGCCTGGCAGGCATTGCTGGCGGTGGAGGAAAGCCAAGACGGCAGCGCAGTGGTGCATCGCCTGGTGCGTATCGGCCTTAATGGCAAGCATGAGGTGTTGGTTGAGGGCGCCGATTTCTACGCGACGCCTGTGGCCGACACGAGCGGTCAGCGCCTTGCCTGGGTCGAATGGGATCGTCCTCATCAACCCTGGGTCGCTACCCGCCTGTGTCGCCGCGAGTCCGGTGAGCGTACCTGCGTGTTGATGGGCGAGGCGGAGGATCGGTCCCTGCAGCAACCGCGTTTCGATGCACAGGGGCGGCTATGGGTGCTGAGCGATCAGGCCGGCTGGTGGCAGCCCGTATGCATCGATGCCGACACGAAGTGGCAGGTTGCGCCCTTCGATCACGCACCGGCGCCCTGGCAGTTGGGCGGCCGAACCTATCTGCCGCTGGAGAACGGCGAGTTTGTGCTGACCCGTTTCGAGCAAGGCACAGGCGTTTTGCTCTCGTGTGACGGGGCCGGCCAGACCGCACGCACCGAGTCCTTTGTATCTGATGCGCGCTACGCAGAGCGGCGGTTGGCCGAAGATTTCACCCGTTTTCGCTCCCTGGCCGCCGATGCCGAGCACTTCTACTGCATCGCTGGCGCCCCGGATCGCCTGCCCGCTGTGCTTGCCATTCGCCGGAGCGATGGCGCAGTGCGGTTACTGGCCGGTGGCGAGCAGCCATTGGCTGAAGAGCAGCTATCACGCCCCCAACCATTCAGCTGTGGGGTAGGTGAGGGCGAACGCAGTCACGGCTTTTTCTACTCGCCTGCATCAACCGGGGAACGCCCGCCGCTGGTGATTTTCCTGCACGGTGGGCCGACCTCGGCCAGCTACCCGGTGTTCGACCCGCGTATCGCCTTCTGGACGCTGCGCGGCTTCGCCGTGCTCGACCTCAACTACCGTGGCAGCAGCGGTTATGGTCGTGCCTATCGCCTGCGTCTGGCGGGCGGGTGGGGGGAGCTGGAAGTCGAGGACATTCGCGCCGCCATCAACGCACTGGCCGGTGATGGCCGTATCGATGCGCAACGTGTGTTCGTGCGCGGTGGTAGTGCTGGCGGCTTTAGCGCGCTGCGTGCACTGGCCGAGCTGCCGCAACTGCGTGGCGGCGCCAGTCTCTACGGCGTCAGCGACCCGCTGGCGCTGCGCCGGCTGACGCACAAGTTCGAGGCGGATTATCTCGACTGGCTGATCGGCGATCCGGAGCGCGATGCCGAGCGTTATCGCAGCCGCACGCCGCTGTTGCAGGCCAACAGGATCGACGTTCCGATGATTTTCTTCCAGGGCGCGCTGGATGCGGTGGTGGTGCCGAGCCAGACCGAGGCCATGGTCGAGGCGCTGCGTCAGCGCGGTTTACCGGTCGAGTATCACCTGTTCGCCGAAGAACGCCATGGTTTCCGTCAGGCCGCCAATCTGGCCGAGGCGCTGCGCGCCGAACACGCCTTCTATTGGCAGTTGAGCTGAACGCAGGTCGCATTGCATAAACCGAGCAATGCAGTAGGCTGATCGCCATTCCATAACAAGAAATTTCAGGCCGTTGTATGAGCCACGAATTGAATCAGCTGCGTAAGTTCGTTTCCCCCGAGATCATCTTCGGCGCCGGCTCCCGGCATAACGTCGGCAATTACGCCAAGACCTTCGGCGCGCGCAAGGTGCTGATCGTCTCCGATCCCGGTGTGGTCGCTGCTGGCTGGGCCGGCGATGTCGAGGCCAGCCTGCAGGCTCAGGGCATCACCTACTGCCTGTACACCAGGGTGTCGCCCAACCCGCGCGTGGAAGAGGTGATGGAGGGCGCCGAGCTGTATCGCAGCGAGGGCTGCAACGTCATCGTCGCGGTCGGTGGCGGCAGCCCGATGGACTGCGCCAAGGGTATCGGCATCGTCGTTGCCCATGGTCGCAGCATTCTCGAATTCGAAGGTGTGGACACCATTCGCGTGCCCAGTCCGCCGCTGATCCTGATCCCGACCACCGCCGGCACCTCGGCCGACGTGTCGCAGTTCGTGATCATCTCCAACCAGCAGGAGCGAATGAAGTTCTCCATCGTCAGCAAGGCGGTGGTGCCGGACGTGTCGCTGATCGATCCGGAAACCACGCTGAGCATGGACCCATTCCTCAGCGCCTGTACCGGCATCGACGCCATGGTGCACGCCATCGAGGCATTCGTTTCCACCGGCCACGGCCCGCTGACCGACCCACATGCGCTGGAAGCCATGCGCCTGATCAACGGCAACCTGGTGCAGATGATCGCCAATCCGGGCGATATCGCTCTGCGCGAGAAGATCATGCTCGGCAGCATGCAGGCCGGCCTGGCCTTCTCCAATGCGATCCTCGGCGCAGTGCATGCCATGAGTCACAGCCTGGGGGGCTTTCTCGATTTGCCACACGGTCTGTGCAACGCGGTATTGATCGAGCACGTGGTGGCGTTCAACTACAGCGCGGCGCCGGAGCGTTTCAAGGTCATCGCCGAAACCCTCGGCATAGACTGCCGTGGGCTCAACCACGCACAGATTCGCCAGCGCCTGGTCGAGCACCTGATTGCCTTCAAGCACGCCATGGGCTTCCGCGAGACGCTTGGCCTGCACGGCGTCAGCACCTCGGACATTCCGTTCCTGTCCAGCCATGCGATGGACGACCCGTGCATCCTCACCAACCCGCGCGAATCGACCCAGCGCGACGTCGAGGTGGTGTATGGCGAGGCGCTCTGACGAAGCGCTGGCCGGGCTGCTCGGTCTCGGTAGCCAGTCGGCGCGCAAGAGTCACTATCCCGAGCTGCTGGCGCGCCTGGAAGAACTGGAAACCGAGCGCAATCGCTATAAATGGCTGTTCGAGCACGCGGTGCACGGCATTATCCAGGCCAGCCTGCAGGACGGCGTGCTCGCGGCCAATCCGGCGATGGCGCACATGCTGGGCTATGACGATCCGCAGCAGGTGCTCTGGGCGCCGGGCGATTTGGCCCGGCACCTGTTCGTTGGCGGTTTCGATGAGCTGGCCCTGATTCGCGAGCGTTTGAGCCAGGGCCAGGCCCTGCTGGGCTACGAAACGCGTTTGCGTCGTCGCGATGGCAGTACCATCGACGTGCTGATGAACCTGTTGCTCAAACCCGAGGGCGATGGGGTTTTCGAAGGGTTCGTTGCCGATATCACCGAGCGCAAGCAGGCGCAGCAGCGCCTGCAGTCACTCAACGACGAACTGGAGCAACGTGTCGCTGCGCGTACCTTCGAACTGCTCGAATCCAACCGCAACCTGCAGCGGCAGATTGAGGAGCGCGAACGTATCGAGCTGGCCCTGCGCGAGGCGCGCGACGCCGCCGAAGCGGCCAATCGCAGCAAGGACAAGTACTTGGCTGCGGCCAGTCACGACCTGTTGCAGCCGCTCAATGCTGCGCGCCTGCTGATTTCCACGCTACGCGAGCGTGAGCTGCCAATTGCCGAACAGAACCTGGTAGAGCGCAGCCACCTGGCCCTGGAAGGCGCCGAGGATCTGCTCGCTGATCTGCTGGATATTTCCAAGCTGGATCAGGCGGCTATCAAGCCGGATCTCGACGTTTATCGCCTTGAAGAACTGCTCGCGCCGCTGGCGTCCGAGTTCGAAAGCGTGGCCTCGGCCAGTGGCTTGCGTCTGCGCGCGCGAATTGCCAGTTATGCGGTGCACACCGATTTCCGCTTGCTGACGCGCATTTTGCGTAACTTCCTCAGCAATGCCTGCCGGTATACCGAACGTGGCGGTGTGCTGCTCGGGGCGCGTCGGCGCGGCTCGTTCGTCGAGTTGCAGGTGTGGGACAGCGGGCGCGGCATAGCGGCTGATCAGCTGGACAAGATCTTCCTCGAGTTCAGCCAGCTGGAGGTCGGCCGTGCGGCCGAGCGCAAGGGCGTCGGTCTAGGCCTGGCGATCGTCGAGCGCATCGCGCGCATGCTTGGTTATCCTGTGCAGGTACACTCGCAGCCGGGGCGCGGCTCGGTGTTCAGCATCCGCGTGCCGCTGGCGCGGGAGGCTCCGCGGCGCCAGGCGCCATCCGTGGCGCAGCCGGTCCTCGGCAACCCCCTGCCCGGGCGGCGCCTGCTGGTGATCGACAACGAAGTGGACATCCTGCACAGCATGCAGGCGCTGCTTCGGCAGTGGGGATGCGAGGTGGTCACGGCGGTCGATCTGAACGAGGCCCTGGAGCGTCTGCAGGGCAGGGCGCCAGAGGTGATCCTGGCGGATTATCACCTCGATCACGGTGTGCTCGGTTGCCAGGTGATTCGGCAGCTACGTGATGAGTTTTCCAGGCCGATTCCGGCGCTGATCATCAGTGCCGATCGCAGTGATGACTGCCGTCGGGAGTTGCAGGCACTGGGTGCGCCTTTGCTGAACAAGCCGGTCAAGCCGGGCAAGTTGCGTGCGGTACTCAGCCAGCTGCTGACGGAAACCTGAACGAGTGCATCTGGCCGAGTGAACCTGAATGATTTCGATGGTGTCTATTGGCTACCTCGTCCCTCAGGAGATAACCACAATGACAATTTCCATGAACCCCGTTATGCGCCGTCTGGCAGCTATCACTGCGCTGTTTCACCTGTTGCTGGTGGTGCAGATTCCCGCTGCCAACGCGGCGATGGTCGGCACTCACGAGGTGATCGCCGAGCAGCAGCACAAGGTGGATCAGGAGCAGTTGATGGCCATGCTCGATGACGAGCAGGTGAAGGAGAAACTGGTGTCGATGGGCGTCGACCGTGATCAGGTCGAGTCGCGTATCGCTAGCCTGACCCCGGCCGAGCTGGCGCAGTTCAACCAGCAGCTGGATCAGGCGCCTGCCGGTGCGGGTGTGGTCGGCATCATCGTGTTGTTTCTGGTGATCTTCATCATCACTGATATGCTGTGCGCCACCAACATCTTCAATTTCGTCAAATGCATAAATCGCTGATTCGCCTCTGCTGCATCGCTTCGATCGTTCTACTCACAGCCTGCGCGCGGTCTCCGGTGTTATCACCGGAGGCCGAGCGCCTGCCTGAGCGGGTAGAACTCACCGATGTTCCCTTCTTTCCCCAGGACGCCTACCAGTGCGGGCCGGCAGCTCTGGCCACCATGCTCAACCAGCGCGGTGTGCTGACGACGCCGGGTGCGCTCAAGGACAAGGTCTACATCCCCAGCCGTGAAGGCAGTCTGCAGGTCGAGATGGTTGCCGCCGCGCGCAGTCACGAAATGCTGGTGTATCCGTTGCAACCGCGTCTGGACGCGGTGCTTGCCGAAGTGGCGGCGGGTAACCCGGTGCTGGTGCTACAGAACCTGGCGTTCGACTTCTACCCGCAATGGCATTTCGCGGTGGTGGTCGGCTATGACCGTCGTGAGCGCACGCTGATCCTGCGGTCGGCCACCACGCGCCGTCTCCAAGACAGCTTCGCCAGCTTCGACAGAACCTGGGCGCGCGGTGGTCGTTGGGCGGTAGTGACTCTGCCACCGGAGCGCCTGCCGGCGCAGGCCGATATGCACGCCTGGATGAAGGCTGCCAACGACCTCGAGCAAACCGGCAATGCCCAGCCGGCACGGCGTGCCTATCGCCGCGCCGCCGAGGCCTGGCCGGAGCAGGCGTTGCCCTGGTTCGCCCTGAGCAACAGTCGCTACGCCGATGGCGACCGCAAGGGTGCCGAGCATGCGCTGCGTGAGAGTCTCAAGCGTGAGCCGGATTTTGCCGCGGGTTGGTTCAACCTGTCCCAGGTGCTGGGTGAGCAGGGTTGCGCGCGCGAGGCGCAGCAGGCTCAGGCCTGTGCGCAACGTCTGGCGCCGGAGGATTCGCGATTCGCCGCATCACCCAAAACCAGTGCTCCTGGCGGACAGTGCCAAGCCTTGCCGGCCTGCCCCTGAAACCAACGGCGGGCCAATGCACATCCTGTAAAAGCGAATTTATTCGCGATCAGGGGCAGGCAAGAAGCCAAACTCCATCGCGAATAAATTCGCTCCTACGCATGCGTGAAGTTCAGACGCCCAGCTTGTCACGCAGCGTGTAGTACCAGGCGCCGATGGCGCTGAGCGGCACCTGGAACATACGGCCACCCGGGAAGGGGTAGTGCGGCAGCCCGGCGAAGGCGTCGAAGCGCTCGGCCTGGCCGCGCAGCGCCTCGGCCAGCACCTTGCCGGCCAGGTGCGTGTAGGTCACGCCGTGGCCGCTGCAACCCTGCGAGTAGTAGATGTTGTCGCCGATACGGCCGACCTGAGGCAGGCGCGACAGGGTCAGCAGGAAGTTGCCGGTCCAGGCGAAATCGATCTTCACGTTCTTCAGTTGCGGGAAGGTCTTGAGCATCTTCGGGCGAATGATTGCTTCGATATTGGCCGGATCTCGCGCACCGTAGACCACGCCGCCACCGTAGATCAGACGCTTGTCGCCAGTGAGACGGTAGTAGTCGAGCAGGTAGTTGCAGTCCTCGACGCAGTAATCCTGCGGCAACAGGCTGGCAGCGACTTCGTCGGACAGCGGCTCGGTGGTTATCACCTGGGTGCCGCACGGCATCGACTTTGACGCCAGCTCCGGCACCAGATTACCGAGATAGGCATTGCCAGCGACCACCACGAACTTGGCCTTGATGCGGCCTTGCGGCGTATGTACCACCGGATTGGCGCCACGCTCGATGCGGGTAGCTGGGGATTGCTCATAGATCACGCCGCCCAGCGATTCCACTGCAGCGGCTTCACCCAGAGCCAGGTTCAGCGGATGGATATGGCCACCGCTCATATCCAGCATGCCGCCAACGTAGTTTTCGGTAGCCACCACCTCGCGGATACGTTTGGCGTCCATCAATTCCAGCTGGGTGTGGCCGTAGCGTTCCCACAGTTTCTTCTGGGACTCCAGGTGGCCCATCTGCTTGGCTGTCAGCGCGGCGAACACGCCGCCATCCTTCAGGTCGCACTGGATGTCGTACTTGGCGATGCGTTCACGGATGATGCGACCGCCTTCGAAGGCCATCTGTCCGAGCAGTTGCGCCTGCTTGGGGCCGACCGTGCGCTCGATCACGTCGATGTCGCGGCTGTAGCTATTGACGATCTGCCCGCCGTTGCGCCCCGACGCGCCAAAGCCGACCTTGGCCGCCTCGACGATGCTGACCTTGAAGCCGTTCTCCAGCAGGAACAGTGCAGTGGACAGGCCTGTATAGCCCGCACCGATGATGCACACATCGGTTTCCACCTCGCCTTGCAGGGCAGGGCGTTGCGGAACGGCGTTGGCTGAGGCGGCGTAATAGGATTGTGGATAGGCCGTGTGCGCCATCTTGAACCTCTGTTCTTTATTTTTTACGAATGAATCGATGCTACCTGAGTTGAAAATGCCCGGCTAGTGCCCGTGCAAAATATTCAACGTTCCTGCTTTGATAAAAAAATTGGCCTATTTCAGTGAGTTAGCGAAAAAAACTGTTGACGGCCAAAAAGATCTGCGTAGAATGCGCACCCATCGAAGGCACATAGCTCAGTTGGTTAGAGCACCACCTTGACATGGTGGGGGTCGTTGGTTCGAGTCCAATTGTGCCTACCAAATCGATAAAAAGGGGTCGCTAAGCGACCCCTTTTTTATTGCTCGAATTTTTCGAGCAGGCTTTGCGAGTTTGTTTCAAGCGGCAGCTTGTCAGGGCTCAGGCTTTCTGAAAGTATCCCCGCTCTTTACTTCCAGTGACTCTGGTTCGGTCTGGTTGGCCTTCGGGCTCCTGCCATCGTTAGGTGGGTATACCGCTGAATCGCTTCCTGGCTCATCCCAACCCACGTGACCTTTGGTAGGGGTCACCACTAGGAGAGGAGGCGCCATGCCCATCATTACTCTTCCCGACGGCAGTCAACGTTCGTTCGATCATCCGGTATCCGTGCTGGAGGTCGCTCAATCCATTGGTGCGGGCCTGGCCAAGGCCACCCTGGCTGGCAAGGTAAACGGCAGGCAGGTCGATGCCTGCGACGTGATCGATACCGATGCCACCCTGCAGATCATCACGCCGAAGGACGAAGAGGGGCTGGAGATCATCCGCCACTCCTGTGCTCACCTGGTTGGGCATGCGGTCAAGCAGCTATACCCGAATGCCAAGATGGTGATCGGTCCGGTCATCGATGAAGGCTTCTATTATGACATCGCAATCGACCGTCCCTTTACTCCGGAAGATATGGCGGCCATCGAGAGGCGCATGGCTGAGCTGATCGACAAGGACTACGACGTCATCAAGAAAATGACGCCGCGTGCCGAGGTCATCGAGCTGTTCAAGTCGCGCGGCGAGGAATACAAGCTGCGTCTGATCGACGACATGCCGGACGAAAAGGCCATGGGCCTTTACTTCCATGAAGAATACGTCGACATGTGCCGTGGCCCGCATGTGCCGAACACGCGCTTCCTCAAGGCCTTCAAGCTGACCCGGATTTCCGGTGCCTACTGGCGCGGCGACTCGAAGAACGAGCAGCTGCAGCGCGTCTATGGCACCGCTTGGGCGGACAAGAAGCAGCTGGCTGCCTATATCCAGCGCATCGAAGAGGCCGAGAAGCGCGATCACCGTCGTATCGGCAAGCAGCTGGATCTGTTCCATCTGCAGGAAGAAGCGCCGGGCATGGTGTTCTGGCATGCCAATGGCTGGACCGTCTACCAGGTGCTTGAGCAGTACATGCGCCAGGTGCAGCGCGAGAATGGTTACCAGGAGATCAAGACGCCGCAGGTGGTCGATCGTATTCTCTGGGAGCGTTCCGGTCACTGGTCCAACTACGCCGAGAACATGTTCACCACGGCCTCGGAAAATCGCGACTACGCGGTCAAGCCGATGAACTGCCCGTGCCACGTGCAGGTGTTCAATCAGGGGCTTAAGTCCTACCGCGACCTGCCGCTGCGTCTGGCCGAGTTCGGTGCCTGTCACCGTAACGAGCCGTCCGGTGCGCTGCACGGCATCATGCGCGTGCGCGGCTTCGTGCAGGATGATGCGCACATCTTCTGTACCGAAGAACAGGTGAAGAAGGAAGCGGCCGACTTCATCAAGCTGACGCTGGATGTCTACAAGGACTTCGGCTTCACCGATATCGCCATGAAGCTGTCGACTCGCCCGGCCAAGCGCGTGGGTTCCGAAGAGTTGTGGGATCGCGCCGAAGGTGCGCTGGCCGATGCGCTCAACGAATCTGGCCTGGAGTGGGAATACCAGCCGGGTGAGGGCGCTTTCTACGGTCCGAAGATCGAGTTCACGCTGCGTGACTGTCTGGGTCGTAACTGGCAGTGCGGCACGCTGCAGTACGATCCGAACCTCCCGGAGCGCCTGGATGCCAGCTATATCGCTGAAGACAACAACCGTAAGCGCCCGGTCATGTTGCATCGTGCGATCCTCGGTTCGTTCGAGCGCTTCATCGGTATGTTGATCGAGCACTACGCCGGCTCTTTCCCGGCCTGGCTCGCGCCGACCCAGGCCGTGATCATGAATATCACTGATAAACAGGCCGATTTTGCCCGTGAAGCAGAGAAAACTCTCAATCAAAGCGGTTTTCGTGCCAAGGTTGACTTGAGAAACGAAAAGATCGGCTTTAAAATCCGTGAGCATACCTTGCTCAAGGTTCCCTATCTCTTGGTTATCGGAGATCGGGAAGTCGAGACACGATCCGTTGCTGTGCGCACCCGCGAAGGCGTCGACCTGGGGTCAATGCCTATCGAGCAGTTCGCCGCGCAGTTGCAGCAAGCGGTTTCCCGGCGTGGTCGCCAAGATTTGGAGTAAGAACTATTAAGCGTGATATGAGACAGGACAAGCGGGCCGCCCCCAAGGCGCCGATCAACGAGAACATCACTGCGCGTGAAGTTCGTCTGATTGGCGCGGACGGCCAGCAGATTGGTGTGGTTTCCATCGAAGAAGCGCTGAGCGCTGCCGAGGATGCCAAGCTGGATCTGGTGGAAATCTCCGCTGATGCGGTGCCACCGGTTTGCCGCATCATGGACTACGGCAAGCACCTGTTCGAAAAGAAAAAGCAGGCTGCTATTGCCAAGAAGAACCAGCATCAGCAGCAGATCAAAGAGATCAAGTTTCGTCCAGGGACGGAAGAAGGGGATTACCAGGTAAAACTACGCAACCTGGTACGTTTCCTTGAAGATGGGGACAAGGCCAAGGTATCGCTTCGATTCCGCGGTCGTGAGATGGCCCACCAGGAGCTGGGGATGGAGCTGCTCAAGCGGGTCGAACAAGACCTGATCGAGCTCGGCACCGTCGAACAGCATCCTAAGCTGGAAGGACGCCAGCTGATGATGGTCATCGCTCCCAAGAAGCGTAAATAACCTCCCGGGCACTGGCAGGCCTGATGGTTATCAGTTGTTAATGAATGCGGAGTACTAAACATGCCAAAAATGAAAACCAAGAGCGGTGCTGCAAAGCGCTTCCTGAAGACTGCTACAGGCTTCAAGCACAAGCACGCTTTCAAGAGCCACATCCTGACCAAAATGTCCACCAAGCGTAAGCGCCAGCTGCGTGGCAGCTCGCTGATCGGCCCGTCGGACAAAGCTAAAGTCGAGCGCATGCTGCGCGTTCGTTAATCGGTCAAGATACTTAGAGGTAATTACTCATGGCTCGTGTTAAGCGTGGCGTTATCGCTCGTGCTCGTCACAAAAAAATCCTGAAGCTCGCCAAGGGCTACTACGGTGCGCGTTCGCGCGTGTTCCGCGTCGCCAAGCAGGCGGTGATCAAGGCAGGCCAATACGCCTACCGTGACCGTCGTCAGCGCAAGCGTCAGTTCCGTGCACTGTGGATCGCTCGTATCAACGCTGGTGCTCGCGTCAACGGTCTGTCCTACAGCCGTCTGATCGCTGGCCTGAAGAAAGCGTCGATCGAAATCGACCGCAAGGTTCTGGCTGATCTGGCAGTGAACGAAAAAGCGGCGTTTGCTGCGATTGTCGAGAAAGCTAAGGCCGTTCTGGCTTAAGTCCCCCGACAATCACCGGGTTCGCCCGGTGGCAACGTCAAAGATAGGGGAAGAGCCTTAACAGCTCTTCCCCTATTTCGTATCTGGAGTCTGTAAATGGAAAATCTGGATGCATTGGTCTCCCAAGCGCTCGAGGCCGTGCAACAAAGCGAAGATGTCAATGCCCTGGAACAGCTCCGGGTTCAATACCTTGGCAAGAAAGGCGAACTGACCGCCCTGATGCAGACTCTGGGCAAGCTGTCGGCTGAAGAGCGGCCGAAAGCCGGTGCCCTGATCAACACCGCCAAGAACCAAGTGCAAGACGCCCTGAATGCCCGCAAATCCGTGCTTGAGCAGGCTTTGCTCGCCGAGAAGCTGGCATCCGAGCGGATCGACGTGACCCTGCCGGGCCGCGGCCAGACCTCCGGCGGCTTGCACCCGGTCACCCGCACGCTCGAACGTGTCGAGCAGTTCTTCACCCACATCGGTTACAGCGTTGCCGAGGGGCCGGAAGTCGAAGACGACTACCACAACTTCGAAGCGCTCAACATCCCCGGCCACCACCCGGCGCGGGCGATGCACGATACCTTCTATTTCAACGCGAACATGCTGCTGCGCACCCATACCTCGCCGGTGCAGGTGCGCACCATGGAATCGCAGCAGCCGCCGATCCGCATTGTCTGCCCCGGCCGCGTCTATCGCTGCGACTCCGATATTACTCACTCGCCGATGTTCCACCAGGTCGAAGGCCTGCTGGTCGACGAGGACATCAGCTTCGCTGACCTCAAGGGCACCATCGAAGAGTTCCTTCGCGTGTTCTTCGAGAAGCCGCTGGGCGTGCGTTTCCGTCCATCTTTCTTCCCCTTCACCGAGCCGTCGGCCGAAGTCGACATGCAGTGCGTGATGTGTTCCGGCAAGGGTTGCCGTGTGTGCAAGCAGACCGGCTGGCTGGAAGTGATGGGCTGCGGCATGGTGCATCCGAATGTGCTGCGCATGAGTGGCATCGACCCGGAGAAATACTCCGGCTTCGCCTTCGGTATGGGCGTCGAGCGCCTGGCCATGCTGCGTTATGGCGTCAATGACTTGCGCCTGTTCTTCGATAACGACCTGCGGTTCCTGGCGCAATTTCGCTAGCAGCCGACCCTCGTGATCGAATTCGTTTAAGGAGAACAGACAACATGAAATTCAGTGAACAGTGGCTGCGCAGTTGGGTAAATCCCGACGTATCCCGTGACGATCTGGTCGCGCGCCTGTCCATGGTCGGCCTTGAGGTCGATGCCGTGCAGCCGGTTGCCGGTGCCTTCAGTGGCGTTGTGGTCGGTGAGATCCTAAGTGCCGAGCAACACCCGGACGCGGATAAGCTGCGTGTGTGCCAGGTGAGCAATGGCACCGAGACCTTCCAAGTCGTTTGCGGCGCGCCCAATGCCCGTGCCGGCATCAAGATTCCGTTCGCCATGATTGGCGCCGAGTTGCCGGGTGACTTCAAGATCAAGAAGGCCAAGCTGCGCGGCGTGGAGTCTCAGGGCATGCTGTGCTCGGCTTCCGAGTTGCAGATCAGCGAAGACAACAGCGGCCTGATGGAACTGGCGGCCGATGCGCCGGTTGGCAGTGACATTCGCGCCTATCTGCAATTAGACGACGCCAGCATCGAGATTGGCCTGACCCCTAACCGCGGCGACTGCCTGTCGCTCGCCGGCCTGGCCCGTGAAGTCGGCGCCATGTACAGCGCCGCAGTTTCGCCGGTGGCCATCGAAGCCGCTGCGCCTATGCATGGCGACGTGCGTCCGGTCGAGGTGCTGGCGCCCAAGGCTTGCCCGCGTTATCTCGGTCGTGTTGTGCGCAACGTCGACCTGTCTCGCCCGACTCCGCTGTGGATGGTCGAGCGTCTGCGTCGCTCCGATATCCGCAGTATCGATGCAGCGGTGGACATCACCAACTACGTGATGCTCGAACTCGGTCAGCCGATGCATGCTTTCGACCTTGCCGAGATCAATGGCGGCATCCGCGTGCGTATGGCTGAAGAGGGTGAGAAGCTGGTGCTGCTCGACGGCCAGGAAGTCAGCCTGCGCGCCGACACCCTGGTCATCGCCGACCATGGTCGTGCTCTGGCCATCGCGGGCGTGATGGGCGGCGAGCACAGCGGCGTGAGCGACAAGACGCGCGACCTGTTCCTGGAAAGCGCCTTCTTCGACAATATCGCTGTCGCCGGTAAGGCCCGTTCCTATGGCCTGCACACCGATTCCTCGCACCGCTTCGAGCGTGGTGTGGATTCGCAATTGGCGCGTCAGGCGATGGAGCGTGCGACTACGCTGCTGCTGGAGATCGTCGGTGGCGAAGCCGGCCCGATCATCGAAGTCAGCAGCGAGGCCGATCTGCCGAGCGTGGCGCCGATCACCCTGCGTGCCGAACGCATCAGCCAGATGTTGGGCATGGACATGGACAGCGCTGAAGTCGAGCGCCTGCTCACTGCGCTGGGTCTGAGTGTCAGCGCTCAGGGCGCCGGTCAATGGCAGGTCAGTGTGCCCAGTCACCGTTTCGACATCAGCTTGGAAGTGGATCTGATCGAAGAGCTGGGCCGCTTGTACGGTTACAACCGCCTGCCGGTGCGCTACCCGCAGGCGCGTCTCGCGCCGCAGGCCAAGGCCGAGGCGCGGGCCGAGTTACCCGCGTTGCGCCGCCTGCTGGTTGCCCGTGGCTATCAGGAAGCGATCACCTACAGCTTCATCGATCCCAAGCTGTTCGAACTGTTCACGCCGGGCGTCGAGCCGCTGCAACTGGCTAACCCGATCTCGGCCGACATGGCTGCCATGCGCTCCTCGCTGTGGCCGGGTCTGGTCAAGGCGCTGCAGCACAACCTCAATCGTCAGCAGTCGCGCGTGCGCCTGTTCGAGAGCGGTCTGCGTTTTGTCGGTCAGCTGGAAGGCCTGCAGCAGGAAGCCATGCTCGCTGGCGTGATCAGTGGCAGTCGTCTGCCGGAAGGCTGGGCCAACAGTCGCGAGAGCGTCGACTTCTACGACCTGAAGACCGATGTAGAAGCGCTGCTGGGTTATGCCGGCGCAGCTGATGCCTTCAGCTTCGTGCCGGGCGAGCATCCTGCTCTGCACCCAGGCCAGACTGCTCGCATCGAGCGGGAAGGGCGCCTGATCGGCTTCATCGGTGCTTTGCACCCGGAGCTTGCCAAGACCCTTGGGCTGGATCAGCCAGTGTTCCTGTTTGAGCTGGTGCTGGCGGAAGTTGCCGCCGGTCGCATGCCGGCATTCAGCGAGCTGTCGCGCTTCCCCGAGGTGCGTCGCGATCTGGCGTTGCTGGTCGATCGCGAGCAACCGGCCGAGGCCGTGCTGTCGGCTATCCGAGAAACGGCGGGCGAATGGCTGACGGACCTCAAGCTATTTGACGTCTATCACGGTAAAGGCATTGATCCGCTTAGAAAAAGCCTTGCGGTCGGCTTGACCTGGCAACATCCATCGCGCACTCTTAATGACGATGAGGTGAGTACTACTACGCAAAATATCCTCACCTGCCTCGAACAAAGGTTCAACGCCACGTTAAGGAAGTAGCGTATGGGGGCTCTGACGAAAGCTGAAATGGCGGAACGTCTGTATGAAGAGCTCGGCCTGAACAAACGGGAAGCCAAGGAACTGGTGGAGCTGTTTTTTGAAGAGATCCGCCAGGCTCTTGAGCTGAACGAACAGGTCAAGCTTTCCGGGTTCGGTAACTTCGACTTGCGCGACAAGCGCCAGCGACCGGGCCGTAACCCGAAAACAGGGGAAGAGATTCCAATCACGGCTCGCCGTGTGGTCACTTTTCGTCCAGGGCAAAAATTGAAAGCCAGGGTCGAGGCCTATGCTGGAACCAAGTCATAACGACGAATTACCGGCAATTCCCGGCAAACGCTACTTCACCATTGGTGAGGTTAGTGAGCTCTGCGCGGTCAAACCCCACGTGCTGCGATATTGGGAGCAGGAGTTCCCGCAGCTCAACCCGGTCAAGCGGCGGGGCAACCGCCGCTACTACCAGCGCCAGGACGTGCTGATGATCCGGCAGATTCGGGCGTTGCTGTACGACCAGGGCTTTACCATCGGCGGGGCGCGTCAGCGTCTTTCCGGCGATGAGGCCAAGGACGACACCACCCAGTATCGTCAGCTGATCAAGCAGATGATCGCCGAGCTCGAAGATGTGCTGCACGTACTGAAGAAGTAAGGCGAAGAAAAAGTTGCCTTATTTCAAAAGCTTAATGTATAGTTCCTCCCGTTTCCGGTCACTCGGAAGCATCGTCGGGGCGTAGCGCAGCCCGGTAGCGCACTTGCATGGGGTGCAAGGGGTCGAGTGTTCGAATCACTCCGTCCCGACCAAAAAACCCTAGAAAATCCAGCCACTTAGCGGTGGCTGGATTTTTTTATGCTTGATGTTTTCTGCTTTACCTATGCTTCGACGCGTTCTGGTTGCCAATTGGTTGCCAATTGAGATTGGCTTCGTCAGCCTGCGAGATTAGGATACAGAGTGAGGTAGATGCCTCAGCCGACGCGACGCCACGTCCTGAATAGCTCCAGTCATAGCAGTTTCACATAACAACTGACTTCCAGCCGTGCGCGAAAACAGGGAAGACGCTACTCATGACCAAAACCGAAGCGCAAACCCGGTCTGAGTTGATTGACGATCAACTCGCCCTGGCTGGCTGGAGCGTCAAAGACCCCACTCAGGTTGTCGAGGAATTCGACATCCTCACCGAGTTGCCCGATGGTGTGGCCGAGCCTCGCACGCTCTACGAGGGGCGCCAGTTCAGCGACTACGTCTTGCTGGGAAAAGACGGCAAGCCGCTGGCAGTGATCGAGGCCAAAAAGACAAGTCGTGATGCCGCCATTGGCCGTGAGCAGGCCAAGCAGTACTGCTACAACATCCAGAAGCAGCTGGGCGGTGAACTGCCGTTCTGCTTCTACACCAACGGCCATGATCTGTATTTCTGGGATTTGGAGAACGCCCCACCGCGCAAGGTGGTCGGCTTTCCCACCCGCGACGACCTGGAGCGCTTTGCCTACATCCGTCGTAATCGCAAGCCGTTGACGCAGGAGTTCATAAACACCTCGATCGCCGGGCGCGACTACCAGATCCGAGCGATTCGCTCGGTGCTTGATGGTATCGAGCAGAAGAAGCGTGATTTCCTGCTGGTGATGGCCACCGGCACCGGTAAGACGCGCACCTGCATTGCCATGGTCGATGCCTTGATGCGCGCCGGGCATGCAGAAAAAGTGCTATTCCTCGTGGATCGCATCGCTTTACGCGAACAGGCACTGGCCGCCTTTAAGGAGCACATGCCCAATGAGCCGCGTTGGCCCAATGTGGGCGAAAAGCTGATTGCCACAGACCGCCGTGTGTACGTTGCCACGTACCCGACGATGCTGAATATCATCCGGGATGAGGCACAGCACCTGTCGCCGCACTTTTTCGACTTCATCGTCGTCGATGAAAGCCATCGCTCCATCTACAACACGTTCGGCGAAGTGCTCGACTACTTCAAGGCCATCACGCTTGGCCTGACGGCCACGCCTACCGACATCATCGATCACAACACCTTCCAGCTTTTCCATTGCGAAGACGGCATTCCCACGTTTGCCTACACCTATGAAGAGGCCGTGAACAACGTGCCGCCTTATCTCTGCAACTTTCAGGTCATGAAGATTCAGACTAAGTTCCAGATGGAAGGCATTAGCAAGCGCACCATTTCGCTGGAGGACCAGAAGAAGCTGATCCTCCAAGGCAAGGAAGTTGAAGACATCAACTTCGAGGGCAGCCAGCTTGAAAAACAGGTGATCAACAAGGGCACTAATACCCTGATCGTCCGCGAGTTCATGGAAGAGGCCATCAAGGACGCCAACGGCGTGCTACCGGGCAAGACCATATTCTTCTGCGCCACCAAGGCCCATGCCCGGCGCATGGAAGAGATCTTCGACAAGCTCTACCCGCAGCACCACGGTGAGCTTGCAAAGGTGCTGGTGTCGGATGACCCGCGCGTCTACGGTAAAGGTGGGCTGCTCGATCAATTCACCAACAACGACATGCCGCGCATTGCCATCAGCGTGGACATGCTCGACACCGGCATCGACGTGCGCGAAATCGTCAACCTCGTATTCGCCAAACCGGTCTACTCCTACACCAAGTTCTGGCAGATGGTCGGGCGCGGCACACGCCTGCTGGAAACCAGCAAGCCCAAGCCCTGGTGCCTTGAGAAGGATGTGTTTCTGATCCTCGACTGTTGGGACAACTTCGAATACTTCAAGCTCAACCCCAAGGGCAAGGAGCTCAAACCGCAGTTGCCGCTGCCGGTGCGGCTGGTGGGCCTGCGCCTCGACAAAATCGAAAGGGCCAACGAGAGCAGCCATGCCGACATCGCTGCGCGAGAAGTTGCCAAGCTCCGTCTGCAGATCGCGGCGCTACCCAAAGAGTCGGTGGTTATCAAGGAAGCCGCTGCTGCACTGGCGCGGCTGGACGACGACAACTTCTGGATCAGCCTCAGCCACGACCGGCTGGAGTTCCTGCGCGCAGAAATCAAGCCGCTGTTCCGCACTGTGTCCGAGGCCGACTTCAAGGCCATGCGCTTCGAACGCGACCTGCTGGAGTACTCGCTGGCTGTATTGAGCGAAGAAAAGGAACAGGCCGACACCCTCAAGGAAGGCATCGTCGAGCAGATCAGTGAGTTGCCGCTGTCGGTCGGCTTCGTGAAGCAAGAAGAAGCCCTGATCCGCGCCGCCCAAACCAGCCACTACTGGGCCAAGGCGGATGAAGACGCCTTCGACGAACTAGTCGCCAAACTTGGCCCGCTGATGAAATTCCGCGAGCATTCCACCGGCCAGGAACAAACCCACCTCGATCTGGCCGATGAGCTGCACAAGAAGGAATGGGTGGAGTTCGGCCCGCAGCACGAGGCGGTCAGCATAACCCGATACCGCGAAATGGTGGAAAGCCTGATTGCCGAACTCACTGCGCACAATCTGGTGCTGCAGAAGATCAAGAACGGCGAGGCAGTGAGCAGCGAAGAGGCTAGCGAACTGGCCGAGCTGCTGCACGAAGAGCACCCGCACATTACCGAAGACCTACTGCGTCAGGTCTACAAGAACCGCAAGGCGCACTTCATCCAGTTCATCCGCCACATCCTGGGGATCGAAGTGCTCAGGAGCTTCCCGGACGAGGTCAGAGCCGCTTTTGACCAATTCATCCGCGCCCACACCACGCTCAGCAGCCGGCAGATGGAGTTCCTCAATCTGCTGAGGGGCTTCATCATCGAGCGCGAAAAAGTGGAGAAGAAAGATCTGATCAGCGCCCCCTTTACGGTCATTCACCCGCAGGGTATTCGGGGCGTTTTTAGCCCCGCCGAAATTAACGAAATCTTGCAGCTGACCGAACGGCTGGCAGCCTAAAAGAAGAGTGACCCATGCTACAGAACAACCCCGAACTCAAAAGTAAGATCGACCAGCTCTGGAATAAATTTTGGAGCGGCGGTATTAGCAATCCGCTCACTGCCATCGAGCAGATAACCTACTTGCTGTTCATGAAGCGACTGGATGAACAAGATCTCAAGCGCCAGTCCGACGCCAAATGGACAGATGAAGAGTACACATCGAAGTTTGATGGCGTCTGGGTACCACCGGAGCATCGAACAAAGCTCACTGGCCGTGAGAGCGCGATGGATTTAGTCGAAATCCTTGCGCGTGACCGGCGCCAGTACGGCATCGAAAAGAGCACCCTACGCTGGAGCGAATTTAAGCGTATGCAGGCCGAAGAGATGCTGCAGCACGTTCAGGGCAAGGTGTTCCCTTTCCTCAAAGACCTGAATGGCGCGGAGTCCAACTTCACGCACCATATGAAAAATGCCGTGTTCATCATCCCTAAGCCAGCCCTACTGGTCGAGGCGGTGAAGACTATCGATGAGATCTTCGAGGTGATGGAGCGCGATTCGCACGAGAACGGTCAGGCGTTTCAGGATATCCAGGGCGATGTCTACGAGTTCCTGCTCTCGGAAATCGCTACCGCAGGCAAGAACGGCCAATTCCGCACCCCGCGCCACATTATCAAATTAATGGCAGACCTAGTGCAGCCGCAACTGGGCCACAAGATCGCCGACCCGGCCTGTGGCTCCGGTGGTTTCCTGCTTGGGGCTTATCAGTACATCGTCACCCAGCTTGCCATCAAGGCGGGCACTAACAGCCTTACGCCCGATGAAGATGGCTTCGTGCGCACCTCGGTTGCCTCCGCTCTAACTGAGCAGGCAAAAAACATTCTGCAAGAAACCCTCTATGGCTACGATATCGACGCCACTATGGTGCGTCTGGGGCTGATGAACCTCATGATGCATGGCGTCGACGAGCCGCACATTGACTACAAGGACACTCTCAGCAAGAGCTACACCGAGGAATCCGAATACGACATCGTGATGGCTAACCCGCCCTTCACCGGAAGTATCGACAAGGGCGATATCAACGAAAACCTGCAACTGGCCACCACCAAGACTGAGCTGCTGTTTGTCGAGAACATCTACCGCCTGCTCAAGAAGGGCGGTACCGCCTGCGTGATCGTACCGCAGGGCGTGTTGTTCGGCTCTGGCGGCGCGTTCAAGGCGCTGCGCCAGTTGCTGGTGGAGCGTTGCGACCTCAAGGCAGTGATCACCCTGCCCAGTGGTGTGTTCAGGCCTTATGCTGGGGTCAGCACCGCTATTTTGCTGTTCACCAAGGTCTGGGGGCCGAAAGACAAGGTCAACCAGCCTGCCACTGAACAGGTTTGGTTTTACGAGATGGCCGCCGATGGTTATTCGCTCGACGACAGACGCAGCAAGCAAGAAGGCTTTGGTGACCTGCAAGACATTATTGCCAAGTACCACGCCAGAAGAGTTACCGCAGATAACGACCGCACGGCCAAATGCTTCATGGTGCCACGCGGCGAGATCGTAGACGAAGGCTATGACCTCTCATTCTCGCGCTACAAGGACAACGTGTTTGAAGAGGTGCGCTACGACGCGCCGGACGTAATTCTGGATCGTCTGCTTCAGGCCGAGGTGGGCGATGTGGATGAAGCTGATCTGGCCAAGGTGCAGAGCGGCATCGTGCGCGATCTGCTGGAGCTGAAGGGGATGGTGGGATGAATGAATTGAAGTCGCCAACCCTAGGCTCGGCCATTTCAATCGCTAAAGGTAAAAAACACGAGGTATCCGAGTCACCATCGAAAGCTGCGAAACGTTTAATTGGTATCGACGATCTCCGAAATGATGATTTGATTCGATACACTGACGATTCAAATGGCGTGGAGGCAATGCCAGATGATGTGCTGATTGCATGGGATGGCGCCAATGCAGGAACGATTGGCTTTGGCAAGAGTGGTTACATCGGCAGCACGATTGCACGTCTTCGACTCAAGACAGGCGTTCGCCTATTCACGCCTTTTCTTGGATTGTACCTAAAGTCGAAGTTCGGGTTTCTGCGAAAAACCGCTACAGGCGCGACGATTCCGCACATCAATAGAAGCGCGCTAGAAAGTATTCCGCTTCCAGCGGTTGATTTTGACGACCAAATCCGCATTGCTCATCTGCTTGGTAAAGTGGAAGGGTTGATAGCTCGGCGCAAACAGCACCTGCGACAGCTAGACGATCTGCTTAAGAGCGTGTTTCTGGATATGTTTGGGCCGACCTGTCCCGGTCATGATGCTTGGCCGCAGGTTGAAATTCGCGAGCTTGCTGCCAATCATAAAGGTGCGATGAGAACTGGGCCCTTTGGTTCAAATTTGCTCCATAGTGAGTTTACTTCAGACGGCGATGTGGCAGTACTTGGCATAGATAATGCTGTGCAGAATAGATTTGCCTGGGGGGAGCGTCGTTTCATATCCGACGAAAAGTACCAGGAGCTTCAGGGTTATCGAATCTTTCCGGGCGACGTCATTGTCACAATTATGGGAACCATCGGTCGTTCGGCAGTAATTCCTGACGATATTCCAGTTGCTATCAACACCAAGCACCTTGCGGCAATTACTTTGAACCGAGAAGTGGCCAATCCTCTGTTCTTGTCCTACTCCATCCACTCCAGTCCATTTGTTCTGAGGCAATTCGCCAGCAAGAACAGAGGGGCAATTATGAGCGGTTTGAACTTGGGGATCATCAAAGAAACCAAGATAAAGCGCCCGCCAATCGAACTGCAAAATAGATTCGCAGATATCCATGAACAAGTAGACCAGTTGAAGTCCAGCTATCAACAAAGTCTCTACAGCCTCGAAGCCCTATACGGTGCATTGAGTCAGAAGGCCTTCAAGGGAGAGCTGGATTTGTCGCGGGTGGTGTTGCCTGCGCTCTCCATCGAAGGAGAGAGCCTCATGGCCGTTGCTTTGCCTACGCCGACTACTGCGCCGGCGATCAAACTGCCGGAAACCAAGTTGCTATTGCCCGCTTTGGAGAACCACGAACAGCTGCAACCCCTGCTGCACTTTTGGCTGGAGACCTACTGTGCGCAGTTGGGCAGTACAGCTTTCTCTGTAGAACGCTTCATCGTCGCTGCGCAAAACCGATTGTCAGAATTACATCCGGAGAATGATTTTGAGCTGGGTGCCGATGCCTACGAACACATCAAGTCTTGGGTATTCGAGGCGTTGACCGCTGGGCATCTTAAGCAGTGGCGAAACATCACTGACCACGAGAAAGAGAGCGGTAAACCTATCTTCGGGAACATGGTCGAGCTTAAGGCTGCTCAGGCATGAAACTGCTGCGCCTTAAGATCACCGACCCGAAAGGATTTCGCAGCCTGCCTTGTGGTTTTGAACATCACTTCCGGACCGAGTGGAGCTTGCAAAACGAATTGGCGGAGCCCGCGGGCTTTGCACCTTTTGTCTGCGCCGGTCCGAATGGCAGTGGTAAATCCAACCTACTCGAAGCCTTGGCAGCGATCTTCTATCAGCTGGAAGTCTTGCGTGTGCGCCGCAGCTTTCTGCCCGAAGCACTGCAAGATGAGGCGTTGGATTTTTCGCCCGTTTCATTTGAGCTGGATTACCTGATCCGCGTGCCTGCTGAGTACTGTACCTCCGACAGCCCGGAATGGGCGAAAGTGGGTGTGTGGAAAAATGTTGGGGAATCGGTTCGATTTCTGTGGGAGAACCAAGGCGACTTCAGCACCGATGTGTATGAGGCTTTCGGAAGCGGCCATGCCGACATTCTGTTACCCGAGTACGTGCTGGGCTACTCCTCTGGAGAGAACGAAATCCTCAGTCTGCCGTTTTTCAAAATGCGTTTCGTGCAGTTTGACGAGTACTGGACAGCACTGGCCAAAAAACTTCCTTATCCCGGTCGCCCTGATGTACGACTGGCCTACCTTGATAACGGGTTCAGCCAGGCCATCCTCCTTTGCAACCTGCTGTTTCATGATGAGGCAACACTTCAACCCTTTCGGGAAGATGTCGGCATTAAGGAGCTCACGGAATTTCGCATCCTCATTCGGCGCAGTATCCCGCTGACGCGCCAACAAGCAGAGGCATTTACTTCAGGGGACTACGTCCTGCCCGGTTATACGGAGGAGGGCTACTTCGCAGACAATTCCGTCATAGACCTCGATCCGGAGACTGGTGACTACCGCCTCAAGTTATTGCATGGGCTAGAGGGCGACGAACGTACCTCTATCATTGAAAAGCTCAAGCGTTGCTCCACCCTGCATTTCCATGATGAGGCCACCGATACGCTGATTCTGGACTATTGGGTCAATGAGCAGACGAAATACGCCTTCCGAGATAATTTCGACGGTTCCGCGCTATCTCTGTTCCAAGCACTGCAAGTGCTGCTGACGCTGAATCTGTATTCGGTCAGTGATGCGCTCAAGGCGGACCTGTACACCTCGACTAGCCACTATGTCAGTGAGACGATCCCGACGCTGGCCTCTGACCAGCGCGTCATGCGCTTCAAGCTCGTGCGCTTCACCAAACAGGGCGTAGCTGAACCAATGCTGCTCAAGGAGTTATCGGACGGCGAGCACCAGCTGCTGCACAGCCTGGGCCTGTGCCTACTGTTCCGTGACACCAACAGTCTATTCCTGCTCGACGAGCCCGAGACGCACTTCAATCCAGAATGGCGCGCCAGCTTCATCAGCCGCTTGCGCCAGTGCCTACCTGGCAAGGGTGAGTTTGCGCAGGAAATGCTGATCACCACCCACACTCCTTTTTTGATCTCCGACAGTAAGCCGGACAAGGTGCTGGTGTTTGCTAAGGACAAAGCCAGCGGCGTGGTCAGCATCCGCCACCCTGACTACAACACGCTGGGCGCCTCCATCAATAAGATCACGATGAACACCTTCAACAAGCGCGAAACCATTGGCGGTCATGCGCAGGCATTGTTGGAGGCGTTCCGCGCACGTTTAGAAGAGGGAGCCGAAGACAAAGAGTCGTTGATCACGGAGATTCACCAGCAACTAGGCGACTCTGTAGAAAAAGTGCTGCTGATCAAGGCTATCCTTGACGATGATCAGCCAGAAGATGGGGAGGCACAGAGCTGATGCTGTTTCCGTACACTTATGTACCGCACCAGATGGAAAAGATGCAGGCGTTCATTGACTTCATTTTTCATGAGGTCTGGTGCAAGGCTTGGGCAAGCGGCCCATTTGGTCTGCACTTGTTCGACGCCAACGCAGAGTTACGCGAAGTGATGGATGCGTTCTATTACTCCGACGCACAAGGCGCTGATTTTTTTTACGGTCATGTGGAACGAATCTACGGAATGTTTTCGGTGCTGACCGCTGCACAGATTAATCAGTTTCAGCAGTGGTACCAGGGTAATAACGATTTGGAGAAAATATGTGCCAATGATCCAACTGCGAGACTCGTACGCTACGCTGATATCGCCGTTATCCACAAAGACCTTAGCGAGCAACTTGCCGTCTTCTTCAAAGGGCTTTACTCTCAGTCGTTGCTAGATCTCGCTGCGTTGCGCGCCAAGATTGGTGACATCGCCGATCACTATCAAGCCTTTGTGTCCACCAATAAGGCAGGAAAATGCCCGTTTTGCGGCATTGGTGATATTAAGGGTGAGCATCACAGCAAGCGCGAGGCTTACGACCACTTCTTGCCCAAGGCGCTGTATCCGTTTAACTCGATCAATTTTCGCAATTTGGCACCCGCCTGCCACGAGTGCAACAGCACCTACAAGCTCAGCAAGGATCCTGTCCGCAATCGGGCGGGGCGGCGCAAGGCCTTCTATCCATTCGCAGCTGCGCTGCAGCCCGTGGATATTCAGGTGGTCTTGCAACATTCCGACATCGAGAACTTGAAGTCTGCAGACATACAGCTGCAATTCGGACCTGCTGCTATCAATGAGGAAATTGATACATGGAGGGATCTGTATGGAATAGATGAGCGTTACAAGGCGAAAGTCTGCGGAGAAAATGACGGTAAGTACTGGTTAGAGCAGGTGCTGGATGAATGGAAAGAGAAGGGGCGTGATCCTGCTGAGTTTCTAACGACCTTGGCGCGTCAAACCCAACGCCGACCATACGCTGACTGCAATTTCCTTAAGAAGCCATTTCTTGAGGCTTGCAGAGCGGTTGGGGTGCTGTGAGGTCTCCTCTGAAAAAAAGCGACAGCATTTCATTAAAAGCCTACATGAAAATAATGGTGATGCTGATCTCGCTTAAAAATTAAGTGCAGGGGCCAGTCGTTTGGCATGTCGCCTCAGGCTCGGACATGCTTTTACGTTTTCCAGGCCAATTAGTTGGGCAATCCAGTCAAATTGGTGTTCCCTAACTTGCATCCTTGCTCGCTGTAGCGCTCGAAGTATTGCGGTGGCTAGCGCTTCTCTTCCCAACAAGCGCTGTACTTGTGGGGACGCAAGAATATCGACGGTTGTGCCTAGCTGTAGGGCCTCAAAGCGTTCTTCTGCGATCCGGGTAGCTTTCTTTTCGTCAATCGCGGCAGAGAATCCATTTCTGTATGCGAGGGCTAAAGTAGCCGCCTCGCCGTCGCCAAGCGAACTAGAGGTATGTCCGGATACCATCCCAAAGAAATCTTCTAAGGCGGTTCCTGTCAGTTCCTTGATTATCAAGACTTGGTTGCTGATCAGTTCAGCAAGCAGCGCTGGTTCTGGCCTTCCATTCACTGCGCCTTGCTCGATCTCGCGCACGACGTAGTCGGTTACATAGAGAGGGACGGCTAATGCTTGCAAGATAGTGTTCGCATGCCCCGTCGCCAGCAGATTTATGATTACGCTAGCATCCAGGACGAGCGCAGCTCTCTGGTTAATGAGACAGCTTGAAAAGGTCATCTACCTCGTCCTCTTCTGCCTCATCAAGCAATTCACGCACTCTCTCGCGATCAAGCTTCAGCATCTCTGACATCTGGCCTTCGCTGATTAGATCTTTCTTCCATGCTTCGATCGCCAGCAAGAAGAGTCGTGACGATTGCGTCACATCAGCAGGGATCGAGTCAAATACAGTATCTCCCAGGACCTGACGGGCTTGCTCATCGGTAATGCCGCCATTATCCATGAACCAGTCCCAGGTTCCTTTTTTAGTCAGGCTAAGCTCTTCAAGGCGCATCACCATCGCTTGGCGGGATACGCCAAAAAAGCTTGAAAGCAGGATGATGTGTCTGCGAGTGAGATGGGTTGAGCCAATGGTCAACTCCTTGAATTTCTCCATGACGGCCCGGGCTGGCGTAAGAAATGCACTCGCGAATGCATTCGCGTATCGCTCCTCACGGGAGTTTTCATATTTCTCGTCTTGATAGACCTCTGGCCGGCGACGGGTCGCGATAAAGTGACCAAGCTCATGAGCACTGGTTTGGGCTCGACGATCTTTTCGGTGATTGGCATTGATTAGTATGCAAGCACCAACGGCGTCGTCATAAGCAAACAGCCCAGAGACTTTGGGGGCGAGTTTTCGGCTATAGACTCGCACGCCTAGCTGTAGCTCCAAAAGCGCAAAGATGTCCTGAATTGGTCCTTCGCCGAGCCCCAGCCAGTTTCGCAGGCTTTGTGCATCGTGCTCCGCCTGCTTGCGGACATCACCAGGAAGGATAGTTTTCTCTGCAGGGTAGTTATGTGCTCTCTGAATACCGAGCACATTTTCAAGCTCAACCTCAGCTCTGACGAGATCGTTCAGCATCCGCGCAGCTTGCTCGACACCTACCTCATTGGTATCCGGAAGCGAGCGGAAGCGTGGAACAAGATCCACATGAATGGCTTCCTGTCGCAGCAGCGAGTTGGCAGATACGCCATAGCAGCGGCTAAGTGCCTGGATTTCATCGAGCCGAGCAGTACGTTGCCCTTTCTCAATGGCCACAAGCGTGGTGCGCGCAACGCCTACTGCCTTAGCGGCAGCATCTTGGGTGATGTTCGCGGTTTCCCGCGCAACCTTCAGTCGTTCACCTAGCTCTACTGGGCTGAGTTCGTAATTTGGTTTGGTCATGATGCGTGATCTATCCATTTTCTCACGAACGACTCTGGTCCCAGGTCGTTCGTAAACGCTGACCATTCCATGGCATGTTGTTGCAAGAGCCGGTCAAAATTCTCCGCCACCGTTTGTGGCGTTTCAGCCAAAGCACGAGCTAGCTCGTTCGTCCTGAGGCGTTTGATCAGTTCGTACTGCGTGGATTCCCTAATAGAAGAAAGGTGCTCGAAATGGAGCACCCCTGCGATGGCATATTCTCGCAAGGCTTGAGTTTGTCTGCTGAAGTCTTTTGCTGCTCCAGCTTCAAAGTCCGTTGCACTCAACGATTCCCACACGTAGGTCTCCGGCGCTTCATTCAAGCCAGCGGCATGTACGCTTAGGCGACGGAGGATGCACGCAGCACAAATGCCACATTGTCGCCGTGAGCCTAGAACGGCAGTTTGTCGCGACTGCTGCCAACAAGATCTGGTAGTTGCCCAGCCAGCTCCATCTCCGCAGGTTTCGACAAACTCGCGCAGGGTTTCGCCTTTCGTTTTCCATAGACGGGGGAATTGGAATTGGATCGGATAGTCGAGTAGCGCGTTAACAAATCGCTCCATCAGCTTGGTGAAGACCGGATGGTTTCGGTAGTCCTCGTATCCATGACCAACTGGAAGGAGGGCCGGTGCGAGTGCGCCTTGGCCGCTTTCAGGAACGATGGTTGCTGGTGCATCAACTAGGTATGCCGCCATTGCAGATACGACAGCAAATTTGAATCCGCGGCTTCGGGCGCTAGTTTCAGTATTTTTGCGGTCATCAAGCTTCACTGAATAGGGGAGTGCCGTGAACGGGATTTTGAGACGTTCCTTCCTGGAGATATCGTGCTGCTTGCTGCCTACTCTCACGCGAACCAAGCGTTTTCCTAAGCGCTTGCTTTCCAGCTCGGCTACCGCACGGGAGTCCATGCCATCGCTATAGGCAATGACCGCTTCCGCGTTGGATGGGAACTGCATGTGATCTTGAACTGGTGGTTCTGCGGGAGCTTTTCGAGCGTGAAACTCGAAATGCCAGGCATCTCCGGTAAGAAGGTTCAGTGCCTCCACTAGTGCTCCGGTAACTGCATTTTCTGACCATTTTTCGTGGTCATGAACTGGAATGCGTACAACAAAACGCCGCCCCCAGTTCATTGTGCTGCGGGTAAGAGTGCGATCACAAAACTCAACGGCAGCGGCCACGACTAGGGCGTCATAGACCCTGGGTTGCCATTTTTGCGAGGAGAAGGATGCGAGAGCTTCTAGATCGAAATTGATGTTCTGTCCGAGATGGCAGGGCAGCATGCCTTTTCGTGGGCGTACGCCGGATTCGACCACATCAACAGCCATCTCCTTCAGCGGTGAGAATTTTTTCAAAGCGATACTCCTGCGTCCAAGCCGGTCATTTTTCTTGAGCGCTGAGAGACCGGTGCTGGGCCCAACAGAATCAAGCCCAGTTGGTTTTCTGAGAGTCCGCAGATTGCGTCGGAGATACGCGTGCTCACATGGTCCGCTCGCCTGTGGTTGGACTCTCTCAGGTAGTGCTCTTCAACAGAGCGCACGGTTGCTAGTCCACGAATTTTGGCAGCAAGGCCTACAGCTTCATGAAACGCATCTGAACCGAATTTGCCTTCATGGATGAGCTCAATGCTGCATGCCACGACATTTCTTCCAAACACTGATCCAGCAGCAAGAGCGTTTGCATCATTTAGCTGAGCAAGCGCAATCTCAGGGAGCATGAGGGAATTGTCACGACCGGAAAAAATAGATTTCAGCTCTTGGGTCAGTTCCCAGGAAACCTCCATCTTGAAATCGCTGGCGAGGGCTTTGGTTGCGGCCTCTGCTACTTCACTGGCGCTGTAGGCGGCCTTGTCGCCGCGCATGGCCAGATCTTTCCAAGGCTTTCGCATCGGCAAGCTTCTGTGTGGTCCGTCGCTCATCGTCCAGCCTCCGGTGATCACCGTTTCTGACAATGTCAGTAATTTTATGTAAAAATATGACATTGTCAAGGTTGATAGCAGGAGGTGAGAAATTGAGAATCATTCGCTTGAAAGAGGTAATCAGTTCTACCGGATTGGCCAGATCCACTATCTATAAGCTGATAGGGTCAGGCATGTTTCCACAGTCTGTGCCCTTGACGGGGCGAAGCGTTGGTTGGATTGAGAACGAGGTCACTGCTTGGATTCAATCGAGGATTGAGGCGCGCAACACGGCCTAAATTGTTCCTGGCGGGTGTTCTGCAGGGTTGCAGTGGGTGGGTGAAATAAAGAAGTTACCCACCTGCTCAACATCGACTGCAACCAAACCCATGCTGCCCATTACCGTACTGCTTGGTCGCTGCTTTGCAAATATAACTGGCTCTCCTGAAGAAGCGCTTCTGGCTTTCCCTGTCATCAATGTCTATCCGATAGGTTGCGTTTTTAGGTATGTGCACCAAACCAGCAGCTTTTTCAACGGGTATCTTGAGTGCGCTGGCCCAAGATTCCACAAGGCGGTTGTAGTTGTTTCTTCTACCTAGTTCGAAGGTTCCAAGGCTATTGTAAGCATCATGGTTGAGGAAAACTATTCCGTGATAGTGTTGCTGTTCTTGGCTTGCAATTTCTCTTGCCCAGGCATATAGAACGTTGCTGTCATGAGCTCTACTGTTAGCGGACTTAGCTCGTTTACGATCAATCTGTATTTTATTTTTGTAAGAGGCGTAGAACCGCTGAATTACGTTATTCGTCAACGCATCGATGGGGCGTGCTGACTTATCTTTGGGTAGGCGTAGATCAAATCGTATAGCGTAAATCCTGTGGTGACGGGTGAGAGCACTTACCATGAGGTGTTGTAGTTGAAAGAGATGATTAACTACGAAGGGACCTTTGCCTACCATGACTGGTAGGCCTTGGTAAGTATCGTTGTAGTGGAGTGATAAGTTAGTGTTTATCTTATGTCTTTTCATCTGCTGGTCATTCTGTATTAGTGGTTAGTGTGTATGGGTATGTAAAGCATAAAACTATTTACCGAGCACTTGCTGTGATTGTTTTCTAGTTGGGAGTCTTGCTATTGGTGGCTTTGTTATTTTCTTTTGTTTGCTATTTTGGTCTTGAGAAATATCACTAATAGATAGCGGTGGGTGTGTTGTTTTTTACAAAAAAATAAATAGGTGCGGGAGGCGACCGCACCCCGTTTTTTATATGGCTCAGGTGTGGATTTATATTTGATTGAGTTCGGCAAGCGATACGCAGCCTTCAGCTCCCACGATGATGTGGTCTAGCGTGCGTACGCCCACCATCTCGAGTGCTTGCTTGAGTCTGCTGGTCAGGACACGGTCTGCATGGCTTGGCTCCGGATCACCGGAAGGGTGGTTATGCACCAACACCATGGCTGCTGCGTTGTGTTCTAGCGCTACTTTGACGACTTCGCGGGGATAGACGCTGGCACTATCCAGGGTGCCGCGAAACAGCTCCTCGAATCGAATGACACGGTGTTTGCTGTCCAGCAGTAGCAGTGCAAATACCTCATGCTCATAGTCCTGCAGCAGGAGTTGCAGGTAGCTGAAGACTTCCTTGGGTTGGTGCAAGGCCTGGCCTTTGCGCAGCCGCTTGCTGGCCAGGTGTTGAGCCATTTCCACGATATCGGCTTCGGTCACCGGTGCTTCGGCGATGTAGGTGCCAGCGGACTCGCCGGCCTTGAATTTGGCAGTCATAGGACCTCCATTCGGCTGTGTTTGTAGGGGCATAAAAAAACCGCCGGACCATCGAGTGATCTGGCGGTTTGAGGGGGATCAGCTGAACCCGTATTTCAGATCAGCTTTGTCAGTGGGGCATCAGGGCAAGCGGCCTTCGCTACACCATTGCTGCCACTCGGTGATTTGGTCGTGGATGATCGTGACTTCGTCTCCTTCATCTTGGCGATAGGCAGCGATCCAGGCATCCAGGCACGCCTCAGCATCCATCGCTGAGGGAGCTGCTTTTATTCGACCCAGATGAAGTAGTCGGCCCTGGAACTGATATTCAACGCAAGCGTAGTTCTGGCAGTTGGTCTGGACGCTCTGCTCCCAAACGTGATGCTCCTCCTGAACACGCTGCTTGGTTGCTTCGCTGTAGTTAGGACTGTTCATGATTTTATTGAAGCCCTTGTCGACAGCTCGTTTGAGCGCCGTCAGGGATTGCCGATAGCAGGTCTCAACCTCTTGAGCAGATCGCCTGGAATCACAGTAGGCATTGGCCTGAACGTTCATCGAGGCCAGCAGCAATATCGGAACAAGTGCGGTCAGTCGCTTCATGGGGCACCTACAGCAGCGGTGCTTTTTGGCGTAGGTCGGAATAGGTCTTCACGTTATTGCGGTAGACGTCCTGAAGGCTGCTGAGCCGATCGATGTGGCCAAACCTCTTGATCTGCCCGTCGCTGTAAGTACCCTCCAGCCCCGACCAAACGAGTTCGATTTCGTCATCCTTGACGACCCACTCAAAGATTTCGGCAACTGACTCTATGGTGGCGGCATTGTCAAATTGCTCCAGCTTTGCGGCGTGCTGGGCATCCAGCTCCTCAAGCTTGGCAGCAACGGAGTTCTGCAGGTTTTCATAAAGCTCCGTTGCCCGGTTCAGGCGCTGCTGAGCGTGAGCCACCGATTCTTGCCCGCGAGCATTCTGGACTTCGTTCAGGCGAGCCCGCTCCTCAGCAATCTGGGCTTGAACCTTTTCGCGTTCAGCCGCCATGGCCCGAAGCAGCTCCTGTTCGTTTTGCTTGTGCGCAGCGAACTGAGGGGAGGTTGTGTCTCGCGTGTAGCTCAAGAAGTAACGCTGTGCAGCTGCTGCAACCTCTGGGCTGCCGGAATAGTTCTGAAGCGAGCGAGAGGGGGCGTTTTCGGAGAGCAGATCCTCCCGGGCCATCAGGTCGGTGAGCCGGTCGCTGTCCAAGGTTGCAGTGTTGGCAGGCCGCGGTTTATTCAGCGCGTTCTCGGCGGCTTCCACCTCCATGCGCGCTGGTTCAAGGTGGACTTGGGCAGCACGTCGTTGCATGTCGAAGCCGCTCAGCAAGTTCTCCCGGATACGTTGTTTTTCCTGTTCGTAGTACGACTCGATGCCGGTGATATGGCACTTGTACTGAACAAGCTCTCTGTTTCTGTCATCGGTAATGACGTCCCAATCGACGCTGTCGCAGATGCTCCGATTGCTGAACGCCTGGTCGACGGTGTATTGCTGGTTGATTTTCATTCGACCGTTCTTAACGGTATCGATGGCTTCATTGCAGCCGGCCAAGGCCAGGGGCAAAAGCGGCACGAGAATGATCGTTCGCAGGTTCATGTGATCCTCGAATGGTTTGAAAATGAAAGGGAGGGGTTTGAAGCGGGCTGCATCCTGCAGGGGGATTCCTGAGTGTTTAGGTTGTCTTTGGACTTTAAGGGTTGAGGTTCAACTTTTTGAGTCCTTCATGTCAATAAGTGGTTAGCCAACCATCCAGGTCGAGATGGGAGGCGACATGTCCGAGATTGATCAGAAGCACCTGGCCGAAGCTGTAGGTCGAGCGATTGCCAAGCAGCGTGTCCGCGCCGGTATGACGCAAGAGCATGTGGCGGAGCGGCTTGGCATTGGCAGCGAGGCGATTTCCCGCATTGAGCGGGGTATCGTCATCCCCAACATTTCTCGGTTGCTGGAGTTCGCCGCCATCTTTGAGTGCGAGGCCGCGGATCTGCTGACAGAAGCAAGCCCGCGAACCGATGATCAGGCGCAACGGATCAGTCGTATGCTGGCTACGGTCTCACCTGCGGATCGTCAGTTGATCCTGGGGCTGGTCGAGCAGTTGGCGGATCGCCTGGCTGAGGCGTAAGGGTGTCGCTAGGCTGCTGGTCGAAACGTGCACCACAGCGCAGGCAAAGGCACTCGAATTCTCCGAAGTGATAACGCTGAAGGTCTTGGGCAAATTCCCAGCCCTGTGCGCATCCAGAGGTTGCGCTTTCTACGGCGCGTGTAAGCCGTTCGAGTCCCATCTGAAACGTGTCGCCGATATCGCGGTTTCGGTGCGTGTTGCTCTGCACGCGCATCTTTGAACAGCCGTCCAGGAAGCCGCCTAGCGTTCCCAGCAGCAGGGAGCAGGCTTGCGCCTGTGCCTTGGTGACCACGAGCATCGACTCGCAAATCAGGCATCGTGTTTCCATGAAGAACCTCCTGAGACTTAGGGCCTCGCTTCGCTGCTGAGCGATTCCAGCTTGGCGGCCAGGGCTGTGCGTTGTGGGGGTGAAGGCTCGCTGGCGGTGGGCGCTGGCTCGGTGAGCGGGAAGAACTCATCGACAATCGTGCCGCTGTCCTCCTCGTTATCTTCGAAGGCGCCATTGCCCAGCCCTTGCTGCGCGGCGCTATCGAGCGCGCGCTGGTCGAAGCCGGCTGCTTGGCGAGCCTCATCCAATTGCTTGGCGGCCAGCAGGTTCTCCTCCACGCTCATGCCGCTACGCAGCGTGATGTCCACGTAGAAAATGGGCGTTCCATGGCTTTGCCGGGTGGATTTGCCGCGTAGGCGCAGCTCCAATGCCAAGCAGGCCAGGCGATTGCCCGAGATTGCCTGGAAGTATTTCAGGCGTGCTGCGAGGGTGCGGATGCTGTTGAAACCAGTGGTGCGGAACACAAAGCTGCCTAGCGGATCATCGTCGCCAATAACGACATTGAGTCGGCCGTACGGCTTGCAGGCGCCCCCTTTGGCCAGTGGGCAGGCATCGGGCGAGGGACACGGCAGTGTCTGGATTCCGTCCTGATCAATGCGCTTGCAGGTTTCCCCATTGCCCACACAAACCGGGCGTCCGGTTTGCCGATCGAACAGGGTGTAGTCGGCGCGGAAGTTGAGCTCGGGTTCGTTGAACATCAGACGGATCGGGATGCTGCGCAGTTTGTCTTCTTTGCCTTGGCGCAGTTGGTCGTTGAGTGGATGCAGTAACCAGCCATCCTTGCCTTGCACCTGGGAGGTGATGGTGAATTGATCGTCTTTCTCCGGCAGACGTTTGCCGTTTCTCTCGACGACTTTGCCGATTGAGATGCGGCCAATCACTGGGGGCGTTAGAGCCAGACCTTTCAACATGGGTGTTCTCCTGGAAACGAAAAAAGGCCAGCCATGCAGCGCGAACTGCATGGACTGGCCAAGGGGGAGGGAACGGGTGGAAACAGCCGGATTCAGCCGACCAAGAAGCGCCGAGCGCCGGGCTTCAGTAGCGGGTACTTGGCCTGCAAGTAAGGTTTGTCCTTGAGTAGCTGAGTGACGTCCAAGCCAATGCTGTCTTTGGCCTTGCGCCAACTGACGTAACCGCTGGCGAACTCAGCCCGGCTGGCGTCACCCATGGCTTGCTGCAACATCTGCTTGAGCTCGGCTTCTCGCTTCTCCTTGTCGGCAATCGACTGGCGAACGGCTTTCAGCTCGATGAAGGCTGCGGTCAGTCCGGCATGGCTGCTGAAGTCGATGACCTGGCCGTTGTCTTCCGGATAGAGGCAGCGCAGGGCCATTTCAGCGGATGCCGAGCCATCGGCCGGTGGCGGTGTGTCCGTTTCCACGTACTGCCAGAACCTGCGCTCCAGCTCGATGAGCCGCGCGATCATCTGCTCGTCCCGCTCGATTCGGTGAATCTCCAGCGCCTGACCGCCTAGCAGTACAGCCACATCAGCCGCCTGCTTGCCGGTGACGGCGAGCTGGTGCATGACCTGCAGTTGCACATACTCGGGCGCGCCCTCTTTCCAGAGGCGTGCCCCGTTTATGCCGGCAGTCTTGCATTCGAGAATCTGCACATCGTCAGCGCCGATCACCTCACGGTCGATGTTGGCCAACATCCAGGACATTTCCGGATCCGGATGCTGGAGCACGGCGTTGATGCGCCGCACGCGGTTCTTTGTGCGCTTGCTGTAGTGCCAGGCCACGATAGGCTCGAGTACGTTGCCCCAGTAGGCTGGGCTTTCCTCATCATGCGGATCGGTCTTCGGCAGTTTGGTGTCGCGGCCGGTTTTCTCCAGCCACAGTTCCAGCTGCGATTTGTAGGGATTGAGGCCGACCGCTGCTGCCGCATCCGAACTGCCAATACCTTGCTTGCGGATTTGCAGCCAGTCCTCGCGCGGCAGCTCCTTGGTGCTGACCAGGCGCAGGGCAGGGCGTTTCTTGCGGGTGCTGCTGTTCAGTGACGTTGCTTTCATGTTGCTCACCTGCAGACATAAAAACGCCCGGCCAGCACTGGGCTGACCGGGCGCGAGGGTTGATTTGATAGAGGCTTAGGCGGCGAGCTGCAGCGCAGCGTCCAGGGCGCGCTGCTTGATCTGCGCGCCCCGGCCGAACCAGGCCGAGTCCATGCGGTACTCGTTACTGCGTGCGCGGCGCTCGTGGTCGACGAACTCAGTCACGGCGTTAAGCAGGCCCCAGGCAGTGCCGCGTGCCGAGTCCAGCTGGCTGCCGCGACCACGACCTTCATATAGCTCCTGCACTTTGCGCAGAGCGCGCTCGTTCGGCAGTTGTTCCGGCAGCGCACCGGTCGGGCTGGTCTCGCACATCACGTTCATGAAGAAGCCCAGCGCCTCGTGCCATTGCACCTTACGCTCGGCCAGCGCGCGCATGCGGTACATGAAGTCGTCCCATTGCGAGACGGCGATACCGAGTTGCTTCTTCACCGCCTGGGGATCGAAGCGGGTGTTGTGCGGCACCTTGATCGCGCGACTGGTGCCGTCTAGGGCGACGGTCAGCGTGTTGTTGCATACCACCCGCACGGTAGTTGGCGTGGCGGTGGTAGCCAGGGTGCCATCGCAGGAGGTGGCCAGCAGTAAGTAGCCGTTTACCTGGTCGTTACCCTTGAGTGCAGCGCCTTGCCCGGTACGCGCCAGCGCCCAGAACTTGCGGCCGCCTTTGAGTACGCCAGCGGTTTCCAGCTCATAGCCGGAGACCTCGGTCAGATCCCTGTAGAACTCCAGCACTTCGCGCGGTTGCACGGTGTGGTAGCGCTTGGAGACCACCGACAGCGGCGCCTTGGTATCCGAACGGAACAATACCTTCTGCTCGGGGAACGAATGGATGGTGCCCAGATGGCCGATGGCATCCGATTTGAAGTGCACAGGGCTTTCAAGGATCTGCCAGTCCATACCGGCTTCGCGCTGCCAGACTTCCAGGGGCTGCTTTTGCGTGAGTTGATTACCCAGGCCGTGCCACGGGGTGGCTCCGACATAGGCCATTTGCTCAATGAGGTGAGCCATAAAGATCTCCTTGCCAGAGTAACTGGCTATCGCCCGACACTCGAATGCCGAGTCGGTGGGAATGGGATTGAATGAAGGCGCGTGCGAGCCCTGGAGGAGGGCTATTGGTCGAGGGAAAAGACGTGGCCGCAGGCATGGCACTCGAAGTTATCGAGCACGCGGGCATCGATTTCTTCACCCATGCGTGCGCCGGCGAGGCTGCCGACGGCGCCACCAGCCAAGCCGCCCAGGATGGCACCAGCCAGGCCACCCAGGGCCGCTCCGATGGGGCCAGCAACCGCGCCCAGGGCGGCACCACTCTGCGCACCGGCTGCAGCGCTCGCCGCGCCGGTCGCGGCTCCACCTATAGCACCGGCTGCACCTCCGATTTTGCGGGCATGGTTGCGTGCTGTGACGCGAGCAGAGTTACAGGAAGGGCAGTTAATCGACATCGTTCAGACTCCTAAAAAGGGAAGGGCTGAAGAGGGCAATACGCACCCGTCTTCCCTTAGATTATTTAGGTCTGAAAATCTGTAATTTAATGCCTTTTCAGTGTTTTTCTGCTGAGATGCGGAAAGAGACGTGTGAGATTTCTGATATTCGTAGCTGAAATATCTGAAATAGCAGTGAAAGGATAATAATCTCAGCTTTTCATAGTGTTTCTAGATCGTGTTTTTTGAGTGGTGTCAATGGTTCTGCTTGCGGCTGTGAATATGACTAGGCAAGGCTGTATAGGATGAGTGGCTAACTCGTTAGGGTGCGCGGGTCATAGGCATGGGGCCTATGACCCGCGCACTTGAGGAGAGGCTTCATGTACACGTTACGTAAAAAACTACCGCCACCTGGCTCTATTAATGTTAAAGCGCTTGAACACACGCTGCTTTGGTCTGCTTCAGAGGAATTGGCGTATAACAGCAAGGTTCATCCTGAAATGGTTGCACTCACTCTGCTGGGAGGCATCTCAGCAGTCGCACAGGGACGATTCGATGTAAAGCTACCGTACAATGTGATAAGGCCGGTTTCAATCAATGCGCTAATTGTGGTTGAGTCTGGATATGGTAAGTCAGTCGTTTATGAAAAAGTAATGATGCCTATCCAGAGGTTGCAGCGTGAGGAGAGAAAGAAATCTGTTTCATTTGCTGATGAGGAGAATGCTGTTAACGTTCTGCGTAGCTTTCAACTGCTCTACAAAGATGTCACTCCAGAAGGTTTATTTGCGAGTTTGCAGAGATCAATCCCAAGCGCTGCTTTGGCCACGGATGAAGCTGAGGTTTTTTTCAAGAGTGCAATGAGTGGTGCAAGAGGCCACTTAAATACTCTTTGGGATGGCAGGGATACTATCGTGATGCGGGCGAACAAGGATGATATCGTACTTGAAGATGTTCGACTGATGTTAATGTTGATGGCTCAGCCCGCTGTTGTCGCTGACTATCTTGAGAAGAAAGGAACGCTAGCCAGAGATTCGGGTATGCTGGCCCGTTTCATAGTTTGTGCACCTGATAAGCGGGCAGAAGTTCGCATAAGAACTCTTGGCGAACAACAAGACAGTAAGTTGTGGGCAGCCGTTGAGCGGCGTCTAGATCAGCTGGCGAGGAATAATCTTTCTTTAAGGAAGGGGGCGGTGTATAGGCAGCCCTTAGAGTTTGAGCATGAAGCAGCTTCTTACTGGATTGATATAGTCAATGAAATTGAAGTGGAGATTATGCCGGGCGGTAGGTTTGAGCATGTGAAAGATCATGCTTCTAAATTGGGTG
This sequence comes from Pseudomonas sp. UBA7530, assembly GCF_002479365.1. Classification (NCBI taxonomy): domain Bacteria; kingdom Pseudomonadati; phylum Pseudomonadota; class Gammaproteobacteria; order Pseudomonadales; family Pseudomonadaceae; genus Pseudomonas; species Pseudomonas sp. UBA7530. The sequence goes on from NZ_DLMS01000013.1 coordinate 482,635, forward strand.
AAAATATTGCGCGGGTCGCTGCGTTGATTCATATATTTGAAAATAAGGATAAAAAAATAGCAGTATCAAGTTTGCTTGTGGCGGTCGAGCTGTGCTGTTACTACTCCATGAGTTTTAATAAGGTTTTCTTGCCGGCGCCAAGATTTGTGCAGGATGCTCAGGTTCTTTATCCGTGGTTGCTTGAGCGATTAAGGGGGAGTCTTGAGGGGTTGTCTTATAACATTGTTCGTCAATGTGGGCCTGCAACCCTACGAGATAAGTTACGCCTGAAGGAGGCGGTTGATTTCCTTGTTTCAAATGGCTCGGTAACTATTTATATGAGGGGGAAAACCAAGATGATTAATTTGAGATATGGTGGTGTTGTGCCGCCTGTTGCTTGCAGTAATGAGCTTGTACAATTTTCACCATATTCCACATGGCGGTCGTAGAGGGGGTGGGCATAAAAGAATCGCCCGTGTAAGTCGGGCGATTCTTTTATGCGTCCATGGCTGCAGATATTTCACTTAAGTTCGCGCCTCTTGATAAGAGTGCTAGCCCTCTCTCAATCTGCTCCTTTGTTTTGATTGATTTGATCTTGGTGGATATCTCTAATGGTATATCGTTAAATTTTTCGATTAGCATATAAAGAAGTGCGGTCTTCATGCCTTCGTTGAAGTTAAGTGTAAGCGATGCTTCGTGCAGCATGCTTGTCTCGGTCTCTGTGCTTGTACTGGGTTGTTGGCTTCTAATCCAGGCTAGCCTGTCTGAAATTCGTGCCGCAGGTCCCTTGATCTTGTCGGTCAGCTCCAGGCATAAGTTGTATATTTGCCACTTAAGTTCATTGGTGTCAGTTATGTCTAATATCCCGTATTCTTTATTTATGTTCGCGATTATTTTGGTTGTGTAGTCAGTCCTTGCGTCCATTTTTGATTTATATAAAACAGGGTTGTTGTAATGGATGCTTTTGACGAGGGCCTTGATTATTAATAAGCCTTCATTTTGGGATGGTTTTAAGTGTCTGACATTTGCCGCTTTTGACGCTCTAACTGTGTAGTGTTTGTTTTTGACATTGATCAAAATTTCTAGAGCGGTCAAGTGGGCCCTGGCATTCATCAGGGCGGCTGTCATTCTAGTGAGGGCGTTCTCAATTATTTGACTCTGCCCAATAGCGATCATTGGGGTGATTTCAAGATTGTTTATTCTGTCCGTATGAAGTGCGTACAAAAGGCATTGTTTGTAGCTTTCAAAGATTTGTGAGTCTATCGCTTTCTTGTCTTGGCTTATTTTGAAGCTTGGCTCGGTAGTCAAGTCGATATTGGATCTTTCGGATTCAATTTCATTTTTAATAGAGGCGAGTTCTGCATCTCTTTTGTCGTGGCCAATTCCCCTCAGTTCGAATGCTTGTTGGATATAGCTGTGCGCCTTCGTTATGATGCACTGTGCAGCCGACTCGGATTGTGTGTTTGACATGCCTGGCTCTAGAGTAATTTAAGGTCTGCCTCCTGCCAAGATAAGGTATTTTCTAAAGTGTTGCAATATCTCTGCTTGTGATCTTTGTCAGGCTCAAGCATAGGGATTGGTCAAAAAAAACTAAAGCTCCACTCTATCGCCATCGGCCCCAAGTGCGTTGGGGCTTGGCGTGGATGGAGTGATGATGAGAATTTTACGTCTGAAGCAAGTGCAGGAGCGAACAGGGCTTTCGCGATCAACGATATATGATCGAATTAATATCAAGTCTCCCCGTTATGATAAAGCTTTCCCGAAACCTGTGAAGATAGGGCTTTCAGCTGTAGGCTGGCTTGAAGAAAGCGTTAACGATTGGATAAAGAAGAGATTCAATATTGCTGGCGATGACAGTTGAACGTTCAGCTTATTGCTAAGTGGCTCGTTAGTTGCGGTTGTACTTCTGTGGGGCTTACATAAAGCCGCTTCTCTTCGGGGCGCTCTTGAGTCGGATGCTCTTTTCACTACGAAGCAGGTGTATTAAATGATCTCCAAGTTTTCGCCATGCATCTGCCATTTCCTTGTTGTAGCTATGGCGCTGGTAGGTGCGCTTGATTTTGTTTTCTTCGGTGTGATTCAGGCAGCGTTCAGCCACCTCAGGTAGAACGCCAAGTGCAGTCATGATGGTGGCGCCGGTTCTCCTCAAGTCATGTGGAGTCCACTTTCCACCCTTTAGTAAGAGAGCTTGAGCTTTGGCGCTGCGGTTGCTCATGGTTCCTTGGTCTGGTTTGCGTTGCCTGTCTCCCAACTGCTTTGTAACAGTTTTGGAGCATACTGGCCCAGTGTCTTTGGTGTTTGGGTAGCACCACTTGCTTTTGCCGCTGATGGCCTTGATGCGTTCGAACTGTTGGATTGCAAATGCAGACAGGGTCACGGTGTGCGCTTTGCCATTCTTGCTGTCTTCGCTGGGAATGAGCCAGATGCCTGCTTTTAGGTCGATATTCTCCCAGCGAGCGTTCATCAGCTCCCCTATTCGGCAGCAGGTCGATAGAGCTATCCAGATTGCTGCTTCAGTAGAAGGGAGTAGGCCGGCGTCTGGTGCTAGCTTAGCCAATGTTCGGATCTCATCCTCACTCAGAACCCTATCCCGCTCTATGTCTTTGCCACCAATTTTGGCTTTGCGGATGCTGGCTGTTGGGTCATGGTCAATTAAATCGCGGTCGACAGCAAACCTGAACATCTGCCGCATCAGACTAAAAATCATTTTGGCCATCCGGTTAACGCCGCGGGCAAGCAGGGCATCGGTCACTTCTGTGATGTGGCCTTTCTTCACTTCGTCGAGATGTAGTGCGCCCAAGAAGGGAAGGACGTCCTTGTTGAACATTCGACGAACCTCATCCCCGCGATCTTTACGGTTGATGAGGTCTACTTTTGCCCAATGATCGAACAGGTCTTGGACTGTTTTTCTAGCGGCAAGTCGAGCATTTGCTTCTTCGACAGCAGCTTTCTCAGCCGCAACCCTTGCAAGCTCGGCGTCGCGAGCAGCAATTCGAGCAGCTTCCTCTGCTTCGAGATGCTCCTTCACGTCCTTAATGCCTGACTTATGTAATCCGGCCAGTTCTTTGGCTCGTTGGCCTGCTTCCGCAAGCGTCATGGTGCCTTCGTGGCTATCGCGGCTGTAAGTCCCGATAGGGTAGGTCACGCGCTCGCTACGGCTGTTGGTGTAGCGAAAGTAGAACAGCCGTTCTCCGGCTGGAGTGATTCGGGCTACGAGGCTGCCATGACCCCAGATGGCTACCTCGCTCAACCATTTGTCACTTGCCCCTGGTTTGCCAGTCATCTGTCGATCTGTGATCTTGGCCATTTGGTCAATTCCCCCGTTGCCAATTGGTTGCCAATTGAGATTGTCTGGTTGCCAATTCGTTGCCAATTGAGATCGGCTTTCTTTGAATCGGATAGGGCTATTTTGGATGAGAAATTGCCTGTAAGCCAGTTAAATCAAGGGGTTGTGGCGGGTGCTTTGGATGTGCTGGAATCGGCTTGGACGGTTTTTTACCTGTATGGGGTGCAAGGGGTCGAGTGTTCGAATCACTCCGTCCCGACCAAAAAATCCCTAGAAAATCCAGTCACTTAGCGGTGACTGGATTTTTTTATGGGCGCTTCACACGTAGAAGCGTAGGGACTTTTGCGGGACTTTTTTTCATCCTGCCATTCTCCTCAAAATTGTCAGGGCCGGACCGCGCGAGTCGGTGGCCGAAATCCTGTTGGTTTTTTCATCATCTGTTTCCCTTTTCATCGGCGGCGCTGCGGTTCTTTAAGGCTGTAAAGTCCTCTTGTCTTCGTATGTACGCCTGATCGGCGGGCTAACAAGTGCCTGACTTTTGAGGCTTTCACCCCGTTAATTCACCGAGAATTTGACACCGAGGAAATAGCGTCTAGGTTGAAGAACGAGCCTAACGTGCTCGTCTTACTCACTTACAAGGAACGTTAAGATGATGAAAATCTACCTTTCCTCTGTGCTGTTCGCTGTTCTTACCTCCCTCTCCCTTGCCGCTTCGGCAGTAGAAACCTCGAAGACCGAACCAGCCGCTACGGCCTCCGTGCAGGTTGCTCAGGCGGTCGCCGTCAATCTGAATACCGCTGATGCCGAAACTCTCCAGCGTGAGTTGGCTGGCATCGGGGCGACCAAGGCGCAGGCTATCGTGGCCTATCGCGAGGCTCATGGTAATTTCGCTTCGGTTGACGAGTTACTCGAGGTCAAAGGCATCGGTGAGGCGACTCTGGACAAGAATCGCGACAAACTCATGGTCGAATGATGCCTGCAGCTGTCTTTACCACCGAGGCCGGTCGTTGACCGGCCTTTTCGTTTTCGGGCCGAATGCTTCAGGTCGTTGCTGACATACATACTGACTGACGCACCTTGTCGCCAAATGCTGGCAAACTTGCGCTTCGATTTTCGACAGGAGTCAGTCGATGCCCGCCAGCCCGGAGCTGTCCCCCGGCCTCATCGTCATTCACGGTAACCACCTCGAAGAGCTGCGTGCGCTGGCGGTGCAGTGGATGCGGCGCTATCCGCTGCGGCCGCTGGAGAATGAAGTGCTGCTTGTGCAGAGCAACGGCATCGCCCAGTGGCTCAAGCTGGCGCTGGCCGAGCGTGACGGCTGTGGCATCGCCGCGGCGCTGGATGTCGATCTGCCGGCGCGCTTTCTCTGGCAGGCATACCGCAACGTGCTGGGCAAGGACGCGATCCCGCAGCAATCGCCCTTGGACAAGGCGCCGCTGACCTGGCGTCTGATGCGGCTGTTGCCGGGCTTGCTGGCCGAGGAGGCCTTTGCGCCCTTGCGCCGCTTCCTTGCTGATGATCAGGATCTGCGCAAGCGCCACCAGCTTGCCGAGCGTCTGGCGGATCTGTTCGATCAGTACCAGGTCTACCGCGCCGACTGGCTGGCGGACTGGGCCAGTGGACATGACCGCCTGCGCACCTCACGTGGCGGCGAGCGGCCACTGGAGGGCGATTCCCTCTGGCAACCCGCGCTGTGGCGCGCTTTGCTGACAGACGTTGGCGAGCAGCATCTGGCCGAGAGTCGCGCCGGCGTGCATCCGCGCTTCGTGGCCCGCCTGGGCGAGCTGGACGCGCCGCCCGCCGGGCTGCCGCGACGCATTTCCGTTTTCGGAATTTCTTCGTTGCCGGCCCAGGTGCTGGAGGCGCTGGCGGCCATGGCGCGCTTCAGTCAGGTCATGCTCTACGTGCACAACCCCTGTCAGCACCACTGGGGCGATATCGTCGAAGACAAGGATTTGCTGCGCCACGAGTATCGTCGCCAGCAACGCAAGGGCAGGCCAGGCGCGCAGATCGGCCTGTTCGAACAGGAGGACATGCACCAGCACGGGCAGCCGCTGCTGGCCGCCTGGGGCAAGCAGGGGCGCGATTACATTAACCTGCTGGATCAGTACGATGAGCCGCAGCGCTACCGCGAGCAGTTCGAGCGTATCGACCTGTTCAGCCCGACCAGTGAGAACAGCCTGCTCGGCCAGTTGCAGAACGACATTCTCGACCTGCGCCCGCTGGCGGAAACGCGCAGCACCTGGCCGGCTGTCGATCCTGTCAGGGATCATTCGCTGCGTTTTCACATCGCCCACAGCGCCCAGCGCGAGGTGGAGGTACTGCACGACCAGCTGCTGGCCAGCTTCAGCGGGGACGCCACGCTGCGCCCGCGCGACGTGATCGTCATGGTGCCGGACGTCAACGCCTATGCACCGCATATCCAGGCCGTGTTCGGCCAGTTTGCCAGCGACGATCCGCGTTTTATCCCCTTCACCCTGGCCGACCAGGGCCTGCGCGGCAAGGAGCCGATGATCATCGCACTGGAGCACCTGCTGCGCCTGCCGGAGAGCCGCTTCAGCGTCAGCGAGATTCTCGATCTGCTGGATGTCGCCGCGCTACGTCAACGTTTCGCCATCGCCGAGGACCAGTTGCCCACGTTGCGCCGCTGGCTCGAGGGCGCCGGTGTGCGCTGGGGGCTGAATGCGACCCAGCGGCAATCGCTTGGGCTCGGCGAGAACCTGGAGCAGAACACCTGGCGCTTCGGCCTGCGGCGTATGCTGCTGGGCTACGCGGTAGGCACGGCCGACGCCTTTGCCGGTATCGAACCCTATGATGAGATCGGCGGGCTCGACGCCGCGTTGATCGGCCCGGTAACGCGCCTGCTGGAAAGCCTTGATCGGCATTTGCAGCAACTGCGTGAGCCCGCCACGCCTGCGCAATGGGGCGAGCGTCTGCGCACGTTGCTCGACGACTTCTTCCTGGCGCAGAACGACCGTGAAGAGCAGTTAGCGACCCAGTTGCTCGATGCGCTGGATGCCTGGTTGGCGCTTTGCGAGGCCGCGACGCTGGACGAAGCGATGACCCTGCCGGTGGTACGTGAAGCCTGGCTCGGCGGGCTCGATCAGGGGCGGCTGAGCCAGCGTTTTCTCGCCGGAGCGGTGAATTTCTGTACCCTGATGCCGATGCGCGCGATTCCGTTCCGCCAGGTCTGCCTGCTGGGCATGAACGATGGTGACTACCCGCGCAGCCAGGCGCCGCTGGATTTCGACCTGATGGCCGGTGATTACCGACCCGGTGATCGTTCACGTCGCGAGGATGATCGGTATTTGCTGCTGGAAGCGCTGTTGGCGGCGCGTGATCGTCTCTATATCAGCTGGGTAGGGCGCAGCATTCGCGACAACAGCGAGCGACCGCCGTCCGTGCTGGTCGGTCAGCTGCGTGACCATCTTGCCAGTGCCTGGACGCTGGCCGGTGGCGGTGAGCTTCTGCACGGCCTGACGACCGAGCATCCCCTGCAGCCTTTCAGTCGCCGCTACTTCAATGATGAGGCGCAGCTGTTCAGCTATTCCCACGAATGGGCCGCGCTGCATGGTCAGGCCTCGGCACGTGAGCATGCTGCGTCCTTGTCGCCCTGGGAGGAGGGGCAGCAGCTCACGCCCGAGCTGCTGCAGTCGTTCCTGCGTGATCCGGTGAAGTGTTTCTTCACCCGCCGCCTGAAGGTGTTTCTCGATGAAGAGCAGCAGGCGCAACTGGATAACGAGCCGTTCGCGCTCGATGGCCTGCAGCGTTATCAGTTGCAGGAGAGCTTGCTCAAAGCAGCTGTCGCGACCGAAGAGGATAGCGAAGATGCGCTGAGCTCAGCCGCCGACCGCCTGCAACGCAGCGGTGTGCTGCCGCTGGCCGGTTTCGGTGAGCAGCACCGCAACGCGTTGCTGGAGCCGTTGCCCGCGCAGCTGCGCCGCTATCGGGGGCTCTGCCTGTTGTGGCCGGCGTTACTGGAATCGCCGCAGCGCCTGACTTTCACCGTCGCCGGTGTGCAGCTCGACGGCTGGCTTGCCGGACTACGGCAGAAAGCCGATGGCAGCCTGGCGCGCCTGGAGCTGCTGCCGGGTGCACTGCACAAGGACAAGAGCTGGAAGTGGCATCGCCTGCTGCGGCCCTACGTGCTGCATGTGATCGCCGCGGCCTGCGGCGTGCCGCTGACCACCTTGTTGGTCGGCGAGGATCGCATTCTGTCGTTCGAGCCCGTGCCTGTAGAGCACGCAGCCAGTGTACTGACCACTTGGCTGGAAGCCTGGAACACCGGCATGCAGGCGCCTCTACCGGTCGCGCTGAAAACCTCGCTGGCCTGGTTGCAGGACAACAACGAGGAGAAAGCGCGCAGCATCTACGAGGGCGGCTACAACCTCACGGGTGAAGTCCAGGGCAGCGCCAGCCTTGCGCGCCAGTTCCCGGACTATGCCGCGCTTACCGCCGATGGCCAGTTTCCGGCATGGAGCGAGCGGCTCTATCAGCCGCTGCTCGACAGCCATCCGCAAGCGATCGAGGAGGACGCAGTATGAACCGACAGCGTCCTCTGGCCCTGACGTTTCCCCTGCACGGCAGCCGTCTGATCGAGGCCAGCGCCGGCACGGGCAAGACCTTCACCATTTCCGCGCTCTACCTGCGGCTGATCCTCGGGCATGGCGGTGAGGCTGCGTTTCGCGAGGCGCTGCTGCCGCCGCAGATTCTGGTGGTGACCTTTACCGACGCGGCTACCCGCGAATTGCGCGACCGGATTCGCGCACGCCTGGTCGAGGCCGCGAGCGTATTCCGGGGCGATGCACAGGGCGATGACCTGCTGCGTGAGCTGCGCGGTGATTTCGTTCAGACGCAGTGGGACGAATGCGCCCGCCGCCTGGAACTGGCCGCGCAATGGATGGACGAGGCTGCCGTATCGACTATCCACGGCTGGTGCCAGCGCATGCTGCGCGAACATGCCTTCGACAGCGGCAGCCTGTTCAGCCAGACCCTGGAGACCGATCACAGCGAGCTGCTGGCCGAAGTGGTGCGGGACTACTGGCGGCAGCATTGCTATCCGCTGCAAGACGCCTCGCTGCAATGGGTGGCTGGCGTCTGGGGCACGCCCACCGGGCTTGGTGGCAGGTTGCGACCCTTGCTGAGCGAGGAGGGCGAGATTGCGGCTCAATCGTTGGGTGAGCTGCTCGATAATGCGTTGCGGCAGCGCGAGAAGGCGCTTGCCGAGCTCAAGGCGCCCTGGCTGACCTGGGCCGATGAACTGCAGCTGCTGCTGGATGCGGCAGTGGCGGCCAAGCAGGTGGACGGCAAAAAAATCCAGGCGCGCTTCTACAATCCCTGGCTGGCCAAATTGCGAGAGTGGGCCGGTGGCGAAGAGCCGCGCCTCGACCTGGGCACGGGTTTCATCCGCCTGACCCCCGACGGCCTGGCCGAAGCCTGGAAGGGCGAGGTGCCTGCTCATCCCGCGCTGGACGCCATGGCTGTACTCAAGGTGCAACTCGATGCGTTGCCTGACCCTGCTGAAGCGGCTTTGCGCCACGCGGCGGTCTGGGTTCGCCAGCGCTTCGACCGGGAGAAACGTCAGCGCGCGGAGATGGGTTTTGACGACATGCTCGTGCGTTTGGACGCGGCGTTGCAGGGCAGCAATGGGCCGCGCCTGGTCGAGGTGATTCGCCGCCAGTTCCCGGTGGCGCTGATCGACGAATTCCAGGACACCGACCCGCTGCAGTACCGCATCTTCGATACGCTTTACGAGGTCGAGGCCAACCGCGACGACTGCGGCCTGTTCATGATCGGCGACCCCAAACAGGCCATCTATTCCTTCCGTGGCGCCGACATTCATACCTACCTGCGCGCGCGCCGGGCGACGTCGGGCCGGCACTACAACCTGGAGAAGAACTTCCGCTCCAGCCAGGCCATGGTCGATGCCGTCAACGGCGTTTTTCTGAGGGCCGAGCAGCGCGAGGGTAGTGAAGGGGCGTTTCTGCTACGCGATGATCTGCCTTTTATCGAGGTGGGCGCGCAGGGCCGGGGCGAAGGCTGGAGCGTCGAGGGGCAGGCGCAACCAGCCCTGACCGTGTGGCATCTGGCGAGTGACGAGCCGGTTGCCAAGGGCGCTTATCTGGATGCCATGGCGGCCGGTGCGGCGAGCGAAATCGTGCGTCTGCTTGATCTGGGTCAGCGCGGGCAGGCCGGCTTCAGCAAGGAGGGCGTGCTCAGTGCCCTGCGGCCCAGCGATATCGCGGTACTGGTGCGTGATTTCAACGAGGCGCAGACAATTCGCGGTGAGCTGGCTGCGCGTGGCGTGCGTAGCGTCTATCTCTCCGACAAGGACTCGGTGTTCGCCGCCCAGGAGGCGCGCGATCTGCTGCTTTGGCTGCGTGCCTGTGCCGAGCCGGACCAGGATCGCCCGCTGCGCGCAGCGCTGGCCAGCGCGACGCTGGGGCAGGAGTTGGCCGAGCTGGAGCAGCTCAACCTCGACGAGCGCACCTGGGAGCGCCGGGTCATGCAGTTCCGCGACTATCGCCAGCGCTGGCAGCGCCAGGGCGTGCTGCCGATGTTGCGTCAGTTGCTGCAGGACTTCGAACTGCCGCAGCGTCTCATGGGGCGTAGCGATGGCGAGCGAGTGCTGACAAATCTGCTGCACCTGGCCGAGCTGCTGCAGCAGGCCGCCGCCGAACTCGATGGCGAGCTGGCGCTGATTCGTCACTTGAGCGAGCTGCTGGCCGGTGAGGGACAGGCTGCCGAGGAGCAGGTGTTGCGTCTGGAGAGCGACGAGGCGCTGGTTCGAGTGGTGACCATTCACAAATCCAAGGGCCTGGAGTATCCCTTGGTGTTCCTGCCGTTCATCTGCGCCTTCCGCCCGGTGGATGACAAGAAGCCGCTGCAGATCCACGACGGCGAATGCCGTCGGCTGGTGCTCAAGGCCGATGCAGACAGCTTGGAGCGTGCCGAACGTGAACGACTGGGTGAAGACCTGCGCTTGCTCTATGTGGCGCTGACCCGTGCCCGTCATGCCTGCTGGCTGGGTGTAGCGGATCTTAAGATCGGTAACGGCAAGAAGTCGCGTCTGCATGAATCGGCTCTGGGCTATTTGCTCGGAGGTGGGGCGCCACTGGCGGCCAGCGGCGAGCTTGCCGGGTGGCTTGCTCCCTTTGATGCCGGGCTCGATAGCGCCGTGCTGCCGACTCCACTGGCCAGCGAGCAGCGCTATCGCATGATCGAAAATGCTCAGTTCGAGCCGCGCTGGCGTACGCCGGTACGCCGCGCCGCCGAACACTGGTGGATCGCCTCCTATAGTGCGCTGCGCCTGGATGAAGATGCGCCCAGTCAGGTCAGCCGCCACGAGGACGTCGCGCCCGACAGTCCGGCGATGCAGAACGCCATCGACGACGAGGACCCGTTGCTGGCCCTGGCGCCGCTACCGGCATCCGCACAGGGACTGCATCGCTTCCCGCGCGGGCCGAACCCCGGCACCTTCCTGCACGGCCTGCTGGAAATGGCGGCCGAGGAAGGTTTCGCCATTCTGGCGCAGGACCCGCCGAGGTTGCGTGAGGCGTTGGCCAGGCGCTGCCAACGGCGGGGCCTGGAAAGCTGGATCGACCCGTTGCAGGACTGGCTACTGGCGTTGCTGACCCAGCCGCTCACCTTGAATGGCGCGGACAACTTCGTGCTGGCGCAACTGACGCAGTATCAGCCTGAACTGGAGTTCTGGTTCGAAGCGCGCGGGGTGGACGTCAGGCTGCTGGATCATTGGGTGCAGCAGTGCGAGTTGCCGGGTCTCGCCAGACAGCCGCTGCGTGCCGACACCCTCAACGGCATGTTCAAGGGCTTCATCGATCTAGTATTCGAACACCAGGGGCATTACTACGTGGCGGATTACAAATCCAACTGGCTCGGCAGTGACGACAGTGCCTATACCCGTGAGGCGATGGAGGTCGCCATCGCCAGCCACCGTTATGACCTGCAGTACGTGCTCTACGTGCTGGCGTTGCATCGCCAGCTGCGTCTGCGCCTGCCGGATTACGACTACGACCGGCATGTGGGGGGCGCGCTCTATCTGTTCCTTCGCGCGCCGCAGCAGGGCGCTTATCTCGCGCGGCCGCCGCGCGAGCTGATCGAGCGCCTGGACGCGCTGTTCATGGGTGAAGCCGAGGAGGGCGCAGCATGAGTACGACCCTTGCGCCGGCGCTGCACGACCGTGCCGAACTCTTTGCCCTGCTTTCTATATGGAGCGAGCGCGGCTGGCTGCGCGAGTTGGATCGTGCGTTGGCGCAGCTGTTCGCCGAACTGGATCCGCAGGCTTCACCCTTGCTGCTGCTCGGCGCTGCACTGGCCAGCCACCAGCTCGGCCAGGGCCACGTCTGCCTGGATTTGGCCGCCACGCTGGCCAATCCCGATTTCACCCTATCCCTGCCGCCGGAAGGAGAGGATACGCAAGAAGCGATGATCCTGCCGTCGCAGGTTTTGGCAGGGCTCAGTCTCGAGTCCTGGCTGACGGCCTGTGTCGGCAGCTCGTTGCTGGAGGGCGAGGGTGCGCCGCTGGTGCTCAGCGGTGCCTGCCTATATATGAGGCGCTACTGGAACTATGAGCGCCAAGTGGCCGGCAATATCGCCCAGCGTTTGCAGGCGAGCGCTGCTGCTCCGAGCGATCTGGCCGCGCGCCTGGCTTCACTCTTTCCCGAGGCGCTGGTGGTGGACGGCCAGCGCCAGACCGACTGGCAGAAGCTGGCGTGCGCGATGGCTGCTCAGGGGCGCTTCACGCTGATCACCGGCGGGCCGGGAACCGGCAAAACGACTACGGTGGTGCGCTTGCTGGCGCTGTTGCAGGAGGCCGCCATGGCCACTGGCGAGCCGCTGCGTCTGAGTCTGGCGGCACCTACCGGCAAGGCTGCCGCGCGTCTGACCGAATCCATCGGCGCGCAGGTGCAGTCGCTGGCGCTGGATGAGCGGGTGCGTGAGCAAATCCCGACGCTGGTGACGACGCTGCATCGCTTGCTGGGCAGTCGCCCTGGTAGTCGTCATTTCCGTCATGATGCTGCCAACCCTTTACCGCTGGATGTGCTGGTGGTGGACGAAGCGTCGATGATCGACCTGGAAATGATGGCCAGCCTGCTCGACGCACTACCATCGCATGCGCGTCTGATTCTGCTGGGCGACAAGGATCAGCTCGCGTCGGTTGAGGCCGGTGCGGTATTGGGCGATCTGTGCCGAGAGGCAGAGAGCGGTGGCTATAGCGAGGCGACGCGCACCTGGTTGGAGAATCAGGCCGGGGAACGGCTTGAGGACCCTGCACTGATCTTAGGTGACAAAGCGCTGGCACAGCACATAATTATGCTGCGTCACTCACGCCGCTTTGGCAGTGGCTCGGGTATCGGGCGTCTTGCGCGCGCGGTGAACCAGGGCGATGCGCAGGCGGCTCGTACAACCCTGGCCGCGGGAGCGAACGACCTGCATGTGTTGCGCTTGTCGGGTGAGCAGGATCGTGCGCTGCAGCGACTGCTGATCGATGGGCGGGGCGGTAGCGAGCCGCGTCCTCAGGGATACGCGCATTATCTGCAGGTGATGCAAGCGGAGCGTCCAGCCCTCGAAGCGGATTCCCAAGTCTGGGATTACTGGGCCGGTAATGTTCTGGCGGCGTTCGATCAGTTTCAGTTGCTCTGTGCCGTACGCAAGGGCGCCTGGGGCGTTGAAGCACTCAACGAGCGTATCGCCCAGGCCCTGGTGCATCGTGGGCTGCTCGAGCAGGCGCAGGGCTGGTATGAGGGGCGCCCCGTGCTGGTGACGCGCAATGACTACAGCTTGGGCCTGATGAATGGCGATATCGGCATTGCGCTACGCTTGCCCGAGCCGCCGGAGATTCCTGGTGCTCCCATACGTCAGGTATTGCGGGTCGTCTTCCCGCGCAATGACGGCAGCGGCGCCTTGCGCCATATCCTGCCGAGCCGCCTGAGCGCAGTGGAAACCGTATTTGCCATGACTGTGCACAAATCGCAGGGCTCGGAGTTTGCCCATTGCGCGCTGGTCCTGCCCGACAGTCTCAACCCGGTGCTGACCAAGGAGCTGATCTACACCGGCATTACCCGGGCGCGCCATTGGTTCAGTCTTATCGAAAGCCGTGCGGGCATCTTCGAGCAGGCCGTGCAGCGGCGTGTGGAACGGCGCAGCGGCCTGCGCCAGGCGCTCGAAGCGCTATAAGTAATAAAACTGCAATTAAAGCTTGACGCGCATTCTGCTGGATGTAGAATGCGCGCCACTTCAGCGATGAAGCGCTTCAAAAACTTCTTGTTAATCAATAAGTTAAGTTGAGTGAAGGGCTTGCAAAGCTGGATTTGGCGTGTAGAATGCGCGCCGGTCGACGGGGTGGTGGTTTGATCCTGTTGGTGGTTCGGTCGAATGGATCGAAAGCGGTAGAAAAGAGGTGTTGACAGCGGTTTTGAACGCTGTAGAATGCGCCTCCCGCTGGAGAGAAGAGGTTCTGATCGAAAGCGCAAGTGGTTGAGTAGAAAGAAGTTTCTCCGGAAACAAATTCGAAAAACAGCTTGACAGATAGAAAGGCTGCTGTAAAATGCGCGGCCTCGGTTGAGAC
>NZ_DLMS01000004.1:0-42103 GCF_002479365.1 Pseudomonas sp. UBA7530
ACAACTACCTTGAAAATCGCCGAATGTGTGGAAGTCGATTTGCACCAATCCCAATCATCCCTCCCCATTGGTAATCGATCCGCTTATCCACCAGCCTTGGTTTAGGTAGGCCATTGTTGGCGCTGTAGGAGTCGCTGTAGAAGTAACAATCAGCATGCCTGGTTCGGAACGTGCTGAGGACGGAGTTAGGTTGCACAGGCTACAAAAATAGGTTGCTGTTTTTCTCATCCGAACTAGCTCAGATACATGCTGCCGCAGGTTCTGAGCGCGCGTAGATATGTGAAAAATGTGCAGACTGCAGCGATGACTTTTCGCCTGAAAACGACATGTCGGAGCACGAGCTCTGCAAACAGACGTCCATGCATGAGGGAGCAAAAGAATGGCGGTATATGAGGTTGTGAAGGGAGAGTTGGTTAAGGTAGCGGCACAGTTAGAGGACCTGCTTCTCCCGGAACTTGCCCACGTTGAAGATTATGAGGTGGGTCTGCTGGAAAAAAGGCTGGGCTTCATCGTCTACGATGACGTGGAGGATGTATACAAACTGTTTCGCCGCGGGAGACTGGAAAATGCTGAGGGTAAGCTTCCAGGTGTTCGCTTTATTTTCGATGTCAGCATCGACGAATCGGCGATGGACAGCATCTTAGTGAAGGAAGATTCGCTCCCTGACTTTTTGGCTGTTATGCGAATGCTTGAGCCGTTAGTTAACCGTGCTGCTACCTTGCGACAAGAGTTATCGGCTGATTGATCTGTACGTTCCTGCTCTTTACATGAGGGCGTCCGCAAGGGGCGCCTTCTCAAATGCAGCAGCGCATGGCAAACGATTTCCTGCCTTCAATACCGTTGTGTGCGAGCTTTCGGCTCACTACTAGCGAAACAAGCGCTTCCAGTCCCTAGTGACAAGCTCTCGACATGCGCCAGGTGCTCCGCCGAAGCAGCGCAAGGAAACCTCCTTCATTCGCTCTTCAGATTCATAGGTGATCGGTTCGCCATCTTGATCAATGAGCACACCACCTGCGCCGATCAGTAGTGCATGACCTCCCACCACATCATGAGCTGACACAGGTACAAGAGACATACCAACGACAGCATCACCTGCCGCGGCACGAGCGAGGCGATAGGCGATACTCGGCATTGGAATGAAATCTGCCGGGGAACAAAGCTCTGCATTGAGTTCGGGTTTGCTTGTTGCGGCAGTGCTTACCAGTACCGAGCAGCCGGACGTCAATCTCAGCTGATCAAGCAGAACATGTACTGGTTGCCTATTGCGAATGATTGCCGGCAGTCCTTCTGCCCAGGAGATGCAATCCTCACCACCATCCGGTGTGATGGGGGCGTAGACCACCCCTAGAACAGGGATTGCATTGTGAAGTAGGCCGACAGAGATGGCTGACCCTGCACGGTGCTGTAGGAAGTCCCCTGTTCCATCGTTCGGGTCGACCACCCAGCAGTACTCGTGGCCTGTCATATGGGTTCCAGTTTCCTCACCCCAGAAATCACAATCCAGAATCTCGAGCAGATCTAGGCGTAGCTGAGTCTCTATCTCGGAATCGATAACTGCTTTGTCCCCGTGGCCTCGAGGGCCGCCGATACGCTGCCATTCCGTAGACAGCAGTTTCCCGGCGGAAAGAACTCTCTCAACGACAGGTCCGAGCAATTCCATGACGTTCATAGGGGTTCCCCAATTTATCGATTAGCCCCTAAAGATTAATCGTTTCTGCCCTAAATGCCCCTTGGCGGAGCGGGATAGCTTGAGGACTGACGGTGGCGGATGGCGCGAGGGAGGGCGAGATGAGGCTTTTAGCTCTGAAAGCCCAACCCAGAGCTCGCTTAGAAATAGACTCCTGGGTAACCAGGGGCTCGGCTGTCGGGCGACGGAAATAATTTTGTCAATCTATGTTGTTCCAAGGGTGGTGCTTTATTCGATGTGGCGGTGGCCTTGTGTCAGACTATGTTGTTGAGACGGGCACATAACAATTCGCTCTTCCTCAGTGTTTTCAAGGGGGTGTGTGTCAAACTATGTTGTTCGCGAACACCTATCCCCTGGTTCCGCCAGGGGGCGTTTCTCGTTCGTAAAGGTAGACAGGGATGTTGATGAAGCTGGCGCCGAAGAAACGGCGCAATCTGCGTAATTTTTACCTGAGTATCGCGGCCGTGATCGTCATTGCCGGCACGGGGCGTTACTTCGCTCACAGGGCCGAGCAGGAGCGGGTTGCCCAGCAGGCGGAGCTGGCCCAGAGTTTGGCGAGCTTGAACGCTGCGCTTCCCAGGAAGGTCGATGCGCTGACCACACTCGAGTACATCGGATTGATGGGTGGTGACACGATCTTCTACCGGTATCGGATCGACCGCCCCGCGCGGATGTTCTCCGAGGAGCTTCTGGCCAGTATGCAAGTACGGGCCCGTAGCGGCCTTGAGCGCCTGGCTTGCAAGGAACCGCAACTGATGGCTGCGATGCGCAAGCACAGGCTCCATCAGGAACATTCCTACCTCGGTCGAAATGGCGTGCTGTTTTCCGTCGAGATTCATCCTGAGCAGTTGAATTGCCCAGGTTGACGGCGAGAAAGCTGCGGATGGCGGAGGCGTTTATCCACAGAGCCTTTTCGTGCCTCCAATGTGATCAGTGAGCTTCGTCGGGTCGCAACGTCAGCACCTGAACGCCATCGCGAGTTACCGCCACGGTGTGCTCGAATTGCGCGGAGAGTTGGCCGTCACAGGTCACCACCGTCCAGCCGTCGCGTAAGGTGCGAACGTCCGCTGTTCCCTGATTGAGCATGGGCTCGATGGTGAAGGTCATGCCTTCGCGTAGCGTTAGGCCGGTGCCGGCTTTGCCCCAGTGCAGCACTTCCGGCGGCTCGTGCATTTCCCGGCCAATACCGTGGCCGCAGTAGTCGCGAACCACCGAATAGCCGTGGGCACGAGCGTGCCGTTCGATGGCGTGGCCGATATCGCCGAGGCGGGCGCCCGGCCTCACGGCTGCGATGCCCTTGCACATCGCTTCATAGGTCACTCGGGTGAGCTGACGAGCCTGGTCCGACACCCTGCCGATCAGGTAGATCTTGCTCGAATCGGTGATGTAGCCGTTCTTTTCCAGGGTGATATCGAAATTCACCAGATCGCCATCGCGCAGCATCTCGTTCGCGCTGGGTACCCCATGGCATACCACCTCGTTGCGCGACGTGTTCATGGCGTAGGCGAAACCATACTGCCCCTTGCTCGCCGGACGCGCCTTGAGTTCATCCACGATGTACTTATCCACAAGGTCGTTGACTTGCAGGGTCGACATGCCGAGCAGGTCCAGCCGGTCCAGATAGCCGAATACGGACGCCAGCAATCTGCCGGACTCCGCCATCAGGGCGATCTGTTCGGGCGTCTTGCTCATGACGCGTCCGCCATACGCGGCGGTACCGCCACGCCGGCCGCGCGCAGCTCGGCGGCCATCACCTCATTGAAGCTCAGCGTCGGGTTCATCTCGCAGAGCATGCCGATGCGAATCCAGAAGCCTGCCTGGGCATTGATGGAGCGGCCCGACACGCTGCTTGCCCGACGGATTTGGTCATGCAGCTCGTCATCGATATTAACGATGCCCATAGCGTTTTCCTTTATATGTTTTGTGTATGAAACATATATAAACACGGACGGGTTCGTTCCACCAGCATCGGTAGCAGGACAAAGGCGACTCTCTCATCCTTTACACTAGAGCGTCCGTCTGCCAGGAGTGCGCAAGCGGGCCCGAACAAGGCTGGAACAGGAGAGCGAATGAAGCGCGCAGATGTAAAACGCAGAACGGCCGAGGGCGTTCTATTCGATACCCAGATCATGGCCAATCCGGCCAACACCGCCGAGTGGATCGTGTTTTTCAAGAAAGAGGCCGGCCGCAGCTTCTTTCTGGTGGATGAAACCGAGCAGATAGAAACCTTTGCCAGCCTGGATGAGGTGATACCGGAGCTGCGGGTTCTGGGGATCAAGCGGGTCGAAGTGCAGCTTTAAGCAGTTGCTCACAGCTGCCGTGGATCAACTTGTGGATATCCTCGTGATACCTGGCTGTAAGCCTCATAAATAGGGGGCTTAAGCGACTTGTACAGAAACTGCTCGCTTACACGCCAACTATCCACAGGGTATTTGGATAACAGGCTGGTTATCTTGTTGATAAGTATGTGACGGCCTTATGTGGCGAGGCTCTCAGCGAACTGGACGCTTTATCGCCAGGCTCAATGGTTACCGGGGCGGTAAAGATGTCGATGAGTGGCGTCATATAGCGCCGACTCTGCAAACGCACCGGGATCGAGCACCCGCCCAACGAGGATCAATGCCGTGCGGCGAAAGCCCTTGGCGGCAACTTTCTCTTCGATATCGGCCAGGGTGCCCAGCACCCAATCCTGATCCGGCCAACTCGCTCTGTGGATAACCGCGATGGGGCAGTCGGCACCGTAGTGCGGCAGCAGTTCACCGACGATGGCCGCTAACTGGCGAACGCCGAGATGGATGGCCATGGTCGCGCGGTGTCGGGCCAGGTCATGCAAGTGCTCACCCTCGGGCATCGGTGACGTAGTGCCGTAGCGTGTCAGGATCACTGTCTGGGCGATGCCGGGCAAAGTCAGCTCGCTTTCCAGCAGGGCCGCGCAGGCGGCGGTGGCGGTCACGCCGGGAATGATCTCGAAGGGAATGCCCTGGGCACGCAGCTCGCGAATCTGCTCGCCGATGGCGCCGTATAGCGAAGGGTCGCCGGAATGTACGCGGGCCACATCCTGACCGCGCTTATGGGCCTGATGCAGCAGGTTGACGATTTCCCCAAGATTCAGCTCGGCGGTGTTCACCACCTGTTCGGCGCTGTGGCCTTGCAGCACGGCCTCGGGCACCAGCGAGCCGGCATAGAGGATCACCGGGCAGCTGCGGATCAGACGCTGGCCTTTGACGGTGATCAGCTCGGGGTCACCAGGGCCGGCGCCGATAAAGTAGACGGTCATGCGGGTTCTCTATCGAATATGGCTAGCGCGCAGGTGGCGCTTGCGCTGCGGTCTTTCTCGCCAAGTAGGCGGGCGGAGGCTCCCATGCGCACTGCCAAGGCCAATGCGCAAGGCTCCGCTACGGCGGGGCTGCCTGTGGCAGTTTGGCTGAGGGCGCTGCCGCCGGTCTTCGCTTGGTAAGCGCCCAGTTGTTCGGGCGAGAAGAAAAACAGCTCGAGGCCCAAGCACTCAGCTAGGCCGTGCAGGCCGGCTTCGTCGCGCTTGTGGGCGATGCTGGCCAGGCCAGCCAGATTGTCCACCGTCAGCCCGTACCTGCCCAAGCTGTGGATAAGCAGCTCGAAAAGCTCATCCAGGCTGCAGTCACGGCGGCAGCCCAGTCCGGCGACGACTTGTGTAGGCGAGGCGGGCGGGCGGTGAGAGGCAGTCGGCAACATGAATGGTATTCGGGCTAAGCGGTGGCGTAGCTCAACATGGCACCTGCCAGCGGTCAACCGCGATTGACCGGCCGCTGCGGCCTGCGTAGCCTTCTCGCTTTCGAGGTTCTTCGCCGCTGAAGCGCGGCGAAGCTAAGAGGGGAACAGGGTCGATGCCCTGGCTGCCCCCGCAACTGTAAATGGTCACAACTCCTTCGATACACCACTGCCGTTGGCGGGAAGGTGAAGGACGCGCAACGCGCAGACCGTGAGCCAGGAGACCTGCCTCGATAGACCAGCCACTTGCTCGGACGGGGTGATCCGAAGCGGCCAGCACGCCCTTGCGTGCCGCCTGCCCGTACCCGTCCGCTGAATTGACCGACGCCACGGGGCCCCTGATGAAAACCCTCGCCAAACTGCCAGTCACTATCGTCACCGGTTTTCTCGGTGCCGGCAAAACCACCCTGCTGCGCCATCTGCTGGCCAATGCCGGCGGTCGTCGTATCGCGGTGATCGTCAACGAGTTCGGCGAGTTGGGCATCGACGGCGAAATCCTCAAGCAGTGCTCCATCGGCTGCAGCGAGGAGGAGGCCAATGGTCGCGTCTTCGAGCTGGCCAACGGCTGCCTGTGCTGCACCGTGCAGGAAGAGTTCTTCCCGGTGATGCGCGAGCTGGTGGCACGCCGTGGCGACCTCGACCATATTCTGATCGAAACCAGCGGTCTGGCCCTGCCCAAGCCGCTGGTGCAGGCCTTCAACTGGCCGGAAATCCGCAACGCCTGCACCGTCGATGCGGTGATCACCGTGGTCGACAGCCCGGCGGTGGCTGCCGGCACCTTCGCTGCCTTCCCTGATCAGGTAGATGAGCAGCGCAAGCTTGACCCCAATCTCGACCACGAGTCGCCGCTGCACGAGCTGTTCGCCGACCAGCTGGCCAGCGCCGACCTGGTCATCCTCAACAAGGCCGACCTGCTCGACGCCGAAGCCCTGGCGGCGGTGCGCGCCGAGGTGGCCGAGGAGCTGCCGCCAGCGGTCAAGCTGATCGAGGCCCATGGTGGTGATCTGCCATTGAGCGTGTTGCTGGGCCTGAACAGTGAAACCGAGCTGCATATCGACAGCCGTCGCACCCACCACGACGATGAAGACGAAGACCACGATCACGAAGAATTCGACTCGTTCCACGTGGAACTACCGGAAACCGAGGAGGTGCGCCTGCAGGCTGCGCTGAAGGAAGCAGTGACCAAGTACGGCATTCTGCGGGTCAAGGGCTTCGCCGCCGTCCCTGGCAAACCCATGCGCCTGCTGGTGCAGGGTGTCGGCCAGCGCTTCGACCGCCACTTCGACCGTGCCTGGCAGGCCGATGAGCCGCGCTTGAGCCGCCTGGTGGTGATCGGCCAGCAGCTCGACCGTGCTGCCATCGAGGCCGAGTTGAAGGCGGCGTTGGCCTGATCCAGAGCGTAGGGCGTACTCGATCGTAGGGCGGACTCAGGAGCGAAGCGAACAGTCCGCCAGATAACATTGGTGTACTGCTTCGCGAGTACACCCTACGGCGCTAAGACCAATCGCGGCTAAAGCCCCTCCCACAGAGCGAATATGCACTTACTGCGCACCCAGCCCGGCGCCCAACTGCCGGCCGACAGCATCGCCGACCTTGGTCAGACGCCTGCCGAGCTGGTGATCCTGTGCACGGGGGATTCGCACCTGTCGTTGTTGGCCGAAGCCGCCCGGCAACTGCCGGATGACTACCCCAGCCTGCGCCTGGCCAGCCCGGCGCAACTGAGCAACAACGCCTCGGTGGACCATTACGTCGAGCAGGTGCTGCAGCACGCCAAGGTCATTCTGATTTCGGTGCATGGTGGCGTCAGCTACTGGCGCTACGGCGTCGAGCGCCTGGTGGAGCTGGGCACGCGTGGCGCCACGGTGATCATGGTGCCGGGCGACGACAAGCCCGACCCGGAGTTGAATGCCCTCGGCACAGTCGCCGAAGAAGACAGCCAGCGCCTCTGGCAGTACCTGCGCCAGGGCGGCTTGGACAATGCTCGCCAGTTGTTCCGCTGCATCGGCAGCCGCTGGTTAGGGCGAGACGACACATGGCAGGAGCCGCAACCGCTGCCGCGCGTCGGTCTCTATCACCCACAACGCAGTCCTGCCCAACTGGCCGATTGGCAGGCGCAGTGGCAACCCGGCGTACCTGTGGCAGCGCTGCTGTTCTACCGCAACCATGTGCAATCGGCGAACACCGCCTTCGTCGATACCTTTTGCCAGCACCTCATCGTGCAGGGCCTCAACCCGCTGCCGATTGCCGTGGCCAGCCTCAAGGAGGCGGCCTGCCTGGAACAGGTGCAGGCCTGGTTGGACGAGACGAGCGCCGCGCTGATCATCAATACCACCGGCTTCGCCCTGTCCAATCCCGAGGCGCCGCAGGCTCGGGTGTTCCGTCGCGATATCCCGGTGCTGCAGGCCATCTGCTCGCTAGACAACCAGGCGCAGTGGCAGGCCAGCGCCCAGGGCCTGGGCTCGCGTGACCTGGCCATGCATGTGGTGCTGCCGGAGCTGGATGGTCGGCTGATCGGCACCGCCATCAGCTTCAAGGGCCTGGCCTGGCGCAGCGAACGCAGCCAGAGCGATGTGGTGTGCTACCAGGCGCACGATCCGGGGATGGAGTTTGTCGCTAAGCTGGCGCGTAACTGGTGCCATTTGGCGCTTAAAAGCAACGATCAGAAGCGAATTGGTCTGGTTCTGGCCAACTACCCGACCCGCGATGGCCGTATCGGCAACGGCGTCGGCTTGGATACGCCGGCTGCCGCGCTGAATATCCTCCGCGCGCTACAGGCCCAGAGCTATCCGGTGGACAACCTGCCCGATAGCGGGACTGCACTTGTCCACAACCTGCTCGGCGGCGTCACCAACGATCTGGATGGTCTGGATACGCGCCCCTGTGCGCAGAGCCTGGCGCTGGACAACTACCTGACGTTTTTCCACAGCCTGCCTGAGCAGAATCAGCAGGCAGTGCGCGAGCGCTGGGGCGAGCCGCAGGACGACCCCATGTTCCGTAGCGGGCGGATGATGGTAGCCGGCTTGCGCTTCGGTCTGACCTTCGTCGGTATCCAGCCGGCACGTGGCTATCAGCTCGACCCGGCGGCGGTGTATCACGACCCCGATCTGGTGCCGCCGCATGGCTATATCGCCTTCTACGCCTGGCTGCGCACGGCCTTCGCCGCCGATGCGCTGATCCACGTCGGCAAGCACGGCAACCTGGAATGGTTGCCGGGCAAGAGCGTTGGCCTCTCGGAGGGCTGCTGGCCGCAGGCGCTGATCGGCCCGCTGCCGAATATCTATCCCTTTATCGTCAACGATCCGGGCGAGGGGGCGCAGGCCAAGCGCCGCACCCAGGCGGTGATCATCGACCACCTGATGCCGCCGCTGACCCGCGCCGAGAGCTACGGCCCGTTGCGCGATATCGAGCGCCTGGCCGACGAGTATTACGACGCCAGCCAGCTCGACCAGCGCCGCGCCGTGGAGCTGCGCGGCGAGATTCTGGCCAAGGTGCGCGAGGCCAGCCTCGACCGCGAGCTGGGCCTGCAACTCAACGACGACGGCGACAGCTGGCTGCCGCAGCTCGATGCCTACCTGTGCGACCTCAAGGAATCGCAGATACGCGATGGCCTGCATGTTTTTGGTGAGTCGCCGGCCGGGCAACTGCGCCGCGACACCCTGCTGGCGCTGCTACGCATTCCCCGTGGCGATGGCCAGGGCGCCAACGCCAGCCTGTTACGTGTGCTGGCCCGTGGCCTGGAACTGAATCTCGACCCGCTCGATTGCGATATGGGCCAGCCCTGGCAAGGGCTGCGTCCCCAGGCGTTGCAGGTTGTGGATAACAGTCTGTGGCGTACCGTCGGCGATACCCGCGAGCGCCTGGAGCTGCTGGCGCTGAGGTTGATCGAACAGCGCCTGGCAGGGGCGCGCAGCGCAGCCTTTGGCGCCGAGGTGGCGCTGATCCTCGACGGCCTGGCCGAGCATATCGCGCCGCTGCTGGATGCCTGCGGCGACGCCGAGATGAGCGGCCTGCTGGCGGCACTGGAAGGGCGTTTCGTGCCCGCCGGGCCGAGTGGCGCGCCCAGTCGCGGGCGCCTCGACGTACTGCCCACCGGGCGCAACTTCTTCACCGTTGACGTGCGCCACCTGCCCACGCCCACGGCCTGGCGCCTCGGCGTGCAGGCGGCGGATCGTCTACTGGAGCGCCATCTGCAGGATGAAGGCGACCATCTGCGCCAGCTCGGATTGTCGGTGTGGGGCACGGCGACCATGCGCACCGGCGGCGACGATATCGCCCAGGCTCTGGCACTGATGGGTGTGCGGCCGGTGTGGCAGCCGGGCAGCCAGCGCGTCGAGCGCTTCGAGGTACTGCCGTTGGAACAGCTTGGCCGGCCCCGGGTGGATGTCACCCTGCGCGTCTCGGGCTTCTTCCGCGATGCCTTCAACAATCTGATTCGCCTGTTCGACGACGCCGTGCAGGCAGTGATCGAGCTGGATGAGCCGGAAGACATGAACCCGCTGTCGGCGCGTGTCTGGCGCGAGTCGCTGGCGCTCAAGGATGGCGGCCTGGATGAAGCCGAAGCGCGGCGCCAGGCCGGCTGGCGGGTGTTCGGCGCCAAGCCGGGAGCCTATGGTGCCGGCGTGCAGAACGCCATCGAGGAGCGCCTGTGGCAGAGCCGCGCGGATCTGGCCGAGGTGTATCTGAACTGGGGCGGCTACGCCTACGGCAGCGGCGCCGAGGGCGCACCCGCGCGGCAGCGCTTCGTCGAACGCCTGGAGCAGCTGCAGGCGGTGCTGCACAACCAGGACAACCGTGAGCACGACATCCTCGATTCCAACGACTACTACCAGTTCCAGGGCGGCATGCTGGCGGCGGTGGAGACCCTGCGTGGGCTCAAGGTGGCCAGTTACTTCGGCGATAACAGCCAGCCGGATACGCCGCGTATTCGCACCTTGAAGGAAGAGCTCAATCGTGTGGTGCGTGCCCGCGCCGCCAACCCCAAGTGGATCGAAGGCATGAAGCGCCACGGCTACAAGGGCGCCTTCGAGCTGGCCGCAACCATCGACTACCTGTTCGCCTTCGACGCCACCAGCGAGCTGGTCGATGACCACCAATATGCTCTGCTGACCGATGCCTACCTGCTGGATCGCGATACCCGCGACTTTATTCAGCAGCACAACCCCGGTGCGCTCAACGATATCCTCGAACGCCTGCTGGAAGCCCAGCAGCGCGGCCTGTGGGAGAATCCCGGCGAGTATCGCGAAGCGCTGGAAAACCTACTGCTCGATAGCGAGGAGGGCTGATGCGCGCGCTTTTTCTTCCCTCTTCCATTTATGGGAGAGGGGCCGGAGAGGGTTCATCCGGCACCGCCGAGCCCGTAGGGTGGGTTAGCCGCCTGTCGCGGTTGCCGGTCAACTCGTTGAAGCGGCTGCGGCGTAACCCACCGTCGGCGCCACACGGTATATCGCCTGGTGGGTTACGCGGCGCTCTACGTTTTTCTGCAGATATAAAGCCGGCGTTCTGCGCCGCTAACCACCCTACGGATCGTGAGGCACCCATGACTCTCGGTGTACTTAACCGTTTACAGCTTTGGTGGCGAAGCCCGATCACCCGGCGCGAGCGTATTCGTTCGGCCTGCATTGGCGCTGTGGCTGGAATATGGGTCGGTTTGCTGGTGTGTATGCTGCTGACCAGTGAGCCGGTTGGTCTAGGAGAACTGGGCATTTGGGCTTTGCTGGGGGGATTAGTCTGCGCCGGATTGGGAGCCCTTTTTCCCCGCGTCGTAGGGATCATCCTGTTTCCACTTAGTATCTGCGGTATTGGGACTTGAACATGGGCCATAAACAATCTGGTGCGCGCCACGCATCGTCATTGATCCCGAGATAAGCCATGACCGAACATCACTTCCCCCTCGCCGCCGTGGTCGGTGCCGATTCGCTGAAACTGGCGCTGTGCCTGGCGGCCATCGATCCGGCCATTGGCGGCGTGCTGATCGAGGGGCCGCGCGGCATGGCCAAGTCTACCCTGGCCCGAGGCCTGGCCGATCTGCTGGAGGGCGGGCGTTTCGTCACTCTGCCGCTGGGGGCGAGCGAGGAGCGCATCGTCGGCACCCTGGATCTGGACGCGGCGCTGGGCGAAGGTCGGGCGCAGTTCTCTCCCGGGCTGCTGGCGCGCGCCAACGGCGGCGTGCTCTATGTCGATGAGGTCAACCTGCTGCCGGATCATCTGGTCGATCTGCTGCTCGATGCCGCCGCCAGCGGGGTCAACCATGTCGAGCGTGACGGCATCTCCCATCGGCATGCCGCGCGCTTCGTGCTGATCGGCACCATGAACGCCGAGGAGGGCGAGCTGCGCCCGCAACTGCTCGACCGCTTCGGTCTCAACCTGGCGCTCGATGGTCAACCGCAGCCGGCCGAGCGTGCCGAGATCGTCCGCCGGCGCCTGGATTTCGATGCCACCCCTGCAGCCTTCCTGCAACGCTGGCAGGGCGAGCAGGCCGCTCTCGCCGAACGCTGCCGCAATGCCCGTCAGCGCCTGGCCGATATCCCGTTGAATGACGCCTCGCTGGGTGAGATCAGCCAGCGCTGCTTCGCTGCCGGCGTCGATGGTCTGCGCGCCGATCTGGTCTGGCTGCGCGCCGCCCGTGCTCATGCCGCCTGGCGTGGCGCGGTGGGCATCGAGCCTGAGGATATTGATGCGGTGGAGGACTTCGTTCTGCGCCATCGCCGTAGTCAGCAACAGCCGCCGGCTGCCACGCCGCCCGAGCAGAGCCAGGCGCCGCAGCAGGCGCAGGAACAGAGCCAGGGCGAAGGCCAGTGGGGCGAGCTGCCGGCGCAGCCACAGGCCATGGGCGAGCGGCGGGTGCCGCCGCGTTGGCCAAAAAAGCTCTGAGCATCCGCCCGCGCACAGCCACTGGCGCGGATGCCCGCAACCGGCCCGGACGACTCGGCGGCGGCCTGCTTGGCGCCGCACGAGCTGGCGCGGGCGGGCGAATCGACTGGGCGGCGACCCTGCGCCAGGGGCGACCGCAGCGCCGCGAGCAGCTAGTATTGCGCCCGCGCAGCCAGCAGGCCGAAGAGCTATGGCTGGTGCTGGTGGATGCCTCCGCCTCCACCCGCCGCCATGGTGCGCTGAGCCGGGCCAAGGGCGTGCTCGCCGAAGTCTTCGACAGCGCCTACCGTCAGCGCGCGCGCCTGGCCGTGCTGCAGGCCGGTGGTCGTGAAGCGCAGTGGCTGTGGCAGGGGCGCAAGGCCAGTGCCGAACTGCATCGATGGCTGCGCGAATTGGGCGCCGGTGGCGGTACGCCGCTGCTTGATGCACTGCAGCAGGCCGGCGACTGGCTGCTGCGTCGGCAGCGGGCGAAACCGCACGAACGCCAGCGCCTGCTGATCCTGACCGATGGCCGTTTGCGTGATCTTCCAGCGTTGGCGCCGCTGCCGTGCCCGAGCCTGCTGCTCGACACCGAGCGTGCGCCGATCCGCCTCGGCCGTGCGCGTAAGCTGGCGCAGGCGCTGCAGGCCGAGTACCAACATATCGACGACCTGGCGCCCGGCGCGTCGGGGCGCACCTGGAGAACCCCATGAAAACCCTGCTGCTGGTCGGCATCGGCGCCGGCGACCCGGACTACATCACCTATCAGGCGATCAAGGCGCTGCGCCGTAGCGACGTGATCTTTCTGATGGACAAGGGCGCGGCCAAGCACAAGCTCAACGCCCTGCGCCGTGAGATCTGCGTCCGTTTCCTCGACGGCCACACGCCGCGCTTCGCCGAAGGCCTGCAACCGGAGCGCGAGCGCGAAGCGGCTGACTACCGCGCCAGCGTTGACGAACTCAACCGTGACAAGCAGGCGGTGTTCGAGCAACTGATCGACGAGCAGATGGCCGACGGCGAGACAGCGGCCTTTATGGTCTGGGGCGACCCGTCGCTGTACGACAGCAGCATCCGCATCATCGAGGCCATCGCCGCGCGCCGTAGCGACTTCGTCTATGACGTAATCCCCGGCATCACCAGCCTGCAGGCGCTGACCGCGCGCCATCGCATCCCGCTCAACAGCATCGGCCGCGCTGTGGAAATCACCACCGGCCGCCTGCTCGCCGAAGGCTGGCCGCAAAGCGTGGACAGCGTGGCGGTAATGCTCGATGCCAAGGACACCTACCGCCGCTTCGTCGGCCAGGGCTTGCATATCTACTGGGGGGCATACGTCGGTACGGCCGATGAAATCCTTATCGCTGGCCCGCTGGATCAAGTGGCCGAACGCATCATCACTACCCGTGCCGAAGCGCGGGAGCGGAATGGCTGGATCATGGATAGTTATTTGCTGCGCAAGGACGGTTCGGAACAGATGTGAGGATACAAACGGTGGACAAGAAGAGCGTTTCCACCCTACGGCAGCACAAGACCAGACCGCTTACATCATGAAGTGATCGGAGCTGTCTTCGGGAGTGAGGCTGTTTTGCGCGCGGCGAATCAAGCGTGGGATCTCATCGATCAGGTAAGCCCAGAATCGGTCGTCGTTCACCGTCTGTTCAACGAGTTGAATGGGCAGGAAACGCCGCATTTCAGTGCGAAAATCCGTCTTCACCTGTGGATCGTTCACCAGCATGGCTGAGTGTTGCGCAGCTTTTTCCAGAAAGACTATTGCCGCTACCTTGTGGTCGTTGAGTTTGGTAGCAAGTAGGTCCAATGCGGGCTCGATTTTCTGCTGCTTCAACCAGAGCAGATCCCAGAGATCGCGACTCTTGATTCGCCCCTGCCTGAGCGCGAAGGCGAGGATCTTGTCGACATAGATTTCCTCGAGTGCTTCTGCGTTGAGGATCAGGCCCTGAGTACCCATGTCTACGCCATAGGGGTTGAGCAGTGTTCTGGGTCTGCTCATGTAGCTCGGGATGGCGCAGATATCGATATGAATGCGCTGGGCTGGCAGGTGTCGCGCATCCGGGCGCGTCTGTACCCTCAGCTTCCAGGTATCGACGTTGCCTGACTCCTTGCTTGGTTCGCTGACGTCTACCTGCAGGCTGTATTTCGTCTGCAGCCTTTCGATCAGGATGGCCCTCAACTGAGCGAAATCGTCTCGGTTGAAATCGGCGCCGCCGGTGAAGTCCAGATCCTCGCTCAGGCGATTGGAGCCATAGCAGGCCCGCAGGCAGGTCCCGCCGATAAAGCAGAGCTTCTCGAGCAGACCGGCTTCGCTCAGCACCAGCATGATGTCGTGATGCAGTAGTTCCTTTTCTACCACGACGCGCAGATTGGCCAGCTCGGCGTGGTTGCCGATGGCCTGGTCTACCAATTGGTCAAACAAAGTCATTGGCGATGCTCCAGTCGATCAGGTCGAGATTCCTTTTCGCCGCCTTCATATCGCGGATGGCCAGCGCAGGCTTGGCTCGCCACATCCGGCATTTGCCGTCGTAATCGAGTTGCCCCGAGAGTGCCTCGGCTTTTTGTGCGGTGTGAACGAATTCAATGGTGCCCCATGAACCACATTTGATCAGGCTGCTGCGGCCCGACGACATCAGCGTGATCCAGTTCATCGGTATTTGAGAAATGATGCCCGAGTCGCTCAGCGCCGTTTCCAGGCTTATATAGTTGAACTCATGTGCACGCAGGCGTGCCGCAGCATGAAACAGCAACAGGCCGGTTGTCGGTTTGGCGGGTCGATAAAAGTAGAGGCCTCGGCAGATACGCTCCAACTTTCCGTCTCGGGCTGCACGGCTGAGCAATGCGCGGTATGCCTCAGCGGAAATGTCCGGAACTAGGGCGCGCATATCGGAAGGCGTGAACAGGTAGCGTTCTGCATTCGCCAAGCTGCTCAGACCGTCATAGAGGCGGCGTAAGGGCTGGGCTGTTTCGCGGCGTTGGCTCATCACGATAACTCAACGGTAAGTGACAATAAGTGTAACTTGCTGTTGAGTTTTCGCAATGAGATGTCTCTGGATGAGACGACGGATACCACCACTTGGTCCGGCCAATGCCTGCGAATCCAGAGGTGTCTACGTTGCTACCGCCGATGAAGTTCTCATCGCTGGGTCGAACGCCTTGCCTCCACTTGCTGCGCAAGGACGGTTCGGCGCAGGGATGGCGTGAGGACGGTGGACAAGCAGAGCGTTGTTCACCTACGCGTTACTCGTGTTTTGAGTAGGCCTGCAGCGATTTTTCCATCACGATGGTGTGTTCCGCGCCATGGAACTCGTCGCGAATTTTCCGATAGCCCATGCTGGCGTAAAAGCCTTCTGCGGTCAGTGATGACGGCACCAGCAGCCGGGAGATACCAGCGTTCAGCGCCTCGGCATGGATCGTCTCCATTAGTTTGCGACCCACTCCGCTGCCCTGATGGCCGGGCTCGATGAAGACCGTTCTAACAACCTCGCCGTCGAGGCTGGCGGTGGCGATCAGATCGTCTTGCATCAAGGCGACGAAAACCTTGCGCTTGTTGAGCAATACAGCCACAGCTTCGGGTGTGAAGCTTTTCTCGACCTGGGCGATCACCTCAGCTGGATAGTCCTGAGCGTTCGACTCGTGTAACGCGGTGATCACTATACGGCTGATCGCCGCCGCATCCTCCTTCGTCGCAAGCCTGATCCTGCAGTCCATGCTGTTCTCGTTCTGTCGTCGGTCAACGATCCAATCGTCCTTAACGTATTTCCATTCCTTGAGCCCGGAAGGCCTTTTCCAGGTCGGGAATATCTTCACGAGCAAGTATCTGCAGGGCGTGGTGCTCTTCCTTCAACTCGAACAGCCTGAGTATCAAGGTGGCGAGTAGTGTGTCCCGGTCTTCCAGGTTTGAGTTGCCCATAGCGAAATCGACAGCTTCGTCGAAGCAGCGCTTATCTATTAATGACTCAAGATGCTCGAGTAATTCTTGCATGCTGTACCACGCTGCCTGGACTCGGATGAGCCCGAACAGGCAGAACAGTGCAAAGCCGGTCATGGCCAGCCCCAGGCCCAGCAGTAAGCCTCCTTCACCACTATCTCCCGCTAACCGCGCAGATGTTGGACGGTACGGGAGGTATTGGACGAACATCGTTTTGGGAAGTACACCTAAGCCAGCTCTGTAGCTGGTTAGGCCGCGCGCGCCGAAAACCACCTGTTCGCCGTCTGCTGTGGTGAACAGAATGTCATAGCAGTACTCATGTCCGAAGCGCGTGCCGTTGCTGCAGGTGGACTCATTGACGACCTGACCCAAGGTGATCACCCCATGCTGCCCAAACTCTCCGTTCTGGGCCACTTCATCGCTGTACAGGATCAAAAAGAAGACACCGCCTGCGGCTATGGCGACTAATGTGACGACCACCCAGAACTCCAATGTTCCTACGAGTCCTTTACTGCAGCTTGCGCGCACTGCACTGCGAATAGCGCGCCAGTACCTCAAGATCTGGTCCATCAGTCGTCCTTGCCTCCAGGCTCATCCTGTCCTTCTATAAGGCGTTTTCTACGAGCTCACCGCCTTACAACCAACTCCAGGACAGTCCGGTATACACCCCAAACCCTTCCCCGGGCGTGGAGCGCGCTACATCCGCGCCGTTGTCGTTATAGCCCGGTGTAACGGTGGCGGCATAGCGCTTGTCGGTCAGGTTGCGCAGGTCGAGCCAGGCTTGCCAGTCGTCTTTCGGCGAGGCGTAGCCGAGGGTGGCGCCGAAGGTGGCGTAGGCATCGGCGTAATAGGAGTTGGCGTAGTCCACTGCGACCCTGGAGGCGTACTGGGTGTTGAGGCCAGCGTAGAAGCCGCTCGGGTGGTCGTAGCGCAGCTCGGCCTGATAGTAGTGGCGCGGCAGGCCGGGCAGGCGGTTGTCGCCGAAGGCGTCATCGTCGCGGTAATGGAAGTCGCTGAAGGTGTAGGCCTGGCGCAGGCTCAAGGCGCCCGCCGCGCCGCCTTGCCACAGCGGGCTGGTCAGGCCGGCTTCGATGCCCTGGTGCACGGTGGGACTGGCGTTGGATTCGGCGAAGACGTTGGGCTCGATCTCGACGGTAAGCAGTTCGTGGCGCACTTGCGAGTAGTAGTAGGTCAGCTCCCACTGGCCCAGTGCGGAATCACCTCGGCCGCCGATCTCGAAGGTGGTGGCAGTCTGGTTGTCCATCGAGATCGGTGCGCGCTGGCGAGAAGCGTACGGCTGGTTGTTGGCCGGGAAGCGCAGTGGCGAACTCCAGATCATCGACCAGGCATGCGGTGGCTCCACCGAGCGGCTGATATTGCCGTACAGCTGCACCTCGGGGTTGAGCTGGTAGCGCAGGCCGATGCGCGGCGCGTAGCCCCAGGTGCTTTCGTCGAGCTTGTCGTCGGTGGCCGGCCAGGTTACCTGCACTTCGCGGCGGGTATGGATCAGCGCCAGGCCACTGGTCAGCCACAGATCGGGCGTTAGCTCCAGCTCGTTGCCGATGTGCAGCACGCTGTCCGAGCCCAGGTGCTCGTAGGCACGCATCAGGGTGCCGGCCGGGTAGGGGGTGCCGTTGACGTCAATCGGCAACGCCGCGGTTTCCTTGGATTTGCTGCTCGGCAGGCTGGTGGTGCTGCGCAGTCCAAGGGTGGTCTCGCTGTTCAGGCCGAACAAGGTGTGCCTGCGGGTGTAGTTCAGAGTGCCGCTTATATCGCTGTATTCCACGCGGATGCGATAGGCGCCGCCCCGGTAGGCGGTCTCGACGATATCCATGGGGTAGTGGTGGTAGGCCAGGCCGGCCACCAGGGTGGAGTCGTCGTCGATGCGCCAGGTGGTCTTGTTGGCCAGCCAGGTGCTGCCAGGCTGGTCGCGGTAGGCGTCGATGCGCAGGTTGTTGGCGGCTGCGGCGCGCGGGTCATGCTCGATCTGCGCCTTGGTCAGGCGGCCCGGTACTTCATGCTCGGTCTCGCGGTAGCGCAGGTAGAAACGCGTTTCCAGATTCTCGTTGAGTCGGTAGCCGAAGTTGGCGGCGAGGCCTTTGCCCTTGCCCGATGAGTGATCCTGATAGCCGTCGGTTTCGCTATCGGTCACGGCCAGGTAGTAGTCGAAATCGCCCAGCACCTGGCCGGAGGCGATGCTGCGTTTCTGGTAGCCACGGCTGCCCGCCTCATAACGCAGCTGCAGCTTGGGCGCGGTGTAGCCGGTGTGGGTGATGTAGTCGATGGCGCCGCCCAAGGCCAGCGAGCCACGCTCGAAGCCATTGGCGCCACGCAGCACCTCGGCGCGACTTATCCACAAGGGTTCCAGCAGTTCGTAGGGGGTGCCGCCGGGGCCGGTCAGTGGCAGGCCGTCGAGCATGATATGGGTGCCGGAAGCATGCGAGCCGGGGCCACGGTTGATCCCCGAGCCACGCACGCTGATCTTCACGCCCTCGTTGCCGGGCGACTGCGCGTAGACGCCCGGCTGGTAGGCCAGCACGTCGGCGATACCGGCCACACGGCCCTGCTCGACCTTGGCCATGTCCACCAGGTTGGTGGCGCCGGGCACCTGCTCCAGCGCCTCGCGCGCAGCTTCCTCTTCGCTGATCTGCACGCCGCTGACTTGCAGCGGGTCGAGCTGCACGGGCTCATCGGCGAAAGCGCTCTGGGCGCTCAGGCAGGCGAGCGCCAGCAGGGTAAGCCGGGCAGGTTGGCGGGAAAGCGGCAGGGGCGGCATGCAAGGGCTCCGTTGAGCGGGCGGCGACTCTGTCTGATGGAGGTCGCGAGGTGTGGGTCACGGTCAAGCCGCCAGCCGACGCAATCAGTGTGCTTGACCGGGGGGCGCGCCCTGATGCGGGCATCGATCAGCAGCGCCAGTGACTGTCCCCAGGCTTGACCGGCCTGCATGCTCTGGCCCATCAGATGGGCATGACGGCGATGGTGTGCTTACGGGTCTGCGAGTTGCTGCCGATTGCAGCAGGACGGGGGCGCCTTGGCAGTCTGCGCGGCAGACTGTGTACAGGACTGCGCCAGGTGGCGCAAGGCGCACGGCGCTGTGGGGAATGCTGTGCCGCCGGCAGACGAACAGTAAGCCGGCGGCTCAGGGTCAGGCGGGTGCGAAGAACCCGGTGATCGCCGTGTGCGCGCTGGCACGGGCTTCGCTCAGGGCAGGTTCGCCACGGGCAGTGCCTTCGACGCAGAAAAAATGCAGGTCGCGCAGGCCCACGGTTGCCAGCGCGGCCTGCAGATAGGGACGCAGAAAGTCCGGTTGGCGCGCGTGCTCGCCGCTGATCAGGCCGCCCGAGGCGATCGCCACGTACACCGGGCGGTCGCGCAGCAGGCCGACCTTGCCTTGCGGTGTGCCGTTGAAGGTCACGTGAATGCGCACGATGTGGTCGATCCAGGCCTTGAGCGCAGACGGTACCGTGTAGTTGTGCATCGGCGTGGCGATCAGCAGCATGTCGGCGTCGTCGAGCTGGCGGATCAGCTCGGCGGAACGCTGCAGCGTGCTCCCCGCTTCGGCCTGCACCGCACCGGGCGCCGAGGCGAGTGCCACCGCGTAGGCGCTGTCGGCATGCGGCAGGTCGTTGAGGTCGATATCCTGCACCGCGAGCGAATGGCGGGCGGCCAGGCCGTCAAGCACCTGCTGCGACAGGCGCAGGCTTTCCGAATCGGCGCCGCGTGAGCTGGCGATGAGGCGAAGGATGCGAAGGGGAGTGCTCATGCTGACGTTCCTCGCTGAAGCTGGCCTCAGGCCAGGTTGGCCTTTTCCAGCCCGTACAGCTTGTCGGCGGAGCCGGGCACGTTGCGGAAGGCCACGCTGAGGCGGTTCCAGCCGTTGATGGCGACCACCAGGAACGACAGGTCGGCCAGCTCCTGCTCGGAGAACTGCTCGAGCACGCTGGCGTAGATGGCGTCCGATACGCCGTGCGGCGACAGCTGGGTCAGGGCCTCGGTCCACTCCAGGGCGGCGCGCTCACGGGCCGAGAACAGCGGCGACTCGCGCCACACAGCGACGTGGTGCAGACGCAGTTCGCGTTCGCCGTGGATCTTGGCTTCCTTGACGTGCATGTCCACGCAGAAGGCGCAGCCGTTGAGTTGCGAGGCACGCAGGGTGACCAGGTGAGCCAGTTCGGTGAGGAACGGCGTCTTGTTCAGCAGGGTGGAGAATTCCGCGTACTTGCTGGCGGTCTTGGGAGAAAGTTTGAAGTAGTCGAGACGCTGGCTCATGGTTTTCATCCGTATCCGAGTTGAGAAGAAACCGATGCCTCTCTGCTGTCGGCAGAACTACCCTGGCCCGGTGGAGATGAATGTACGCACCAGTGGCTTAACCACATAGATCCATTATTAGCGTTTTCGACTGGTCCACTTTGCGTGAATATGCCAGTCGTCATTCGGCCAAGGCGATACTCGGATGAGGATGGCTTGCGGCCTCGGCGCCGCAAGCCTGGATGAAAGCCCTACTCAGGCCGGCTGGTAGTTCAGCGGCCGCTTCGACGTTTCCGGCAGCGCCAGGCCGCCGGCGAGGGCAATCAGGGCGATGACGATCAGGTAGTAGGCCGGTGACATGCGGTCGCCGGTCTGCTCGATCAGCCAGGTGGCGACCAGCGGCGCGGTGCCGCCAAAGATGGTGTAGGCCAGGTTGTAGGTGAAGGCCGAGGCGGTGTAGCGCACCCGGGTCGGGAACTGTTCGGAGAGCAGCACGGCGGTGACCACGCCGCAGATCACTGCGCCGACGGCGAGCAGCATGGCGCC
Source organism: Pseudomonas sp. UBA7530 (assembly GCF_002479365.1). Classification (NCBI taxonomy): domain Bacteria; kingdom Pseudomonadati; phylum Pseudomonadota; class Gammaproteobacteria; order Pseudomonadales; family Pseudomonadaceae; genus Pseudomonas; species Pseudomonas sp. UBA7530. Next base: position 21,015 of record NZ_DLMS01000004.1, read on the forward strand.
CAGCGCCGAGGGAAGCAGCGCGCCGGAGGTGGCGAGGGTAAAGGCCGGGTACACCGCGACGATCAGTGCCACCCCGGCGGTGAGAATGGTGCGGCGGCGGCCGACGCGATCCGAATAGCGCCCGACCAAGGGGCACAGCAGCGCGGCGAAGGTCAGCGCCACCAGGCTCGCCAGCAGCGCGGTCGGCCGCGTGGCACCGCCGACCACCTGCATGTAGGTGGTGAGATAGGTGGTGAACATATAGAACGACAGCGCCGTGGCGGAGATGAACGCGCCCAGGCAGGCGATGGTCGCGCCGTGCTCGCGCAGGGTTTCGATCAGCGGCGAATGCTCTGGTGCGGGTTCGGCGGCCATCGCCTTGAAGGCCGGTGACTCGTCCAAACGCAGGCGCATGTACAGGCCCACCAGGCCCAGCGGCGCGGCGATCAGAAACGGCAGGCGCCAGCCCCAGGCCTGCATCTGCTCGCTGCTGATCAACTGGTCGAGGCCGAACACCAGGCCGGCTGCCGAGGCGAAGGCGAGGAAGGTCGACACCGGCACGAAGCTGCCATAACGGGCCTTCTGTTCGGTGGGCGCATGCTCCATGACGAAGGCGCAGGCGCCGGCGTACTCGCCACCGGCGGAGAACCCTTGCAGGCAGCGCGCCAGCGCCAGCAGCAGCGGGGCAAGCAGGCCGATGCTGGCGTAGGTCGGCAGCAGGCCGATCAGCGTGGTGGCGCCGGCCATCAACAGCACGGTGATCGACAGCACGCGCTTGCGCCCGATGCGGTCGCCGAGAATGCCGAAGACGATGCCGCCCAGCGGGCGCAGGGCGAACGACACGGCGAATACCGCGAAGGTCTGCAGCAGCGCCAGGGTCGGATTGCCCGGCGGGAAGAACAGCGAGGCGATGGTCACGGCGAGAAAGCCGTAGACGGCGAAGTCGAACCACTCGACGAAGTTGCCGATGGCCGATGCGGCGATCACCTTGTGCAGTGTGGCCGGGCTGACCTGCTGGCCTGTATGGATGGCATTCATGCGGCGCTCCTGATCCCTGATTCAAACGGTTTCAGGCAGGTTACGGAGCGATGGCGCGCCTGAGGGCTTTGCAGACGACGGTGGCGTTGCCGTGAGCGACGCGTCTACAGCCTCAGCGCGCCAATGGCAGTGCGATGCCGATCAACACGAAGAGCACCCCGCAACTGCGATTGAAGGCACGGCCGCCGCGCTGCAGCCAGGGCCGTACGCGAAAGGCCAGCAGCGCCAGCAGCAGTTCGACGAGGAATTCGACCACGGCAAAGGTCGCTGCCATCACCACGAACTGTACGGCCAGGCCGCGCTGCGGATCGACGAACTGCGGCAGGAACGCGCCGTAGAACAGGATCACCTTGGGGTTCGACAGCGCCGACAGCAGGCCCTGGCGAAACAACCGGCTGGCGCTGGGGCGGGCGCCGCTATCAGCCAGCTTCAGATTCATCGGCGGCGAGCGCCACAACTGCACCCCCAGCCAGATCAGGTAGGCGCCGCCGATCCACTTCAGCGCCAGCAGTGCGTTGGGCGCGGTCTTGAGCAGGGCACTGAGGCCGAACATGGCCAGGGCGATCAAGGTACTGAAGCCGACCACCCCGCCAAGGATGGTCGCCAGCGCCATGCGTGCGCCGTACAGCCCGCCGTGGGTCAGCGCCAGCAGGCTGTTGGGGCCGGGCGTCAGGGCCAGGCCGAGGGTGGCGACGAAGTAGACGAGCCAGAGTTCGAGGGCCATGCGGGTCTCCTGTGAATGCGCGGCCAGTCTAGTCAGCGCTTGCGGCGACAATGAGGTAGATTCTGGTCATCTAGCGGTGATTACTGGACAAGTCATGGCCGAAAGTCCCGATCTGCGTTTTCTCCTGTTGCCACTGCCGGAGTTCGCCCTGCTGCCCTTCGGTGGTTTTCTCGACAAGTTACGCTTCAGCGCCGATGACGAGGACTACAGCCGCCAGCGCTACTGCGCCTGGACGATTCTTGGCCTGCAACCCGGGCATGCTCCATCCAGCAGCGGTGCGGCGCTGCGTATCGAGGCCACGCCGGAGCAGATCGATCTGGCCGACTTCGACTACCTGGTGTTGTTCGGCGGGCGCAACGCGCAGGCCACCGCTGCGCTGGCGCCGGCCTACCAGCTGCTGTTACGTCGCGCCGCGCGCGCCGGGGTGAAACTGGTGGCAATCGACAACGCCAGCTTTCTGCTCGCCGCCTGCGGCCTGCTCGATGGTCATCGGGTGGCGGTGCATTGGCGGCACGAGGCGGAATTTCGCGCCAGTTTTCCGCATCTGCGCCTGGCCCGCGAGCGCCTCTATTGCCTCGATGGCGCGCGGATTTCCTGCGCCGGGGGCACGGCGGCCATCGACCTGGCGGTGGAACTGCTGGCCCAGGGCAGTGGCCGGGCGCGGGCGCTCAAGGGCCTGGCCGATATGCTGGTGGACGAAACGCGTAGCGGCCAGCACGCGCTGCGTTCGCTGCACACGACATCGAGCGGCGAGCGCCATGTCGACCGCGCCATCGCCCTGATGCGCCATGGCCTGGCCAGTGCCGACGGCATCGAGCAACTGGCGGCCAGTGTCGGCATCAGCCGGCGTCAGCTCGATCGCCTGTTCCAGGCCAGCCAGGGCATGAGCGCACGTGAATACTGGAACGAACTGCGCCTGCAGCACGTACGCTGGCGCCTGCTCAACTCCAGCCACAGCCTGGCGCAGCTTGCCGACGAGATTGGTGTCAGCGATGCCAGTCATCTGGGCAAGCTGTTCCGTCAGCGCTTCGGTACCACGCCTGGGGCAATGCGCCGCCAAGCCAAACCCACGGCGTAGGAGCGGCTTCAGCCGCGAAGCTGTGACAGCAGCGGCATCCACACCGAGGCCAGTAGCAACAGGGCCATACAGCGGTTGAACAGTCGCAACCTCGCCGGATCCCGCAGCAGGCGTGCGCTGCCAATGCCAAGCAGGCCCCAGGCCAGCAGACAGGGCGTGGAGACGAGCAGAAACAGTGTCGCGTAGCTCGCCACGGCGGCGAACGAGGCCTGGCCATCGAGGAAGATCGCCGTGACCGACACGGTCATCAGCCAGGTCTTGGGGTTGATCAGTTGCAGACCGGCGCCCTGGACGAAGCCCTGGCGTTGATCGACGCTGCGCTCGTCCAGGCCGGCAGCTTCGGCGCGCATCAGTTTGCAGGCCATCCAGCTGATCCAGGCGGCGCCAGTCCAGCTCATTGCTGTCTGCAGCAGGGGCGCGCGGGCCAGTAGTTCGCCCAGGCCCAGGCCGACCACCAGCAGCATCAGGCTGGCGCTCAGACTGGCGCCGACCGCGATGGCCAGGGCAATGGACAGGCCGAAGCGGGCGGCGCTGCCGAGTATCAGCAGGTTGGTCGGGCCAGGCGTGATCGAGGCCGCCGAGGCGAACAGGATGAAGGGCAGCCACTGGTTCATGGCCGGGCTCGGGTGGCGGTGAATGGCATGGGGAATCGCTCCATGGAATATGGCGCGATTGTCCGGCCGCCGGATTCAGCGGTCTTGAAGCTTTGTGCAGAGGTTGCGGTAGGCGCCTGGGCTCAGACCATTGGCGCGGCGGAACCAACGCCCCAGGTGGCTCTGATCGGCAAAACCCAGATCACTGGCTACATCCGCCGGGGCCGTGCCGAGGGCCAGCAGACGCCGTGCGCGCACCAGGCGCAGCTGGATCAGGTAGCCATGCGGTGCGATGCCGAAGGCCGCCTTGAACGCACGGCTGAGGCGAAAGCGATCCACACCGCAGACTCGCGCCAGCTCGTCGAGGCCGATGTTCTGGTGAAACTGCGCATGCAGGTACTCGCGGGCGCGCAGGGCAACGGAAGGGATGTGCGGGTTGCCCGGCGGGCGCTGGCGCCAGTGCAGGCTGCGCGAGATGCGCTCCAGCAGCGCATCCAGCGCGGCGTCGCGCACCATGCGCGGCTCACCGTCGTGTAATGCCTGCAGGGCGTTGGCGATGCACGGCAGCAGGCCGGGGTCGTCCGGCTGGGTGCGCGGCACGCCGGGCAGGCAGTCGCTGGGCGTCTGTTCGAACAGCGCCGGCAGCGCGCGCTGCAGCCACGCTGGCTCGAGGTAGAGCGTGGAGTAGGTGAAGCCACCCGGCGACGGCGCATGGCCGTCGTGAATGTCGCCGGGTTCGAGGAAGAAGGTCTGCCCGGCAACGCTGCTGAACAGCGCACGGCGGCAGTGGAACTGCTGCACACCCTGTTCGGTGAAGCCGATCAGGTAGCTGTCGTGCCAGTGCGGGTCGTAGGCGTGGCCCTCGAAATGCGCACGGATCACCTCGATGCCGGTATCGGCATCCTGCTTGAGGTCGACCCATGACTGCGCGTTCATCGCCTGTTGCCTATCGCTGCTGTGGACCGATGAGCTTAGCGCGTTCGGCGCGCAGGCCTAGAAGGTTTGTGCAGCAGATGAAAAGCTCGCGGACAAGTCCGCTCCCACAACTCCAGCGGCGTTCTGTGGGAGCGGACTTGTCCGCGAAGCTTTTCTCCAACAGGCCCCTACAACTCGGGATACCAGCGCGGGGTATACACCCACTCGCCGCCATTGGCTCGCGGGAAGCGACGGGTCTGGCTGGAACCGATGATCACCAGGGTGCGCATGTCGACCATCTCCGGCGTCAGCTCGCCCAAGGTGAGGCTACGCAGTGCTTCGGCAGGACGGCCGATATCGCGGCCGAGCACCACCAGCGTTTCCGGCGTGCGGTGCTGGCGCAGCAAGTCGAGCGCGCGGCCGAGCTGCCAGGGGCGGGATTTGGAGATCGGGTTGTAGAAGGCCATGGCCAGGTCGGCCAGGGCAGCGTGCTCCAGGCGTTTCTCGATCACCGCCCAGGGCTTGAGGTTGTCTGATAGCGAGATCAGGCAGAAGTCATGACCCAGCGGCGCGCCGGCCTTGGCAGCCGTGGCCAGGGCAGCGGAAACGCCCGGTAGTACTTCCAGTTCGACGTCTTGCCAGGCCTCGCTTTGCGGGCTTTCCAGTGCTTCCATCACGGCGGCGGCCATGGCGAACACACCGGGGTCGCCCGAGGAGATCATCACCACGCGGCGGCCGCTGGCGGCCAGCTCGAAGGCGTGGGCGGCGCGCTGCAGCTCCTCGCGGTTATCGCTGGGGTGCAGGCATTGATCGGCACGCAGCGGGCCGGCCATCTTCACGTAGGTGTCGTAGCCAAGCAGGTCTTCGGCTTCGTCGAGGGCGCGGCGCACAGCGGGGGTCATATGTTCGGCGGCCCCAGGACCAAGGCCGACCACGCTAAGGCGCCCACGGCGCTGGCCGAGGCGCTCGATATCCAGCGGTCGCTCGCCCAACAGCAGGCGCAGGCCGTCGCCAATATGGTGCTCGGGCGGCAGTTCGCTGGTGTTGTGGATAAAGCGCAGCGGCAGGTTCAGTGTCTGCGCTGCCGCGTGCAAGTCAGCGTTGGCCATCAAGCTTTTATCCGCGATCAGGCACGCCAGCGCCTGCGGCGCCAGGTTGGCGGCGCTGAGTGCCTGCTGCAGGCGCGCCGGCAGGTCGGCGCCGGGGCGTTCGATCAGCGCGGCGGCGCAGCGCGGGTGGATCAGCAACTCGTCCGGTTGCGCCGGACGCGCCTGCGCGGTGACGTGGATGACCCGGCGGGCGGTTTTATCCACAGGCAGTTGCGCCGTCTCGAGCCAGGGTGCCTGGCCTTCGATGCGTACCGTTTCGCCACCGAGCAGGTCGCTGACGAAGCGCTTGCCTTGCTGCAGGTCGGCCAGCGCGTAGCCGGCCGGCGGCTCCAGCAGGCAGGTGCCGAAGCGCAACTCGCCGCTGGTGGTGATGGCTGGCGTGACGTCCAGGTGCGCGGCGATCTCGCGGGCCAGGCGGTTGACCCCAGCCAGGCCACCGAGCAGCGGCACCACGGCGCTACCGTCTTCGGCCAGGGCCAGCACCGCCGGCTCGGCGCCCTTTTCCGCCAGCAACGCGGCGAGACTGCGAATGACGATGCCGGCAGCGCACAGCACCACGAGCGGCTGGCCGGCGCGATACAGCGCGCGCAGGTGCTCGCCGAAGTCATCGTAGTGGCGCTCGGCGCCATCGGCGCGGCCGCGCAGGCCATGGATCACGGCCTGTGGATAAAGCGCCTGGAGGCGTTGTGCAGTGGCCAGCGCGCTGGCGCCGAGGATGACGATGTTCATACGGTAAATCCTGTAGCCCGGATGCAATCCGGGGAATGGGTTTCCCGGATTGCATCCGGGCTACGGTCTTGAGACGGGTAGGGCGGGTGCAACCCGCCAGCTCGCTGTTGGCGGGTTGCACCCGCCCTACGGGATTACCCCCGCCATTTCTGTCCTGGCACCAAAATCATGGAAAAGTACGGCGACTCCATCGGCTCCACCTCGTCCAGCGCGACGATCTTCTGGCTGGCCATGGTGGCGCGTTCGACGTAGTGGGCGCGGTCGTCCAGGCCGAGCTTGCGCAGCACGCGGCGCACCTTGTCGAAGTTGCGGCCGAGCTTCATCACCACGGCCGCTTCGGCGTCGCGCAGGCGTTGTTCCAGCTCGTCTTCCGGCAGCACGCCGGAGAGCACGCTCAAGCTCTGGTTGCGGTACACCAGCGGCGTGCCGAGCACCGAGGCGCAGCCGAGCATCGAGCACACGCCGGGCACCACTTCTACCTCGTAGCGATCGGCCAGGCGGTCGTGCAGGTACATGTAGGAGCCGTAGAAAAACGGGTCGCCCTCGCAGATCACCGCCACGTCCTGGCCGGCGTCCAGCAGCCGGGCGATCTGCTCAGCGCAGGTGTCGTAGAAGTCGGCGATCACATCTTCGTAGGACAGCGGCGGGGCGAGCTTTTCGGTGGTCACCGGGTAGACCAGTGGCAGGCGCTGCTGGGTGTCGTCCAGGTGCGCTTCGATGATGCCGAAGGCATTACCGCCGTGGCCGGCGTTGTGCTTGGCCTTGGCCACGAAATAGGCCACCACCGGTGCGCCTTTGAGCAGGCGCAGGGCCTTGAGGGTGAGCAGCTCGGGGTCGCCAGGGCCGACGCCGAGGCCGAGCAGACGGCCAGCCATCACTCCACCTCCGAGGCGAGGGCGTTGACCGCCGCCACCGCCATGGCGCTGCCGCCACGGCGGCCACGGACGATCACGTAGGGCACGCCACGGCTGTCTGCGGCCAGGGCGTCCTTGGATTCCGCCGCGCCGATGAAGCCCACCGGCATACCGATGATCAGCGCCGGCTTCGGTGCACCGGCGTCGAGCATTTCCAGCAGATAGAACAGCGCGGTGGGCGCGTTGCCGATCACCACCACGCTGCCTTCCAGGTGTTCGCGCCAATGCTCCAGGGCTACCGCCGAGCGGGTGTTGCCGACTTCGCGGGCCAGCTCCGGTACGCCGGCGTCATGCAGGGTGCAGATCACCGGATTGTTGGCCGGCAGGCGCGGGCGGGTGATGCCCTCGGCGACCATGCGCGCGTCACAGAGGATCGGTGCACCAGCCAGCAGCGCGGCGCGGCCAGCGGCGCCGGCACCGGGGGAGAAGCGCAGATCCTCGACCACGTCGACCATGCCGCAGGCGTGGATTACCCGCACGGCGAGTTTTTCCAGGTCGGCGGGGATGCCATCGAGGTTGGCCTCGGCGCGGATGGTGGCGAAGGAGCGGCGGTAGATTTCCTGACCGTCGCGGATGTAATCAAGCATCGGGGGTTCCTGCGGGTGTTGGCGGGCGAACCAGGCGCCGGCCTCGTCGATGGTCATGTCTGGTGCCAGCAGGCGGCCGAAACCTGGCGCCTCGGGCGTGCGTTGATAGAGCTGGTAATGTTCGGGCGTGCTGGCCAGCAGCGTGTAGGGCTGCACGCGAGCGCTGGCGCAACTGCGCGAGCAGGCGCTGAGGTGTACCTGCGGACGAGCGCCGTTTTCGCGCAGTCGCTCGGCCAGCTGCAGGGCGTGCTGCTTGCTGTCGGCCAAACCGCGGGCGCAGGCCGCCGAGCCGGTGCAGGCGACCAGGCCGAGCAGCGGCTCGTCGGTCTGGGTGAGCAGCCCCAGTTCGGCCAGCGCGGACAGCAACTCGCCGGCCTTCGCTTCGGGTACGTTGCCCAGCAACAGACCCTGCCAGGGTGTCAGGCGCAACTCGCTGTCGCCGTGGCGCTCGCTCAGTTCTGCAATGGCGAGGAGTTGGTCGGCGTGCAGGCGACCCAACTGAGCACCGGCCGCCACCATGCGCAGGCCGCTCTGCGCCTGTGGATAAATTCCTGCCGGAGCCCGTCCAACGCCAGCGCTCGGCTGCCAACGGGCCGGCACCGGTTGCAAGGGGAAATCCAGTCGAGTCTGCAGGCGTTGCAGCAGGTCGGCCACCGGGATATGCGTCAGCAGCTGACGCATGCGCGTTTGCTCCGGGGTGGCAAGTTCGAGGAACAGCAGCAAGAGCTGGCGCACCAGTTCGACCGCCTGCGTCACCTCGACTCGCGCCGGTGGCGCGTCGCTGGGACAGCCGGCCAGGCCCAGCAGTATGTGGGTTTCGTCCTCGGCGGCCAGCCACAGGTCATGGGGATGTTCACGCATGGCCAGGGCTTCGCCACCGTCCAGTTGCAGGGCGAACTTGGGCGACAGCGCATGCAGCGCCGGGGTGTCCTGCAGCAGGTCGAGCAACTGGCTGGCCAGCGGGCGTACGTCCATCCGCATGTGCGGATCGAGGCCGGCGGCAGGGCTGAGCAGCAGGTTGCGTACATCGTCGGCGGCGGCCACGCGCGGTCCGAGGCCAGCGCCGAGCAGAGCGTCGATCAGCGTGCTCTCCTGGCCGGGCAAGACGCCACGAATCTGCAGGTTGCTGCGGTTGGTCAGCTCCAGCACGCCACTGGCATGCTGCAACGCCGCCTCGGCAATCGCCCGCGCCTGGGCACTGCGCAGCACGCCGCCGGGCAGCTTGATGCGGCAGATGCCGCCATCCAGCGCAGGGACGATACGCAGCAGGCCGGGGCATGCAGAAGGGCGAACGGGCGCGAGCAAGGGATCACCTGTGGATAACGACGCGGCGACCGAACCAGCGAAATTCGCCCATAGGGAATTTCATGGCATCGGTACACCCCGCCCGATGTTGGCACTCGCGACCAGCGTTCGTCGGCAGGTCTCCTGGCTGACAGGTCATGATCCGCTGCGCCTTCCCGGTTAACAGGCCGTTGAAAAACTACCTACGTTGGCAATACGGCGTTAAAAACGGCCTCAAAATGCTCATTTACAACACGTAAATTGCGCTTTTTCGGCCGTTTTGCCTTGTCTTGCCTACCTCGCCTACGTTTTTCAACGGCCTTTCACCCAGTGGCCGATTGCATTGGACTCGCTGTTTACAGTTGCGGGGGCAGCTCGGTCGCGATCAGAGATCGCTCCGGATTCCCTCTTAGGCCCGTTTTTTAAGGGGCACCGACGAAGGCTGTATTATGCCCGCTTTGCCCGGCGTCGCGACACGCGCCCTGTCGGCTACTTGCGAGGAAGGTGGATGAAACCCTGGTTGACCCTGGTTGGCATCGGCGAAGACGGCTATCCCGGTTTGGGCAAGGCCGCGCGCCGCGCCCTGCTGACGGCCACGCGCATCGTCGGTGCGCCGCGGCAACTGGCCTTGCTGCCGCCGTGCATCGGCGGCGAACGGGAGACCTGGCCCAGCCCCTTCGATCTTGGGCCGCTGCTGGCGAAGCGCGGCGAGGCGGTGTGCGTGCTGGCCAGCGGCGACCCGATGTTCTACGGCGTCGGCGCCAGCCTGGCGCGCCAGGTGCCTGCCGATGAGTTGCAGGTATTGCCGGCACCGTCTTCGGTGTCGCTCGCTGTGGCGCGCCTGGGCTGGCCGTTGCAGGAGGTTGAGGTGATCTCCTTGGTCGGCCGGCCGCTGGCCACGCTCAACGCCCGGTTGTATCCCTGTACGCGTCTGTTGGTGCTGAGCGCCGATGGCGACACGCCTGCTCAGGTCGCCGAAGCCCTGCGTGCGCGCGGTTTCGGCGCCAGTCGCCTGACCCTGCTGGAGCATCTGGGCGGCCCTGACGAGCGCCGCATCGAGGGCCTGGCCGCAAGCTGGAACTTGCCGCGTAGCGCCGACCTCAACCTGCTGGCCGTGGAGTGCCTGGCCGACGCCGGGGCGCAACTGCTGCCGCCGACCTGCGGTCTGCCGGACGACGCCTACCGCCACGATGGGCAACTGACCAAGCGCGACGTTCGCGCCGTGACCCTGGCGCGTCTGGCGCCACTGCCTGGCGAGCTGCTGTGGGATGTCGGCGCCGGTTGTGGCTCCATCGGCATCGAATGGATGCGCGCGCACCCGGCCTGCCGAGCCATCGCCATTGAGGCCAACAAAGGGCGTCAGGATCATATCCGTCACAACCGCGATGCCCTTGGCGTCCCCGGCCTGCAACTGGTGGCCGGGCATGCGCCCGAGGCGCTGGATGCGCTGCCGGCTCCGGATGCGATCTTTATCGGCGGCGGCGTCACCGTGCCCGGCGTGCTGGATGATTGCTGGGCCGCGCTCAAGGCAGGCGGGCGACTGCTGGCCAACGCCGTGACGATTCAGAGCGAGGCGGCGCTGGTGGCCTTCCGTGAACAGCATGGCGGCGAGCTGCTGCGTCTGACAATGGCCCAGGCGCAGCCCTTGGGCGGCTTCGATACCTGGCGCGCGGCGCTGCCGATCACTCTGCTGGCGGTACGCAAACCGTGAGTGCGCGCATCCTGCTGCTCGGCGGCACCACCGAGGCGCTGCGCCTGGCCCGTCGCTTGGGGCCGGAGGCGATCTACAGCCTGGCCGGCCTTGGCCGCGTGCCGGAGGATCTGGCCTGCCGCGTGCGTGTCGGCGGTTTCGGCGGCGCCGAGGGCCTGGCCGCCTTTATCGCTGGCGAAGGCATCGAGCTGCTGCTGGATCTGACTCACCCCTACGCGGCGCAGATCAGCCATAACGCGGCCCGTGCTGCCGAGATCGCCGGCGTGCCGTGTTGGGCGCTGCGTCGTCCGGGCTGGCAGGCCGGCCCGGATGATGACTGGCGCGAAGTGGAGGGCTGGGATGAACTGACCCGCGCCCTGGCGCCCTTCGAACGGCCGTTCTTCACCTCGGGGCGCGAGCCGCTGGCGCATCTGCACGAGATTCCCGCGCATCAGCACTGGACGGTGCGCTGTCTGCAGACCGAGCCGGCACCGCCGCGTGCCGAGGTGATCGGTGCGCGTGGGCCGTTCGCCCTGGACCAGGAGCGCGCGCTGTTCGCCCGTATCCGCTGCGACGTGCTGGTGAGCAAGAACAGCGGCAGCGCCTCCACCGAGCCGAAGTTGCAGGTGGCGCGGGAGCTTGGATTGCCGGTGCTGCTGCTGCGTCGTCCGTCTTTGCCAGCGGTGAAGCGGGAGTTCGCCGAGCCGGACGCCTTGTGGGAGGCGCTTCAGCGGCGAATGGATGGCTGCCGTCGCGGCTGAAGCCCCTCCCACAATGGTTACATCCGCCCTACGCTTGCTGTTGCGCTGCTAGACTGCCGGCCCGTTCTGGAGACCGTCATGAGCCAAACCCCCTACGCCCGCATTCTGTTCATCGGCCCCGGCCTCGGTCGTGGTGCTTCGGCCGAGCGTTTGCGGCAGCGCGTTGAAGCGCTGTTGGGTGAGGCGCATCTGCATGACAGCGAGCAGGACGGCTTCTGGCAGGCCATCGATGAGGCGCCGCGACCGCTGCTGGTGGTCGATCTGGAGCCACGCGCCGATGCCGCGCACCGCGATTGGCTGCGCGAATGTATCGCCGAGCGCGGTGATTGGGCAGATGTGTTCGTGGTCTGCACGGCGCTGGAAGACACCTGGCTCGATGGCCTGGGCGCACTGCTGGAGCAGCGTGACGCGCACATTCCCTGCAGCGATGTGCCGCCGGTGCCGGCGCATCATGCTTGGTCGCAGATTCCGCCGCATGCGCAGCGTCTGCTGCTGTGCAACGGTCCGCGCTGCACGCGCAAAGGCGCGCTGGGCCTGTGGAAAACCTTGCGTCAGCGGCTCAAGGCGGCGGGCAGGCTGGAGTGCGAGGGTGGCGTGCATATCACCCGCAGCCAGTGCCAGTTCCCCTGTGACCTGGGGCCGACCGCGAGCCTTTATCCACAGGGCGAGTGGTACGGCATCAGGGACGAGGCCGCGGTGATTCGCCTGGTCGATGAGCGGCTGGTAGCGGGCAGGGCGCTACCGGATCTGCGTATCGACGAGCAGGCGTAAGGTTGCTGCCAGTCAGTCAGAACGAACGCCCGTGATTGCCTCGCAGGATCGCGGCGTTTTCACCTGATCGAGCAGCCGCGGATGCTCGCGAACCAGAGCGTATCGCGGACAAGTCCGCTCCCACGGGTAATGCTGTTCACTTAAGGTTGTACAGGTTTGGCTCCCTCTCCCCAAAGGGGCGAGGGGACTAATCGTGTCCGACTAATTCTTATGTCAACAGCGTTACGCTCCCACAGGAGGTACGCTTTCGCAGCGCTGACGCATTCGTTCTTGTGGGAGCGGACTCGTCCGCGAAGCGTTGGTTCTAGGGGCTATTTATCTCGCGGCAGACGCCGCTACAGGCGAAGCTCGCCTTGACTACCCTCCGCATGGGTGGTCATATCCGCCCCGCTTCAGGTGTCTCACGCCGCCGCGCGTGAGGTGAAACGGGAAGTCGGTTGAAGTCCGACGCTGCCCCCGCAACGGTAAGCGAGCGACCGCATCGATACGCCACTGTGCGCCACGCGCATGGGAAGGCGATGCGTTCATGACCCTCGCAAGCCCGGAGACCGGCCTGGAGTCGTTTTTTGTCTGGCAACCCGCGGTGGGCGGGCGTTGACTCCAGTCGGGCGACCATGCCCTGTCTGCTGTTGCGCATTTTCCATCGGATTGCCGTGCCTCTTCCCGACGATGGAACATTTATGGCGCGCCACTTCCGCTTCAATCAATCCTTCCCGAGCGTTTCGGTCGCAGAACCCGTACGGCTGCTTTCCAGGCTGCGAATGTCGATAATGTTATGTTATAACAGTAACATTTCATCCCACGATTCTCCGCGCAACACTGGAAGTTCTGCCGTGCAAAACCCTGTACTTCGCTGCACCTGGCCGCTGGCCCTGCTTTGCAGTGGCATGGCGTTGGCCAACGAGGCCGTCGATCTGCCCGAGCTCACCGTCCACGCCAAGGCCGCCGAGGAGGGCGAGAGCAACCTGCATACGCCCACCAGCAGCGGCTCGCGCCTGGAGCTTTCGGCCCTGCAGACCCCGGCCAGCACCACCAGCCTGAGCGGCGCCGAGGTGCGTGGGCGCAACAACCTGACGGTGCAGGATGCGGTGACCCGCACGCCCGGCATCAGCGATATCGGCACCCCCGGCAATGGCGGCACGGCGCTCTCGGCGCGCGGCTTCACCGGCCATTCGGCGACCATGCAGCTGTACGACGGCACCCGCCAGTACGTCGGCGCCGGCACCGTGACTTTCCCGGCGGACACCTGGTCGGTGGCGCGCATCGACGTGCTGCGCAGCCCGGCCTCGGTGCTTTACGGCGAGGGCGCCACCGGCGCGGTGATCAACGTGGTGCCGAAGAAGCCCTTCGCGGGCGAGATCCGCAATCAGCTGCGCCTTGGCTACGGCAGCGACGACCGTCGCCAGGCGGCGCTGGACAGCGGCGGTTCGCTGAGCGACGCGCTGAGCTATCGCTTCAACGTCAATCAGCAGGCCAGCAATGGCTGGGTCGACCGGGGGGATTCGGACAGCGTGGCGGTCAGCGCCGCTCTGCGTTGGGACGCCAGTGACGACCTGAGCTTCACCCTGTCCCACGACCATGGCGACCAGAACCCGATGCGTTACCTCGGCACGCCGCTGGTCGATGGCAAGTACCGTGAGAGCCTGCGTGAGCGCAACTACAACGTCGCCGACGCCGATATCCGTTATAACGACCAGATCACCCGCCTGGTCAGCGATTGGCGCATCAACGACGCGCTCAGCGCCAGCAACCAGCTCTACTACATCAAGACCCAGCGCTACTGGCGCAATGCCGAGGCCTATCGCTGGCAGCCCGGCGATACGGTCGAGCGCAGCGAGTTCTACCGGATCAAGCACACCCAGGAGCAGATCGGCGACCGCCAGACCTTTACCCTGGATCACGCCCTGTTCGGCCTCGATAGCCGCACCGTGGTTGGTGTCGATTACAACCGCATCCACTTCGCCCGCCAGCACGACTTCGCCAGCAGCTTCAGCGACAGCGTGCCGCTGGCCGGCTCCGGTGGCGGCCAATACCAGAGCACCGATCCGCTCGGCTACGGCCCGCGCGAGCGCAACCTGGCGCGGCAGTTCTCGCTGTTCGCCGAGAACCGCACCCAGCTCACCGAGCGCCTGTCGCTGGTCACCGGCGTGCGTCGCGACCAGGTGCATATCCAGCGCGACAACCTGGTCGATGGCAGCAGCGCCGACCGTAGCCTGAGCGGCGACAACTGGCGCGCCGGCCTGGTCTTCGCGCTGACCCCGGAGCTGTCGCTGTACGGCCAGTACGCCACCAGCAGCGAAGGCGTGAGCAACCTGCTGACCCTCAGCCCGAGCCAGCAGCAGTTCGACCTGAGCGAAGCCGGGCAGACCGAGATCGGCCTCAAGCAGGCGTTCTGGGGTGGGCAGGGCGAGTGGACGCTGGCGGCCTATCACATCGTCAAGAAGAAGCTGCTCAGCCGCGAAACTCCGGCCGCGCCCACCGAGCAGATCGGCCAGCAATCTTCCGACGGTCTGGAGGCCACCCTGGAGCTGGCGCTGGGCCAGGGCTGGCAGGTGTCGGCCAACGCCGCCCTGGTGCGCGCCGAATACGACGACTTCGTCGAAGGCGGCGGCGACCGCAGCGGCAATCGCCCGACCGACGTGCCCAGGCGCACCGCCAACCTGTGGCTGAACAAGGATCTGGGCAGCGGCGTGGACGCCGGCATTGGCGCGCGTTATGTCGATGCGCGCTACGCCGACAGCGCCAACACCGCCAAGGTGCCTGGCTACACCGTGGTCGATGCCAACATTGGCTGGCAGGTGCTGAGGGATCTGCGCCTGGGCCTGGAGGCGAACAACCTGTTCGACCGCCAATACGCCACCAGTGCCAGCAGCGACGGCCAGCAGTGGTATCTGGGCGCGCCACGCTCGTTCTTCGTCACTGCGGACTACAGCTTCTGATGGATCGTCTTCGTCTGCGCCAACTGGCCTGGTCCGCGGATGGGCAGCGACGGCTGCTCGACGGTATCGACCTGGCGGTCGGCAACGGCGAGCTGGTGGGGCTGATCGGCCCCAACGGCAGCGGCAAGACCAGCCTGCTGCGCTGCGCTTATCGCTATCAGCGGCCCAGCGCCGGCGATGTCGAGCTGGACGGCGAGGCGCTGTGGCAGCGCCCGCCGCGCTGGAGCGCACAGCGCGTGGCGGTGGTGCTGCAGGAGTTTCCGCAGGATTTCGGTCTGCGCGTGCAGGAGGTGGCGGCCATGGGCCGCACGCCGCACAAGGGTTTGTTCGACGGCGACGATGCCGAGGATCGACGCCTGGTCGACGAGGCGCTGGCCCGCCTCGGTCTGAGCGACCTGGCGCAGCAGCCCTTCGCCCGCCTGTCCGGCGGCGAGAAGCAGCGCGTGCTGCTTGCCCGTGCCCTGGTGCAGCAGCCGCAACTGCTGATCCTCGACGAGCCGACCAACCACCTCGACCCGCGTTACCAGCTCGAGCTGCTTGGCCAGATCAAGGCGCTGGGCCTGGCGACGCTGGCTAGCTTCCACGACCTCAACCTGGCGGCGGCCTTCTGTGATCGCCTCTGCGTGCTCGACGGGGGCCGTCTGGTGGCCATCGGCCCGCCCGCCGAAGTGCTGACCACCGAGCTGCTGCAGCAGGTGTTCGGCCTGCAGGCGCTGGTCGACACCCATCCACTGGCGGGTCATCCGCGCATTACCTGGATTGTTTGATGAAGCGTTTACGCACGGCTGAACCTGTAGGAGCGAGCTCTGCTCGCGAATCCTGGGAAAAGACAAAAGCTTCGCGAGCAAAGCTCGCTCCTACACTCGTTGGCGCAATCCTGCTAGGGCTGATCAGCCCCGCCTGGGCCGTCACCGTGACCAGTTGCGACCGTCAGGTGACCATCGACCACCCGCCCAAGCGGGCGGTCAGCCATGACGTCAATATGACCGCCATGCTCCTGGCCCTGGGCCTGAAGGAGCGCATGGCCGGCTACACCGGCATCAGCGGCTGGAAGACCCTCGATCCGAAGATGCGCGAGCAGCTCGACGGCCTGCCGGAGCTGGCCGCGCGCTATCCGTCGCTGGAGAACCTGCTGGGTGCCGGCAGCGATTTCGTCTTCGCCGGCTGGAACTACGGCATGCGCATCGGCGGCGAGGTCACTCCGGCCAGCCTGGCGCGCTTCGATATCCCGGTGTACGAATTGAGCGAGTCCTGCGCGCACGTGTCGCCCGGCCGTGTCGCCAGTCTCGAGGATGTCTACGGCGACCTGCGCAACCTCGGTCGCATCTTCGCCGTCGAGCCGCGCGCCGATGAACTGGTGCAAGGCATGCAGCGACGCGTGGCGGCAGTACAGGCGCGCCTCGGCGAAGCGCCGGCACGGCCGCGCGTATTCGTCTACGACAGCGGCGAGGATGTGCCCTTCAGCGCCGGACGCCTGGGCATGCCGCAGCCGCTGATCGAGGCAGCCGGTGGGCGTAACGTAATGGACAGCGTGGCGGCCAACTGGATGAAGGTGGGCTGGGAGTCGGTGGTCGAGCAGGACCCGGAGCTGATCCTGATCGTCGACTATGGTGAGCGCACCGCGGCGCAGAAGCGCGACTTCCTGCTGCAGCACTCGGCGCTGCAGGGGGTGACCGCGATTCGTGAGAAACGCTTCGTGGTGTTGCCCTATCTGGCGGTCACGCCGAGCCTGGATAACGCCGCCGCCATCGAAACCCTGGCCGCCGCGCTGCACCCCGAGGCTTTCGACCTGTGAGCCGTTATCGCCTGTTGCTGGTTGGCCTGGCCGTGCTGCTGGCATTGTCCTGTGCGCTGTCGCTGGCCTTTGGTGCGGCCAGGGTCGAACTGGAGCAGGTGCTGGCGATCCTTGCCCAGCACCTGTTCGGCATCACTGCCGAAACGCCGGTCAGCGTCGGCCAGGACAGCATCGTCTGGCAGTTGCGCGCGCCGCGGGTGCTGCTCGGCGCATTGGTGGGTGCCGGGCTGGCGGTGGTCGGCACGGTGCTGCAGGCGGTGACGCGCAATCCGCTGGCCGACCCGCACCTGCTCGGCGTCAGCTCCGGCGCCGCCTTCGGCGCGGTGGTGGTGGTGCTGTACCTGGGCGAGTTCGCCGGGCTGCTCAGCCTGCCGCTGGCGGCCTTCGTCGGTGCGCTGGCGAGCATGTTGCTGGTGCTAGCCATCGCCAGCCGCAGTGGCCGTCTGCACAGCGACCGTTTGCTGCTGGCCGGGGTGGCGGTGTCCTTCGTGATGATGGCGGCAAGCAACCTGCTGCTGTATCTGGGCAACCCGCATGCGGCCAGCTCGGTGCTGTTCTGGATGCTCGGCGGCCTTGGCCTGGCGCGCTGGGAGCTGCTCTGGCTGCCGGCGTTGTGTCTGGCCCTGGCGCTGGCGGTGCTGCTTGGTTTGGCTCGCGCGCTGAACGCGCTGATGGCCGGCGAGCAGAGCGCGGTGAGCCTCGGTCTGGAGCCGCGCCGCGTGCGCCTGTTGGTATTCGTGGCGGCGTCGCTGCTCACCGGCGTACTAGTGTCGCTGTCCGGCGCCATCGGCTTCGTCGGCCTGATACTGCCGCACGTGGCGCGCTTTCTGGTTGGCGCCGAGCACCGTCGCCTGCTGCCGGTGGCGGCGCTGCTGGGGGCGCTGTTCCTGGTCTGGGTCGATGTCGCCGCGCGCACCTGGCTGGCGCCGCAGGACCTGCCCATCGGCATCGTCACCGCCGCCATCGGCGGGGTGTTCTTCGTCGCCCTGCTCAGGCGCCGCTAGTCGCCCGAATCGAACCTGGGCAGGCCGGCCAAGTCATCTGCTTGAGACTCCATGGCTGGGGAGGAGGGCTGATCATGCTGGCGCAATTACCCACCGCGTTTCGCGATCTGCAAATTCCGCTGCGCCTGAAACTGTGGGACGGCAAGCAGATCGACCTGGGACCCAGGCCGCGGGTGACTTTGGTGGTCAAGGACCCCAGCCTGGTCACGCAATTGGCCCACCCCAGCCTGGATGCACTGGGCGCCGCCTATGTCGAAGGCCGCGTCGATCTGGAAGGACCCATCGAAGACGCCATCGAGGTGGGCGATGCGCTGAGCACCGCGCTGCTCGGCGACCAATCCGTACCTGTCGAGCCTTACGCGGCGCACGACAAGCGCAGCGATGCCGAGGCCATCCGCTATCACTACGACCTGTCCAACGATTTCTACCGCCTGTGGCTGGACCGCGACATGGTCTATTCCTGCGCCTACTTCAAAACCGGCCAGGAGAACCTCGACCAGGCCCAGCAGGGCAAGCTGCGCCACCTGTGCCGCAAGCTGCGCCTGCAGCCGGGTGACAGGCTGCTCGATGTGGGCTGCGGCTGGGGTGGCCTGGCGCGCTTCGCCGCGCGGGAGTACGAGGTTGAGGTCTACGGCATCACCCTCAGCCAGGCGCAGCTGGAACTGGGCCGGCAACGGTTGGCCGAAGAGGGCCTGGAAGCGCGGGTGACCCTGGCGCTGCTCGACTACCGCGACCTGCCGCAGGATGGCCGCTTCGACAAGGTGGTCAGCGTCGGCATGTTCGAGCACGTCGGCCATGCCAACCTGCCGCTGTATTGCGAGCGGCTGTTCGGTGCGGTCAGGGCTGGCGGTCTGGTGATGAATCACGGCATCACCTCGCGCTTCACCGATGGCCGTCCGGTGGGCCGTGGCGCTGGCGAGTTCATCGACCGCTACGTGTTCCCGCAAGGTGAGCTGCCGCACCTGGCGACCATGGCCAGGGCGATCAGCGAGGCCGGGCTGGAGATCGTCGACGTGGAAAGCCTGCGCCTGCACTATGCGCGCACCCTGCACCTGTGGAGCCAGGGGCTGGAGCGACGACTGCAGGAAGCCGCGCAGTGGGTGCCGGAAAAGTCCCTGCGCATCTGGCGCCTGTACCTGGCCGGCTGCGCCTATGGCTTCCAGCACGGCTGGATGAACCTGCACCAGATCCTTGCGGTGAAGCCGCGCGAAGATGGCGGCCACGATCTGCCGTGGACCCGCGCTGATCTTTACAGCTGATGGGGTAACATGCGGCTCGTCTTGATCCCGCGAGCCGCCCATGCCCCTGTCGCTGCGCCCCCGCTACCGCGTCCTGCTCACCGTGCTGGCGATTGTCGCCGGCCTGCTGCTGAGCCTGTGGCTGGGCGGACGCTATGCCGAGCGGCGCGCCTGGGACGAGCGCAGTGTCGAGGCGCGCGGGCAACTGCAGCTCTACGCCCAATCCATCCGCACGCTGGTCGAACGCTTCAGCTCGGTGCCCGAGGTGCTGGCGCTGGACAGCGACATCCGCACCCTGCTGCGCGCGCCGCATGATCGCCAGTTGCGCCTGGCGCTCAACCAGCGCCTGGAGCGCCTCAATGCCGCAGCCGGGTCTACCGTGCTGTACCTGCTCGATGCCCAGGGTGAAACCCTGGTGGCCAGCAACTGGCGGGACTGGAGCAGCTTCGTCGGCAACAACTACGCCTTTCGCCCGTACTTCCAGAACGCCGTGCGCGATGGCGGCGCGCGCTACTTCGCGGTGGGCGTGACCACCGGGATTCCCGGCTACTTCCTCTCCCATGTGGTGCGTGGCGACGACGGCGAGCTGCTCGGTGTGCTGGTGGTCAAGCTGGAGCTGGAAGAGCTGCAGCGCGAATGGGTCGGCCAGCCCGGTGTGCTGTTGGTCGCCGACAGCTATCAGGTGGTGATCCTCAGCAACAAGCCGATCTGGCGTTTCCGCGCCTTGCAGGCGCTTGACGAGCGTGCGCTTGCCGAGCTGGTGCAAGTGCGCCGCTACGCCGAGCAGGCCTTGCAGCCGCTGGCGCACCAGGTGCACCGGCAGATCGACGCCGATGCGGACTGGGCCCGCGTCGATGGCCCCGACGGCAATCGCGACTACCTCTGGCAGCGCCTGTACATGCCCGAAGAGGGCTGGACCCTGCATCTGCTCAGCGAGCCGGCCGGCCTGGCCGACAGCGTGCGCAGCTATCGTCTGGCCGCCGCCGGGGTGTGGATGACCTTGGCCTTCCTGTTGCTGTTCCTCGCCCAGCGGCGCAAGAACCAGCGCCTGCAGGCCGGCATTCGCGAACGCCTGGAGCGCGAGGTGGCGCTGCGCACCGCCGAGCTGCGCGAGGCTCAGGACGGGCTGGTGCATGCCGCCAAAATGGCCGCGCTGGGGCAGATGTCGGCGGCCCTGGCGCACGAGATCAACCAGCCCCTGACCGCCCTGCAGATGCAGCTCGGCAGCCTGCGCCTGCTGCTCGACAGCGGTCGGCCGGAGGCGGTGCGTGAAGGCCTGCAACGCATCGACGGCCTGCTGCAACGTATGGCCGCGCTGACCGGTCACCTCAAGACCTTCGCCCGCAAAACCCCGGCCGGCCTCAGCGAGCGCCTGGGTCTGGGCGACGTGCTGGAGCAGGCCCTGCAGCTGTTGGCGCCACGCATGCGCAGCGAGCAGGTGGAGTTGCGCACGCAGGTCGACGCCGAGGCCGAAGTGCTCGGCGATGCCATTCGCATCGAACAGGTGATCCTCAACCTGCTGCATAACGCCCTCGATGCCATGGCCGATAGCGAGCCGCGCATCCTGCTGGTACGCATCGCCCGTGAAGACGACAACTGCCTGCTCAGCGTCGAGGACAGCGGTGGCGGCATCGCCGAAGAAACCCTCGGCCGCGTGTTCGAACCCTTCTTCACCACCAAGCCGGTGGGGCAGGGCCTGGGGCTCGGGCTGGCAGTGTCCTACGGTATCGTGCGCGATCTCGGCGGCAGCCTGGAGGCGCACAATGGTGAACTGGGCGCGGTCTTCACTCTGCGGTTGCCGGCAGCGCCTTGACGGCCTGTTAGAGGCTAGCGTGGATGACGCTGTTTTCGTCCACCAAGGTTGCGAGGTCACGGTGAATGGGTGAAGCGTCATCCACGACGAGCCTTTGTAGGAGCGGCTGGGCGGCATTCCGCTTCAGC
>NZ_DLMS01000004.1:42284-180471 GCF_002479365.1 Pseudomonas sp. UBA7530
CTGGGCGGCATTCCGCTTCAGCGGCGAAATGCAGGCGCAGCTATCGCGGCTAAAGCGGAATGCCGCCCAGCCGCTCCTACGGGTTCTCATCCTGATGCCGCGGGTTGCCTCTGCGGATTTTATCCGGGCTACACTGCCCGCCGTTCTGAACAGGAGGTGCCATGAGCGCTCAGGTCATAGTGGTCGACGACGAAGCGGCGATTCGCGAGGCGGTGCAGCAGTGGCTGGAGCTGTCCGGGTTCGAGGTACGTACCTGCGCCAGCGCGGCCGAAGCCCTGGCGGTGGTGGACCGCGACTTCCCCGGCATTGTTGTCAGCGATGTGCGCATGCCCGGCAGCGATGGTCTGCAGCTGCTCGACAAGCTGCTGCAGATCGACAGCGATCTGCCGGTGATCCTGGTGACCGGCCACGGCGACGTGCCCATGGCGGTGCAGGCACTGCGTCAGGGCGCCTATGATTTTATCGAGAAACCCTTCACACCCGAGCGCCTGCTCGACAGCGTGCGCCGTGCCCTGGACAAGCGCCGCCTGGTCTGCGAGAACCGCCAGTTGCGCCAGCAGGTGGCGAACAAGGGCCGCATCGAAAGCCAGCTGATCGGCATTTCGCGGCCCATGGAAAACCTGCGCCGGCAGATCCTCGAACTGGCCGGCACCTCGGTCAACGTGTTGATCCGCGGCGAGACCGGTAGCGGCAAGGAGCGCGTGGCGCGCAGCCTGCACGATTTCAGCCCGCGCGCGAGCAAGGCCTTCGCCGCGCTCAACTGCGCGGCGATTCCCGAGACCATCTTCGAAAGCGAGCTGTTCGGCCACGAGAGCGGCGCCTTCACCGGGGCCCAGGCCAAGCGCATCGGCCGCATCGAGCATGCCGACGGCGGCACCCTGTTCCTCGACGAGGTGGAGAGTCTGCCGCTGGCGCAGCAGGTCAAACTGCTACGTGTGCTGCAGGAGAAGACCCTCGAACGCCTGGGCTCGAACAAGAGCATCCAGGTCGACCTGCGGGTGATCAGCGCGGCCAAGCCGGACCTGCTCGACGAGGTCAAGGCCGGGCGTTTCCGCGAGGACTTGGTGTATCGCCTGAACGTCGCCACCCTGCACATTCCACCGTTGCGCGAACGGCGCGAGGACATCCCCCTGCTGTTCGAGCATTTCGCCCACGAGGCCGCGCAACGTCATGGCCGCGAAGCGCCGCCGCTGGCGCCGAGCGAGCTGGCGCGTCTGCTCGGGCATGACTGGCCGGGCAACGTCCGCGAGCTGATCAACGCCGCCGAGCGTCATGCTCTGGGCCTGTCCAGCCCGCCGCCAGCCGAGCGCTTCGCCGGCCAGGCGCTGGCGCAGCAGATGGAGGCCTTCGAGGCGCAATGCCTGCACAACGCGCTGTTGCAATGCCAGGGCAATATCGCCGCGGTGATGGACGTGCTGCAGTTGCCGCGTCGTACGCTCAACGAGAAAATGCAGCGCCACGGCCTGGCGCGCGGTGATTACTTGCCGGGCGGCGAGGAGTAGTCGGCACAGCGTATGTAGAGTGCCCGGCCTCGAACCAGCCGGTGCGCCCCAGGGGCTGGCGGATCAGTCGTAGCCCGGATGAATCCGGGAGCAGGTTGCATATCGATTTTCCCGGATTGCGTCCGGGTTATTCGATAAGCGGATTTTTGCTTATGGATGTTCGGGTGTAAGCGGTTTCCCGCTCAGTGACCCCATGGTCTCCAGATAGGAGCCCTCTATCTCGGGCTTTTCAGGCTCTGGCACGGCATCTGCTATGTCTGTTGTAGCCGTGCAGCAACTTGCCGACGCGGCGACCATAACAACGACAAGAGGTCAGCCCCATGAACTGCCATGCCCCTCGCGCCATGCCGCACTCGCTGCTTTGCATGGGCCGCCTCCCCACCGCGCCTGCCGCGGTTCTTGTCCTACGCTGCACCCTGCGCCGCTGATCGCGCACCGCCGATGCCGCCTCGGTGGCGTCGTCTAGATTGAAACTCTGCATAAAGCCATAACAACGACGGAGATATTCCATGCGACTGACCAAGAAACTCAGCCTGTTCGCCGCTGCCGCGGCCATCACTGCCAGCACCGCAGTCCTCGCTGCCCCGACCTTCATCAACGTGCTCACCGGCGGTACCAGCGGTGTGTACTACCCGATCGGCGTAGCCCTTTCGCAGCTGTACAGCAATGGCATCGAAGGTTCCAAGACCTCGGTCCAGGCGACCAAGGCGTCGGTGGAAAACCTCAACCTGCTGCAGGCCGGTCGTGGCGAGCTGGCCTTCGCCCTCGGTGACTCGGTCGCCGATGCCTGGAATGGCGTTGAAGACGCCGGCTTCAAGGCACCGCTGAAGAAAATCCGCGCCATCGCCGGTACCTATCCGAACTACATCCAGATCGTCGCCAACGCCGAATCCGGCATCAAGACCCTGGAAGACCTCAAGGGCAAGCGCATCTCCGTCGGCGCACCGAAGTCCGGTACCGAGCTCAACGCCCGCGCCATCTTCGAAGCTGCCGGTCTGACCTACAAGGACATGGGCAAGGTCGAGTTCCTGCCGTACGCCGAGTCGGTCGAGCTGATCAAGAACCGTCAGCTGGACGCTACCCTGCAGTCCTCCGGCCTGGGCATGGCAGCCATTCGTGACCTGGCTTCGACCATGAAGATCAGCTTCGTCGCCATCCCGGCCGAAGTGACCGCGAAGATCGACAACGCTGCCTACGAGGCCGCCACCATTCCGGCCGGCACCTACGACGGTCAGGACGCCGACGTACCCACCGTCGCCATCACCAACATCCTGGTCACCCATGAAGGCGTTTCCGACGAAGTGGCTTACCAGATGACCAAACTGATGTTCGACAACCTCGAGCGCCTGGGCACCGCCCACTCCGCGGCCAAGGACATCAAGCTGGACACCGCTACCAAGAACCTGCCGATCCCGCTGCACCCGGGTGCCGAGCGCTTCTACAAGGAAGCTGGCGCGCTCTGATGCAGGGCAGGCCGTGGCGTGCGCCACGGCCTGTTTGCTCTGTATCGACGCCGATACTGCTGTTGCAGGAGCGGATTCCGCGATGTTCGCGAGGAAATCGCGGATGAATCCGCTCCTACAGAGCAAAGATCGGAACGGACAGGGTCCCCAGAATCGCGAATAAAACCGGCGTTCACAGGGCGGTGGGTTTTGTTGGCGACTCTGTCACCGCAATCGAAGTAGTCATGAGGTTTGCACTCCATGAGTGAACAAGACAACGGCCTGGCTTCCAGCCCGTCCGACTGGCCGAAGGCGCTGTTCGCCGTCGCCCTGCTGTTTTCCATTTTCCAGATATTCACCGCAGCCTTTCACCCGGTGTCGACCCAAGTGCTGCGTGCGGTGCACGTCGGCTTCCTGCTGCTGCTGGTGTTCATCAGCTTCCCCGGGCTCGGCAAGGGCCGCCCGTGGCAGCCGCTGGCCTGGCTGCTGGGCCTGGCCGGCATGGCCACGGCCATCTACCAGTGGTACTTCGAGGCGGACCTGATCCAGCGCTCCGGTGACATGACCACCAACGACATGATCGTCGGCCTGACCCTGATCGTGCTGGTGTTCGAGGCTGCGCGCCGGGTCATGGGCATCGCCCTGCCGATCATCTGCGCGCTGTTCCTCGCCTACGGCATGCTCGGCCAGTACCTGCCGGGCGACCTGATGCACCGCGGCTACGGCCTTGACCAGATCGTCAACCAGCTGTCGTTCGGCACCGAAGGTCTGTACGGCACGCCTACCTACGTGTCGGCCACCTACATCTTCCTGTTCATCCTGTTCGGCGCCTTCCTCGAGCAGGCCGGGATGATCAAGCTGTTCACCGACTTCGCCATGGGCCTGTTCGGCCACAAGGTCGGCGGTCCAGCCAAGGTATCGGTGGTGTCCTCGGCGCTGATGGGCACCATCACCGGTTCCGGCGTGGCCAACGTGGTCACCACCGGCCAGTTCACCATCCCGCTGATGAAGCGCTTCGGTTATCGGCCGGCCTTCGCTGGTGGTGTCGAGGCGACTTCGTCGATGGGCAGCCAGATCATGCCGCCGATCATGGGCGCCGTGGCCTTCATCATGGCCGAGACCATCAACGTGCCGTTCATTGAGGTGGCCAAGGCCGCGCTGATCCCGGCGCTGCTGTACTTCGGCTCGGTGTTCTGGATGGTCCACCTGGAAGCCAAGCGCGCCAACCTGCGCGGCCTGCCCAAGGACGAATGCCCGAATCCGTGGAAGGCCGTGCGTGAGCGCTGGTTCCTGCTGATCCCGCTGTTCATCCTCATCTACCTGCTGTTCTCCGGCCGTACCCCGCTGTTCTCCGGCACCGTCGGCCTGGCGCTGACCGCCATGGTCATCCTCGGCTCGGCGATCATCCTGCGGGTGTCCTCCAAGGTCATGCGCTTCGCCTTCTGGATCGCCCTGGGCGTGCTCTGCGCCGGCTTCTTCCAGCTCGGTATCGGCGTGGTTTTCGGTGTTATCGCCGCGCTGGTGGCAGTCTGCTGGTTCGTCAAAGGTGGTCGTGAAACCCTGACCCTGTGCCTGCACGCACTGGTCGAAGGTGCGCGTCATGCGGTGCCGGTGGGCATCGCCTGCGCCCTGGTCGGCGTGATCATCGGCGTGGTGTCGCTGACCGGTGTGGCCTCCACCTTCGCCGGCTACATCCTTGCCATCGGCCAGGACAACCTGTTCCTGTCGCTGGTGCTGACCATGCTCACCTGCCTGGTGCTGGGCATGGGCATTCCGACCATCCCCAACTACATCATCACCAGCTCGATTGCCGCACCGGCGCTGCTGGAACTGGGCGTACCGCTGATCGTCTCGCACATGTTCGTCTTCTACTTCGGCATCATGGCCGACCTCACGCCGCCGGTGGCGCTGGCCTGCTTCGCCGCCGCGCCGATCGCCAAGGAGCGCGGTCTGAAGATCAGCCTGTGGGCCGTGCGCATCGCCGTGGCCGGCTTCGTCGTGCCTTATATGGCGGTGTATTCGCCGGCGCTGATGCTGCAGGGCGACAGCCTGCTCGCCACCT
The DNA here is from genome assembly GCF_002479365.1 of Pseudomonas sp. UBA7530. Classification (NCBI taxonomy): domain Bacteria; kingdom Pseudomonadati; phylum Pseudomonadota; class Gammaproteobacteria; order Pseudomonadales; family Pseudomonadaceae; genus Pseudomonas; species Pseudomonas sp. UBA7530. Next base: position 47,291 of record NZ_DLMS01000004.1, read on the forward strand.
TCTACGTGCTGTTCAAGGCCGCGTTGGCCATCGGCATCTGGGGCGTGGTGTTCACCGGCTACCTGCAGGCCAAGCTGACCTGGTGGGAGCGCATCCTGGGTCTGGCGGCCGGCGCCAGCCTGATTCTCGCCACCCCGATCAGTGACGAAATCGGCTTCGCCCTCAGCGCCATCTTCATCGCTCAGCACTTCTGGCGCGCCCGTCGCGCCGAGGCAGCGACGGCGTGATCGGCCTGTGCCTGGGGTTGGCCGGTGCAGTGTGGGCAGAGTTGCCCACGCCGGCCTTCACCCTGGCCTGGACCCACACCATCGAGAAGATCCGCTGGGAAGAGGATTACCGCGTCACCGCCGAGGGCCTGGTTCTCGGTGAGGCGCGGGTCAAGGGTTCCGGCGCCGGAATGGAAATTCCCGACGGCGCCGAACTGCGCAATGGCAGCTGGCACTACCAGCGTCAGCTACCGCCTTTGCAACCCCTGCGAGTCGGGCGTACGCCCGAAGCCGGGGATTACCAACTGTGTATCGACCAGCGTTGTCGCCCGATGAGCGACTGGCTCGGCCCGCCAAAAGCGAGCCAGCCGGCGTTGGAACTCTGGAGCTGTGAGCTGAGCTCCCCCGCGGCTGACGCGGGCTAGGTTCGCCAGAGCGAGCCCATGTTCCCGGCGCCACAAGTGCTGGACCAAAAGAAGGAAACCCCCATGCGGCGCGAGCCTGTGGGGGTTTTGTTCGTCTGCGCGGCGCGAATCTTATGCGCTTATGCACTGTCCAAATCGCCGCGGGGCGCGCCTCCTATCGGAGCGGCGGCCCGACGCCCTGGTGCCCCGAGGTACCATCGGCCTGGCCCATTATCCGCTCAGGAGACCTGTCATGCGCATCCTCTCGCGTTCCGTTCTACCGCTCGCCCTCTGTCTATCGCCCACTCTGGCCAGCGCCCTGGATATTCAGCCCGGCGTCTGGGAGGTCAGCTCGCACAACATGCAGGTGGGCGGCCGCGCTATGCCCGGCATGCAGGAAATGCTCGGGCAGATGCAGAACCTGCCAGCCGAGCAGCGCCAGATGATGGAGGACATGATGGCCGAGCAGGGCATCAAGCTCGGCGCCGGCGGCGTGCAGATGTGTCTTACCGCCGAGCAGATCGAGGCCCAGGAAATCCCCCTGCATGATCCCGACTCAGGCTGCAGCAACGAGATTCTCGAACGCAGCGCGGCGGTGTGGAAGTTCCGTTTCACCTGCCCGCAGGCTCAGGGCGAAGGAGAAACGCGCTTCGTCAGCGACAAGGAGTTCACCACCCAGGTCAAGGGCACCTACAACGGCCAGCCGAGCAGCATGGAAAGCCGTGCGCGCTGGGTCGGGGCGGATTGTGCTGCCCTGAAGCGCTAGACCTCACAGGCCGTGGCGTAAGCGTATCGCCGCGACCTGCTCGGCCCGTTCGGCGAGGAAGCGGTTGAACGCCTCGATCAGCTGCGGGTGGCGGATGCTGGACAGGTAGTAATGGTCTTCCACGTGGGGCAGCTGTGGATCGAACACCAGGCTGCCCGCCGCCATGCCCATCTGCTCCAACTGGTGAGCGACGACCTTGGGGTTGAGATAGACCGCATCGACACGATCGCTGCCGGCCATACGCAACAGCGATTCGATCTGATTGGCCTGGATCAGCTGGATACGCCCGGTGCGTATCTCCGGCAGATAGGGCCAGGGCGTGAAGCCGTTCTGCGTGCCGAGCAGTTCGATGCGCTGCATGCCCTGGCCCAGATGCTGCGGCTTGACCAGAATGCCGTCGATATACGGTGCTGCCGGATGGCTGTAGTGGACGCTGTGGCCGGCTTTCTGATCGGCATTCCACTGCGGATGATCGGGAAATTTGAGGTCGACCCGGTCAGCGAGAAAATCGCTGAGCAGCCGCCTCACCGGCAGCGGCGTATAGACGAAGCGATAGCCGTACTCGGCGGCGAAGGCATCCAGCAGGTCGCGGGCGTAACCGCGGTACTCGCCGTCCTGTACATCGGAGTAGGGCTGATAGGGCTGCAGTTCGACGCCGACGCGAATCTCCTCCTGCGCGGCGGCGGGCGCAGCGAACAGGCACAGGCTGAGTAGCAGGGCATGGCGTCTTTTCATGGCAGGCGGGGTCTCGCTGACAGCGAACAGCGGCTGGCTCCGCTAACCATAGCCGCGCCGCGCAGCCCGCACAAAATTTCCTGCTCGAGCATCGCCGCGGCGTGGCATCAGAGGATCGGCGAAATCAGCCGCGCCACGCGCATGCCCAGTTGCTGCAGGCGATGCAGTTCGCGCCGGTCGGCGTTGACCAGCTCGCGTGAGCGGCTGAAATCCTCTTCCAGCATGTGCGCCACTTGCGCGTTGAAGGCCTCGTCGAAGGTCAGAAGGTTGGCTTCGAAATTCAGGCGGAAGGAGCGGTTGTCCAGGTTGGCGCTGCCCAGCACGCAGGCGTCGTGGTCGATCAGCAGCGCCTTCTGATGCAGGAAGCCTGGCTGATAACGGAAGATGCGCACGCCGGCGCGCAACGCCTCGAAGGCATACAGGCTGGAGGCGGCGTAGACGATGTGGTGGTCAGCTCGCGCCGGCAGCAGCAGGCGCACGTCCACGCCGCGCATCACCGCCAGACGCAGGGCGGCGAACAGTGCCTCGTCGGGGACGAAGTAGGGGCTGCTCAGCCATACCCGTTCGCGCGCTGCGTGAATCGCTTCGACGAACAGCAGCGAGCAGGTTTCCTGCGGGTCCGCCGGGCCGCTGGCGATCACCTGGCAGAGTAGGCCGGGCTCGTCCTGCTTGCTCGGCATCAGCATTGGCGGCAGTTTCTGGCAGGCCCAGTACCAGTCCTCGGCGAAGGCTTCCTGCAGGCTCGCCACCACCGGCCCGCGTACCTCCACGTGGGTGTCGCGCCATGGCGCCAGCGGCGGCTTCTGCCCGAGGTATTCGATGCCGACGTTGAGCCCGCCGAGGAAGCCGATCTCGCCATCGACCACGACGATCTTGCGGTGGTTGCGGAAATTCAGCTGGAAGCGATTGAGCAGCCCGGCGCGGGTGGGGAAGGCATGCACCTGCGCGCCGCCCCGGCGCAGGCTGTCGATATAGGCGCGCGGCAGCGTATGACTGCCGACGCCGTCGTACAGCACGTGAACCTGCACGCCGGCGGCGGCGCGCTCCAGCAGCACGTCACGCATGCGTTGGCCGAGGGCGTCGTCACGGATGATGAAGAACTGCAGGAGGATCGTCTGTTGGGCACTGGCCAGCGCACTGAAGATCGCCTCGAAGGTGGCCTCGCCGTCGATCAGCAATTCGACGCGGTTGCCGGTCAGGCCGGGCAGGTGCGACAGGCGCGGCAATGCACGCAGGCGATCATACGCGGGCGATAGGTGCGCCGCCTTGGCTTCCTCGACCCAGGGGCGCCAGTCCTGTTCGGCCATGGCCTGGCGCATTTCCTTGTCGGCCTGGCGCCGCGCCTTGACGTAGGCGTCGAAGCGGCTGCGGCCGAAAACCAGGTAAGGCAGCAGCGTCAGGTAGGGCATGAAGAACAGCGACAGCCCCCAGGCCAGCGCGCCTTGTGCCGTGCGCACGGTCAGCACGGCGTGTATCGCGGCCAGGACGCCGAGGGCGTGGATGGTGGCGATCAGGTAACCGAACAGGTTGGGAATGCCGAAATCCGCAGGCATGCGGGGTCTTCCTTTGCACGGATTGTGTGCAGCTGACCATGGGGGTTGCGCAGCGTTCGTCGCCATGCTGCCACGGCGGCTGGACGAATGGCAGTGTCGGGCAAAATGCCAGCCGTTAGGGAATCATTCGCAACTCTCATGTGTCTGTGAGTCTGAGTGAGCGGAATTCATGTGTTACCCTTTCTACTTCGACCCACTTGTCGGTCGTCTTTAATTGGAGGAGGGCATCCGTCCTGTTCACGCTCGTCTAGCGAGTCAAACGCATCAAGGAGTACGCCACGTATGGGAAACGTCCCTTCGCATGACACGACCCCGCCACCCGCAGCGGAAACCCACGAAGGCATCCCGGCACCGACCGGTGAAGCCAATCTGATCGATACCGATTACGTCATCGGTCAGGACAACATCAAAGGGCAGTTCATCTTCGCCCTCGACATCCACGGCAAGGTTTTCACCATCTCCGCGCTGGTCGCGGTGATCTTCATGATTCTCGCCCTGGCTCTGCAGAACCAGATCGAACCGCTGTTCAGCGGTGTGCGCGACTGGCTCACCCATCACATGGCCTGGTTCTTCATCGGTGCCGCGAACGTCTTCGTCCTGCTCTGTCTCGGCCTGATCCTCTCGCCGCTGGGCAAGGTGCGCATCGGCGGCAAGGACGCGACGCCCGACTACACCTATATGGGCTGGTTCTCCATGCTGTTCGCCGCCGGTATGGGCATCGGCCTGATGTTCTACGGCGTGTCCGAACCCATGTCGCACTACAGCGCGGCGATGGGCGGAATTACGGTCGGTGAGGACGGTGTGCGTACCGACTGGGCGCCGCTCGGCGGCGCTGCCGGTAACGCCGAGGAAGCCGTGCGCCTGGGCATGGCTGCGACCATCTTCCACTGGGGTCTGCACCCTTGGGCGATCTACGCCATCGTCGCGCTGGCGCTGGCGCTGTTCTCGTTCAACAAGGGCCTGCCGCTGTCGATCCGCTCGATCTTCTACCCGATCCTCGGCGAGCGTGTGTGGGGCTGGCCGGGCCATGTGGTCGACATTCTCGCGGTGTTCGCCACCCTGTTCGGGCTGGTCACCTCGCTGGGGCTGGGTGCCGAGCAGGCGGCTGCGGGTGTGGAGTACCTGTTCGGCATCCCGGCGACGGACACCACCAAGGTGCTGCTGATCGTCGCCATCACCCTGATCGCGCTGGCTTCGGTGGTCGCCGGCCTCGACAAGGGGGTCAAGCGTCTGTCGGAGATCAACATGGGCCTGGCCATGGCCCTGCTGTTGTTCATCATCATCGCCGGGCCGACCCTGGTGATCTTTACCGACTTCTTCAAGAACCTCGGTGCCTATCTGCAGTATCTGCCGGCACTGGCCAACCCGGTCGGTCGGGAGGACGCCAACTTCAGCCAGGGCTGGACGGCGTTCTACTGGGCCTGGTGGATCAGCTGGTCGCCGTTCGTGGGCATGTTCATCGCCCGCGTCAGCCGTGGCCGCAGCGTGCGTGAGTTCCTTATCGCCGTGCTGCTGGTACCCTCGCTGGTGTCGGTGTTGTGGATGACCGCCTTCGGCGGTACCGCCATCAACCAGTTGCTGGTCGATGGTTTCACCGGTGCGCAGGACGCAGGCCTGGAGCTGAAGCTGTTCAGCATGCTCGGGGAGATGCCGCTGACCGCCATCACCTCGTTCATCGGCATTGTGCTGGTGGTGGTGTTCTTCATCACCTCGTCGGACTCGGGTTCGCTGGTGATCGACACCATCACGGCCGGTGGCAAGGTCAACGCGCCGGTACCGCAGCGCGTGTTCTGGGCCAGCATCGAAGGCGTGATCGCCATCGCCCTGCTGCTCGGCGGCGGCCTGGTGGCGTTGCAGGCAATGGCCGTGTCGACCGGCTTGCCGTTCACCATCGTGCTGCTGGTGGGCTGCATTTCCATCGTCAAGGGACTAATGAGCGAGCCGCGCTGACGCTCGCTGTTCATCTTGTCCAGAAGCGCGCCCATGGGCGCGCTTTTTTTATGGTCGCCATCTCTGCAGCTGACGCCTGGACAGCACCTCAGCGACATCGGCAAGCGCAGGCGACATCCTTTGCCGACCAGCATGACGCCCAGTTTTCTAGTCAAAGCGCCAGAACACCGGCAGACGCCTTTTTGTCGTCCCCTGCGCCTTTCGCTCCCTCAGTCGTTATCGGGAAAAACCGCGACGTTTCCGCAGCTCAAGGCCGAATTTCCTTCTGATAGCGTCAGCTTCCGCGTATAGCAGCGGCGGTCGCCGCATTGCTCGCGAATAAAACAAGAAGGAGCAGCCCCTTGAGCCAAGGCCCCGTATCACGCAAGAACGACTCATCCGTAGACGGTATTCCCGCCCCCAGTGGCGCAGCCAATCTCATCGATACCGATTATGTGGTTGGCCAGGACAACATTCGTGGCCGTTATCTGGTCAATCTCGATATCCATGGGGTGGTATTCCTGATATCGGCGGTCACTGCATTCATTTTCGTCGTGCTGGCGCTGGCCATGCACGACCAGGTGGAACCGCTGTTCAAAGCCGTGCGTGACTGGCTGACAGTGAACCTGTCCTGGTTCTTCATCGGCTCGGCGAACATCTTCGTGTTGTTGTGTCTGGGCCTGATCGTCTCGCCACTGGGCAAGGTGCGCCTCGGCGGCACGCTGGCGCGACCGGACTATTCCTACGCGTCCTGGTTCTCCATGTTGTTCGCGGCGGGTATGGGCATCGGCCTGATGTTCTACGGCGTGGCCGAACCCATGTCGCACTTCGACTCTTCGCTGGCGGGGGTGGCTGTCGGGGAGGGCGGCGCTCGCACCGACTGGGCCCCGCTGGACGCCGCAGCGGGGAATGCGGCGGAAGCTGCGCGCCTGAGCATGGCGGCCACCATCTTCCATTGGGGCCTGCACCCCTGGGCGATCTACGCCATCGTGGCGCTGGCCCTGGCGCTGTTCGCCTTCAACAAGGGGCTGCCGCTGTCGTTCCGCTCGATCTTCTTCCCGCTGCTCGGTGAGCGTGTGTGGGGGTGGCCGGGGCATCTGATCGACATTCTGGCGGTGTTCGCCACCCTGTTCGGTCTGGTTACCTCGCTCGGCCTGGGTGCCGAGCAGGCCACCGCCGGTCTGCACGTATTGTTCGGCCTGCCCGCCGATACCACCACCAAGGTGTTGTTGATCACCGTCATCACCCTGATCGCGCTGTGCTCGGTACTGGCCGGTGTGGACAAGGGCGTCAAGCGTCTGTCCGAGATCAACCTGGGCCTGGCCATCGTGCTGCTGCTGTTCGTGCTGGTTGCCGGCCCGACCGCATTGTTGCTGAGCGGCGTGCTGGATAACCTCGGCGCCTACCTGCAGTACCTGCCGGCGCTGTCCAATCCGATCGCTCGTGAAGACGCCAACTTCAGCCAGGGCTGGACCGCGTTCTACTGGGCCTGGTGGATCAGCTGGTCGCCGTTCGTCGGCATGTTCATCGCCCGCGTTAGCCGTGGCCGGACCGTGCGCGAGTTCCTCACCGCCGTGCTGTTGGTGCCGACGCTGGTTTCGGTGATCTGGATGACCACCTTTGGCGGTACGGCGTTGGACCAAGCCCTCGGTGGCTTGACCGAGCTGCAACAGGCAGCCCTGGAGCTGAAGATGTTCGTCATGCTCGATCAGTTGCCGATCAGTGCTATTAGCTCCTTTGCTGCGATCGTTCTGGTCGTGCTGTTCTTCATCACCTCTTCGGACTCCGGGTCGCTGGTGATCGACACCATCACCGCGGGCGGCAAGATCAATTCGCCGGCTTCGCAGAAGGTGTTCTGGGTGGTCATGGAAGGTGCGATGGCGGTCGCCCTGCTTCTGGGCGGTGGCCTGGTGGCCCTGCAGGCCATGGCGGTTTCCACTGGTCTGCCGTTCACCCTCGTGCTGCTGGTGGGCTGTGTGGCGATCGTCAAAGGGTTGATGAGCGAACCGCGCTAGGCGTGACGCCGCGCCGCCATAGGCGGCCCTGGCACGACAACGACGCCCCTATCGCACGATAGGGGCGTCGTTGTTTGTGAGCCTTGAAACCCATGGCAACGCGTCTTTACGAGGCCGGAGACAGGGTAGCCGCGATGATCCTAACGGCAGGTGATCGACCGTCAGGGGCGCTGATCGAGGGGTAGGCTTGCAGCCGGACAATGCGTGAGTCGAAGAGAAACCATCAATATCAGCGCATGTAGCGCAAGTGTAGCCATGCCTTGCTGCGGCCGTGCACTGCACGCTGTTGAGGCTCGCCCGGAGGTTTTTGCCCGTGGGACTTTCTCAAGCGGGAGCAGCTTGCAGCATGCGTTAACGCCAGAGGGCGATATCAACCTTCGCTGGAAACAAAAACGCCCCGGATAAACCGGGGCGTTTGCGTCGCTACGCGGGTATCAGCACTCGACGATGTTCACCGCCAGGCCACCGCGAGCGGTTTCCTTGTACTTGGTCAGCATGTCGGCCCCGGTTTCGCGCATGGTCTTGATCACCTTGTCCAGGCTCACGTAGTGCGCGCCGTCGCCGTACAGCGCCATGCGCGCGGCGTTGATCGCCTTCACCGAGGCGATGGCGTTGCGCTCGATGCAGGGAATCTGCACCAGGCCACCGACCGGGTCGCAGGTCAGGCCCAGGTGGTGTTCCATGCCGATCTCGGCAGCGTTCTCGACCTGCTCCGGGGTGCCGCCCAGCACCGCGCACAGCGCGCCGGCGGCCATCGAGCAGGCCACGCCCACTTCGCCCTGACAGCCCACTTCGGCGCCGCTGATCGAGGCGTTTTCCTTGTACAGAATGCCGATGGCGCCGGCAGTCAGCAGGAAGTCGATGATGCCGCGCTCGTTGGCGCCGGAGATGGCGTTGGCGTAGTAGTGCAGCACCGCCGGGACGATACCGGCGGCGCCGTTGGTCGGCGCGGTGACCACGCGGCCGCCTGCGGCGTTTTCTTCGTTCACGGCCAGCGCCCAGAGGTTGACCCAGTCGAGCATACGCAGCGGATCTTCGATGTAGCTGCGCTGGAAGCCGCCCAGCTTGCGCGCCAGGATGGCGGCGCGGCGGCGGACCTTGAAGCCGCCGGCGAGGATGCCCTCGGTGCGGCAGCCACGATCCACGCAGGCCTGCATCACCTTCCAGATATTCAGCAGACCGGCATCGGTTTCTTCGTCGCTGCGCCAGTGGCGCTCGTTGCGACGCATCACTTCAGCGATGCCGATGCCGTGCTCGCGGGTCAGCTTGAGCAGATCGGCGCCGCTGCGAAATGGCAACGGCAGGGTAGTGGCATCCGGAGCGATGATCTTCTGCTTGCTGCCATCGGCCAGCACCGCCTCGCTGACCACGAAGCCGCCGCCCACCGAGTAATAGGTGGCCTCGTGGACTTGGATGCCGGCGGCATCGAAGGCGGCGAAGCGCAAGCCGTTGGCATGCAGCGGCAGCGCCTTGCGGAACATCTTCAGGTCGGCCTTCTCGTCGAAGGCGACGGAGTGCTTGCCGGCCAGGACGATGCGCTTGTCGCGGCGGATGGTGTCGATGTACTCGGGTACCTGATCGACATTGACGGTATCCGGCTCATGGCCGCTGAGGCCGAGCAGCACCGCCTTGTCGCTGCCGTGGCCCTTGCCGGTGGCGCCCAGCGAGCCATACAGCTCGGCGACCACACGGGCCACCTTGGGCATGTGCTCGTGGTTTTCCAGGGCGTGGGTGAACAGCGCGGCGGCGCGCATCGGGCCGACGGTGTGAGAGCTGGACGGGCCGATACCCACTTTGAACAGGTCGAAAACGCTGATAGCCATGGCGGAATTCTTCTTGTCGATTGAACGGACACGCGCCCGGTTACGCGCGTGTGGATGCCTCTATCTAAGAACGGCCCTATCATTATGTATACTGATTTATTTTTAACGTATTCGTTAGCGTCACTTAACTATTGAGATCGCGCCATGGACCTCACCCGCCTGCGAACCCTGCGTGAACTGGCTCGCTGCCGCACCATGGCGGCGGCTGCCGAGTCGCTGCACCTGACGCCTTCTGCCGTATCGCAGCAGGTCGCCCAGCTCGAACGTGAAGTCGAGGTGGCGCTGATCGAGCGGCGCGGGCGCGGCGTGGTGCTGACTCCCGCGGGCGAGCGGCTGGTGGCACATGCCGAGCGCATCCTCATGGTGCTCGACGAAGCGCGTTCGGAGCTGGCGCTGCTGCGCGGCGAAATCGCCGGCGAATTACGGGTGGCGGCCTTTCCCTCGATCGCCGTGGCGGTGATTGCGGAAACCGTGCGGGCGCTGCGCAGCGCCTATCCGCGGCTGAACGTTGTGGTGCTGGATCTGGAGCCGCAGGAAAGCCTCAGTGCCCTGGGCTCCTGGCAGATCGACGTGGCGGTGATCGACGACCTGGCCGTGACCCCGGATGAGAACCGCGAACATTACGCGCTGATTCCCCTGACCCAGGATCTGCTGCACGTGCTGCTGCCCATCGACCATGCCCTGGCCAGGCGCGACAGCCTGACCGTGGCCGACCTGCGCGACGAAGCCTGGGCGCTGGATTCCTCGGGTAGCTCGTTCGGCGAATTCATCACCAACCTGTGCCGCCGCTCCGGCTATGCGCCGCGGATCAACGCCCATTGCGCCGGTTTCGAAATGGTCGCGGCCATGGTCGCCTCAGGCAATTCCATTTCCATCGTCTCCGGCCTGCGCCTGGTGCGCCCGCTGCCCGGCGTCACCGCCGTGCCGCTGCTGCCGGATATCCAGCGCGGCGTCTTCCTCGCCTACCGCAAGGGCGAGCGCGATCATCCGGCGGTGAACGTGTTTCTCGACGAGGCGATTTATACGGCCGACAGGGTGTTGGGCTAGCGCCACTGAGCCCCTGTAGGAGCGGCTTCAGCCGCGATGCTTTCGGCTTTTTCGATGTGTCCGCACTTCACAGGGGTGCCCCGAGCTTTACTCAGCCGGCGTGACGCACTCTTGATCCGCTTCAGCCGCCAACTTCGCCCTGTCAGCCTTGCTGAGGTACTTGGGTTTGTTGCTTTTAGGCGCGAGCTTGGCGTTGGCCTTCTTGGCGTGGGCTTCAAGCAGTTGTTTGATCTTCTTGCGGCGATTCATGGTTGTGAGTCTGCCCTGTCCTAAATTGTTGATGATCCTCACGCGGAGCCCGCAGGATGGGTACCGCTATGCTCAACCCCCCAGCTACCTAATGCCCGGCTTGCAACGCGACATTGGAAAGCAAGAGCTTCGCGGCCAAAGCCGCTCCCCGAAGTGGGCGGTTGGTTTCAGCTCCAGAGCGCCCCGACCGGCGTATGCGGTGGGTAATGCGTCGCCGCCTGCGCCTGCAGCAGTTCGCCACAGGCCAGGGCGTCGGTCAGCGCATGGTGCGCCGAGTACAGCGGCAAGCCGTAGCGCAGGCGGCTGTCGGCCAGGCGGATGGAGATGGGCTCACGGCCACGCAGGCGGTCCCACCAGCTGACCGTGCGCTTGGGATGCAGGCGGGCTTCCAGCTCCATGGTGTCGATGACCGGGAACACCAGCCCTTCGCCCAGATGCTGGCGCACCGCCTGGTCGAGGAAGCCTCGCTCGATGTTGCGGTAGTGCGCCACCACCACCTTGCCGGCCAGGGCTTCGAGCAGTTCGTCCAGGACGTGCGCCAGGCGAGGCGCATGGCGGATGTCGGAATGGGTGATGTGGTGGAAGGTCACCGACTCGGCGCTCAGTTCGCCAGTGGGTTTGACCACCCAGTAGCGCGACTCGGCGCAGCGGACGCGTTGCAGGCTCATCGGCACCAGGCCGAGGCTGACGATGGCGTGTTCACGCGGATCAAGGCCGGTGGTTTCCACGTCCAGCGCGACCAGTGGCACATCCGCCAATGGCGTGTCGGCGGCGATGCAGCCGGCGCCGTAATAGGCCCGCAGGCGCTCGTCCTCGCTGCTGGCGGCGCGTTCTGCGAAGAGTTGCGGCCAGTCCTGATTCTGATACGTACTCATTGCGGACGAGACAGGGGCTGGGCCGGATAGCGAAAGCGCAGGAATTTCTGCGCATTGCTCACCACCTGGAAGGCTTCCTTGAGGTGGTGGCGTTCGCTGGAGCTGAATTTCTCCGGCTCGACGTAGTTGTCGGGTGGGTTGCCGGCCTCGACTTCACGGGCCTGGTGGCGGATGCGCACCAGACTGAGGAACTCGAAGGCATAGCGCAGATGATCCAGCGCTTCCTGGGGCAGCAGCTTGGTGGCGGCGATGGCGTCGAGGCGTTCCAGCGAGTTCTGTGCCTTGGAGCCGCACGCCAGGGCGTGTACGCGGATCAGGTCGGTCAGCGGCGCCGTGCCGCGGCCCTTGAGGTTGATGATGTTCTTTTGGCGGCCGTCGGTTTCCATGACGAAGGTGCGGAAGAAGCCCAGCGGCGGTGTGCGATTGAGCGCGTTGCGCGCCAGCGCGGCGAGGAAGGCCGGGGTGGCGCTGGCTTTTTCCGCCAGCAATTCCTTGAGATTTTCCACCAGCGCGGTCTTGCCGTACACGCCATCGAGGTCGAAGAAGATGCTGCTGTTGAGTAGGGTCTGCGGGTTGGGCTGTTCGATCCACTGGTTGAAGTAGCCCCGCCAGACTTTCAGCGGCTGGCGCCATTTGGCGTTGCTGGCCATGATGCCGCCCTTGCAGTAGGCATAGCCGCAGGCGGCCAGGCCGTCGCTGACGAATTGCGCCAGTTCGGCGAAGTAGGCGTCGTGCTTTTCCGCGTCGAAGCTGTCGTCGAGCACCAGGGCGTTGTCCTGGTCGGTCAGCAGCAGCTGCTCGTCGCGGGCCATCGAGCCGGCGATCATGAAGCAGTAAGGCACCGGTGGTGGCCCGAGCTTTTCTTCGGCAAGCATCAGCAGGCGCCGGCTGTAGGCGCGGCCGATGCTGCTCATGGCGCGGCCGACCATGTGCGCGCTGGCATCGTCGGCGACCATGCGCACGAAGGTGGCGTGGAGGTCCGGCAGCAGGCTCCTGAGGCCTTCCACCGAGTTCTTGTTGAAGATGCTGTTGACCAGGTAGAGGCTGCTGCGCGACTCGTAGCGAATGACGTCGGCCAGCGAGATCATGCCGACCGGGCGGCGTCGTTGCAGCACGGGCAGGTGGTGGATGTTGTTGCGCAGCATGCACAGCATGGCCTCGAACACCGACTCGTCGGCCTGCACGGTGACCGGGCCGGGGGTCATCACCTGGCTGACCGGCGTGTCGCCTGGTAGCCCTTCGGCCAGTACGCGCATGCGCAGGTCGCGGTCGGTGAGGATGCCGGCCATGACCTGAGTCTGCTGATCGGCCACCTGCACCTGGGCGGGGTTGGGCCAGCGCCTGCCGGGGTTGACGATGATGACCGAGGACACGCTCTGCTCGCTCATGACCTTCGCCACCTGCTGTACCGGCATGTCCAGCGGGACGCTGACTGGCGAGCGACCGATCAGTTTGCGCACCTTGATCTTCATCAGCTCACTGGCTTTGCCGTGGCTGTCTTCCAGGGCGGACTTGAGCCGCGACTGGCCTTCGGCCTCGACGAAATCGGCGAAGCTGTCGAACTGGTCGCAAAGCTGCTGAAACAGCGGGCCGGGGATGAAGTAGATCAGGCTGTCTTCCAGTGCCCTGGCGCCCAGACGCACCTTGTTGCCGCGCAGCAGGCCGGCCTGGCCGAAGATATCGCCCTCGGTCAGGCGGTTGTGCAATTCGCCATTGCGCCGGTAGATTTCCACCGCGCCGCTGCGTACGTAATGCAGTTCGTGAATCTCGGCGCCATAGGCGAGAATCTCGCTGCCGGCCTTGAAGTAGCTGACCTGTACCTGGCCGGCGAGGGTGTCGAGGGTTTCCTCTGGCAGGTCATCGAAAGGCGGGAAACGGCTCAGGTGATCGCGGATTTCGATCAGCTCGATCTGCATGAATAGCTCGCGCGCGCGTGGGACATGGGCCCACCATACCTGTCATGGTGGGGAGAGAAAATGCTGATGCTGTAGCAAACAGCATAGCGGGGTAAGGAAAAAGGCATGCAAGCCTGGCAATGGATAGGCATGACGCTGGCCGTCACGACCGTGGGATACGTGATCTGGTGCTACAACCGCCTGGTGTTCAATCGTCATCGGGTGGCCGAGGCGTGGAGCGGGATCGATGTGCAGCTCAAGCGCCGTTCGAGCCTGATTCCCAACCTGGTGGCAGCGCTGCGCGAATACATGAACTACGAGCGCGACACCCTGGAAGCACTGACCGCGCAACGCGCCAATGCCCAGACTCATGAGGGCGACGCGGTGGCAGCGCGCGGGGCAGCCGAGTCGCAACTGGGCACGACGCTGATGCGGGTGATGATCCTCGCCGAGGCCTATCCCCAGTTGAAGGCCGATGGCAATTTCGTCGCCCTGCAGCGCGCGCTCAGCGAGGTCGAGGAGCAGATTCAGATGTCGCGCCGCTACTACAACGGCGCGGTTCGCGAGCTGAACATCCTCGTCGAGTCGGCGCCGAGCAATCTGGTGGCCAAGGCGCTGCGCTTCGCCACTGCCGAGTATTTCGCCCTCGCCGATGCGCGCGAGGCACAATCGCCAAAAATGGAGTTCTGATCATGCCGGGATGGCTCAAACCGCTTTTCTGTTTGCTGCTGCTGAGCCTAGCGGGCGCTGCGCTGGCCAATGAGGAGGAACGCATCAGCGACTACTCCGTGAACGTCGAGGTGCGCACCGATGGCAGCCTGCAGGTCACCGAGCTGATCACCGTGCAAGCCGCCGGCTACCGGATCAGCCGCGGCATCTTCCGCGACTTTCCGGTGCGGATGATCAGCCGTGAGCAGTTGTTGCGCAGCGTCGGCTTCAAGGTGCTGGAAGTGCAGCGCAACGGCCGGGCAGAGCCCTACCAGCTGGAGTCGCTGGGCGCCGTCGAGCGGATTCGCATCGGCTCGGCCAACCGCGAGCTGGAGCCGGGGCAGCATCGCTATCGCATCGTCTATGTCACCGATCGGCAATTGATCGAACGGCCGAGCGAAGACGAGCTGTACTGGAACGTCACCGGCAACGACTGGCTGTTTCCCATCGACAGGGCGCGTATCAGCGTGCATCTGCCGGAAGGCGCGAAGATCCTCCAGGTCGACGGCTACACCGGGCGGCGTAGCGCGCAGGACAAGCACTTCCGGGTTGTCGCGCAGGACGACGCGCTGCTGCGGATGGAAACCACCCAGCCGCTGGATGCGCGTGAAGGGTTCACCATTGCCGTGGCCTGGCCTGCCGGGCTGATCGAACGCCCATCGGCGTACCAGCGGCTGCTCTGGGTGCTGCAGGACAATCCCGGCCTGCCGCTGGGCGGTCTGATGCTGCTGGCGATGCTGGGCTATTTCATCTGGCAGTGGCGGCAAGTCGGACGTGACCCGGCGAAGGGCCTGATCATTCCGTTGTTCCAGGCGCCGGAAGGCCTGTCGCCAGCGGCTGCCGGGTTCGTCTGGAACCAGGGCTTCAGCGGGCGTTACGAACCGGCCAGGGCGCTCAGCGTGGCGCTGACCTCGATGGCGATCAAGCGCGCCGTACACCTGTCCGATAGTGGCGATGCCTACACCCTCAAGGCCGCCGGCAAGCCGGTGCCACCGCTGCACCCCGGTGAACGCAAGGTCTATGGCGCGCTGTTCAAAACCGCCTCCAGTCTGACCGTGGGCAGCACCTACCAGCCCCGTCTGAAGAATGCGCTGGAGGCCTTGCGCGCCAGCATCAGCGAGAACTATCACGCAGCCTGTTTCAGGCTCAACCGCAAGCAGTGGTGGCGTGGCGTGATCCTGGCGTTGCTGGGCGTGCCGCTGACCCTGCTGCCGGGGTTGAGCGGTGGCGATCTCTTCGTCGTTTGCATGATGTCGCTGTTCGTAATGGCCTTTGGTGCGGTCGGTGTCGGCGGTCTGTTCATTGGCGTGAATAGATGGCGCGCCGGGCAGTACGTGCAGATGATCGTCGGGCTGCTCTTTTCCACGACGTTCGGCGCGGTAGGGCTGCTGGTGCTGGCCATGATGGCCAGTACCGTCCCGGCACTGACGGTCTGGAGCCTGGGCCTGGTGCTGTTGTTCGCGTTGGCCTGCATCCTGTTCCGCTGGTTGCTCGAGGCACCGACCCTGCATGGGCGCGAATTGCTCGACAAGCTCGAAGGCTACCGCGACTACCTGCGACTGGCGGAAAGCGAGCTGGTGGAGAAGGTGGCCGAGGCGCCGGCGATGAGCATCGCACTGTACGAGCAGCACCTGCCCTACGCCATGGCGCTGGGGGTCGAGCAACAGTGGAGTGCGCGCTTCGAGCAGGCCCTGGCAAGCGGCCTGGTGAGCGCGCCGCAGGGCGGCTACAAACCGGATTGGTATTCGGGGCGTAGCCTGTCCAGCCCGCAGTCGTTGAGCGGCAGCCTGTCGTCGAACCTCGGTCGCGCGATGGCGACGGCATCTGTTGCGCCGTCCAGCTCCTCTTCCTCGTCCTTTGGCAGCTCCTCCGGCGGCTCCGGTGGCGGTGGCTCGTCCGGTGGCGGCGGCGGCGGTGGTGGTGGCGGTGGCTGGTAAGAGGAGGCTGCCGATCTCACCAGCCGTGGCTGACCGCCGCCACCGCGTCATGGGCGTGCAGGCTCTCCGCGTGCACGACTTTCAGGTGGAAGGCGCTGGCCTGCGTTAGCTGGCCCAAGGCGCGGTGCAGGCGGCGCGCGGCATCCTCGCAGAACATCAGGTTCTGCCCGTTGGCCAGGGCGAAAGCCTGTTCATCGGCGCGTTTCACCGCTGTTTGCACCGGCGTGCCGAGGGCCTGCTCGGCGCTGTCGATCAACGCCAGCACGGGCAGTTTGGTGCAGCCCGGCGCCAGACGCAGCTGCAGGGTCGCGGTGCTGCGCTGGCTGTGCGGCGTGGCGACGATGCCCTGGGTCGAGCCGAGCCAGTCGATTACCTCCAGATAATCCAGCGGCTCCTGAGCGAAGGTCTCGGCGAAACGCTGCTGGATCAGCTGCCGGGCCAGCGCCGCCGAGCAGGGGCAGGTGGACGAATAGCCGACCTCGACCTGCAATTCGATATTCACCCCGCGGCCGTCCTGCCTGGCGCGCAATTCGAAAGGGTAGGCCTTCCAGCCGGCGAGCGGGCTGACCAGCGCCGGACGTTCGAGCGCCACCTCGCCACGCAGGGTCAGCGTGGCGCTGTCGGCCAGTGTTTGATGACTGCTCAGGCAATCATCCAGCACCTGCAGCACGGCAGCCACGTCTAGTTCCCGATGCGCCAGGCGCTGCGCCGCCAGGTACAGGCGCGACATATGAATGCCGCGCGCGCCGGCATCGTCGAGGCTGACACCGATATCGACGCTGGCGGTCACCGCCGCGCCCGCCAGGCGAATGGGCAGGGCGATGCCGGTCATGCCGACCCAGTCCAGCGGCAGATCATGGTGAGTGGCTTGGGCGGCTATATCCGGCAGAGGCTTTTCGTTCATCGCAAATCCATGGGTTGCTGTCAGCGCTTAATGTTATGTTATAACAATTAAAACAAGCCAGCCGATTTGCCATGATCCTGACCCTGCCCACCGAAGCCGAACTGCTGGCCCAGCCAGCGGATGACTACATGAATGACGCCCAGCAGCGCTTCTTCCGCGAGTTGCTGCTGGCCCAGCGTGCCGAGTTGCAGGCGCGCATCGACGAAGAATTCGCCGAGCTGCGCCAGCCCGAAACCAGCAGCGACGTGGCCGACATCGGCGCCGCCGAGGAGCAACGGCAGTGGCAGCTGCGCCTGCTGGAGCGGGAAAAGAAGCTGCTGGACAAGATCGACCAGGCGCTCGAACGCCTGGCGCGGGGCGAATACGGCTGGTGTGCCGAAACCGGCGAACCCATCGGCCTCAAGCGCCTCTTGCTGCGCCCTACCGCGACGCTGTGTATCGAAGCCAAGGAGCGTCAGGAGCGGCGTGAAAAACATCAGCGTGACCGTGACTGAAACGAGGAACACTCTATGAACCCGCGTCTACCCGTAACCGTGCTGTCCGGCTTTCTCGGCGCCGGCAAAAGCACCCTGCTCAACCATGTGCTGAAAAACCGCGACGGCCTCAAGGTTGCGGTGATCGTCAACGACATGAGCGAAATCAATATCGACGGCAGCGAAGTGCAGCGCGACGTCAGCCTCAACCGCGCCGAAGAAAAGCTGGTGGAGATGAGCAACGGCTGCATCTGCTGCACCCTGCGTGAAGACCTGCTCGAAGAGGTCGCGCGTCTGGCCAGTGACGGCCGTTTCGACTACCTGCTGATCGAGTCCACCGGCATCAGCGAGCCGTTGCCGGTCGCCGAAACCTTCACCCTCCGCGACGAGCAGGGCCGCAGCCTGTCCGACCTGGCGCGGCTGGATACCATGGTCACGGTGGTCGACGGGGTGAATTTCCTGCGCGACTTCCACGAGGCCGACAGCCTGGCCAGCCGTGGCGAAACCCTGGGCGAGGAGGATGAGCGCTCGATCACCGACCTGCTGATCGAGCAGGTGGAATTCGCCGACGTCATCCTGATCAGCAAGATCGACCTGATCAGCCAGGCCGAGCGCGAGGAACTGACGGCCATCCTCCGAGGCCTCAACACCCACGCCGACATTCAGGCCATGAGCATGGGCCAGATCGCCCTGGACAAGATCCTCGATACCGGCCGTTTCGACTTCGACCGCGCCTCGCAGGCGCCGGGCTGGCTCAAGGAGCTGCGCGGCGAGCACGTGCCGGAGACCGAGGAATACGGCATCGCCTCCAGCGCTTATCGTGCGCGCCGGCCGTTCCATCCGCAGCGCTTCTTCGACTTCCTCTCGCAGGATTGGAGCAATGGCCGCCTGCTGCGCTCCAAAGGCTTCTTCTGGCTGGCCAGCAAATACCAGGAGGCCGGCAGCTGGTCGCAGGCCGGCGGCCTGATGCGTCATGGCCTGGCCGGGCGCTGGTGGCGTTTCGTGGCCAAGCAGCACTGGCCGCAGGACGAGGAAGGCCTGCAGACGATCATGCAGCACTGGAGCGCCGAGGTTGGCGATTGCCGCCAGGAGCTGGTGTTCATCGGCCAGAACATCGATTTCGCCCGCCTGGTGCGTGAGCTGGACGACTGCCTGCTGACCGATGCGGAAATGGCCGGCGGCCCCGATGCCTGGCGTCTGCTGGCCGATCCGTTCGGTGCCTGGCAGCAGGAGGCGGCCTGATGTTCGCCCTGCAGTTGCCGAACGTCGCCCGGCAGGTGCTGGGCGAGGATATCCAGGTGCTTGGCGAGGTGCTGCACGACGGCGTCAACCTGGCCGTCTGGCAGCGCCGCCTGCCGGCGCAGATCGCCGACTTCGCCGAGGCGCTGCTGGCGCAGGGCGAGCCGTTGGCGCAGTCCATCACCCTGGAGCTGCCGAGTGCGGACAGCGAGCCGAACCTCGACGGCCTGGTGGCGCAGTACGCCGACCTGCCGGGTCAGGCAGCCTTTCTCGCCGACGTGGCCTGGCTGGTGCGCGCCTATGCCTGCCTGCTCGACGCCCAACGCATCGGCCTGCGTCTGCGTGTGCTGGACAAAGCCATGTGCCCGCGCTTTCACGTCGACCACGTGCCGCTACGGCTGATCACCAGCTATGCCGGCGTCGGCAGCGACTGGCTGGAAGAGGGCGCCATGCCGCGCAGCGCACTTGGTCAGCCGACTGCCGAGCCGCAGGACGAGGCGTTGATTCAGCGCCTGGACACCGGGCATGTGGCGCTGGCGAAGGGCGAGAAATGGCAGGGCAACGAGGGCCGCGGGCTGATCCACCGCTCGCCGCAGCCGCCGGTCGGGCAGCGACGTTTGCTGCTGACTCTGGACTGGCTGGCCTGACATCGCCGCAAGCTGCGCGGCAAACAGTTATAGAAGCCGTACCCCGTGGCGCGATGCTGTTCTTAAGGCGGTAGGCGCTTGGCTCGCCTCTCCCATTTATGGGAGAGGGGCTGGGGGAGAGGGCCTGCTGCTGCCAGGAATGACGGAAAAAATAGGCCGGAGCGACTGCTCCGGCCTTAAGCACCAAGAGATCATGCCGACGCGTGACTCGGGCATGAGGGTCATGTGAGGTACCCATCTTTATTAGGCGCTCGTTTGGTGACGCTTTGATGTCAGGGGCGCTGCGTTTCCTCGTAGGGCGGGTACAACCCGCCAGTTGTAGCTTGGCGGGTTGCACCCGCCCTACGATATTCAGACCCGCGTCGCTCGATGCGCAGGGCTCAGGGCTTGATCCATGTGCCCTGATATTGCGTCTTGCAGGCCGGCTCCAGATACAGCGCGTCGCTGGCCACACCGTAGTAGTGGATATCCTGCTGGTACAGGTCGCTGCCGGCGCGCGCGTTCTGGCAAATGCCGTAGGCACCCTGCGGGCACTGCTCGACAAACTCCACCTCGACTGTCTGCCCCTGCAATTGCGGCTGGCAGAAGCCGTCACGGAACAGCGCGGCGGGAATATTGCGGTTTTCCTGGCAGACCTTCACGTCCAGGCGCTCGGCCTGGCTATGCACCACGCAGGCTTCGGCCAGGGCCAGGCCCGGTAGCAGAGAGAACAGCAACAGCCATGCACGCATCGTTTCGACTCCCGAAAATCTGCCGGCGAATCTACCATGCTGCTTCCTTGCAGTCTGTGCTGGCACTTGCCCGGCGAACCAGCGACGATAGATTCATGCTCAGTCAAATCCCTACTCATCTCATCGGCGGCCCGCTGGGTACCGGCAAGACCAGCCTGATCCGTCATCTGTTGGCGCAGAAACCGGCGGGTGAGCGCTGGGCTGTGCTGATCAACGAGTTCGGCCAAATCGGCCTGGACGCCGCCCTGCTCGAGCAGGGCGACGATGGCATCGTCCTGACCGAGGTGGCCGGCGGTTGCCTGTGCTGCGTCAACGGCGCGCCATTTCAGGTCGGCCTTGGCCGCCTGCTGCGCAAGGCCAAGCCAGATCGCCTGCTGATCGAGCCGTCCGGCCTGGGCCATCCGGCGCAGTTGCTGGCGCAACTGAGTCAGCCGCCCTGGGTTGGCGTGCTGGCCGTGCAGCCGGCGCTGCTGGTGCTGGACGCCGCCACGCTGGCGGCAGGCCAACCGCTGCCGGACGTGCAGCGTCAGGCGCTGGGCGAGGCCGGGCTATTGTTGCTGAACAAGAGCGCTGGGCTGGATGAGCCGAGTCGTGCGCGAATTGCCGCGAACCTGCCGCCGCTTCCGCTGCACTGGACTGAACAGGGTCGACTCGACCTGGCCTTGCTGCCGGGGGTGACAGCGCAGGCCTCGCCGGCTCCGGTGGAGGTCGAGTTACCCACAGCTGCACCGGCCCTGACGCAGATCTGGCGCAACGCCGCCGAGCCGATCTGCCAGGTGCAGGCTCAGGCCGACGGTTGGAGCATCGGCTGGCGCTGGCATCCCGAGCAGGTCTTTGACCTCGCGCGGGTCGCAGATTGGTTACGCAACCTGGGCTGGCGCCGGGCCAAGGCGGTGCTGCACGGAGCCGATGGCTGGTGCTCGCTGAATGCCTTGCAGACGCAGGCACTACCCGACTGGAGCGCCAGCGAATGGCGCAAGGATTCGCGGCTGGAGCTGATCTTCGATCAGGCGCAGGACGTCGAAGCGCTCAGCGCCTCGTTCGCCGCCTGCCGAATCGCTGCGAGTGACTGATACACTCGCCGGCGTTCGTCGCTGTGGATAACTTTCATGCAATTGCTGCCCTGGTCTCATGACACTTCTGCCGGTTTCACCCTGCGCGGCTGGCATACGCCGCCATCGGGCAAACCACTGCTGCACTTTCTGCACGGCAACGGCTACTGCGGGCGCGTCTACACGCCGATGCTGGCGCTGTTGGCCAAGGACTTCGACCTCTGGCTGTGCGACGTGCAGGGCCATGGCGACAGCGATCACGCTGGGCGCTTCCATGGCTGGAACCGCAGCGCCGAGCTAGCGGTGGAGGCGTTCGAGGCATTGCGCGCGCCGTTCGGCGATGTGCCGCGCTTCGCCCTCGGCCACAGCTTTGGTGGCGTGCTGAGCAGTTTGATCCTGGCGCGCCATCCCAAACTGTTTCAGCGCGCGGTACTGCTCGATCCGGTACTGTTCAGCCCGGCAATGATCGGCGTGATGGCGTTGTCCGACGTGGTCGGCCTGGCGCAGCGCACCGGCATGGCGAAGAAGGCGCACAAGCGCCGCCGGCAGTGGTCGGATCGCACCAGTGCGCATGCTGCACTGCATGGCCGTGGCATGTTCCGCGGCTGGGACGAGGCGGCGTTCGATGCCTATGTCGAGCATGCGTTGAAAGACGTGGCCGGTGGCGTCGAGCTCAAGTGCCGGCCGAGCCGCGAAGCGGAGATTTTCGGCTCCTATCCGCGTCGCCTGTGGCCATCGCTGGCCAAGGTGACGACACCGACCGAAGTGATCCATGGTGCCAGCACCTACCCGTTCGTGGCGCGATCAGTGGCGCGCTGGTGTGCGAGCAACGCCCACGTGCGCAGCCAGGTGGTACCGGGTGGGCACTGCTTCATGCAGGAGCAGCCGGCGGACAGCGCCGAGCGGGTGGCAGATTTCCTGCTGCAGCGGGGCTGAGTCGGGCGGGCGCTACTGCGCCTTGCGCCGCCAGTCTTCCAGTTGAATGACGTTGCCCGGGTGCTGCACCGCAACCGGCTCGGGTTGCGGTTCCAGCACCGGGTGAGGCTCCAGTTCGATGCGCCCGAGATGCGCGCCGAACATGCTGATATGCCCGCGCAGGCGCTGCTCACCAGTGACGGTGAATTCGAAGTCATACAGCCGCGCCAGGCGCCGATGCCCCTTGCTGTCACGCTGGATGGCCAGGCGGCGCAACGCCACGGCGCCATCGAGCAGCTCCACGTCGAGCTTGGCGCAGTGCTGCTTGGCCAGCGCCAGCGCCCGCTCGCGGATACCGTGACCGCGCCATAGCCAGGCGCAGACGGCGGCGAACAGCATCAGCAGGAAGACATCGAACAGGTTGATCATGACGACTCCGGATCAGGGAGACAGAGCTTAGCCTATCTGCTGCCCAGTTCTCAGCATCCAGCTTGCCCTTGCGTCGGCTGTGCATTAGCGTTCGCGCACTTCACAGGAAAAGGACGTCACCATGCATTGCCCCGCCTGCCGGACCAGTCGACTGCAACCGGCGAAACTCGAAGATGGCCTGCTCGCCCACGGTTGCCCGCAGTGCTCGGGCACGTTGGTCAGCCTGCTGCATTACCGCGACTGGGCCGAGCGCCAGCCGGCAGAGGAAACGCCAGCGGCGCTGGCCGCTGAAGCGGAAACCGAGGTGGGTGAAACCAGCCATGCGCTGAGCTGCCCCAAGTGCGCCAAGCTGATGAGCAAGTTTCAGATCAGCGGCACCCGCGCCAATCGTCTGGATTTGTGCGGCACCTGCGACGAAGCCTGGCTGGACAGTGGCGAGTGGCAACTGCTCAAAGCCCTGGAGCTGAGCCAGCGCATGCCGGCGATCTTCACCGACGCCTGGCAGCGCCAGGTGCGCCAGGAGGCCAGCGAGCAGGCACGCCGCGAGCGCTTCAGCCGCATTGCCGGCGAGGACGCCATCGCCCGTGCCGACGAAATCCGCGCCTGGCTCAAGGACCATCCGCAGCGGCGTGAGCTGCTGTTCTACATCGGTCACGACTGAGGAACGCACGGCACCACGGAGGGCGGGTGCTACCCGCCGGATGTACCCGCGACGGGCGCTTGCGCGCTACATCATCAGGCGTGGAGCTGGTTCTTCTCCTCGGCCAGCGCCTGGTAGCGCTGCTGCAGCTCTTCGCGAATCTGCCGGCGTTGCTTGGCCTGGCGCTGGCGGCGCAGGCCGTCGGGGGTGTCCGGGTGTAGTTCGGGCACCACTGCCGGACGGCCCTGCTCATCCATCGCCACCATGGTGAAGAAGGAACTGTTGGTGTGGCGCACCGAGCGCTCGCGGATGTTCTCGGTGATCACCTTGATACCCACCTCCATGGAGGTACGCCCGCAGTAGTTGACCGAGGCGAGGAAGGTGACCATCTCACCGACATGCACCGGCTCGCGGAACATCACCTGGTCGACCGATAGGGTCACCACGTAGCGCCCCGCGTAGCGGCTGGCGCAGGCGTAGGCCACCTCGTCCATGTACTTGAGCAGGGTGCCGCCGTGCACATTGCCGGAGAAGTTGGCCATGTCCGGGGTCATCAGTACGGTCATCGTCAGTTGTGCGGTTCCGGCTTCCATGGTCACTCCGAAATTGGGAGGCTGTGCGCTGCCGTGCTGTGCGTCGCGCGGCTACTATGAGTTTTTGCTTGGTTAGGATGCCAGATGATGCCCTTGCGCCACATTCCCCTTATGTTGCTTGGCCTGCTCGCCCTGCCGGTACTGGCCGAACAATCGTGCGATACACCGGCGCAGTGCAACCAGGAAGGCACGGCCGCCTATCAGGCCGGTCGTTTCGAGGCGGCCATCGAGTCCTTCAAGCGTCAGCTGCGCCGCGTCGAGCAGGGCGACGAGGCGCAGTTGGAGCTGGCCTTGAACAATCTGATTCTGGCCAATCTGCGCGCGGGCGATGCCGGCATGGCGCGGGCCTGGCTGGGTGTGGCGCTGGACAACCACCTCAGCGGTTCTTCGACCCGCCTGCACATGGGCAAGGTGGCCGAGGCGGTGGATTACCAGGCGCTGGCGGCCAGCCCGCAGGGCCTCTATCTGCGCTATGGCGGTCAGGCGGTATGGAGCGAATTGCAGATCAGCACTGACCCGGCGGGCGGTTATCGCGCCAGCTTTTCGCCGCTGCGCGCCGGTGCACGGGTGGAAGAATACGGCCCGGCAGCTATCGGTGATCTGGAGGGACGCCTGCAAGGCGAGGGCGCAGTGATGAAGCTGGAAGATGCGCAGCTCGGCACCGGCTGCGCCGTACAATTGCTGCGCGAAGGCATTGCCCTGCGCGTGCTGGAGGTGTTCGCCGATGGCTGCCAGGACTATGGCGGCATGGGCATCAGCGTGGCGGGCGACTACATCAAGGTCGATGCGCAGGTACGTCCGTGAGCCGGCGTGCCGGCCTGCTGGGTGTTGTGATTCTGGTGCTGGCGCTGCTGGTCGGCGGCAGCGCCTGGCTGCGAGACGAGCCGCTGAGCGCCCAGGTGCAGGACTGGCAGCAGCAGGTACAGGCGGCGACTGGCGAAAGCCATGCCTACCTGTACCTGAGCGGGCTGGATGCGCCTGTTGATCAGCAGCCCGAGGCGCTGGGCGCCATGCGTCTGCAGCATTACCAAAGCTGGCACGCCGGGCGCGGCGTGACCGAAGGCGAGTATGCGGCGCCGGCCGTCGCCACCCTGGCGGTGCCCGAGGGGCGATCGTTCTGCCAGATCGAGACGCCAGGCTGCTTCGAAACGCTGCTGGCGCAGGCCTCACAATTGCCGGCCATCACTGCGGAGCAGAACGTTCTGCTCGAACGCTACCGGCACTTTCTCGGCCTGGACGATTACCGCACGCTGACCTCGGTGAGCCTCGCCGAGCCGGTGCCGCGCCTGACCTATGTGTACAAGGGGCAGCAGGTCTACGATCTGTTCGTGCTGTACTTGGCCGCCGATGGCCAGGGCGATGTGGCCCTGGCCGGATTGCGCTGGGAGTTGAGCCGGCTGCGTCAGCAACTGGTGCAGGCGGACAACCTGGTGCTGAAAATGCTCCTGGGAGTGCTGGTCAACCGTAATCTGGAGTGGCAGGTTCGCCTGTATCGCCAGGGGCTGACGCCGCGGCCGGAGATCCCGGTGCCGTTCAGCGCCGCTGAGCGTTCGCTGCTGAGGCCCATGCAGCGCGAGTTCTTCGGCATCGCGCAGATGTATGCACAACTGCCAGACAGCGTCTCCGGCCGGGAATACCTTGGCCTGAAACTGTTTTTCCGACCGCAGATGACCATCAATGCCAGCCTAGCGCCTTATGCGCGGGCCGCCGAGTTGTCGCAGCTGGAACCGCAGGCGTTCGCCGCCGCGCTGCAAGAGCCGGCGCCCGGGCCGACCTCGGTTGGCGGTATGCGCAACCGGGCCGGGAACATTCTGCTGGCTATCGCCGGCCCGGACATGCGCCTGTATGCCGGACGTTTGCAGGACCTGGAGGCCAAGCGCCGCTTGCTCGCCGTTGCGGTGAGCCTGCCTGCCGGGGCGTTCGCTGCCGAACGCCTGACCGACATGCCGGACGCCCGCAATCCCTACTATCCGACGCGCCTGGCCGAGCTCGATGAGCGTGGCCAATTGTGCTTCGACGGCCCGCATGAGTCAGGCTTCAACGGGCGCTGCATGCCGTTGTAGCGCCCGGCCACCGTCTCCGGTGGGCAGCTGCGTGGTGCTTAGGCGTGATTCAGATACCAGCGCCAGTCCTGCTCGCCCACTTCGCCCATGAACTGGCGGAACTCGGCCCACTTGATCGCCAGGAACACCTTGAGGAAATCCTCGCCCAGCGCCTCACGTGCCCAGGTGGAGGCTTCCAGGTTACGCAGTGCGGTCAGCCAGTCGGTGGGCAGGGTTTCACGGGCCTGCTCGTAGCCATTGCCGACGATGGCCTGGCCCGGGTCGATCTGCTCGCGGATGCCCTTGTGAATGCCGGCGAGGATAGCCGCCGCAGCCAGGTAAGGGTTGGCATCGGCGCCGCAGATGCGGTGCTCGACGTGGCGGCTGCTGGCCGGCCCGCCCGGTACGCGGAAGGACACGGTGCGGTTGTTCACTCCCCAGCTTTTGGCCAGCGGCGCGTAGCTGTTGGCCTGGAAGCGGCGGAAGGAGTTGGCGTTGGGACAGAAGATCGCCAGCGCGTCATTGAGCGTGGCCATCATGCCGCCGATGGCGTGGCGCAGCAGCGGCGTGCCCTGCGGGTCTTCCGAGGCCATCAGGTTGTTGCCCTTGGCGTCGGCCAGGGATACGTGCATATGCAAGCCGCTGCCGGCCAGGTTGCCGAAGGGCTTGGCCATGAAGCAGGCCTGCAACCCGTGCTTGTTGGCCACGCCCTTGACCAGGCGCTTGTAGCGTACGCCTTCGTCCACCGCTTGCAGGGCATCGAAGCGGTGCTCCAGCGTGAGCTCAAGCTGGCCCGGAGCGTATTCGGAGATCGCCGTGCGCACCGGCAAGCCCTGGGCTTCGCAGGCGGCGTAGAGGTCGTCGAGAAACGGCTGCACCTGCTCCAGCTCGTACACGCCATAGACCTGCGGCGCCTGCGGGCGCACACCGTTCATCTGCACGGCGGGCTGCGGGCGGCCATTGGCGTCGCGTTGCTTGTCCAGCAGGTAGAACTCCAGTTCCACCGCCATCACCGGGTGATAGCCGTCGGCCTTGAGCGCCTCGATGGCGCGCACCAGCACATGGCGCGGATCACCCGGCGTGGCTGGCAGGCCCTGGGTCGGGTGCATGCTCACCTGCAACTGCCCGGTGGGCACCGCGCGCCAGGGTTGCAGGCACAGCGAGCCGGGCAGCGGATAGGTCCAGCAGTCGGCGTCGGCCACTTCCCAGACCAGGCCGCTCTCCTCGACGTCCTCGCCCTGAATGGTCAGCGACAGGATCGAGCTGGGTAGCGGCCGGCCGTTCTCGTAGATGGCCAGCAACTCGTCGCGATGCAGCAGCTTGCCGCGCGGGATGCCATTGGCGTCGATCAGCATCAGCTCGATGCTGCGTACCTCGGGGTGCTGGGCGAGGAAGTCGCGGGCTTCCTGAGGGTTGGCGAATTGCATGGTGGTTCTCGCAAAAGGTCGTGGGGCGCAGTGCATCCTGTGGGAGGCGCTTCAGCGGCGACTGTCGCGGCTAAAGCCCCTCCCACAGGCATCTCGATGAGTTACTCGCGAGCACCGGGAATGGCCAGCAGTTCGGTGAGGGCCGCATCGAGCATGGTGATCAGCTTGTCTACATCCTCGGCTGTGGTGCTCGGGCAGCACAGGGTCATGTTGTGGAACGGTGTGATCAGGATGCCGCGGTTGATCAGGTACAGGTGCAGGGCCATCTGCAGCTCGTCATGGAAGGCCGTTTCAGCTTCGGCACCGGTGCGCGGCGGAGTGGCGCAGAACTGGAACTCGCAACGTGCGCCCAACTCGGTCACCGACCATTTCAGGCCATGCTTGTCGATCAACTGGCGAAAGCCTTCGGCCAGGCGCGCGGCCAGCGGCAGCATGTGGTCGTAGGCGGCCTGGGTCATCACCTGCTCCAGGTTGGCACGCATGCAGTGCATGGCCAGGGCGTTGGCCGAGAGCGTGGTGCCCATACCGCTGTGGCCGTGACCGTGGCTTTGCTCACTGGCGCGCTGGCGAGCCTGGGTCATGGCTTTTGCCATCTCGGCGCTGCAACCGAAGATGCCACATGGCACGCCGCCGGCGATGGGTTTGCCGACCACGAAGAAGTCCGGTTCCAAGCCCCACAGGCGCGTGCAGCCGCCGATATCGGTGGAGATGGTGTGCGTCTCGTCGATGATCAGCAGACTGCCGTACTGGCGCGTCAGCTCGCGGCATTTCTGCATGAAGCCCGGGTCGGGCAGGACCATGCCGATGTTGGTCATCGCCGGCTCGCATAGCAGGGCGCAGACATCGCCCTGGGCCAGCGCCGCCTCCAGTGCTGCGACATCGTTGAAGGGAATGGCGCGGCTGTGCTCGGTCAGGTCGTAGGCCTGGCCGATCAGGCCGGAGCGATGCACGGTCTGGCCATCGCGCTCGCGCACCATTACGTCGTCGACGGTGCCGTGGTAGCAGCCGTCGAACACCAGCAAGGTCTTGCGGCCGGTAATGGCGCGCGCCCAGCGCAGCACGTAGCGGTTGGAGTCGGTAGCCGTGGCGGTCACCTGCCAGTAGGGCAGGCCGAAGCGCTGGGCCAGCAGCTCACCGCAGACCACGGCGTCCTCGCCGGGGAGCATGGTGGTCAGGCCGTTGTTTGCCTGCTCGGCGAGGGCGCGAGCCACCGGGTCGGGAGAATGGCCGAACATGGTGCCGGTGTCGCCGAGGCAGAAGTCGACGTACTCATGACCGTCCACGTCGAAGAAGCGCGCGCCCTTGGCGCGCTCGACGAACAGCGGCACCGGCGTCGACCAGTCGGCCATCCAGTGCATCGGCACGCCGCCGTACAGCGAGTGACGGGCGCGTTCGGCCAGCGCCGCGGACTTCGGATTGCGGGACAGGAACAGCTCGCGCTCGGCGGCGACGAAGCGGTCTACGGCGGCTTGGCTGATGCCACTGGCGGTGGTCATGGGGCATACCTCGTTCAGATGCTGCCGGCATGATATTTTGTGATCACAAAATAGTAAATGGTCTTTATATCCACGCGATATGGCCAAATAAATCGATATTCGTGATCACAGAACATTTCAACGACAGGTTTTCTCAGACAAAATCGGCGTTGACCCTGCCCATGCTTTCTTGACCGGAGCCTTTCATGCGTGACTGTAGCCTGACCCTTGCCCAACTGCCGGCGCCACCGATGGAGGTGGTTCAGCATGGCTGACAACCTGCAGGAACAGTTGTATCAGAACATCCGCTCGGGCCTGTTGGCCGGGCGCTTCCAGCCGGGACAACGGCTGAAAATCCGTGACCTGGCGGCCGAATGGGGGACCAGCCCGATGCCGGTTCGCGCGGCCCTGCAACGGCTGGTGGCCGAGGGCGCGCTGGAGGGCGAGCAGCAGCGCTCGGTGCGCGTGCCGTCGATGACCCGCGAACGTTACGAGAACATCTTTCAGGTACGCCTGGCGCTGGAAGGCCTCGCGGTGGAGCTGGCTACGCCGCGCCTGAGCCGCGACGACCTGGCCTGGCTGCGTGACTGCGTGCAGCGCATGGACGTGGCCATCGAGCAGCGCCAGGTTCAGGACTACCTCAGCGCCAACAGCCAGTTCCACCTGCACCTGTACGGTGCCTGCGGCAACCCGGTGTTGCTGCGTTCGATCGAGTCGCTGTGGCTGCAGATCGGCCCCTTCTTCAATCGCCTGTTCACTGGCGCCGATCTGTCACTGCGGCTCAATGACTTTCATGAAGATGCCTTTGCCGCCATCGAAGCCGGCGATGCCAAGGGAGCGCGCCAGGCCATGGAGCAGGATCTGCTGTATTTCGCGCGATTTTTGCTCAACCTGCTGGCGCTGGAGCAGGGCGACACCTGAGGCGGACGGCGAGAAGCCCGCTTTCACGCGGATGGGAGCTTGTACCTTGTGGAGGCCTGGGATCAACGGCGCAATCGCGGACAAGTCCGCTCCCACGGTGCCGGCATGATGCCGTGGGAGCGGTCTTGGCCGCGAAGGCTAACGCACCCGGCCACAGCACAGCCGCCGTGACCGCGAGGCTCAGCTCTCCAGCCAGACGTCGCGGCACCAGTGCCAGACCGAGTCCCAGCTTTCGTCGGTCAGCTCGCCCTCGTCGCCGTCCCACAGCCACACCTGGCCTTCGACGTCGACCGCGTAGTAGTCGCGGCCGTCCTGGCACAGCGGCACCAGATCGCGCGGCAGGCCGAGGTCCCAAGCCACCGAGGCGACTTCCGGCAGGTAGGTGTGCGAGTGCGGGTCGCTGGCGGTCACCGGCTCCAGGCGGCCGTAGACCACGTCGCTGACCTTGAGCAGGAACTCGCGCAGTTCGAAGGGCAGGTGGATGAGGATCTGCTCCTGAATCTCCACCAGGGTTTCTTCCTCGGGCAGCTCCAGCGGCACCGGGACGGGCTCGTTGAGTTCGCGTAGCTGTTCGATGACTTCTTCCACGGCGTCGGCTCCTAATTGGGTAGGGTCGGCTTTATACAGTAGCTGGCCCACGGAATGAAAACCTGCGGCCTGCATTGCATACTGGCAATTTTACGGAGCTCTCTCATGTCGTCTGTCACCTGGCGCTGCCTGCATCACTGTGAACTCGATACCTTCACGCTCTATGAGCTACTGGCGCTGCGCACCCAGGTGTTCGTGGTGGAGCAGAACTGCCCCTACCTGGAAACCGATGGCCAGGACCTGCTCGGCGATACCTGCCACCTGCTGGCGCGCGATGGCGACGTGCTGGTGGGCTATCTGCGCCTGCTCGACCCGCAGTGGATGAATGGCGAGGTGGTGATTGGCCGCGTGGTGATTGCAGAGCAGGCACGTGGCAGTGGCCTGGGTCATAGGCTGATGGAGCAGGGGTTGGTCGAATGCCGCCGCCGCTGGCCTGGCGTGCCGGTCTACCTGTCTGCTCAGGCGCACCTGCAGGGTTATTACGGGAGGTATGGCTTCGAGGCGGTGACCGAGGTCTATCTGGAGGACGACATCCCGCATATCGGCATGCGCCGAGCCGCGATGACGTGACTCCGGCTTGTGCAGGCGCGGCTGGCGCCGCGATTCGCGGACAAGTCCGCTCCCACGGGTGCTGCTTTCGGCGCCGACATGGCCATGAGGGCCGTAAGGCGCTGGTGTAGGAGCGGCTTCAGCCGCGATAGCCGGCAAATGCCGAAATGAAAAACCCGGGCAAGCCCGGGTTTTTTGTGCGTCGTTGCGATCAGTTCTGGCGAATGCCGGCGATCAGCCAGGGCTGGTTGTCGCCCTGGGCACGCTCCAGGCGCCAGCTTTCGCTGAACGGCTCGCCCTGGTCGAAGCGCGAAGTCTTGGACACGCCACTGAAGGTCAGGGTGGCGATGGTCTTCTCGGCGTTGTCGTCGACGCCGTCGAGCTGGACCTGAAGGTCGTCGATGTAGGTGGACTGGAAGCCATCACCCAGTTCGGCGCGCTCGCGCTTGAGGAAGTCCAGCAGTTGTGGGGTGACGAATTCGGCGATCTTGTCCATCTCGTCGGCGTCCCAGTGCTGCTGCAGGTTCATGAAGTGCTCACGGCCAGCGGCGATGAAGCTCTGCTCGTTGAACCAGGCCGGGGCGTTGATCACCGGAGCGGCCGAAGCCAGACGACCGCCGAAGATATTGCTGCCAGCGGCCGGCGCGTTGTCGGCGTTCGGCATTTCACGCTGGTACGGCGCACCGGCAGCAGCCATTTGTGGCTGTTGGCGAGCGCGACGGGCGGCGAGGAAACGGAACAGCAGGAAGGCGATCAGGCCGAAGATCAGCATGTCCATGATCTGCAGGCCTTCGAAGCCGTCGCCCATGAACATCGAGGCCAGCAGGCCACCAGCGGCCAGACCGGCCAGCGGGCCGAGCCAGCGCGAAGCGCCGCTGGCGGCAGCGGCAGGCTGCTGGCGGCCGGGAGTTGGGGCAGCCTGTTGAGCTGGCGGCGTGGCCTGACGAGTCTGGTGGCTGGGAGCGGAGCCGAAGGATTTGCCACCGCCAAAACGCTTGGCGTGGGCTTCGAAGCTGAAGGTCAGTGCCAGGCACAGCACCATGGCGATACTGAGGAAACGCTGCATCACGGTTTTCTCTCTTGTGGAAAAGCTTGGTCGGCATCTTGCCCGCCGTGGCGGGTGATGACCAGTGACAGAATGTTTCCGGCTTTTGCCTGGAGGGCGAGCACCCTGCGATATGTTCGAGCAGCCCGGATGCAATCCGGGAAGGCCCGCAGCCATGGCCGCGGACTTCATCCGAGCTACGGGCGTTGCAGCAGTAGAGGCAGCGGGCCGCAGCGGAGTTGGCTACGCAGAAAGGCGCGGAAGGTTACTGCGTCTTCTTCGGGGTGGCGCAGCCAGTGCACGAAGCTGCGCAGGTAGGCGTTGGTGAGCAGGGTTTCTTCGGCGATACGATGCAAATGCAGGCTCTGCCGCCCGGCTGCTTCGCGCCACCACTGCACGGTGCGGCTGATGCGCATCAGGCCGAGTACCTGCAGGTGGAGATGACCGGGTTCCAGTTTGTACAGCAGCATCTGTGCGGTGACAGCCCGATGAGCGGCGAGGCTGTCGAGCCAGGCCAGCAGGCAACTTTCCAGGCGCTGTTCGGCATTCAGCCCGGGGAGGTCGGGGTTTCCTGCGTGGTTGAGCATGGCCTGATCGGCGTGATCGAACCAGGCTTCCACCAGGTCATCCTTGTCACGGTAGTGGCGGGCGATATCGTCCAGGCCGATGTCCAGTACGGCGGCTACCTCGAAAAGGTGCAGGCGCTCCCAGCCGCAGACGTCGGCCAGTTGCAGGGCGGTATCAAGAATGTGGGCGGGGTCGGTCGGCTTCTTTTTCATCCCCTGAAGTATGGCCGCCAGAGTATGAGGTGCAGCCTGGAGCGACAAACGGAGCCAATGACGGCTGCTGCGACATGCGCACCGCCGTCGCCGATCACCGGGCTCAGCGCCAGTCGTACAGCTCCTTCTCCGACAGCGCATGCATCGAGGTGGCCAGTGCCTGGAAGGTCTGCATCGAGGCCCAGATACGACCATTGAGTTCGCTCTGCGCCGCCAGGTCGCCGAGCACCTGTTCGGTCTCGCGCTGCATGGCCTGCAGTACCTCGTCGGGGAAGCGCTTGAGCAGCGTGCCGCTCTTCTTCAACTCGTCCAGCGCCAGGGCGTTGTGGAACACGTAGTCGTCCATCATGTCCTGGGTCGCTGCGCGGGCCGCCTCGGTGACGATGGCCTGCAGGTCTGCCGGCAGGGCGTCGTAAGCCTTCTGGTTGATCAGCAGTTCGAGGACCGACTGCGGCTCCTGCCAGCCCGGGTAGTAGTAGTACCTGGCTGCCTTGTGCAGGCCGAAGGCCAGGTCGTTGTAGGGGCTGACCCAGTCTGTCGCATCGATGGCACCGGTCTGCAAGGCGGTGAAGATCTCGCCGCCAGGCATCACCACGGTGGTCGCACCAAGGCGGCTCCAGACTTCACCGCCGAGGCCCGGCATTCGGATCTTCAGGCCCTTGATGTCATCCAGGTTGTTGATTTCCTTGTTGAACCAGCCGCCCATCTGCATGGTGCTGTTGCCTGCGGTCAGCGGCTTGAGGCCGAACGGCGCGTAAGCTTCGTCCCATAGCGCCTGGCCACCGCCCTTGCTCAGCCAGGCGTTCATTTCCTGGGTGGACAAGCCGAAGGGCACCGCGCCGAAGAATTGCGCGGCCGGTACCTTGCCCTTCCAGTAGTAGGGCGTGCCGTGGCCCAGTTCGGCGGTACCGCGCGACACCGCATCGAACACTTCCAGCGCCGGCACCAGTTCGCCAGCGGCATAGACCTTGATGGTCAGGCGCCCGGCGCTCATGGCGTTGACGCGCTCGGCCAGGCGTTCGGCGGCAGTGCCGGTGCCGGGAGCGTTCTTCGGCCAGGTGGTGACCATCTTCCAGTGGAAGGTCTGAGCGGGGGCTGCGGCCTGGTCGGCCGGCTTGGAGTCGTCCTTGCAGCCGATCAGGCCAACGGCGAGCAGGGGCAGCAGAAGCAGGGCGGAAAGGCGCATGGAGTGGCTTCCAGATTTTTTTGTAGGAGCGAATTCATTCGCGATCCTGCTGGTACGGCGCCAACCCCATCGCGAATGAATTCGCTCCCACAAGGGCAAAAAGCCTTGTGGGAGCGGCAGCAGCTTAACGCCAGTCGTACAGTTCTTTCTCGGTCAGTGCCTGCATGGCGCTGGCCTCTTCGAGGAAGGCTTTCTGCGAAGCCCAGATGCGGCCGTTGAGGTCGTTCTCGGCTGCCAGGGTTTCGAGCACCACGTCGGATTGTTCGCGCATGGCCTGCAGCACTTCATCGGGCAGGCGCTTGAACTGCACGCCTTCGCTCTTCAGGCTTTGCAGCGCCTTGGCGTTGTTGAACACGTAGTCGTCCATCATGTCCAGGGTCGCGGCGCGCGCGGCTTCGACGACGATGGCCTGCAGGTCGGCCGGCAGCGCGTCGAAGGCCTTCTGGTTGACCATGGATTCGACCACGGCCTGCGGCTCCTGCCAGCCCGGGAAGTAATAGTACTTGGTGGCCTTGTGCAGACCGAAGGCCAGGTCGTTGTACGGACCGACCCAGTCGGTGGCATCGATGGCACCGGTCTGCAGGGAGGTGAAGATTTCGCCGCCGGGCAGGTTGACGGTGATCGCGCCAAGCTTGCTCCAGACTTCGCCGCCGAGGCCCGGCATGCGGATCTTCAGGCCCTTGATGTCATCCAGGCTGTTGATTTCCTTATTGAACCAGCCGCCCATCTGCATGGTGGTGTTGCCCGCCGACAGCGGTTTCACACCGTAGGGTGCATAGGTTTCGTCCCACAGCGCCTGACCGCCGCCCTTGCTCAGCCAGGCGTTCATTTCCAGGGTGGAGAGGCCGAACGGCACGCTGCTGAAGAACTGCGCAGCCGGTACCTTGCCCTTCCAGTAGTACGGGGTGCCGTGGCCCATCTCGGCGGTGCCGCGCGATACCGCGTCGAACACTTCCAGTGCGGGAACCAGCTCGCCGGCGGCGTAGACCTTGACGGTCAGGCGCCCGGCGCTCATGGCGTTGATACGCTCAGCCAGGCGCTCGGCAGAGGTGCCCAGACCGGGGAAGTTCTTCGGCCAGGAAGTGACCATCTTCCAGTGGAAGGTTTCTGCCGGTTTAGCGGCGGCCTGCTCGCTGGCAGCCTTTTCTTCTTTGCAGCCAACCAGGCCGATGGCGGCGATCAGCGCCAGAGCGGTGCCGAACAGATTGCGGCGATTCATCGATTATCTCCAGATACGGTGTGCTAACAGGCTTCGAGCTTGGCGTATGCCAGCATCAGCCACTTACTGCCTTCGTTTTCAAAATTCACCTGCACCCTGGCCTGCGCGCCGGCACCCTCGAAGTTGAGAATGGTGCCCTCGCCGAACAGGCTGTGGCGTACCCGCTGGCCCAGATTGAAGGGCGTCTGCGGCACGGCGCTACCGGCGAACAGGCTGCTACCGCTCATCGAGCTGGTGCTTACCGGGCGGCTGACGCTATTGCTCAGGCGTACTTCCTGAACCAGCGGTGCGGGGATTTCGCGGACGAAGCGCGAGACCTTGTTATAGGTCTCGCTACCGTAGAGACGCCGGGTTTCGGCGTAGCTGATCACCAGCTTCTGCATGGCACGGGTAATGCCAACGTAGGCCAGGCGGCGTTCTTCTTCCAGTCGGCCCGGTTCTTCCAGGCTCATCTTGTGTGGGAACAGACCCTCTTCCATGCCAACCAGGAATACCAGCGGGAACTCCAGGCCCTTGGCGCTGTGCAGGGTCATCAGTTGAATGCTGTCCTCGTTTTCGGCGGCCTGGGTGTCCCCGGCCTCCAGCGAGGCGTGGGTGAGGAAGGCCTGCAGCGGAGTCAGCTCGTCGTTTTCGTCGTTCTCGAAGGCGCGCGCGGCGCTGACCAGTTCCTCCAGGTTCTCCACCCGGGCCTGGCCCTTCTCGCCCTTTTCCGCCTCGTGGTAGGCGAGCAGCCCACTTTGCTCGATGACCACCTGGGTCATCTGGTGCAGGGGCATGGCCAGGACCTTCTCGGCCAGGCCTTCGATCAGCTCGATAAAACCGCTCAGGGCGCTCGAAGCGCGGCCTGGCAGGGCCTTGTTGGCAAGCATCAGGCGGATCGCTTCCCACATGTGCACGTCATGGGCGCGGGCGTACTCGCGGATGGTCTCGATGCTCTTCTCGCCGATGCCGCGTGCCGGCACGTTGATGATGCGCTCCAGCGCAGCATCGTTGCCGCGTCCGTCGAGCAGACGCAGGTAGGCCATGGCGTTCTTGATCTCGGCGCGCTCGAAGAAGCGCTGGCCGCCGTAGATGCGGTAGGGGATACGCTCGCGCAGCAGCGCCTCTTCCAGCACCCGCGACTGGGCGTTGGAGCGATACAGAATGGCGATCTCGCTGCGCTTGAGGCCGTCCTTGCGCAGCGCGTCCTCGATGGTCTCGACCACGTAGCGCGCTTCGTCATGCTCGTTGAAGGCGGCGTACAGGGCCAGCGGCTCGCCGTCGCTGCCATCGGTCCACAGCTCCTTGCCGAGGCGTCCGTTGTTGTTGGCGATCAGGGCGTTTGCCGCCTTGAGGATACCGGCGGTGGAGCGGTAGTTCTGCTCCAGGCGGATCACCTGGGTGTCGGGGAAGTCGCTGGAGAACTGCTGGATGTTCTCGATGCGCGCGCCGCGCCAGCCGTAGATCGACTGGTCGTCGTCGCCGACCACCATCAACGTGTCGCCGCCCTGGGCCAGCAGACGCAGCCAGGCGTACTGCACGGCGTTGGTGTCCTGGAACTCGTCGACCAGGATATGGCGGAAGCGCCGCTGGTAATGTTCGAGCAGGCCCGGCTTGTCGCGCCAAAGGTCGAGCGCGCGCAGCAGCAGCTCGGAAAAGTCGATCACCCCGGTGCGTGCGCAGGCCGCTTCGTAGGCCTCGTAGATACCGCGCATGGTGGCCAGGAACAGGTCGCCGCCAGCCTGAATATGCTGCGGGCGGAAGCCTTCGTCCTTCTGGCCGTTGATGAACCACTGCGCCTGCTTGGCCGGCCAGCGTTGTTCGTCCAGGCCCAGGTCACGGATCACTCGTTTGATCAGGCGCTGCTGATCGTCGGAGTCGAGAATCTGGAAATTCTCGGCCAGCCCGGCTTCCTGCCAGTGGGCGCGCAGCAGGCGATGGGCCAGGCCGTGGAAGGTGCCGACCCACATGCCGGCCGGGTTGTGGCCGAGCATCTGTTCGATGCGGTGGCGCATCTCGGCGGCGGCCTTGTTGGTAAAGGTCACCGACAGGATCGAATGAGGCGAAGCGCCCATCGCCTGGATCAGGAAGGCGATGCGGTGCACCAGCACGCGGGTCTTGCCCGAGCCGGCGCCGGCCAGCACCAGCTGGCGGCCGAGCGGGGCGGCCACGGCCTGGACCTGGGCGTCGTTGAGCGAAGCGAGGAGGAGTTCGGGGTCATTTTGCATCGCGGCATTCTAGGGGGCCGGGCAGGGGAGGGCAAACCGTCGGCCAGATGAGGCGAAACCGACCGGATCTAACCGACGACCGGCAGGTCAGGGCGCAGATGGGCGCAGGCAGGCGGCCAAGGGCCAGTACGATCTTGGGCGCCCGCCAAAAGTTGGCCATCACCCTGTGAAATGGTCCACATCTTTGTTGGGCACTGGGTCTGTCTCGGGTATTCTCCGGCGACGTCAGGGCTGAGAGCGCCCATATATACGCCGCAGACCCTTAGGCACCATTACAAGAACATCGCCTATGACCGCCACGACTAGCGCCGTAGTTCACGAGGTGACGCTGGACCCGCAGCAGGCTGCACGTCAGTTCGCCACGGACATTACCGTCGAGCGCACGCGCCTGTTGTTCCTGGGCTCGCGCCTGCCCACCCTGCTCATGCTGCTGGTCGGCCTGGCCTGCAGTCTGTTGCTGTGGAGTCAGCAGAGCGCGCCGTTGCTCGCGGCCTGGCTGGGCTGGGTGGTGTTGCTGGTGCTGCTGCGCCTGACTCAGGTGAATGCCTTCAACGAGGCGCTGCCCAGCCGCCAGGCCGAACCCTACTGGCAGCGCATCTTCCTCTTCGGCGCCGCCGCATCCGGCCTGACCCTGGCGTTCGCCGTGATCGTGCTGGTGCCGGCCGACGTGTTCTATCAGCAGGCGCTGGTCTATGGCCTGATCGGCGCGGCGATCCTTTCGGCCAGCGTGGCCTACGCCGTCAGCCTGCCTGCTTTTCTGAGTTTCGCCTTGCCGTGCCTGGTGCCTTCGGCCGCCTACCTGCTGCTGGCCGATAACGGCCTGCAACGCGGCTGGGGACTGCTCAGCGTGATCCTGTTTCTCGCCCTGCTGATCGTCGCCTGGCAGGTCAATCGGCTGGTGCAGCGCAGCCTGCTGCAGCGCTTTCACAACCTGGCGCTGATCAGCAATCTTGAGCATGCCAAGCGGCGCGCAGAAGGGCTCAACGAAGAACTGGCGCGCGAGGTGGAACAACGCCGCCGCGCCGAACGCGAATTGCGCGGTGCCCACGACGAGCTGGAAATGCGTGTGGCCGAGCGCACCCTGGAGCTGGACGAGGCGACCCACGCCCTGGGCAAGAGCCAGGCGCGCCTGGCCCTGGCGCTGGAGGCCAGTGAGCTGGGCTTGTGGGATTGGGACCTGGAAAGCGATCAGGTGCACCACTCGCACCTGCGCGAGCTGTTCGGTCTGGAACCGGGCCAGGTCAAGGTGATGCTGCGCGATCTGACGCCACGCCTGCATCCGGATGACTTGCCGCGGCTGCGCCGGGCGCTGGTCCAGCACCTCAAGGGGCGCAGCGAGGATTATCAGATCGAATACCGCGTGCGCCATGTCGATGGCCACTGGATTTGGGTCGAAGACCGTGGCCGCGCGGTCGAGCGCGATGCCGCCGGGCGTGTCCGGCGCATGCTCGGCACGCGGCGCGACGTCAGCGCGCGACGCCAGCAGGAGCAGCAACAGCGCCTTGCGGCGACCGTGTTCGAGGCGGCCAGCGAGGGTATCTTCATTCTCGACCCCGACTACCGCATGCTGGCGGTCAACCGCGCCTTCAGCTCGGTGACCGGTTACGGCAGCGAGGACGTGGTCGGGCGCACCGTGACCAGCCTGATCGGCAGCCGCGAGATGCACAGGCAGTACCAGTTGATCCGCCAGGAGCTGGACAGCAGCGGCACCTGGCAGGGCGAACTGATCGAGACGCGCAAGAGTGGCGAGCTCTATCCGCAATGGTTGCAGCTCAATCTGGTGCGCGATGCCAGTGGACGACCCAGCCATATCGTCGGCTTCTTCGCCGATCTCACCGCGCGGCGCGAGGCCGAGGAACGCCTGCGCTACCTGTCGCACTACGACGAGCTGACCGGCCTGGCCAACCGCGCCCTGTTCAAGGAGCGCCTGCACGAGGCCAGCCAGCGCGCGCGGCAGAGTGGTCGCAGCATCGCCCTGGTGCATATCGACCTGGACCGCTTCAAGCTGCTCAACGACAGCCTCGGCCATGAAGTGGCGGACCAGTTGCTGCGTCAGATCAGCCGCCGCCTGACCCATAACCTGCCCGAAGCTGACTGCATC
The DNA here is from genome assembly GCF_002479365.1 of Pseudomonas sp. UBA7530. NCBI lineage: Bacteria > Pseudomonadati > Pseudomonadota > Gammaproteobacteria > Pseudomonadales > Pseudomonadaceae > Pseudomonas > Pseudomonas sp. UBA7530. The sequence continues at coordinate 86,595 of NZ_DLMS01000004.1, forward strand.
GCGCGGCTGTCGGGCGATGAGTTCGCCGTCATCCTCGACGCCTACGGCAGCCTCTCAAGCCTGGCGCGGGTGGCCAGCCGGCTGTTGGCCAAGCTGCGTGTGCCGATGACCGTCGGCGGTCACGAGCTGGTGGTCAGCGCCTCCCTGGGGATCAGCCTGCTGCCGGACTACGCACGCGAAATCAGCGCGCTGATCAGCCAGGCCAACATGGCCGTGCAGCATGCCAAGCACCTGGGCGGCAATACCTTCCAGTTCTTCACCGACAACCTGCAGGCCTATACCCTCGAGCGCCTGCAACTGGAGAACCAGTTGCGCAAGGCGATCGACGAAGGTCAGCTGGAGGTGTTCTACCAGCCCAAGCTGAACCTCGCCGACGACCAGCTCAATGCCGCCGAAGCGCTGGTGCGCTGGCGCCATCCGCAGCAAGGGATGGTGGCGCCGGGCGAGTTCATCGGCCTGGCCGAAGAGACCGGGTTGATCGCGCCGATCGGCGAGTTCGTCCTGCGCCAGGCCTGCCAGCAGGCCTGCGAGTGGCAGCGCCAGGGGCTGGCGCAGATACGCGTGTCGGTCAACCTGTCGGTGCACCAGCTGCGCCAGGGCAATCTCACCAGCCTGGTCCGCCAGGTGCTCGAGGAAACCGGCTTGGCGCCGCAGTACCTGGAGCTGGAACTGACCGAAAGCCAACTGCTCGACAACGTCGAAAGCGTCATCGCCACCTTCCAGCAACTGCGTGCGCTGGGCGTGAAGCTGGCGATCGACGACTTCGGCACCGGCTACAGCTCGCTCAGCTACCTCAAGCGCTTCCCGGTGCACTACGTGAAGATCGACCAGACCTTCATCCGCGATCTCTCGCCCGGCAGCGAGGACGCGGCGATCACTCGCGCGATCATCGCCATGGCCCACAGTCTGGAGCTGAAAGTGGTCGCCGAGGGCGTGGAAACCCAAGCCCAGATGGACTTTCTCAAGAGCCAGAACTGCGACGAGATCCAGGGCTTTTTGATCAGCCGCCCGGTGGAGGCCAGCGCCTTCGCCGAACTGCTGCGCGCGCAGATCGACCACCCGCTGGACTGAGCGGCGTCTACCTCGCCCCGTCGCCGGATCTGACTCAGTTGCTCACTTGGCGAACAGCTGGCCGATGTCCTTGAACGCCTTGAATTCCAGGGCGTTGCCACAGGGGTCGAGGAGGAACATGGTCGCCTGCTCGCCGACCTGGCCCTTGAAACGCACATAGGGCTCGATGACGAATTGCGTCTCGCGGCTGCGCAGGCGCTCGGCCAGGGCTTCCCAGTCGGCCCAGCCGAGCACCACGCCGAAGTGCGGCACCGGCACGTCGTGGCCATCCACCGGGTTGCTCACGGCCGCTTCCTGGTAGGCCATCTTCGGCGCCTCGTGGATCACCAGCTGATGGCCGAAGAAATCGAAATCGACCCAGTGATCGCTGCTGCGCCCTTCGGCGCAACCGAATACCTCGCCATAGAAATGCCGCGCTGCGGCGAGATCGAAAACGGGAATCGCCAGGTGAAAGGGAGCAAGGGCCATCACGCATTACCTCTGGTTATTGTCTGTCGGGCTAGCCTAGCAACAGCCAAATCGATTGAAAGCGAATATCCTTTCTAGCAAGCTCAAATAATTTTGATCAATCGAGACGCTCATGCTGCGCGAGCTGAAAACCTTCGTCACCGTGGCCCGCCTGGGCACCTTCGCCGCTGCCGGGCAGCAGGTCGGCCTGACCCAGTCGGCGGTCAGCGCGCAGATCCGCGTACTGGAACAGCACCTCGGCGTACGCCTGTTCGACCGCAGCGGCCGCGCCGCCGTGCTCAACGCCGCCGGTCGCCACGCTCTGCCATTGGCTGAGCAGATGCTGGCGCTGTATGCGCAGATGGCCCTGCCGCAGGCCGCTGATCAGTGGCAGGGCGAATTGCGCGTCGGCGCCATCGCCACCCTGCAGACCGGGCTGCTGGCCGAGGCGCTACCGCGCTTTCGCCAGCTGGCGCCGCGGGTCGAACTGAAGCTGGTGCCGGGGGTGTCGCTGCAGCTGTTCACCCAGCTCGATGCCGGCGAGCTGGACCTGGCCCTGCTGATCAAGCCGCCGTTCCCATTGCCCAAGGAGCTGCTGGAGGTACCGCTGGCGCGCGAGCCCTTCGTGCTCATCGCACCGCTGGACGCAGCCGGCGACGATCCGCTGCAGTTGCTCGCCGAGCACCCATTCGTGCGATACGACCGGGCCTCGTTCGGTGGCCGCCAGGTCTGCCGCTTCCTGCGCGAGCAGCGGCTGGCGGTGCGCGAGGCGCTGGAGCTGGACGAGGTGGAGGCCATCGTGCGTCTGGTGGAGAACGGCATGGGTGTGTCGCTGGTGCCGCGTGCCGGCCTGTGGCTGCAGCGGCCGACCCGCCTGCGGGTGATCGAGCTCGGCGAACTGGCCTTCCACCGTGAACTGGTGGCGCTGTTGCGGCGTGCGCAGCGCCAGCCGGCGTTGGACTGTCTGCTGGATTGCCTGCGGGGCTAATCCTTGGGAGGTCGTAGCCTGCATGCAATCCGGAACAGTAGTCGCCCTGTGCCTGTTCATCTGGACTCGCCCAGAGAAGCTCAGGGCCGGTTGGGCGTGCGCCGATTTTTGTGGGAGCGGATTGTGGGAGCGGACTTGTCCGCGAATGGCGCAGCAGGAAAAGCTTCGCGGTCAAGACCGCTCCTACGGTATGAGTGGCGAGCCGCCGTGCGCTTGCACCGTTTTTGTGGGAGCGGACTTGTCCGCGCTGGCAGCCAGGTAGGGTGCGCGAAGTACCGCCCATAAAAAATGCCGCGCGGCTTGGCAGCGGCGCGGCATTGGCTACAGCTGGGACCTGTGCGGCGATCAGAACGCCGGTATGACGGCGCCCTTGTATTTCTCTTCGATGAACTGCTTGGTCTCGGCGCTGTGCAGGGCCTTGACCAGCTTCTGCACGGCGTCGCTGTCCTTGTTGTCGGCGCGGGTCACCAGGATGTTGACGTACGGCGAGTCGCTGCCTTCGATGGCCAGGGCGTCCTGGGTCGGGTTCAGCTTGGCTTCCAGGGCGTAGTTGGTGTTGATCAGGGCAACGTCGACCTGGCTCAGCACGCGCGGCAGGGTGGCCGCTTCCAGTTCACGCACCTTGATGCCTTTCGGGTTCTCGACGATGTCCTTCGGCGTGGCGAGGATGCCGGCTTCCGGCTTGAGGGTGATCACACCGGCCTTCTGCAGCAGCAGCAGGGCGCGGCCGCCGTTGGTGGCGTCGTTGGGGATGGCCACGGTGGCGCCTTGCGCCAGCTCGTTGAGGCTCTTGATCTTGCTGGAGTAGGCGCCGAAGGGCTCGACGTGCACACCGCCGACGCTGACCAACTCGGTCTTGCGGCTGGCATTGAACTCGTCTAGGTACGGCTGGTGCTGGAAGAAGTTGGCGTCGAGGTTCTTCTGCTGTACCTGCAGGTTGGGCTGCACGTAGTCGGTGAACACGCGCACCTTCAGCTCCACGCCTTCTTTGGCCAGGGCCGGTTTGACGAACTCGAGGATCTCCGCGTGCGGCACCGGGGTGGCGGCGACGCTCAGGGTTTCGGCCTGGGCCGAGAAGGCCGCGCAGGCGGCGATTGCAGTCAGCAGCTTCTTCATTTCAAGGTTCCTTTTGGGAAGGTTGGTGCGGGTCTCGCGGGTGGCGAGTCGCCGCTTTTCATCATTTGCGGGAAAAATGCACAACCAGCCGGTCACCGACCATCTGCAGCACCTGCACCAGGATCAGCAGCAGAATCACGGTCACGGCCATCACGTCCGGCTGGTAGCGTTGGTAGCCATAGCGTACGGCCAGATCGCCGAGGCCGCCGCCGCCGATCAGGCCGCTCATGGCGGTGTAGGAGACCAGGGTAATCGCAGTGACGGTGGTGGCCGCGAGCAGACCGGGCAGCGCCTCGGGCAGCAGCGCGCGGGTGATGATCTGCCAAGTGCTGGCGCCCATCGCCTGGGTCGCCTCGATGATGCCGCGCTCCACTTCGCGCAGGGCGGTTTCCACCAGGCGGGCGAAGAACGGCGTGGCGCCCACCACCAGCGGCGGAATGGCGCCAGCGACGCCCAGCGAGGTGCCGACCAGTAGCTCGGTGAAGGGGATCATCAGGATCAAGAGGATGACGAAGGGCACCGAGCGTAGGATGTTCACCACCAGCGACAGCGCACCGTACAGGGCCTTCTGCTCGAACAACTGGCGCGGGCCGGTGAGGAACAGCAGCACGCCGAGCGGCAGGCCGAGCAGCACGGTGAACAACATCGAGCCGAGCAGCATGTTCAGAGTATCGAGGCTGGCCTGCCAGATTTCCGGCCAGAAGACGTTGGGTAGCAGTTGTTCGAGCATCAGCGCAGTACCTCCAGATGCACGTCGGCGGCTTCGAAGCGCGCCAGCGCGGCGTCGATGTCGCCACCGGTGAGGGCCAGCGTGAGCTGGCCGTAGGGGGTGTCCTTGATGCGGTCGATGCGTCCGGCAAGGATGCTGTAGTCCACGCCGGTCTCGCGGGCCACGGTGCCCAGCAGCGGCGCGTAGGTGGCTTCGCCCTGGAAGGTCAGGCGCAGGATGCGTCCCGAAACGTGGGCGAAGTCGTCGTGCTGCTCGGCCTCGTCGACATGCTCGGACTCCTGCACGAAGCGCCGCGTGGTCGGGTGCTGCGGGTGCAGGAACACCTCGGCCACCGGACCTTCCTCGACGATGACGCCAGCGTCCATCACCGCCACGCGGTCGCAGACGCGGCGGATCACATCCATCTCGTGGGTGATCAGCACGATGGTCAGGCCCAGCTCGCGGTTGATCTCGGCCAGCAGCTGCAGCACGGCGGTGGTGGTCTGCGGGTCGAGAGCGCTGGTGGCTTCGTCGCACAGCAGGATCTTCGGCCGTGTGCTCAGCGCACGGGCGATGCCGACACGCTGTTTCTGCCCGCCGGAGAGCTGCGCGGGGTATTTGTTGGCGTGATCCTGCAGGCCGACGCGGGCCAGCAGCTCAGCGACGCGGGCGTCGATCTCGGCGCGGCTCAGCTCGCCAGCCAGGCGCAGCGGCATGGCGATGTTGCCGGCGACGGTTTTCGACGACAGCAGGTTGAAATGCTGGAAGATCATCCCGACCTGTTGGCGGAAGCGGCGCAGGCCATTGGCATCGAGGGCGGTGACGTCGACGCCGTCGATCTCGATGCGCCCGCCGGAGGGTTCTTCCAGGCGGTTGATCAGGCGCAGCAGGGTGCTCTTGCCGGCGCCGGAGTGGCCGATGATGCCAAACACCTGGCCGTTGCCGATCTGCAACGTGGTGGGCTGCAGCGCCGGAATCTCGCGGCCTGCGACACGGTAGGCCTTGTGGACGGATTGAAACTGGATCACGCGAACGACCTTTTGGGTGTGTTCAAGGGCGAGCCTCAAGGTGGAAGGGGCCGGCCATCGGGCGCCGGGTGGGCGCAAAAGGGCGCTAGTCTACCCGGCGGTGTTTAGGCCGAGAAAATCTTTGTTGGCCTATGGTTATTACAAATCGGAATTAACGATCAGCGGCGGTCTCAGCGCCTGTTTCACTGACGCTGCGGGCTCAACAGTAGGCGCGGTACCTGTTGCGGCGCGATCTTCTGGCTTAGCTGCGGACGGAAGCTCGGGTCGAGCTTCTTGATACGAGCCGAGAGCAGTGCCGCGACCCAGGGATAGTCCTTGGCCTCGCGTACTTCGATGCGCACGGCGCAGCGAAAGGTCACGACGTCCGCTGCCACGCTGTCGAGCAGGCGGCGCAATTGCTGGTTGTCCTGGCTGTCCAGCATAGGCAACGCCACCGAACTGGTGGCCGCGCTGGGGTCGATCACTCGGGCGGCAGGCGTGCTCTCGGCCTCTGGTGCCGGCTCGCTCGCAGGCGCCGTTGCGACGGATGCTCTGGCCAGGCGCTGCTGGCGCAGTTGCTCCTGGCGCTCGGCGTCGAGTTTGGCGGCAGCTTCGCGTGCCTGCTGTTCGGCTGCAGCCTGGCGTGCGGCGCGGGCGCTATCGATGGCCTGGTTGAGGTCGTGACTCAATGACGGTGCCTGCGGCATCAGGCTGCGAGCCTGGCCCAGCGCTTGTGCGGCGAGGTCCAGATCGCCCTGCTGCAGCGCTTCCTGGCCCCGCTCCATATAGGCTTCGGCCAGTTGGCGCTGGTACTGCTCCAGGCGTGTGTCGCGGCTGGCGCGTTGCTGCAGTGCGCCGAGCTGGCTACGCGCATCGTCGAGACGCTCCTCGGCCAGGCTCAGGTCGAGCTGGCGGAAGGCGAGGACCAGATCATCGACCGGCGGGAGACTCTGCTGCTGGCTGCTCTGGCAACCGATCAGCAGCAGAACCAGCAAAAGAGGAAGACCGCGAAAAGCGAACGACTTCATGACTACGCGTCTCGAATTGTGCAAAAAACGCGCAATCATACAGGTTCGTACTGCTGATTTCACCTTGATCGGTCGCGCCGTAGCCCGGATGCAATCCGGGGAAAACGTGCTGGAGCATTCCCGGATTGCATCCGGGCTACGCAGAGCGCGCCATCAGGCGCTGCGCCTGGGCAGTGCGAAGCTGGCCAGGAACAGCGCCGCGGCGCTGACCACGATGGAAGGCCCGGCCGGTGTGTCCTGGTACCAGGACAGCGCCAGGCCGCAGCACACCGCCAGCAGCCCGAGCAGGCTGGCGCCCACGGCCATCTGCTCCGGCGTGCGCGCGTGACGCTGGGCGGCAGCCGCGGGGATGATCAGCAGAGAGGTGATCAGCAGCACGCCGACGATCTTCATCGCCACGGCGATCACCACGGCGATCAGCAGCATCAGCGCCAGGCGAATCGCCGCCACCGGCAGGCCTTCGACCCGCGCCAGCTCCTCGTGCACGGTGATCGCCAGCAGCGGTCGCCACAGCCAGGCCAGCAGCGCCAGCACCAGCGTGCTACCGCCGATGATCCAGGCCAGATCGTTGGGGCTGACGGCGAGCAGGTCGCCGAACAGGTAGCTCATCAGGTCGATGCGCACGTCATGCATGAAGCTCAGCGCCACAAGGCCCAGCGACAGGGTGCTGTGGGCGAGGATGCCCAGCAGGGTGTCGGAGGCCAGCGGCTGGCGCTGTTGCAGGGTCACCAGCAGCACGGCGAGCAGCACGCAGCCGACGGTCACGGTGAGGGTCGGGCTGACGTCGAGCAGCAGGCCCAGCGCCACGCCGAGCAGGGCGGCGTGGGACAGCGTGTCGCCGAAATAGGCCATGCGTCGCCACACCACGAAGGAGCCGAGCGGGCCGGCCACCAGGGCCAGCGCCAGGCCGGCGAGCAGGGCGTTGAGAAGGAAATCGGGCATCAGTGTTTGCAGTCCGGGCCGTGAACGTGAGCCGGGCCGTGAATGGTCAGGCCGGGCTTGACCACGCCGCCATGCAGGTCGTGAGCATGGTCGTGGTGGTGGTGATAGACGGCCAGGCTCTTGGCGTCCTGGCCGAACAGCTCGATGAAGGCGGGATCGAAGCTGACCTGTTCCGGGTGGCCGGAGCAGCATACGTGGCGGTTAAGGCAGACCACCTGATCGGTGGCGCTCATCACCAGGTGCAGGTCGTGCGAGACCATCAGCACGCCGCAGCCGTGACGCTCGCGCAGCCGCGAGATCAGCCGGTACAACTCGGCCTGGCCGGCGACGTCGACGCCCTGCACCGGCTCGTCGAGCACCAGGAGTTGCGGCTCGCGCAGCAGGGCGCGGGCCAGCAGCACGCGCTGCATCTCGCCGCCGGAAATGCTCTGTAGCGGGCTGTCGATCACCTGCTCGGCACCGACTTCAGCCAGTGCCGACAGCGCGCGTTTGCGATCCACGCCTGGCACCAGGCGCAAGAAGCGCAGCACCGACAGCGGTAGGGTGGCGTCGACATGAAGTTTCTGCGGCATGTAGCCGATGCGCAGACGCGGTGTACGGCGCACGCTGCCACGCTCAGGCTGCAGCAGGCCGAGCACCACCCGTACCAGGGTGGTCTTGCCGGCGCCGTTGGGGCCGATCAGGGTGACGATCTCGCCGGGTTGTACGCTGAGCTGCACGTCGTCCAGCACTGGCTGGCCGTTGAAGCTGACAGCGACGCCGTCGAGGCGGATCAGCGCTTCGCTCATGCCGCGCCCTTGCAGCCTGCGCATAGGCCGACGACTTCCACGGTCTGGCTTTCCACGGCGAAACCGACGCCGGCTGCGCCGTCGACGATGGCCTGGCTGATGGCGGGCTGCTCCAGTTCGGTCGCCGCATGGCAGGCCCGGCAGATCAGGAACTGGCCCTGATGCGCGTGCTCCGGATGGCTGCAGCCGACGAAGGCGTTGAGTGACGCGATGCGGTGCACCAGGCCGTTTTCCAGGAGGAAGTCCAGCGCGCGGTAGACCGTGGGCGGCGCGGCGCGGCGGCCATCTTCATCACTCAGCACGCCGAGAATGTCGTAGGCGCCGAGCGGTTTGTGGCTGGCCCAGACCAACTCCAGCACGCGTTTGCGCAGGGCGGTCAGGCGCAGGCCCTGGCGAGCGCAGATGGCTTCGGCTTCAGCCAGCGCATGGCTGACGCAGCGGGAATGGTCGTGTGGGCGTGAAGCCAGAGGCGTGTCGGTCATGGGCAAGGACGGCGCTGGTAAGAGACGTTATTATATTACCCATTCAATTCCATCCGAGTATTCCCCGTGTTGCGTCTTTTCTGTCTCTTTACCCTTCTTTTCGTCGCCAGCGCCCAGGCCGAGGTGCGTGTTCTGACCAGTATCAAACCGCTGCAACTGATCGCCGCGGCGGTACAGGACGGTGTTGGCGAGCCCGAAGTGCTGCTGCCGCCGGGCGCCTCGCCGCACCACTATGCGCTGCGTCCTTCCGACGTACGGCGAGTGCGCGAGGCCGACTTGCTGTACTGGATCGGCCCGGACATGGAAGCCTTCCTGCCCCGCGTCCTGAGCAGCCGCAACAAACCGCAGGTGGCCGTGCAGGATCTGCCCGGCATGACCCTGCGTCACTTTGGCGACAGCCATGGCGAGCATGACCACGACCACCAACACGACGATCATGATCATGAGCACGCCCATGCCGGTGACGACCTGGGGCACGATCACGACCATCGCCCGGGCAGCCTGGATGCCCATTTGTGGCTGGCCGCGGACAACGCCAAGGTGATCGCCGCGCGCATGGCCGCGGACCTGGCCAAGCTGGATGCTGCCAACGCCGGGCGTTACGCCGCCAATCTGCAAGCCTTCGAAGCGCGCCTGGACGCGCTCGATGGCCGTATCCGCCCGCAACTGGCCGAACTTCAAGGCAAGCCCTACTTCGTTTTCCACGAGGCCTTCGACTATTTCGAGGCTGCCTATGGCCTCAAGCACGCCGGCGTGTTCAGCGTGCTGACCGAAGTCCAGCCCGGTGCGCGGCATGTCGCTGCCATGCGCGAGCGCCTGCAGCAGACCGGCCCGAGTTGCGTCTTCAGCGAACCGCCGCTGCGCCCGCGCCTGGCGGAAACCCTCACCGCGGGCCTGCCGGTCAAGCTGGCGGAGCTGGATGCGCTGGGCGGCACCCTGCCGGTCGACGCCAGCGGTTACGAGCAGCTGCTGGATAACCTGGCAAACGGCCTCAGCGAGTGCCTGAATAGCCTGTAAGGGTCGCATTGGAGAATCCAGCGGCAGACCCTGTGTAGGAGCGAATTCATTCGCGATTGAAGTGCCCCGGATTGCATCCGGGCTACGGGTCGGCTGTTGTGGGAGGGGCTTCAGCCGCGACGAACCGAGCTACGAACTGTAACCAGCGTCGCATTGCCGCTGGCTGGCGCAAACCACTAGGCTTGCGCTTTTGCCGCGAGCGCCCGCCATGTCGCCAACCGCACCTCGTCCGTCCAACGCCACGCTGGTGCTGCTGGCTTCGCTCTATTGCGCGCAAGGCCTGCCGTCCGGATTGATCGCCCACTCGTTGCCGGTGCTGCTGCGTCAGCATGGCGTCGACCTGGCACTGATCGGTCTGCTCAAACTGCTGGCGCTACCCTGGCTGCTTAAGGTGTGCTGGGCGCCCTGGATCGACCGCCTGGCCTCGCCTCGACTGGGCCACCATCGTGGCTGGATCCTGCCGCTGCAGACGGGCGTCATCGTCTGTGTCGCCGCACTGGCGCTGCTAGCTCCGCAGACGCTGTTTGGCTCCAGCCTGTGGCTTTTGCTCGGCCTGCTGTTGTTGATCAACCTGCTGGCCTCGACCCAGGACGTGGCCACCGATGGCCTAACCGTACGCCTGTTGCCCGAACGCTGGCGCGGCCTGGGCAACAGCCTGCAGGTCGGTGGCTACAAGGTCGGCATGATCGTCAGCGGCAGCGGACTGCTGCTGGTGATCGACCCGCTGGGCTGGAACCTGGCGGTGGGGCTGGTGGCCGGCCTGATCCTGCTGATGACCGTGCCGATCTGGTTGTTCCCCGAGCGCCGTGTCCTGCCCTTTCAGCCTGCTCTGGCGGAGCGTGCCCTTGGCCCGCGACTGTTGCTCGATCACTACCGCGGCCTGCTGGCGCAGCCGGGCATGCTGCTGTGGCTGGCGGTGGTGCTGACCTTCAAGCTCGGCGACTCGCTGGGCTCGCCGATGATCAAACCGATGCTGGTGGATCAGGGCTGGAGCACGGGCGCGCTTGGCCAGCTAACCCTGATCAGCAGCCTGGCCGGCATCGCTGGCGCTGTGCTCGGCGGCCTGCTCTACGCGCGCATCGGCGTGCTGCGGTCGCTGATGCTGTTCGGCGCGCTGCAGGCCATCGGCATCGCCGCCCTGGCGTTGCTGGTGGGGCAGGGCGCCAACACTGGGTTGGTCTACGTCGTGACCCTGTTCGAGCAGATAGCCGATGGCATGTCCACCGTTGCCCTGTTCGCCGCGATGATGCGCATGTGCCGCGCCGAACACGAAGGCGCCGACTTCACTCTACAGGCGTCGGCGCAACTGCTGTTGTCCGGCTTCGTCGGCGCCAGCAGTGGAGTGCTGGCCAAGGCGTTGGGGTACGAGGGTTTGTTCCTGGCTGCTGGAGGGCTGGGAATGCTGGTGTTGCTTGTGGTGTTCGCGCACGCGCGCCGATCAGTAGCCTGAGCGACGTTGGCGCGAGCCAGTAGCCCGGATGCAATCCGGGGAAGGTGCCGGTCATTCCCGGATCGCTTCCGGCTGCACGTCTATGCCCAGTGCCTCCCGTGCCGCTCCAGCAGGTGCTGCAGTTGCTCCGGCCCATCGCTGCCGGCCGGGTAGGGTCGCGGGCTTTGATAATGCTGGTGCCAGCCCTGCAGGATCGGGTCGACCCATTGCCAGGCGGCCTCGACTTCATCGCGGCGCATGAACAACGTCGAGTCGCCGTCGATCACGTCGAGCAGCAGGCGCTCGTAGGCGTCCCAGCGGCGCTGCTGGTTGAAGGCGTTGGCCAGGTTGAGATCCAACTCCACCGGCTTCAGGCGCATGCCCTTGCCGGGATTCTTGGCCATCAGTTGCAGGCTGATGCGCTCTTCCGGCTGCAGGCGGATCAGCAGCTGGTTGGCTTCGCCGCCATTGAACAGGCGGTGCGGCACCGGTTTGAACTGGATGAGAATTTCCGAGGTTTTCTTCGCCAGACGCTTGCCAGTGCGTAGGTAGAACGGCACGCCAGCCCAGCGCCAGTTGTCGATTTCCACCTGCACGGCGACGAAGGTTTCGGTGTCGCTGTCGTTGTCGACGTTCTTCTCGAAGTAGTAGGCGGGGACATCGTGGCCGCCGATCTTGCCGGCGGTGTACTGGCCGCGCACGGTCTTGTCCTGCACGTCGAGGCCGGAGATGGGTTTCAGCGCTTCGAGGATCTTCACCTTCTCGTTGCGTACTGCCTCGGCGTCGAATCGTACCGGCGCCTCCATGGCCACCAGGCAGAGCAGTTGCAGCAGGTGGTTCTGGATCATGTCGCGCATGGCGCCGGCCTTGTCGTAGTAGCCGCCGCGGTTTTCCACGCCGAGGGTTTCGCAGACGCTGATCTGCACGTGGTCGATGTGACCGGCGCGCCATACCGGTTCGAACAGGGCATTGGCGAAGCGCAGCGCCATGAGGTTCTGCACAGTTTCCTTGCCCAGGTAGTGATCGATACGAAACACCCGCGCCTCATCGAACACGGCGCCGATGGCAGCGTTGATCGCGCGGGCCGACTCCAGCGAGTGGCCGATGGGTTTTTCCAGCACGATGCGTGCCGCCGGCCCGGCCAGGCCGGTGTTGGCCAGGTGCGCGGCGATGTCTTCGAACAGGCTCGGTGCGGTGGCCAGGTAGTAGACCCGCACACGCTGTTCATCACGCCCCAGGCGCTTGGCCAGGCGGCCGAAATCGGCGCTCTGCGCGGCGTCCATGGCGAAGTAGTCGAGGCGTGCGGCGAAGCTGGCCCAGGCCTCGTTGGTGAAATCGGCACGGGCGACCTGGGCGCGGCAGTGGCGCTCGGCAAGGGCCTGGTAGGCCTCGCGGGTGTGGCTGCTGCGAGCCAGGGCGAGGATGCGCACATCGGCGTGTAGGCGCCCTTCGCGGTGCAGGTGATAGAGCGCCGGCAGCAGCTTGTGCAGGGCCAGATCGCCCGTGCCACCGAAGACCAGCATGTCGCAGGGAATACTCAAGGGAAACACTCCGACTCGTTTAGCGGACCGTTGCAAACTACCTGCGTTTGCAGGAAGGAGGCGGTGAAAAACGCCCCAAGAATGCCTGTGTTTTTGCGGCGTGCCCGATGTTTGAAACATTCGTTCAGCTGTTCGGCAGCCGCTTGGCTGTGCGCGAGCGCGAGCTATGTAGTATAACTACAAGGTCACTACAACCGCCGACCGCCGATCATAACCGAGCCGAGACTCGCCGAGCGCCGCGGTAGACCCTTTTCTGCATAGAGCCTATCTCCGTGAATCTGTTGCAACACATCGCCCAGTCGCGCCACCTGCTGCGCAAGTCCGAGCTCAAGGTGGCCGATCACGTCTTGCTCGATCCTGCATCGGTGATGCATAGCTCCATGGCCGAGCTGGCGCACAGTGTCGGCATCAGCGAGCCGACCATCGTGCGTTTCTGCCGCGCCATCGGTTGCAGTGGTTTCCAGGACCTCAAGCTGAAACTGGCGCAGAGCCTGGCCGCCGGTGCCAGCTTCGGTCAGTTCGCGATTCACGAGGATGACTCGGTCGCCGACTTCAGCCTGAAGATCTTCGACACCACCCTGCATACGCTGATGGAGGTGCGCGAGAAGCTCGACCCCGAGGCCCTGCAGCGCGCCATCGCCGCTTGCTCCAATGCGCAGCGCGTGGAGTTCTACGGCTTCGGTGCCTCCGGCGCCGTGGCGGCCGATGCCCAGCACAAATTCTTCCGCCTGTTGCTCAACGCCGCGGCCTATTCCGACCCGCACATGCAGGCGATGAGTGCGGTGACCCTGCAGCCGGGCGATGTGGCAGTGTGCATTTCCCAGTCCGGGCGTTCCAAGGACCTGCTGATCACCGCCAATCTGGTGCGTGAATCCGGCGCCAGCCTGATCACCCTGTGCCCGAGCCAGACTCCGCTGGCGGAGCTGTCGACCGTGAACCTGGCCATCGACGTGCAGGAAGACACCGAGATCTACACCCCGCTGACCTCGCGCATCGCCCACCTGGTGGTGATCGACGTACTCGCCATGGGCGTGGCCATGGCGCGGGGCCCGAGCCTGGTCAACCACCTCAAGAGCGTCAAGCGCAGTCTGCGCAGCCTGCGCCTGTCGCCAAAGTCCCTGCGCAGCAGCGAGGACTGAGCGCGCGGTTTCACCGCCTGTTCATCTGCCCGCCGCAAAAGCGTCATCTGCCCGGAGCAAGCTGAGGCCTCCAGTCCTCGTTCCGGGAGAACCGAGATGCCTCGTATCTTCGATGACGCGCAACTGCACGACCAACCCGACGCCAAGACCCGGCGCAAACTGCAAGACCAGCGCCGCATGGCCTATCGCCGGGCCATCGAAAATTATGCCGAGCAGTGCCAGCTGCAACGCGAGCTTGCCGACTTCCCCGAGCTGGTGCCCGCCAGCTACGCGCAGCGCAGCGAACGCACCTCGCGCCGCGCCGCCTGACTCCTCTCGTCGCCCTGCCTGCCTGCGGGCAGGGCAATGAGCTTGCCCGATTCTACGAACTTGTTGCCCGGTTCTGCCTATCTCATCTGCAGGCGGCGACAGCCGCTTTTGCGCCCACTAAAGTGACGCTCCGGCCCCTTGCGTGCGGGCCTGACCGGGATCGCCAGCGCGGCCTGGCGAAATGACTTAGACACCATCAGAAAGGTGGGCAGACCATGATTACCCTGAATCTCAACGGCCAGGAGCATGAACTGGACGTGGCAGGCGATATGCCGCTGCTCTGGGCCTTGCGCGACGTCGCCAATCTCACTGGCACCAAGTACGGCTGTGGCATGGCCCTGTGCGGCGCCTGCACGGTGAATGTCGATGGCCAGCCGACCCGCTCCTGCGTCACGCCGGTATCGGCGGTGGCCGGCAAACGCATCAGCACCATCGAGGCGGTCGGCGAAGACGCCGTGGGCAAGGTGGTGCAACAGGCCTGGCGCGAGCTGGACGTGGTGCAGTGCGGCTACTGCCAGTCCGGGCAGATCATGGCCGCCACGGCGCTGCTGAGCAGCAACAAGGCGCCGAGTGACGCCGACATCGATGCGGCCATGAGCGGCAACATCTGCCGCTGCGCCACCTATGTGCGGATTCGCGCCGCCATCCACCAAGCGGCTGGTCAGCTGGCCTGAGGAGCGTCGAATCATGGGCAAGATCGAAACCCCCGATAGCGCCACGCGCGGCATTCTCAATGTCAGCCGTCGCAGCCTGCTCAAGGGCGCCGGCGGCCTGGCGCTGGGCATCTTCTTCGCGCCGCTGTTGCGCGGCATGGATGCACTGGCCGCAAGTGGCCCGCTGGAGCCGAACGCCTTCGTGCGCATCGACCTCGATGGCACGGTGACCGTGCTGGCCAAACACCTGGAAATGGGCCAGGGCAGCTACACCGGCCTGGCCACGCTGTTGGCCGAAGAACTGGACGCGGACTGGGACAAGGTGCGCGTCGAAGGCGCGCCGGCCGATGTGAAGCGCTACAACAACCTTGCCTTTGGCCCGATGCAGGGTACTGGCGGCAGCACCGCCATGGCCAACTCCTGGGAGCAGATGCGCAACGCCGGTGCGACCGCCAAGGCCATGCTGGTGGCTGCGGCCGCGCAGCGCTGGGGCGTGCCTGCGAGTGAAATCAGCGTCGACAAGGGCGTGGTCAGTCACGGCGGTTCCGGGCGCAGCGCCGGCTTTGGCGAACTGGTCGAGGCCGCCGCGCAACTGCCGGTGCCCGAGCAGGTGCAGCTCAAGAACCCCAAGGACTTCAAGCTGATCGGCAAGCGCGAACTGCGCCGCAAGGACAGTCCGGGCAAGACCGATGGCAGCGCCATCTTCACCCAGGACTTCAAGCTGCCCGGCATGCTGGTGGCCATGGTCGCCTATCCGCCGCGTTTCGGCGGCGTGCCACGCTCGGTCGATAGCAGCAAGGCCAAGGCCGTGCGTGATGTGGTCGAAGTGGTGGAGTTTCGCGACCTGCCCCACGGCCGTTCGGGGGTCGCCGTGCTGGCGAAGAACACTTGGGCGGCGCGTCAGGGTCGTGATGCGCTGGTGATCGACTGGGACGAGAGCCAGGCCTTCACCCTCGGCAGCGAGGAGATTCTCGCGCAATACCGCGACAGCGCGGGCAAGCCCGGTTTACCGGCGACGAGCAAGGGCGACGCCGATGCGGCGCTGGCCAAGGCCGCCAAAGTGGTCGAGGCCGACTACGAATTCCCTTACCTGGCTCATGCGGCGATGGAGCCGATGAATTGCCTGGTGAAACTCTCCGACGAGCGCTGCGAGATCTGGAATGGCGAGCAATTCCAGACTGTCGACCAGGCCATCATCAGCAACTACCTGGGCTTCAAGCCCGAACAGGTTTCGCTGACCCAGCTGTACGCGGGCGGCAGTTTCGGTCGTCGCGCCAGTTCGCAGTCGGATTACCTGCTGGAAGCGGTGGCGTTCACCAGGGCCGCGCGCGACAAGGGCGTCGATGCGCCGGTGAAGATGGTCTGGACCCGTGAGGACGACACCCGTGGCGGGTTCTTCCGGCCGATGTACGTGCACCGTGCACGCATTGGTCTGGACGAGGCCGGCAAGTTGCAGGCCTGGCACAACCGCATCGTCGGCCAGTCAATCATGACCGGCACTTCGATGGAGCCTTTCATGATCAAGGATGGTGTCGACCATACTTCGGTCGAGGGTATTTCCAACCTGTCCTACGCGGTGCCCAACCTGCAGGTGGAGCTGAGCACGCCGAGCAATATCAAGGTGCCGGTGCTGTGGTGGCGTTCGGTCGGTCATACCCACACCGGTTATGTCGCCGAAACCATGATCGACGAGGCGGCCGTGGCGGCCGGGCAGGACCCCTACGCGTTCCGCCATGCGCTGCTGGACAGCCAGCCGCGTCATCGCGGTGTGTTGGAGCTGGCCGCCAAGCAGGCCGGCTGGGACAAGCCGCTGGCTGCCGGCGCCGAGGGTGAGAAGCGCGGGCGTGGTATTGCCGTGCATGAATCGTTCGGCTCGTTCGTCGCGCAGGTCGCCGAGGTCACGGTCAAGGCCGATGGCAGCTATCGCCTGGACCGTGTGGTGTGTGCCGTGGACTGCGGCATCGCGATCAACCCGGATGTGATCAAGGCGCAGATGGAAGGCGGTATCGGCTTCGCCCTGGCGGCTGCCCGGCACAGCGCGATCACCTTGAAGGAAGGCCGGGTCGAGCAGTCGAACTTCCACGACTTCCAGGTGCTGCGCATGAACGAGATGCCCAAGGTTGAAGTGCATATCGTGCCGTCTGCGCAGAACCCCACCGGTGTCGGTGAGCCGGGCGTGCCGCCGCTGGCGCCGGCCCTGGCCAACGCCCTGTTCGCCGCCACTGGCGTGCGCCTGCGCAAGCTGCCGTTCCCGGCGCAGATCACGGCCTGACCGAAGGCGCGGTAAACACGACGCCCGGGCAGTTGCCCGGGCGTTTTGGTTTGTGGGGGGCACTGTGGGAGGTGCTTTAGCGGCGAGATTGCTGCAAAGGTGTCGCGGCTAAAGCCCCTCCCACAGGGGGAAATCAATCGTGCCTCGGGAGGTCGTTCTTGTGTAGGAGGCGCTTTAGCGGCGAGCTTTGGCCATTGATCGCGGCTGAAGCCGCTCCTACGGGATCGTATCGGGCGTGTTCAGCATGTAGGGTGTTTAGCCCACCAGACCAGCCGTGGTGGGCTGAAGCCCACCCTACATGTAGCCCGGATGCAATTCGGGGCTTCGCTCAGGAGGCAGTCAGTCTGGCCGCGCTTTCGATCTCGCTGCAATCTTGCGGCGTTGGCGTATGGATCGCCGCCTGGCGATGCTTGAGCATGCCGCCTGTGCGCTGGTTGATGGCCGCGGTCATCTCGGCGAGGATCGCCGTGGCCACGCTTTCCGGCGTGTCGCCGCCGATATCCAGGCCGATGGGGTAGTGCAGGCGCTCCAGTGCCGGCAACTGCTCGGTATGCTGACGGATCTCGTTCAGCAGGCGTTCGGTGCGGTCACGCGGCCCCAATTGGCCGATATAGGCAGGCGAACCCTGCAGCACGCTGCCGAGCCAGTGACGATCCTGGCTGTAGCTGTGGCTCATGATCGCCACCAGGGCGCCGTCAGTTAGGGCGTGCAGATCGTAGGGTGGCTTGGCATCGACCTGCAGCACCGCATCCGCATCGGGGAAGCGTTCAGCGCGGGCGAAATGGGCGCGGCCATCAACCACCGTAACGTGCCAGTCCAGCAGTTTGGCCATATGCGTCAGCGGCTGGGCATCATGCCCGGCGCCAAAGATCACCAGGCGCCGCTGCGGCGCCAGATACTCGCAGAAAACCTCGATCTCGCCGCGCTCATCGCGGTAGCTGCGCAGCAAGGAGCGGCCATCGGTCAGGGTTCGTTGCAGGCCGGCGCGAACCTCGGCGTCGAGTTCAGGATCGAGCAGGCGATCGCTGTCGCTAAGTGCGGGATGCAGGTACAAGCGATCACCGACACGCACGCGGGCGTTGCGATAGCGGCCGATCACCGTGGCGACTGCCCCAGCCTGACCGCTTTCGCGCACCTGACGTAAGAGATCGAGCACCACCAGCGGCTTTTCCGCGCTGTGGCGTTCGAGCAGCACATGCACGGTGCCGTTGCAGCCGAGGCCGAAAGTCAGCGCGGCGTCCTGGTCGTCATCGTCTTCCTCGGTGGCCGTGCTGTAGCGGCGAATCACCGGCTCACCGCTATCTGTTAGCCACCAGGCCTTCTTCGCCACTTCGGACTCCAGGCAACCGCCGCTGATGGTGCCGACGGTGCCGCCATACAGCGGGATCAGCATGCGCGCGCCGGGGCGGCGATAGGCCGAGCCTTCGACCTTGACCACGGTGGCGAGCACGGCCTGGCCATTGTCGCGCTCCAGCGCGCGCATGGCCTCGAGCAGGGCGCTGATTCCCGACAGCATAGAGTTCTCCCGGACGGGTTTGGCGGTGTGATTCCAGGTTGGCAATGTCGCTCAGGTCAGTCGGGAAAGGTTAGGCCGATTCTGCGAGATTCTTGCCCGATCCTGCGTGGCTACCCTCGAAACGCTCGGCCAACTTGACGATGCGAGCACGTTCGGTGCGGATGTAATCGACGAAAGCCTGTGCTACAGGGGACAACCTGCGGCCGCGAATATTCACTACGCACCAGCTTCTTTGCAGCGGTAGCTCGGCCACTGGCAGTTCGCGCAGCAGGCCGTGCTGCAGCTCCAGGCGCACCGCATGGCGCGGTAGCAAGGCAATACCAAGCCCGGCCAGCACCGCTTCGCGCTGCGATTCCAGTGAACCGATCTCCAGCGTATGCGGGAAATGCGCGCGTTTCTGGTGGCAGTACTCCTCGCAGGCCCGGCGGGTACCGGAGCCGCTTTCGCGAATCAGCAGCGGATAGGCGGTTAGATCCTGCAACTGGAGACTGTCCGCCTCGCACAGCGGGTGATCTGGCGGCGCCACGGCGATGATCGGGTTGTTGAGAAAGGGCATGAAGTCCAGCGCCAGGTCCTGCGGCACCTGACTCATGATCATCAGGTCGTCGCGGCTGAGGGTCAGGCGACGCACAGCCAGAGCGTGGTTGACCACCGTAAGGTTGAGGCTGACTTCCGGATACTGGCGGCGAAAATCGGCGAAAAGGTGGGGAATGAAGTATTTGGCGCTGGATTCCACGCACAAATTGAGCTGCCCCTGCAGCGAGCCCTGCAAGTCGGACAACTGCATATCCAAGCTTTCCAGGCGGCCGAAAATGTCGCTGCTGGCGCGGCGCAGCGCTTCGGCGGCCTCGGTGAGGTAGAGCTTTTTGCCGACGTACTCGAACAGCGGCTGGCCGACCAGATCTTCCAACTGACGAATCTGCAGGCTCACGGCCGGTTGGGTCAGCGCCATTTCGTCGGCCGCACGGCTGTATGAGCCGTGCTCGCACACCGCCCGGAATAAGTGAAGCTGGCGCAAGGTCATGCGCAGCAGGGTTTTACGCACGTTTTCGTCCTCGTTCGATCAACGTATAAGTAATTACTTATGCACGATCAAATAATTATTCATTTTGGTTAATTCGTATAGCCGGATAGGGTTTCACCACGTTTGCAACCAACTGTTGCAGCGTCCCTTGCAGCTCTGCGCTGAGGATTGGATCG
Organism: Pseudomonas sp. UBA7530; assembly: GCF_002479365.1. NCBI lineage: Bacteria > Pseudomonadati > Pseudomonadota > Gammaproteobacteria > Pseudomonadales > Pseudomonadaceae > Pseudomonas > Pseudomonas sp. UBA7530. The sequence continues at coordinate 106,249 of NZ_DLMS01000004.1, forward strand.
TGATAAGAAAAATATTGATCGCCAACCGTGGTGAGATTGCCGTCCGCATCGTGCGGGCCTGCGCCGAAATGGGCATCCGCTCGGTGGCGATCTATTCCGACGCCGACCGTCATGCGTTGCACGTCAAGCGTGCCGACGAGGCGCACAGCATTGGCGAAGATCCGCTGGCCGGCTATCTGAACCCGCGCAAGCTGGTCAATCTGGCGGTGGAAACCGGCTGCGATGCGTTGCACCCCGGCTACGGTTTCCTTTCTGAAAACGCCGAACTTGCAGAGATCTGCGCTGAACGTGGGATCAAATTCATAGGTCCGAGCGCGGAAGTCATCCGCCGCATGGGCGACAAGACCGAAGCCCGACGCAGCATGATGGCTGCTGGTGTGCCCTGCACTCCCGGCACCGAAGGCAACGTCGCCGACCTGGCCGAAGCCCTGCGAGAAGGCGAGCGTATCGGTTACCCGGTGATGCTCAAGGCGACCTCCGGTGGTGGCGGTCGCGGCATTCGTCGCTGCAACAGCCGCGAGGAGCTGGAGCAGGCCTACCCGCGAGTGATCTCCGAGGCGACCAAGGCCTTCGGTTCGGCCTCCGTCTTCCTGGAAAAATGCATCGTCAACCCGAAGCACATCGAGGCGCAGATCCTCGCCGACAGCTTCGGCAACACCGTGCACCTGTACGAGCGAGATTGCTCGATCCAGCGGCGTAACCAAAAACTGATCGAAATCGCCCCCAGCCCGCAGCTCACCCCCGAGCAGCGCGCCTATATCGGTGACCTGGCCGTGCGTGCAGCGCAGGCCGTGGGCTACGAGAACGCCGGTACCGTGGAGTTCCTGCTCGCCGAAGGCGAGGTGTACTTCATGGAGATGAACACCCGGGTGCAGGTGGAGCACACCATCACCGAGGAAATCACCGGCATCGACATCGTTCGCGAGCAGATCCGCATCGCTAGTGGCCTGCCGCTGTCGGTCAAGCAGGAAGACATCATCCACCGCGGTTATGCCCTGCAGTTCCGTATCAACGCCGAGGACCCGAAGAACAACTTCCTGCCGTCGTTCGGCAAGATCACCCGCTACTACGCCCCCGGCGGCCCCGGTGTGCGCACCGACACGGCGATCTACACCGGCTACACCATTCCGCCCTATTACGACTCGATGTGCTTGAAGCTGATCGTCTGGGCGCTGACCTGGGAAGAGGCGATGGATCGTGGCCTGCGCGCACTGGACGACATGCGCGTGCAGGGCGTGCGCACCACCGCGCCCTATTACCAGGAAATCCTGCGTAACCCGGAATTCCGTAGCGGCCAGTTCAATACCAGCTTCGTCGAAAGCCACCCGGAACTGACCCAGTACTCGATCAAGCGCAACCCGTCGCACCTGGCCATCGCCATCGCCACTGCCATCGCTGCCCACGCGGGCCTGTAGGGGACATCATGAGCAAGAAGATCACCGTTACCGATACCGTCCTGCGCGATGCCCACCAGTCGCTGCTGGCGACCCGCATGCGCACCGAGGACATGCTGCCGATCTGCGACAAGCTCGATCGCGTCGGCTACTGGTCGCTGGAAGTCTGGGGTGGGGCCACCTTCGATTCGTGCGTGCGCTTCCTCAAGGAAGACCCGTGGGAGCGCCTGCGCCAGCTCAAGGCCGCGCTGCCCAACACCCGCCTGCAGATGCTTCTGCGCGGGCAGAACCTGCTCGGCTACCGCCACTACAGCGATGACGTGGTGCGCGCCTTCGTGGCCAAGGCCGCGGTCAACGGCATCGACGTGTTCCGCATCTTCGATGCGATGAACGACGTGCGTAACCTGCGCGTGGCCATCGAGGCGGTCAAGGCTGCCGGCAAGCACGCCCAGGGCACCATCGCCTATACCACCAGCCCGGTGCACACCAACGAGGCCTTCGTCGGCCAGGCCAAGGCCATGCAGGCGATGGGCATCGACTCCATCGCGATCAAGGACATGGCCGGCCTGCTTACGCCCTATGCCACCTTCGAATTGGTCAAGGCGCTGAAGGCCGAGATCGATTTGCCGGTATTTATCCACAGCCACGACACCGCCGGTCTCGGCGCCATGTGTCAGCTCAAGGCCATCGAAGCCGGTGCCGATCATATCGACACCGCCATCTCCAGCCTGGCCTGGGGCACCAGCCATCCGGGCACCGAGTCGATGGTCGCCGCGCTCAAGGGCAGCGAGTTCGACACCGGCCTGGATCTGGAACTGATCCAGGAAATCGGCATGTACTTCCACGCTGTGCGCAAGAAGTACCACCAGTTCGAGAGCGAGTTCACCGGCGTGGATACCCGCGTGCAGGTCAACCAGGTGCCGGGCGGGATGATTTCCAACCTGGCCAACCAGCTCAAGGAGCAGGGTGCGCTGAACCGCATGAACGAAGTGCTGGAAGAAATTCCGCGTGTGCGTGCCGACCTCGGCTTCCCGCCGCTGGTGACCCCGACGTCGCAGATCGTCGGCACCCAGGCGTTCTTCAACGTGCTGGCTGGCGAGCGCTACAAGACCATCACCAACGAAGTGAAGCTGTACCTGCAGGGCCGCTACGGCAAGGCGCCGGGCAAGGTCGACGAGCAACTGCGCAAGCAGGCCATCGGCAGCGAGGAAGTGATCGACGTGCGCCCGGCCGACCTGCTCAAACCCGAGCTGGCGCGCCTGCGTGAAGAGATCGGCAGCCTGGCATCGTGCGAAGAGGACGTGCTGACCTTCGCCATGTTCCCTGACATCGGGCGCAAGTTCCTCGAAGAGCGCGCGGCCGGCACCCTCAAACCGGAAGAGCTGCTGCCCATGCCGAATGGCCAGGGCAAGGCGGCGCCGGTCGGTGGTGAAGGCGTGCCGACCGAGTTCGTGGTCGACGTGCATGGCGAAAGCTACCGCGTGGACATCACCGGCGTCGGCGTCAAGGGCGACGGCAAGCGCCACTTCTACCTGTCCATCGACGGCATGCCGGAAGAGGTGGTGTTCGAGCCGCTCAACGATTTCGTCGCTGGCAGCGGCGGCAAACGCAAGCAGGCCGGGGCACCGGGCGACGTGTCCACCACCATGCCGGGCAACATCGTCGATGTGCTGGTCAAGGAAGGTGACACGGTCAAGGCCGGTCAGGCCGTACTGATCACCGAAGCAATGAAGATGGAAACCGAGGTGCAGGCGCCGATTGCCGGTACCGTCAAGGCCGTTCACGTGGCCAAGGGCGACCGCGTCAATCCGGGCGAAGTGCTGGTGGAAATCGAAGGTTAACCTCTATGGAGCCCGGCCTGTTGGATGGGCAAGTTTGACGGGGCGTATAACCCGGGCTCCTTTTTTATTCGTTGGCGTCCCTGACCGGACGCCCAGGGTTCGAGACCCAGGAGCCGCAAGGCTCCTTTTTTTCCTGCAGTTCTCTGGTCATGCCCCAGGTGCGCAAGCACAGCGCGGGCGATCAGCACCGCTTGCGCGGGGCATGGCCTTCTCCTTTCAGCCGGCCGGAGCCTGAGCTCCGGCCGGCGCGTTTCACTCCTGAGGAAAACGTGCGCGCGGCGTGGCCATCGGTACCTTATCGCCATCGAGCGGCAGGAAGCTGCCCAGCTCGGCATCGTAAGCCTTGATCTGGCTGGTTTCGATGTCATACACCCAGCCATGGATGAACAGCTGACCGCGCGCCAGCCTGGCTGCCACCGACGGGTGCGTGCACAGGTGATTGAGCTGCGCCACCACGTTCTCTTCCGTGAGCACTTCCAGGGCTTCTTGGTTGTTGCTGCAGTTGCAATTCTCGGCGACCACGCTGCGCGCGACCTCGGCGTGGCGCAGCCAGGCCTTTACCGTGGGCATGCTTTCCAGAGACGCCGGGTTGAGTACCGCCTTCATCGCGCCGCAGTCGGAGTGCCCGCAGACGATAATGTGCTGCACACCCAGAGCCATCACCGCGTACTCGATGGCGGTGGATACGCCACCCATCATCTGCCCGTAGGCCGGTACGACGTTACCAACGTTACGGTTGACGAACAGGTCGCCCGGCGAGCTTTGGGTGATCAGCTCCGGCACCACGCGCGAGTCGGCGCAGGTGATGAACATGGCGCGTGGGTTCTGGGCGGTGGCGAGCTTCTTGAACAGCTCTTCCTGCTGCGGGAATACCTCGTTGCGAAAGCGTTTGAAGCCCTCGACGATGCTGTGCAGCGCCTGATCGGCGGTTTCGTTGCCCTCATGGGCCTGAAGCGGAATCACCTGATGTTTGTAAGGCATGCCCTGAACCTCTTTGTTATCGAAAATACGCTGCTAAAACGACAGCCGCAGCGGGGTGCGAGTCACACGCAAGTGTCGCCCGCGCTCGCAGGCGCGACAACCGGTAGGTTCATGCAGTTGGTGCCCGGTGTCGGTTTACCGATATGGCGTGCCGCACAGGGCGTCCTGTGCCCCGCTCAACGCGCGCTTTGCCGCTCCAGTTCATGCAGGTAGGGCAGGTCGGGACCGACCCGCGAGCAGGTCAGCGCGGCGGCTGCGATCGCTTGGTTCAGCATGGCGTCGATCTGCTCACGGCTCAGCGTTGCCAGCGCCTCGACGCTGTCCAGCTGGTGCCGCGCCAGGTAGGCGAGCAGCGCCGCCTGGAAGGTATCGCCGGCGCCGACGGTATCGCGGGTGTGCACGGCCACGGCCGGCGCCGAGCTGTGCCCGTGGCGGCTGTAGACGCTGGCGCCTGCGCTGCCCTGAGTGAGGAACACCAACTGGCAGCGTTCGTTGAGCCAGCTTGCCGCGACCTGTTGCGGGTCGCGCTCGGGATACAGCAATTGCAGATCCTCTTCGCTGACCTTGATCAGGTGTGCATGGCGGGCGAAGGTCTCTACGCGCTCTCGCCAAAGGGCGACATCCGGCGCCGGGCCGAGACGCACGTTGGGGTCGAGGCTGATCAGGCGATGCGGGTGCTCGCGCTGCACCAGCTGCAGCAGCGTGCTGGCCACCGGCTCCACCACCAGCGAGAAGGAGCCGACATGCACGCCGCGCACTTGATCATCGAGCGTTGGCAGGTGCTCGGTGCGCAACTGGCGGTCGGCGCAGCCTTCGCCGCGGAAGGAGTATCGCGGGGAGCCGCTGGCGTCCACGCCGACCATCGCCAGGGTGGTCGGCGCATCGCTGGCAATCAGGTAAGCATCGCTCACGCCCTCATCACTGAGCACCTGGCGCAGGTGTTGGCCGAGGCTGTCCGAGGAAATCCCGGTGAACAGCGCCGAGTCGGCGCCCATGCGGCGCAAGCCCAGCGCCACGTTGAACGGCGAGCCGCCGGCGATGGCCTTGAAGGCCAACTCGTTGCTACGCCCGCCGTCGTTCTGGATAAACACGTCGAACAGTGCTTCGCCACAGACCAGGTACATATTCATCTCCGTATCGATTCAAGGGCACATTTAAAAACCACCCGCTTCATTCAAGCCCCGATGCACCGAGCTGTAGGAGCGGCGCCCCGCTGCGAACCAGGGCGGCGCGGACTGGAAAAACTTAGCCCTAGGGCGTAATGCCGTTCATATAAGAAGCGGTCGGACGCGATTAGTCCCCTCGCCCCTTCGGGGAGAGGGTTAGGGCGGGCCGTGTTCGGCGAGGGGGGAGCTGGCAGTTTTGCGGCATTTACAGCCCTCTCCCCCAGCCCCTCTCCCATAAATGGGAGAGGGGAGCCAGGCGCGTACAGCCTTAAGTGAACAGCATTACGCTCCGGGGCGGGGCTCCTACGAAAAGCTGTTTTGCAAACCGGCTTTCACCGTCAGCGCTGCTCTCACTTCGAATTACCCTCTGCAAGCCGGCTGACCTGCTCGCGATAGCGTTGATAGACCGCCTCGTACTGCGCGGTGCTTGCAGCATCCGGTTGGGTGTGCGTGCTGGCATCGAGCTGCACGCAGCGCTCGCACAGTGCGGCCAGCTGCGCCTGGCGATCGTCGCCAGGCGTCAGGCACCAGGCAGCCTGGATCGCTGCGCCCAGGGCGGCGGCTTCGGTGTGCTGCGGGCAGACCAGCGGCGTGCCCATGATATCGGCGATCACCTGGCGCCAGACCGGGCTTTTCGCTGCGCCGCCGATCAGGTGAATGGTTTCGCTCTGCAGACCGCTGGCGCGCAGCAGGTCGAGCCCGTAGCGCAGGCCGAAGGCAGTGCCCTCGACCACCGCGCGGCACAGGTTGGCGCGGGTCAGGTTGTCGCTGTCCATGCCCAGCAGGCTGGCGCGCGCCGTCGGCAGCGCCGGCACTCGTTCACCGTTGAAGAACGGCAGCAGCAACAGGCCCTCGGCGCCGATGGGCGAGCGCTCGACCAGCTCGGCGAAGCTGTGGATATCCAGCTCCAGCAATTGCTGGATCAGCCCGCTGGCGCTGGTCAGGTTCATGGTGCAGATCAGCGGCAGCCAGCCGCCGCTCGATGAGCAGAAGGTCGCGACCTGCGCGTGTGGGCTGATCGTCGGCTGGGCGCTGTAGGCGTAGAGCGTGCCGGAGGTGCCCAGGCTCATGGTGATCGCACCGGGGCGGATATTGCCGGTGCCGATGGCGCCCATCATGTTGTCGCCGCCGCCGCTGGCCACCACGGCGTCCGGGTTCAGCCCCAATTGCCGGGCGACCTGTGGGCGGATGCGGCCCACCAGCTGATCCGGGCCGATCAGCTCCGGCAGTGCGCGCTGCAGGCGCCCGCTGGGGTCGATGAAATTCAGCAGCTCGACATCCCAGCTGCGCGTGCGCACATCGAAGTAGCCCGTGCCGGAGGCGTCGCCGTACTCGCTGCAGGCGCGGCCGGTGAGCCAGTGGTTGAGGTAGTCGTGGGGCAGCAGGATATGGGCGATGCGCTCGAACACATCGGGGTGCTGCTCGCGGGTCCAGAGCAGCTTGGACACCGTGTAGCCGGGTGCGATGGCCACGCCGAGGCGTTGCAGCGAACCGGCTTCCCCGCCGAGGTGATCGAGCAGGCGCTGGTTTTCCGGAGTCGATTCGGTGTCGCACCAGAGCTTGGCCGGGCGCAGCACCGCGCCCTGTTCGTCGAGCAGCACCAGGCCATGCTGCTGGCCGGAAACGCCGATACCCAGAATCCGCTCGCCGCCGATGCCCGCAGCCGCCAGCGCCTGACGCGTCGCCTGCTCGAAAGCGTCCAGCCACTGCTGGGGCTGCTGTTCGCGACGGCCATTGGCGCCGCTGTGCAGCGTGTGGCTGGCGCTGCCTGCACCGAGCACCTGGCCATTATCGGCATCCAGTATCAGCGCCTTGGTGCCCTGGGTGCCGCAGTCGATGCCGAGGTACATGGCTCAGTCGCCCAGCAGGGTCTGCAGGGTGCGGGTCACGCCCAGCTTGCGAAGGCTGTCGTAACACAGCTCGAAGGCCGCGATGAACGCTTCCGACTGCGGGATGGCGGTGCCGAATATCGCCTCGACGCCGAGCACCCGCTCGCGCACCTGGTCGTCGTCGGCCACCAGCGCCTGACAGAACTCGGCGCGCGGATCGGGGATGCGATAGTGCGCGCCGGTCTCGTCGACGCCCTTGAGATACAACGCCCAGGCCGCGACCACCAGGGCCGCGCGTTCCAGTGGCCGACCGTCTTCGATCAGGCGGTTGAGGGTCGGCACGATGAACTTGGGAAACTTCGACGAGCCGTCCGAGCAGACCCGTTCGAGCTGATCGGCGATGGCCTGGTTGGAGAAGCGCTCGATCAGCGTGTCCTTGTAGTGGTCCAGGTCGATGCCCGGCACCGGCGCCAGTTGTGGGGTGACGTCCAGGTCCATGAAGGTGCGCACGTATCGGCGCATCAGCGGATCGTTCATGGTCTCGTGAACGAAGCGATAGCCCTTGAGAAAACCCAGGTAGGTCAGCGCCAGATGGCTGCCGTTGAGCAGCTTGAGCTTCATTTCCTCGTAGGGCGTGACGTCATCGGTGAACTGCACGCCGACCTCTTCCCAGGCTGGGCGGCCGCTGACGAACTTGTCCTCCAACACCCACTGAACGAAGGGCTCGCAGACCACCGGCCAGGCGTCCTCGACGCCATGCTGTTCGGCCAGTTGCTGGCGGTGGGCGGCGCTGGTCATCGGCGTGATGCGGTCGACCATGGCGTTGGGGAAGCTCACGTGATGGTCGATCCAGCTGGCCAGCTCGTGATCGGCCAGGTGGGCGAATGCCAGCAGCGCCTTGCGCGTGACGTCGCCGTTGTGCGGCAGGTTATCGCAGGACATCAGGGTGAAGGCCGGAGTGCCGGCGGCGCGGCGTTTGGCCAGGGCCGCGCAGAGAAAACCGAAGACGCTTTGCGGCGATTCGGGGTGGCGCAGGTCGTGCTGGATAGCGGGTAGCTCGGCGAGAAATTCGCCGGTGCTGTCGTCGATGCAGTAACCACCCTCGGTGATGGTCAGCGAGACGATGCGAATCGCCGGGTCGGCCAGCTTGTCGATCAGCGCCTGCGGCGATTCCTCGGCCAGCAGCATATCGGTGATCGCGCCGATCACCCGCACCGGCAGGTTCGGCTCATCGCCCAGTTCGACCAAGGTGTAGAGATGGTCCTGGCTGGCCAGAGCGTCACGCATGGCGCGGTCTTCGCTGCGTACGCCGACGCCGCAGATGCCCCAGTCCAGCGCCAGGCCCCGGTTCATCAGGGCATCGGTGTAGACGGCTTGATGCGCGCGGTGAAAGCCGCCGACGCCGATGTGGGCAATGCCGGTGCGGATCATGTCCGGGGTGTAGCGGGGCAGCGCGATAGCGCCGCCCAGCTGGGAGAGTTGCTGGCGATTGAGCTTCATCCGAAGAATCCCGTATTGGAGCGCGGCGTCAGGCGGCCTGCTGCAGTGGTTTGGCGATGGCCTGGCCATCGGCATCGAAGAGGTGGCAGTGCGCCGCGTCGAAGTCCAGCGTCAGGGCGTCGCCATAACGCGGTGCGAAGTCGCCGCGTACGCGCACCGTGAGCATCTCGCCCGAGGCGCAGCGCACGTGGCAGAAGGTGTCGCTGCCCAGGCGCTCACTGACGTCGGCGGTCACCTGCAGGCGACCGGTATCGGCGGCGACGACGTTGAGGTGTTCGGGGCGCACGCCCAGGGTTACGCTGCTGCCCTGGCTGAGGCCGGCGGCGGACAGCGGCAGCGTCAGATGCGTGCCGCACTCCAACTGCACCTCGCAGCTGTCGGCACCGGCCTTGTGCAGCGTGCCGCGCAGAAAGCCCATCTTCGGCGTGCCGAGAAAGCCGGCGACGAACAGGTTGGCCGGGTGGTGATACAGCTCCAGCGGCGAGCCGACCTGCTCGACGCGGCCGCCATTGAGCACCACCACCTTGTCGGCCAGAGTCATGGCTTCGACCTGGTCGTGGGTCACGTAGATCATGGTCGCCTGCAGGTCCTTGTGCAGCCGCGCCAGCTCCAGGCGCGTTTGCACGCGCAGGGCGGCGTCGAGATTGGACAGCGGCTCGTCGAACAGGAAGATCTTCGGGTTGCGCACGATGGCACGGCCGATGGCCACGCGCTGGCGCTGGCCGCCGGAGAGCTGCTTGGGTTTACGCTCGAGCAGCGACTCCAGTTGCAGGATGCGCGCGGCATTGGCCACCTTCTCCTCGACTTCCTGCTTGCCGACCCGGGCCAGGTCGAGGGCGAAGGAGAGGTTCTTGCGCACCGTCATGTGCGGGTACAGCGCGTAGGTCTGGAACACCATGGCCAGGTCGCGCCTGGCCGGGGCGACGTCGGTGATGTCCTTGCCGTCGAGCTCGATATGGCCGCTGCTGACCTCTTCGAGCCCGGCGATCAGCCGTAGCAGGGTGGATTTGCCGCAGCCCGACGGGCCGACGAAGACCACGAACTCGCGGTCGCGGATGTCCAGGTCGATACCCTTGATGATCGCGGTGCCGTCGAAGCCTTTTTTCAGGTTGCGGATCTTCAGATCAGCCATGTCGGAGTTCTCCCGTTATTTCACTGCGCCGAAGGACAGGCCGCGGACAAGTTGCTTCTGGCTGATCCAGCCGAAGATCAGGATGGGCGCACAGGCCAGGGTCGAGACGGCGGAAAGCTTGGCCCAGAACAATCCCTCGGGGCTGGAGTAGGAGGCCACCAGCGCGGTCAGCGGGGCGGCGGCGGAGCTGGTCAGGTTGAGCGACCAGAACGCCTCGTTCCAGCACAGGATCAGCGACAGCAGCATGGTCGAGGCCAGCCCGCCGCGGGCGATCGGCAGCAGCACGCGGACGATCTCCTGCCAGGTGGTGGCGCCATCGAGGCGCGCGGCTTCGAGGATGTCCACCGGGATGTCCTTGAAGTAGGTGTAAACCATCCACACCAGGATCGGCAGGTTGATCAGGGTGTAGATGATGATCAGCGCCAGGCGCGAATCGAGCAGGCCGAACTGCTTGGCCAGCAGGTAGATCGGCACCAGCACGCCCACCGGCGGCAGCATCTTGGTCGACAGCATCCACAGCAGCGTGCCCTTGGTGCGTTTGCTCTCGAAGAAGGCCATGGAATAGGCGGCGGGCACGGCCAGGAGCATGCCCAGCAGCGTCGCCGAGACGGAGATCAGCACCGAGTTCCAGGCGAAGGCGAAGTAGTCGCTGCGCTCGTTGATGTGCAGGTAGTTCTCCAGCGTCGGCGTAAAGATGAACTGCGGCGGCGTGGCGAAGGCGTCGATCTCGGTCTTCAGGCTGGTCAGCACCATCCAGAAAATCGGGAAGAAGATCAGCGCGGCGATGGCCCAGGCGAGGATGCCGATGACCAGGCTCTGCAGGCGGCGGGACTGTTTCAGGGTCAGCATGCTGCGCTCCTACTGCCGCTCGGTGAGGTTCTTGCCGATCATGCGGATCAGCACGATGGCGGCGATATTGGCGATGACCACGGCGATCAGCCCGCCGGCCGAGGCCATGCCGACGTCGAACTGCAGCAGCGCCTGGGTGTAGATCAGGTAGGCCAGGTTGGTCGATTCGTAACCCGGGCCGCCGCTGGTGGTGGTGTAGATCTCGGCGAATACCGAGAGCAGGAAGATGGTTTCGATCATCACCACCACGGCGATCGGCCGTGCCAGGTGTGGCAGGGTCAGGTGCCAGAAGATGGCGATGGGGCCGGCGCCGTCGAGGCGCGCGGCCTCCTTCTGTTCCTGATCCAGCGACTGCATGGCGGTCATCAGGATCAAGATGGCGAACGGCAGCCACTGCCAGGACACGATCAGGATGATCGAAAACAGCGGGTGGTGCGCCAGCCAGTCCACCGGCTGGGCGCCGAAGAACTGCCAGACAGCGGCGAGAATCCCCGATACCGGGTGGAAGATCAGGTTCTTCCACAGCAGCGCGCTGACCGTGGGCATGATGAAGAACGGCGAGATCAGCAGCACCCGCACGATGCCGCGGCCGAAGAACTCGCTGGCCTCCAGCAAGGCGGAAATCAGCACGCCGAACACCACGCTGATCAGCAGCACGCTGCCGACCAGCAGCACGGTGTTGCCGGCGCCGGAGAGGAAGGCGGCATCGGTGACGAAGTATTCGAAGTTTTCCAGGCCGACGAAGTCGTTCTCGCCGGGGTAGAGCAGGTTGTAGCGGATCAGCGAGAAATAGACGGTCATGCCCAGCGGCACGATCATCCAGATCAGCAGCAGGAGCACCGACGGGCTGACCAGAAACCAGCCGGGCGCCAGACGCCGCGGCTTGCGCTCGCCTGGGGTGCTGACCTGTGCAGCAGGGGTGTCGATGGCCGAGGTGTTCATGGTGCCTCCGAAAGGCAGTGTCGTGGTGACAGACGCGGTCCGTAGGGTGGGTTAGGCGTCTTGTCGGGATACTCTGGCGCCTCTCGCTCAAGATGGCGCCGTAACCCACCATTGGTGCAACGCCGACTATCGCCTGGTGGGTTACGCGCCGCGCTGTCATCGCGGCGTCTGGGCTGTCATTGGACGCGGCGCTAACCCACCCTACGGGAAAGCGGCTTCTCTACTTGGGATAGCCGGCGCGCTTCATTTCCCGCTCGGTGCTCTGCTGCGCGGCTTGCAGCGCCTGGTCAGGTTGCATCTGGCCGGTGAGCGCGGCGGCGAACAGCTTGCCGACACTGGTGCCGATGGCCTGGAACTCGGGGATGGTCACCAGCTGGATGCCCACGTAGGGCACCGGCTTGGCGCTGGGGTTGGCTGGGTCGGCCTGCTTCAGCGAATCCAGGGTGACCTCGGCGAACGGCGCCGCCTGCATGTAGGCATCGCTGTAAGTCGAGGCGCGGGTGCCTGGCGGTACGTTGGCCACGCCATCGCGCTCGGCCACCAGCTCGGCATAGGCCTTGGAGGTCGCCCAGGCGCTGAAGGTCTTGGCCGCTTCCTTGGATTTGGAGCTGGTGGGGATCGCCAGTGCCCAGGAGTACAGCCACGACGCGCCCTTTTCGGTGGTCTGAGTCGGCGCGAAGGTGAAGCCGACCGAGTCGGCGACCTTGCTCTGAGATTCATCGGTGACGAACGAGCCGGCCACGCTGGCATCGACCCACTGCGCGCACTTGCCGCTGTTGAACAGCGCCAGGTTCTCATTGAAACCGTTGCTGGAAGCGCCCGGCGGGCCGTACTTCTTCATGTTGTCGACATAGAAGTTCAGCGCGTTCTTCCACTCGCTGCCGGTGAACTCCGGCTGCCACTGCTCGTTGAACCAGCGCGCGCCGTGCGCGTTGGCCAGGGTGGTGATCAGCGCCATGTTCTCGCCCCAGCCGGCCTTGCCGCGCAGGCACAGGCCATAGACTCCCTTGTCCGGCTGATGCAGCTTGCCGGCGAACTCGGCGAGCTGATCCCAGGTCGGCCGCTCGGGCATGGTCAGGCCGGCCTGTTCGAACAGGTCGGTGCGGTAGTAGGTGATCGAGGCTTCGGCATAGAAGGGCAGGGCATACAGCGTGCCCTTGGCCGACAGGCCTTCGCGCACCGAGGGGAAAACGTCGTCGAGGTCGTAGTCGGCCGGCAGCTCGGTCATCGGCTCCAGCCAGCCTTTCTCGCCCCACAGCGCCGCTTCGTACATGCCGATGGTGAGCACGTCGAATTGGCCGCCCTGGGTGGCGATGTCGGTGGTCAGACGCTGGCGCAGCACGTTCTCTTCGAGCACCACCCACTTGAGTTTGATGTCCGGGTTCTGCTCTTCGAAGGTTTTCGCCAGGCGCTGCATGCGGATCATGTCGCTGTTGTTGACCGTGGCGATGGTCAGGGTTTCGGCGCTCTGGGCGACCGCGGTGAGGGACAGGCAGGAGGCTGCAACGAGGGCTTTGATCGCGTTGTTCATGCTTGTGAACTCCTCTCCCGCGCCGGTTCGGCTACGGAAGAACGTTATTGTTTTTGTTTCGCTCGGGCTCGATTACACCCCCGCAGACTCGCGCGGACAAATCCTAGAGCGCACAGTGATCGATACTTTTTTGCACTTGAGAGTCCGCTGGAACATAGCGCGAACGCGGATGAAAACTGCTTGGCAGAGCGGTCGCCGCGATGCAGGCAGCAGAAGCAACCGCCGAATCAGTACAGGTTTTGCTCGGTCAGGCGCTGCACCACCAGCTTGCGATAGCCCGTGGGCGTCATACCCTTGAGCTGCTGGAAGCGGCGATTGAAGTTGGAAATGTTGCTGAAGCCAGACTCGAAGCACACCTCGGTCACCGGCTTGTCGCTCTTGCTCAGTAGTTCGCAGGACTTGCTCACGCGCAGGCGATTGACGAACTCGACGAAGCCGCGGCCGGTGGCCTGTTTGAAGAAGCGCGAGAAGTAGGTGGGCGTCATGCCCAGGTAGTCGGCGACCTCTTCCTGGCTGATGCCCTGCGCGTAGTGCTGGAAGATGTAGTCCACCGCGCGGTTGATGCGCTCGACATGCTGCTCGTCGCCGAACTCGGAGGAGGTCACGGCCGAGAGCAGCTGGTAGTCCTCACTGCCGGCTAGCAGCTCCATGAGGATGAAGAAGTGGCCCAGGCGGCTGATGCCGCGGCTGCTGGCGATCTTGCCGAGCAGAGCGGCGGCCTGGCGAATCACCTGCGGGTCGCGAAATTCGATGCCGAATTGCGCGCGGGCCAGCAATGGCTGCAGGCTTTTCAGTTCGGCGAACACCGCGGTGCCGCTTTCCAGTACTTCGTCGGTGAAATTGACCAGCATGTCGCGGGTCTCGACCACTTCGCCGTCTTCGACCTGGCTGATCCAGTTATGCGGCAGGCCGGGGCCGGTGAGAAACAGTGTGTAGGGCGAGAAGTTGCCGATGTAGTCGCCGATGAACACCTTGCCCGAGCTGGCGACGATCAGGTGTAGCTCGTATTCCTTGTGGAAGTGCCAGCGCACCAGCGGCGAGGGAAAGCCGTGCTGGCGGTAGATCAGCGAATGGCCTTCGTGGTCGTCCATCAGTTCGTAGGACGGGTCGGCTACGCGGGCTGTACGGGTCATGGGGCTTCGTCGGTCAATGCCTAGAGTCACCACGTTTTAACATATCGAGCGGCGCGGCCAAGTCAGAGCAGGCTCAATTGCGCACCTGGCGGGCAGAACTGCGAACAGTCCAGCGTAAAACTGTCGCGACGATCCAGGCCGAGCTTGCGCCGCGCCAGGCGAAAACGCTGCTGCAGCAGGTCGGCGAACTGGCCCTCGCCACGCATGCGGCTGCCGAAGCGACTGTCGTAGTTCTTGCCGCCACGGCTCTGGCGAATCAGGCTCATCACATGCTCGGCGCGGTCGGGAAAATGCGCCTGCAGCCACTGTTCGAACAGTTCGGCGATCTCCAGCGGCAGGCGCAGCAGCACGTAACCCGCCGAACGTGCACCGGCATCGCGTGCGGCTTCGAGCAGGTGCTCAAGCTCCATGTCGTTGATCATCGGAATCATCGGCGCGCACATCACGCTCACCGGCACGCCGGCCTCATGCAGCGTGCGCATGGCACGCAGGCGGGCGGCAGGCGCCGCAGTGCGCGGCTCCATGATGTGTTTCAGCTCGTCGTCCAGGGTGGTCAGGCTGAAGGCCACGCTGACCAGGTTATGGCTGGCCAGCTCGCTGAGCAGGTCGAGGTCACGCAGGATCAGCGAACCCTTGGTGATGATGTGCAGCGGATGCTTGTAACGCAGCAGAATCTCCAGCGCCTGGCGGGTCAGGCGCTGTTCGCGTTCGATCGGCTGGTAGGCGTCGGTGTTGATGCCCAGGGCGATGGGCTGCGCTACGTAGCCGGGCTTCTGCAACTGTTCTTCGAGGCGCTCGGCCAGGTTGGTCTTGGCGATCAGCCGGGTTTCGAAGTCGATGCCCGGCGACAGGTCCCAATAAGCATGACTCGGCCTGGCGAAGCAGTAGATGCAACCGTGTTCGCAGCCGCGATAGGGATTCACCGAACGGTCGAAGCCGACGTCCGGTGAGTTGTTGTGGGTGATCGCGGTCTTGGCCTTTTCCTTGCGCACTTCGGTGGCGCGGCTCAGGGGCGTCTCTTCCTGATACCAGCCATCGTCTTCATGCTCCGAGCGCGTCGGCGCAAAGCGATTGTGCGGATTGCTGGCGGTGCCACGGCCTCGTGGCGGCTGGCTGGCGGACATGCTCGGACTCCAAAATATACTGTATAAAAATACAGCTATTTGTCGTTCGAGCAAGTCCCTTCTGTCGCGAGGCGATCAAGCTGCCGCGGTCTGCGGCGTCTCCTCACGCTTGGCATAACGCTGCGCCAGCACCGCGCAGACCATCAGCTGGATCTGGTGGAACAGCATCAGCGGCAGGATCAGCACGCCAATGGCGCCGCCGGCGAATAGCACCTGCGCCATGGGCACGCCGGTGGCCAGGCTCTTCTTCGAACCGCAGAAGAGAATGGTGATGCGATCTTCCAGGCTGAAGCCCAGCCATTTGCCGAGCAAATGGGTCAGCACCAGCGCCAGGGCCAGCAATACGCAGCAGGCGAAGGTCACGGCCAGCAGGGTGAGCAGCGGCACCTCCTGCCACAGGCCGCCGATCACCGCAGCGCTGAAGGCGGTGTAGACCACCAGCAGGATCGAGCTTTGGTCGACGTATTTCAGCCAGCTCTTGTTCTTAGTCACCCAGGCGCCGATCCAACGCTGGGCGATCTGCCCGAGTACGAACGGCAGCAGCAGTTGTAGGCTGATCTTGCCGATGGCGTCGAGGGTCGAGCCACTGTCGCCCTGCACGCCCATCAGCAGCGCCACCAGCAGCGGGGTGACGAAGATGCCGAGCAGGCTGGAGGCCGCCGCACTGCAGATGGCTGCCGGGATATTGCCGCGTGCCAGCGAGGTGAAAGCGATGGCCGACTGCACGGTGGCCGGCAGGGCACACAGGTAGAGCATGCCCAGATACAGCTCATTGCCCAGCAACGGCTCCAGCGCCGGCTTGAGGGCCAGGCCGAGCAGCGGGAAGAGGATGAAGGTGCAGGAGAACACCAGTAGGTGCAGGCGCCAGTGCCCGGCCCCGGCGATGATCGCCTGGCGCGACAGCTTGGCGCCATGCAGGAAGAACAGCAGGGCGATGGCCAGGTTGGTGATCCACTCGAAGATCGTCGCGATCTGGCCGCTGGCAGGCAGCAGCGTGGCGGCGAGTACCACGGCAAGCAGGGTCATGGTGAAGGCATCGGGTAACAGGCGGCGCAGGAACATGGCGAATCTCGGGCTTGCGATACGGAAGGTCGCCACATTATCGTCATCGAGGATTTCCGACTAACGCCAAAGAGCCAGCAAGTGTCGCCAAACAGACATCCAGCCGCCTTCTATCGCAATCTCCCCGAGCTGCCGAGCCTGCCACGGCCGCTGTATGGCCGGGTCGAATCGCTGACCAACCGGGCGCTGACCTTTCGCCATACGCACCCCTGGGTGCAGCTGTCCTATGCCATCGCCGGGGTGCTCGAAGTGCAGACCGCCGGCGCCCGTTTCGTCGCCCCGCCGCAACGCGCGGTATGGGTGCCGGCCGGCGTCGAGCACCGCGTGTTCAGCTCGCCGCGCACCGAAATGCGTAGCCTGTACATCGACGGCAACGCCGTGCCCTGGGGGCCGGATGCCTGCCGGGTGCTGGCGGTCAGCCCGCTGCTGCGCGAGTTGATCCGCCGCTTCAGCGACCTGCCGGCCGAGTACGACGAGCAAGGCGCACCGGGCAGGCTGGCGTCGGTGTTGCTCGATGAACTCCAGGCAGCGCCGGAAGTGGCGTTGGTGTTGCCGCTGCCGCAGGACGCGCGGCTGCGCGAGGTATGCCAGGGGCTTGAAGATGCCAACCTGCGCCAGCTTGGCCTGGGCGAATGGGCCGAGCGCCTGGGCGTCTCGGAGAAGACCCTGAGCCGACTGTTCCTGCGCGAAACCGGTCTGAGTTTCCGCGGCTGGCGCCAGCGTCAGCGCCTGCTCGATGCCTTGACCCCGCTGGAGCAGGGCGAGCGTGTCACCGATGTGGCGCTGGCCTGCGGTTACGATTCGCTATCGGCCTTTATCGCCGCTTTTCGCCGACAGTTCGGCGCGACACCGGGGGAATTCTTTCGCGAGTAGCCTTTGCTCTCAGTGTGATCGAGCGCTGCGCGCTTCGCGGACAAGTCCGCTCCCACGGATCAGCCACCGCCCCCCTGTGGGAGCGGACTTGTCCGCGAAGCTTTCCAGTTATGGGCAGCCAGTGGTGAGGACGAAACGCGTGGCCGGTTTCAGTCAAGAACCACCGGCAGCGCCTTGCCGCCTTCCTGCTGCCAGGTGCCGATCAGCGAGCCGTCTGGTTGCAAGTGCAGTTCGAAAATGGCGGGGTTGTCGCCGCCTTCGTGCAGGCGAACCTGGTCAGCGCTAACGGTTTGCCGGCTCAGCTCGATCTGCCGGGCGTAGCGGTCGTAAAAGTAGCTGCTGGAGGCATAGACGTTGCCTTCGAGCACCAGGCTGATCGCGTAGCGGCCAGCGATCTTGCCGTGGTAGGCGCCACCAGCGCGCAGATCGGCGGGGCGCTGGCAGTCGCTGCGCTGTTCCAGCAGCAGGCAACGGCCGTAGGGGCTGAAGTCTTCGGCCAGTTGCGTATAGGGAATGCTGTTGCGGTACTCACCCAGGTCGTCCAGGGCGCGCACGACATGGGCCGCGCAGCCTTCGGCGACCAGGGTGAGGGCATCGCGGCGCAGTTCCACGCGGTCGTACTGCAGGTCGCCACTGCTGCGACGGGGCAGGCATTCCTGGTACATCTCGCGTTGGGTTTCGAGGCGCTCGTCATGCTCGTCCGGCTCTGCCGTGGCGTCATCCGGCGGTGGCAATTCGGCGAGAAACGCCTCGATGCGCTTGCCGCGCTCGCGCCCTACGTGTTCGCGCAGCCGTTGCAGGCCGGCCTCGGTGAAAAGCTGTTCGAGACCGATGGGGCGGCCGCTGGCCAGATCGAACGAGTAAGCGAAGGCCCCCATGCTGGTGTAGGCGCCGGTGTACTCGCCGGTCACACTCAGCGACAGATAGCCCGGCCCCTGGCCATCGATCATGTAATCGATGCTGTTGGTGCCCCAGATCTCACCGTCCTTGGGCCAGATGCGTTCGAACGGCGAGCGCTCGAAGCGTCCCGGCAGGCCTTTGAGCACGACCGCATGCAGGTAGGTATTGATACGGGCGATGGCAGGGCTGTCGCCCTTGAACAGCGGGAAACGGTAGGTTTCCCACTCGCTGCGCTTGGCGTGCAGATCGTCGATACGCAGTTCGGCGCTCACCGGCATCACGGTAGCGAGCATCAATAGGGGTAGGTAACGCATCCTGTCCTCCCTGGACATGCAACAAGCCGGATCAGGCGCGACGCACCTGCAATCCCTGATAACCGTATTCACCGGGCTCGCCACTGAGCGCCAGCAGGCCGGCGGCCGCCAGTTCACGGACGCGCCAGAACAGAAAGAAATCGGTGGCGAAGAAACCATCGCTGCGCGCCATGACCTCGGCCATCAGCCGCGCCAGCGGTTGTGCCTGTGCGCTGGCGCTATCGAGCAGCGCGGCGTCGATGGTCTGATAGCTTTCGCGTGTGAAGACGCCCGCTTGCCAACGACGGATTGGTGCCTCGTCAGCCAGTACCTCTTGCCACTGTGCAGCCAGTGCGGCCCGGCGCTTGGCATCGACCAAGCGCGGCTTGGCGATTTGCGCCAGCGCCTCGGGGCTGTGCATGGCCACCGCCTTGCGCGTCTGCACACGGCTATCGCCGCTGCCGCAGGGCACTTCCCAGAGTTCGACGCTGCTGCCTTGCAACGCGCTGGCGACGCGCGCCAGCAGCAACTGCTCGCTGCTGCTGTCGCCATGCCAGACGGTGACGGGCCGATCCTGCTCGGCCAGGTCGGCGAGCCAGCGAGCATCCTCGGCCAGGCCTGTGGAAAAGTCTGGCCGCGGTGTCACCGCGGCTGGCCATACTTCGCTCCAGAATATGGCGCGGGCGCTGCACGGCGGGTTGTCCACATCGCCCAGCGGGCCGACGGCGAGGTCGTCACGCAGTACGCGCAGACCGCTCTCGGCGGCAGGCTGGCCGATTACTCGGCTGACGCCGGCCACCGCGTTGTCGCCGCAGACCAGATGCCACATGGCTCAGTCCTTGTCTTTTTTCAGCTTGGGATTGGGGAAGAACTGCACGGCCTGAACATTGGGATCGGCCGCCTTGGGCTTGAGGCCGCTGACGTTGACCCGGGTCGGCAGCTCCTTGGGCACCGAGTTGCCACGGGCGTCCAGGGTGTCGGCGTAGCCGCACTTGACGCATTCGCGGTGCGGCACGCCGTCGACGTTCCACATCTTGATGCTGTCGGTCTCGCTGCATGCCGGGCACACGGCGCCGGCGATAAAGCGTTTCGGCGTGCTGTTCACAGGCGCATCGCTCATGCGGCCTCCTGGCTCAGGCCGAGGTGGCGCAGCAGGGCATCGATGCTCGGCTCACGGCCGCGGAAGTCGACGAACAGCACCATGGGTTCCTGCGAGCCGCCGCGGGCCAGGATGGCTTCGCGGAAGGCGCGACCGGTGTCGGCGTTGAACACGCCTTCTTCCTCGAACTTGGAGAAGGCATCGGCGCTGAGCACCTCGGCCCACTTGTAGCTGTAGTAACCGGCCGCGTAACCACCGGCGAAGATATGCGCGAAGCCGTTGGCGAAGCGGTTGTAGGCCGGCGGGCGCAGCACCGAGACCTCTGCGCGCACGCCTTCGAGCACGTCCAGCACGCTGCGGCCGTCGCCGTGGGTGGCATGCAGCTCGAAGTCGAACAGGGAGAACTCCAGTTGGCGCACCATCATCAGTCCGGACTGGAAGTTCTTCGCCGCCAGCATCTTGTCCAGCATGGCCTGCGGCAGCGCTTCGCCGGTTTCATAGTGGCCGGAGATCAGCGCCAGGCCGTCCGGCTCCCAGCACCAGTTCTCCATGAACTGGCTCGGCAGCTCGACCGCGTCCCAGGCTACGCCGTTGATGCCCGAGGCACCGGCATGCTCGACGCGGGTCAGCAGGTGATGCAGGCCATGGCCGAACTCGTGGAACAGGGTGGTGACCTCGTCGTGGGTCAGCAGCGCCGGCTTGCCGCCGACCGGCGGGGTGAAGTTGCACACCAGGTTGGCCACCGGGGCGATCAGCTGGTCCTGGGCATCGCGGCGCTTGTCGCGGGCGCCGTCCATCCAGGCGCCGCCACGCTTGTTGGCGCGGGCGTAGAGGTCGAAGAAGAAGCGGCCGACGTGCTGACCGTTCTCGCTGATCTCGAACAGGCGCACGTCCGGATGCCAGGTGTCGAAGCCTTTCAGCTCGCGAATCTGAATGCCGTAGAGCTTCTGCACGATGGTGAACAGGCCGCTGAGCACCTTGTCCACCGGGAACCAGGCGCGTACTTCTTCCTGGGAGATGCTGTAGCGCTGCTGGCGCAGCTTCTCGCTGTAGTAGCCGACGTCCCAGCTTTGCAGGTCATTCAGGCCCTGTTCGGCGGCGAAGGCTTTCAGTTCGGCCAGGTCCTGCTCGGCGAAGGGTTTGCTGCGCACCGCCAGGTCGCGGAGGAAGCTCAGCACCTGATCGGTGGACTCGGCCATCTTGCTGGTCAGGCTCAGCTCGCTGTAGTTGGCGAAGCCGAGCAGGCGCGCCATTTCCTGGCGCAGGTCGAGAATCTCGGCCATCAGCGGGCCGTTGTCGTTCTGGCCGGCGTTCGGCCCCTGGTCGGAGGCGCGGGTGCAGTAGGCGGCGTAGACCTCCTCGCGCAGGGCGCGGTCGTAGGCGTAGGTCATCACCGCGTAGTAGCTGGGGAACTCCAGGGTGATCAGCCAGCCGTCCAGGCCCTTGGCCTCGGCAGCCTGCTTCATCTGCGCCTTGGCCGAGTCGGTCAGGCCGCTCAGGCGCGCTTCGTCGGTGATGTGCTTGGTCCAGGCCTGGGTGGCGTCGAGCAGCTGGTTGGAGAATTTGCTGGTCAGCTCGGACAGGCGCATCTGGATCTCACCATAGCGCTTCTGCTGCTCGATCGGCAGGTCGATGCCGGACAGGCGGAAATCGCGCAGGGCGTGTTCGAGGATGGTCTTCTGTGCCACGTCGAAGTCGGCGGCGGCCGGGCTCTTGGCCAGCGCGTCATAGGCGTTGAACAGCGGTTTGTTCTGGCCCATTTCGGTCCAGTATTCCGACAGCTTGGGCAGACAGGCCTCGTAGGCGGCGCGCAGCTCGGGGCTGT
The DNA here is from genome assembly GCF_002479365.1 of Pseudomonas sp. UBA7530. Lineage (NCBI taxonomy): Bacteria > Pseudomonadati > Pseudomonadota > Gammaproteobacteria > Pseudomonadales > Pseudomonadaceae > Pseudomonas > Pseudomonas sp. UBA7530. The sequence continues at coordinate 127,723 of NZ_DLMS01000004.1, forward strand.
TGCACACCGAGTTGAGATGGCTCACCGGGCTCCAGGCGCAGCCCAGGCGTGCGCCCAGTTCGTCCAGCGCCAGCACCAGGCCGTCCCAGCTCGGATTGGCCTGTTGCTGTTCGAGCAGCGTGGCGATGGCCGCGCGACTGTCGGCCAGAATCTGGTCGACGGCAGGCTCGACATGTTCCGGTTTGATCTGCGAGTAGGGCGGCAGGTCGAAGTCTTGCAGCAGGGGATTGTTCGCGGTCACGACGAGGCACCTGTGGCGAATGAAGAGAGGCTGCGCCGGGGAAAATCCCAGGGCGATTGCAGTCGATATGGGGTTCATCTTAATTACAATCAAGCTTTACCGCAGCCCAGGAGCCTCTATCGTGGCGATTCGCAAATACCAGCAACATCTCCCGCAACTGGGCGCGCGCGTCTTCGTCGACGCTTCTGCCGTGGTCATCGGCGATGTCGAGCTGGGCGAGGACAGCTCGGTCTGGCCGATGACCGTGATCCGTGGCGACATGCACCGCATCCGCATCGGTGCGCGCACCAGCGTGCAGGACGGCAGCGTGCTCCATATCACTCACGCCGGGCCGTTCAACCCGGACGGCTATCCGCTGATCATCGGCGACGAAGTGACCGTCGGGCACAAGGTCACTCTGCACGGCTGCACCCTGGGTAGCCGCATCCTGGTAGGCATGGGCAGCATCGTCATGGATGGCGCGGTGGTCGAGGACGAGGTGATCATCGGCGCCGGCTCCCTGGTGCCGCCGGGCAAGCGCCTGGAGAGTGGCTACCTGTACGTCGGCAGCCCGGTGAAACAGGCACGTCCGCTGACCGACAAGGAGCGCAACTTCTTCAGTTACACAGCGGGCAATTACGTGAAGCTCAAGGACCATCATCTGGCCGAGGGTTACGACCAGTGAGTGGCGAACTGATCATCCGCCCCATCGAGGCGGCCGACTTCGACCAGGTCTGGCCAATCATCGAAGGCGTGGTGCAGGCGCAGGAAACCTACGCCTTCGATCCGCAGATGGATCGCGAAACGGCCTGGAAACTCTGGGTGGAACTGCCGCGCGCAACCTTCGTGGCGGAACAGGATGGGCAGATTCTCGGTACCTACTACATCAAGGCCAATGCCGCAGGTCCCGGCGACCATGTGTGCAACTGCGGCTATATGACCGCTCCTGCCGCTCGCGGTCATGGCATCGCCGGCAAGCTCTGCGCCCATTCGCTGGACGTAGCTCGCCAACTGGGCTTCAGCGCCATGCAGTTCAACAGCGTGGTGGCCACCAACACGGTGGCCGTGGCGCTGTGGCAGAAGCACGGTTTCGACATAGTCGGCACCCTGCCCAAGGCCTACCGCCATGCCCGGCATGGGTTGGTGGATTGCTATGTGATGTATCGCAGGTTGCTGGACTGAGAAGCATGCGCCAGCCAGGTGGATAAGTAGCCTTGCCCTGTATCGACTGCAGCACGTAAACGGGCTGTCGCACTTTCTTCTGTCGTCAGGGTCGTTATTCTGCGATTACTTCCCAACGGACTGTGTCGACGACAAGGATCGCCCCATGACCGAAGCCAATCCCTTCGCCCCGGAGCCGCGCGCGCCGACATTGGCTTCACGGCAACTGCCGGTGTTGCCGCTGCATCTGGTTGGCGTGGTGCTGCTGATGAGCCTGATCAGTATCGCGGTCACGCTGGTTGGGTGGCTGATCAATGATGTCGACACCGATGCCATGTTCTGGCTGCGCTACGTCGCCAGCTACTGGATAACCCATCTGCTGATGGCCGGGCTGTGCGTCTACTGGCTGGCCAACACCTACATGGAGCGCCATCGCCTGGCGAGTTACCGGCAGCCGGCAGGGTTGCTGATCGGTTATGGCCTGGCCTACCTGCTGCTGTCCTGGGCGCTGGGTTTTGCCTCTGGGCAACTCTACGCATGGCTGTATCAGCAACTGGACGTCTACGGCGTTGCGCGTCTGCTGTTTGGTCTCGGCTGGTGGGGCGTCGGTTTGCTGATCTTCTGCCTCGAGGCGCTGCTACCGCTCTGGCTGCTGCTGCATCTGTTCCGACCGCAGGCGGAAGTAGGCGCTGACGATTTGCAGGTGCCGGGCACGACACTGGCCTGGTGCTTCGCGCTGGCTGTCGTGGTGGCTTCCCTGCAACTGGCAGGGATGACCACCCAGTTGCTGAGCGGGATGGCCTATGGGTACGAGCTGCAGGGCTGGGAAGGACTGGTCAACCTGGTGAATGCCGGGCTGTTTCTGCTGGTCGCGTTCTTCACTGCGCGTGCAGCACTGCCAGCGCAGGTACGAGGGTTCAATGGCGGACGGCTGGCGGCGGCGGTGGCGATCACCTTGTCATTGTGGATAGGCAGTGCATTGCTTTGCGGCATTGTGCTGCTGGCGCTGCTTTGGCTTGGACTGGGAAACAGCCTCGTATTGATGCTGTTCTTCAGCCTGCTGCAACTGGCGCTGCTGTGGCCATTCACCCGCCTTGGGCTGCGCTGGGGCTATCGTGCGCAAGCCGCTCAGGCGTGAATGCCTGGGCAAAGGCAGGTATCCTTCGCCACCGTTCCAGTTGCGAATAGGCGCTCGCCCATGCATCACTCCACCATCCTCTTCGACCTCGACGGCACCCTCACCGACCCGCGTGAGGGCATCACCCGTTCGGTGCAGTACGCCCTGGCCAAGTTGGGGATCGATGAGCCGGACCTGACCGCGCTGGAGCACTTCATCGGCCCGCCCTTACTGCAGTGCTTCATGGCGACCTATGCGCTGGACGAGGCCATCGGCTGGCAGGCGGTCAATCATTACCGCGAGCGCTTCCGGGTCACCGGTCTCTACGAGAATCGCGTGTTCGAGGGTGTCGAGACGCTGCTCGAAGCACTGGTGGCGCAGGGGCGTACGCTATATATCGCCACCAGCAAACCGACGGTATTCGCCGAGGAGATCGCCCGGCACTTCGGTTTCGATCGCTACTTCAAGCGCATCTATGGCAGCGAGCTGGATGGCACTCGCACTAACAAGGTGGAGCTGCTGGCGCATCTGCTGGAGTCGGAGAAACTGGCGCCCGAGTCGGCGCTGATGATCGGCGACCGCAAGCACGACCTGATCGGCGCGCGCAGCAATGGCCTGCAGGCGGTGGCGGTGGGCTATGGCTTCGGTAGTCGTGAGGAGTTGCTCGGCGAGTCGCCGGCCTTTCATTTCGAGACGCTGGCAGAGATGCACCAGGCGTTCAGTCGCTGATCCGTCCCGCTTATAACTGAACGAATGTCGTAGGTCAGGTCGAAAGATTCGCGGACAAGTCCGCTCCCACAGGTGTGTCGCTGATCTGTGGGAGCGGACTTGTCCGCGAACGGCCCTCCACCTAGCGCAAAGATCATCGCCGGAAGTAGACTCAAGGGCGGAACGGCAGACGACCTCCCGCTGTGCTGCGGGAAGCCGCCTTCGCGGGGATCAGTCGTTGCGCTGATAGATGATCTTCTGGGTGCCGCCATCGCAGCTGCCGACGACCATGTTCTGGTCCTGCACGTCGGCGTTGGGCACGATTTCCAGGGTATAGCTGGGCACGTTGTTGGCCTGGATCTTCGTTTCAATTTCCTGCTTGAGTTCTTCACAGGGCTTGGGCGCGGCCAGCGCGCCGCCAGCCAGGAGCATCAGGGCCAGGGCGGGAATCAGTCGTTGCATCGCTTGTACCTCCAGTGTTGGGCGAAACCTGAGTAGGTTGGACTGGCAATCTGCCCAGCAGTTCTAGTCGTTTTGCAGCAGGCTTTCCAATCGGGCCCGACGATCTGCTTCCGGCAGCCGGCCAAGCTCGGCTACGGCGGCGTAGAAGGCCGTCCAGCTTCGCGCCTCGTGCTCGAACAGGGCCGCGAAGGCCGGCACCCATTGGTCGTAGAGGCCGAAGGGCAGCAGCTTGGCATTGTTCAGCGGGCTTTCGATCCAGGCGTCATAGCGGCCCTGCCCGCCCCATTGGCGTTGGCGCAGGGCGCGGTAGTCGCGACGCAGACGCTCGAATTCGGCCTGCTTGGCGGCGCGCATGGCGTGCTCCGGCAGGTCGCTGGCATAGAGCTGCTGCAGGCGCTCGCGGCTGGCCAGCACCAGCTCGATGAACTGCTGGCGCTGGCGGTCGTCGCTGGCCGGCGGTGTCTCGCCGCGGGCGGCATGCCACTGGCGCAGCCCTTCGCGCTCGACGAAGGTGGCGAAGGACTCGTTGAAGGCGGTGTCCCCCGGCAGGTAGTACTGCTGGTGCGCCAGTTCGTGAAAGATCACCGCGACGAAGCGCTCGTCGCTCCAGCGCAGCATGGTGTTGAGCAGCGGATCGTCGAACCAGCCCAGCGTCGAGTAGGCCTCCACGCCGCCGATGTAGGTATCCAGCCCCTCCTGGCGCAGCAGCGCGGCGGCGCCACGTGCCCGACCCTGTTGGTAGTAGCCGCGGTAGGCGACACAGCCGGCGATGGGAAAGCAGTGCAGCTCGGGTTCGAGAGAAAATTCCGGCGTGGCGAACAGGTTCCACACCACGAAGGGGCGATTAAGGTCGGCGTACAGGCGATAACTGCGATTGTCGGGCAGGTGCAGACTGGCGCTGGCGAAGTCCCGTGCCTGCTGGCTCAGCCTCAGGCGCCTGGCCAGGTCGGGGTCGGTAGCAGGGTCTTCGAGCAGGCGTTCGACCGGTTGGCGCGCGCTCAGCAATTGCAACTGACCCTGGCCGAGATGGGTGTAATAGTCGAGCGTCGAGCAGCCGCCCAGCAGCAGAGCGAGCAGGGGAACCGCGATGCGGCGCAGCAGGTCGATAGGGCAGGCGTTGGGCATGCCGTCACGCTAGCTGATCGCGCAAGTTGTCTCCAGCCCCTTTCGCCTCGGTTTTGCCTGCCTCCCGGTGTAGGCTGGTATCCGGACCCTTATCGGAGGTCGCCATGCGCGCCCTGCTTCTCGCTCCCGCCCTGATGCTGCTCGGGGCCTGCGCTTCACCCCTGCCCACGCCTGACCCGCAGCAGGCCTGGGTCGAGCTGTATTCCACTGCCGATACCCTGCTGATGGCCGACCGCCTGGACGGCAAGCGCTGGCCGGATGGTCGCTATTTTCAGGTGACGCCCGGCCAGCACGAACTGGAGACGCGCTTTCAATTCGAGGTGCGCACCGGTGGGCTTGGCATGCAGAGCGAACCGCTGCGCATGACCTGCGAGATTCGCCTGCGTTATGAGGGGTTCGCGGCGGGCCAGCGTTATCGCATCGAGGCGCGCCAGCAGCTGATGAAGGCGCAGGCCTGGCTCTATGACGAGCAGCGCAACGTGCTCGCACGCGGCGAGGTGTTGCGCTGCGGGACGGCGATCTAACTACACGAAACGCACGCCGCAGCCGACGGATCATCGGCTGCGGCGCGGCATCGCTTCAGTTTTCCAGCACGGCTTCCAGGGTGATCGCCGCATTCAGCACCTTGGACACCGGGCAGCCGGTCTTGGCGGTTTCCACGGCCTTCTCGAAGGCGGTGCGGTCGGCGCCGGGAATCTTCGCGCGCAGCGACAGATGCACCGTGCTGATCTCGAAGCCGCCATCGACCTTGTCCAGGGTCACTTGTGCTTCGGTGTCGATGCTCTCGGCGGTCATCCCGGCTTCGCCCAGCTCCTTGGACAGGGCCATGGAAAAACAGCCGGCGTGGGCGGCGCCGATCAGCTCCTCGGGGTTGGTGCCGGGCTTGTCCTCGAAACGGGTGTTGAAGCCGTAAGGGGAGTCCTTGAGCACGCCGCTCTGAGTGGAGATGGTGCCCTTGCCGTCCTTGATGCCGCCCTGCCAGTGGGCCGAAGCTGTCTTCTTCATGTGCGTCTCCCGTTGAATGAAAGGGGCTGCCGGTCTGGCAGCCCGTTCTGATTCAGAGGGCAGTCACGCGCACAAGTTCGCACTTAGCGACGTTGCAGCTCGGCCAGAATGTCGAAGGCGTGCAGGCGGTCGGCGAAGTCGTACATATCGCAGGTGAAGATCAGTTCGTCGGCCTCGGTTTGCTCGAGCAATTGTTCCAGGCGTTGGCGCACGGTCTGTGGCCCGCCGATGGCGGCCAGGCCGAAAAATTCGCTGACGGCCTGGCGCTCATGCGGCAGCCACAGGCTCTCCATACTCGCCACTGGTGCGCGCTGCACCAGGCTCTGGCCGCGGATCAGCGCGAGAATGCGCTGGAACGCCGAGGTGGCCAGATGCTGCGCCTGCTCGTCGCTGTCGGCGGCCAGCAGCGGCACGCCGAGCATCACGTAGGGCTTGTTGAGCACTTCAGACGGGCGGAAATGGTTGCGGTAGATGCGGATCGCCTCGTGCATGTAGCGCGGCGCGAAGTGCGAGGCGAAGGCGTAGGGCAGCCCCTTCATGCCGGCGAGCTGGGCGCTGAACAGGCTGGAGCCGAGCAGCCAGATCGGCACGTTGGTGCCGGTGCCGGGCATGGCGATCACCCGTTGCCCTTCCTGGCGCGGGCCGAGGTAGGCCTGCAGCTCCTCGACGTCCTTGGGAAAGTCGTCGGCGCTGCCGTCGCGACTGCGGCGCAGGGCATGGGCGGTGTACTGGTCGGCACCGGGCGCGCGGCCCAGGCCCAGTTCGATCCGCCCGGGGTAGAGCGTGGCGAGGGTGCCGAACTGTTCGGCGATCACCAGCGGCGCATGGTTGGGCAGCATCACGCCACCGGCGCCGAGGCGGATCTTCGAGGTGCCGGCGGCCAGGTAGCCGAGCAAGACGGATGTGGCGGAGCTGGCGATACCATCCATGTTGTGGTGTTCGGCAACCCAGAAGCGCTCGAAGCCGAGGCTTTCGACGTGTCGGGCCAGTGCCAGTGAATTGTGCAGGGCCTGGGCGGCATCGCCGTCATCGCGGATCGGTGCCAGGTCGAGGGTGGAGAGCTTGATGGAGGCCAGTCGGCTCATGGGGAGTCTCCTCGTTGCATGGCCGGCTACTCTAACCCCATGGGTCGTGGCTCGCACGCCCGGCGCAGGCATAGTCATCATCGACGCGGATAATGGGCTGGTGCGTGCAGCGCTTCAACTCGGGCGACTCTGACGCTGACTCCAGAACTGCTCGGCCAGCAACTGCAGGCGCGCAGCGAGCCTGGCGAGCTGTTCGGCACTGCCGTGGCTGCGGGCGCTGGCTTCGGCGGTGCTCTGACACGCCTGGCGGATGCCATGCAGGTTGCGCTGGATGTCATCGCCAACCGCGCTCTGCTGCTCCACGGCACTGGCGATCTGCAGGTTCATGTCGCTGATCTGGCTGACCCGCTCGCTGATCCCGCTCAGCGCCTCGGCAGCTTGTTGCGCCTGGCCGGCAATGCCCTGAGCGTGCTGCTGGCTATCGGTCATCGCGGCGACGCTGCCGTCGATGGTGCCTTGCAGACCGCCGATGATGGCATCGATTTCGCTGGTGGCCGCCTGGGTGCGCCGGGCCAGCGCGCGCACTTCGTCGGCGACCACGGCGAAACCACGACCGGCGTCGCCGGCGCGGGCCGCCTCGATGGCAGCATTGAGGGCAAGCAGGTTGGTGCGCTCGGCGATGTCGCCGATCACCGTGAGCACCGTGCCGATCTCTCGGCTGCTGTCGGCCAGTTGGCGCACCTGGGCATGGCTGGCCTGCAGCGCCTCGGCGAGAGTGGCGATCTGTCTGCGGGTGTCCTCCACCAGTTGGCGACCATAGCCGGTCTCCTGATCCGCAGCACTGGCCGCGCTGGCGCTGAGCTGGGCGTTGCGCGCCACCTCCTGGACGCTCGCCGCCATTTGTTCCATGGCACTGGCGACCTGCTCGGTTTCCTGGCGCTGTTGCAGGGTGGCGCTGTTGTGATGCTCCACCGCACCGGCCAGTTGCCCGGCCTCACCGCTGAGCTGCCGGGCCGAGTCGGCGATGCGCCCGACCACTGCACCGGCTTCGGCCTGCAGGCTTTGCAGGGCGAAGCCGATGGCGCCGAAGTCATCACGGCGTCCGCTGTAGAGGACCTGGCTCAGCGGGTTGTCGGCATGCCGTCGGGCCATCTCGGCCAGGCCCCGCAGCGGCCGCAGGGTGTGCTGGATGACGCCTCCCAGCGCCAGCCCCAGCAACGCACCGGCGGCCAGTTGCGGCAACAGCGGCAGGCCCAGCGCCAGGCTGGTGAGCAGCGCGCCCACAGGCGGCATTAGCAGGCCGAGCAGCGCCAGGCGCCGGTCCGGCCCCAGCAACGGCCGGCGCAAGGCACTTGGCGTACGGCCTGCGTGTAGTTCGGCATACAGCGCCTCGGCGGCGGCGACTTGCTCTGCGCTGGCCGCGGTGCGCACGGACTGGTACTCGACCACCTGCCCGTCGCGGCGCATCGGTGTGACGTAGGCGCTGACCCAGTAGTGATCGCCATTCTTGCAGCGGTTCTTCACCAGGCCCATCCACGAGCGACCGGCCTTGAGCGTTTGCCACAGGTGGGCGAAGGCGGCGGGCGGCATGTCCGGGTGACGCACGATATTGTGGTTGTAGCCGAGCAGCTCGTCTTCGCTGAAGCCGCTGATGGCGACGAAGTCAGCGTTGACGTAGGTCAGCGCGCCCTTGAGATCGGTCGTGGAGAGGATGTTGGTCTGCGGCGGTACCGGAATCTGGCGGCCGCTCACCGGCAGGTTGCGCTTCATGTCTGCATGCCTTCTGTGTGCAACTGACACCAGAGACCATCGAAACAGTCCTCGCCGCTGAGCAGGCGCTGTAACTCGTGCGGTGCACGCGGCGGGCTGAACCAGTACCCCTGTGCGTAGTGACAACCTTCGCTGCAGAGAAAGTCGAGCTGCGCCTGCTTTTCCACGCCCTCGGCCACCACCGCCAGGCCCAGGCTGTGGCCCAGGCCGATGATCGCCCGGCTGATGGCCAGCGACTCGCTGTCCTGCGGTGCGCCAGCGATGAAGCTCTTGTCCACCTTGATGATGTGCAACGGGAAGCGCTTGAGGTAGCCGAGCGAGGAGTAGCCGGTGCCGAAGTCGTCGAGCGCCAGCTGGATGCCGAGGCTGGCCAGCTCGCGCAGGCAGGCCAGGTTCTGCGCGCTGTCCTCCATCAACTGGCTTTCGGTAATTTCCAGCACCAGGCTCGACGGCGGCAGCCCGCTGTGCCGGAGGATATCGGCGACACGTGCAGCGAAGTCGCTCTGTTGCAACTGGCGGCTGGACAGGTTGACCGAGCAGCGCAAGTGCGGCTGCCCGCCCAACTGCCAGGCGTGTACCTGGCTGCATGCCTGCTGCAGCACCCAGTCACCGACCGCAAGAATCTCGCCGGACTCTTCCAAGCACGGGATGAACTCCAGCGGCGAGATATCACATCCTTGATGTTGCCAGCGCAGCAGGGCTTCCACCCCGATCAACCGTGGCTGGTTGCCGTCCAGCTGGCAGATCGGTTGGTACACCAGGCGCAGCTCACCGCGCGCATTGGCTTGGGCGAGCGCGCTTTGCAGTTCCAGCTGGCGCTGCGCCTGCTGCTGCAGTTCATTGCTGTAGCGGGCGAACTGGGCCTTGCCCGCGCTCTTGGCGCGGTACAGCGCCAGATCGGCCGCCTGCAGCGGGTCGAGTGGCTGGCCGCTCTCCTGCAGCGCAGCGATGCCAATGCTGGCGCTGACCGACAAGGTCTGCTCCGGCAGCCGTAGCGGCACGTGCAGGCTGTCGAGCATGCGCTGGGCGACCCGCTCGGCATCGCCCATGCATGCCAGGTCGTCGAGTAGGGCGACGAACTCATCGCCGCCGAAGCGCGCCAGGTGATCGCCCGGGCGCAGGCAGTGGCTGAGGCGTTCGGCGACTTCCACCAGCACGCGGTCGCCGGTCTGGTGGCCGAGGCTGTCGTTGATCAGCTTGAAGCGATCCAGGTCGATGAACAGCAGCGCGGCCTCGCGGGCGCCGGGGCGCTGCCTGCGTTGCACGGCCTGTTGCAGCAGCTCGCTGAGGCGGGCGCGGTTGGCCAGGCCAGTGAGCGGATCGTGGCGCGCGGCATGGTACAGTCGGTCCTCGGCGGCGCGGCGTTGGCTGATGTCGCTCTGCGAACCGGCGATACGCCGCAGGCCGCTGCTGCAGATATCGGCGACGCCGCGCACCAGCACCCAGAGGTAGCTGCCGTCGCGGCGGCGGATGCGGTACTCGTGATGGAGGAAGGGCGACAGGCCGCGCAGGTGATTGTCGATGGCCTGGCGCAGGCCGGGCAAATCGTCACTGTGTACGCGGCTAAACCAGCTCTGGCTGGTGGGCGAGAGGCTGTCGCGATCGAGATCGAGCATGCGAATCCAGCGTTCGGAGAGGTACAGCTGGTCCTGCTCCAGCTGCCATTCCCACAGTCCGTCATTGGCGCCGCGCATGGCGCGGGCATAGCGCGCTTCGCTGTCCTGCAGCGCCTTGCGCTGGGCGGCGCCGTAGCTGTCCAGGGCCAGGCCGATATCGAAGAACACCTTCTTGATCAGGCTGGAGAAACAGTCGCTGGCCACCGAGGAGCCGAGCAGTTCGCCGAGCAGGCGATCCAGGTACAGGCGATAGGCGCCGAGGTACCACTTCAGGTCGACCCCTACGCGCTGGTGGACCCAGCCGATGCGCAGCCGCTCCAGGACGTAGGCCTCATCCAGCGGGCTTTGCCAGAGGCCGCGGTAGTAGTCGGCTTGGCGCTGCTTGAGACGTTCGATGACGGCCCTGTCGCCAAGAATCGCTGTTGGGGCCGGATAATCGGCGAGTTCCTGATAGAGGGTATCGACGAAGTTCTGGTTGGCGCGCTCGACCCGCTGCGCACAACGTGCCAGACGCTCGTTGTCGACCTGGCTCCAGTCGAGAAAACGCAGGCGCTGACGCAGCTCATCCAGATCTGGAGCGATGTGTTGCAGCAGGTCTAGAAACTCTTGTTCGTTGCCCATCTCAGCCTCGTGCTTTTCCTCAGCGCAAAAAAAAGCGCCGCTGGCCGCGCTTCCTCGAAGGAAGGCGGCCAGCGGCGCTCTGTCTTGCAGGCCCTGTGTCCTGCCCGGCAAAGCCGGTCTCCGCGCGGGGCGGAACCTACTGCGGCTAGCTTTTACCGCATTGCCCCAGCGCGGACAACTCTTCACGCAGCCGGCTCAGGCGCTTGCGCAGCTCGGCCAGCTGGCCCGACTTGAACGCGTGCCGGGTGCGTTCGAGCACCTCGATGGCGTCGTCGAGATTGCTTTGGACATCGCCCAGGCTGCCCACCGGCAAGCGTTGCAGCCAGCGACACAGCGGCTGCTGCTGGCAGCTGTCGAGGCTATCGATGACCTGGCAGTGAGGCGCCTGACGACGCAGCAGATGAGCGATCTGCTGGCTGGACGCGGTGTCCGGCAGGCTGAGCAGCAGGTGGGTCTGAGGCATGACGGTCGCGCTATGTGGCAATTGGCTAGCAATACTAGGATGTGGCCGCTGGCGATTTATTGATCAGGATCAGTCCGGGCCGCGGTGAATCGACGCATGGCCCGCTCGCTCTGGCCGCAGTGGCAGGGATCGTGCGGGAAGCTTTCCGGAGCGCGTCTCACAAGCGGTTACGACCGATTGAGCAACAAAGCGTGCATATTCGCCGTGAGCGGTTAGACTTCCCACCCGGACGTCGCTCACAAGGCGCGCTCGCTCAAAAACAACAGAAAAAAAGGAGATTTCCCATGAAAGGCAAATCCTTGGCATGGGTCCTGTCCGCCGCGCTCGCGGGCACTGCCCTGAGTGGCATGGCACAGGCCGAAGAGAAGTTCGTCACCATCGGCACCGGCGGCCAGACAGGCGTCTATTACGTGGCCGGTCAGTCCATCTGCCGCTTCCTCAACCGTGGCTCGGCCGAGCACGGTATCAAGTGCAACGCCCCGGCCAGCGGTGGCGGTGTGGCCAACGTGAACGGCATTCGCAGCGGCGAATTCAATTTCGGCATCATGCAGTCCGACCACCAGTTCAAGGCCCTCAACGGCGCTGCGCCGTTCGAAGCCGAAGGTGCGATGAACGACATCCGTGCGGTGTTCTCGCTGCAGAGCGAAGTGTTCACCATCCTCGCCCGTCGTGATGCCAACATCAAAGGCTTCGATGACCTCAAGGGCAAGCGCGTCAACGTCGGCAACCCGGGTTCCGGTCAGCGCGACACCCTGGAAGAAATCCTCGCCGTCAAAGGCTGGGACCGTTCCGCCTTCGCTCTGGCTGCCGAGCTGAAGCCGGCCGAGCAGGCCAGCGCCCTGGGCGACAACAACATCGACGCCATGACCTACTTCGTTGGTCATCCCAACGGCGCGATCCAGGAAGCCACCACCACCACCGACGCCGTTCTGGTACCGGTGACCGGCGCCGAGATCGACAAGCTGCTGGCCGAGAAGACCTACTACACCAAGGCTGACATCCCGGGTGGTCTGTACAAGGGCAACGACCAGCCGACCCCGTCCATCGGCGGCAAGGCCGTGCTGTCCACCAGCGCCAAGGCTGATCCGGAAGTGGTCTACCAGCTGGTCAAGTCGGTGTTCGACAACATCGATCGCTTCAAGCGTCTGCACCCGGCCTTCGCTGACCTGAAGGAAGAGGACATGATCAAGGTCGGTCTGACTGCCCCGCTGCACGAGGGCGCCGAGCGTTACTACAAAGAGCGCGGCTGGCTGTAAGTCAGCGTTCCGGCGATAACGAAACCGCGGTCCAGGCCGCGGTTTTCTTTTGCCTCGGTTTTGCCTTAGCCCTGCTCATCGAGCAGGTCGATGGCCAGCGTCTGCAGGCGTTTCAGCAGGGCTTGCTGAGCGGCCGAGGGTGTCTCGTCGAAGCGCCGCAACAGGTACAGGGGCACGGGGATCACGGGCTCCAGTGGGCGGGCCTGAACCTCTCCGAGATTGCCTGACAGGGCGGTGAACGGGTCGACCAGCGCCAGCCCCTGCCCAGCGGCCACCAGCATGCGGGCCAGTTGGTAGGTCTGTACCGAAATGTCGATACGAGCAGGCGGGTCCAGCTCCTGGATGTGCCCGCGCAGCAGGCCGCCCAAGGCGTCGCGTGTGTCCAGGCCGATCAGGCTGAGCCCCGCCAGGTTCTGCAGGCGCATGGGCGTCGCGCATTCCTGGTCACTCCACCAACCCGGCGGGGCGATGGCCATCATCCGTCCCTGAGTCAGCACTTCCGTGTGCAGGCCTGGGTGCTCCACGCGTTGCAGCGTCAGGCCCAGATCGGCCTCGCGCAGCAACAGGGCCTGGATGATTTCGCTGGTGTGCTGGGTCGCGAGGTCGCATCGGGTGTGCGGAAAATCGGCGCGCCAGCCGCATATCACGTCAGGCAGCAGGGTCTGCGCCAGGGTAGGGGTACAGATCAGGCGCAGCGCCCGTTCCTCGCCGCGGCGCAGGCTATCGGACAGGCGCCGCAGATCCAGCAGTTCGGCCGCGAGACGTTCGGTCTGTTGCTGCAGTATTCGCGCTTCTGCCGTCGGCAGCAGCTTGCCGCGCACGCGGCTGAACAGGGCAAAACCCAGCTGTTGTTCGGCATGCTGAAGAATCTTGCTGGCAGCCGGCTGGGAGATGTGCAGCAGCTCTGCCGCTGCCGTGAGACTCCCGGTCTGCAGGACTGCCTGAAACAGTTCGACGTGGCGTAGGCGCATGAGCAATCCGTGGTCCCGCGTGGTCGAGGGAACATAACCTAGGGTTATGGGCTGCCGCCATCTTTTCATTGGCCGCCCGTTTCGCCCCTTCATACCCTGAGCTCATTCAGATGCGGGGGATGGATCATGCGGGTCGCGGTTATCGGCGGTGGGGTGATAGGGCTGAGCACGGCCTACGCGCTGCTGCGTCAAGGGTATCAGGTGGATCTGATCGAGCAGCGTGAGGAAGTAGCGCTGGAGACCAGCTTCGCCAACGGCGGTCAGCTCAGTTATCGCTATGTTTCACCCTTGGCCGATGCCGGTGTGCCGCTGCAGGCGCTGTCGTGGATGCTGCAGGGTAATGCCCCGCTGCGTTTTCGCCCCAGCCTGAGCCCGCATCAGTGGCAATGGTGCCTGCGTTTCCTGCTGGCTTGCCGTCGCTCGGTGAACCAGCGCAATGGCGCGCACCTGCTGCGCCTGGCGTTATATAGCCAGTCGGTACTGCAGGGCTGGCGTGAGCATGAGGCGCTGGATGATTTCTCCTGGCGCGCCAATGGCAAGCTGGTGATTTACCGCAATGCTGCGAACTGGAACAAGGCGCGCAGCGCAGCCGGTGAGTCGGCGCATCAACGCCTGCTCGATGCCGATCAATGCCTTGAGCTGGAGCCGGCTCTGGAGGGGTTGGCCGGACGATTCCAAGGCGGCGTCTTCGCCGCCGGCGACGAGGTCGGTGATTGTCATCAGTTTTGCCGGCAGCTGCTGCGCAAGCTGCGCAGCAATCCTTCGTTCCGCCTGCATGCCGGGCAGCGGGTCACCGCAATACCTTTGGAGAACGGCAGGGTGAGGGCCGTGGCGCTGCATGACGGGGAGCTGGAGGTCGATCATGTGGTGGTCGCAGCCGGTGTCGGCAGCGTGGCCTTGCTCCGCCCGCTGGGCTTGCGATTGCCGATTTACCCGCTCAAGGGCTACAGCCTCACCCTGCCGCTGGCCGACCGTGCAGCGGGCCCGGAGACCAACGTCACCGATTACGACCACAAGGTGGTCTACGCCCGCCTGGGCGAGCGCTTGCGGGTTGCCGCAATGGTCGATATCGGCGGCTGGGATGCCACGCCAGACCCTGATCGGCTGGCCGAGTTGAGACAGCTGGCCCAGGCCAGCTTTCCTCGCGCGGGCGATTACGCGGCTGCCGAGACCTGGGCGGGAATGCGCCCGGCGACACCGGAGGGCACGCCACTGCTGGGTGCCAGCGGTATCGGTAATCTCTGGCTGAACGTCGGCCATGGCAGCCTGGGCTTCACCCTGGCGTGCGGCAGCGCCGAGGTGCTGGCGCAACTGATAGGCCAGCAACAACCGGCGATCGCTCTCGATGGTTTGCAGTTGGCGTCCTGAGAACACCCGAACATTCACAACAGCAGGAGTTTGCCATGTCCGTGCAACGTATTCAGACCAACGACCGCCTTTCCGGTGCGACGCTCTTCTCCGATCTGGTTTTTCTCTCTGGCCAGGTGCCGAGTGACCGCAGCCAGGATGTAGCAGGGCAGACCGCCCAGGTGCTGGAAAAGATCGACGCACTGCTGACCGAGGCGGGATCTGATCGAAGTCACATGCTCAGCGCGCAGATCTGGCTGAAAGACATCGAGAAGGATTTTGCCGCCATGAATGCGGTCTGGAGTGATTGGCTGCCAGCCGGCTGCGCGCCTGCCCGGGCTACGGTCGAGGCACGTCTTGCTTCTGCCGATGTTCTGGTCGAGATCATGGTCATTGCAGTGCGTAAGGCGGCTTGACGGCCGCATTGGTTACATCGTTCGAAAAAACAACAACACGAGGACGTTGATATGCAGCAGCATCGAATCATGGGCTTTCTGGCCTGCGTCATGGGCAGTACCTTGCTGAGCAGCCCCCTGGTCGCTCAGGAGCGTTACGTGACCATCGGCACCGGTGGACAGACGGGCGTTTATTACACAGCCGGACAGTCGATCTGTCGGTTCCTCAATCGCAGTGCTACCGAGCACGGCATCAAATGCAACGCGCCGTCTTCCGCGGGCAGCGTCAGCAACATTGCCTCGATCAAGAGCGGCGACTACGACTTCGGGTTCATCCAGTCCGATCATCAGAACAAGGCGCTCTCGGGCCAGGCGCCTTTCGACCAGGACGGCGCTGTCGAAGATCTGCGCGTGGTCTTCTCCCTGCAGAGCGAGATCCTCACGGTAGTCGCCCGTGCAGACAGCGGTATCGAGACCTTCGCCGACCTTAAGGGCAAGCGCGTGAATATCGGCGTGCCGGGCTCTGGCAGTCGCGATACCTTCGATGAGGTGATCCAGGCCAACGGCTGGAGCAAGTCCGACTTCGCCCTCGCCGCTGAACTGAAACCGGCGGAGATGGCGGCCGCGCTGGGGGACAACAATCTGGATGCCATCACCTATGTGGTCGGTCATCCGAGTGGTGCCATCCAGGAGGCCATGGCTACCGTGCAAACCCGCCTGATCCCGGTCACTGGCCCTGATATCGACAAGCTCCTGGCGCAGGCCAGCTACTTCACCAGGGCGGACATCCCGGCGGGTGTCTATCCTGGCGTGGATCAGTCCGTTCCGTCCATCGGCGGTAAAGCGGTGCTGGCCACCTCGGCCAAGACCGATCCCGAGGTCGTCTACCAGTTGGTCAAGTCGGTGTTTGATAACCTGGAGCGCTTCAAGCGCCTGCACCCGGCCTTTGCCGATCTGCAGGCCGAGGACATGATAAAAGCGGGGCTGACGGCCCCTATGCATGACGGGGCAATACGTTTCTACAAGGAAAAGGGCTGGCTGTAGCCGGGGTGGAGAGTCTCCGGCTGGGCTCTAAACTCTTCGATAACGGGCGCAGTTGAGCTGGGATAGGTAAACTGCGCGCTCAGAGCCCCTGTTACAGGCTCAAAAACCGAGCCCCTCCGTCAGCGAGGGGCTCGCCGTTTTTATCCGAATGACAACGTAGGTGTACGACCCTATGGCCGAAAAACAATTATCCACCGAGGAACTGATCGCCCAGGATGTTGGCGCGCGTTCGCCCGCAGGCCTGATGGCCCAGGTGATCACGGGCCTTGCCCTGCTCTGGTCGCTGTTCCAGTTATGGATCGCTTCGCCGCTGCCGTTCATTTTCGGCTTCGGCGTGCTCAACGATACCCAGACCCGCGCCATTCACTTGGCATTCGCCTTGCTGCTGGCGTTTCTCGCCTACCCGGCGTTCAAGAAGTCGCCGCGTAATCGTGTGCCGCTGCTGGATATCGCCCTTGGCCTGGTCGCCGCAGCCAGTGCCGCCTATCTGTTCATCTTTTACCAGCAACTGGCCCTGCGCCCCGGCAGCCTGACCACGGCAGACCTGGTCACTGCCTGCATCGGCATCCCGCTGCTGCTGGAGGCCACGCGCCGTGCGCTGGGTCCACCCCTGGCGATCATCGCCCTGGTGTTTCTTGTCTACAGCCTGGCCGGCCCCTACATGCCCGGCCTTCTGGCGCACCGCGGGGTCAGCTTCAACGCGCTGGCCAACCACCAGTGGATCACCACCGAGGGCGTGTTCGGTATCGCCCTGGGCGTGTCCACCAGCTTCGTGTTCCTCTTCGTTTTGTTCGGCGCATTGCTCGAACGTGCCGGCGCCGGGCATTACTTCATCCAGCTGGCGTTCAGCCTGCTCGGTCACTTCCGTGGTGGCCCGGCCAAGGCGGCGGTGCTGGCCTCCGGCCTGACCGGGATGATTTCCGGCTCGTCGATCGCCAACGTGGTCACCACCGGTACCTTCACCATTCCGATGATGAAGCGCACCGGCTTCTCCTCGGAGAAGGCCGGCGCGGTCGAGGTGGCGTCTTCGGTCAACGGCCAGATCATGCCGCCGGTGATGGGCGCTGCGGCCTTCCTGATGGTCGAATACATCGGCATGCCCTATGTCGAGATCATCAAGCATGCCTTTCTGCCTGCCGCGATTTCCTACATCGCGCTGCTCTACATCGTTCATCTAGAGGCGCTGAAGCTCGGCCTGCAACCCATCGGCGGCCATCAGCCCAAGCCCTGGCTGCGTCGCCTGACCGGCTTCGCCTTCGGTGCAGCGCTGATCAGTGGCCTGTCGTTGGCGGTCTACTACGGCCTCGGCTGGCTCAAGCCGGCGCTCGGCGAATATGCCCTGCCGGTGATCGGCGTGCTGCTCGCGGTGGTATACCTGGCGCTGCTGAAAGTCGCCGCCAGCGTGCCGGTGCTGCCGCCGGAAGATCCCAATGCTCCGCTGGAGGAGCTGCCGCAGACCCGCGCGGTACTGCTCTCGGGCCTGCATTTCCTGCTGCCGGTGGTCGTACTGGTCTGGTGCCTGATGATCGAGCGCCTGTCCCCCGGCCTGTCGGCCTTCTGGGGCAGCGTGATGCTGATCATCATCCTGCTCACCCAGCGCCCGCTGCTGAGCTGGATGCGCCGTGATGGCAGCCATGAACATGGCACCTTCATCGATGGTGTGGTCGATCTGCGCGAAGGCCTGATCGCCGGTGCGCGCAACATGATCGGCATCGGCATCGCCACTGCGGCGGCCGGCATCATTGTCGGTGCGGTTTCGCAGACCGGCGTGGGCCTGGTGCTGGCCGATCTGGTCGAGCTGCTGTCGATGGGCAACCTGCTGCTGATGCTGATCCTGGTGGCGGTGTTCAGCCTGATCCTCGGCATGGGCCTGCCGACCACGGCCAACTACATCGTGGTGTCCAGCCTGCTGGCGCCGGTGGTGGTGGCGTTGGGGCAGCAGAACGGCCTGATCGTGCCGCTGATCGCGGTGCATCTGTTCGTCTTCTACTTCGGCATCATGGCCGACGTGACGCCGCCGGTGGGGCTGGCCTCGTTCGCCGCGGCGGCTGTGTCCAAGGGCGATCCTATCAAGACCGGCCTAGTGGCGTTCTTCTACAGCCTGCGCACCGCCGCGCTGCCGTTCCTGTTCATCTTCAATACCGACCTGCTGCTGATCGACGTCGACTTCTGGCACGGGGTGATCATCTTCATCGTGGCGACCATCGCCATGCTGATCTTCGCCGCCGGCACCCAGGGTTTCTTCCTGGTGCGCAGCCGCCTGTACGAGAGCGTGCTGCTGTTGCTGGTGGCCTTCACCCTGTTCCGTCCCGGCTTCTGGATGGACATGCTGCACGACCCTTATCAGGACGTGCCGCCGGCCGAACTGGCGCAGGCACTTGATGGCGTCGAGGACGGCAGCTCGCTGCGCTTGCGCATTCTCGGCGAGAACGCCGTGGGTGATCCGCGCGAGTTCACCGTGCTGCTGCCGGTGCCCGATGGTGCTTCGGGCCAGGAGCGTCTGGAGAAGCTTGGCCTGAACCTCTACGAGGAAGGCGACAAGGTGCTGGTGGACAGCGTTACCTTCGGCAGCATGGCCGCCGATGCCGGTCTGGAGTTTGACCAGCAGATCGTCAACGTGCGGGCACCGACCGACCGCTGGATCAAGGAGCTGATGTGGATTCCGGGCTTCCTGCTGTTCGGCCTGGTGGTGCTGCTGCAGCGCCGCCGTATGGTCGCCAAGCCCGCGTAGAGCGCGGCTGAGACCGAAACAAGGCAGCTTCGGCTGCCTTGTTCGTTTATGCCGTGTCGGCGGGTTGCTAGACTCGCCGACCTGACCATTCAGACAACAAGGACTCAGCCAGTCATGTCGACGCCGCGCGTGCACTACCCCTGGTACAAGAAGGAGGATACCGACGCCTTCTTTGCCCTGTTCCAGAACAATATCGCCAACTTCGTGATCATCGCCATCAGCATGCTGGGGATGGGTTTCCCTGCCGAGATCGTATTCGGCCAGGTGTTGCCCGGGGCTGCCGTGGCGGTGATGGCTGGCAACTTCTACTACGCCTGGAGCGCTGCGCGCCTGGCCCGCAAGGAGAACCGCGTCGACGTCACCGCGCTGTCCTACGGCATCAGTACGCCGGTGATGTTCGTCTTCCTGTTCGGCGTGCTGCTGCCGGCGAAGAACCTGACCGGCGATGCCGAGCTGGCCTGGAAGGTGGCGGTGGCGGCCTGCTTCATCAGCGGTCTGATCGAGGCGGCAATCAGCCTGATCGGCAACTGGGTGCAGCGCCATCTGCCGCGTGCCGCCATGCTCGGCGCGGTGGCCGGGGTGGCACTGACCTTCATCGCCGGGGAAATGCTATTCAAGACCCTTGAGATTCCGGTGATCGGCCTGCTGGTACTGGCCATCACCATCGTCGGCCTGGTGGCGCGGGTGAGCATGCCGTTCCGCCTGCCTGCCTCGCTGTTCGCCATCATCGTCGGTACGGCACTGGCTTACCTGATCGGCGCGGCGGACGGCGGCAAGTTCAGCGATGCCTTCACCCACCTGGGTTTCTACCCGCTGCTGCCCAACCTGGCCTGGTACGAAGGCCTGGGCCTGCTGTTCACCAGCCTGCTGGCGCTGATGACGGTGATCCTGCCGATCACCCTGTACAACGCCATCGAGACCATGAACAACGTCGAGGCCATGAGCGCGGCCGGTGACAGCTACAGCGTGCGCGAATGCCAGGCCGTGGACGGTCTAGGCACCTCGCTCGGTGCGCTGTTCGGCGGGGTGTTCCCGACCACGGTGTACATCGCCACCGTGGGCTCGAAGTGGATGGGCGCGGGGCGCGGTTACAGCCTGCTCAACGGCGCGGTTTACGGCGTGGCGACCATGTTCGGCCTGATCGCCTTCATCGCCGCGCTGATTCCGGTGTCGGTGGTGGCGCCGATCCTGGTGTTCGTCGGCATGTCGATGATCGCCACGGCGTTCAACAGCAACCACGCCCGCTACTACCCGGCGGTGGCGCTGGCAATGCTGCCGTATTTCGCCAACTACCTGGCGACCCGCTTCAACCGTGGCGCCCCCGAAGTGGTCGAGGGCATTTCCAGTGCCATCGGCGCGCTGGGGCAGGGCGCCATGTTTAGCGCCATCCTGCTCGGCGCCATGTGCGTGACGGTGATTGATCGCCAGTTCCGCCGCGCCACCGTCTTTGCCCTGGTGGCGGCGGCCATGGCCTTCGTCGGCTTGATGCACGCGCCGAAGCTGGCCAGGTACGCGGCACCGGACTTCGTCCACGGCTATCTGCTGATGGCGCTGTTCTTCGCCTGGTATGCCTGGCGCGGCGTCGAGCCGGCCGTGCCGGAGCGCGTCAGCGGCGCTGACTGAGTCACTCGCCGCCTTCGAGCTTGAGGGCGCCGGTCTCGCCGCCCTCGAGCACCACATAGGCGCTGGCGCAGAACAGCGAGTTGAGCCGCTTCATGTCGGCGATCAGCTCCAGGTGCAGGGAGCTGGTCTCGAGGCTCTGCACGACTTGTCGCTGCAGCCGGCCGATATGCGCATGGGCCAGGCGCCGCTCCTGCGCGCGGAAACGGCGTTTCTCGCGCAGCAGCTGGCTGGCGCTGGTGTGGTCGGCGCTGAGGAACACGTTCAGCCCCAGGCGCAGGTTGGCCATCAGTTGCCCGTGCAGGCTGGTGAGTTCCTCCAGACCCTTCTCGGAGAAGGCCCGGCGCTGCGCCGTTTTCTCGTTCTGGATCTTGCCGAGCATGCGCTCGATCAGGTCGCCGGCCTGCTCCAGATTCACCGCCAGTTCGAGAATTTCCGCCCAGCGCCGGCTTTCCTGCTCGCTCAGCGCCTCACGGGGGATTTGCGCCAGGTACAGTTTGACCGCCCGGCACAGGCTGGCAACATCGTCATTGAGGCTGCGCAGCTCCTTGTTCAGCGCCGGCTGGTTCTGTTCCAGCACCGGTAGCAGGCGGCCGAGCATGGCTTCGATCTTGTCACCGACGCGCAGGGTTTCACGCACCGCGTTGGCTAGCGCAAGGCTCGGTGTGGTCAACGCCGTCGGATCGAGGTGGCGTGGGCGAGCGACGCCGCTGTCGTCGGCACGGTCCGGCAGCAGCCAGTTGCAGAAGCGCGCCATCAGCCCAACGCTGGGCAACATCAGTACCGCGCGCAGGCTGTTGTAGAGCAGGTGGAAAAAGATCACCAGCTCCGCCGCGCGCCAGTTCAGGCTGTCCAACCATTCGGCCAACTGCTGCAGCACGGGCAGCACCAGCAGCAGCCCGATCAGCTTGTAGATCAGGCTGCCCAGCGCCACGCGGCGCCCGGCGGGGTTCTGCAGGCTGCTGGTGAGAAAGGCCAGCAGGCCGCTGCCGATGTTGGCGCCGATCACCAGGCCGATGGCCACCGGCAGGCTGATCAGCCCGGCGCCGGCCAGGGTCGCGGTGAGCAGCACCGCTGCCAGGCTGGAATAGGTGAGCAGGGCGAACAGCGCGCCGACCAGGGCGTCGAGCAGCAGGTCGCCGGTCAACGATGCGAACAGCACGCGAATGCCACGCGCCTCGGTGATCGGCGTGGCGGCGGCGACGATCAACTCCAACGCCAGGAGCATCAGCCCGAGGCCGATGGCCACGCGGCCGAGTTGCCCGGCGCGGGTCTGCCGCCGCGAGAGAAAGAAGATC
The DNA here is from genome assembly GCF_002479365.1 of Pseudomonas sp. UBA7530. Classification (NCBI taxonomy): domain Bacteria; kingdom Pseudomonadati; phylum Pseudomonadota; class Gammaproteobacteria; order Pseudomonadales; family Pseudomonadaceae; genus Pseudomonas; species Pseudomonas sp. UBA7530. The sequence goes on from NZ_DLMS01000004.1 coordinate 149,678, forward strand.
ACCCCGAGAAAGATCAGCAACGGGCTCAGCCAGCTCAGGTCCAGGGTCAGTACGCGCGCCATCAGCGCGGTGCCGACGTCGGCGCCGAGCATGATCGCCAGGCCGGGTGCCAGCGCCATCAGGCCCTGGGCGACGAAGGAAGTGACCAGCAGCGCGGTGGCGTTGCTGCTCTGCACCAGCGCCGTGACGCCGATGCCGGCGACGAACGCCAGCGGCCGCCGGTCGATATTGTGGCTGAGCACCTTACGCAGCTGCGAGCCGAACACGCGCAGGATGCCGGTACGTACGATGTGGGTGCCCCAGACCAGCAAGGCAATGGCTGACAGCAAATGCAGCAGGGTCAGCATAAATCGGCCCCCCTGAACGACGGCCGATTAGACGTTATGGTTTCGGCCTGTAGAGATGAGCATCGGCCGGAAATCGCCGATGCGCCAGTTATTGGGGAAACGATCTCTGCGAGGTGTTCGCTGTCCGTGCGCTGGTAGCGTCGTGGCTCGGATCATTCGCGGACGAGTCCGCTCCCACGGTTGCGTGCTGCCAGATCTTTTCTGTGGGAGCGGACTGGTCCGCGAATCAGGGCCTTCAGCCGTCGCGCAGCACTTTCATCTCGGCGTCGTCGGCGGAGAAACCGCGCTCGAGCTTGAACTTGAGACTGAGGTCAGTACGCGAGTCAGCGAACTTCAGCGCTTCGGCCAGGCTGATGCGGCCGGCTTCGAGCAGGGCGAACAGGTGCTGATCGAAGGTCTGCAGACCTTGTTCAGCGGCCCGTGCGATGGCCTCGCGCAGTTCGTCCAGTTCGTCGCGCTGGATCAGGTCACGGATATAGGGCGTGCCCAGCATCAGCTCCGCCGCCACCACACGCTTTTGTTCGATGCCCGGCACCAGGCGTTGGCCGATCACCGCGAGCAGGTTGTGCGCCACGTCGGCCAGCACCTGCTTGCGGGCATCATCAGGAAAGAAGCGGGCGATACGCTCGATGGCGTGGCTGCTACTGGTGGCATGCAGGGTGGCTACGCACAAATGGCCGGTTTCGGCGTAGTGCAGGGCGTGTTGCATGGTGGCGGCGTCGCGGATCTCGCCGAGCATGATCACGTCCGGTGCCTCGCGCAGCACGTTGCGCAGAGCGTCGTCGAAACTGTGGGTATCGAGGCCGACTTCACGCTGGTCGATGATCGAGCGCTGATGGCTGTGCAGAAATTCGATGGGGTCTTCGATGCAGACGATATGCCCGCTCTTGTGACGATTGCGAAAATCCAGCATCGCCGCCAGGGTGGTGGACTTGCCCGAGCCGGCCGCGCCGGTGACCAGGATCAGCCCGCGGTCCTGCATGGCCAGCTTCTCCAGCAGCTTGGGCAGGCCGAGCGCTTCGAAGCTGGGAATCTGGCTCTTGATCAGGCGCACCACCATGGCCACTTCACCGCGCTGGTAATAGACATTTACGCGATAGCGCCCGGCGCCTTGCAGGCTGACGGCTAGGTTCATCTCCAGGTCGCGTTCGAACTCGGCGATCTGCTTTTGCGTCATCAACTGATAGGCCAGTTGCTGCACGTCGCCGGCCTTCATGCTGCGCTGGCCGACCGGCTGGCTGTGCCCCTCGACCTTCATGTGCGGCGGTGCGCCGACGCTGAAGAACAGGTCCGAGCCGGCATGTTGGTGCATCAGCTGCAGATAGGGGAAAACGTCGGGCTGGTCGTTGGGGCTGGTGTCGTTCATCGGCGTGTCGCGGTTGCTTCATGGTCCAGCAAGGATAGCCGGCGTCCTGCCAATTCAGTTGTTGCGCATCAAGATAAGAGCGTGAATGGTCGCCCTATGTCCTTTTGCTGGACAGCCGCGCTCGCGCAAGCAAGAGTCCGTGCTCAAGGCGGGAGGCGATTGCACGCCAATGACTGGAGATTGATAGTGGGATTTTGGCGGGCGACTCTGTTGAGTCTGCTGGTGTGCGCATCGGCGCGAGCCGAGGTGCTGCATCTGGCCACGGGTGATGACTACGCGCCGTTCACCGGCAAGGCGCTGGTGGGGCAGGGCATGCTTACTCAGGTGGTACGCGCGGCACTGGCCGAGCAGGGTATGGCGATCACGCTCGACTGGCTGCCGTGGAACCGCGGCTACCTGAAAGCCAGGCGCGGCGAATACGACGCCACCTTTCCCTATGTGCCCTCGGCCGAGCGCGAGGCGGATTTCCTCTATTCGGCGCCGATTTATGAGGCCGACCAGTTCCTTTACAGCCGCGCGGGCGACGCCATCGAACTCGCTGATCTGCCGGCCATGGCGGGCCGCCGCCTCTGTTATCCGTTGGGCTGGCAGGCGCCAGAGGCGATCCAGCAACTGATCGAGCAGGGCGTGCTGCGCCGCCATTCACCGCTCGGGCTAAAGGAGTGCGCGCGGCTGCTGCTGTTGCAGCGTGACGACCTGTTCATCGCTGATCGTCATCTGGGCGAAAGTGCGTTGCGCTCCACCGGCGCCGACGCAGGCGCGTTCCGTCGTTCGCAAGCCGCGTTTCAGCACAATACGCTGCACTTCATCGTCTCGCGTCAGCATCCGCGCGCGGCCGAACTGATCGAGCGCTTCGACCGTGGATTCGCGGCGCTCAAGGCGCGCGGAGACTATCAGCGACTGATCGAGCGCTACGTGGAGTAGCGCCTAGCTGGCCAATCAGGCCAGCACCATCATGATCGCCACCAGACTGCCGGCCGCCAGTAGCGTCTGCAGGGTGATGATGCCGGCCATCAGCTGGCTGTCGCCACCGAGCTGGCGGGTCAGCACGTAGGCGGTGGGGGCGGTGGGCAGGGCGAAGAACAGCACCAGCACCGCGCTCTCCATGGCCGGCAGTGCCAGCGCCCAGGCCACGCCCCAGGCCAGCAGCGGCATCGCCAGCAGGCGCAGCAGGCTGTTCCAGGTCAGCGCCGGGATCTCTCCGCCGAGCTGTTCCGGCTTCAGCGCCGCGCCAACGCAGAGCAGGCCCAGCGGCAGGCTGGCGGCGGCGAGCAGGCTGAGCAGGCGATCGCTGCCGCCCGGCAGGCCGATGCCGGTCAGATTGAACAGCGCGCCGCCCACACAGGCGAGGATCAGCGGATTCTTGATGATCGGCAGCAGCAGGCTGCGGGCACTGACGCCACGCTCGGCCGTCAGCGACCAGACCGACAGCACGTTCACCGTCGGCACCATCAGCGCCAGCATCAAGGCCGCGAGGGTCAGACCTTCCTGGCCGAACAGGCTGCCGACCACAGCCAGGCCCAGGTAGGTGTTGAAACGCAGGATGCCCTGGGTGAAAGCGCCAAAACGCCCGGCTGGCCAGCCGCGCAGGCGACGTACCGCCAGCAGCGCCAGCCAGGCGATGCCCAGGCCGAGCAGCACCGCCAGCGCCAGGCGCGGCAAGGCCGGGTTGTTCAGCGGCGCGCGCGCCAGGCTGGAAAACAACAGGGCGGGGAACAGAATGAAGTAGTTGAGCCGTTCGGCACCCGGCCAGAAGGCCTCGCTGGGGAACTCGCGCAGGCGCAGCCAGTAGCCGGCGACTATCATGGCGAACAGCGGCCACAAGGCCAGCAACAGGTCTATCACGGCAATCCCCGACGGTGGTGAGCGCCTATCTTGGTCAGCGGCGCCGGGCAATGCAAGGCGGAGGCGGTATGACGATCGAACATCAAGGCGGCTGCCAATGTGGCGCGCTGCGTTACCTTATCGCTGCGCCGCTGACGGACATTGCTCATTGCCATTGCTCGATCTGTCGGCGCAGCAGCGGCGGCATTCTCACCACCTGGGCCACGGTGCCGCGCCAGGCGTTTCACTGGCTGCGCGGTACGCCCAAGGCTTTCGCTTCGTCGGCCAGCTGCACGCGCTATTTCTGTGGCAATTGTGGCGCGCATCTGGCGCTGTTCACCTCGCTTAGCCCTGAAACAATGGATGTGACCGTCGCCACTCTGGACGAGCCACAGAAGGGCCCGGCTGATCGGCATATCTGGGTGAGTAGCCGTTTGCCATGGCTGGAGTTGGACGGACAGTTGCCGTGCGAAGACGGGGAGAACATGGCGTGATCAGGTCGCCGTCGATCTCGGTGCCATTATTTTGATGTCAAAATGTTGTTTGCTTTGCCTGTGAGCTGTGTCACATTCCTGCCCCTGGCTATATCAGGGATGTTCTTGTGTTTTCAGGGATGCGCCTCAGGCAAATTCTTATTGCTCCATTGCTGAGCAAACCCGGCGCTGCAGTGGGTTTGCTGCTGATGCTCTTCGTGGCGTTCTTCAACCCGTTCGGTCTGCGGGACGCCTCTGATCGTCATAGCGAAACCTGGCTGCTGCGCATGCTCGCGCCTTTCTACCCCGAGGCTGGGCAGGAAGAGGTGGTGGTGGTGCTGATCGACGATCAGGCGTTGGCCAGCATGGGCGCCAGTTGGCCGCTGCGTTACGGCGAGCAGGCGCGCCTGTTGCGCCAGTTGCTCAGCTATCAACCCAAGTCGCTCTTCGTCGACTTGCTCTATACCCAGAGGCGCTATGACGGTGGCCCCACCGAGGGCCTACAGCGGGCGCTGGGCACCTTTCGTGAACAGGGCGTGCCGCTGATCCTCGCCGATTACCACGATGCGCACGGGCGCTCGCTGGTATTGCCCGAATTTTCCAGCGTGGCACGCACGGCTCCGGTTAACTGGAGTGGCTACGGTGAGCGCTATCCGCTGTTGTTGCAGAGCCCGCAGGGCGAGCTGCGTACGCCAGCGTTGCAGTTGTACCAGGTCGCTTGTCAGGCACAGGATTGTTCGCCGCAAGGCTTCGAGGTGCCATTGCTGGTGCGTTGGGGCTATTGGAGCGACGCACGCATGCAAGGTTTCGTCGACCTGAGCGGCTGTGACGTGCGTGGGCAGCGTGGCGATTGGGGACAGCTCCTGAGCATGCTGGCCGCCGATGCATTCCGTTCGCTGCGTGTCGCCGGTGAAGTCGAGCGGCCCCAGCCTTGCCCCTATACCCGCACCCTGTATGCCAATCAGTTGCGTGATCCGAGTGTCGCCGAGGTCTTGCGTGGCAAGCATGTGCTGTTGGGCGCGCATATCCGTGGTATCCCGGATCTGGTCAGCAGCCCGGTACAGGGTCTGTTGCCAGGCGTGTACGTGCATGCGATGGCTCTGGATAACCTGCTGACGCAGGAGAAAAGCTACTGGCGCGCGGCACCGGACGGCTGGTTCGGCATCAGCCTCAGCGACTGGCTGGAGATCGGCTTTCTGCTGATCGCTGGCGTGGTCGCGCTATGGATTCCGCAGCAGCCGCGCAGCGAGGGGGGGCGCCTCTACCGCTGCGCCAGTCATTACCTGTTCTGGTTCGTTCTGCTCAGCAGCCTGGCGCTGCTGAGCAGTTTCTATCTCGCGCGCTGGTTGCATATCGCGCCATTCGACTGGCTTGGGCTGGTGCTGATGATCGGCCTGTTCTACGCCTACCTGGGTGAAGCCAGGGTTGCCGAATGGTGGCACCAGCGTGCGCGTCGCACATCAACTGAAAGGGAGATCTAGCAATGTTCAGAGCCACAGCATTCGGGCTGTTGCTGTGCAGTATGCCGGCATGGGCGCAGGAGCCACTGAAGATCATCGGCTATCCGCTGGAAAAGGTCGCTGTGTATGACGAGCAGGGCGAGTTTCTCGGCGACATGAGTCGTGACCAGCTTCCTGCGCCGGAGGTGCAGGTGATCAGCTTCAGCGAGACCAGGAACCTGTTGCTGATTGCCGTGGGTGAACGCCAGGTCTGGCTCGACCCGTTGGACGTGAAGCTCAATCAAGGCAAGACCGTTGATTTCGATTGCCGCAAGGTTGCCGAGACCAGCTTGCTGGCAGACAGCAAGACCAATGGCGTGATGGGCTATTCGAAAGCCTGCGGCAAGTAAGACAAGGAGGCTTCATGCGTAAGGAAATGGCTCTGGCAGTAAGCTGCCTGTTGTTGTTCGGTTGCCAGCAGATGCCCATGACCAGCCAGGCGCCGCTGGAAGGCAAGTTCATCGACAGTCCGCGGGCGCGGCCGCTGGCGCTGCAGCCGGTGACCAATAATTCCTGGTTGAACAATGCGTTGGTCGATCGTTTGGCCGGCGCTGCCGACCCGGATGAAGTGCGTGGTTTCGGCAAGTTGGATCTGACCGAGCAGATGGCGCAGGTCGAAAGCTTCCAGGCGCCGCAATTGCAGGCCTATTGCGATCAGGTGCTGGCTCGCTTGCTGGCGCATTGGCCGCACGCCAAACCGGATATCAGGGTGCGTTTCAGCGCCTCGGAGAGCTTCGGTGCACGGGCCACCGCAGACAATATCATCTACCTCAATCTGGGGACTTTGCAGGCCATCGAGAGCGAGGATGAGCTGGCCGCGATGCTTGGGCATGAAGCAGCCCACTTGTTGCTTGGGCACCTCGATCGCGAGCATTTCTTCAATCAGCAGAAAAAACTGCTGGATGCTTCGGTGACGGCGGTCAGCCTGGGTGCGACCCTGGCGAGTATGGAAAGCCAGAAGAGCGGCACGTCGCGCAAGCTGGTGGTGGGTAATCCTGATGCCGTGGGCAAGACCATCGTCCAGAGCAGCCTCTCGGGCAGCCTGCTCAAGGCGGTATCCGATAACTTCTGGAACAGTAGCTGGACGCGGGCACAGGAAGACGAGGCCGACCTGCTGTCAGTCGACCTGCTCAGCCGTGCGGGTTACTCGCCGCGGGGGGCGGTGCATGGCATCCAGCGCCTGCAGAGCTTCGAAGGCAGCAACGTCAGCCAGTTGCAGCGCTATCAGGCTCAGCAGAAACAGCTGTTCAGCCAGGCGATGCAGAAAAAAGGCGTCAGCGGTTTGCTCGAACAAGGGCTCCAGAGTGGCATGACAGCCGCGCAACTGGCGGTTGTGGATGTGTGGAAGGACTTTGGCAAGACTCACCAGTTGCCCGCTCAGCGCGAGGAGGCATTGGCGCGTTATATCGCCAGTGAGTACCGCAGCGAGAGACGCCGAAGCCCGCAACTTGCCAGTTATCAGCGGCAACTTCTCGGAGGCCAGAGCGGCAAGATTCTAGCCGGACAGGTACTGATCAATCGTGCGACCAAGGCCATCGACAAGGGTGATCTGAACGAAGCGCGCAAGTTGGCCAGGGAGGTGGCGAAGGGGCCTGCAGCCAAGAGTATGCGTGCGCAGACTTTGCAATTCGTCCTAGCGGTCCAGCAGCGGCGCTACAAGGACGCGCTGGCCAATCTGGAGCAGGTGCCGGAGGGTGAGTGGCAATACGCGTCTCTCTCAAGTTATGACCAGATCATCACCCTCTCGCTGAGTCTTAACCGCCAAGCTCAGGCCGAGCGCTATTTGCAACGTGGTCAGGCGCATTGGGGCAGCCAATTGATGACGCCGCTGGAAATCTCCGTGCATCTGCAAGGCGCGCGGGTGGCGCAGGCGCAGCAGGCCTACCAGTCATGCCAAAGCAGTGCCAGCAAGGGCTTGTTGGCTCAGTGCGAGTCGGCGATTGGTCGTTTCAAGCCACAAGTAGCGCCCGCCAACCCATTGCAACAGCTCGGCCTGCCCTCGGTGGGCAAGTTGTTCGGTAGCTGACTTAAGGCAGCTCCAGGCCGCCACTTGCCTTGTGCAATGCACGCAGGTGTTCGCCTAGCGCAACCAGGTTGGCCTCGTTGGCTTCCAGCTCGGCCAGACGCTCGGGCTGCAGCAGGTTGCGCACTTCGCCATCGAGCTCATCGCTGAGCTGGCGTAGCTGCTGCTGGCGGTCACGGCTGCTGGCCTCGAGGCGCTCCCACTCCTGCTGCTGCGGCAAGCCGTAGCCGCCTTCGAGTAGCTCCGCCGGGCGGCTGAGGAAGCCGCTGTTGGCGAGAATCTGCTCCAGCGCGGCGCCGGCCTTGTTCAGGCTCGGGTCGCCGGCGGCGCGGCCGGTGAGGTAGCGGCGCTTGAGTTCGTCCTGCGCCAATAGCAATTGCCGGCGCAGCGCGGCCTGTTCCAGCAACAAGAGGGCTGCGCTGGCGCGCAGATCAGCCTTGGTGAACCACTGGCTGCGAACCTGTGCTGGCTGTTCCAGCCAGGTCTCGACGCTGTCCTGGGTGATCGGCAGGCGCTCGCGCAGGACGCGGAACATGGCCTGGTAGCGTTCGCGGAAGGAGTCGAAGCGATAGCCCAGGCGCAGTGCTTCTCGCGGATCGTCGAGCACACTGGTGTCGGCCAGGCCACGAGCATCCATCAGCTCCAGCAGACCGTTGGGCAGGATGCTGTCCAGCGCCTGCAGGCGCGGATTGCCGGTGCCGCTGCGCAGCAACTTGAGGGTTTCCACCGCGCAGTTGTTGGAGACGAAGTAGTAGTCGCCGTCATAACTCCAGTGCTGTTCGGCGGCGCGTACCACCATTTGTTCGAGCTCATCGCGCGTCAGGCGCAACGGCACCGAGGCCAGACTGCGCAGCTCGACTTTGGTGTACTCGTCGATCACCTGCTCCAGCGGCAGGACGAACAGGCGCGACGGATAGACGCCGGTCAGTCCATCCCAGCTGGACAGCTGCACGTCGCCGACGAAGGCGCGGTAGGACAGCACCAGGTGGTGGTTGAGATCCAGCCGGCAGTCCGGGCCGCGCGGCCGCCCCGGCGCGCAGACCACCAGGCGCAGCATGCTGTGGCCCCAGCGGCTCATCCAGGCATCGTTGGCCTCGGCGAGCAGGTAATCGACCTCATACACGCGCTCGGGGTCGAGTCGGCCCAGGGGCTGAGCGGCGAAATCGCGCCCGGCGTTGAGGTAGGGGTAGTCGCTGGCGCAGGGCTCGCCGGCCGGTGTCCAGTCGAAGTGCTCGCGCAAGTAGCGCGCCAACGAGGGGCGGCGGCAGGCATAGCTGGGGTCGAGCAGAAAGTACTCGAGGTTGACCGCGACGAACTCCAGCGCATTGGTCAGCTCGTAGCTGTCCGGGCTGCGCGCGACCTGACCATTGTCCAGATCACGCGCACCGCGCTGGCCGACCCGTTGCTGCCAGCCAGCGAGATCGAGCAGGCGCGGATCGTCGCTAAGAGTGAAACGCCGTTCGCTCTGGCCGCGGCAATCCTCCGGCAACCCGACCAGGCCCATCGAGCTGACGCGTTGTCGGCATTGGCTGATGTGGCGCCGCTCGGCTGCGGGCCATAGGCGAGCACGGTCATAAAGGTGGGTCAGCTCATGAAGCAGGGTGGCCAGCAATTCCTGGCGCTGAGTGCCGTGATGGCGGCCAGACTGGTTGCGAGCCGCCGTGCCATCGACCAGCCTGGGCAGCAATTCGGCATTCAGTTCGATACCGCTGAAGCGTCCAACCTGGCCGTAGACCTTCGAGGGCAGGCCGGTGCGCCAGCTGACCTTCACTTCGCGATCCAGGCGCTGGATGAAGCGCGGCGGCAATGCAGCCATCGCCTCGTTGAGCAGCGCCTGGCTCGCCTGGCGCTGCGCGGCGTCAAGAGCACTGTCTTCCAGCGTCAGACGCAACTGCGCCTGGGCGACGCCTGCGGCTAAAGCCAGCAGCGCGCCGCAGCACCAGGCGAGAAGGTGGGTCACAGAGCGAGAATGGCTTCGGCCAGTTGCAGGTCGCTGGCGGCCTGCGCCTCGGGCAGTTGCTGGCGAATGGTCTCCAGCGCGGCTTCCAGTTGCGCGCCGCGAATCTCACCGGCGCTGGCGACGAAGCTGGCGGCGTCGTCACGAGCCTGCACCACGGCTTTCATGTCGCGCAGCGATGTGGTGGTGTCGGATGTGAAATTGATGCTGCGATCCAGGGCGCGCACCACGATGTTGCTGGTGGCGACCACGGTTTGCGCCTGGGCGATACCGCTGAACAGGACGCAGGCGGTGATGGCGATGGCGAATGAACGACGCATGACAGATGGCTCCGAGAACTGCAGGACGGACAATTGGACGTACCGCTGCCAGCGCGGTTCCGCTGGCAGGGTGGAAGTCGTCGTAGTTTACGGGGCGGCGGCGCGGCGGTCAGCAGCCACGCGAGGCAATCAGCGCGAGAGGATGGCGCCTGCCAGCTGCAGATCGCTGGCGCTGTGCAGGTCCGGCGACTGGCTGCGCAGATAACGCAGCGCGGCTTCCAGGCGTGCTCCGCGCAGCTCGCCATTGCTGGCAACGAAGCTGGCGGCGTCGTCTTGGGCCGCATGCACGACCTTGCTATCGCGCAGCGAGGACGTCGCGTCTGAAGTGGCTTCGGCGCTGCCCGCCAACGCACTGCCGAGAGTGTCCGTGGTGGCGACGAAGCTGCTGGCCGAGGCCGATGTGCTCGATAGCAGAAGAATGGCGAAAGCCAGGCGACGAGATTGTGCCAAGGTGAATTCCTCGAGAATTTCAGGGAGAGCGCAGTCGGACTGCAGCTGGCGACGTAAGCCTAGCGCGGCAAGGCTGGCTACGGCCAGTTACCGCGCAGTGGCAGGACTTTTTTGATGATACGCAGTCTCGAGACGGTTGCATGCGTCGTTAAAGGTTGCGATGCTGATCGAGCATGAAAAACGGAGTTTTCTTGGGGTAACTTCCTGGATTTTACGAAAAATTCCGTGGTTACCGAGGGTGTTGATGCCACTGTTTTTCAGGTCGTGACCCAATAACAATATCAAGAAGTGCATGATCGTTCGCGTCGGCACTGGTGGGGTTGTCTCTGCATCATGATCATCCTCGTGGGATCAAAAATCGATCAAGCCAGCATTCATAATTCTCTTGGGAAGCCGGAGTACAGTTACTTCTTTCTCATGAAGGATTTCCTGCCCGTTCTCGAGCGTGTCGCAGGCATGGAAATCGTGCAGAGTCTCGAACAGATCGAGCAACTTGCCGAGCACTATCGCAGTATCGGTGAGGAGGTCGTTTACCTGAGTTTCAGCCCGCCGCATCAAGTGCCGCTGGGTTTGAGCTGTCCGACCGTCTGCGTGTTCGCCTGGGAGTTCGACACTCTGCCTTCCATCGCTTGGGAAGGTAACCCGCAGAACGACTGGCGCTACACCTTTTCTCATATCCAGGGTGCCATCAGCACCAGCCGAGAAGCTGCGGCACTGGTGCGCGAGGCGATGCCGGCCGGTTATCCGGTCGTGGCGCTTCCGGCCCCCGTCTGGGACCGTTACCGGATTGAACAGCCGGCTGCGGGCAAGCCAATGATGGCCGAACGAGGCTTCCCCTTCGCCGGAGTGGTTATCGATAGCCCAACCCTTGGCTTGTCGGCTGACGGTCTGGTGCGCAAACCGGAGGTTGTGATTGCGCCGCCTGTAGATGAGGTGCCTGAGCAAAGTCGCCTCCGACAGGCCTGGTTGACGACCAGTGCTCTGGCCGCTGGTTGGTGGCGGGAGATGCGCAAAGCGGAGATTGCTGAAGAAAAGTCGCCAGCGCCGCGGATGGTCGCAGAGCCGGCTCCGGAACCGGAGGTCCGCCGGATTGTTGTATCGGGCGTGGTATACACGACGGTGCTCAACCCCGCAGACAGCCGCAAGAACTGGGTGGAGCTGATCACTGCATTCTGCTGGGCATTCAAGGACCGGCAGGATGCCACGCTGATCGTCAAGATGACCCACCATGATCTTGAGTACTACCGGATCGTATTGATGACATTGCTTTCGCGCCTGGCGCCGTTCGCCTGCCGTGTCGTCGTGCTCCATGGTTTTCTTCAGGATGAGCAGTATCGCCAGCTCATCGCCGCTTCCAACTACTACGTGAATGCGTCTTCGGGCGAGGGACTTTGCTTGCCCCTGATGGAGTTCCTCAGTGCTGGAGTCCCGGTGATCGCGCCGACCCATACCGCCATGGCGGACTATGTGGACGATCAGCTGGCCTTCACGATCAAGTGTGCGCTGGAGCCTTTCTGCTGGCCGCATGATCCGACCGGCATCTTCATGACCCACCGTCACCGTCTGAATTGGCAGTCGCTGGTCGAGGCATACCAGCAGAGCTATCAGGTGATCACGCAGAGCCCGGAGAAGTATCGCGATATGGCGATGAAGGCCGACGCGCGCATGCGGGCCTTCGCCTCCATCGGCCAGGTTGCCGGGCCCCTTGAGGAATTTCTCGGGCGAGTGGCGGGAGGCCAGGCCTCACATGAGAAAGCAGGCCTGGCGGGGAGTGAAGCGTGATGAAGATTCTGGTCTATTCCCAGATCACCGCTGCCAGGATCGCCAGCAGCATGGGGCTTCCCGAGTACAGTTACTACTTCGTATTGCGCGACTTCTTGCCTGTCCTGCAGACGCTGGGCGAGATCGTGGTCGTGGACGAACCCGAGCAGCAAGTCGATCCGCTGTATGAAGCGGCTCGCGCCGCTGGCGAGCGCTGTGTGTTCCTTTCGTTCTCGCCTCCGCACAAGACGCTAACCCGGTTGCGTTGCCCCACAATTCCGGTGTTTGCCTGGGAGTTTGACAGTATTCCCAGCGAATCATGGCTGGATGAGCCTCAGCAGGACTGGCGTCACGTTTTGCGACAGTGCGGTCAGGGCATCACCCATTCTCGGATGATCGTCGATGCCGTACGCCGGGAGCTGGGCGACGGTTTTCCGATCATTTCCGTACCTTCACCCGTTTGGGACAAGTTTGCTGCGTTCCGGCAGAAGTGGGCCGGGCAACTGCCCAATGGCTGCGTGACGATCAAGATGGCGTCGGGTGTCGTGGTCGACACGCGAGACCCTGCGCTGGCCCCTCATATATTCGGCAGCGCCGCGACCGCGCGCGTGGTGCAGGCCATTCGCGAGCATGAAGGAGCGGCTGCACGTGCACGGGCCAGCTCGGCGGTAACCGTACCAACGGAAAACGATGGGCAATCACGCTACCGCATTACCCGGCGTTATCTCGGCGAGTGGTATCTCAAGGTGCTACAGCCTCTTCTGCCCATGTTGCCCAAGCCTGACGGTGCGCCGCTGGAGATAGTGGTACAGGATGGTGACAAGCCGCTCGAGCCGCGCAATATGGTCGAGCCCCCGCAGCCGGAGGAAAAAGGCCTCACGCCGAAGATGCCGGACTGGCAACCGGGTGAATGCGAGGTCCAGCTGTCCGGAGTGATCTTCACGGCCCTTTTCAATCCTTATGACGGGCGCAAGAACTGGGCCGACATGCTTACGGCCTTCTGCGCCGCTTTCCGTGACGTTCCGGATGCGACCCTGGTATTCAAGCTGGGGCATCATGAATACCTGTCCGCCATGCACGACATGCTGATCTGGATGGCGCGCATGCCCAGATTCCAGTGCCGCATCGTGCTGCTGCATGGTTATCTGGACGGAGAAGACTTCGAAGCGCTTGTCCAGGCCAGTGCCTACGCAGTCAACGCTTCTCACGGAGAAGGGCAGTGCCTGCCGTTGATGGAGTTTCTATCCTGCGGCAAGCCTGCAGTCGCACCGCGGCATTCGGCGATGCTGGATTACATCGACGAGCAGGTCGCATTCGTAGTCGATAGCTGGCTCGACTTCACGGCCTGGTCGCATGACCCGCGCCTGGCTTACCGCACCCGGCGTCATCAGATCGACTGGGCCTCCTTGCGAGATGCCTACCTGAACGCCTACCAGTGCATAACGACCGATCCTGAGCGCTACCAGCGTATGGCGACCAGTGCGGTCGAGCGTATGCGTGGGCACTGCTCGCGAGAGGTTGCCCGAGGGCGAATTCAGGCACTGCTGAGTGAGGAGGCGGTAGCGCGTGCGAGCCTTGCGTGAATGGTGGCGGGGCATGTCCCGTCCTGAACCGGAATCCGCGGTCAATCCGGCCGAAGCAGCGGTGTGCAGCGTCGGCTCTCGGGATTGTGGTCTGGTCGATGCCGTAATGGGCGGCTGGTTTCAGAACGAGACCGATGAGCTGTTTCGTGGCTTTGCCATCAGCGCGGACGATACGGTGCTGGATCTGGGCTGCGGGCATGGCGGCAGCACGCTGTTTTGCGCCCGACGCGGCGCCCATGTGATCTTCACCGACAGCGAGGCGGACAAGGTCGAGTCGTTGCGTGAGCAGGTTGCCCAGACGCCAGCCCGTGAATCGCAGGGCATCGTATCGGACAGTCTGCCGCTGCCCTTGCCGGATGCCTTGGCCACCAGGATCATCGCGCTGGAGGTTCTCGAGCATGTCGAGCAGCCCCTGGAAATCCTGCGTGAATTGGTGCGTGTGGGGCGTCCTGGCGCCAAGTACTTCATCTCGGTGCCCGATCAGCGCAGCGAGGAGCTGCAGCAGGTTATTGCCCCGTCCGTGCATTTCGAGGCGCCCAACCATATCAACGTCTTTTCTCGAGATGCGTTCGCCGACCTGGTGGAAAGCGCAGGGCTGGTGATCGAATCGCGCGAGTACTATGGCTTCTACTGGACGCTGTGGATGATGTTGTTCTGGGGCACCAGGGAGGCGGAAGGCCATGTGTTCCAGGGGGCGACCCATGATCAGATCCATGGACCGTTCAATCCGTTGCTCGACCAGTGGGCGTCACTGTGGCACCAGACCATTCACTTGCCCGGAGGAGACAGGATTCGCCGGGCTCTGGACGATGCGTTGCCCAAGACTCAGATCATCCTGGCACGCAAGCCGCTTGCAGTGGGGCAGCAGCCATGAGCAGAAGGATCGACGATATCGAGATACTGCGCGCGTTCGCTGTGCTTTTCGTGGTTTTACATCATGCGCTGGGCAACCTGTTTACCTGGACCACACCGGCACTGGCGCGTCTGGGTGTCTATTTCGGTGGCGGTTTTGGTGTTGACCTGTTCTTTGCAATTTCCGGCTTCGTCATCGCGCGTGATCTGTTACCCAGATTGCAAGCCAGCGACAACGCACAGATGTCTACCCGCATTACCGTTGCATTCTGGATTCGTCGGGCCTGGCGCCTGCTGCCGTCGGCCTGGATCTGGCTGGCGCTGATACTGCTGGCATCCTTCCTGTTCAACGACTCGGGAGCATTCGGCACCTTGCGGGCAAATGTCGAGGCGACGGTAGCCGGCGTGCTGCAGGTGGCGAACCTGCGCTTCGCAGAAACCTTCGGTAGTCGTGAATATGGTGCCAGCTTCGTCTACTGGACCCTGTCGCTGGAGGAGCAGTTCTATCTGGTTTTGCCCCTGCTGGCGCTGCTGACCCGGCGCTACCTGCCTTATGTGCTGATCGCCGTGGTGATCGTCCAACTGCTGTCGAGCCGAACGCTGCTGAGCGTGATGTTCCGCACCGATGCCATTGCCCTCGGCGTACTGTTGGCGATCTGGAGTCAGCACGCCAGCTACGCTCTGGTGCGCCCCGAGTTCCTGCGCCGGCAAGGCGTGGGCACGGCGGTGATGGCCGGCATCTTTCTCTGCATGGGCGTGGTGGGCTCCGAAGTGCTGAATGTGGTGTCGTACCGCTTCAGCCTGTTTGCCGTGCTTTCGGCCTTACTGGTCTGGATGGCCTCTTACGACCTGCGTCTGTTCGTGCCGGCCAATCCTCTCAGGCAGGTGCTGCTGTGGGTCGGAAGCCGCTCCTATGCCATCTATCTGATCCATGTGCCGGCGTTTTTCGCCACGCGTGAAATCTGGCATCGCGTGAGTCCTGAGTCAGCACCTGGCGAGGAGCTGTTCTATCCATTCCTGTTCACGGCGGCTGCGCTGATCATCGCCTGCAGTGAGCTCAACTATCGCTTTATCGAAACGCCCTTGCGCCGGCACGGCGCTGCTATGGCAAGGCGCTTTCTACAGACAGACCGCGAGCCGGCGGCGAATACCGGCAGCCAGGACGACCGCTCACCCAACCCGGCCAGCGCAGTGTCCGGCCCCTGAAACCCCGCATGCTCGGCATATGGCCGCACCAGGAAGTCTCCATGCTCGATCGTTTGAAGCGTTTGCTACAACCTCTTGATCAGCCGCAGCCAAGTGTTTCCAGTGAAGCGCCAGCGGCTGCGCCTGGCGAGCCGGAGATCGATATAGGGCTGATCGATATTCACCAGAGTGGATGGCTGCAGAACGAGACGGGAGAGCTGGTTCGCGGTTTTGCGATCACGGCCGAGGACGTCGTTCTGGATATCGGCTGTGGAGAGGGTGGTTATGCGCTGTTCAGCGCGCGCCAGGGGGCCGAAATGATCCTTGCCGACGTCGATGCCCACAAGCTCGATACGGCACGCGCCCGGCTCGAAAAAGAAGGCGCGCGTAGCGTGCGCACGCTGGTCACCGATGCCAACCCGCTGCCGTTGCCCGATGAGGTAATCAGCCGGGTGGTGGCGATGGAGGTTCTCGAGCATGTGGATAGCCCCCAGCAGTTCATGAGCGAACTCGTACGAGTCGCCATGCCGGGGGCACTTTTTCTGCTGACGGTACCGGACGAGGTCATCGAAGGGGTGCAGAAGCACATTGCGCCTTCGGCCTATTTCGAGCGGCCCAACCATATTCGCATTTTCAAGCGTGGCGAGCTGGAGCAACTGGCGCGCGACTCGGGGCTGAGCGTGGAGAGCAGCATGCAATATGGCTTCTACCATGCCGTATGGTGGTCCTTGTATTGGGCTTGTGAGAACCAGCCGCTCAACCCGCCCTGGCAACCTCTGCTGGAGAGCTGGGGACAGACCTGGTCGACGCTGCTGTCGCTACCGGCCGGCCCGCGTATCAAGGCTGCGCTGGATGGTGTGATGCCCAAGAGCCAAGTAGTGATTGCGCGCAAACCGCTATGAGCTGGCCGTTGCGGCAGGCAGGAATTCGGACTGCGGTAACAATAACGACAGTGATACGACCGTTCTACAACCGGAGCGCTCTTTGAGCGGTGGAATTCATGAGCAAGCAGACCGCGCCAGTATTCATCTCATACGCCCAGAACTTCGAGGATGTGATGCTCTGGCGTACATTCAAGTTGTTCGGCCCTGGCCAATATGTCGATGTGGGCGCAAACCATCCCACTCTCGACTCGGTGACGCGTTCGCTATATGAGCGGGGCTGGCGCGGAATCAATATCGAGCCGGTCAAGCATTACCATGACGCCTTGTGTCAGGAGCGCCCCCAGGACATCAACCTATGCGTGGCGGTCGGAGACGAGCAGGGCGAGCTGACCTTCTTCGAGTCTGCTGACACCGGGCTCTCCACCCTGAGCGAGGAGATGGCCGAGCAACAGCGGGCCGAAGGTATTCCGTTCGTGCAGCGCACCGTACAAACGAAGCGTCTCAGGGATATCTGCGAGGAGCATCTGTCAGCCACTTTGCCCTTTCATTTTCTGAAAATCGATGTCGAAGGCTTCGAGCGCAACGTCTTGCAGGGAATGGATTTTCAGCGCTGGCGGCCCTGGCTCATTCTGATCGAGTCTGCCTTTGACAAGGTGCCTGAGTGGGAGGCGCTGATCCTGCAGGCCGGTTATCAGGCGGCATTGTGCGATGGGATCAACCGCTATTACGTGGCAACGGAACGCTCCGAGTTGTTGCGGCCGCTGAGCATGCCACCGAATATTCTTGACGAATTCCAACTATGCCGAGGCCACCGGTTGAGCTTTCCGCTGGCAGAAGCGCGAGATTTGCAAGATCAGCTGTCCGCCACGCTTCAGCGGGCGCAGGCTTCGGAGGCCCAGTTAGAAGCTGTATATGGCAGCTGGCTATGGTCTGTGGTCCGGCTGTTAACCGCTGGCTGGGGCCGGCTGAAAACTCCGTTATCGTCGCGCCTCAAGGGCTGAGGCTGCGATGCTACCGAGCGAAATTGGAGGTTAGGTGAAAAAATTACTTGTAACTGGCTTGAGCGGCTTTGTCGGACGGCACCTTGAAGCGCGCCTAAAGGTACCTACTGCTGGCGGCTGGCGGCTGATGGCAGCGCAGCCACACGATCTGACAGCTGCGGAAACGCTCGATGAGTGGCTGGCTGATGACTGCCCCGATGCAGTGATCCACCTTGCTGGCCAGACTTTTGTGCCCGAGGCTTTCCGCGACCCAGCGCGTACTCTGCAAATCAATACGCTAGGTACTCTTAACCTTCTCCAGGCACTCAAACGAAAAGGCTTCAGCGGTACTTTTTTATATGTTAGCTCGGGCGATGTTTATGGCCATGTAGATGAGTCGCAAATGCCAATTTCGGAACTTCTGGCACCGCGTCCGCGCAATCCCTACGCGGTCAGCAAAGTTTCTGCCGAACTATTGTGCCAGCAGTGGAGCTATGCTGAACCTTGGCGCATTATGATTGCGCGGCCATTCAATCATATAGGCGCTGGGCAGAGCGAATCGTTCGTGATTTCCAGTATGGCCAGGCAGTTAGTAAGAGTAAAACGGGGCTTTCAGTCACCGCGCTTGGATGTGGGGGATATTGATGTAACTCGAGACTTTCTCGATGTCCGCGATGTTATTGAGGCATATCTCCTCCTGCTGGACAGGGGCGTGAGCGGTGAAATTTACAACGTATGTTCTGGCCTGGAGCGCAAAGTGCGCGACATGATAGGGGAAATGGCCCGTTTGGCGGGCGTTGAAGTAGAGCTGGTGCAAGACTCGGCTCGCATGCGACGAGCTGAGCAGCGTAGGGTTGTCGGTAGTTCCGAAAAATTACAGAGAGAAACCGGGTGGAAACCTGGCGTACATATTACGGATACCTTACAGAGTGTGCTCTCTGACTGGGCCGCTAGAGAAACATAATAATATGGATAGAAGTGCGCTGATCCTTGGTGAAAACCGTCGATATAATTATTGGAATACGTTGTTTTACCGCGACAGCTTGAGTCCGCATATATCGGGTAGCGTCCTGGCTGACTACGAATTGCCGTTATGCGGTATTGAGTTTATCAGTCGCAAAATCACAGCTAACGTGGCGAGGATCAATCTCGACAAGCAGTGCGAGTATTATCTCGGCAATATTGAGGCTAAGCGTGACGGTGGCTTCATTGGCATTTATACAAGAAACATACGGTTAATTGCTTATGCCGAGCGCTCGCAGCGAGTGCGTCAGGTGGGTAGGCAATTGAAGGCAAGCGATCATGGCGCTTATCGTCCACACCGTTTGGCAAACCACTCTCGGGAAACCTACGTGCTTGCGAAGGGCCCGCGCTTCAAGATCAAGCGCGTGGCACTTCCGCGAGCGGCGTTGTCGCTGCGGAGGTTTCACCACCGCAGCGAGCCCTGGGGGCCGGATATGGGCCGGTTGGCACAAGGTGGCAACAACCCAATCTTCATTTCTGAAGAATACAAGCACCACAGGGATCATTCAGGAATTATCGGCCTGGAGATAAAAATTGGTGAATACCTCGGAAATAAAAACATTGTTCGTTTTGACCAATACGGCGGGACCAAGTAATGGCTTTGAATATGGCCCGTGCAGTATGGAGCTATCGAGGTTTTGTCTTGGGCAGCGTCAAGCGCGAGTTTCAAACGCGCTATCGCAACTCTTTGCTCGGCGCGCTATGGACAGTGCTCAACCCGCTTTCGATGATCATCGTCTATACGGTGATTTTCTCCCAAGTGATGCAGGCTCGCCTACCTGGAGTCGAACACAGCCTTGCTTACGGCATTTATTTATGTGCGGGAATTATCGCATGGGGCTTCTTCGCTGAAGTTATCGGGCGCAGTCAGTCTGTGTTTCTCGAGCATGCCAATCTGATTAAGAAACTGAGTTTTCCGCGCATCTGTCTACCATTAATCGTAGTGCTGAATGCCTCTGTGAACTTCGCCATCATCTTTGCGTTGTTCCTCTGTTTTCTGTTGCTGACCCAGACCTTTCCCGGTTTCGCATTGCTGGCCGTGTTGCCCGTACTATTGGTGCAGGTGACATTTTCCATTGGCCTGGGTATCACCCTAGGGGTGCTTAACGTGTTCTTCCGCGATGTCGGTCAGTTCACCGGTATCCTCCTGCAGTTTTGGTTTTGGTTTACCCCTATCGTCTATCCAGCTTCAATTTTGCCGGAGGCCGTTCGTCCGGTGCTCGATCTGAATCCGATGATGCCTGTGATCACGGCGTACCAAGGCATATTTGTTTATGGCCGTTGGCCCGATTGGGGCTCGCTGCTCCCCATCACACTGGTCTCAGTGGCGCTCTGTGCCTTGGCATTGCAATTGTTCCGCAAACGCTCCGGCGAAATGGTGGATGAACTCTGATGGGCAGTATTCAGGTCAGTGGCCTTGGCAAGGCCTATAAGCAATACCCGTCGCGCTGGTCGCGTCTGGGGGAATGGGTAATCCCCTTCGGCAGACCGCGGCACCAGTTGAATTGGGTTCTTCGGGACATCTCGTTTTGCGTTCAGCCTGGAGATGCACTGGGGATCATTGGGGTTAACGGTGCTGGAAAGAGCACGCTATTGAAGATGATCACCGGCACAACACAGCCCAACGCCGGGAGCATTCACATCGATGGTCGTGTCGCAGCTCTTCTGGAGCTAGGTATGGGCTTCCACGCGGACTTCACGGGTCGGCAGAACGTGTTTATGGCCGGACAACTGCTCGGTCTTGGCATGGAGGAGCTGCAGCACCTGATGCCTGAGATCGAGGCATTTGCCGAAATAGGTGAGTATATTGATCATCCAGTTCGTACATATTCGAGCGGCATGCAGATGCGCCTGGCATTCAGCGTTGCCACCGCCCGGCGCCCCGATGTGTTGATTGTGGATGAAGCACTTTCGGTGGGAGACGCTTATTTCCAGCACAAGAGTTTCGACCGCATCCGCGAGTTTCGTAAGGCGGGCACTACTCTTCTGATTGTGTCCCATGATCGGCAGGCAATTCAGTCGCTGTGCGATCGTGCCATTTTGCTAGTCAATGGGCGACTGGCGCTTGAAGGTGCGCCGGAAGAAGTGATGGATTTCTACAGCGCCATGCTGGCCGAAAAGGAACAGCAGACCGTCCGCCAGGAGCGCCTGGAAGGAGGCCAGATCCGCACGATATCTGGTACCGGGGAGGCAGGATTCGCTGATATAGGCTTATTTAACGAGCAGGGGCAGCGAATCGAGGTGCTTTCCGTCGGCAGCACCGTCACACTGCGGGTGGTGGTGGATATCAAGATAGATATTCCACGACTGGTGCTGGGCTTCATGATCAAGGACCGCATGGGGCAGCCGATCTACGGCATCAATACCCATCGTCTGCAGCGCGCGCTGGAGAATCTCACCGCTGGTGAACGGGTGACCTACGAATTCCGCTTTCCGGTGCGCCTTGGCAAGGGCAATTATTCGATTGCCCTTTCTCTCTCGCGACTCGATTCTCACCTGGACAAGAATTACGAGTGGCGCGATTACGCCTTGGTATTTCACGTGATCAATGTTCAGCAGCCCGATTTCGTCGGTTGCGCCTGGCTCGATTCGCAGGTCGCCATTGAGCGCAGCGGCTCATTGGCCGCCGAAGCCAGTCACTGAGGAGCAATGGGATGCGGTTGTTGGTCGAGTGTACCTATGTCTACGAACATCCCCAGGATAATTCCGGAATTCAGCGCGTGGTGCGCAATATCATCGGGAATCTGTCGGGTGTGCAGGTGGGTGTCGAATGCGTGCCAGTAATGATAAGCGGCGGGCGTTTATATCGTGTGTTGAGCCTAGAGCCGTTGGCAGTCGACCGCGCCAAAAGTTGGCGGCAGAGGCTGATTATGCGCCTGGATCACGCGCGTAATCGTTACTGGTGCCTGCACGCGCGCCTCGAGCGCTTGCTCCCGTTCCGCGACACGGCGTTTGCCAAGCGTCTGCTTTATTGGCCCTGCAAGTTGTTGAGCCTGGGTATTACCTTACCGTTACGTGGCCTGCTCTGGCTCAATCGCAACGCTCAGCCAGCACCGCAGCGGGCGGTGGAACTCCAGGTGCGGGACGGCGATCAACTGTTGTTACTCGATTCTTCATGGCACGCCGATTTCTTCGAGCTGGCTGAACGTCTGAAGAACCGGGGTATTGGCATTATTTCGGTCATCTACGATCTGATCCCGCTTACCCATCCTCAGTTCTGCGACGCTGGCTTGGTCAAGGTTTTTGATCGTTGGTTTGACTGGGTGTCGAAAACTGCTGATGGTTTTATGGCTATCTCACAGACCGTAAGTAAGCAGGTAGACGCTGAACTGCAGAATCGTTTGGGCCCTGCCGAGGCGGCGCAGCGTTGGCATGGATACTTCCACTTGGGTTCTGAGCTTGATCTGAACCGGCCAGCTGCAGTGCTGCACAAAAACGTGCGGAGGATGTTTGAGCAGCAGGTGCCAGTCTACTTGATGGTAAGCACGGTCGAGCCGCGTAAAAACCATGCCTATTTGCTTGATGCTTTCGAGCTTCTTTGGGCAGACGGTGCTGACGTGTGTCTTTGCATCATCGGCAAGATTGGCTGGAAGTGCGAGGCGTTGATTGAACGTATCAAGCGTCATCCGCAGTATGGTAAACGCTTGTTCATGTTCAATGACGTCAACGACAAGAGTCTTGAGTTCGCCTATTCCAACGCTCGTGCACTGGTGTTTCCCTCGCACGCCGAAGGTTTTGGCTTGCCGCTGGTAGAAGCCATGCAGCGAGGTCTGCCTGTGATGGCTAGTGATATTCCGGTGTTCCGCGAAGTAGGTCAGGACTTCATGGCCTACTTCGATCTACACGACCCAGCCAGTTTGGTTGAGCGGATCAAGGCGTTCGAGCTATCTGGACGTTTTCCAGCCGCCCGTGCGGTCGAGCATTGGCAATGGGTCGACTGGGCGGCGGCGGCGGACCAACTGGTGACTCGGACTTTACGCGGTATTCAAGATACCTCGCGCAAGGCAATGACCGATGCGGATTGTCCTTAGCATTGCTTGGCCCCCGGCGTTTGCCAATATCTGATCATAGTAAGGGAGCTAACTATTGAGTTAAAAAGTCGCCAAGTGCGGCCTTGAGCTATGTCTTTATCCGTAGTCGCGGCTATGGGATAACCCCGAGCGATCTCTGCAGATGGGACTCAAAGCCAGGCAGCGCTATGAGCAGCTCTTCACCGCGCAGCGTATGGGGCAGCAGACGGCGCGGCTGTATCGAGACCTGTACGAGCGTAAGTCGCAGTGCTGAGCGGGAAACGTAACTCGCGCGGCAATCAAGCTGTGATTTTTGAATTGCCGAGGCTGAATAAAACGAAAGCCCCACCGCAGCAGAGACGGTGGAGCTCTCAGAAGATCCCAATTTAGGGATGGAGCAAAGCGGGGTATCAGCGCCAGAACGGCTTCTGCAGTTCGACGTAACGCTGATTTTCGGTGATGCCGGCATCAGCAAGCAGGCGGGCATCCAGTCGAGCCAGTTGACGACGGCTGACGATGCGGCGCTGCCACAGGCTGAGGGTGGCAAGCACACGGAGCGGCCAGGCCGATTTGTCGCTGGCAACGCTGTGAGTTTGAAGCAGGGCGGAACTGAGGGTACGTTCCATGGTGGTCATCCTTCCGCTTGTGGCGGGTCTGGTGTTTTGCTTTCGATGAGCAAATTATCCCGAGCGGGGTTGGGACTCAGTAGTCACAGCTGGATGAAATTGTTGTGCTATTAGATAGGTTGCTTTGTAACTGTTCGGTCAGGATTTGAAGAAGCTGTACTGGTCATAAGTGAAAAAGCTGGGTGCAACCGATTTATGCGAGATTTTTAACTGGGTGCAACCCCATAAAGCTAGTTTTGCGAGCAGTACAGTTTGCAATTGATCTGTTGTGGCGACTGACCTGAAAATCAGGTTTTTACCCGTGCCATAAAACGAGAAACCCGGCACATGGCCGGGTTTCTTGTCTAGGTGGTCAGGTCTTATTCCACAGCCTTGACCATGTCCTCGATGACTTTCTTGGCGTCACCAAAGACCATCATGGTCTTGTCCATGTAGAACAGTTCGTTGTCCAGGCCGGCGTAACCGCTGGCCATCGAGCGCTTGTTAACGATCACGGTCTTGGCTTTGTACGCCTCAAGGATCGGCATACCGGCGATCGGCGACTTCGGATCGTTCTTCGCTGCCGGGTTAACCACGTCGTTGGCACCGAGCACCAGCACCACGTCGGTCTGGCCGAACTCGGAGTTGATGTCCTCCATCTCGAACACCTGCTCGTACGGCACCTCGGCCTCGGCCAGCAATACGTTCATATGGCCCGGCATGCGCCCGGCAACCGGGTGGATCGCGTACTTCACGGTCACTCCACGGTGGGTCAGCTTCTCCGCCAGCTCCATCAGCGCGTGCTGGGCTCGGGCCACCGCCAGGCCGTAGCCGGGCACGATGACCACGGTGTCAGCGTTGGTCAGCAGGAAGGCGGCGTCGTCGGAAGAGCCCGACTTCACGCTGCGCTGCTCCTGGCTACCAGCGGCTGCGCCCGCGTCGGCATCGGCGCCGAAGCCACCGAGGATGACGTTAAAGAACGAGCGGTTCATCGCCTTGCACATGATGTACGAGAGGATGGCGCCCGAAGATCCCACCAGCGAGCCGGCGACGATCAGCATCGAGTTGTTCAGCGAGAAGCCGATACCGGCGGCCGCCCAACCGGAATACGAGTTGAGCATCGACACCACCACCGGCATGTCGGCGCCGCCGATGGGGATGATGATCAGCACGCCGATGACGAAGGCCAGCGCCACCAGCACGGCGAAGGCCGTGATGTCGCCGGTGAAGGTGTAGTACAGACCCAGGCCGAGGATCGCCAGGCCGATCACCAGGTTGACCAGGTGCTGACCCTTGAACACGACAGGCGCGCCCTGGAACAGGCGGAACTTGTACTTGCCCGACAGCTTGCCGAAGGCGATCACCGAACCGGAGAAGGTGATGGCGCCGATGGCTGCACCGAGGAACAGTTCCAGGCGGTTACCGGCCGGGATCGCATCACCCAGCGCGGCGACGATGCCCAGCGACTGCGGCTCGACCACGGCGGCGATGGCGATGAATACCGCAGCCAGACCGATCATGCTGTGCATGAAGGCGACCAGCTCGGGCATTTTGGTCATCTCGACGCGCTTGGCCATGATGGTGCCGATGCTGCCACCGACCAGCAGGCCGACGATGACGAAGCCCAGGCCCTGTACGGCCAGTTCGCTGCCCAGCTTGTGAATTAGGCCCACGGTGGTCAGTACGGCGATGGCCATGCCGATCATGCCGAACAGGTTGCCGCGCCGCGACGTGGTCGGGTGCGACAGACCTTTGAGCGCCTGGATGAAGCACACCGAGGCGACGAGGTAGAGAACAGTGATCAGGTTCATGCTCATTTAGTGCTTCTCCACCTGCGCGCTCTTTATTTCAACGGCACGCGCCTTCTTCTTGAACATTTCCAACATGCGTCGGGTGACCAGGAAGCCGCCGAACACGTTGACCGCCGCCAGGGCCACGGCCAAGGTGCCCATGGCCTTGCCCAGCGGGGTGACGGTGAGCGCGGCGGCCAGCATGGCGCCAACGATCACGATGGCGGAAATGGCATTGGTCACGGCCATCAGCGGGGTATGCAGGGCCGGGGTGACGTTCCAGACCACGTGATAGCCGACATAAATGGCCAGCACGAAGATGATCAGGTTGTAGATACCGTCGGAAATCAGATCCATGTCTCTACTCCTTAGCCGTTCTTGCGCACGATTTCGCCGGCGTTGCACATCAGGCAGGCCGCGACGATGTCGTCTTCGAGGTTGAGCTGGAACTGGCCATCCTTGTCGATCACGAGCTTGAGGAAGTCCAGCAGGTTGCGTGCGTACAGCGCCGAGGCGTCCGCCGGCACCAGGGCGGCCAGGTTGGTGTGGCCGACGAAGGTAACGCCGTGCTTGATCACCACCTTGTCGGCCTCGGTCAACGGGCAGTTGCCACCTTGGGCTGCAGCCAGATCGATGACCACGGAGCCAGGCTTCATTTCAGCAACCGTGCTTTCATGAAGAAGCGTCGGCGCCTTGCGGCCCGGAATCAGTGCCGTGGTGATGACGATATCGGCCTGCTTGGCGCGCTCATGCACAGCCCTGGCCTGACGCTCCATCCATGAAGCGGGCATCGGACGGGCATAACCGCCAACACCTTGTGCACACTCGCGCTCTTCATCGGTCTCGAACGGTACGTCGACGAACTTGGCGCCGAGCGATTCGATCTGCTCTTTGACTGCAGGGCGCACATCGGAGGCCTCGATCACTGCACCCAGGCGCTTGGCCGTGGCGATGGCCTGCAGGCCAGCGACGCCAGCGCCGAGAATCAGCACGCGGGCGGCCTTAACGGTACCGGCAGCGGTCATCAGCATTGGCATGAAGCGTGGGTAGTAATTGGCGGCGAGCATCACGGCCTTGTAGCCGGCGATGTTGGCCTGCGAACTGAGCACGTCCAGGCTTTGCGCGCGGGAGGTGCGCGGCGCAGCCTCCAGGGCGAAGGCGACGATGCCGCGGGCGTTCATGCGTGCGATGGTGTCGTTGCAGAACGGGTTGAGCATGCCAACCAACACGGCCCCGGCTTTCATCTGAGCGAGCTCGGCTTCGGTTGGTGCGACCACCTTCAGCACAAGGTCGGCGCCGAAAGCGCTCGTCTCGTTGCCGATGGTCGCGCCAGCAGCCTCGTAAGCGCTGTCCGGAATGCTGGCGCTGATGCCGGCCCCGGCCTGCACGATCACCTGATGACCTTGGCCGACCAACTTCTTGATCGTCTCTGGGGTCGCGGCAACCCGCGTTTCCCCGGCATGGGTTTCGAGAGGAACACCGATGTGCACTTCTAATCTCCTGCGTGATCTTTCTTGTGAACCGGTGCACTGCGCTGGCGCGCCGGCGATTGGGGATCAGCACAAAACTTTCCCGAACTTGGCGGGCGCCGCGATTGTGCAATCGAACTCGGACCCTTACAAGAAGTTATGGAGTAAAAAAAATGGATTACTACAAGTAATGGGTCTATGAGGGATTTTTATACTTCGCGCAGGCCGCGTCGTTTCTCATGAAGAGCACATGGCACGAGACTTTGAGGGCCATTTTGTCATTCATTAAGCGAATGACCGCTGGTCGTATTGGCTATTGTGTGAAAGGTGACGAACAGAGCGTTCGAAATAGTGGAATAGCCCGAAAGTACTGGTCTTGACGCGGATAGATTCAGAGAAGACGTTGTAGTGTGACTTTATGCGCGCTACTCGTGTTGATTTTGGTCGTACAGGTGAACGATTGTTCTCAATGCGTGATAACTGCGAGAGTGTTTCATGCCTGGCGATACGTGGCGGCCTGCACAAGTAGCCAGTCGCGGAAGGCTTTGAGCGCCGAAGACTCGGCCTTGCGCTCTGGCACCATCAGGTAATAGGCGCGGTCGTTGTTGGGTACAGCACGATCGAGGGCGATGACCAGGCTCCCGTCTTTCAGCTCGCGTTGAATCAGGAAGGGCGGAATCAGTGCGATGCCCATCTCATGCTGCGCCGCCTGGGCCAGCATGGAGAATAGCTCCAGGCGTGGGCCGGTCATGTCGCGCGCCACGTTCATGCCTTGGGCGGCGAACCATTGGCGCCAGGCGTAGGGGCGAGTGGTCTGCTGCAGCAATGGCAGCGCAGCGATGCGTGCGGCGTCCACCGGGGCATCGCCCAGAAGCGCCGGGCTGCAGACCGGTAGCAGGTGCTCGTGCATCAGAAAGTGCGCCTGCGTACCCGACCATTCGGCATCGCCGTAATAGATGGCGGCATCGAAGTGGGTGTCGGCGAACAGGAAGGGGCGTGTGCGGTTGGTCAGATGTACCGTGACTTCCGGGTGCAACTGCTGGAAAGCACGCAGGCGTGGTAGCAGCCACTGCGTACCGAAGGTCGGTACTACGGCCAGCTCGATGCTGGCTGTGCCCTGATTGCCCATCAGCGCGAGGGTGTCGCGCTCCACGGCATCGAGTTGCGCAGCTACCTTGCGGCTGTAAGCGACGCCGGCTTCGGTCAGTACCACGCCGCGCCGTGAGCGGCGGAACAGCTCGACATTGAGAAAACTCTCCAGACCGCCGATCTGCCTGCAGATTGCACTCTGCGTCAGGCTTAGCTCCTCGGCGGCCTTGGTGAAACTCTGATGACGAGCAGCCGACTCGAAGGCAACGAGGGCGGCAGTGCTGGGAATCTTGCGGCGCATTATGCGTAAGCCTCACACATAGGTGACAAATACAGCCAGTTAAGCTATCTCGAAGTGATAGAAAAGCACAGGTCTGTGCGAAATCTGCGTTTGTCCTATGCGCAAAGCCGACCTAGGATCGAGATTATTCCGGGTCGGCAGCGTCGACCGCTCACGTCACTGCTTCGAGGTTTTCACGATGGCCAAGGCAAGCTTCAACTGGATCGACCCGCTGCTGCTCGACCAGCAACTGACCGAAGAAGAGCGCATGGTGCGCGACAGCGCCCAGCAGTTCGCCGACGACAAGCTGGCGCCGCGCGTGCTGGAGGCGTTCCGTCACGAGCAGACTGATCCGAAGATCTTCCGCGAGATGGGCGAAACCGGCCTGCTGGGCGCGACCATTCCCGAAGCCTACGGTGGCAGTGGTCTCAACTATGTCTGCTACGGCTTGATCGCCCGTGAGATGGAGCGCATCGATTCCGGCTACCGTTCGATGATGAGCGTGCAGTCCTCGCTGGTGATGGTGCCGATCAACGAGTTCGGCAATGAAGCGACCAAGCAGAAGTATCTGCCCAAGCTGGCCAGTGGCGAGTACATCGGCTGCTTCGGCCTGACCGAGCCGAACCATGGTTCCGACCCCGGCTCGATGGCCACCCGCGCCAAAAAAGTCGAAGGTGGCTACCGCCTGAGCGGCAGCAAGATGTGGATCACCAATAGCCCGATCGCCGATGTCTTCGTGGTCTGGGCCAAGGACGATGCCGGTGAGATCCGCGGCTTCGTTCTGGAGAAAGGTTGGGAAGGCCTCTCCGCTCCGGCGATTCACGGCAAGGTTGGCCTGCGTGCGTCGATCACCGGCGAGATCGTCATGGACAACGTGTTCTGCCCTGAAGAGAACGCCTTTCCGGATGTGCGCGGTCTGCGTGGTCCATTCACCTGTCTGAACTCTGCCCGTTACGGCATCAGCTGGGGTGCGCTGGGCGCTGCCGAGTTCTGCTGGCACACCGCGCGCCAGTACGTGCTCGATCGCAATCAGTTCGGCCGTCCGTTGGCGGCCAATCAGCTGATCCAGAAGAAACTCGCCGATATGCAGACCGAGATCACCCTGGCGCTGCAAGGCTGCCTGCGTCTCGGTCGGATGAAGGATGAAGGCACCGCTGCCGTGGAAATCACCTCCATCATGAAGCGCAACAGCTGCGGCAAGGCGCTGGATATCGCGCGTATGGCGCGCGACATGCTGGGTGGCAATGGTATCAGCGACGAGTTCGGCATTGCCCGTCACCTGGTCAACCTCGAGGTGGTCAATACCTACGAGGGCACTCATGACGTGCATGCGCTGATCCTCGGTCGTGCACAGACCGGCATTCAGGCGTTCTTCTAAGGACACTCCTGTTAACCGATCCATGGTGCGCCCGGCGCACCTTGCGGAGAATCTCCATGTCCGGTGCTCTGTCCCATATCCGCGTGCTCGATCTTTCCCGCGTACTCGCAGGCCCCTGGTGCGGGCAGATTCTCGGCGACCTCGGTGCCGAAGTAATCAAGGTCGAACGGCCGGGAGCCGGTGACGACACGCGACACTGGGGGCCTCCTTATATAAAGGACGCAGAGGGTAACGACTCGCGGGAAGCGGCTTACTTCCAGAGCGCCAACCGCAACAAGCAATCGTTGACCCTGGATTTCACCCAGCCTGAAGGGCAGCGTCTGGTGCGTGAGCTGGTCGCACAGTGCGATGTGCTGTTGGAAAACTTCAAGGTGGGCGGGCTGGCAGCCTATGGGTTGGATTATGAGTCCCTGAAGGCGATCAATCCGCGCTTGATCTACTGTTCCATTACCGGCTTCGGTCAGACCGGGCCCTATGCCAAGCGCGCTGGCTACGACTTCATGATCCAGGGGCTGGGCGGTCTGATGAGCCTGACCGGGCGTCCGGAAGGTGAAGAAGGGGCCGGGCCGGTGAAGGTCGGGGTGGCCTTGACCGATATCCTCACCGGGCTCTACGCAACCGTGGGGGTGCTGGCTGCGCTGAATCAGCGTGAGCAGTCCGGAGTTGGTCAGCACATTGATGTGGCGTTGCTCGATGTGCAAGTCGCCTGCCTGGCCAACCAGGCCATGAACTACCTCGCCACTGGTGTATCGCCCAAGCGTCTGGGTAACGCTCATCCCAATATCGTGCCCTATCAGGATTTCCCCAGCGCGGATGGTAACTTCATCCTGGCGGTCGGCAACGACGGGCAGTTCCGCAAGTTCTGTGAAGTGGCGGGCATCGCGCAGCTTGCCGATGATCCCCGTTTCGCCAGCAACAAGGCGCGGGTGGCGCATCGTGTCGAGCTGATTCCGCTGCTGCGTCAGGCAACCGTATTCAAGACCACGGCGCAATGGATTGAACTTCTCGAACAGGCGGGTGTGCCCTGTGGGCCGATCAACGACCTGCAGCAGGTGTTCGCCGATCCGCAGGTGCAGGCGCGCGAGCTGCGTGTGGAGCTGCCCAACGGGCTGGGCAGTACCACGCCGCAGGTGGCCAGTCCATTGCGCCTGTCGGAGACGCCGGTAGCCTATCGTTCCGCACCGCCGTTGCTGGGCCAGGACAGCGAGGCCGTGCTGCAGCGTCTGCTGGGCCTGGATGCGTCGCAGATAGCCGCGCTGCGGCGAGCCGGAGTGGTTTGAGCGCTTTCTCTATATAGAGAAGATGTGCGGGCGGAGCCGCGAAGCCATTGATTGCAGATTTTTTACAGCAAAGGGGTTTACAGGCATCTCTGCTCATGTAGAATGCGCGCCACTTCAGTGATGAAGCGCTTCAAAAACTTCTTGCTAATCAATAAGTTAAGTTAAATGAAGGGCTTGCAAAACTGAATCTGGCGTGTAGAATGCGCGCCGGTCGACAGGGTGGCGGTTTGATCCTGTTGGTGGTTCGGTCGAATGGATCGAAAGCGGTAGAAAAGAGGTGTTGACAGCGGTTTTGAACGCTGTAGAATGCGCCTCCCGCTGGAGAGAAGAAGTTCTGATCGAAGGCGCAAGTGGTTGAGTAGAAAG
>NZ_DLMS01000007.1:0-234018 GCF_002479365.1 Pseudomonas sp. UBA7530
CCCAGAAGGCCTCGCGGGCGGAACGCAGCCACTCGCGGAAGCTGGCGCGCGGCAGGGCCGGCAGCTTCTTGATGCGCGCAACGATGTAGATCGCGATCATCAGTGCCAGGCCGAGCATCACACCGGGAATCACACCGGCCATGAACAGCTTGCCCACCGACTGCTCGGTGGCGGCGGCGTACACCACCATCACGATCGACGGCGGAATCAGGATGCCCAGGGTACCGGCGTTACACACGATGCCGGCGCCGAAGGCCTGCGGGTAACCGGAGCGCACCATGCCGGCGATAGCGATGGAGCCTACGGCCGCGACGGTGGCCGGCGACGAGCCGGACAGCGCAGCGAACAGCATGCATGCCAGCACCGCACCGATGGCCAGGCCACCACGGATGTGACCGACGCAGGCGTTGGCGAAGTCGATCAGGCGACGTGCCACGCCACCGGTGGTCATGAAGGCACCGGACAGCAGGAAGAACGGGATCGCCAGCAGGGTGTAGTGCTCGGAGGTCTCGAACAGCTTGATCGCCAGCGAGCGCACCGAGTCGGGGCTGAACAGCATGATGGTGATCGAGCCGGCCAGGCCGAGCGATGCGGCGATCGGCACGCCGATGAACATCAGCAGGAACAGCAGCAGGAAGAGGAACAGCACGGTCATTATTTGGCCTCCTCGTGCTCATTGATTTTCAGCGCATCGGCGGCTTCGTCAGCCAGGCCGAGGCCGGTCTGCTCGTTGCGCAGGATGCGCACGAGGATTTCCAGGAAACGGATGAACACCATGGCGTAGCCGAACGGCACGATCATGCCGATGTGCCATTGCTGGATGCCGTAGTGGCCCAGGTCTTCGGCGCCGATACCGGCCCTGAACAGGGTGCTGACCCAGTCGAAGCTGCCGACGGCGATCAGGCCGGCGTAGCCCAGGCAGGCCGAGCAGGCGATCACGCCGATGACGCGCTGCACGCCGCGCGGAGCGAGTTTGACCAGAGCGTCGACGCCGATGTGGCCGGCGGTACGCACGCCGTAGGCCAGGCCGAAGAAGATCAGCCAGCCGAACAGGGCCTTGGTCAGGGCGTTGCTCCAGGTCATCGCCTGAGCAAGGTCGAGAATGAAGTCGCCGATAGTAAGCAGAGCCTCGTTACCGCCGAAGGTGTCACCCAGCCAATAGAACAGGGTGTAGAAGTTGTTGAGGATCACGTAGACGAAAGTGATCAGCGTCATGGCCGCCAGGAGGAAAGCAATGAAGCCTTCCTCGAAGTGCTCCCAGACGCGCCGCAAGGCGTTCATGGTCGGTTCTCCCGAATGGAAAGGGCGTAGGGTGGGACGGCAGCCGGCCCACCGGTTACAGCATTGAACGACGCCCGTCGCGGGCGTCGTGGTGGGTCAGCGCTGCAGTGCCCTGCCCACCCTACGGCTCTCCGGCCTTATTGCTGGTTGGCGGTTTGCGCGGCCTTGATCAGGTCGGCACCGATTTCGCCTTCGAACTTCTTCCATACCGGCTGCATGGCGTCGCGCCACTGGCCGCGCTGCTCGGGAGTCAGGGTCAGGATCTCGGTAGTACCGGCATCGAGAATGCGCTGCTTGTCGCCTTCGTTGAGGGCGTCAGCCTGCTTGTTCACCTCGACGGTGACCTCGGCGATGATCTTGTCCAGCTCGCTACGTACGTCAGCCGGCAGACCGTCCCAGAACTTGGTGTTGGTGATCAGCATGTAGTCCAGCAGGCCATGGTTGGACTCGGTGATGTACTTCTGCACTTCGTGCATCTTCTGGCTGTAGATGTTCGAGTACGGGTTCTCGGCACCGTTGACCACGCCGGTCTGCAGGCCTTGGTAAACCTCGGCGAAGCTCATCTTGCGCGGGTTGGCGCGCACGGCCTTGAACTGCTCTTCCAGTACGGCGGAGGCCTGTACGCGGAACTTCAGACCACGGGCGTCTTTCGGCTCCAGCAGCGCCTTGTTGGCCGACAGCTGCTTCAGGCCGTTGTGCCAGTAGGCCAGGCCGGTGATGCCCTTGTCAGTCATGGAGGTCAGCAGCTTCTGGCCTTCCGGACCTTTCTGGAAGCGATCGACTGCAGCCATGTCGTCGAACAGGAACGGCAGGTCGAATACCTGCAGCTGCTTGGTGTAATGCTCGAACTTGGCCAGGGACGGGGCGATGATCTGGACGTCGCCGAGCAGCAGCGCTTCCATTTCCTTGCCGTCGCCGAACAGCGAGGAGTTCGGGTAGACCTCGACCTTGACCTTGTCGCCCAGGCGCTCTTCGGCCAGTTGCTTGAACAGCACGGCACCCTGACCTTTCGGGGTGTGCTCGGCAACCACGTGGGAGAACTTGATGACGATCGGGTCGGCAGCGTGAACCACGCCAGCGATGGACAGGGACAGGGCGCAAGCCAGCGCCTTGGCAGTCAGTTTGAACATGCGGATGCTTCCTCTTGTTGTGTTTATCGCATTTGCGCCGAGGCGCTGCTGACGAACGGACAAGAGCAAGTCTAGGCGGCTTGGAGAAAAACGCCGGTGGCATCAGCGAGGCCTGGACTTGTACTTGTGGGTTCGCTTGGAGCTAGCCTAGAGCAACCCTTGTGCCAGTCTGCCATGGGGTGCGTGCCTGCCTAGAGGAAAAGCCCGTGGCTGTGGGCTTTGATGGCGTTTTGCCG
Source organism: Pseudomonas sp. UBA7530 (assembly GCF_002479365.1). Lineage (NCBI taxonomy): Bacteria > Pseudomonadati > Pseudomonadota > Gammaproteobacteria > Pseudomonadales > Pseudomonadaceae > Pseudomonas > Pseudomonas sp. UBA7530. The sequence continues at coordinate 2,648 of NZ_DLMS01000007.1, forward strand.
AGCGCCTGGCGGGCGTATGCGCCCGCTGACGGCCAGTCTTTGATGATGGCTTTGGCGGTTTGCCGCCAGTCAGTCGAAGTCCTCTGGCGAGCTTCCGCCAGCACCGGAGAAATTCAGCCCATGTTTGCGCAGCTTGTCGTGCAGGGTCTTGCGCGGCACGCCCAGCGCTTCGGCCAGGCTGCGCAGCGAGCCGTGCGGACGACTCAGCTCGGCGGCGATCAGCGCGCGCTCGAAGGCTTCGACCTGTTCGCTGAGCCCGCCGTTGACCGGTGGCAGGTTCGGCGCGTTGCTATCGAGTGCCAACTCCAGGCCCAGGGCGAAACGTTCGGCGGCGTTCTGCAGTTCGCGCACGTTGCCCGGCCATGGATGACGCAGCAGCAACGCACGCTGTCCCGGTTGCAGCTCACGCGGAGCCAGGGCGTGGCGGGCTGCCGCCGCTTCGGCGAAATGCTGGAACAGCAGCAGGGCATCCTCGCCGCGCTCGCGCAGCGGCGGGATGGACAGCGGCGCGACGTTGAGCCGGTAGTAGAGGTCGGCGCGGAAACGCCCGGCGTCGGCAGCCTGGCGCAGGTCTTCCTTGGTGGCGGCGATCACGCGGATATCCAGCGGGATCAGCTGGTTGCCGCCGAGGCGTTCGACCACGCGCTCTTGCAACAGACGCAGCAATTTGACCTGCACGTCCAGGCTCATGCTCTCGATCTCGTCGAGGAACAGGGTGCCGCCGTTGGCGAATTCGAACTTGCCGATGCGGCGCTTCTGCGCGCCGGTGAAGGCTCCGGCCTCGTGGCCGAACAATTCGCTTTCCACCACGGACTCGGCCAGTGCACCGGCGTTGATGGCGACGAAGGGCCCGTCGCGGCGGCTGGACAGATCGTGCAGGGCGCGGGCGACCACCTCCTTGCCGGCGCCGGTCTCGCCGAGGATCAACACGTCGGTGGTGATGCCGGCGAGCGCGCCGATCTGCTCGCGCAGGCGCTGCATGGCGGGCGACTGACCCACCAGGCGGCTGGACAGCTGCTGGCGGTCGTTGAGCGCCATGCGCAGGCTGCGATTGTCCAGTACCAGGCGGCGCAGCTGCAGGGCGCGGCGAACGCTGTCGAGCAGCGCCTCGTTGGCGAAAGGTTTCTCGAGAAAGTCATAGGCCCCAGCGCGCATCGCCTGCACGGCCAGCGGCACGTCGCCGTGGCCTGTAATCAGCAGTACCGGCAGCTCGGCATCGCGCTCGCGCAGTTGCTGCAGCAGTTGCAGGCCGTCGATGCCGGGCATGCGGATATCGCTGACCACCACCCCTGGCCAGCCCACCGGAATACGTGCAGCCAGACCCTGGGCATCGCCCAGGCTGAGGACCTTGAGCCCGGCCAGGTCGAGCGTCTGGCTGAGCGCCTGGCGCAGATGGGCGTCGTCGTCGATCAGCAATACCTGAATGCGGCTGTCGATGGCGCTGTCGCTGGTCATGGCGAAGGGTCCTCAGAAGGTTGCAGGTTGACGCCGGGGCTGGCCAGGCGCAGGCGCAGGGTAATCAGCGCGCCGCCGGCCGGATGATTGGCCAGCAGCAGTTCGCCGTCCAGCGCCCGCACCAGACTATCGCAGATGGCCAGACCTAGCCCCAGGCCCTGGGCGCTGGTCTTGGTGGTGAAGAACGGCTCACGCGCGCGGGCCAGGGATTCGCTTGAGAAGCCGGGGCCGTTGTCGCGCAGCAGCAGGTCGAGATGCTCGGCCTGATGCTCAATGCTGATCCAGATACGCCGTGGCGGCGCCTTGTCGACCAGGGCGTCGAGCGCATTGCCGAGCAGGTTGCCGAGTACCTGACGCAGGCGCGTTTCGCCAGCCTGAACCCAGAGCGTGGCGTCCGGCAGGTCGCGAATCAATTCCACATCCATGGCCCGGCGGCGTTTGGCGAGCAGGGCAAGGGCGTCGTCCAGTGCCGGTTGCAGCGCCACTCGCTCGGGCGCATGGCGGTCGCGGCGGGCGAAGGCGCGCAGATGCGCGATGATCGAGGCCATGCGCTCGGTCAGTTCGCTGATCAGCTTGAGGTTGGCGCGGGCATCGTCGCTGCGCTGGTGGTCGAGCAGGGTACTGGCGTTCTCGGCGTAGCTGCGGATCGCGCCCAGTGGCTGGTTGAGCTCGTGGCTGATACTGGCACTCATGGTGCCGAGCGCGGAGAGTTTGCCGGCCTGGACCAGTTCGTCCTGGGCGCGCACCAGCTCCTGCTGCGCCTGCTCGCGTTCGAGCACTTCCTGCTTGAGTCGGCTGTTGAGCAGCTCCAGGTCCTGCGTACGCTCGGTCACCCGCTGTTCCAGTTCGGCCTTGGCGCTAGCATCGAGGGCGATGCGTTCGAGGTAGTGTCGGCGGCGCAATATCAGCAGGCCGAGCAGCAACAGCAGGGCCAGCAGGGCAGCCGCCCCCACGGCCACAGCGCTGCGCACGGGGCGATCGAGAAGGATGCGCGGGGCGAGAATACTCACCGTCCAGCCGGTTTCCTCCAAGGCCCGGCTTTGCGTCAACCAGGCGTTGGGATCAAGGTCGAGCGCGGGCGGCGCCTGGGTCGGGTAGGGCTGGTTGGCGGCGATCGCCGATTGTTCGACGCGGTCCAGCGGGCGGCTGGCGTGAAAGCGCCAGTCAGGGCGCGAGGTGAGAATCACCACGCCATTGGTGTCGGTGACCAGCAGCTGTTCCGGGGTGTTACCCCACAGCGTTTCGGTGTGGTCGAGGTCGACCTTGACCACCAGTGCGCCAATGTTGTGGTCGTCCTCGCGCACCGGGTAGGCAAAGTAGTAGCCGCGTTTTCCTGAGGTGGTGCCGAGGCCGAAGAAGCGGCCCAGGCGGCCGGCCAATGCTTCGCGAAAGTACGGGCGAAAGGCGAAGTTGCCGGCGACGAAACTGTCCGGCTTGTCCCAGTTGGAGGCGGCCAGGGTGACGCCGCGGGTGTTCATCAGGTAGATCACGTCGGCCCCGGTCTGGCTCTTCACGCGGGCCAGCAGGCGGTTGGCGTTATCCAGTACTGCGGGGTCTTCGGGCGTCTTCAGGGCTGCGCGCAGGCCGGGCAGGTCGCCGAGAATCTGCGGCAGCACCTCGTAGCGGCGCAGCGTGCCAAGCAGGTTGGCAACGTACAGGTCCAGGGTTTGCCGGTTCTGTTCGATCAGGACTTCGCGGTAGTAGCGTTCGGCCAAAAAGTGTACGGGCAACAGCAGGGGCGCGAGCAGCAGCGCCAGCAGCACGAGGCTGCGCCAGCGCAGGCGGCGGGGAGTGGCAGTGTTCGTGCTCATGGAGAACCGTGCAGAAATGATCGGCGCATTATGCACGTTAAGCGTGCGGCCGGTGACGTGCGCCGGCCGCTGGTGATGAAATGTCGGGCGTCAGCCCATGCGCTGCAGGCAGGCGTCCAGTGCCGTTCGCCAGTCCGGCAGGCGAATCTGCCATTCCTCTTCCAGGCGTTCACCGTCCAGGCGCGAATTGAGCGGGCGCTGCGCCGGCGTCGGGTACTCGCTACTGGAGATCGGGCGCAGCCGGGCACAGGGCTTGCCGGTGGCGCGCAGGCGCTCGGCGATGGCGCTGGCGAAGCCGAACCAGCTGGTTTCACCCTGGCAGGTCAGGTGATAGGTGCCCCAGCGATGGCGTCCTTGTTGCCACTTGTCGATCAGCTCGGCGGTGGCGCTGGCGATGCTGCCGGCCCAGGTCGGCGCGCCGATCTGGTCATCGACCACGCTGAGTTCTTCGCGCTCCTGCAGCAGGCGCTGCATGGTCAGCAGGAAGTTGCGCCCATGCTGCGAGTAGACCCAGCTGGTACGCAGAATCAGGTGGTCGCAGCCACTGATGCGCAGTGCCTGTTCCCCGGCAACCTTGCTGGCGCCGTAGACACCCAGCGGGCGCGGCGTGTCCGCCTCGCGGTAGGGCGTAGTCTTGCTGCCGTCGAAGACGTAGTCGGTGGAATAGTGGATCAGCGGGATGTCCAGCTCGAAGCAGGCATCGGCCATGACGCCCGGCGCTTCGGCATTGATGGTGAAGGCCAGTTCGCGCTCCTGTTCGGCCTGATCGACGGCGGTGTAGGCGGCGGCATTGATCACCAGCGCCGGGCGTTCGCGCAGGATGGTTTCGCGCAGGCTTTCCGGGCGTGACAGGTCGAAATCCTGACGGCCGAGGCTGATCAATTCATGCTCGCGCAGGGCCAGTTGCAGCTCGCGCGCGACCTGGCCGGTGTGGCCGCTGATCAGAATCTTCATGCGAACGTCTCGGCGTCGGTCAGGCTCAGGCCTTGTTGATCCTTGGCCGACAGCTGTGGCGTCAGGCCGTCGAGCGGCCAGTCGATGGCCAGCTGCGCATCGTCCCAGCGGATGCAGCGCTCAAAGGCCGGGGCGTAATAGTCGGTGGTCTTGTAGAGGAACTCGGCGTACTCGCTGAGCACCAGAAAACCGTGTGCGAAGCCTTCCGGCACCCACATCTGGCGCTTGTTCTCGGCAGACAGATGCACGCCCACCCACTTGCCGAAGTTCGGCGAGCTGCGGCGTACGTCCACTGCGACGTCATAGACCTCGCCGGCACTGACGCGCACCAGCTTGCCCTGGGCCTGCTGCAGTTGATAGTGCAGGCCGCGCAGTACGCCTCGCGCGGAGCGCGAGTGGTTGTCCTGCACGAACTCTCGGGTCACTCCGGTCGCCTCTGCGAAGCGCTGCGCATTGAAGCTTTCGTAGAAGAAGCCGCGCTCGTCACCAAATACCTGAGGTTCGAGAATCAGCACTTCCGGTAGTGCGGTCGCGATCACTTTCACAGCGACTCCTCCGCCAGTTTGTAAAGGTATTGACCATAACCCGTCTTGCCCAATGCCTTGGCACACGTAAGCAATTTCTCTCGGTCGATCCAGCCCTGCTGATAGGCGATCTCTTCCAGGCAGGCGACCTTCAATCCCTGACGCTTTTCCACCGTTTGCACGTATTGCGAGGCATCGAGCAGGCTGTCGTGGGTGCCGGTATCGAGCCAGGCGAAACCACGGCCGAAGCGCTCCACGCGCAGGTCTCCACGGGCCAGGTAGGCATTGTTCACATCGGTAATTTCAAGCTCGCCGCGTGGCGAGGGTTTAACGGCCTTGGCGATTTGCACCACATCGTTGTCGTAGAAATACAGGCCGGTTACGGCAAAGCTGGACTTGGGTTTCGCCGGCTTTTCCTCGATCGACAGCGCGTTGCCGGCGGCGTCGAACTCGACCACGCCAAACCGCTCCGGATCGCTGACCCAATAACCGAATACCGTGGCCCCACTGTCGTGGCTGGCGGCGCGAAGCAGCATTTCGGTGAAGTGTTGGCCGTGGAAAATATTATCCCCGAGGATCAGGCAGACCGAGTCGTTACCAATGAACGACTCGCCGATCAGGAACGCCTGGGCCAGGCCGTCCGGCGAGGGTTGCTCGGCATACTGCAGAGTGATGCCGAACTGGCTGCCGTCGCCGAGCATCTTCTCGAAGTTGGGCAGGTCTTCAGGGGTGGAGATGATCAGAATCTCGCGGATGCCGGCCAGCATCAGCACCGACAGCGGGTAATAGATCATCGGCTTGTCATAGATCGGCAGCAGTTGCTTGGACACACCCAGGGTGATGGGGTGCAGACGGGTGCCGGAGCCGCCGGCGAGAATGATGCCTTTCATTGAAGCTCCTTAGAGTGCGCCGAGTCGCTGGCCCTGATAGCTGCCATCCTGCACGCGGCGACACCAGTCGAGATTGTCCAGGTACCACAGCACCGTCTTGCGCAGGCCGGTTTCGAAGGTTTCCTGCGGCACCCAACCCAGTTCGCGCTCGATCTTGCTGGCGTCGATGGCGTAGCGCAAGTCGTGACCCGGACGGTCCTGCACATAGGTGATCAGGTCTTCATAGCGCGCGAGGCCGGCGGGTTTCTGCGGTGCCAGCTCTTCCAGCAGGGCACAGATGGCGCGTACCACGTCGAGGTTCTTCTGCTCGTTGTGTCCGCCGATATTGTAGGTCTCGCCGACTTCGCCTTGGCTGACCACCTTGAGCAGCGCACGTGCGTGGTCTTCCACGTACAGCCAGTCGCGTACCTGCTGGCCGTTGCCATACACCGGCAGCGGCTTGCCGGCCAGGGCATTGAGGATCATCAGCGGGATCAGCTTCTCGGGGAAGTGATAGGGGCCGTAATTGTTCGAGCAATTGGTGATCAGCACCGGCAGGCCATAGGTGCGTTGCCAGGCGCGGACCAGATGGTCGGACGCGGCCTTGCTCGCCGAGTAGGGCGAGCTGGGGGCATAGGGGGTGGTTTCGGTGAACAGGTCATCGACACCGTGCAGGTCGCCGTAAACCTCGTCGGTGGAGATGTGGTGGAAGCGGAAGGCCGCCTTGCGCTCGGGGCTCAGGGTTAGCCAGTAAGCGCGCGTGTTCTCCAGCAGGCTATAGGTGCCGACGATATTGGTCTGGATGAAGGCCGCCGGGCCATCGATTGAGCGATCGACATGGGATTCGGCGGCCAGGTGCATGATGGCGTCTGGCTGGAATTCGCTCAGCGTCGCAGCGACTCGCCCGGCATCGGCAATATCGGCCTGAACGAAGCGGTACCGGGGGCTTGCGGCGATCTCCAGAAGGGATTCCAGATTGCCGGCATAGGTCAGCTTGTCGAGATTGAGCACTTCGTGCTCGGTGTCCTGAATCAGGTGGCGAATCAGTGCCGACCCGATGAAGCCGGCTCCGCCGGTAATAAGGATGCGCATTTACTGTGTCCTTGGCGATGAGTGACGGCAGACGAGGCCCTGGATCAATTGAAAGTCGCGGAAGCTGTGGCGCAGCAGGCCACGTAGAGGCTCAATAGCCATAAGCCTGAATGGTTGATGGCGCATTTTGTACATCAAACCGCTTGGGTTGCGCGAGTCGTTTTGGCGGTAGTACGAGCACATGGCGTTCTTCAACAAAGCTTCTTTTTTGCTGGCTTTCTGGCGCCAGAAATTAACTGTGCTATTCATCAGTGCGGATGTTGAAATGCCATCATAAAAGTGGTTAAGTCGCGCCATAAAACAATTTGACGATATTCTGTCGAAAATTTGATTTTTTGCATTTTACTGCCTGTTTTTTGACGTCATCGGATGTTCATGAGCGAAATTAAGGCGGGAGTGACTTTTCATGCGTCTGCAATCAGCCGGTGGTTCCTTGCTGGCGCGTCCTGGGTTCATCGAATATTTCTTGGCGGCCATTCGCCTGGTTCATGGCATTACCGCCATTTTGCCAGGGTTTGCTCTTCTGGTATGGCTATCGGATGAGCCCGTGCTGACACAAAGCTACGCCACGGTACTGCTCTTCTTTGGCGTTCTTACGGTAATGATGTTTCAAGCCCTGGGCGTTTACTCCGAGGAGATATTCAGTAGCCTGTTGCGCTTTCGCATGATGTTCTTTGCCTGGTCTGCGGCGTTCTGTCTGTTGCTCTTCATGCATCAGGCGCTGGCAATGTTCAGCTTCATGGAGTGGCATTTCCTCAGCCTCTGGTTTCTGGCCAGCCTCTTCGCGTTCGGCGCCGAGCGTTTGGCGTTGCTCGCTCTCTATCGGTATTGGATGCGTGCCGGACAATTTCTGCAGAGCGCGGTCATCCTCGGGGCGACCGAGAATGGCCTGCGGCTATCGGAATTCATGCAGCGCCATAGCGACATTCGTTCTGGTTTGATCGGTTTTATAGATGACCGTATCGGTCGCTTGCCCGATACGTTGGGTGGTCTACCGTTGTTGGGCGACAGCAATGCCCTGGAGCGCCTGGTGCGGGATGAGCGAGTGACGCAAGTGCTGGTCGCACTGCCTTGGTCAGCCGAGAATCGCATCGGCCAGATCGTGCGCGAATTGCGCAAACTTCCGGTAAACGTTCTGCTGGTGCCGGACATGCTCGCTTTCCGGCATGCGCGCAACCGCATCACCGAGGTGGCCGGGCTGCCGATGTTCAACGTCTCGGAAAGGCCGCTCGACGGTTGGTCGCCTTTGATCAAGCGAATTGAGGACCTGCTTCTGGCGCTGCTGGCTCTGGCTTTCGCTCTACCCCTGATGATCCTGGTCGCACTGGCGATCAAGCTCGACTCCCCTGGGCCTGTGCTGTTTCGCCAGAAACGTTACGGTTACAACAACAAGTTGATTGAAGTGTTCAAGTTTCGTTCTATGTACTGTGACCGCGCCGACGCCAACGCCGAGCGGCAGACCACGCGCAATGACGACCGCATCACCCGAGTCGGGCGCTTTATCCGCAAGACCAGCCTGGATGAGTTGCCGCAGCTGTTCAACGTATTGCTCGGCAGCATGTCCATGGTTGGCCCGCGCCCGCATGCCACGGCGACCAAGGCGGCTGGCATCCTTTTTGAGGATGCGGTGAAGGAATACACCGCCCGCCATCGGGTCAAGCCAGGCATTACCGGTTGGGCACAGGTCCATGGCTATCGCGGCGAGACCGACACGCTGGAGAAGATCGAGAAGCGTGTCGAGTTCGACCTGCAATACATCGAAAACTGGTCGGTGTGGTTCGACCTCTACATCCTCTTCCGCACCTTGCCGGCGGTCATCCTCACCCGCGAGGCCTACTGAATGAGCGTCCTGATCCCCTGTATCGTCGCCGGTGGTGCCGGCACGCGCCTGTGGCCGGTTTCTCGCGAGGCCATGCCCAAGCCGTTCATGCGCCTGGCCGATGGCCGCAGCCTGTTGCAGAAGACCTTCGAGCGTGTCGCCGGCCTGGATGACGTTGCCCGATTGCTGACGGTGATCAACCGTGATCTTTTGTTTCGCACGCTGGATGACTATCGCGCGCTGAATCGGGGACTTGTGGGGCTGGACTTTCTCCTCGAACCCACGGGGCGCAATACCGCGCCGGCGATTGCGGCTGCAGCGTTGCACGTCGCGCATCATTACGGCGAGGACGCCCAGTTACTGGTGTTGCCTGCCGATCATCTGATTCGCGATCAGGCTACTTTCGTCGCCGCTATCGCACAGGCGCGAGCACTTGCCGAGGCCGGCTGGTTGGTGACTTTCGGTATTCAGCCGGATCATGCCGAGACCGGCTATGGCTATATCCAGCAAGGCGAGAGCCTGGAGGGCGGTTACCGCGTCGCCAGTTTCGTCGAGAAACCCGATCTGGCGACGGCCGAGGCCTACCTGGCCGGTGGCCGGCATCTGTGGAACGCTGGCATGTTCTGTTTCCGCGTGGACGTACTGTTGCACGAACTGCGCGAGCATGCGCCGCAGGTCGTCGAAGGCGTGGAGAAATGCTTGGCTCTGAGCGTGTCCACGGCAGGCAAGCAGGGCGTGCAGTGCGAGCTGGACGCGGCGAGCTTCGCCGAAGTGACCGACATTTCCATCGACTACGCCCTGATGGAGCGCTCGCCCAAGGTGGCCGTAGTGCCCTGTGACCTGGGTTGGAGCGACATCGGTTCGTGGCAGGCGCTGCGCGAACTCACCGCCGCCGATGCCAACGGCAACCAGATCAATGGCGAGGTGGTGCTGCACAACGTGCAGGGCTGCTATATCGACTCGCCCAAGCGCCTGATTGGCGCCGTGGGCGTGCGTGACCTGGTTGTGGTGGACACGCCCGATGCGCTGCTGATCGCCGATGCCAACAGCACGCAGGACGTCAAGTACGTTGCCCAGGAACTGAAGAAGCGAGGCCACGAAGCCTATCGCCTGCATCGCACCGTGACCCGTCCGTGGGGCACCTACACCGTGCTGGAAGAGGGCGCGCGCTTCAAGATCAAACGCATCATGGTGCGCCCTGGCGAGTCCCTGTCGCTGCAGATGCACCATCACCGCAGCGAACACTGGATCGTCGTCAGTGGCATGGCGCGGGTGGTCAATGGTGAGCGTGATTTCCTGCTCAATACCAACGAGTCGACCTTCATTCCCGCCGGCCACCGCCACCGCCTGGTCAACCCAGGGGTGATCGACCTGGTGATGATCGAGGTGCAGAGCGGCGAGTACCTGGGCGAGGACGACATCGTCCGTTTCAACGATATCTATGGTCGTGCGCCGGTGAGCGAGAAGACCAGCTGATGCGTGTGGCCCTGATCATCCCGACTCACAACGCTGGCGCTCATCTTGATCGCCTGTTGCCGGCGCTCGCCATGCAGACGCTGCAGCCGGACGAGTTCCTGGTTGTCGACAGCGCCTCGCGTGACGATACGGTGGCGCGCTTTCGCGGCGCCGGGGCGCGTGTGGAAGTGATCGACCCATCGCAGTTCAACCACGGCGGCACCCGCCGCTGGGCGAGCGAGCAGGTCGATGCGGACGCGCTGATCTACCTGACCCAGGACGCGATTCCGGCCAACGCCGGTACCTTCGCCAACATCATTGCCGACCTGCACGGCGAGGCCGATATCGGGGTTGCCTATGGGCGACAACTGCCGCACCCGGATGCAGGCCTGCTGGGCGCGCAGTCGCGTCGTTTCAACTATCCGCCGCAGAGCCGCACCAAGCGCATGAGTGATGCACCTGAGTTGGGGATCAAAACCTGTTTCAGCTCCGATTCGTTTTCGGCCTACCGGCGTGATGCGCTGGTCGCCGTGGGTGGCTTTCCCGAGGACGTGATCGGCAGCGAAGACGCCTACGTCGCGGCCCGCATGCTGCTCGGCGGTTATGCCGTGCGTTATGCAGCGCCCGCCGAGGTGTATCACTCGCACGATTACAGCGTGCTCGAGGAGTTTCGTCGTTACTTCGATATCGGCGTGTTCTACGGGCGGGAGAACTGGATCCGTCAGGCCTTCGGCTCGGCTGGCGGTGAGGGCAAGCGTTACGTCAAGGCGGAGCTACAGGCGCTGATGGCGGCCGGGGCCGTCTGGCGAGTTCCAGAAGTATTGCTGCGTAGCGCCGTGAAGTTGCTGGGCTATCGCATAGGGCAGGGTGAGCGCCATCTCGACGTGGGATTGAAGCGGCGCCTGAGCATGTTTCCGGGGTACTGGAAGTGAATATTGGGGTCTCAAAGGAAATTTCCCATATGAAAGCGTTTCTGCTGCTTGTTCTGACGCTGGGCTTGACGGCCTGCACCACGCCGGCACGTATCGGCCTGCCGGACTCCGATACTGTCGACGCGGGCCATGCGGCAGCATTGACCCTGGCGGATCTGCCGCCCGCGCAGGAGCGCATCTACCCTGGCGATACCCTGCGTATCGTCCGCGAGAGCGGGGAGACTCCGACCATTTCTGCCTTCACGGCCAACTCCATCTACGAGCTCACCCTGTACACGGTGCTCAATGATGGCACCTTCTCCTATCCGTTCATCGGCAAGGTCCAGGCCGGTGGTAAAACGCCGGAGCAGCTGTCGGCCGATCTGGAGCAAAGGCTTGCGCCCTACTACCGCGAACCCGGAGTGACGGTGAACATCAACCAGGCGCCGGGCAACACGGTGTTCGTCGGTGGCTCGGTGCGCAACCCGCAGCCTTACTCGACGAGCGTGGCGACCACCCTGGAGCAGGCCATTCTCACCGCCGGTGGCGTCATGCCCAATGCCGACAGCCGCAATGTAGCCCTGCTGCGCTCTGATGCCGAGGGCCGTTACAAGACCTACTTCGTCGATTTCAGTCAATTGCTCATGGGCGGCGACCAGCCGCGTCAGGCAATAGCGCTGCAGCGTGGTGACGTGGTCTTCGTGCCCAAGTCCGGTGTGGGTGACCGCATCGAAGGTGTCGATCTGTACCTGAACCAGTTGATCCCCTTCACCAAGTCGATTGGTATCGGAGCCAACTATGACCTCCGTAACAACAACTAATCGCTAGGGACAGCCCTCATGATCGAAATCCGCACATTCCGTGATCTGCTGCGCCTGTTCTTCATCTTCTTCAGGGAGTTCAAGCTGGCGGTGATCGCCACCCTGATCGTCGTGCTGCTGGGGGCCTTCCTGCTGCCGACCTCCTTCGAATCCAGCGCGCGTCTGCTGGTGAAGCCGGGGCGTGACACCAACACGCTGCCCATCGAAATGGCTGATCGCCAGTCGATCGTCCTGCCCGCCACGCAGCGCGACCCGATTCTCGATGAGGAGCGCATGCTCACCGGCCGCCCGATCAGCCGCCAGGTAGCGGAGCGCTATCTGGAGCAACTGGCCAATGCGCCGCGCCCGGAAGGCTTTCTAGCGACCCTGAAGTACTACGTCGGCCAGGTGACTGGCGGCGCCATCGAACTGGTGCGCGGCTTCCTGCAACTGATCGGCCTGTCCGAAGAGCAGACCCCGGTCGATCGACTGGCCACCAAGCTCGAAGACAAGTTCAGCGTCACCCACGCGCCGGGCTCTTCGGTGATGGAAATCCGCTTCCGTTGGAGCGATCCGGCGGTGGCCCAGTCGGTGGTGCAGAGCTGGGTTGAGCTGTACATGGAAGAGCGCACCCGCGCCCTCGGCCGACGCAGCCTCTATGACTTCTATCTGAACCAGAGCGATGCCAGTGCGGCCGAGATTCTCAAGCTCAAGAGCAAGCTGGCCGAGAACATGGAGCGTCTGGGCGCCGTGGAAATCGAGGCGCACCTGGGCAACCTCTCCGACCGGATCAACCAGCTGCGCAATGATCGCTTCAATTCCCGCCGTCTAATCTCGTCGACCGAAGGCAGCCTGGCCACCCTCAACCAGCAGATCAAGAGCCTGCCGGCGGAGATCCGCACCGTGCGCGAGATCGCCCTCAACCCGGTGCATCAGGACCTGCTGCGTACGCTCAATGGCAAACGCGCCGAGCGCCAGGACCTGCTGCGCACCTTCACCGAAAATGCTCCGCCAGTGAAGAGCATCGACGAGACCATCGCCAACCTGGAGGCCATGGTCAAGGGCGAGTCGGCCACCGTTCAGGTCTCGCAGAACCAGGCGCCGAACCCGATTGCCGAGCGCCTGCGCAGCAACTTCATGGATCAGCAGTCCGACCTGGCGCGGCTCAAGGCCCAGCTGGTGCGTCAGGAGGAGCAGCTCAAGCAGCTCGAGGAGGAGCGCACCAACGTCATGTCGCAGGAGCCGGAACTGGCCCGCCTGCAGCGTGAGCTGACCGCCGCCGAGAAGAACTTCGTGCTGTACAACGAGAGCCTGGAGAAGGCCCGTATCGACCGCGAGCTGGACAACAGTCGCATCAGCAACATCGCGATGATCGAGCAGGCCACCTACAACCCCAGCCGGGTCTTCCCCAAGAGCATCCTGATGATCCTGCTGGCGTTGCCGCTGAGCATTCTGGTCGGCTTCCTGGCGGTCTATATCTGCTACCTGCTGGATCAGCGCATCCACGACGGTGGCCGCTTCGCCGCCAGGTTCGGTATCCCGCTGTGGACCACGCTGCCCGAGGTATCCGGCGATGCCAGCCAGAACAGCGCGTTCCTGGCCGCCCTGTACCGCCTCTACGGTCTGCTGCCGCTGGACCAGTTGGATGAGCGCGGGCTGGTCTTTGGCCTGACGTCTGCGCGTCGTGGCGAAGGCGTTAGTTTCATCATCGACAAGCTGCAGCGTCTTCTGGAAGAGCGCGGCCACAAGGTGCGGGTCGGCGGTGCGCCAGCGCAACCGGGCGAGGTGGTGCTGCTCGATGCCTCGGCGCTGCTGTCCAACCCCGAAGCCTTCGTCAGCCTGCGCCGTGCCGATCTGGTGGCGCTGGTGGTCGAGGCTCAGCAAAGCAACATCCCGACCGTGGCCCATGCCATCGGTGTGCTGAACACCGCGTTCAACAAGGTCGACGGAGTGATCATCAACCGTCGCCGGTTCGAGGTTCCCGACCGTGTTCTGCGGGCAATGGCCAAGGTTAGGGGCGCGGCCTGATGCGTGTGGCCCTGCTGGCGCCATTGCCGCCCGAGCAGACCGGGATTGCTGATTATGCGGCAGTGCTAAGGGCGGCTCTGGAGTCGACCGCGATAGAAGTGGTCACGCCATTGGCCGGCTGCGGCAATGACCATCAGCGGGCGTTGCAGCGTGTCGCCGATTTCGACTGGCGCGGCGTCGACCTGGTGCACGGCGAACTCGGCGGTGGCCGACTGGCCGAGTTCCATGCCCTGCGTGCCCTGCGCGCACGTTTTCCGCGCCTGCCGATGACCGCGACTGTGCATGACCCTGAGCGTCTGGTATGGCGTCGGGCATCCTTGCCCTGGCCACTGTCCCTGGCGCAGTCATGGTCATCGCCCTGGCCACAGGCGGCGACGGTGCTGGCCGATCCGTTGTGCCTGCACGAGGAGCGCCAGCTTGCCAGTAGCCTCGACGGCCTGATCACGCTGACCGACACTGGGCGTCGCTGTCTGCAGCGGCGCATGCGTCTGCCATTGGGCAAGGTTCATGTCATCGCCCACGGCAACCAGTCGGTGGCGCCTGTCGCTCTGCCGCCGCTGGAGCCCGTCCGCCTGCTGTACTTCGGCTTCATCTATCGAGGCAAGGGTATCGAGGACCTGCTCGATGCCCTGGCGCTGGTGGTCAGGCGCCAGCCCCAACTGCTCGATCGCGTGCGCCTGACGCTGGCCGGTGGCACAGCGCCCGAGATGGCCTTTGAGCCCGGAGAAAGCTACCTTGATCAGCTACGCCGGCGTATCGTCAAGCAGGGGCTCGAGACGCTGATCGAATGGCGTCTGGATCTGCCTGCCGAGGAAATCGCCCCGCAGATCCAGTCTCACCATGTGATGGTGCTGCCGTATCGGGAGTCGAGGAAGCTCCGGCTGCTGGGCGAGCAGCGTGGTACCAGCGGCGCGCTGTCATGGGCTGCGGCCTGTGGGCGGGGTGTGCTGACTTCTGACGCCCGCGCGTTTGCCGAGGAAGTGGCGACGGGCAACGGCGCGCTGTTTCCACAGGGCGATATCCAGGCACTGGCCGATCAGTTGGAGGCTTTGTTGTTGCAGCCTCAGCGCTGCCAGCAGTGGGCCGAGCGCGCTGCGCAGATCGGCCGCGAGCGGCTCTGGCCGCTGACCGCCCAGCGCTTCAAGGCCATTTTCGTCAGTTTGTGCGAGGGTAGGGCTCATGCAACGTAAGCCAATTCTTCTGTCGGGGTTGCTGATCCTCGGTGTGCTGTTCGGCGCGGCCATCCTAATCAGCCGCAATGCCGAGGCCGACGTTACCAGCCTAAAGCCCAGCCGCAGTGTGGTCTGGAAGGACTTTCTGGGCGTCAACGCGCAGTTCCACTTTTTCCCCGAAGCGACCTATCGCAAACAGATGGAGAGCCTGCGGGAGTTGGATCTGCAATGGGTGAGAATCGCCATGCACTGGGCCATCCTGGAGCCCGAGCCCGGCCGCTATTACCCACCATTCGATGCCGCGACCAAGATCATGGCCGAGGAGAAGCTCAAGGCCGTGGGTTTTTTGGCCGGATCGGCACCCTTTGCCACAAGTGCGCCGCGCAACTCGCCCTATCAGGACTCCTTTCCGCCGAAGGACAATCGCGTGTACAGCGAGAGCCTGACTCGGTTCATCGAACGCTACCCCGAATTCGAGGCGTGGCAGATCTGGAACGAACCCAACCTGCCCTCCTTCTGGCGGCCGAAGGAAGACCCCGACGCCTATGCGGCGCTGCTGCATGACGCAGTGATAACGGTGCGCCAGCGTTTTCCAGAGAAAACCCTGGCGACCGCCGGCATGGCTTATTTCAGCCAGATGCCGTCGCGCGGCATGGACCTGATGCTCAAGTCGCTGCTGGCCAAGGGTTTGGCCAGCGAGAACCTGATCGTCGCCTACCACCCCTACACCGAATACCCAGAAGGCAATACCGTCGGCAAGAACGAGTTTCTCGACACTGCCCGCTTTATCAATGACGGCCTGCGCAGCGCAGGGGTGAAACAGATCTGGGCCACCGAATGGGGCTGGTCCAGCTACTCGGGGCCGAAGGAGATGCAGGCGATCATCGGCATCTCCGGTCAGGCAGATTTCACCTTGCGCCGGCTGGCGCTGATGAGTGCGCTGGATTACGACCGGGTGTTCCTGTTCAACCTGAGCGATCTGGATGCCCGCGCCAGTGTGCGTGATCAGTCATACGGCCTGCTGGACCTCGATGGTCAACCAAAGCCGGTGTTCCACGCCCTGAAGAACTTTCTTGAGGTCACCGGGCCGCGCCTGGAGCCTGCCGAGCCGCCAGTCTTCACCAGCGCGCCGAAGGATCTCTACAGCGTTGCCTGGACGCGTGGCGACGGCAAGAAACTGCTTATGGTGTGGAGCGCCACGGCCGGCAAACTGCAACTCGATGGCGTACGCCAGGCCGTGCTGCACGATCCGCTGCGTGGCACCGAGCAAACGTTGAAGGCCGATGGTGGCGCGCTGGTCGTGGGGCTCAAGCCCAGTTTGCAACTGCTGGTATGGGACTGAGCGATGTCGTTGAGGATTCTCTGGGTGCTGCCGTACCTGCCTTGGCCGACCAGTAGTGGTGGCAAGACGCGCCAGTTCCATCTGCTGCGTGCGCTGGCGGCGGCGGGGCACCGCATCACTTTGCTGGCGCAGAGCAAGACGCCGCTCGATGAGGCGACCCGTCAGGTGTTGCAGCCACTGCTCGAGCAACTGATCGTCATGCCGCGACGAGCGCTGCGCAGCCCGACCACCCTGCTGGCTGTCTCCGCGTCGCCATTGCCGATGCTGGCCAGTATCAATGGTCATGCCCCGGCCCTGAGCCAGCGTTTCGCCGAGCTGCTCGAACAGCAGTGGGATGTGGTACAGATCGAACACAGCTACAGCTTTCAGCCCTATGAACAACCCCTGCGGCAAGCCGCGCAGCCCTTCGTTCTTACCGAGCACAACGTCGAGTCGGCGCTTGGCGGCGCGACCTATGATCGTTTCCCGGCCTGGCTCAAGCCTTTGGTGCGGCTCGATCAATGGCGTTATCGCCGCTGGGAGCGCCGAGTCATGGGCCAGGCCGCCCAGGTCGTCGCCGTGACCGAGGCCGATGCCGGTGTGCTCGCGGAGATTATCGGGCGCCCGGTGCCGGTGGTGGTCAATGGCGTCGATGCCGCGCGTTACGCCCAGGTCAGCCCGGCCTATGCCAGCAAGCGGCTGCTGTTTATCGGCAACTACGAATACCCGCCGAACGTGGACGCCGTGGAATGGGCCATGGATGAAGTGATGCCGCGTGTCTGGCAGGCGCAGCCCGAGGCGCGCATCACCATCGCCGGCTATGCGCTGCCGGAGGCCTGGCGGCAACGCTGGCCGGACGCGCGCATCGACTGGCATGGCTTCGTGCCTGATCTGACTGCGCTGCAGGAGCAGGCGGCGGTCTTCTTCGCGCCGCTGCGCCAGGGCGGCGGTTCCAAGCTCAAGGTGCTCGAGGCCATGGCTGCCGGGCTGCCGGTGGTCACCACGGCGCAGGGCGTGTCCGGGCTGGCGGTGGTGGCGGGTGTCGAATACGACGGTGGCGAGGACCCTGCGGCCCTGGCTGCGGCGGTTTTGCGTCAGCTGGCCGATCCTGCTGGCGCCGAGCGCATGGGGGCCGCCGGGCGGGACTATGTCGCCCGCGCGCATGACTGGAGCGTGGCGGCCAGCCAGTTGCTTGCGGTATACCAGGCGGTGAATGGCTCCGGGAGAGCGGTATGCGAGTAGGCCTGGATTATCGTCCCGGGATCAGTAACCCCAACAATGGCATCGGTCGGCAGAACGTGGCCCTGGCTCAGGTGCTGGGCGAGCTTCCTGGCGTCGACCTGCACCTGTTCACCCCAGCACCGGCCGAACATCCGCTGCGTGCCCGGGCGCATTGCCCCGTGTGGGCAAGCACTGTGGACGGCCAGCATCGTCTGCCCAGGCGGCTGCGCTTCGAACTCGGCTACATGCCCTGGGCATTGCGGCGCCTGGGCATCGACGTGCATATCAGCACCTTCAACATGGGCCTGCCGTTGCCACCGCGGCCGGAGGGTGTGAGCTACGTGCTGCAGCTGCATGACCTGTTTCAGCTGCATCTGAAGAACCGCCACAGCTCCTGGCTGCGAGAGACGGTCTATCGCATCAGCGACAACCTCTCGATCCGTTATTCGGTGCAGGTTGCCGACCGTATCTGGACCCCTTCGCAATACAGTGCCGATGAACTGGCGCGCACCTTCCCATCGGCCGCGCACAAGGTGCGGGTGCTGACCAATCTGGTGCCGACCAGTACCCTGACCCCGGTACTGCCCGCGCAAGCGCTGCCGGCGCGCTTCTGGCTGCTGGTCGGCACGCGAGAGCCGCGCAAGAACGTGCCCTGGTTCATCGAGCACTGGCAGCAGGCGCGCCAGCATGATCCGGCCATTCCTGATCTGGTGCTGGTCGGTGGTGGCGAATTCCTCCCCGCCGATCAGCGCACGCTGGCCGGCATCCATTTGGTGCCGGCGCTGGGCGATGCCGAGTTGCAGGGGCTCTACGCCGCGGCCGAACGCCTGTGGCAGCCGTCCTATGCCGAGGGCTTCGGCCTGCCGGTGATCGAAGCGATGGCGGCCGGTACCCCGGTGGCGGTGGCAAGCGGTACCTCGCTGGACGAAATCGTGCCGCAGGGAACCCCGCGTTTCAGCCCTCATGACGGCGCCGCCCTGGTCGAACAGATACATCGACTGGCGCAGCCAGCCGAGCCCGATCGCCAGGCTCTGCAGGAGTGGGCCAGACGCTATTCGGAGCAGCCTTACCGCGCCCGCGTGAGCGAACTGCTACAGGAGTTACAGGCATGACATCAACGTTCGGGCTTCCTGTCGCCGTCATCACCGGGCTGATCTTCGGCGTTCTGCTGTGGTTTCTTTCGCCACTGAAGGTCGTCGTCCTGATCGTTGCGATGGTCGTTGGCCTCAACCTGCTGCGTCGCCCGCTGCTCGGTCTGCTGCTGTTCGGGGTGATCGCCAATTTTCTGCCTTACTCGACCATCAACGTCGGGGTGCGGACCACGGTTTCCGAGTTGCTGATCATGGTGATCTGGGCTTGCGTGCTGTTCCAGGCGATCTTCGAGAGTGACCAGCGCGCGCCGAAATCCGGCAGCACGGAGCGTTACGTCCTGGCGCTGATCCTGTTCAGTGCGTTTCCCTTCGTCGTCGGCCAGGTTATGGTCCATGCCGATGGCAGTGGCGTGGCCAACTGGCTGCGCTGGTTGGCCAACATGTCGCTGATCTTCCTGGTGTTCCGCCTACTGCGTGACGGCGCGTCCAGGGAGTCAATGGTCCAGGCGATGCTGTTCGGCACGCTGGCGATGCTGATGCTGTCGTTGCCGATTTTCCTGGCCGAACGCTCGGCCGCGGCGATCAATCCGTTGCTGACCAAGTTGGGCTACGCCGTCCTCGATGAAGTGATTGGCGATACCTCCGGTGCGGTCTTCCTGCGTATGGGCTCGCCCTGGGTTCACCCCAACACCCTGGGTGGTGCCATGGCGCTGATCCTGCCGCTGGCCTTCTGTTACGGCATCACCCGCTTCGGCTGGCGCCGTGCGCTGGGCCTCAGCGCCGGCGTCTTGGGTGTGCTGGCCTTGCTGCTCAGTGGCTCGCGTGGCGCCTTGCTGAGCCTGGCGGTGGTCCTGGTGTGGTTGGCCATTCGCCGGGTGCCCTTCACCGGCCGCCTGCTGCTGACCGGCTGTGCGGCGATGGTGCTGCTGGTGCTGTCCTATCCGCCATTGCAGGAGCGGATCTCGACCATGTTCGAGTTCAGCGATGCCAGTACCTCGGTGCGTTTCGACGAGTACGCCAGTTTCCCGCGGGCTATGGCGTCCTACCCGCTGGGCATAGGTTTCAAGGTCGAACCGCCGGTGCCGGGCACCGATCTGCTGGGTATCTCCAACCTTTGGTTGAACTTCATCTACAAGCTCGGGCTGCCGGGCATGCTGCTGTTCATCGCCGCCACCTGGAGCTGGTGGAAGGAAACCCGGCCGAGCGGCAGCCGAACCGATCTCAATGCCGACAACGCGATCTGGCTGGGCAGCACGGCCGGGCTGCTGGCGGCGCTGTTCAGCGGCCTGTTCGACCACTACTTCGGCTTCCAGCCGGTGCTGGTCGGCCTGTTCTGGCTGCTTGTCGGTATCAACCTGCTGGAGGCCCGCCGCCTGCGCGCCGAACAAGGCGTGACCAATCTCCCCGGTACGCGCATGTGAGAGAACGAGAGTGCTTGGCTCCACTGTCTGGCTGACCCTGGCCACGCTGATCGGACTGGTCGCCGGTTTTGCCCGCGAGTGGCTGCTAATCCATGCCTGGGGCGCCAGTCTGCGCAGCGACGCCTTTCTGGTTGCCCTGTTCCTGCCCGAGGCGGTGCGCATGGCGCTGGCCACCGGGTTGTTCAGCTCGGCGGCGCTGCCGCTGTACCAGGCGCGTGATGCGCTGGCGCGCAGTGCCTGGCTGTCGGCCCTGAGCTGGCGCGTCATGGGTGTGGGCCTGGTGCTGGCCTGCCTGCTCTATGTGGCGGCGCCGCTGTGGGTCTGGGTGATCGGGCCGGGTCTGTCCGAAGAGGGGCAAACGCTGGCCGGGCAAAGCCTGCAGCTGCTTGCCTGGTGCGTGCCGGGTTTCCTGCTGCATGCCTTGCTCTGCATTCCGCTGCAGGCGCACGCCCGTTTCATCCTAGCGGGGCTGGGTTCGCTGTTGTTCAATCTGCCGCCGGTGATCTATCTGGGCGTGGCGTCTGCCGATGCCTCGCCGTCCGGGCTGGCTCTGAGCTGCCTGCTGGGCAGTCTACTGATGCCGCTGGTGCTGATACCCGCGATGCGTGGAATGGGCTGGCGCCCCTGGCAGGTAAAGGCTGACTGCGATTGTGGCAGCGAGCTGTTGCGCCGCCTTGGGCCTTTGCTGGTCAGTACCTTGGCCAGCCAGGGTCTGGCCCTGCTGGAGCGGATGATCGCCTCGCTGCTGGGCGAGGGGGCCGTGACCTGGCTGAATTTCGCCCGCAAGCTGATCAACCTGCCGATGGTCGCCCTGATGAGTCTGAACCAGGTGCTGCTTGGCCTGATGGGCGGCCGTTCGGAGCAGGAGCGTCTGGCCCTGCTGCGCCGTGGCGTGGCGATGGCGACCCTGCTGACCCTGCCGGTCGCGGTCGGCCTGGTCGGTGCGGCAGAGCCGCTGATCCAGCTGCTGCTGCCCAGCCAGGCCAGTGGCGGGGTGCTGGCGGCCTTGCTCGGCTGGCTCGGCCTGACGCTGCTGTTCGCCGCCTGGAATGCCTTGCTGGCGCGCTATGCCTATGCGGTCGGCGATACCCGTCTGCCCCTGGCCTGTGAGCTCAGTGGCAATGCCCTCAACGTCGTCTTCCTGCTGACGCTGCCCTGGCTGCTGGGGCTCAAGGGCATTGCCTTGGCGGCGCTACTGGGCGTGCTGCTGACCGGCGTGCTGCTGATGCGCAAGCAGCGCCTGCTGCAGGCGATGGACTGGAAACGGCAGTGGGGGCTGGGGCTGGCACTTCCGGCGCTGGCGCTGCTGATCCCCTTGGCAGTGGCGCCAGGCTGGTGGCAGCTCGGCGTGACGGTCTCTGTTTCGGCCACGATGCTGCTGCTGATGGCCTTCTGGCTTAAGCCCTGGCGGATGACCTAGAACTCACCTCGAGGCAGCGCTGGCGTCCGGCCTGTCGCTCGGGCCCTCCTTGCCGGCCTGCACGTAGTGGCTGTTCTTGAGCAGCCAGCGTTTCTCCACGCAATGCCACATCAGCGCTGCACCACAGAGGGTCAGGGCCACAGTGGCCAGCAGGGCTAACGAGGCATTGGCCTGGTACGCGCCGAAATGGATCATCGTCTGCACGATGGGGAAGTGCAGGATATACACGCCGTACGAGAAGTCGCCGAACTTGCAGAAGTTGCCCACGTAGTTGTATAGCGCGAAGAACACCACCAGGATGCCCAGTGCAATCGGCCTGAGCGCCTCCATATCGAACTGCAGACGCACCAGGAAATAGGCCAGCGCGGCGAGCACCAGCCATTTCACATGGCGTTCGAAGAACGGCAGCAGGTAATAGATCGCGGCACCTGCGATAAAGAACCTCAGCTGTCCGGGCAGCTGTTTCTCCAGCTGGAAAAACATGCCGCGCCCGGTGCTTTCATGCAGATGGAACATGACCAGCGAGTAGACCGTTGAGGCGATGAACAGGGCCAGGAGCACGCGCACTCGCCCTACACGGCGGCAGAGCCAGACGATGATCGGCACGCTCAGGTAGAACATTACCTCGATCTTGATGGTCCAGAGCGCGCCGTTCACCGCCGTCAGCCGGTGGTCGCTGAATACGCCGGGCAGGTCTGGCTGGAGGAAATTGAGAAAGCCCAGATTGAAGCCGAGGTAGCGCACTAAGTCGCTCGACAGGAAGTACTCGCTCAGTGAGCGTTCGCTGACGCTCGACAACAATATCGCTACGAAGGTCACCGAGACGAAATAGGCGGGGTAAATGCGCCGCGCGCGTTTCTCGAAGTAGTCGGGGAGCGAGCGCGATTTTTCGTAGCTCATGAAGATCAGGAAGCCGCTGATCACGAAGAACGACTCGATGGCGATCTTGCCCGACAGCAGGGTATCGATGATACCCAGCTCGCTGGCGCCCGACAGTTCGTGGGCATGCAGCAGGCAGACGGCCAGAGCCAGCAGCAAGCGTATGAGGTCGAAATTGTTCTGACGCAGGCGCGGGCTGCTGATCTTCATGGGCGTCGGTCACTCGACTGGTTTGGCGGCCATCTTGGCAAGATCTTGTTTTGGTTTCTTGCTGAACAGCTTCTTGCCCAGGCTGTTGGCTGCGTTCATCAGAGGCGCCTCGATAAGGCGGAAGCCAACGAGACCATAGATCATGACCGCTGAGAACATGATCACGAGGAAGGCAATATTGCCGATCAGGCTGGTGGAGGCCAGCCCTAACATGACCCATAGCTTGCCTATCACCCCGATCACCAGCAGGTGCGCGAGGTAAGTGGTGTAGGAGCTGTCGCCGATGGCGACCATCAGCGACGGAACGCTCAGCTTGTCGCGGCGCTCCAGAAGTGTGGCGCCGATGGTCAGCAGACCGAACAGCGTGCCCAGGCTGAATACGCGAATCAGCCCCTCACCACGGAACATGTCCAGGTTGTAGCCCACTGGCACCCCGACCAGTGGCACGAATAACAGCATGCCAACGGCGACCTTGGTGGGGACCCGTTCGCTCAGGGGGCTGAAGTAGAACATGGCGATAAGGCTGCCCATGACGAACTCAATAGCATAGGGGTGCAGAATCAGGCGCAGTACCGGACCCAGGCTGAGCACATCGATGGTCAGGTTGGCGCAGATGATCAGGCCGGCCCAGCCGAGCAGAATCCAGGGCAGGTAACGCTCGCGAAAGAACATCAGCGAGGTGAAGACCAGGTAGAACCACATCTCGAAGATCAGCGACCAGGCCACCATCACCAGTGGCAGGGTCTTGTCCGGTATCAGGAAGAAGGACTTCCACAGGTTCGGTTCGCCATGGGTGTTGTTGAACCACTGCGGCATCACCAAAAAGACCGCCAGGGTTATGAAGAAGTACACCCAGTAAGGTGGGTAGATGCGTGCGACCCGGGCATAGGCGAACTTGAGGATCTCCCGTTGCACCTGAAAGCGGCCGCGAGACACCATGACCATGATGAAACCGCTGACGACAAAGAACCAATCGATGAATAGCTGGTTGAAGTCTTTAATTGCTACTGGCAATAAAGTGGCGCCAGCATATTGTTCTTCTGCAAATGTCATGTGGCCGATGACGACCCCCGTCAGGCCTATACAACGAAATGCCTGCAGAGTATTCAACTTGGACATGACAGGCTCCTGGTGCTTTGGATTTTGCTAAATAAGTTAAAGGCAGGCCGACAGAAAAATGGCATTAGTATTTTGGCAGGAAAGAAGTGTGCTATTTGATCTGCAGGAGTTTTACGTGCGGGATATGAGGCAGCATGCCATCATGTCGGCCACGCTGGCAAGTGAGTGCTGCCGCCTTCGAAAACACTCTCCGCAGGCTGGGTGGCGACGCTGAATCAGGTCGGCGTTTGAGGGCGGCAATGGGACGGTATTCGATTACGGAGTCAACAATGGTTCGATTAGTAACCTCAGGTACGTTTTTCATATTTATTCTTGTTGTCTCGCCACCGTTCTATGCCTTGAGCCACGCCGCGGATGAAGACCCGGTTAGAATGGTTATTAAAAAATATGGGCGCGATACTTATTCGTCGATGGACGATCTGCTCTATATAAAAACCTACGATTGCCTAGAGCCCGCTTATAGCGAAAACGCAGTTCTGTTTTATATCCCCTATTCCGATGACAACAAGCTGCAGTTCAGCAACAAGGTGGAGTGCAAGGTGATTGAAGTCTACGACCGAGGGGCGCACTACAGTCGGGAAGGGAGATAGCGAAATGCGGGCATGAAAAAGCCCGCAGATGGCGGGCTTGTTCAATTTCGTGGTGCCGGCACCAGGAGTCGAACCCGGGACCTACTGATTACAAGGTTCTGGCAGAAAGCATACATATCAAGAGCTTACGAGGCAATTTTTTACGCCAGGCCATCGCCGAAAGCTTAGTGCTATGCAGGCTTTGGCCGGAATTTACGCGGTTCTTAGCGGTGCGGGCAGGTTCATGTGCAGAGCGGCCTGCAGCTCCCGGGTACCTGTCTTGGCTATTGCCGCTCGTGAAAGGTCGTAGTCGCTCTACAGCAGCCAGTCGCTATAGGCAATAACCGGCTAGAAGCATAGGCCGGGGATGGCTGCCGGAGCAGGGGTAGTCCAGGACACATTGACTGTCGCGATTGAGCTCTTGCTCACCAGCACACCATCAGCTTGCGTTAGCTTATATTCAGCAGTACATTTCCTTACCGGGAGTGTACGATTTTCATACGGAGCGCTGAATGAACCTTAAGGCCGAGATAGAAAAACGGCTTGCTGAATTCTGGGATAAGCGTGCGCTCGAGATTGCGGATGACCCGCTCTCCATCGACGAATTGGGCGCGCCTCTGGACTCAATGGTCGCTGTCGATTCGTTGATAGAGATAGGAAAACTCCTGAAACAGAAGATTCCCGTAGATGTGGTAATCCGCAATGGGGGTTATGAGAGCAAGGAGCAGTTCATCAAGCTCGTAGCGGCTGGCATTCTAAAACACATGAAGAAAACTGGATCATGAGTACAACGGCATCAGAAGTCCAAGATCGGCTGAGGCTGGCTGAGCGGCTTAAAGAGGCTCGGGAGTACATCGGCCTCTCGCAAGACGAAGTAGCAAACGTTTTGGGGCTTTCGCGGCCAGCAGTCAGCAACATCGAATCAGGATCTCGTAAGGTGGAGGCTACCGAGCTCAACAAGCTCGCCAAGCTCTACAGAAAGTCACTTGAGTATTTAATGACTGGCCGCGATCCGTTACCTTCAGGCCCCGAGCAGCTCGCGTTTTTGGCTAGGGCGGTCAAAGGGCTCTCTCAGCAGGACATTGACGAGGTAGCTCGCTTTGCCGAGTTTCTAAAGCACAAGGGATAGTGAATGAGCCGCCGCGACATAATCTTACGAGCTGCACAGCGCGCCTCTGAAGTGCTAGACGACTGCGGCGCAATGCAACGAATCGAACAAG
Organism: Pseudomonas sp. UBA7530; assembly: GCF_002479365.1. Lineage (NCBI taxonomy): Bacteria > Pseudomonadati > Pseudomonadota > Gammaproteobacteria > Pseudomonadales > Pseudomonadaceae > Pseudomonas > Pseudomonas sp. UBA7530. The sequence continues at coordinate 28,009 of NZ_DLMS01000007.1, forward strand.
GTTACACGCGGATCGACCCTTTCCTGGTCGCTGCGCAGCATGACATTCTCGTAATGCTGCGTCCCATGGAAAAGCTCTTGGGCGCCTTCTTGGGAGATACCAACCCGGGAATTCTCGTCAATAATCAGCGACCTGCCGGCCTCGTGCATATGACATGTGCTCACGAGTTGGGCCATTTCTTCATGGGCCATGAAAGCACCGCTGACGAAGACATTTACTACGGCAACAATGCCCAAGTAATAGAACTGGAAGCGGACGAATTTGGATATAGCCTGCTTGCGCCCCGAAAATTGATCTCGCTGGTCATGAAGCGGAAGGGCTGGCAGAAGTCGGACTTGTGGCACCCAGTCGTTCTCTACCAGTTGGCTCTTCGCTTGGGGACAAGCTACAAGGCCATGGTTTGGTCCTTAGTTCGACATCAGGTGTTTTCATACGGGGATGCTGAGAAGCTTCTGCGCGTCTCGCCTGCAGCGCTCAAGAGGAGCATCTTCGGAGAAGTGCCGCCAGACGCTTCCAAAGAGGTCTGGTTGCTCGACGAATCGGATAAAGACTCGATTTTGGAGCCGCGCCCCGACGATCAGATCGTCATACGACTGAAAAACCACGCCTCTGCCGGGTATCTGTGGCAAACAGATTGTCTGAGTGATGCTGAAGGGGAAGGTTTCCATCTCCAGCCGGTCACCGTGCTCTCTGAGAATGTGCCTGACGATCCGCTCATGTTCGGCGGCCCGGACACCATGGACTACGTGCTTACCGGTGGGAGAACCTTGGACTCAGGGCCTACGGAATTCCAGCTGACTGAGCGTATGCCCTGGTTACCCGAGGGCGAGGTATTGAGCAGGTTCGGCTCAAAAGCCAAGTTTGAAGGGCTCGAGACAGGACTCACGCCGTATTCCCGCGCTCAACTGATTAAGGTCTCCGCATCTTGATCGTCCAGGAGGTTCTCCTCGACGAATTCCACTCGCCAGCCAGACCGCAGGGTGGGCGAAATACTTGCTTGGTTTTCGCAATTTCAGACTTGAACCGACAGCTATCCAACGCTGACCTGAGCCCTGAATACCTCTACCGAGCGGCAGCGATTGCGTCTACGGGTTGGCGGCCCGGCAATGGAATTTTTTTCGAGAGTGCCCAACAAGCTGCTCAGCTAGGGCAACCAGAAGAAGACAGCTTTCCATACTGTGCGGAAGAGCCTCCATCTCCTATACCGGCTCTTCCCACTGGCTTGCCCTTATTTGGAAAAGCCCCGGAGTTCATTTCTAAGGACCCAACAGACCTGGTCTGCTCGATCCGAGCGGGGAAAGCAGTTGGCCTAGGGTTACGCATCACCCAAGCGTTTCTTGACGCCAAAACCGACATCATCGATTTCAGCGAAAGAGTCCTGCCCGGACTGCTGCATGCTGTGGTGGCTGTAGGTGTAGGCCGCAAGGAAGGCGAGGTCACCCCATGGTTTTATGTTCGCAATAGCTGGGGACCAACCTGGGGCACCCAGGGATACGCCTGGATTTCAGGCGAGTATGTAGTTGCGCACGCAGCATGCGCGTTTGGAGTGGATCATGGCAAAAATAGTACCCAGTGAAGGTGTCGGGAGAGCTTGGCTAGCCGCGGCCAGACACCTAGATACCCAGAGGGGAAGGAAAGATCGGAACCTGGTTCTGGAGATTTCCAAGCCCCAGGCACTGTCGGGTGAAGACCTCACGATCATTCGAGCTGTGGACGCAAAGCTTCGCGAACACCATGACGACCTCAGCATCGAGACGGTGTCGGGGACGATCTTCCCCAACAGCCTATATCGCCGAGAGGGGCGCCCTCAGTTTTATAAGTCGTTTGTCGAAGTCATGGCCGTGGGCAAGAAACCCAACAGCTGGGGGACTTACGCGCTTCGCATGATCAATCGGGTGGATCGGAAGGGCAAAGGCACCTACAACCCTCTCGACAGCATCGTGGAGCGGCTGCTGAAGACACACACCGGGAAAACCTACCAAGCTGCGTATGAGCTAGGCGTTGTCGACATCCATGACGATTTCGACACAAACCTCAATGGCTACGGCTTCGAGCTGCCCTTGTTCGATCCATCGCGGGACGCCAAGCCAACGAATGTTCCCTGCTTGAGCCACCTGAGCTTCAAGCTCACCGACGGCAAGCTCGATCTGACCGCGATATACCGCTCACACTGGTACTGCATGCGAGCCTTGGGCAATCTCGTAGGATTGAGCCAACTACAGTCGTTCGTTGGGAAAGAATCGAAATACGAATGCGGGACGCTGACCTGCATCGCTACGCATGCTTATCTGGATTCCGAAAGCTTCGGCGGTGTACCGGCGACAACCACGCTTCTAACTGGCTTGCCTGTCACCTAATTACAGAAGCGAAGCTTGTCGACTCTGAGCGAAGGCGTTGGGGCGTATGTCATAGAGGCGTCCCATACCCGCGCGGAAATCACGCACGCCGCCGTAGCTCGGGTGCCGGATGCATTCAACTGCGACACCGAAGCGCGATGCATAATGAGCGGCGTCCTGGCCGATAGCTACAACCCGGCGGATCTTTAACCATCTGAACAGCTCGCTATTCAGTTCATCGACCTGGCCCAGTTCCTTGGCACTGAATCGGCGATTGCTGAAGGGGTTGCCCGGCTCGTGCGGATGGAAAGGGAAGACATTCCAGAGAAGAGGCGGTAGATCAATCGCTCTCAGCACACCCCAGATTTCCGCAGCCGTGCGCTCCGCGATCGCCGGGCCATGGGTAGCCTGCAGCGACTCACACCCAGGGTAAAGGCGAGCCATCTCCGAGAGATGATATTCGTCCGTCAGGGCGAGGCCTGTACGCCGGCCTCCACGGTAACCCAAGTCACGACCCATCCAGATGGTGTCGACTCCGATGTCCGCAGCAGCTTTCAGGTAGCTCTTGAGGTTCTTACGCCGACATGCAGCAGCAGTTGCGCGATCGTGAATAGGGCACGTGTCCGCATAGGGATTGAACACGTTCTCCAAATTGAACGCTGCCAGGGCCCTAACAAAGGTGGTGGGGGTCATTTTTCTGCTTTCTCGGCCGGAGCCACAAAGGTGAGGGTGCCATTGGTGATATCGACTTTCACAGTCCCGCCTCGCTTATCCTGAAGCTGACGGAAAACCTTAAAGCCCTCAATGATGGCCAGTTCCCACTGCCATAGCTTGCACTGATCGACTTCGTAACCACGAACCATGCTCTGAATCTGTTTCAGGAGCCCGTAATCAAGGCTACCCACCTCAACGGTCTCGTAATAATCGTGCTTCTTGGCGTGGTCGAAGATCCAGGTGGCAATGCCTTCCTCAATAATCATCGCCCGAGCGCCATCTTCATTCTCATCCTTGCTCGGATTCGACTTGCGCTTGCGCTTCAGCAACGCTCGTAGAACGGGAGACCACCCCAGATAGGCGGCATACGCGAGATGGAAGACATCGTGAAAGCGATAGTCATCCGCCTCGTTACTATTGTCGGTCAGGCGGTCTCCGATGTAGACGCCCCACAGACGCAGTACAACGTGCCCGTTTTCCTTGCCGCCTCGTTCGATGAACTCGATTTCAAATTCACGAGGCAGCTGCTCGTGCTCAGGGAAGGATTCGTCGAAAAGAGGGGCAAATCGCTTCTTCTCGCTGGGCCAACGGCTGGCCGTTTTCTCGAGGTTGGCTCGAGCAACATCTTCCATCAGCAAGTTGAAGCCTGCGCACGTCTTCGCAAGCTCCGAAAGCAACTTGCCGAAATGGCTGGCACGCTGGGGAAGAGCCATTGCCACCAGGGCGCCGTGGGTCATGTCCGCCAGCGCGCCGGCGCTAAAAGCCAGCTTGCCCATCTGCGCAGGGCGTCGAATTGTATCCTCTTCCCGTAGGGAATCGATCAGACCGTCTATCTGACGGAACGTGATCGGGCTGGCGGGGACCTTACTTGACTCGCCGAACTCCTCGCGAAGGATCCGAATACATTCCTTACCCAGATCGTCAGGTGAGATTCCGAGCATGTGCGCGGCGATAGCCAGGTACCAGAGCGCGTCACCCAGCTCCTCTGCAGCAATCTCACTTTGCGCCTTCTGTAACTGATCACGGCCGGCCTTCTTCACCGAGGAGAGCAAGCCACCAACCTCACCGAAATAGCCAAAACGGATGCTCTGCAGGCTATCCGTCAAGGCAACGGGGTCGTCAGTTTTGAAACGGAGACTATCCCGCGCTTTCAGTAGGTAGTTCGCCAGGGAAAGCGGCTGGGGTCTTGGAACTGCAGCCATAAATCCTCCATGATCAAGCGCCGGCGCAGGCGGATGAGGCCATCATCTCACGGCGCAACTCCAACCTCATCTGCCTGCTGCGATCGACAATCGTTTCACGGTCGGCGTCGATGGCACCCATACTCAGGGCGCGCTGCCGTACCGATATAGTCACATCGTAATGCGGGTAATTGCGCGATTGGAACCAGCTCCTGCGCAAACCGAGTCGTGCTGCAAAGTCGTGAAGCTCGTCGAGCGTGTCAGCCACTAGGTGACACCAAAGTTTGCCTCTCCATGGGATTTCTTCGGAATCAACGTACACAGCCATGGCTCTCGCCTTTTTCTACAAATTGTGCATTTAATATGCACATCATGGCACAAAGATTCAACTCAGAACTAGACGCGATAATGCTCGGCAAGCAGTTACGCAAAGCCCGTAAATACAGGGGGTTGACGCTGTTAGCCGCTGCTTCTGCCGTTGGAATTCATCACTCCCAGCTCTCTAGGATGGAGCATGGGGAGATGGCTACTGCTAACCATAATTTGCAGAAAATTTGCAAATATCTGAGCGTGCCATACGAGAGGTACCTCGTCCCTTCCTCGTCGCTCAGCTTGGGGGAGCGAGTTGATCAGCTCATCCTAGGTGCGCCAGAGAACGAGCCGGCACTGCGGAAGCTTGTGGAAGCACTGGAGGCGTTAGCAACCCGCCCATAACAACACTAGGTGACTGCACTCTTCTTTAGGGCTTATGGCGACTAAGTGTTGATCCCATATGAAGGTCGATTCCTGGCGGCTCGATGGCGCGCATTGATGGATTGCGCCCCACCTGCCCGAAGCCGTGTCGTATCGCTGGACTTGAGGTTGCTGTCGGAGAGGGGCAATAGCTCATCCCTCCCCAGCAGCATCAACAATCGGCACGCTGAGGTCGTAGACATCCAGCATTGAGGCATCGCGATGTCCGCTAGCTTCCTGCTTTTCTGCCCGGTTACCGGTGGTGTCGGTGATCCCGCGCCGTTTGAAGTCATGTAGGCCAAAGCGCTGCTCGGCGGTCATGATGCCTTTTTCGATCGCCTGCTTAACCAGTCGCTGCCATGCAGTGTCTAGGCTTGATTTCTGCAATGCGCCGCCGTGCGCGGCCACGATGAGTCTGCGCTGTTCTGGCAGGTTTGAAATCGGCATCTTCTTCTTGGCCCAAATCGTGGTGCGAACTTGCTTAGCGGCTTCCCATGCCGCCCGCAGGCGTGGGGTCCAGCGCACGATGTTGTCGCGGCTGCCCTTGCGCCGGTTGGTGAGTACGCCTTCGGGCGTCTCGTTAGCGTCAGTCAGGGTTACGGTCTCGATACCGCGCAGGCGGCACAGGTAGCTGATCTCCATGACGTACCAAAGGTACGGCGCGCATGCTCCTTTTTCTCCACGCGTGAGCTGTCCCTGCTGCTGGGCGAGCTGGATCAAATCGACCATAACGGTTGGTTCTGGGAGTCGGCGCTGTTTGCGTTCTTTGGGGGCCTCGATGCCTTGAGCTGGGTTAGTTTCCACGTAGCCACGGTTGCGGCCCCATTGCATCAGGAGGCGCAGGTAGCGCAGCGCGTGTGTCGCCTTGGATGGCTTACCTTCTTCGGCGATCTTGTCGATCAGGCGCTGCACCAGTGAGGGGGTGAACTTCCGTACGGCCAACTCGCCCAGCGGCTTGCCCAGTTTGGTGGGTGTGGCGAGCAGGACGTCGCGAGCGTAGCAGTAGCTGTCCTGCGTCTTCTTCCCCAAGCTTTTGAACTTCTGGCTTTGATGGTATTGCTCGGCGAGAAAGGCCAGGCTGTCGCGGTCAACGCCTGAGCGTTCCTCCATCAGGCGATGCAGTTCAGATAGCGTGGTCTTGGGGCCGGCCAGATTTTTACGGCGCTGTTTGCCGCCTTCATCGTTGAAAAGGGTGTACCAGACGCCCGAGCCACGGGCATCGTAGTAAACACCCCGTGGCAGGGAGCTCTGGTCAATGTGCTTCGGTATGTCCGGGTTGAGCTTACGCTTGCGGCCTCTCTTCATCAGATGATCTCCGCGTCGTAATGCTCTGGGTTGCCAGTACCTGCTCCGCCCGCGTAGTTGATCAGCGTCAGGGTGGTCCAGAGGCCATGCCGGCCATGGAAAAACCGGATGCCTTGCGACTGCAGCGAGCGTTCAATGTCAGAGCGACGCTCATAGCCTGTGAGCGCTTTCAGGGACTCAAAGGTTACGAGGCCTGGCTGAAGTGGTTGCGTGTTGTTGGGTTTAGATGTCGGCATCTGGCGTCTCCTGTTCTGTTGCCGACACCCATTTAATTGCACCGCTTTCGTGTTTTGGGGCGTTATCTGACCACTTTCTTGTAGGTTTCGAGGATTTTTGGCTGGTTGCACCTACATGCCGATAAAGGGTGGTGCGTGAAATTCCATAGCGGCTGGCCACATCCACAACCTGGATATCCGAATCTCTTAGCAGTGCTCGTATCTCGCGTATTTGCTGCGGATCTAACGATGGCTTACGCCCGCCCTTCCGTCCGCGAGCACGCGCTGCTGCGAGACCGGCCTTGGTTCGCTCGCGAATCAGATTGCGCTCAAACTCGGCCAGGGCCGCGAATACATGAAATATCAATCGGCCGGCCGCACTGGTCGTCTCAATCCGTTCGGTGATGGACTCGAACCCAACCCCTGCGGACTCCAGCTGGCTGACGATGCGCACGAGGTCGGCTAACGACCGGCCCAGTCTATCGAGCCGCCACACAACCAGTGTGTCGGTACTGCGCAGCGCCTTTAGGCAATGATCAAGTTCGGGCCGGTGCGCCGACTTGCCGCTGATGGTCTCCTCATAGATGTCGCTGCACCCTGCCAGGGAAAGAGCATCACGCTGGAGGTCGAGGTTCTGATCATCCGTTGAAACACGGGCGTACCCAATCCGCTTTCCCATACGAATTCCTTGCATAGATATCGGTATGGAATACGTGACACTGAAGGGGGGAATCCCAAGCCCGAAACAGGGACTCGGCTATCCGCAACAAAAACGACCGTTTTTGGTACTGCCAAAATGGACGTTGCCTGGCAACGCAGCAGATTTTTTCTCCTCGGTAGCGGACGCTGTTGCCAAAACGGATGGGTTGCGGCAACGGGGCGGGTGTGGAGGGAATACCCGAAATGGACTTTTCTTTTTCTGACCAGAATCTGGTCGAATTCCGAGCCAAACCAGCTTGGGCGTTCGCCATCCTAGCGCCTCCACATAGAGGAGGTGTTATGCCAAAAATTCAGTTGTTGTCCGAAACAGCGCTAGATCAGCTCCACAAGCAGATGTACGACGCAAGCATGTTGATTTCCAGGACTTATCTGGAAAGCGTTAGTGCTGTGATTCAAAGTCCGCTCACTGAGCGAAAGTTGTATACACATTTTTTGATAAGCGTACGAGTTCATTCCCCTGGTTCATGGACCGTGAGCTGGTGCAAAAAAGTGCCGGTGATGGACACTCCCCAGTCGAAACGCGTTGTAGCTGGGCTGCGTAAGAATGCGCGGGCATCTTCGGGGCGCTACATCACCCGGGAGCTGCCGAAAGGTAAAGGCGACCGTTACCCGAACTCCACGTTCAACGCTCTGCCGGTGGAGGTGCGCGCTATCGCCATTTTCTACGAAGGGTTGTTGGCAAAGTTGCGCCGCGCAGCCAAAGACAATCGCGCCATGAAAAAAGCAGAGTTTTACTGTTTAGAGCGTGGAGCAAAGGCTTTGGCTGAATGTGCGAGCGCGGTAGAGCAATGCCGGCAGGTGCTCGCTGACGTGGAAGCGCAAGGTCTGCGTGATCTCAAGCCGCTGACTGATCTGGTTAGCCGCAGTTAAAAATCTGCTTAGGCGCCGTTTTTACGGTTCACACCAACACCCCGTCACCCACTACGCACAGAGTAAAACCTGCTGCGTAGTGCCAAGACCCTCATGCGTAGCACTTCTACGCTGGTCATTGCCGAGCGTGCCCCTGAAATCCACGAAAGCCAGGCAGGGTGGGGCTTACAGCTCAGTAGAAATTAACTGCGTAGTGATTCAGGGTCAGCTACGCAGCCAACTTCTACGCAGAGGCGTTCAGAACGGACGGTAGAAGTCGTGAAACCCAGCAAACACGAGGCTTCCAGCTTATTTGCCGAGCTACTACGCACGCTGGCTTCATTAGCGTAGAAGTGCAAAAAACGCGACCTTCATCCTTAGAGATATTAAAGGGAAAGGAAATTTTCTACCTCTGGGCGCTACGCAAGCGGCCTGTACCGTAGAAGTGAAAGGACCCTGGGGAGAAGTTAATACCCCCGTGTCGCGCAGCGGATGATGGCGCTGTCAGGGCAGGCGAGGGCGGAGAGATCGGCGGGTAGCGTCTGTAAGCCTGTCAGCAAAGCTTCAGGCGTACTCCGCTAGCATCGACTGGTTCAGTTCCTCGCGCAGCGTTCGCCATTGCGGCAAATGGAGGTCGAGGAGAGAGGTGAAACGTTCGTTGTGATGCCGCTCATGCAGGTGGGCCAGCTCATGCACCAGGATGTACTCAAGGCACTGCACGGGTTTCTTAGCCAGCTCCAGGTTGAGCCAGATGCGCTGGGCTTCGATGTTGCAGGTGCCCCACTTGGTCTTCATGCGCTTGATGCCCCAGGCGCGCACTTCAACGCCTAACTTAGGCTGCCACTTTTCCAGCAGCTCCGGCACCAGGCGCTTCAACTCTGCACGATAGAAGTCCTGAAGTACCTGCTCGCGTCGCTCGACGGTGGTCTCCGGGCGTACGAACAGATCCATGCATGCCTTCCCGCGCAGCGCTATATGAAGTGCTGTACCACTGCTCTCGTGCACGCGTAGGCGATACCGCCGGCCCAGGAAGTAATGGCTCTCGCCACTGACCATGCGTCGCTGGGATTGCCGGGGCTGAGCCTGAAACTTCGCACGCTGGCGTTTGATCCAGCCGAGCTTACCTACGACTGCCAGGCGCACGGCTTCGTCATCTACCGCCAACGGCGCGGCCACACGCACACGTCCTTGCGGCGGATAAACGCCCAGATGCAGGTTCTTGATCGGCTTGCGCACGACCTCCACGGTCAAACCGCTGACCATGATATTGCGGGACTCAATACTCATGCTGATGCTTGACCAGTTCCAGCAAAGCATCCAGCTGTTCGCTGTCCTGTCCTACCGAATAGTCGCCCAAGGCCTCAGCGGCGTCTTTACCCCACTGATCCAGCACATGCTTGATCGCCAGGCGTACGCGTTTGATCTTCATGGCATTGCCGCGCCAGTCGTCCTGCCGGCTATCTAGTACAGCGGCATCCACAGCCAATGCCAGGCCTGCATTGTGCCCCAGGTTGTCATACAGCGCTTTGCGAGCAGCGCTATTGATCGAGCCAGGATAGTTGTTCGAGCTGGTCGGATTCTTGGCCTGCTGAGCCAGCTTCACCACCTCATCCAGATACTCCTGATAGCTGATGGCGTCTTCCTTGCGCTTGGCGATCAGCGCATCGAGAAGCGAAGACATGGTCTCGTAGTACTTCGGGTTGATCGGCGACTCATCGATGATCAGCTTGCGCACGTTGTTCTCGATGGTCTCGGCGACGGCTTCCTGGCTTTCGCGGATGCCCTTGGGCAGCGCGTCCACAGCACCGACACCGCGCTCGACGATCAGTTGGATCAGCGACATATCATCGAAGGCTGAGATCTTCTCGCTCTCATCGGCACGGATATAGGTGTCGATCAAGAAACGCATGTCCGGCTCGTAGGCCTTCAAGTCGATGTAATCGCCACTGGCCAGTTTCACCTCGTCGCGCACCTTGGTGAAGTGATCGACCTCATCCTTGATCTCGGTGATTTCCCTGGCGCTATAGCCTGCCTCTTCCAGCTCATTAGCCAGATTGCCGAAGCAGCGAATCAGCGCGGAGGTCATCTTGTACAGGTTCAGGCGCTTCGGCTCGTTGGCCTTGAGTACCTCGGCGTTACCCGAGTCGGGGCCACAGAAGAAGCGGATATAGGCTGGTGTGTCCTTGGGCTTATCGACGGGTTCGCACAGGGCTTTGATCGCCTCGCGGGCTTCCTCCAGGTCTTCCTGGGCTTTGCTCAGTCGGTCTTCCAGCAGGCCTGCCACATCGGCCTTGTCGTAACCGTCCAGTGCACCGCTGGTGTAGTCGCCGATGGCGCCTTCCAGCTGCTTGAACAAGTCCTTGTAGTCGATGATGTAGCCGTATTGCTTGTCTTCACCGTCCAGACGGTTGACCCGGCAGATGGCCTGGAACAGGCCGTGGTCACGCATCTGCTTGTCGATGTAGAGGTAGGTGGCTGAAGGCGCATCGAAGCCAGTCAGCAGCTTGTCCACCACGATGAGCAGGCGCATCTGCCCCGGCTCCTTGATGAAGCGCTGCTTCACCTCCTTCTCGAAGGTTTCCGGGTCTTTGTCGCCTAGCATCTGGTTGTAGATTTCGTACTGGCGCAGCTTCTCGGTCAGCCCCTCTCCGGTGGCTTCGCCCTTGATATCCGCTGGCGAAGGCTTGTAGCTGGTGACGATGGCGCACTTGTCGCCCATCCCGGCCTTGCAGAACAGCTCATAGCACTTGCAGGCCTCGAAGATGCTGCTGGTGACCAGCATCGCATTGCCCCGGCCATCGGCCAGGCGGTGCTTGGTGGCCATATCCAGCAGGATGTCGGCGACGATCTTCTCCAGCCGTGACTGGCTCGACAGCACTTTCTGCATGGTGCCCCAGCGCTGCTTTAGCTGGGCCTTGGCTAGGTCGTTCAGGCCCTTGGTCTTGGCCTCAAACCACTGATCGATCTTCTGTTGCGAGGTAATGTTCTGGTCAATGTCGCGGGCTTCGTAGCGCAAGTCGAGCACCACGCCATCGGACACCGCCTCGTCGAATTTGTAGGTGTGGATGTAGCGGCCAAACACCTCAATACTCTTCTGCTTGTCTGCCTTCAACAGAGGCGTGCCGGTGAAGCCGATAAATACGGCATTGGGCAGGATGGCCTTCATCGCCTTGTGCAGCTCACCGGACTGGGTGCGGTGGCACTCGTCGACGAATACATAGAGGTCGCCCTTGGCGCGGAAGTCCGGCGGCAGGCTCTTGCGCAGCTCCTTCACAAAGTCTTCTACATCCGCATCCTCGCGGGTGCCGAACTTGTGGATCAGTGAGCACAGCAGCCAGGGCGATGGCTGGTTGAGCTTGTCGATCAGATCGGCACCACTGGTGGTACGCACGATCTGCTCGTTGACGCCGGTAAACACCTTCTCGATCTGTTCATCCAGCTCGGTGCGGTCGGTGATGATCAGCACCCGCGAGTCCTGGATGTTTTCCCGAATCCACTTAGTCAGCCAGACCATGGTCAGGGATTTACCCGAGCCCTGTGTGTGCCAGATGATCCCGCCCTCGCGCCTACGTAGGTAGCGCTGCGCCTCGCGGATGCCGAAGTACTGGTTATGTCGGCAGAGCTTCTTCACCCCACTGTCGAACACGATGTAATCGTGGATCAGCTCCAAAAAGCGCGTTTTGTTGCACAGTTGAAGCAAATGCCGATCCAGCAGATTGTCGGCAGCGGCGCTCTCCTCGCTTTCTTCCTTCCAACTCAGGTAGTACTTCTCGCCGGTCTGGATGGTGCCGTAGCGCAGGCCCTGGGTATCGTTGCCGGCCATCACGTACTGCATAGTGGAGAAGAACGGCTGGATAAATTCAGCCTTCTGGTTATCCAGGTTCTGCCGGATGCCCTCGTTGACTGCCACCTTGGAACGCTTCAGCTCCAGTACGCCGAGGGCGATGCCATTCACATAGAGCACAATATCTGGGCGCTTGCTGTAGGCCTTGGCATTGGCGCCCTTGACCGTGACTTCCTCGGCGATGGCGAAGTGGTTCCGTTCAGGATGCTTCCAGTCGATCAGCCAGACGGTCTGGGTGTTCTCACCCACCTCAGGCTTGATCTTCACCCCATAGCGCAGCAGCTCGTAAACTGCCCTGTTGCGGTCATACAGACCCTTGCTGGCGTCATTGGCCGCCCTGTTAAGCTCAAAGATGGCCCGGCTGGCAAGATTGGCTTCAGCGCCCTGCTCAAGCAGCCAGCCACGCAGCAGTTCCGCCTCGATATTGGCGTTGTTCTGGCGTTCGCCCCAGTCGCCAAGGTGCTCATAGCCCAGCGCCTGCTGAAACAGTTTGGCCACGCGTTGCTGGGTCTTTTTTTCGATCTGGCCGACACTCATCTGGCTTGCATCCACTCAAAACATTCCCTGAACGCGGGCATTTGTTTATCGACTTGTGCTGTTGTTAGCTGTCCAATCGCAAGCTCTTGCATCTGAATGGCGTCCTCTCCTTTGTCGAGATGCCCAGTGACATGCTCAATGCACCCCGCCGCCCATACCCAAATGCCCTGCTCTTTGAGGGCCTGCTGTATCAAACGAACTACCTCGACCCCCTCTGCATCTTTGGCAAAGCAAGCCCAAGTATCAGCCGCCTGCCAACCTGTGTTCTTGTCTTTTGTTGGCAAGCCATTTCCACCAAGAGGGAAGCCATGCTCTGCTTGCAGTCGCTGCAAGATGGATTTGGCGGTATTGAGTTGTTCGTCTTCCTTGGGGAGTAAGGATCTCTGGCCTTTGCGAGCGTCTGTAAAGGCAAAATCCAAATCGGCAAAAGCACAGGCATTGATGCCCATCGCGGCGAGTACAGGCAATGCCTTTGGGATATCTGAGCATGAGCCGACAGATACAAAAGTGATCTGATCTAGCTCGGGATGCCGCCCATACAGTGCTTCGTATGCGAGTGGCAGCAGCCGACGGTCGGTTTTGCCTTCACACAACACTACACGCTCTGAAAAATAGATCTCAGAGAGGTTGCCAAGCTCAAAGAGAGTGCGGGACTGAGCCTCGGCTTCTTGCAAAGCAGAAGGAACGGCTTGACGCAGTGGCAAGCGAGTGAACGTACCGACTTCCCTCTGCTTACCCACGATGATGGTATCAGCAGCATTTTCGCGACTGAGCATCAATGGCGAGTGGGTTGAGTACACAACCTGAAAGCCAGTCTTGGATAGGGTTTCCAAGGCTTGCCTAAGACGCCGTACGGCTTGTGGGTGGAGATAAAGTTCGGGTTCATCTATCAACAACAGACGTCGTGCTACACCAGCTTGAGCGGTGGTGCGGAGATCTGCCAAGTGGCGGATGAGTGCCATTTGAATAGCTCGCTGCGCTCCCGTACCCAGCTGATCAAATCGCCTTCTATCGCCCGTTGATGAGTCAGTAACGATGAGGTCTCCAGCCTTGAAGAACTCTTTTGCTTCAATGACCTGAAGATCGAGTTCCAAGTTAAGGCCAGGAAAGAAATGGGCCAACGCATTTGACGCGGCGCGATCAAAATCACTCAGGTGTTGGGAGCGTGCTTCTCCTCCGGTCGTCAGCACCCTTCGAATGGCGGTGAGTGCCTCTGTCAGCTCCACATGGGCTTGAAGGATAGGCTCCATGATTTCGTCCAGCAGGGCCTTGATGGTGCTGCCTGCTTTGGCCTTGCCTAGATCTTCACCGATGTCATCCATGGCGTTGATCTGGAGGGGGTCTGGAAGCAATGCACCAACAGCTTGAGGTAGCCCTGTGGGAAATGCCCTCCAAGACTCCGGAATACCTTCGCCAATGTATTGCTCGTGATCGTAGATCTCCTGCGTGATAGCACGCGCAGTTGTGCCAGTTGTATGTGCACGTATCCAAATAGAGCCATCGCGGCAGAATGGCTCTATCGCTGCGCGGTGACGCCCATCAGGAATTTGATCAAGGACTTCAGCAGTGATGCCGTCGATGCGTGCGGACACCTCAATAGGACGGCCCGCCTCGGCAAAGTCTGATACTTGCAGGGCATAAGGTTTCAGCACCCATGCCAGGGCTGCCAATATGGAGGACTTGCCAGTGTTGTTCTGCCCTACCAGAGGAGTAAACCCTTCCAGTGGTAGTGAGACCTCACGGCAAAGTCGATAATTCTTGATGTTTATAAATCCGATCTTGTGCATGTTCATCCCTGTATTCGTGCTTAATGACTAGACATTAGATCAGGCGAGTTCGACCTGTTAACAGCTCCTGCATCATTCCCTGTTTAATGTGACGGGCTTTGTCGCGGCGGGCTTCGAGGGCGGCTAGTTCGGTGTCCATATCAGAGAGGATAGTGGCGATAGCTTTCTGCTCTGCCTGTGGAGGAACAGAAAACGTGATTGCTGAGATATTTGCCTTCGAAATCTCAAGAAATGTCGAGCCAAATGCGCGCTCAATCATGTCTTTCTTCATTGTCAGAAGCTTGTAGTACATGAATTCTTGACTTATATCGTCATGACAAATTAATGATTTAAAACCTTGGTTGGTACATAAGGGGGTTCTGGCTATTTTTAGCTCACCGATTGTTGCGCGTGTACAGATGAGCAATGATCCAGCAGGCAGTAGTCTTGCTCCACTGTCAGCTAAGCCGGCCTCAGAAATGTTGCGCTCAGTTTCTGATAAATACTTCCCTTTCGACCGAGTTATGTCCGTGGGAGTACACCACTTAATATTTCCACCCCAGTATTCAGGGTTCGAGGTTTTTGGCGTCCCCCCGCTGATTAACTCGCCGACGTCACCCAGGCGCTTCATTTCCCACTCCTCACTAAACCCCGGCAGGCGGCGTTGGCCGGTGAGGAGTTGTTGCATAGCGGCTTGCTGGATGTCACGCTTTTTGGCGATCAGTTGATCTAGACTGGTGATCACTGACTCAACTCCAGAAAGAGTAGAAGCTATTGCTTTCTGTTCTGCAAATGGAGGTATCGGATAGACGAAATTAACAGCATCACTGATGTTGAACTGCTTTTGTGCGGTGCCGTACTGTACGTTCTCGACTTGTTTTCGGCCAATATCCGAGTTCATGACATAGCAAAGCCAGGTAGAGTCAAATGCTCGGCCTTGCCTTATAATCATCATAGAAGCGCAATTACATCCATCAAGCTCAGGAGGGACTACAGCTGTAACTCCAGGCTCGCCAACACGAACCATGACTAAATCGTTGGCATACAGTCGTGAAGCGGAAATTTGATTGTTACTCTTCTCGGTAATTTTATTCGCGGTTTGCCATGAAATTGAGTTTTCACTGACATGCGAACCGACAAGCATTGGTATTGTTCCGGCCTCTTCGAAATATGAACTTGGATTTATGACAAGGCCTACTGTTTGTGATGGTGAGATGTCTCGTAGTCGTTTGACTTCCCAGTCTTGAGGTATAATTCCGACCTCGGTCTGCTTATACCCCGGCCTCACTTCTGCATTCATACAGCAAACCCCATCTTCGCCAGGTGCGCATTGACCTTGGCCGCCAGAGCGTCCACCTCAGCATTCAGCGCCGGCAATGGCGTGGCATAGCGCTCAGCCAGTTGGCGAATACGACCACTAAGGGCCTGGGACACCCGATCCAGCTCGGTCTGTACATCGGCTTGCAGGGTGGCCAGCCATTTATCGTCCACCACCAAGGTTAACAGCTCGGCTTCGCTGAGCTGGGCGTAGTGGGCCAGCACCTTGGCATCCAGCACCTTCTGCGCAGCTTTGGCCTTTTTGCTGGCTTCTGCCTCGCGCTCGATCAGCGCCAGGCATTGCTCCAGCGCCTGGCGTTCTTCATCGGCGTCGCGGTCGTGCTTGATGGCTTTAAGACGTGCCTTGACGCTGGCGGCGGTGAGTTTGCCCTTGTCGGTTTTGCCTTCTGCCAGCGGGCCGTCTTCGCCACCCTGCTCCTCATCCAGCTCTTCCAGCTCACGGCTGATAGCATCGCGCTTGGCTTCCAGCTCAATGATGGCGGCGGCTTCGGCAGCATAAAAGCGACGTACGACCAGCTCGGGTGGCAGCAGGTCGGTATTGGGCTCGCCCTGGCTAGAGCCGCTGGCAATTAGCGGCTTCCATCCATCGATCACCAGTTGGTACACATCGTCCTGAAAGGTGGCGTACCAGTAGTCCTGGAGGTGCTGGTAGACGTCGTAGGCATCCAGCAGCGGTGCTGCTTCGAAGCGATGCAGCAGATCTTCGGCCAACTCTTTGAGCAGCGCTTTGGGCTGATCGCCAATGGCGATGCCGGCGAGGTTTGGGCGGTGTTCGGCACGCCAGGCCTCGAACAGGCCCGCCACCGTCTGGCGAAAGGCTTCGAACTCGGGGTGGCCGAAGATGGTCGGCTTGATCTCGCTGATGGAAACTTTAAGGCTGAGGTAGCCGGCGCGCAGTGGCTCGAACAGCGCGCCGCGCAGGTTAGGCATTACCTCCCAGTAAGCATGTAGAGCGTCGATATCACGCTCGGGAATGCCGCCATGCAGGTGGGCCTCGATGTCCTGAAGATCTTCTGCTTCGCTGGTGTCGATATAGCGCGGGATATTCAGGTTGAAGTCGTTGGCCTCAATCTCGGCCATTGGCACCAGCCTCGCGAATTTCTCCACCTCAATTTGCTGGGTGAAGGTATCGACGATCTTGTGGATGTCCTGCTCACGCAGACGGTTCTTGTTGCCGTCCTTGATAAAGCCCTTACTGGCGTCGATCAGGAACAAGCCTTTGCGCCCAGCGCTGCCTTCTTTGTCTAACACGATGATGCAGGCAGGAATACCGGTGCCATAGAAAAGGTTCGCCGGTAGGCCGATGATGCCCTTGATGTAACCCTGCTGGAGGATGCGCTTACGGATGGCTGCCTCAGCACCGCCCCGGAACAGCACGCCGTGGGGCAGAATCACTGCCGCCTTACCGGTGCTCTTCAGCGAGGTGAGCATGTGCAGGAGGAAGGCGTAGTCGCCGTTCTTCTCAGGCGGAATGCCGTAGCTGAAGCGGTTGTACTCATCCTCTGCCGGATTGAAGCCATTGCTCCAGGCCTTGGTGGAGAACGGCGGGTTGGCGACAATAAAGTCGAACAGCTTGAGCTTGCCCATCGGGTCTTTGAAATGTGGTGCGGACAGAGTGTTGTCCTTCCAAATTTCCGCTGTCGGGCAGTCATGCAGGATCATGTTCATCTTGGCCAGGGCGCTGGTGGCGTTGTCCATTTCCTGGCCGTAGATGGCTAGGTCGAGGCCGGTGACGCTCTTGGCTTCGTCGTGTGCCTTGAGCAGCAGCGAGCCCGAGCCGCAGGTCGGGTCATAGATACTCTGCTTGCTGTCGGTGGCAGCGGCCAGGCCGATGACCTGAGCCATGATTCGCGACACTTCAGCTGGGGTGTAGAACTGCCCTTTGCTCTTGCCAGACTCGGTGGCGAAGTGACGCATCAGGTATTCGTAGGCATCGCCGAGGATGTCGTCGCCCTGTGCGCGGTTGCTGCGGAAATCCAGCCCCGGCGAGTTGAAGATGCTGACCAGATTGGACAGACGGTCGACCATCTCCTTGCCCTTGCCGAGCTTCTCCTGGTCGTTGAAGTCGGCCACGTCGATGACGCCGGTGAGGTTATTGGCCTCGGCCAGGCGGGCGATGATCTGGTTGATCTTGTCGCCGATCTCCTTGTCGCCTTTGAGCGCCACCATGTCGGCAAAGCTGCCGCCTTCCGGCACCTCGATCAGCGAGTTGGGGTCGCCAGCGTACTTGTCCGAAACGTACTTCACGAACAGCAGCACCAGGACGTAGTCCTTGTACTGCGAGGCATCCATTCCGCCACGAAGCTCGTCGCAGGATTTCCAGAGGGAGGAATAGAGTTCGGATTTCTTGATGGCCATCGGGCGTACTACCTGGGTCTGTCTGGTGGCTCAGGCAGAGCGGCGGTCTGGGTGCTCCCTGCGCGACCTGCCCGAGGTTCCGTTTCGTGACTGCATTCTCATGGCTGGGGCGGAGGCGTGCAATGCTTTGCCTCTCCTTGAGTGCCTGCGGGCCGAGTCGAGGCGAAAATTTCTGTGGTGATTGCAGCGCTGGTGCAGTGCGGGATGGTCGTGTTTGCGGATTGCGACGCTGCACCGTTAATGATGGGCATGCGAACTTGGGTTTTTCGGGGGGCGGGGCAGGCTGAAAGGAGAACCTAACCAAGGAGCTGCTATGAACCTGTTGATGTGCATTGCCCGAGTATTGTCGGCCCTCAAACCACGCCACCAGGCCTATACGACGATTGTTTATCCCGTATTCGGCCAGGCTGTGGTGATTCATGATGATCTGAACATTCGCCACGAGCGCCCCTGGTATCAGGTGGCTGAGTCGTTTAAGGCAAGATTCAGCGAGCCTGCCCAGGACCTCTGGTTCTCCGAATCCAACCAGGCCTGGGACGTTATTGATAGCGCGAGCGCTATTGACGGTCTTGCTACGACGACACTGACCATCGCTGATACAACGAGCAGCAATCACATGCAGGTCAACCCTGCCAATGGCCTGCCCATGATCGATGGCTGCATCGATGTCATGGGCAACCCCTTTGGCATGGACATGCTCAGCGACAGCTGGAGCGACTCCTTCTCGGGCTTTTCAGGCGTTGATTTCGGCTGATTTCCTACAGGAGGAATTGATCATGTCTGCACTGGGCTTTGCGGTTCTGTTTGTGCTGTGTTTTGCCATCGCGATGTCTTCGCTCGCACTGAATCTCGATGCTCGTATAGGGCGCGGCAGGAAGGTTTGTCAGCTGCCTTTGCCGTTGGACTACCTGGGCTCTGTGCGAGTTAGTGAACAGTCCCCGGAAAGGCGGCTGCTACTGGCAGTCGTAGGGAGTTTGCTGCTGTTCTTTGCGGCTATGGGGGCTATCGGCCTGGGGCAGCTGGCGACCATGATGCCGGAAACGGCTGCAGCGGTTTTTCAGGCCTATCCATGGCTGCAAAGTGCCTGGAGACCAATGATGGCATTCGGCCCCATCGTCTTTGTTGTCATTACTGTGCCGGGGATGGTTTTTCTGAAGTCGGGGATCGACTCGTGGGAGCGCTGAGTGGGCTGCCGTTTGTCGTCCGATTTGGCAATGGATGCATTGGGGGAGCGCCGCTGCTGGCGATGTACTGATGCTATCGGTGTCGTTGCTGCCAAAGCGTATCCGTTCCGGCAGCGTGCTTGGCCGTGCTTAGGTCTGAACGCATAAGGGCTTGGGTTCTCTGGGGTGCCGGTGAGGATGGAGGTAAATCGAACCCCAACCAGGAGATGCCATGCGCCATTCAACCGTGATCTGTCACAACTGCGGAAAAGTCATGGTGCCGCGTACGCGGTATAGCCGAAATCTTTTGGGCTATGCCCCCAGCGGTAACCATTGTCCGTTTTGCCTTAGCGAGAACTGGGACGGCAGCGCGCCTAGCCTGGGCATGCGACTGTTCGGGTTGCTTGGGCTGGGGCTTGGGGTCCTTCTCGCCATCCTGGTTGGGGCGACACTATTCAAGCTGCAGGCATGGATGGGACTCGATGATCAATATCCGCTGCTCTCACTGCTGACTCTGGCGGTTTCGGTATATTCCGGATACCGGTTCTATTTCTGGTTCGTGGCCTGGGATGGCGGGAACTAAGGAAACTCTGAAATAGCCGTCATTCCCGCGCAGGCGGGAATCCAGAGCCTGCGTAGCCCTGGGCTCCCGCCTTCGCGGGAGTGGCGATAGATGGCTTTTTCAGAAACTCCCTAACGCAAAGCTCGGCGTATATGGCCGGCCTGGTTCGGCCATATGCGCTCGACGGTCAGAACTGGAACTCGATATCGGCAGCGAAATAATATTTTCGCTCATTGCTGACTCTCACCGCCTCCAGGCCATGCAGGATCACCTGTTCCACCTCATCCTGACTCAGGCCGTAGGCGCTCTGAAATCGATCTCGTGCCCAGAATGACAGGCTATAGGCTTTCGCTCCGCGCCCCAGTTCCTCGCACGCATGGGGCGCAAGTTCGATTGCGTGTTTGAACACCTGGCTGCGCAGCCCCTCTGGCAGGGTGGCATGGCAGCGCGGAGACCATTTGGCATTTGTCAGTTGGCAGAAAATCAGTGACAGCCTTGTGTTGAGCGTCACTCCCGTTTTACCGCGCCGATTGCGCTGCAGCTCGTTGCTGGTGGTGGCGATATTCGGCCAAAGCCACCCCGCCTCAGACAGTGCTGGTAGATCCTCCTCGGTAATCAGCTCTGTCAGCAATAGAAACGCTCGATTCTGCAGTTCGCTGATCATCACTTTACGCTCGAATTCGCGCAGCAAACGGCTGCCCAGGGCGGGGTTTGCTCGCAGATAGTCCGCGTCCTCCTCGCTCAGGCGGCCGTCGAATATGCGTGGAATGAGCAGGGGGATGCTGCGTTTTTCACGCGCTTCTACACCGGGATGGCTGTCCGCACCTGACCTATTGCTGGCCGCCTGCTGGTGGTTGGGAACGATTGCCTCGGCACGCTTCTTGGCCTCAACTGGTAACGAAGGCTGCTTCTGCTTGCCAATTGTTGCCGGGGCGATGCCGACCTTATCGAGGCCCCTGGGAAAGATTTCTAACGGATGCTTGAGCTTTACACAACGCAGCGAAGGGCCTTTGCTGCCTTTCTGCAGGATATGCGGCGCGACGTACCAGATCAGCGAGCCGTCAGGGTCCTTATCGATTAACTCTCGCTCGCCCATCGCTGCCAGTAGGCTGTCATCGCTGCGGGGAAAACCAGCAACTTTGTCCCGGATGACGTGCTGGATAATTTCCGGTGCCCCAGTACTCCAGACGAGAAATACGCCCTCGGCAGTTTTCCACAGGCGCGAGCCTGGCTCGTTGAATGTCCAGGTGCCGTCATCCAGCAAAAACCGTATGGCGTCTGTGCAGAATTGCTGCGTTGAGCGATTCTCAGTGGGTTCGCTATGGGAATTGCCCGAGCGCTCTCTGTCTGCTTTAACTGATCGGCTGTCGGCCAGCTTCAGTGCTGCCGTAAGTGGGCCAGAGCTCCCTGACACGGCATCCAGCAGTGCCTGCCAAATGTCCCACCCCCCCTCGATCAACCAGGTACGAATTTGAGAGGTCACAAATGTACCAATCAGCACGATGGAGTGATCCAGGTGCTTGTCGGCGCGGCCCTTTTCCCATGCCAAGAAGTATCGACTAAGGTTGTTGGCAACCGCCCACTGGTGAATGGTCTGGGTGCCCATAACCCACTTCTTATCCCCTTCGAAGCTTATTACCCGTACATCCGTGAGCGGCTTGCCGGCGTCGTGAAAAAGCGCCGCGATGATCCCGGCGACATACCAGCGTCGCAGCCGCTTGCTCGCCTCCCCTGGGGTCAACTCATGGTCGAACCGGGTCATCACCATCCAGTCCAGCATGAAACAGGCGGTTTCCAGCCCATGGCGCAGCAAGCCGCCCGGAGTATTGTGGTGGTGGTGCTCTGATGCAGGCAGCAGATGCACAAGCTCCGCATACGCGATCAGAATCGGCTCCAGATAACTGCTGAATTCCTCAGGGGAGAGGCCTGATTGAATCTCCAGCTTATCCATCAATTTCCCCTGAAACTTGCGCATGCAGAACTCACCCGAGATCAGGCCGTAGTAGCCATGGTGGTATGGCGGGTTACGCAGGTATGTGGGGTCGCCGATGGCGCGCAGCAGTTCCTCGGGGAAGTCCTTGTAGGCCGGATGTGCGAATCGAGGATCCACGAGCGGTGCCAACAATTTGCTGCGCTTGGGCTTTCTAGGACGAATAAGTGAGAGCAGCCAGAAGATGAACTTGAGCATTGATTTCTCCAATTGGGGTTGGTGAAACCATGATCGCGATTGAAGTTCGTTTTGGGCGGGCTAATCCGACCACTTTTTGGTCAGATAAAAAATCTTAGGCTGGCACTGCTGCTAATCGCCTTGGGATGTCTTCAGCGTGCAGCAACATGAAGAGGTCTTCATCAAGCTTGAGAACCGCTGAAAAATAGGGGGAAGATATTCATGCACAAGCGCTATGCGGAGGCGAAGGCCGAAGCGCTCTCATACATCCTGCTAGCCGTGGTTGTGATGCTGGTCTGCTATGCGTTCTGGTCTCACTGGAGCATTACCAATCTGCCGATAGAAGACATTCACCAGCGTGGCGCACTGGTTCGGGCCGCTCCGGCGTTGCTAGCTGCTCTTATCGTGCCCCTGATGCTATGGGCAATCGCTTGCGGCAGGTTGCGGCTAACGGACGTTATGCGCAGGCACTGGATGATCTTTTCCCTTGCTGCAGCCGGGGTGTGTGCAATCGTTGCAAGCGCGTCCTGGCTGCTGCTTGACGATGGCTACCAATGGGGCGCTCAGGACAGGGTTATGACCACCGTCCTGCTGGTGCCGGTGGCAGTAATCTGTACAGGTCTGGTTGGCTACGCGGTGACCGTTAGGTCTGCTGGAAAGGCGGGTTCCCGTTAGCACCGCGTCCCTGGTTGGGAGCAATGTGGCGTGGTTAGGGGCCGGAATTTTACGTAGTATTTTACGTCCGGCAGAAAAAGCAAAGGCCTGCATCGCTGCAAGCCTTTGATTTATATGGTGCCGGCACCAGGAGTCGAACCCGGGACCTACTGATTACAAGTCAGTTGCTCTACCAGCTGAGCTATACCGGCTAGGTGGGGCGCCATTATATCCATTCGTCGGCCTGAGTAAAGCTATGTTCGAGCCTGGCTTTTCCAGGGTTGGCTATCAATAGCTTTTGGCTTATGCACAAAGAGAAGGCGCGTGCGATAGGTGCGCACCTTGTCTGTGCAATCGGTCACGCTTTTTTTGCAACTCATTGTTTTTGTTAGAGCTTATGCGGTTGAGCAAAAAATGATCAGATGTTTGCGAGGCTGTTCCCGATTGGCTTTGCAGGGGTTGCCCAGAAAGGATCAACAGAGTTATCCACAGGTTCTGTGAGCAACTCAGGCGCGTTCCGCCAGAAGCAGCAGGTTGCGTGGACTCAGTTGGTAATCGCAGAAGGTGCCCAGTCTGACGCTATAGCCCTGTTCGTCCAGATACAGGGCGCGGTCCAGCAGCAGCCAGAGCTCCAGTGGGCGGCGGAACAGGTTGCGCAGCAGCTCCAGGTTGCGCACCTCGGCCAGACGCTGCCAGCCGCTCGCCTCCAGTGTTGCCCAGTCCTGCTCGCCGGGCGAGGCCACGCCTTTCAGGGCGGCAAGGTCATGGCAGAAGCGGGCGAAGGGTTTGCTGAGCCACTCGCTGGGCAGCGATGGCGTCGGCAGGTATTCGTCGATACCGCGTAGTTGGCGCTGCAGCAGGTCGAAGGCCAGGCGCCAGGCCATGGATTGGTCGCGTTGCCTGCGTACCCGGGCGCCGGCCGTGACGGTCTCGCTTAGCGGCAAGCCCAGATCGTCGCGTGAGAGCTGCAGCGCCGATGCTTGCGCCGCTGTCGAAAGCGTTTGGTACTGCTTGCCGGCGATGCGGTTGTAGCAGCAGGGAGCGACCGCCAGTTGCGAGCAGCCATTACGGCTGGCCAGTTGCAGCAGGCGTACGTGCAGGTCGCCACAGGCGTGCAGGGCGACCGGGGTGTGTTCTTTGCTCAGGCGTTCGCTGCAATCACCGGCCAGCACATCCTGCTGCAGGTGCATGGCATCCAGCCCCAGCCGTTTGCTCAATGCGCTACCGGATTCGATCAGTGCCGGGTCGTACTCCAGGCAGGTCAAGCGCTGATCAGTCTGGGTCAGCCAGCGACCAAGATGGCCCTTGCCGGAGCACCAGTCCAGCCAGTGCGTGGGCTGTTGTTGAAACTGCAGGTGACTGGCGAAGGCCTGAATCTGCGCCAGCTTTCTACCGGGCACATCGACGCTAAGGTTAGGCGAGCGCGCTGGAGCGTCGCGGCTCGGGAGTTCGCCCAACTGGCTGAGCGCCTGCGCCTGGCGGGCTAGTTCGGTAAACGGAGCGGGTGCCGCGAGCGCAAAGAGGTCGCTGTCGCTGGCTTGCGCCTGCTCCAGAGAGCGGCTGCGCAGCCAGGCGGCAAGCTCGGGCAACTCTGCTTCCCAGGGCAGGCGCAGGTGATAAAACGGCCTTGGCCGCCACAGCGCCTGATGCTGCAGGAGAAAGCTGTCCAGCGCCTGGAAGCGGGCGAGCAGTTCGCCTGAGGTAAGAATCGGCTCGGACATGGCGTCTATGGCGGAAGGGCGGGCCGTCTGTGCAGGCGGCCCGCAGGCTTAGCGGCCCTGGCAGGCGTCGACGCGCAGCCAGCGCTCCAGCAGCTTGAAGAGGTTGATCAGGATGAAGGTGATGGCCAGGTAGAACAGTGCGGCGGTGAAGAAAAACTCCATGCTTACGTAAGTGCGGGCATTGAGCGTGCGTGCCATGCCGGTCAGTTCCAGCAGTGTGACCGTGCTGGCCAGGGCGCTGGCCTTGAGCATCAGGATCACTTCGTTGCTATAGGCCGGCAGGCCGATACGCGCGGCGCGCGGCAGGATGATGTGCAGCATGGCCTGGGTGCGCGACATGCCCAGGGCGCGTGCAGCCTCGATCTCGCCTGGCGGTACGGCCTGGATGGCGCCGCGCAGGATCTCGGCGATATAAGCGGCGGTGTGCAGGGTCATGGTGAGCACCGCGCACCAGTACGGATCACGCAGATAGGGCCAGAAGACACTCTGGCGCACGGCATCGAACTGGGCCAGGCCGTAGTAGATCAGGAACAGCTGCACCAGCATCGGTGTGCCGCGGAAGAAGAAGATGTAGCCGTAGGGCAGGGCGCGTACGTACCAGTGTTTCGACGCGCGGGCGATACCCATGGGCAGTGCCAGGATCAGTCCGGCAATGACGGCAACTGCCAGCAGCTCGACGGTCAGCAATGCGCCCTCGAACATCTTCGGCAGGTATTTGTAGATCAGCTCCCAGTTCATTGGTTGCTCCTGACGAAGCCGCGTGAGGCTTTCTTCTCAAGGAAGTGCAAGCCGATCATGGCGATGATGGTCAGCCCCAGATAGATGATGGCGGCGACCAGGAAGAAGGTCATCGGATTCTTGGTGGCTGTAACCGCGATTTGTGCCTGGCGCATGATTTCGGTCAGGCCGACCACCGACACCAGGGCGGTGTCTTTCATCAAAATCATGAACAGGTTGCCCAGACCGGGCAGGGCGATGCGCCACATCTGCGGCATGATCAGCTTCCACAGGATGCGGCCCTTGGACATGCCGAGTGCCTGTCCCGCTTCACGGTGCCCCTTGGGAATGGCCAAAATGGCGCCGCGGAATACCTCGGTGGCATAGGCGCCAAAGCACAAGCCAAGGGCGATAACGCCCGCAGCAAACGGGCTGAGTTCCAGGCTGCCGACGCCCAGGCTTTCGCCCAGCGCGCGCAATACGTTGACGGTGCTGAAATAGATCAGCAGTACCCAGAGCAACTCGGGCACGCCGCGTACGATGGTGGAATAGCTGCCGCCGAGCCACTGCAGCGGCTTGTACGGCGAAGTCTTGGCCAGCGCGCCGAGCAGGCCGAGCACCAGACCCAGAACCAGCGCGGAAAGCGCCAGTTGAATGGTCATCAGGGTGCCGGCGGCCAGGGCGGGGCCGAATCCTTGGAGATCGAAAATCATCGGAGGGCTCGGGCGACCGCGCCGCCAGGTCGGCGGCGCAGTGCCCTCAGGTCATCAGTAGATGCTGAACGGGAAGTACTTGTCGTTGATCTGCTTGTAGGTGCCGTCTTCGATGATGGCCTGCAGCGCGGTGTTCAGCTTCTCGCGCAGCGGATCACCTTTGCGCACGGCGATGCCGATCTTGTCGTTGTCGAATACCGGGTCGCCCTTGAACTCGAAGTCCTTGCCAGCGTCGCTCTTGAGCCATTCCCAGTTGACGAAGGTGTCGGCCAGCACGCCGTCGAGTCGGCCGGAAGCCAGGTCGAGGTAGGCGTTTTCCTGGGTGTCGTACAGCTTGATATCGACCACCTTGCCCATGTTGTCTTCCAGCCAGGTACCGGCGATGGTGGCGCGCTGGGCACCGATCACCTTGCCCTTGAGGCTGGCTTCGTCGGTCTTGAAGTCGGCCGACTTGGGTGCGATAAACTGCAGCTTGTTGGTGTAGTAGGGCTCGGTGAAATCGACCGCTGCCTGACGCTCTTCGGTGATCGACATGGAGGCGATCAGGAAGTCGAACTTCTTGGCGTTCAGCGCCGGGATGATGCCATCCCAGTCGGAGGTGACCACTTCGCACTCGGCCTGCATCTTGGCGCACAGCGCCTGGCCGATTTCCACGTCGAAGCCGGTGACCTTGCCGCTGGCGTCGATCAGGTTGAAGGGCGGGTAAGCGCCCTCGGTGCCGAGTCTGAGTTTGTCAGCTGCGACAGCACTGGTGCCGAAAGCCAGGGTGGCGGCCGCGGCCAGCAGGATCTTCTTATAGTTCTGCATGCGTGTTGCTCCGTGTTAGCGATTGCTGGACATGAATTGTTTACAGCGTGCCGAGTTCGGGTTGTCGAACACCTGGGCCGGTGGCCCCTGTTCCTCGACCAGGCCCTGGTGGAGGAACACCACTTCGCTGGATACCTGACGAGCGAAATTCATTTCATGAGTCACCAGCAGCATGGTGCGACCTTCATCGGCAAGTGCGCGAATCACATTAAGCACTTCTTGTACCATCTCCGGGTCGAGCGCCGAAGTCGGCTCATCGAACAGAATCACTTTCGGCTGCATGGCCAGGGTGCGGGCGATGGCTGCGCGCTGCTGCTGGCCGCCGGAAAGCTGGTTGGGGTAAACGTGACGCTTGTCGGCGATACCGACCTTGGCCAGCAGTGCCTCGGCCACCTCGATGGCCTCCGCCTTGCTCTGGCCGAGCACGCGCCGCGGCGCCTCGATGATGTTGTCGAGCACGCTCATGTGCGGCCACAGATTGAAATTCTGGAAGACGAAACCGATCTCGCTGCGCAGACGATTGATCTGTTTGTTGTCTGTAGCAACCAGCTCGCCGTTCTTCGCGGCCTTGAGCTTGAGCTCCTCGCCAGCGACGAAAATCTGACCCTGGTGCGGGTTTTCCAGGAGGTTGATGCAGCGCAGGAAGGTGGACTTGCCGGAGCCGGAGGAGCCGAGAATGGAGATTACATCGCCGTCTTTGGCCGTCAGGGAAATGCCCTTGAGCACTTCGAGATCGCCGTAGCGCTTGTGCAGGTTGCGAATTTCCAGCGCGGGCGTTGCCTCGGCCATGGGGTGGGATCCTCTTCTTCTTCGAATGCGCTCCGGCGTACGGCGGGCCGTCCTGGCAGGCGGCCAAGCTAGCATAGCGTTTCCGTGACCGCCAAGCCGTTTGCCGGGCGATAGCGCGTGGCCGGGTCGCGGGTGTCGCCTGGTTGCAGCTGCTTGTCGCGCAGGCGAAACAATGGCACGAGAAAAATGCCGGACGCAGAAAGCAAAAAGCCCCAGCGCGTGGCTGAGGCTCTTTGTCGTATATCAGTGGTGCCCAGGGACGGAATCGAACCGCCGACACGGGGATTTTCAATCCCCTGCTCTACCAACTGAGCTACCTGGGCCAACGGGGCGCTATTAGACGGATTTGAAGGATCAGTGTCAAGCGCGAGTTTGAAAAATATTTAATTATTTCGGGCGCTTAGGTTCGTGAGGGGCTGGAGACGGATTGTGTACCCAGCACACTGTCGCGGCTGAAGCCCCTCCCACAAGCATTCTTATTCGCTTGGCGGTACGTAGCCTTCCGCCTGGGCGTATTCCTCACCGGAGAGGAACTTGTCCATCTCGGCCTGGAGGAACTTGCGGTCCTCGGCGTTCATCATGTTCAGACGACGCTCGTTGATCAGCATGGTCTGGTGCTTCTGCCACTCGTCCCAGGCTTGCCTGGAAACGTTGTTGAAGATGTCTTCGCCTTTGGCGCCGGGGTAGGGCGCGCGATCCAGGCCGGGCAGTTCCTGTTTGTATTTGCGGCACAGCACGGTGCGGGTCATGTCGGTTCTCCAGCGGTAATGGCTTGCGCCGCGCGTTTCAGCAGCTTCTTCACCGGGGCGGCGAGGCCCAGGCGCGGCGGGGTGGCGAGGTTATACCAGAGCCAGTCGCCCTCGGCCACGCGGCTTGGCTGCTCGGTCACCCGCACCAGCCAGGGTTCGATGGCGAGCTGGAAGTGGCTGAAGGTGTGGGTCAGGCCTTCTAGTTCGCGGCGTTCGCCGAGTTCGAGCTGTTGCTGCTGGCCGAGGTCGTCGAGCTGAGACAGGTCTTCCAGTTCCGGCAGGCTCCAGAGGCCGCCCCACAGTCCCGTTGACGGGCGGCGATAGAGCAGGATGTCGCCGGCGGCATTGGTGAGCAGTGGCATCAGGGTGCGCTTTTGCGGCAGCGTCTTGCGTGGCTTGGGGATGGGGTAGCGGATTTCCAGGCCGAGCAGATGCGCCTGGCAGCCGCTGCGCACCGGGCATAGCAGGCAGGTGGGCTTGCTGCGGGTGCACAGGGTAGCGCCGAGGTCCATCATCGCCTGGGTGTAATGCCCGACCCGTTCGTGCGGCGTAAGGCGCTCGGCGACGTCCCAGAGCTGCTTGGCCACCTTCGGCTCGCCCGGATAGCCCTCCTGCGCCACGTAGCGCGCCAGCACGCGCTTGACGTTGCCGTCGAGGATCGGCGCACGCACGCCCATGCTCAGGCTGGCGATGGCGCCAGCGGTGGAGCGGCCGATACCGGGCAGCTCGCTGAGTGCCTCGACGCTGCGCGGGAACTCGCCGCCGTGCTCGTGCATGATGATCTGCGCGGTTTTCTGCAGGTTGCGTGCGCGGGTGTAGTAGCCCAGGCCCGTCCACAGGTGCAGCACTTCGTCTTCCGGTGCTTCGGCCAGGTCTTTCACCGTCGGCAATGCAGCCATGAAACGGTCGAAGTAACCGAGCACGGTGCTGACCTGGGTCTGCTGCAGCATGATTTCCGAAACCCAGACGCGATAAGGCGTGATGTTCTGCTGCCAGGGAAGATCCTTGCGCCCGTGCTGGTCGTACCAGGCCAGCACGGCGCCGTTGAACTGCTCGGGACTCATCGGTTGAACAGGCCCTTGAGTGCGTCTTTCAGATCCGGGCTGACCTTGTCGCCAAGTTTCTCTTCCAGCTTCTCGGTCAGCTTGTTGCCAGCCAGGCGTGCGGCGATCTTGCCCAGGCCGTCCTGATCCAGGCGGCAGGCCTTGGCGCCCAGCTCCAGCGGACCGCGGCAGCGCAGCGGCCATTCGATGCCGACGTAGCGTTCGTTGACCTGACAGGCCGGGTCCGGCATTTCACGCTTGTCGCCTTCGATGGTGATGCCGACCTTGTAGTCGAGACCCAGTACGCGCAGGTCGAGATCGCCATTGCCGCTGACCGCCAGGCCGGGAACCTGGGCCTTGAGGTCGGGGTTGTGAGCGACGCCGTCGCGCACGCTGAGGCTGCCCTTGAGCTCGCGGAAGGGGGTGTCCTTGCCGGTTGGCGGGTTGCTCAGCGACTTGCGGTTGAGCGTGGCGATGCCGCGACACAGCTGCTGTTCGAGGTTGGCATCGACCAACACGCCGTCGTTGAGGACGAAGCTGGCGTTGCCGTTGAGTGCCTCGACCCACTCCTTCTGGCTGTTGCCGCGGGTGTTGAACTTGGCATCGAGGTCGAGCTGACCTTTGATTGGAGACGGCTGATCATCCTTCTTCAACAGCGGCTCCAGCGGGATGCGGCTGAGGCGTTTTTCCACGCTGATCATCGGCTCGGCCTGGCGCACGTCGATGCGCCCGCTGCCAGCGAAACTGCCGCCTTGCATCTTGCCGCGCGCTTCCTCCAGGGTGATCAGGCCGCCACGGCCATTGGCCTTGAGATTGACGTCAGTGAAAGGCTGTTTGTCGTAGGTGAGCTGGCCGAGGCTGAGCGCCAGTTGCAGGTCGAGTTTGCGCAGCTGGTCCACCGGCAGCACCTTCTCGTTGCTCCAGGCCTGCTGGGTCGGGGCATTGGGCAGCGGGGTGGTGCCGTCCTTGCCGGCGATCGCGATGCTTTCCTTGACCTCGGCCTTGCGCGCAGCAGCGGGGCTGTCCTTGGCTTTCGGTGGCAGGTAGCGATCGAGGTCGAGCTTGTCGCCCTTGAGGTCGACGCGCAGCGCCTGCTTGCTGACATCGGCCACGCCGAGCTTGCCGGTGAAGGTGCTGCCGTCGAGCTTGAGGTTGAGCTCTTCGAACATCATGCCTTTGCTCGAACCGTTCAGGCGGCTGACCAGCTCGAACTGGTTAAGGGCGTCGCTGGCCTGCATGGCCGGCAGTTCGACGCCGATGCCGTCGAGAAACTCGCGCAGGTTCAGCGAGGCGATGGACAGCCCGCCGGAAATCTTGGCGTCCTCGCCCAGCTCGCGCGCCTTGATCTCGCCGAGGGCGCGCAACTGGTTGGCAGAGAGCTTGAGGCCGTTCCATTCGGCGATATTGGCGGCCTGGTCGACCAGCAATTGGCCTTGGGCAGAGAAGTTCAGGGTCTTGCCCTTGAGCGGTTCGCCGGACGCCTCGCCGGTCAGCTTGAGGTCTTCGAACTGGTAGCGCTTGAGGGCGCGGTCGAAGCGCAGTTGGCCTTCGACTTCGCTGCGTGCACGCAGCACCGGCTGGTTGGTGCCGAAGAAGGCGCTGAACTTGACCGGAATGCTGGCGCCTTCGCGAATCGCGCCGGTTTTCAGCTCGATATTCTCGACGGTGAATTGCTGGCCCTTCTGTGCGTCGCTGTAGTCAACACGCGAGTTGCTCAGGGTCAGGCTGTCGATATCCAGCTTGACCGGCTGGGCGGCCGGCTTTTCGTTCGGCTGGCTCGGCGGTGTGTCTTCACTCGGTGTAGGTTCGCTGGGCGCTGGTTGCGTGGTGCTGGCCTGGGCCGGGCGGCCGACGCCTTCCCAGTTGCCATGGCCCTTGTCGTCGCGCTGCAGGTTGAGATTGAGGCCGTCGACACGGATGTCGCTCATCTGCACTTCCTTGCGCAGCAGCGGCATCACGCGCACCGACAGGCCGATCATGCGCAGGTCGGCGAAGGGCTTGTCCGGCGTGTCGGCGCTGGCCAGGGTAGCGTCGGTCAGCTCCAGGCCCAGCCAGGGGAACAGGCTCCAGCCGATATCACCCTTGAGCTGCAGGTCGAGGTTGGCCTTGTCGTGGGCGATCTGGCGGATTTCGTCCTTGTAATCGTTGGGGTCGAACAGATGAGTCAGGGCGAACAGCAGCGCCACTACGATCAGCAGCAAGCCGAGAAGGAAGAGGCCCAGGATCTTGCCGAGCGCTTTCATGGACGAGTCCTTGTTTCGATAACGAAATGTGCGGGCGGCCAGTGGAGGCGCAGCCGTCGATAATGGCGCCGATTATAGCCTTACAGGGCTTCTGCGACCCGCTCGGCAATGGCCAGGCTGGCGGTGAGTCCTGGCGATTCGATGCCGAACAGGTTGGCTAGGCCCGGCAGGCGGTGGTCGGCAGGGGTTTGGATCAGGAAGTCGGCAGCCGGTTCCCCGGGCCCGCTGAGCTTGGCGCGCACGCCGGCATAGCCGGGTTGCAGGCGGTTCGCATCGATTGCCGGGAAGTAGCGGGCAATGGCAGCGGCGAAAGGCGCGCGCAGGTCCTCGTCGACTGCGTAGTCGAGCGCATCCAGCCAGCGCACGTCCGGGCCGAAGCGCAGTTGGCCGGCGAGATCGAGGGTGGCATGGATGCCCAGGCCGGCAGTATTGGCCTCCGGCATCGGGTAGATCAGCCGGGAGAACGGCGAGCGCCCGCTATAGCCGAAGTAGCGGCCCTGGCACAGATGCAGTGGCGGCACTGGCAGGCCTTCGATGGTGCTGGCCAGGCGCTGGGCGAAGGGGCCGCCGGCGTTGATCACCCGTTGTGCGCGCAGGGTAAAGATTTCGCCGGCGCTGTGGCCGCTGGCGATCCAGGCGTCGCCGTCGCGCTGCAAGCGTTCGACGCGGCTGTGCAGCACCAGTTGTGCACCGCGACTCTCCGCCACCGCCAGCAGCGATTGCAGATAGGCATGGCTGTCGATGATGCCTGTGCTCGGCGAGAGCAGGGCGTGGACACCACGCAGGGCGGGTTCCAGCTCCCGCAGGCGCGACCGGTTGACGGGTTGCAGATCGTTCACGCCGCTGGCCTCGGCATTGCTGGCCAGCGCCTCGAGCTTGCCGATTTCGTTCTCCTGCACCGCCACCAGCAGTTTGCCGATCCGCCGATGCGCCACCCCGTGCTGGTTGCACCAGGCGTACAGACGTTCGCGACCCTCCAGGCACAGCTCGGCCTTGAGCGAGCCGGGCGGGTAATAGAGGCCGGCATGAATGACCTCGGAGTTGCGACTGGAGGTGTGGCTGCCGATCAGCCCCTCCGCCTCCAGAATCAGCGTATCGGGCCCGCCCAGGCGGGCGGCGCAGGCCAGGCCAAGGGCGCCGGCGCCGATGATCAGGGTGTCGACTTCGTGCATGGCTGTATCGCTGTGTTTGCTGGTTGGCGGGAGCATAGCAAGAGCTGCGTTGCGCTTTTCGGCATGGGCGCGTCGGTCTGCGCTGCGGATCCGACCATCGCCGGTAGCCGTTGCCGCCCCGGCACGCCTATAATGCTGGCCTTTTTCCGTTAGCAATTCGTGGAGCTGGTGATGGCCGAACGTACGGCATTCGTCGAGCGCAACACCCTGGAGACCCAAGTCAAGGTCTCGATCAACCTGGATGGCACCGGCAAGGCCAAATTCGATATTGGCGTGCCGTTTCTCGAGCACATGCTCGACCAGATCGCCCGTCATGGCCTGATCGACCTCGATATCGAGTGCAAGGGCGATCTGCATATCGACGACCACCACACCGTCGAGGACGTCGGCATCACCCTCGGCCAGGCTTTCACCAAGGCTATCGGCGACAAGAAGGGCATGACCCGCTACGGTCATTCCTACGTGCCGCTGGACGAAGCACTGTCGCGCGTGGTGATCGACTTCTCCGGTCGTCCCGGCCTGCAGATGCACGTGCCGTTCACCCGCGCGGTGGTCGGCAACTTCGACGTCGACCTGTTCCAGGAATTCTTCCAGGGCTTCGTCAACCACGCGCTGGTGTCCCTGCACATCGACAATCTGCGCGGGCACAACACCCACCACCAGATCGAAACCGTGTTCAAGGCCTTCGGCCGCGCGCTGCGCATGGCGGTGGAGCTGGACCCCCGTATGGCCGGGCAGATGCCCTCGACCAAGGGCTGCCTGTAAATGCAGACGGTAGCCGTAATCGACTATGGCATGGGCAACCTCCACTCGGTGGCCAAGGCGCTGGAACACGTCGGCGCCGGCCGCGTGCTGGTAACCAGCGACGCCAAGGTGATCCGCGAGGCCGACCGCGTGGTGTTCCCCGGCGTCGGTGCAATCCGCGATTGCATGGCCGAGATCAGGCGTCTGGGCTTCGACGAGCTGGTGCGTGAAGTCAGCGCCGACCGTCCGTTTCTCGGCATCTGCGTCGGCATGCAGGCTTTGCTCGAACGCAGCGAGGAGAACGATGGCGTCGACTGCATCGGCCTGTTCCCCGGCCAGGTACGCTTCTTCGGCAAGGACCTGAGCGAAGACGGCGAGCGCCTCAAGGTGCCGCACATGGGTTGGAACGAGGTCAGCCAGGCGGTGAAGCACCCGCTGTGGCACGACATCCCGGAAAATGCGCGCTTCTACTTCGTGCACAGCTATTACATCGAGGCCGGCAAGCCGCAGCAGGTGGTCGGTCGCGGTCACTACGGCAAGGACTTCGCCGCGGCACTGGCCGAGGGCTCGCGCTTCGCCGTGCAGTTCCACCCGGAGAAGAGCCACACCCACGGCCTGCAGCTGCTGCAGAACTTCGCCGCCTGGGATGGGCGCTGGTAATGGCCCGCAACAAGGCTCCCAGTCTCGCGCTCGAGCCTGCCCAGGAGCAGGCCGCGCTGCTGATGCTGCAGCGCTTTCTCGACGAGCGTTTCGAGCTGCAGCTAGGCACCTTCGAAGTGCAGGAAGTCCTCGACCAGATCACCCGCGAGCTGGCGCCGCACTACTACAACAAGGCGATTCTCGACGTGCAGGCGCACCTGAAAGACAGGTTCGAAAGCATCGAGAGCGACCTCTGGGCGCTCGAAAAGAGCTGAGCGCCTTACCGAATTCAAACTTGAGCAGGTTCAACCGATGCTGATTATCCCCGCTATCGATCTCAAGGACGGCGCTTGCGTGCGTCTGCGTCAGGGCCGCATGGAAGACTCCACGGTTTTTTCCGATGACCCGGTGAGCATGGCCGCAAAATGGGTCGAGGGCGGCTGCCGTCGTCTGCATCTGGTCGATCTGAACGGCGCCTTCGAAGGCCAGCCGGTCAACGGCGAAGTGGTCACCGCCATCGCCAAGCGCTACCCGAACCTGCCGATCCAGATCGGCGGCGGCATTCGTACCCTGGAGACCATCGAGCACTACGTGCGCGCTGGCGTCAGCTACGTGATCATCGGCACCAAGGCGGTGAAAGAGCCGGAGTTCGTCACCGAGGCGTGCAAGGCCTTCCCCGGCAAGGTCATCGTCGGCCTGGATGCCAAGGACGGTTTCGTCGCCACCGACGGCTGGGCGGAAGTCTCCAGCGTGCAGGCCACCGACCTGGCCAGGCGCTTCGAGGCCGACGGCGTGTCTGCCATCGTTTATACCGACATCGCCAAAGACGGCATGATGCAGGGCTGCAACGTCGAAGCTACCGCCGCGCTGGCTGCCGCCAGCAAGATTCCGGTGATCGCCTCCGGCGGCATCCACAACCTCGGCGACATCGAGAAGCTGCTGCTGGCACGCTCGCCAGGCATCATCGGTGCCATCACCGGCCGGGCCATCTACGAAGGCACCCTGGATGTGGCCGAAGCGCAGGCCTTTTGCGACAACTTCAAAGGTTAAACCGAAGGGCGGGTGAAACCCGCCACCACTGACGCAATCTTTATCGGTGGGTTGCACCCACCCTACGGGAGCTCCGTATGGCACTGGCTAAACGCATCATCCCTTGCCTGGACGTGGACAACGGCCGCGTGGTCAAGGGCGTCAAGTTCGAGAACATCCGCGATGCCGGCGACCCGGTGGAAATCGCCCGCCGCTACGATGAGCAGGGCGCCGACGAGATTACCTTCCTCGACATCACCGCCAGTGTCGATGGCCGCGACACCACACTGCATACCGTCGAGCGCATGGCCAGCCAGGTATTCATCCCGCTGACCGTGGGTGGCGGGGTGCGCAGCGTGGCGGACATCCGCAATCTGCTCAATGCCGGCGCCGACAAGGTGTCGATCAATACCGCCGCCGTGTTCAACCCTGAGTTCGTCGGCGAGGCCGCGGCGCGCTTCGGTTCGCAGTGCATCGTCGTCGCCATCGACGCCAAGCGCGTGTCCGCGCCGGGCGAGCCGGGCCGCTGGGAGATCTTCACCCATGGTGGGCGCAAGCCGACCGGCCTGGATGCCGTAGCCTGGGCGAAGAAGATGGAAGACCTTGGGGCTGGCGAGATCCTGCTCACCAGCATGGATCAGGACGGCGTGAAGAGCGGCTACGACCTGGGTGTGACCCGCGCCATCAGCGAGGCCGTGCGCGTGCCGGTGATCGCCTCCGGTGGCGTCGGCAACCTGCAACACCTGGCCGATGGCATCCTCGAAGGCAAGGCCGATGCCGTGCTGGCGGCGAGCATCTTTCACTTCGGCGAATACACCGTGCCGGAAGCCAAGGCTTACCTGGCCAGCCGCGGTATCGTCGTGCGCTGATCTGTCGCGCCGCTGGGGGCTGTACAGCAGCCCCGAGTGGCGTTGTCATTTGCCTAAATCGCCCGATTGACGCTGCTTTCGCTAAAAGCTGCGGGCGAGTCGACGGCAAAGTGCCAGCGATCCGGCTAGCATGAGCTCATATCCCTTCACTCTGCTTCTCCGCGCTTGCGGAGGGCTGCTTTTTGCCGAGCATTTTCGACACGGAGTCTTCATGTTCCTTCTTCGATTCGTGACCATCCTGGCCCTGACCTGCGGCCTCAGCCTCGCCCGTGCAGAACCGCTGGTGCTGCTCACGGAGAATCTGCCGCCGTTCAACATGTCGGTCAGTGGCAACAACTTCGCCCGGGACGACAACGTCACCGGTATCAACGCCGATATCCTGCGCGCCGTCTGCGAGCGCGCCGAGGTCGACTGCCAGATGATCCTGCGTTTCCCCTGGCGCCGCGTGTACCAGCAGACGCTGGACGATGTCGGCTACGGCCTGTTCTCCACTGCACGCACCGCCGAGCGTGAAAACCAGTTCAAATGGGTCGGGCCGCTGGCCAACAACGAGTGGGTGCTGTTCGCCCGCGGTGACAGCGATATCCAGCTGGCCTCTCTGGACGATGCGCGGCGTTACCGCATCGGTGGCTACAAGGACGATGCCAAGACCCAGTTCCTGCTTGACCGCGGCTTCGAGGTGCAGACGGCGCTGCGCGATAACGAGAACGTGCACAAGCTGGCACGCGAGCAGATCGATCTGTGGGTCACCTCGAATCAGGCTGGGCGGTACATGGCGCGCCAGGAGGGTATGCACGACCTCAGGGTGGTACAGCAACTGCACACCGCTGAACTCTACCTGGCGCTCAACCTGCAAACCCCGGATGAGCTGGTGCAGAAGTTGCAGAGTGCATTGGATTCGCTGCGGGCCGAGGGTGCGTTGAAGAGCATCGAGGCACGCTATTGAGGCACACTGCCAGTAATCGCTGGGCCGGGGAGGGCATGGCGGTTATCCTGACGCGGTCTGCCTTTTATTAGAAAGAGAAATGCCATGTTCAAACGCCTGCTGATCTCGCTGGCTGGCACCCTTATGGTGCTTGCCGGCGCCGCACGCGCCGAAGTCGACCCGGACTACACCGTGGTCCTGTTGACCGAGAACTTCCCGCCCTACAACATGGCCATCAATGGCAAGAACTTCGCCCAGGAGGACAATATCGACGGCATCGCCGTGGATATCGTCCAGGAAATGTTCAAGCGTGCCGGGGTCCGCTACAACCTGACCCTGCGCTTCCCCTGGGATCGCATCTACAAGCTGGCCCTGGAAAAGCCGGGCTACGGGGTATTCGTGACTGCCCGCCTGCCCGAGCGCGAAGAGACGTTCAAGTGGGTCGGCCCCATCGGCCCGGACGACTGGGTAATGCTCGCTCAGGGCGACAGCCCGGTCACACTGACCGGTCTCGACGATGCCAAGCGATACCGTATCGGCGCCTACAAGGGCGATGCCATCTCCGAATACCTGAGCGAAAAGGGCGTCGAGCACAGCACCTCGCTACGTGACCAGGAAAATGCGCGCAAGCTGGCGACCGGGCAGATCGACCTCTGGGCTACGGGTGACCCGGCCGGTCGTTACCTGGCCAAGCAGGAGGGCATCTCCGGCCTCAAGACCGTTTTGCGATTCAACAGTGCCGAGCTCTACCTGGCGCTGAACAAGGAAACGCCTGACGAGATCGTCGCCAGGCTGCAGGCCGTCCTGGATCGGATGCGCGCCGAAGGCTTCGTCGAAAAGACCCTGAACAGCTACCTGTAAGCACCGAACATGCGACCGGCCACGTGCCGGTCGCTTGCCATGGATGGCAGCGCCACCGAGTGCCGATGACCGGGCTCGGGCCCATGCAAGGATGTGGCTAGCCATAACCACAAATCACGCGAGCGGTACGTCTTATGCTGAAAACTCTGAAGAAAAGCCTGTTCGTCGCCCTGTTTCTCGCCTCCGGCTTCGCCCATGCGGAGCTGCCGGCGGACTACAAGGTGGTGCTGCTGACCGAGAATTTCCCGCCCTTCAACATGGCGGTGGACGACAAGAACTTCGCCCGTGACGACGGTATCGATGGCATCAGCGCCGACATCGTGCGCGAGATGTTCAAGCGTGCCGGCATCGATTACACCCTGACCCTGCGCTTCCCCTGGGATCGCCTCTATCGCCTGACCCTGGACAAGCCCAACTACGGCCTGTTCTCCACCACCTATACCGAAGAGCGCAAACCGCTGTTCAAGTGGGTCGGCCCGCTGGCCAAGACCGGCTGGGTGCTGCTCGCCGCGCCGGGCAACGACATCAGGGTGTCGAGCTTGCAGGACGCTGCCAAGTACCGCGTCGGCGCCTACAAGAACGATGCGGTCAGCCAGCATCTGGAAAGCCAGGGGCTGGAGCCGATCAACGCCCTGCGTGACCAGGAGAACGTGAAGAAGCTGGTGCGTGGGCAGATAGACTTGTGGGCCACCACCGACCCGGTCGGCCGCTACCTGGCCAAGCAGGAAGACGTCAGCGGCCTCAACACCGTGCTGCGTTTCAATGACGCCGAACTTTACCTGGCGCTGAACAAGGACACCCCGGACGAGGTCATCGAGCGCCTGCAGAAAGCGCTGGACGAGATGCGTGCCGACGGCTTCATCGACGACATTACCGAGAACTATCTGTAACCGGTTGCCGGGCACAGGCTCGTGGCTCGCGGCGCGCGTCCTACGGGTCGCGTGCCAGGCAGGGCGGGCGTAACCCGCGACGGATAACGCGCTGGGTTATACCCGGCCTAGATGAAAACGCCGCAATTTCGCGAGGAAATTGCGGCGTTTTTCATTACCGTTCGGCTCAATTGCCGCGCGTGACGCTCAGGCCCTTGAGCAGGTTGAGTGCCTGGCTCAACTGGTAGTCATCGTCCTGCGGGCGCTCGGTGCGAGCGGCCTGGGCGATTCGGCTCGGGCGATCCGCGCCACCGTTGCCATTGCCCAGGTGGCCCTGCAGATCGGCTTCCTTGATGCCTTCAGCGTCCTGCTCGCGGGTGACCTTGGCGCGTGCCACTTC
Organism: Pseudomonas sp. UBA7530; assembly: GCF_002479365.1. NCBI lineage: Bacteria > Pseudomonadati > Pseudomonadota > Gammaproteobacteria > Pseudomonadales > Pseudomonadaceae > Pseudomonas > Pseudomonas sp. UBA7530. Next base: position 66,740 of record NZ_DLMS01000007.1, read on the forward strand.
GATATCGGGGACGATGCCCTGAGCCTGGATCGAGCGGCCGTTGGGGGTGAAATACAGCGCCGTGGTCAGCTTTAGCGCGCGGTCGTTGTTCAGCGGCAGCACGGTCTGTACCGAGCCCTTGCCGAAGCTGTCGGTGCCCATCAGTACCGCGCGTTTGTGATCCTGCAGGGCGCCGGCGACGATTTCCGAGGCCGAGGCGCTGCCGCCGTTGATCAGCACCACCAATGGCACGCCTTCGCTGGCATCGGCCGGGTCGGCGTTGAAGCGCAGCTCGGAGTTGGCCAGGCGGCCTTCGGTGTAGACGATCAATCCGTTCTTGAGGAAGTGGTCGGCCACTTCCACCGCAGCCTGCAGCACGCCGCCCGGGTTGTTGCGCAGGTCCATGACCAGGCCGCGCAGCTTCTTGTTGCCGTTCTCCTGGCGCAGCTTGGTCAGCGTCTTGCCGACCTCCTCGCCGGTGTTGACCTGGAACTGCGAGATACGCAGGTAGCCGTAGCCGTCTTCGAGCATCTGGCTCTTGACGCTACGCACCTTGATCACCGCGCGGGTCAGCGTCAGGTCGAACGGGCGGCCGCCGTCGCGCACCAGGGTCAGCTCGATCTCGCTGCCGGCTTTGCCGCGCATCTTTTCCACCGCTTCCATCATCGACAGGCCCTTGGTCGGCTGGCCATCGATCTTGACGATCAGGTCACCGGGCTGGATGCCGGCTTTCGAGGCGGGCGTGTCGTCGATGGGCGAAACCACCTTGACGAAGCCATCCTCCATGCCGACCTCGATACCCAGGCCGCCGAACTCGCCGCTGGTGCTTTCCTGCAGATCGGCGAAGGCTTCCGGCTCGAGGTAGGCCGAGTGCGGGTCGAGGTTGCTGAGCATGCCCTTGATGGCATTCTCCAGCAGGGTCTTGTCGCTGACCGGCTCGACATAGGCGGCCTTGATGCGGTCCATCACCTCGGCAAAGGTGCGCAGATCATCCAGCGGCAGCGGGGCCTTTTCGCTTGCTACCGCTGCTGGCGCGGGGGCAGGCTCGGCGGCATGCAGGGCTGGAACGCCGAGCAGCAGCCCGAGGGCCAGGGCCAGGCAGGTGGGGCGAAAGCGATGAGACATCAAGAGAACTCCTAAATGGATAAGGCGCTTATCCCTGCGCGCGGCACCACTGTGCCGGATCACTCGGGCGACCGTTCTGGCGAATGGCGAAGTACAGTGCCGATGCATCCTGGCCGCCGCTACTGCCGACGGTGGCGATGGGGTCGCCGGCCTTGACCACGTCCCCGGCATTCTTCAGCAGGCTCTGGTTGTGGCCATACAGGCTCAGATAACCATTGCCATGGTCGAGAATGACCAACAGACCGGCGCCACGCAACCAGTCGGCGAAAACCACTCGGCCGCCGTGCACGGCACGCACCTGGCTGCCGGCGGCGGCGCCGATCAGCACGCCATCCCACTTAGTACGAGCGTCGCCGCCGCGAGGGGTTCCATAGCGTGCTACCAATCGGCCATCGACCGGCCATGGCAACTTGCCGCGCGCGCTGGCGAAAGGCCCGCCATAGACAGCGCCTGAGCTGACCAGTGGCCCGCTTTGCTGGCTGGCTTGCTGATTGCCCGGGCGCGCCTGCTCTGCCTTCTGAGCAGCAAGCGCGCGCTTGCGCGCTTCCTCGGCCTCGCGCGCTTGGCGCGCGAGGGTTTCCTCGATGGTCTTGAGTACGCGGCCCAGTTCGGCCTGTTCCTGCTCGCGTGCCTTGAGCCGCTGATCGCGGCTGGCGAAATCACGGTTGAGCTTGGCCAGTGCCTGCTGGCGCTCCTTACGCGCCTCGGCGAGTTTGGCGTGACGTTCATCGAGGCCCGCCTTCTGCGCCTGTAGCTGGGCCTGGTGACTGGTGATTTCCTCTTCGACGTTGGCCAACTGGCGCAGGGTCTCGTTGAACGCGGCGAGCTGCTCGACACGCGCCTGGCTGAGGTAGTCGTAGTAGGTGAGGGTGCGCGAGAACTTTTCCGGGTTCTGCTGGTTGAGCAGCAGCTTGACGTACTCCTGGCGGCCGCTCTGATAGGCGGCGCGGGCCTGGATGGCGATCAGGCGTTGCTGTTCAGTACGCGCGCCCTGGAGTTTTTTTTTCTCCTGATCCAGGCGCTGGATTTCGTCCTCGCTGCCCTTGAGTTCGCGCTGCAGTTCCTTGACCTGGTTTTCCAGGTCGCCCATCTCGGTCTCGGTCTTCTTCAACTGCTGCTGCACGCCGGATTTCTCCTGCTGCAGTTTTTCCAGCAGTTTCTTCAGCTCGGCGACGTCCTGGCGCGCGGCTTCCAGCTGGCGCTGGGTATCGGCGCGCTGATCGGCGATGGCCGGAGCGATCAGGCTGCTGAGCAGAATCAGGGCAAGGATGCGAAGCATGGGCGAGGCGACACCTGGCGGAGTAGCGAATGGCGCTTAGTATGCCTAAAAAAGCAGCGGCAAGCTGCAAGCCGCAAGCGGTAAGAAGAGCGAAAGTGGCGCGTAGCCCGGATGCAACCCGGGGGGCGATCTCCGGATTGCATCCGGGCTACGATTCTTGCGTTCTATTCCAGTTCGACGATGGTCTTGCCGGTCATCTCGGCCGGTTGTTCCAGGCCCATCAGCTTGAGCAGGGTCGGCGCCACATCGGCCAGCACGCCGCCTTCGCGGATGCGCGCCGGACGCTGGCCGACGTAGATGAACGGCACCGGCTCGCAGGTGTGGGCGGTGTGCGCCTGGCCGGTGCATTCGTCTTCCATCTGCTCGACGTTGCCGTGGTCGGCTGTGATCAGCGCTTCGCCGCCGACCTTCTCCAGCGCGGCGGTGATGCGGCCGACGCAGCTGTCGAGGGTTTCCACGGCCTTGACCGCAGCCTCGAACACGCCGGTATGGCCGACCATGTCGCCGTTGGCGTAGTTGACGATGATCACGTCATAACGCTGGTTTTCGATGGCATCGACGATCTTGTTGGTGACTTCCGGCGCGCTCATTTCCGGCTTCAGATCGTAGGTGGCGACGTCCGGCGACGGAATCAGGATGCGCTCTTCGCCCTCGAACGGCTCTTCGCGGCCGCCGGAGAAGAAGAAGGTGACGTGGGCGTACTTCTCGGTCTCGGCGATGCGCAGCTGGGTCTTGCCGTTCTTCGCCAGGTATTCGCCGAGCACGTTGGTCAGGGCTTCCGGGGCGAAGGCGCTGGGGGCTTTGATGCTCGCCGCATACTGGGTGAGCATGACGAAGCCGACCTGCGGCGCACGCTTGCGCTCGAACTCCTTGAAGTCGGGTTCGACGAAGGCGCGGGTCAGTTCGCGGGCGCGGTCGGCGCGGAAGTTCATGAATACCACGGCGTCGCCGTCCTCGACCTGCACCGGCGCGCCGATGGTGGTGGCCTTGACGAACTCGTCGCTCTCGCCGCGCTCGTAGGCGGCCTGCAGGCCGTCGGTGGCGCTGGCGGCGTTGAACTGGCCGGCACCGTCGACGATCAGGTGGTAGGCCTGCTCGACGCGGTCCCAGCGGTTGTCGCGGTCCATGGCGAAGTAGCGGCCGGTGATGCTGGCGATGCGGCCCTTGCCGAGGCGGGCGAAGGCGGAGTCGAGCAGCTCGATGGACGGTTGCGCGCTTTTTGGCGGGGTGTCGCGGCCGTCGAGGAAGGCATGCAGGTAGATCTTCTCGGCGCCGCGCTTGGCGGCCAGTTCGGCCATGGCGACGATGTGATCCTGGTGGCTGTGCACGCCGCCGTCGGAGAGCAGGCCGAGGATGTGCACGGCCTTGCCGGCGGCGACGGCCTTGTCCACGGCCTGGTTGATCGTCGCGTTATCGAAGAATTCGCCGTCGCGGATCGCCTTGGTCACGCGGGTGAAGTCCTGGTAAACCACGCGACCGGCGCCGAGGTTCATGTGGCCGACTTCGGAGTTGCCCATCTGCCCGTCCGGCAGGCCGACGTCCATGCCGCTACCGGAGATCAGGCCGTGCGGGTAGGTGGCGCGCAGGCGGTCGTAGACCGGCGTGCTGGCGGCGTGGATGGCGTTGTATTCGGGGTTGTCGCTGTGACCGAAGCCGTCGAGGATGATCAGGACCAAGGGTTTTGGCGTGGCACTCATTAAACTGGCTCGCTCTGCGTCTGAGGGGGCAAGGGAACAGCCCGGCATTTTAGGGCCAAGCGCCTGGCGCGTCACTGCCAGACGGGGTTTGGCCGACCTGTGGGGCTGTGTATACTGGCCGGCATTTTACCGTCCTGGGCCATATAGATGTTCGCCAACCTGATTGAATTCATCATTAATCACTACGTCCTGGCAGGAATGTTCGTCGTTCTGCTGGTGCTGCTGATCGTCACCGAAATGCGCAAGGGCGGGCAGAGCCTGTCGAGCCGCGAACTCACCGCGCTGGTCAACGGCGACAAGGGCGTGGTGCTCGATGTGCGCGCGCAGAAGGACTTTTCCGCCGGCCATATCGTCGGCTCGCTGCACATCCCTTATGACAAGGTGGTTGCACGTATCGGCGAACTGGAAAAGCACAAGGCCAAGACTATCGTCGTCGTCGACGCCATGGGTCAGCACGCCGGCAGTATCGCTCGCGAGCTGAAGAAGGCCGGCTTCACCGCCGCCAAGCTGTCCGGTGGCATCGCTACCTGGCGCGGCGACAACCTGCCGCTGGTGAAGTGATATGAGCCACGTTGTCATCTACTCCAGCGACTGGTGCCCCTATTGCATTCGTGCCAAGCAACTGCTGACCAGCAAAGGGGTGGACTTCGAAGAAATTCGTGTCGACGGGCAGCCGGCCATCCGCGCAGAGATGACCCGCAAGGCCGGGCGCACCTCGGTGCCGCAAATCTGGATCGGCAGCACCCATGTCGGTGGCTGTGACGACCTCTATGCCCTGGAGCGCGCCGGCAAGCTCGACGCGCTGCTCAAGAGCTCCGAATAATCCCGCTATTTAAGGAAGACAAGGCCATGACCGAACAAGCAAACAATCCAGCTGCCGCCGCTGACGAGCAGAGCCCGCAATTTTCCCTGCAGCGCATTTACGTCAAGGACCTGTCCTTCGAAGCGCCGAAGAGCCCGGAAATCTTCCGTCAGGAGTGGACGCCGAGCGTCGGTCTGGACCTCAACACCCGCCAGAAGGCCCTGGAAGGAGACTTCCATGAGGTGGTGCTGACTCTGTCTGTGACCGTGAAGAACGGCGAAGAGGTCGCCTTCATCGCTGAAGTGCAGCAGGCCGGTATCTTCCTGATCAAGGGCCTCGACGCCGCCTCGATGAGCCACACCCTCGGCGCCTTCTGCCCGAACATCCTGTTCCCGTACGCCCGTGAAGCGCTGGACAGCCTGGTGACCCGCGGCTCGTTCCCGGCCCTGATGCTGTCGCCGGTGAACTTCGACGCACTGTACGCCCAGGAGCTGCAGCGCATGCAGCAGGCCGGCGAGACCACGGCTCAATAAGCCGCCTCTGGTTTCAGGAAACGCCGTGATTGCATCAAGCAATCGCGGCGTTTTCATTTGTGCATCGGCGTGGGTGAGTCCATGTCCGCGGATCGGGGCAGAAAGCTTCGCGGTCAAGACCGCTCCCGCAAGGTTCGCGCAAGCCGGTAGTCCGGAAGGCAAGCCGCGCCAGGCCGTTTTTGTGGGAGCGGACTTGTCCGCGAGTCGGGGTGGGAAAGCTTCGCGGTCAAAACCGCTCCCACAGGGTTCGCGCAAGCCGGCAGTCCGGCAGGCAAGCCGCGCCAGGCCGTTTTTGTGGGAGCGGACTTGTCCGCGAATCGGGGCGGGAAAGCTTCGCGGTCAAGACCGCTCCCACAGGGCTCGCGCAAGCCGGTAGTCCGGAAGACAAGCCGCGCCAGGCCGTTTTTTGTGGGAGCGGACTTGTCCGCGAATCGGGGCGGGAAAGCTTCGTGGTCAAGACCGCTCCCACAGGGTTCGCGCAAGCCGGCAGTCCGGAAGACAAGCCGCGCCAGGCCGTTTTTGTGGGAGCGGACTTGTCCGCGAGTCGGGGTGGGAAAGCTTCGCGGTCAAAACCGCTCCCACAGGGTTCGCGCAAGCCGGCAGTCCGGAAGATAAGCCGCGCCAGGCCGTTTTTGTGGGAGCGGACTTGTCCGCGAATCGGGGCGGGAAAGCTTCGCGGTCAAGACCGCTCCCACAGGGCTCGCGCAAGCCGGCAGTCCGGAAGACAAGCCGCGCCAGGCCTTTTTGTGGGAGCGGACTTGTCCGCGAGTTGGGGCGGGAAAGCTTCGCGGTCAAGACCGCTCCCACAGGGTTCGCGCAAGCCGGTAGTCCGGAAGGCAAGCCGCGCCAGGCCGTTTTTGGGGGAGCGGACTTGTCCGCGAGTTGGGGCGGGAGAGCTTCGCGGTCAAGACCGCTCCCACAAGGTTTGCGCAAGCCGGTAGTCCAGTAGGCAAGCCGCGCCAGGCCTTTTTGTGGGAGCGGACTTGTCCGCGAATCGGGGCAGGAAGCTTCGCGGATGAGTCCGCTCCCACAGAATGCCGCTGCGTCAACCTGTGGGAGTGGCTTCTCAGCTGCCTGCGAAACCGTTCTGCCGCCAGGCCTCGTACACGGTGACGGCTACGGTATTGGACAGGTTCAGGCTACGGCAACCCTCGCGCATCGGCAGGCGTACGCGCTGCTGTGGCGGCAAGGCGTTGCGCACCTCTTCCGGCAGGCCACGGCTTTCCGGGCCGAACAGGAAGGCGTCGCCGGGCTGGTAAGCAATCTCGTGGAACGGCTGCGAGCCCTTGGTGGTGAAGGCGAACAGGCGTGGCTGGCCGAGGGATTCAAGGCAACTCTGCAGGTCAGGGTGGCGCTTGAGCGTGGCGTATTCGTGATAATCCAGGCCAGCACGGCGCAGGCGCTTGTCGTCCAGCTCGAAGCCCAGCGGCTCGATCAGGTGCAACTGGCAGCCGCTGTTGGCGCACAGCCTGATAATGTTGCCGGTATTCGGTGGAATTTCCGGTTGAAAGAGGATGACGTGAAACATGCAGCACTCCGAGCACTGGGACGAGCGCCATTCTACGCCGCCGGAAGATCCGCGGCCGCGTTTGCGCTGGCGTTTTATGGCGTCGGTGATGCTGATCGCCTTTCTCGTCGGGTTGATGCTCGGGCGTCTGTTCGATCCGCCACGTTTGCATATCGAGGAGATCGAGCCCTGGGAACAGGGGCTGCAGCTCTCGCTCAACCGCGAGCCGCAGGCACAAAGCGAGCATATCGACGGCGCCCTGGTGTATCGCTACGAGGATGCCTATGGGCGAGTGCGTGCTGGCCAGCTCCAGCTACCGCTGGGTCTGGTGAACTGGCGCCTGGAACGTGACGGACGGGATCTGCTGCTGGTGCTGGTGTCAGCTCGCCCGCTGGACGGGGAGTGGCGCGGTGCGTGGGAGGATGGACGTTGGCGTGCGCGCCTGGCGCTGCGTCCCAAATAAAGAGGGGATTCCCCGGCCTGCCTGTACCAAGGTCCCCGAAACGGGTGGCGCCGTGCTCGTTGACCGAGCCGTGGCGCACTGCATGACGCGTTGTCGCGTTGAATAAAGAAGGGGATTCCCCGGCCTGCCTGTACCAAGGTCCCCAAAACTGGGATTGCCTTAGCATATGCAGGTGGTGTGCCAATTTTATTACCGAAGCGGCAAGGCCGCGATTTCTCTGGGCTCCAGGCCCTCGGGCGAGGGCCACGGCGCCAATTGCGGCGCCGTGGTGCACCAGCGTGCAGCGCGGTGCACCGCAGGTGCACCACACCGCAGTTAGGCGCGTCAGCGAGGCAGCAGCTTCAGCGTGCCCTGGCTGTTGGCTTTGATGTCGGCTTCGCTCAAGTGCTGCGGCTGATACTCGCCAGCCACATGGACAGCGGCCTGATCGCCATAGTGCCTGTCGAAAGGTACGCCGCTCTGGCCCACGGGAACGCCGCCCAGGGCGTTGCCTGCGTCACCCAGGTCGACCAGGCGTCGGGTCGAGGGACCATAGACCACGGGCCAGGGCGCCGGGCCGATCTTGTGCGACAGGTTATTCGGCGTTTCATGGCCGCCAGGCGCGGCCAACGGGCCGACGTTGAGCAGCCAGGCCAGCGGCTGCTGCTGGCCAAGCGGATGGCTGTGAGTGAGGGTGTGGCCACGGCCCCAGGCCCACGCTTCGACATCGTCGCCAAAAACGCTGCGCAGGTGCTCCAGGCTGGCGCGCCAGGCCTCGGCGACGATCTGCGCGCGGCTCTCGCGCTGCTCGCTACCCTGGCGATTCCACCAGGGCGAGTCGGCATTGGCGGTCAGGCGCGGCAGCGCAGTGTCGAGCGCGCGGGTTTGCAGCAGGCTGTCGAAGAACACCTCGCCCAGTTCGTCGGCCATGGCTTCGTGGGCGAGTTGATAGGTCAGCTGGTTGAACAGGGTGGCCGCCACGGAATCGAGTGCGTGGTCGCCATTCCACTGCGCCAGTTGCTCCACCAGCGCGCGCTCCTGATCGTTCGCCGCTGCGCTGCGCAGTTCGTCGAGAATCGGCGCAAGCAGGCGTGGGCCGTAGCCGGTGCCTGGATCGAGCTGCAGCGCCTGGCTGTTGTGCGTATCCCATTTCACCGAGGCATCGCTCAGGTGCTGGTTCAGGCGTTGGCCGCGATCAGGCAGGTTGTAGTAGCCGGGAATCTCGATACCGCTGGCCGGCACGGGCTGGTAGTTGGCCGAGAGGATGTAGCCGCGCTGCGGATTCTCCTCCTGCGGGTTGGCGCTGAAGGGGTGATAGCCGAGCTTGTCGGCATCACCGCTGGCGCCGTCGAGAATGAAGGTCGGGTTGACGCCTTCCGGGCGCAGCGGCAGCTTGGCCGCGGCCCACCAGCCGATATCGCCGCCGGCGTTGGCCCAGATCACGTTGAGCCCGGGTGCCTCGATCTTCTCGACCGCAGCGCGGGCCTTGTCCAGGCTGTCGGCACGGTTGAGCTGGTAGAAGGCATCGAGCATAGGGTTGTCGGTTTCGAGGAAGGCCCACCACATGGCGATCGGCGTGCTGCCGGTGGTCTGGCCCAGGGCATCGTTGATGATCGGCCCGTGCGGCGAACGGCGCAGAGTGATCTGCACCGGCTCGGCGTCCTTGACGCGGATGGTTTCCGTGCGTTGCTCGAGGTCGACCCAGCCGCCCTGGTACCAGACCTGATTGGGGTTGCCCGGGTTGACTCGCTCGGCGATCAGGTCGAGGTCGTCGTTCTGGAACATGGTCAGGCTCCAGGCGAAGTCGCGGTTATGCCCGAGCATGGCGCTGGGAATCAACGCATGGTGGTAGCCGTACAGCTCGTAGCCGGGTGCCTGCAGATGCGCTTCGTACCAGACGGCCGGCAGCGAGAAGCGAATGTGCGGGTCGCCGGCCAGCAACGGCTTGCCGCTGGCGGTGCGGCTGCCGGAAACGGCCCAGGCGTTGCTGCCCTCGAACTGGGGCAGGCCGGTGCCCTCCAGGGCGCCGTTGCTGAGCTGGGCGAGGGCGGATAGGTCCTGCCAGTCGCTGGCGGCGAGGGCGGTACCGACCACACCCTGCGGGTGCCAGTCGAGATCGAAGAGCTTGAGGTAGTCGGCGCCCAACTGGTCGCGGATATGGGTCATCACCGGCTCGGTGCGCAGGGCTGCAGCGAAGCTGTAGGCCATGTAGCCGGCGACGCTGAGGGTGTCGGCGATGGTGAAGGGGCGCGGCTCGATGCCCAGCAGGTCGAACTCCAGCGGGTGCGGGCGGCTGGCCTGGTACTGGTTGACCCCTTCGAGGTAGTGCTGCAGGGCCTGGGTGGATGGGCTGTCCGCGTCCAGGCGCGCGGCGTAGGCGTCGGCATGACGGCCGATTTCCAGGGTGCGGAACAGGCGGTCGGTGGGCACCAGCTTCTCGCCGAGCACCTCGGCCAGTTCACCGCGCGCCAGGCGCCGCAGCAGCTCCATCTGGAAAAGGCGATCCTGGGCGTGGACGAAACCGAGGGCGCGGTACATGTCCGCTTCATCTTCGGCGTGGATATGCGGCACGCCGCGTTCGTCGTAGTCGACAGTGACCGGTGCCTGCAGCGCGCCGAGCACCAGCTCGCCGTCGCGTTGCGGTTGTTTGTCGTGCAGGTACCAGGTCAGGCCGCCTGCGGCTGCGGCAATCACCAGCGCAAGGGCGGTCAGGGAACGTTTCATCCAGCGATCCTTATTGTTGTGAGGCAAGCGTGCAGGCATTTTGCTCAGGCGCATACGTATCGGCATTGACCATATGCCTCAATGCTGAAAGTCTATGGTCAATACATATTCGAAGCCGCCATGACCGATAACGCATTCGTTGCCCTGACCCATTCCTCGACCCTGCGCCGGCTGCTCTACGAGGCCCTGGCTGCGCTGGGGTTCGATCCGACCGATACCTACCGCCGTGCCTATGCCGGTGTGCCGCTGGCGGCGCCGCTGCTGGAAGCGCGCGAGGAGCACGACAACGCACCGCGCTTCTGGCAGGCGTTGGAAGGCATCAGCGGCGATGTCGACATCGGCCTGCATCTGGGCGAGAGGATGCAGCCGCGGCCGATGGATGTGGTCAGCTACCTGTTGCTGGCGGCGCGCGATCTTCGCCAGGGCCTGCAGGCCTTCGTGCGCTTCCAGCACATCCTCTCCGGTGGTTTTGCTGCGCGCTTGGAGGAGCAGGGCGATGAAGCGCGCCTGGTGATCGATCTCAACTACCGCGAAGTCGGCTCATTGCGCCAGCAAATGGAATGCCTGGCGGTGCTGCTTAGCAAGATGCTGGCCGCGGCTGCCGGCGGCGAGCTGCCGCTGGTGGGCGTCGAGTTTCGCCACCGGGCGCCGCGCAAGCTCGCCGAGCATCGCCGTCTGCTCGGCGTCGAGCCGCGGTTCGCGCAGCCGCACGATGCGCTGATTCTGCCGCGTGCACTGCTTTCGCGGCCCTCGCGCAGCGCCAACCCGCGGCTGTTCGATGTGCTCAGCGAGGAGGCCGAGAAGCAGTTGGCGGAGCTGGTGGAGAACCAGTTGCTGGTGCGGGTGCGCTACTGGCTGGAGGTCAATCTGGGCAATGCGACCTGCAGTCTGGAGGCCTGTGCGCTGGCTCTGGGTAGCAATCGCAGTGCCTTGCAGCGGGCCCTGAGCGAGCAGGGCAGCAGCTTTCGTACGTTGCACGATGAAGTGCGCCGTTTGCGTGCGCTGCGCCTGCTCGATCAGGGCCTGGGCGTCCGCGAAGTGGCACGAGCCTGCGGTTTCGCCGAACTGTCGCCGTTCTACCGCGCCTTTCGCCGCTGGCAGGGCGACACGCCACGTGGTTTGGTGGCGCGCCACGGATTGACTAGCGGTTGAGGCGCTTTCGTAAGATGGGTTAGCCGCCTGTCGCAATTATCAGTCGACTCGCCATATCAGCTGCGGTGTAACCCACCGCCGGCGCAACGCGATCTACCGCCTGGTGGGTTACGCGACGCACTACCTGCGCGGCGCCTGTGCGATTTGCCACGAGCGTCGCTAACCCACCCTGCGGGGTCATTCGGCGTCGGGTTCGGCCCACTCACAGAAGCAGCCCACCGCCAGGGTGTTGCTGGCGTCCACCTTGCGTCCGGCTGCCAGCGCTTCGAGTATGGGTTCGATGAAGCTGTTGCTCGAGTTGCACACCAGGCCTTCGCTGTAAGGGCCAAAGTAGGCCAGTCGGCCCTGCCTGTCCCAGATCGCGACGGCGGGGCTGGCCGGCAGGTTGGCGCTGCCGGGCAGTTCGCCCAAGGGCTGCAGCGCAGCCAGTTCGGCGGGCAGGCGGCCCTGGCTGCCGGGCTTTTGTACGACATGGAACTGCACGCCTTGCGGGGCATAGTGTTCGATCAGCTCGGCGAGATGCTGCTGGTTGCCGACGTTGCACGGGCAGGCCGGGTCCCAGAAGTGCACCAGGCGGATCGCGCCGGGTCCGCTCAGCTCGGCGGGCAGCTGCAGCTCGGCGCCGGAGAACACTGCTGCGCGCTCGTCGAAGGTGCGCAGGTAACGCGTTTCGAACCAGCGGTAGGCCAGCGCCAGACCGACCAGCGAGGCCAGGGTGAGCAGGGCAATGAGCAGGTTCTTGCGGGACAGGCGGGGCATGATCGGGCCAGGTAAAAAAGGGCGTGTAGCTTGCCACGATGCGCCTGGCAGCTGAATATCGCAGCATTCGAGGAGTTGTCGCGGGGATCGCCCAACATTCGCCCGCAATTGATGGGAAGCCTTATGTCAGAGCCGTTTCAGCCCGATCAACTACGCCCTCTGCTGCGACCCTTGGCCGCAGCACGCCTGGATTTGCCCGCACTGCAGGCCTATCGTAGCTTCTACGGCTTCGACCTGGCTGCGCGCTTTGCTGGTCTGGACAACCGCCTCGGCAGCTTCAATGCCGCCGGCTACCAGATCGCCGTGCAGCTGTGGGCGCCGGCCGAGCCGCAGGGCACCCTGCTATTGCTGCACGGCTATTACGATCATATGGGCCTGTACCGGCACGTGGTCGATTGGGCGCTGAGCATGAATTTCGCCGTGCTCGCCTGCGATCTGCCGGGGCATGGCCTGTCCAGCGGTGCACGCGCCAGCATCAGTGACTTCGCCGAATATCAGCAGGTTCTCAGTGGCCTGTTCGAGCAGGCCAGCGACCTCGGGCTGCCACAACCCTGGCATCTGTGTGGCCAGAGCACGGGCGGCGCGATTCTGCTGGATTATCTGCTCGCCGATGGCAAACGGCCGGAGCTGGGGCAGAGCATCCTCCTCGCGCCGCTGGTGCGGCCGCGTGCCTGGGGCTGGTCGAAGCTCAGCTATCGCCTGCTCAGCCCTTTCGTGCGCGAGATCCCGCGGCGCTTCAGCGACAACTCCAGTGACGCCACCTTCATCGATTTCGTGCACAACCTCGACCCGCTGCAGCCGCGCAGCCTGCCGACCTCCTGGGTTGGTGCGTTGGCTCAGTGGGTGCCGAGGATCGAGGCGGCCGGGCGCAGTGAACACAGCCCGCTGATCATTCAGGGCGAGGCGGACATGACGGTGGACTGGCGCTATAACCTCGAGGTATTGCAGGACAAGTTCCGTCAGCCCGAGGTTCTGCGCCTGACTGAGGCGCGCCATCATCTGGCCAATGAGAACGAGGCGCTGCGGCGGCGCTACTTCGATTTCCTGCGCGAGCGACTGGCGTGATTCCTTGCGGCCTCAGGTAGGAGCGGATTTACCCGCGATGGGCGTTAGCGCCGGAACCGCTGGGATCGCGAATAAATTCGCTCCTACAAGGGGCGTCGCATTTCAGATATCCTGAGGCGACGGTTGCCAGGAGAGGGGTAGGAGCGGATTTATCCGCGATGGGCATTGGCGCCGGAACCGCAAGAATCGCGAATGAATTCGCTCCTACATGAGCGCGCCGACTCACGCTGGTTTCAGATGCCCTGGGGCGCGGGCTCCAGCTCGTTGGTGCTCATGCCCACGGCCAGGCCGGCACGCAGCGATTGCAGGGCGGCCTGGTAATAGGCCTTGCCGGCGTCGGATTGGGCGAATTCGACGAATTGCTCCAGCTCCGGATCGCTCAGCTCGCGGTAGACGTGCAACAGGGTGTTGTCGAGGTCCTGCTCGATCTGCGCCATCAGGCGCTCGCGCTGGCCATTGAGCAGCCCCTGGGCCTCGCCGCCGCCGAGCAGGCCGGGAATCATCTGGCTGAGGCTGTCGGCCGCCACGCCGGCCAGTGCCAGGCTGACTTCGGCGCCGGCCTCCTTGGCGGGAATGGCCTGGGCCAGGTGACGAATCAGCAGGCGACGGGTGGCGTCGGCGTCGGTGCGCGGTAGGCCGTTGGCGTACTTGGCCAACTGATCGCTGCGGGTAGCCAGCGTCTCTGCGGCGACGATCTTGCGACCCAGCGCAGATTCGAAGAAGGCCAGCGCCGGCTGCGGGTCGGCCAGCTCCACGCGTAGGCTGTTCTGCGCGCGCTGATCGATGGCGGCAGCGGCGAAGCGGCGGTTGCTGTTATCCACCAGTGCCTGGAACACCGCCGGTGGCAGTGTGCTGCGGTAGCGCTGCTGGGCGGCGTCGAGTGCCTGGTTGAAATGTTCGCGCTGTTGCGGCCAGCCTGCAGCCTGGTAAAGGCGCAGGTGATCGTCGGCCAGGGCCGGCCAGCTCAGGCCAATCAGCAACAGGGCAAACAGAACGCGCATCGAGAACTCCTTGGCAAACTTTCCCAGCCGGCCGCAGGCTGCTGCGGCCGGTTATTTTCGGTGGCTGACAGGGGCTTGTCGAGCTATGTCTAGCGGCCATCCGGCGCTGTACAATCGCCGCCATGACCGAACCCTGCCAGCAAGACATCTTTTCCAACCTTATAGACGACCTCGACAGCCAGGGCTGGTCGCAACGGGCGTTGTTCGCCCCTGAGATTCTGACCCGCGAACTGGCCAGCGAGTGCCGTAAGCGTGAGCGCAGTGGCGAGCTGAGCGCGGCCAGTGTTGGCCGTGGCAGCGCCCAGCAGGTGCAGGAGGGCATTCGCGGGGATCGTATCCAGTGGCTGGAGCCAGGCGAGAGCGAGGCCTGTGACCGCTATATGCAACTGATGGACGAGCTGCGCCAGACGCTGAATCAGGAGCTGTTTCTCGGGCTCGAGGATTTCGAGTGCCATTTTGCCTGCTACGAGCCGGGCGCTTTCTACCTGCGCCATCTCGACCGCTTCCGTGACGATGATCGACGTACGGTCTCGGCGGTGCTGTACCTGAACGACAACTGGCAGGCCGAGCAGGGCGGCGCGCTGCGCCTGTACCTGAATGACGGGCGCGAGCATGACGTGCTGCCGCAGGCGGGCACCCTGGCGCTGTTTCTTTCCGGAGAAATGCCCCATGAGGTGCTGCCCGCCACCCGCGAGCGGCTGTCGCTGACGGGCTGGTTCCGGCGCCGCGGCACGGACGTGCTCTGAGCGAGGGAGGGAGTCGATGCACAAGATACTGGTCAGCCGCTGCCTGCTCGGGCACCGGGTGCGCTACGACGGTGGCGCCCATGGCCCCTTCGATCTGCTTCAGCAGTGGCTGGACGAGGGGCGGGTAGTGGCGCTGTGTCCGGAAGTGGCGGGAGGCTTGCCTACACCGCGTCCGCCGGCGGAGATCCGTGGTGGCCAGGGCAGCGCGGTGCTGGACGGCCGATTGCCGGTGCTGACGATCGAGGGTGAGGATGTTACCGCCGCCTTCGTCGACGGCGCCGAGCAGGCGCTGGCCTTGGTGCGTGAGCATGGCATCCAGCTGGCCCTGCTTAAGGCGCGCAGCCCATCGTGCGGCAATCTGGAGAACTACGACGGCAGCTTCGGTGGTGTGCGGGTGCCGGGCGAGGGCGTCACTGCGGCCTTGTTGAAGCGAGCCGGGGTGACGGTGTTCAACGAAACGCAGCTCGGTGATGCGGCTGCCGAGCTGGCGCGGTTGGAGCAGGCTTGATGTAGCCCGGATGCAATCCGGGGCATGAAACTGTCGCGGCCTTTAGCCGGTGCGTACGGCGCACCCCTAGGATTACGAAGGCTGCGCCAGTGCCGCGCGAGGGCGTCACCGTGGCCTTGTAGGAGCGAGCTCTGCTCGCGAACAGATGCTTCGCGAGCAGAGCTCGCTCCTACAATTGCCCGCCGACAAATCGCGGGCAAAGAAAAAGGGAGGCCGAGGCCTCCCTTTTTCATTTCTACATACCACCGGGGCTCGCGAGCTAGAGCGAGACAAGGCAGGAGCGACCGCGGAGAGCGGAGTTTACGTCAGTAAATGAGCATCTCCGAGGTCGTTCCCAACGCCGTATCGCCGACGCGCAGCAGCTCCGGCTTAGAACAGCACGCGGCTGCGGATGGTGCCGTTGACCTGCTGCAGTTTCTCCAGTGCCAGGTCGGAGTAATCGGCGTCGACGTCGATCACCACGTAGCCGACCTTGTCGTTGGTCTGTAGGAACTGGCCGGAGATATTGATGCCGTTGTCGGCGAACACCTTGTTGATCTCGCTCATCACGCCCGGCACGTTCTCGTGGATGTGCAGCAGGCGGTGCTTGCCCGGGTGCGCCGGCAGGGCGACTTCCGGGAAGTTGACCGAGGACACGGAAGTACCGTTGTCGCTGTACTTGACCAGCTTCTCGGCGACTTCCAGGCCGATGTTGGCCTGCGCTTCGGCGGTGGAACCACCGATGTGCGGGGTCAGGATCACGCGATCCAGACCGCGCAGCGGGCTTTCGAACTCTTCGTCGTTGGACTTGGGCTCGACCGGGAACACGTCGATAGCCGCGCCGATCAGGTGCTCGTCCTTGATCGCATTGGCCAGGTGATCCAACTCGACCACGGTGCCGCGTGCGGCGTTGATCAGGATGCCGCCCTTCTTCATGGCGCGGATTTCCTTCTCGCCGATCATCCACTGGGTGGACGGCAGCTCCGGTACGTGCAGCGAGACGATGTCGCACAGGCCCAGCAGCTCGTACAGGTCGCCGATCTGCGTGGCGTTACCCAGCGGCAGCTTGGTCACGGTGTCGTAGAAGAACACCTGCATGCCCATGGCCTCGGCCAGTACCGAGAGCTGGGTACCGATGGAGCCATAGCCGATGATGCCCAGCTTCTTGCCGCGGATCTCGAAGGAGTTGGCTGCCGACTTGATCCAGCCACCGCGGTGGCAGGAGGCGTTCTTCTCGGGAATGCCGCGCAGCAGCAGAATGGCCTGGGCCAGTACCAGTTCTGCCACCGAACGGGTGTTGGAGTAGGGCGCGTTGAACACGGCGATACCGCGCTCGCGGGCAGCGTCCAGGTCGACCTGGTTGGTGCCGATGCAGAAGCAGCCGACGGCCACCAGTTTCTTCGCGCAATCGAAGACCTCGGCGGTCAGCTGGGTGCGCGAGCGGATGCCGATGAAGTGCGCGTCGGCGATCTTCTCTTTCAGCTCATCGCCGGACAGGGCGGTCTTGAGGTACTCGATGTTGCTGTAGCCGGCGGCCTTCAGCGTGTCTACGGCATTCTGGTGGACGCCTTCGAGAAGAAGGAACTTGATCTTGCTCTTGTCGAGAGAGGTCTTGCTCATCGGAGTACCTGTTGTCCCAGGGGTGTTTTCAGGGAAGGGCCGAGAAACTCAGCCAGCGCCCGCAGATCGCTGCATGGCTCGATTCACGGGGTGCGTATGCTAGCATGTTCGCCTTTTTCAATGCTCGGTTGCGACCTGAATGGTTCTCAGGGCGACCATGAATCCTTTGAGAGTTCCGTAGATGACCACCCCCGCCCAGATCGAAGAGCTGAAGACCCTGGTTGAGCCCGGCAAGGTGCTGACCGATGCCGATTCCCTGGAAACCTACGGCAAGGACTGGACCAAGCAGTTCGCTCCGGCGCCTTCGGCCATCGTCTTCCCCAAGTCCACCGAGCAGGTGCAGGCCATCGTGCGCTGGGCCAATCAGCACAAGATCGCTCTGGTGCCGTCGGGCGGCCGCACGGGGCTGTCCGCCGCTGCGGTGGCGGCCAATGGTGAGGTGGTGGTGTCGTTCGACTACATGAACCGCATCGTCGAATTCAACGAATACGACCGCACCGTCGTCTGCCAGCCGGGCGTGGTGACCAAGCAGCTGCAGATGTTCGCTGAAGAGAAGGGCCTTTATTACCCGGTGGATTTCGCTTCAAGCGGTTCCAGTCAGATTGGCGGCAACATTGGCACCAATGCCGGCGGAATCAAGGTCATTCGCTACGGCATGACCCGTAACTGGGTCGCTGGCCTGAAGGTGGTCACCGGCACCGGCGAGCTGCTGGAGCTGAACCGCGATCTGATCAAGAACGCCACCGGCTATGACCTGCGTCAGCTGTTCATCGGCGCCGAAGGCACGCTGGGCTTCGTCGTCGAGGCCACCATGCGCCTGGAGCGCGCGCCGAAGAACCTCACCGCGATGGTGCTCGGCACGCCGGATTTCGATTCGATCATGCCGGTGCTGCACGCCTTTCAGGGCAAGCTCGACCTGACCGCCTTCGAATTCTTCTCCGACCGCTGCCTGGAAAAGATCCTCGGCCGTGGCGACGTGCCGGCACCGTTCGAGAGCCGCACGCCGTTCTACGCCCTGCTGGAGTTCGAGGCGCTGAACGAAGACGTGGCCAACGAAGCCTTGGCGACCTTCGAGCACTGCGTCGAGCAGGGCTGGGTGCTCGATGGCGTGATGAGCCAGAGCCAGCAGCAGCTGGAAAACCTGTGGAAGCTGCGCGAGTACATCTCCGAGACCATCAGCCACTGGACGCCCTACAAGAACGACATCTCCGTGACCGTCGGCCAGGTGCCGGCCTTCCTCAAGGACATCGACGACATCGTTTCGGCCAACTACCCGGATTTCGACGTGCTCTGGTACGGCCACATCGGTGACGGCAACCTGCACCTGAACATCCTCAAGCCTGAAACGCTGGCCAAGGAAGACTTCTTCGCCAAGTGCGCGGTGGTCAACAAGTGGGTGTTCGAGATTGTCGACAAGTACAACGGCTCGATCAGCGCCGAGCATGGCGTTGGCATGACCAAGCGCGACTACCTGCAATACAGCCGCTCGCCAGCCGAGATCGCCTATATGAAGGCGATCAAGGCGGTGTTCGATCCCAACGGCATCATGAACCCCGGCAAGATCTTTAACTAAGAGGGGTGCGCCGGCATGAGGGGTAGCAAGGCTGGAGCTGTATAAACCGCTCCAGCCTTACCTACCCCTGGGACCCTTGGTGGGAGCGGACTTGTCCGCGAAGCTTTTGCTCTTTGAAGACTGCCTGGCGGTTTCCCTGTGAAATTGCCAACATGCTCGCCTGATCGATCCCGGCCATTCATTCGCGGACAAGTCCGCTCCCACAGGTAGGGCTGTGCCCGGCGCGACACCGCGCAGCATTCGCGCCCTCGCTAAGCGCTAACTCCGGCAGCATCTTTCGTATTAAGGTACGGCTCCGGCCACAAGCCGCGATGCCCACAATACGAACAACACAGGAGTCGGTGATGAGCTATCAGCACCAGTACGTCGACGGTACCACCGTCCACTTCCCGCTCGGCAAGGTCGTCTGCATCGGCCGCAACTACGCCGAGCACGCCAAGGAACTGAACAACCCGGTGCCCAGCGAGCCGTTGCTGTTCATCAAGCCGGGCTCCTGCGTGGTGCCGCTCGATAGCGGTTTCAGCATTCCCGATGATCGCGGCTCGGTGCACTACGAGGCGGAGATCGCCGTGCTGATCGGCAAGCCACTGTCATCGAGGCCCGATGCCGAGGAAGTGCGCGACGCCATCAGCGGCTTCGCCCCGGCTTTGGACCTGACCCTGCGCGACGTGCAGGCCAAGCTCAAGGAGAAGGGCTACCCCTGGGAAATCGCCAAGAGTTTCGATGGTGCCTGCGTACTGGCGCCCTTCGTGCCGGGCGATGCCATCGAGGACCTGGCCGATATCGGCATTCGCCTGGTCATCAACGGTGAGACCCGCCAGGACGGCAACAGCCGCGACATGCTCAACCCCATCATCGCCATGATCCAGCACATGGCCGGGCATTTCGCCCTGCAGCCGGGCGACGTGATTCTCACTGGCACGCCGGTCGGCGTCGGCGCCCTGAACAAGGGCGACGAGCTGGAGCTGGAGCTGGTCGGTCACAGTCGCTTCAGCAGCCGCGTGTTGTAAGCGCTAGTAGACGCGGCGGGCTCGGTACAGATCACCCTTGGGCGTTGGGGGCGTCAGGCAGCCCCGCCAGAGACGACGAGGACAGCGTCCTCGTCGTCGTTTCACTCCGTCTTCAGCGAACCGGTACCGCTTGCCAGCGAGTGATGGCGGATTCAGCTTGGCTTAAGCGGCGATTCAGTCTGGCTTCAGCTAGCGGCACTAATCTGACCCCGTCACTTACGAACAACGAGGTTCACACCATGAAACGTACCGCTCTCGCTCTGATGGTTCTGCCGCTGCTCAGCACTGCCGCTTTCGCCACTGGCTACACCGGCCCGGGCGCCACCCCGCAGGTCACCACCGTGTCCGCCGCGCTGGAAGCTGCCGACGATACCCATGTGGTACTGGAAGGCCAGATCGTCAAGCGCCTGCAGGACGAGCTCTACGAGTTCAAGGACGCCACCGGCACCATCCAGGTCGAGATCGACGATGAAGACTGGCCGGGTCAGCAAGTTTCGGAAACCGCCAAGGTGCGTCTGACCGGTGAAGTCGACAAGGACTTCAACAGCCGCGAGATCGATGTGGATCGCGTCGAGCTGATCAACTGATCGCGATGCCCCCAGCCCGCCCGCCACGTCAGTTCGTGGCGGGCTTTTTCGTGTTAGTCAGAGTAATCCACCATGCGTCGTCTGCTCTCCATCAATCCCTGGCTGTATCTGCTGCTCTTCGTGCTGGTGCTCACCGCTGTACTGGGCCAGCAGTACCGGCTGTTCGAGCGAGCCTGGTTCTCCGTGCAGGAATGGCAGCATGGCGCGCAATGGCGCGGGCAGTCGTTGTGGCTGGGCGACTACCGCGTAGTGATTGAGGCCAAGCCCATCGCCGATATCAGCGACGTCTCGGCGCTGACCTACGACCCGGACCGGCGCAGCCTGTTCAGCGTCACCAACAAGCCGGCCAAGGTGATCGAGCTGAGCCTGCAGGGCGACCTGCTGCGCACCATCGACCTCGAAGGGTTTGGTGATCCCGAGGCCATCGAATATGTGGCGCCTGGCATCTATGTGATTGCCGATGAGCGCGAGCAGCGCCTAGTCAAGGTGCGTATCGATGGCGCCTCGCGGGTGATCGATGCCGCCGACTTCCAACAGCTTTCGCTGGGTATCGGTCGTAACGGCAACAAGGGTTTCGAAGGCCTTGCCTACGACGCGCAGAACCAGCGCCTGCTGGTGGCCAAGGAGCGCGACCCGGTGCGCATCTTCGAAGTGCTCGGCTTCCCGCATGTCGATGACAGCAAGCCGTTGGCGCTGCAGGTCAATACCGATCCCAAGCGCGATGCGCGGCTGTTCGTGCGCGACCTCTCCAGCCTCGACTTCGATACGGCGACCGGTCATCTGCTGGCCCTGTCGGACGAGTCGCGCCTGGTGATCGAGCTAAATGCCGCAGGCAAGCCGGTCAGCACCCTGTCACTGCTGCGCGGCCAGCATGGCCTGCAACACAGCGTGCCGCAGGCCGAGGGCGTGGCGACGGATGACGCGGGCAATCTCTACCTGATCAGCGAACCGAATCTGTTCTACGTCTTTCGCAAGCCGCAGTGACTGCCCTCAGTGCGCGTGGCTCTTGCCGACGTGGGTATGGCCGTCATCGGGCAAGGGCTGCACGCCGCCGCTGACATTGAGCTGGCGCAGGATGCCGCAGTCCTCCGCCTCCTGCGGGCCATTGCAGCGGTCGCGCAGTTCGCTTAGCTGGTCGCGCAGCGCCAGCAGACTGGTGATGCGCGCCTCCACGTGCTCGATATGTTCGTCCACCAGGCTGTTGATGCCGGCGCAGCTTTCGTGGGGCAGGTCGCGCAGGGCCAACAGCCGCTGGATTTCTTCCAGGGTCATGTCCAGCGTCCGGCAATTGCGGATGAACACCAGGCGCTCCAGGTGCTCGTCGCCGTACAGGCGGTAATTGCCTTCGCTTCGCGCGGGCGCCGGCAGCAGCCCCTCGCGCTCGTAATAGCGCACGGTTTCCACCTGGCAGCCGGCCTTCTTCGCCAATTCACCGATTTTCATGCGATCGCCTCCGTGGGTGCTTGACCCTATAGTGACTACAGGGTGTGTACTGCGCAACAGAGACCTGACGGAGACTTGCCATGAGCCGCTGCTGCGATCACTCGCACCAAAAGCCACCCACCCGCCACGAGCATGACCATGAACCGGCGCCTCAGGCGTCCGTGGTCGAGCCGCTAGACGGGGCAGTGACCACCCGCATCCGCATCGAGCAGATGGACTGCCCGACCGAGGAACGCCTGATCCGCGATGCGCTGGGCCGGCTGCCTGGCGTGGCGGGCCTGCAATTCAATCTGCTGCAGCGGGTGCTCGTCGTCAGCCATGACGAAGGGGCGCTGGCTCAGGTAGTGCCAGCGATTCAGGCGCTGGGCTTTACCCCTCAAGTGGAGGATCAAGGCGCTGCTCAACAGCCGGCCGCCGCGCCGGCGAAGAAGCCCTGGTGGCCGCTTGCGCTGGCCGCAGTGGTGGCCACCGCTTCGGAGGTAGTGCATTTCGCCGCGCTCGGGCCGGACTGGTTGGTGGCCATGCTGGCCCTCGCTGCCATCGGTCTGTGTGGGCTGAATACCTACAAGAAGGGCTGGATCGCCCTGAAGAACCGCAACCTCAACATCAACGCTCTGATGAGCATCGCCGTGACGGGTGCAGTGCTGATCGGCCAGTGGCCGGAGGCGGCGATGGTGATGGTGCTGTTCACTCTGGCCGAGTTGATCGAGGCGCGTTCGCTGGATCGGGCACGCAACGCCATCCGTGGCCTGATGGACCTGGCGCCGCCGCGCGCCACTGTCAGGCAGGCCGACGGCAGCTGGCTGGAAGTCGACGTTCAGGCCATCGCCCTCGGCGCCGTGGTGCGCGTTCGTCCGGGCGAGCGTATTAGCCTCGATGGCGAGGTGGTCGGCGGCAGCTCGACGGTCAACCAGGCGCCGATCACCGGGGAAAGCCTACCGGTGGAAAAACGTGCGGGCGATTCCGTCTTCGCCGGCACCATCAACGAGGCAGGTTCGCTGGAGTTCCGCGTGACTGCCGCGGCGCGCGACACCACGCTGGCGCGCATCATCCATGCGGTGGAAGAGGCGCAGGGCTCGCGTGCACCGACCCAGCGCTTCGTCGACCAGTTCTCGCGCATCTATACCCCGGCGGTGTTCGCCTTCGCCCTGGCGGTGGCCGTATTGCCGCCGCTGCTTATCGGCGGCGCCTGGTTCGACTGGGTCTACCGCGCCTTGGTGTTGCTGGTGGTGGCCTGCCCCTGTGCGCTGGTGATTTCCACTCCGGTGACCATCGTCAGCGGCCTGGCGGCGGCGGCGCGCAAGGGCATTCTGATCAAGGGCGGCGTATATCTGGAGAATGGCCGCCACCTGGCCTTGCTGGCGCTGGACAAGACCGGCACCCTGACCCACGGCAAGCCGGTGCAGACCGACAGTCTCCACCTACTGGAGGTGGAAGAGCCCGTGCATGCGGTTTGGGCGGCGAGCCTGGCCGCGCGTTCCGACCACCCGGTTTCCAGGGCGCTGGCCCTGCGGGCTGAAGAACAGGGGCAGGCACTGCTCGACGTCGAGGACTTCGAAGCGCTGCCGGGGCGCGGCAGCAAAGGCCGTATCGATGGCAGGCTGCTGTATATGGGCAATCACCGTCTGGTCGAAGATCTCCGGCTCTGCTCGGCGCAGTTGGAGCAGCGCCTCGAAGCACTGGAGCGTCAGGGCAAGAGCGTAGTAGTGCTGTGTGACGAGCAGCGCGCGCTGATGCTCTTCGCCGTGGCCGATACGGTGCGCCAGACCAGCCGCGAGGCGATTGCCGAGCTGCATGGGCTGGGCGTGCGTACCTGCATGCTCACTGGTGACAACGCCCACACTGCGGCGGCCATCGCCGAGCAGGTCGGCGTCGATGAGGCGCGCGGCGACCTGCTGCCGGCGGACAAGCTGGCCTGGATCGAGACGAGCCAGGCGCGCGGCAAGGTGGTCGGCATGGTGGGCGATGGCATCAACGATGCGCCGGCGCTGGCCAGGGCCGAGATCGGCTTCGCCATGGGCGCCGCTGGCACCGATACGGCGATCGAGACGGCCGACGTCGCACTGATGGACGACGATCTGCGCAAGATTCCGGCTTTCGTCCGTCTTTCCCGGCAGACCCACGCGATCCTGCTGCAGAACATCGTCCTGGCGCTGGGCATCAAGGCGATCTTCCTGGGCATGACCCTGGCGGGCGCGGCGACCATGTGGATGGCGGTGTTCGCCGACATGGGCGTCAGCCTGATGGTGGTGTTCAACGGCCTGCGCCTGTTGCGCAAATAAGGAAGCTGCCATGAAGTTGCAAGAAGCCATCGACGAAGCCTTCAACCAGGCGCTGCACGAACTGGCTGCCCGCCGTAGCGCCGCAGCGCTGGTCTGGCTGGAGCGGGCACACATCCTCACCCAGCGTCGCCCATGGCTGCATGCACGTTCACATTGGCTGATGCTGCGCGCCGGCTGGCAACAAGGCGATATGCGTGAGGTGCTGGGGCAAGTGCCGCGCATCCTGGCGGCGCTGTTGTTCTCGCGCATCTGGGTACCCGTCGGCAACACCGGACGGGCGCGGGTCAGTGCCTTTCAACCGATGCCGGTCACTGAGGATTTACAGGCATTGCTGGCATCTGAACGTCAGCAGCGAGTGCCGGAAGCCTAGGCATCCGGCACTCGCCTCGTCATATCAGAACAGGTAATGCAGGCCCAGGGTGTAACCGGCCTGGTCACCATTGTCGTGCTGTAGACGTGCATTGGCCTCGGCGTAGACGGCAAAGGCTTCGCTGACCGCCAATTGTGCGCCCAGGCGCGCGCGGGCGAAGTGTTTGTCGTTCTCCAGGCCATTGGCCACGCGCCGCGCCGAGCCATCGGCGAGACTGGTCACCACGAAGTCCTCGCTCATGCCATCGCCCAGTTCCTCGATCCAGGCCAGGCTTGCGTAGGGCTGCAGGCGTATCGCCCCATCCAGGGCGAAGTGGCCGCGTACCTGCCAGCCGAGGCTCAGCTCCATGGAGTCGAAACGGTCGTCATCGAAGCGCAGGGCAGTGCGTTGCGTGGACTTTTCACTGAAACCGTCGAGCTTGTAGTGGCGATAGTCGATGCCCACTTGCGGGCCGGTACGCCAGTCGCCGAAGAGCAGGTCATAGCCACCGAGCAGGCGCGCCCCCCAGAAGGTCGCGTCGGTCTCGCCGGAGAGCCGCTGGTTGAGCAATACGGGCCCGCCAGCGTTGCCCTGGATGAGCACCGAACGGTCCAGGTCGAAGCGGGTACGGCCCGCGCTGATGTCGGCATTCAGCCACAGCGGTCCGGCATTGCTCAGCAGCGCATAGAGGCCCGCCTGCCAGGTATCGCTCTCGACCTTGCCGCCGTGCTGCAGGTCATCCTTGCCGCGGGTGAAGCTCAGGCCGGCGCCAAGGTTCAGCCATTCGCTGAGCTGGGTGTCGCCGAACATATAAGCGGTAGCCTGGCGCGAGCGCTGGTCCAGCGGGCTATCGAAGCCGCCGCTGGGCGAGAGCTGGCCTTCCACGCCAACGCTGCCGTCGACGCTGCCGACTTCGCGCGGTGTGGCCCGCAGGGTCTGCCAGCGGCGTTCGAGCAGTTGCTGGTGGGTCTGCTGCTGGCGTGCCAGGGTGTCTTCCAGTGTGCCCAGCATGGCGCCACCGGATTGCGCCGCGTAGCGCAGGTCGGTGTTGGTGGCTTCCAGCACCAGGCGGGTCAGCAGCCGGGAATAGTCACGTAGGCGTTGTGCGATGCGCTCCTCGCCGAAAGCGCCGACCAGCACGGTCTCGTTGTCCAGGGCCGGGTTGTGCCAGGTCGCGCCGCCTGGGATGGCCGGGTTGGTGGTCTGGTCATAACCATCGAGCGCGCCGATTTCCCAGTTGGTGGCTTCCAGGAACAGCACCGGAATACCCAGCCCCTCGAAGCTTTCGGCGTCGCTGCAGCAGCCGGTGCCTGCCGGGTAGCCGGCGTTGAGGCCTGGGTTGGTGTGCAGGTCGATGCCCAGCTCCTCGGCGATGCGGAAGGTGTGTTCGCGCAGCGACGCCAGCTCTGGCGCGGCAACGCTGTCGGAGCCGGCGTGGGCGTACATCATGTCGCCGGTGATCAGGCTGTCGATGTTGATCATGCCGGTCAGGCGGGCACGTGCCTCGGCGTCCAGGGAGGCGACGTAGGCGCGCGAGCCCCTGAGCCCTTCTTCTTCTGCGCCGAAGCCGATGAAGGTCACGCCGTCCTCGAAGGAAAGCCCCGCCAGGTTGCGGGCGATCTCCGTCAGCACGCCGGCGCCCGAGGCGTTGTCGTCCAGGCCCTGCAGGGTGGGGCGGCCGAAGTAGGTATCGAAGTGGGCGCCGATCACCAGGTTGTTGCCGGTAATACCGCGCGTCTCGGCGATCACGTTCTGCGAGTTGCGGTTACCTGCCCAGGTGAAATCCTGGCGATAGTTGTCGTAACCGGACGCAGACAGGCGTTGTTCCATCCAGGCGGTCGCACCGGCAAAACTGGCGGTATCGCGGTAGCGGCCCGGGTAGTCGTTGATCAGCGTGTCGACGGTCACGCCGGCATACTCGCCGTACTGGTAGGCCATGGCCAAGGGGGATAACAGCGTGCCGGCCAGGCCCAGTCCCAGGATGAGGGGTTTGATCACATCATGCTCCTTATGGTGTTTTTGTGGCATTCAGCGCAGAGCAGTATGTGGGCCTGAAAGCGAAACGTGCAGGGAAATGACGCAGAAGATGGTGGCAGGTGTCGCGTCATCGTAAAAAAACGGGCAGGTGCCGCGATGGCGCCGATTGCGTATGCGCGAATAACTGGCAGGCCGGGCGCTTATTTGGTGCAAGCAAGCGGCGGGTTGGGCGGGGGGATGCCCCGCCCGGAGGGTTCAGCGCTTGAGCGTTTTCACGCCTTCGGCGGTGCCGAGCAGCAGCAGATCGGCCGGGCGGGCGGCGAACAGGCCGTTGGTGACCACGCCGACGATGGCGTTGATGTCCGCTTCCAGCTTCACCGGATCGGTGATCGACAGGTTGTGCACGTCGAGGATGACGTTGCCGTTGTCGGTCAGCACGCCCTCGCGGTACACCGGGTCGCCGCCGAGCTTCACCAGCTCGCGCGCCACGTGGCTGCGGGCCATGGGGATGACTTCCACCGGCAGCGGGAAGGCGCCGAGCACCGGTACCAGCTTGCTGGCGTCGGCGATGCAGATGAAGGTCTTGGCCACGGCGGCGACGATTTTCTCGCGGGTCAGCGCGGCGCCGCCGCCCTTGATCAGGTGCAGGCGCTCGTCGCTCTCGTCGGCGCCGTCGACATAGAACTCCAGCTCGGCGGTGCTGTTGAGGTCGTAGACCGGGATGCCATGGCCCTTCAGGCGCGCAGCGGTGGCTTCGGAACTGGCGACGGCGCCGTCGAAGTCCATCTTGTGCCTGGCCAGTGCGTCGATGAAGAAATTGGCGGTGGAGCCGGTGCCGACGCCGACGATGCTCTTGGCGTCGAGGCGGGGAAGAATGTGGTCGACGGCGGCCTGGGCCACGGCCTGTTTCAACTGATCCTGGTTCATCGCGGGGGAATGCCTGGAAAGGTGGGAGATGTGGCGCGAATTATAGCCGCAAGTGGCGCGTTGACGGGGCAGAACCCGCGCGTTTCGTATGGTCGCCCGGCGCGGCGCTGGGGTAGACTCGGCAGTCCCTCAAAGCCCGAACGCCTGCGAAATCGCCATGCTCGAACAGTACGTGAAGAAGACCCTCACCTCGCGCGTCTACGACGTCGCGGTGGAAACCCCGCTGCAACCCGCCCGTCAGCTCAGTGAGCGGCTGGGCAGCCAGATTCTGCTCAAGCGCGAGGATCTGCAGCCGGTGTACTCGTTCAAGATTCGTGGCGCCTACAACAAGCTGGCACAACTGTCCGCCGAAGAGCTGGCGCGTGGCGTGGTCACTGCTTCGGCCGGCAACCATGCGCAGGGCCTGGCCCTGGCGGCCAAGCATCTGGGGGTGAAGGCGACCATCGTCATGCCGCGTACCACGCCGGAGCTGAAGGTGCAGGGCGTGCGCTCGCGTGGCGGCAAGGTGGTGCTGCACGGCGATGCCTTCCCCGAGGCGCTGGCGCATTCGCTGAAGCTGGTGGAGGAGAAGGGCTACACCTACATTCACCCGTACGATGATCCGCTGGTGATCGCCGGCCAGGGCACCGTGGCCATGGAGGTGCTGCGCCAGCACCAGGGCCACATCGACGCCATCTTCGTGCCGGTCGGTGGCGGCGGCCTGATCGCCGGCATCGCTGCGTACGTGAAATACCTGCGTCCGGAGATCAAGGTGATCGGCGTCGAGCCGGACGATTCCAACTGTCTGCAGCAGGCCATAGCTGCAGGCGAGCGCGTGGTGTTGCCGACGGTCGGCTTGTTCGCCGATGGCGTGGCGGTGGCGCAGATCGGCCAGCACACCTTCGATATCTGCAAGCATCACGTCGATGAGGTGATCACCGTCAGCACCGACGAGATCTGCGCGGCGATCAAGGACATCTACGACGATACCCGCTCGATCACCGAGCCGGCCGGCGCACTGGCCGTCGCCGGGATCAAGAAGTACGTCGAGCGTGAGGGCATCAGGGGCGAAGTGCTGGTGGGCATCGATTCCGGCGCCAACGTCAACTTCGACCGCCTGCGCCACGTTGCCGAGCGCGCCGAGCTGGGCGAGAAGCGCGAGGCGATCATCGCCGTGACCATCCCCGAGCAGCCGGGCAGCTTCAAGGCCTTCTGCGAGGCGGTGGGCAAGCGCCAGATCACCGAATTCAACTACCGCTATCACAGCGAAGGCGAGGCGCACATCTTCGTCGGCGTGCAGACCCACCCGGAGAACGACCCGCGTCAGGCGCTGGTCGAGGGGCTGCGCGAGCAGGGCTTCCCGGTGCTGGATCTGACCGATAACGAGCTGGCCAAGCTACATATCCGCCATATGGTTGGTGGCCATGCTGCCGGTGTCGGTGACGAGGTGGTGCTGCGCTTCGAGTTCCCCGAGCGTCCCGGTGCGCTGTTCAACTTCCTGCAGAAACTGGGCGGGCGCTGGAACATCTCGATGTTCCACTACCGCAACCATGGTGCCGCCGATGGCCGGGTGCTGGCCGCGCTGCAGGTGCCGGAAGACGAACGCCACCTGGTGCCGGCGGCGCTGGACGCCATCGGTTATCCCTACTGGGATGAAAGCGACAACCCGGCCTATCGCCTGTTTCTGGGCTGAACACTGCCTTCGACGTAACCCGCCGCAGCGCGCTGGCGGGTTGCACCCGCCCTACGTAATCGCCTGATAACAATGGAAGCCTCAATGGAACACTATCTGCTGGTTCGCATTCTCCACAGCGCCCCGGGCATATTGCTGCTGCTCGGCCTGATCGCCCACGGCGTCATGCTGTTCAAGGCGCAGCGCGGCGGTGATGCGGTCGTGCTGGCGCGTAAGCTGCGCGTGACCCTGCTGTTCAGCTTCCCGGCGTTCGCCGTGCTGGCGCTGAGCCTGCCGGTTACCGGCTACTGGATGGTCGATACTGCCGGCTGGCCGCTGGGGCAGACCTGGCTGCTGCTGGGCAGCATTCTATATGGCGTGATGATGCTGCTCGGCCTGCTGTTGGCTGGTCGTCTGGCAGCCTGGCGCGCGCTGGGCGATACGCCGGCGCCGACAGGGTTGAAGCGCCTGTGCCTGATCTATGCCGGGCTGATCCTGGTGTTGCTGATCGTCATCATGGCGCTGATGGGCGCCAAGCCCGCCTGAGCCGGGGAGCCGGACAGCATCCGGGCTGCGCTTTTTTGTAGGAGCGAATTTATTCGCGATCCTCGCGAGTACGAAGACAAAGCTCTTCGCGGATAAATCCGCTCCTACAGTATCGCAGGCGTGCTCGCGTCAATGTGCGATCAGGGCTTGCCTCAGCGCAGCGAGATCACCGGCCAGCCGCGCTCGATGGCGGTGGCGCGCAGCACGTCGTCCGGGTCGACCGCCACCGGGTTGGCTACCGCCTCCAGCAGAGGCAGGTCATTGCGCGAGTCGCTGTAGAAGTAGGCGTCGTCCAGGTTGTAACCCGATTCGGCCAGCCATTCCTTCAAGCGCGTCACCTTGCCGCCCTGGTAGCACGGCGTGCCGGTGATCTGCCCGGTATAACGGCCGTCCTGCATGCCGCATTCGGAGGCGATCAGCGTCTCCACACCCAGGCGCTCGGCGATCGGCGTGGTGATGAAGCGGTTGGTGGCGGTGATGATCACCAGCTTGTCGCCCGCGGCGCGGTGCTTCGCCAGCAGCGCCTCACCCTTGGCCAGGATGATCGGCTCGATCACCTCGGCCATGAACTCGCCATGCCACTGCGCCAGTTGCGCCATTTCGCTACGCCCAAGGATGGCCTGGCTGAAATTCTGGTAGGCCACGATGTCCAGCTTTCCGGCGCAGTAGTCGGCATAGAAGGCATCGTTGCGCGCCAGGTACTCGGCTGCGTCGACCAGGCCGCGCTGACAGACGAATTCGCCCCAGCTGTGGTCGCTGTCGCCAGCCAGCAGGGTATTGTCGAGATCGAAAAGGGCCAAGCGCACGGTTCTGTACCTGTTCTTCACATGTTTGGGGCGCGCCAGAATAGCCGCTTTGACCGGGCTTTCCCACTGCCGCCAAACCCGCGTTGCTGCTGGACTCGGCTTTGTGGAACAATGCCGGAACTTGCGTGTACGAGGTTGCTTGCCGTGATCGACTCCGATGGTTTCCGCCCGAATGTCGGCATCATCCTGACTAATGATGTCGGCCAGGTGCTTTGGGCCAGGCGTATCAATCAGGACGCCTGGCAGTTTCCGCAGGGCGGCATCAATGATCGTGAATCGCCGACCGATGCGCTTTACCGTGAACTGAATGAAGAGGTCGGGCTCGAAGAGCAGGACGTGAAGATCCTCGCCTGCACCCGCGGCTGGTTGCGTTATCGTCTGCCGCAGCGCCTGGTGCGCACGCACAGCCAGCCGCTGTGCATCGGGCAGAAGCAGAAATGGTTCCTGTTGCGCCTGACCGGCGGTGAAGACCGCGTACGCATGGACCTGACCGGCAAGCCGGAGTTCGACGGCTGGCGCTGGGTCAGCTACTGGTACCCGCTGGGGCAGGTGGTCACATTCAAGCGCGAGGTGTATCGCCGTGCGCTCAAGGAACTTGCCCCGCGCCTGATAGTGCGCGACTGATACGGACCCCAATCGAGCATGCTCAATACGCTGCGCAAGATCGTCCAGGAAGTGAATGCCGCCAAGGATCTCAAGGCGGCATTGACGATCATTGTGCAACGGGTGAAGGAAGCGATGGGCAGTCAGGTCTGCTCGGTCTACCTGCTCGATCCGGAAAGCAACCGCTTCGTGCTGATGGCCACCGACGGCCTCAACAAGCGCTCCATCGGCAAGGTCAGCATGGCGCCGAGCGAGGGTCTGGTCGGCCTGGTCGGTAGCCGCGAGGAACCCCTGAACCTCGAAGATGCCGCAGGCCACCCGCGCTATCGCTACTTCGCCGAGACCGGCGAGGAGCGCTATGCCTCCTTCCTCGGTGCACCGATCATCCACCACCGCCGCGTGATGGGCGTGCTCGTCGTGCAGCAGAAGGAGCGCCGCCAGTTTGACGAGGGCGAAGAAGCCTTCCTGGTCACCATGAGCGCGCAGCTCGCCGGGGTCATTGCCCATGCCGAGGCTACCGGTTCGATACGTGGTCTGGGGCGTCAGGGCAAAGGCGTGCAGGAGGCCAAGTTCGTCGGCGTGCCGGGTGCGCCGGGGGCAGCGGTCGGTACCGCTGTCGTGGTGCTGCCCCCGGCCGATCTCAATGTAGTTCCAGACCGTAGCGTCGATGACATTGCCGCCGAACTGGAACTGTTCGACAAGGCGCTGGGTTGGGTGCGCGAGGACATGCAGGAGCTGTCCGAGAAGCTCGCCACGCAACTGCGCAAGGAAGAGCGCGCGCTGTTCGACGTCTACCTGATGATGCTCGAGGATGCCGCGCTGGGTAACGAGGTGCGCAAGGTCATCCGCACCGGCCAATGGGCGCAGGGCGCCTTGCGCCAGGTGGTGCTCGACCACGTCAAACGCTTCGAGCTGATGGACGATGCCTACCTGCGCGAGCGCGCCAGTGATGTGCGCGACCTCGGCCGGCGCCTGCTCGCCTACCTGCAGGAAGAGCGCAAGATTTCCCTGGTCTATCCCGACAACACAATCCTGGTCAGCGAAGAACTGTCGCCGGCGATGCTCGGCGAGGTGCCGGAAGGCAAGCTGGTCGGCCTGATCTCGGTGACCGGCTCGGGCAACTCCCACGTGGCGATCTTCGCCCGCGCCATGGGCATCCCCACGGTGATGGGCGTGGTCGACCTGCCGTATTCGAAGATCGACGGCATCAAGCTGATCGTCGACGGCTACCACGGCGAAGTCTTCACCAACCCCAGCGAGTTGCTGAGCAAGCAGTACGCCGATGTAGTCGAGGAGGAGCGCCAGCTCACCGAGGGCCTCGACGCCCTGCGCGCTCTGCCCTGCGAGACGCTCGACGGCCACCGCATGCCGCTGTGGGTCAACACCGGCCTGCTCGCTGACGTAGCCCGTGCCCAGCAGCGCGGTGCCGAGGGCGTTGGCCTGTACCGCACCGAAGTGCCGTTCATGATCAACGAGCGCTTCCCCAGCGAGAAGGAGCAGCTCGCCACCTATCGCGAGCAGCTGCAGGCCTTCCACCCGCTGCCGGTGACCATGCGTACCCTGGATATCGGCGGCGACAAGGCGCTGTCTTACTTCCCGATCAAGGAAGAGAACCCCTTCCTCGGCTGGCGTGGCATCCGCGTCACCCTCGACCACCCGGAAATCTTCCTGGTGCAGACCCGCGCCATGCTCAAGGCCAGCGAGGGGCTGGACAACCTGCGCATCCTGTTGCCGATGATCTCCGGCACCCAGGAACTGGAAGAGGCGTTGCACCTGATCCATCGCGCCTGGGGCGAAGTGCGTGACGAAGGCACCGACGTGCCGCTGCCGCCCATCGGTCTGATGATCGAGATTCCGGCGGCGGTCTACCAGACCCGCGAACTGGCGCGGCAGGTGGACTTTCTCTCGGTGGGTTCCAACGACCTGACCCAGTACCTGCTGGCGGTGGACCGCAACAATCCGCGCGTGGCCGATCTCTACGACTTCCTCCACCCGGCGGTGTTGCAGGCGCTGCAAAAGGTGGTCAACGACGCGCATCTCGAGGGCAAGCCAGTGAGCATCTGCGGCGAGATGGCCGGCGACCCGGCTGCGGCCGTGCTGCTACTGGCCATGGGATTCGATTCGCTGTCGATGAACGCCACCAACCTGCCCAAGGTGAAATGGCTGCTGCGCCAGGTGACCCAGAGCAAGGCCAAGGAGTTGCTCGGTCAGGTAATGACTATGGACAACCCCCACCTGATCTACAGCACCCTGCACCTGGCGCTGCGCAATCTGGGCCTGGGTCGGGTGATCAACCCGGCTTCGAATATTCAGGCCTGATTCGCATAGCAGGCCGTTGAAAAACTACCTGCGTTGCCATTGCTGCGTTAAAAACAGCCTCGCGTGCGAGCCCAGGCTAGGCGCCCCCGTCAAAAATGCTCATGTACAACACGTAAAGTCGAGCGCGACTCCGAGCGTTTTTCGGCTGTTTTTGTGGGGCCGCCATCGGTATGCACTGGCTGCCTCGGCTCGGGCTTCCTGCTTCGCTCTGCCTCCTGCATCCGTGCAGTCGTCGCCTACGTTTTTCAACAGCCTGATAGGTAGGAGCGAGCTTTGCTCGCGAACCCTGGCTACGCAGAAAAGCTTCGCGAGCAGAGCTCACCAGTGGGAGGCGCTTCAGCGGCGAAAAGCTCGCGGCTAAAGCCCCTCCTACAAGGGCTGTACTCCGCAGAACTGTTCCCCGGATTACATCCGGGCTACCCGCTGAATGCCACCTCGCCCAACACTGTGCCATGCGGGCCGAAGCTGCGCTCGGTGATGCTCCAGCGCCCATCTCCGTACAGATTCAAAGCCGTACTGGCGCGGGTGCCGTAGGCCTCGCCGATGATGAAGGCAGTCGACAGCAGGCGTTCCGTCGCCAGCCCTACGCCAGTGTCCGGCAACAGATGATCGGCCGGCGGGCTGTTGTCGGCGAGCAGCGCCATTAACGCTTCATCTTCGGCATCGATGCGCTCGCCGAGGGCGTTTCTGGCACGCAGCAGCTTCGGCCAGGGCGTATCGAGGTTGGCGTTGGACAGGCCATAGAGGCCGCCCTGCAACTGCCGGGCTCGTCCTTCCTGGGAATTGAAATGCCAGAGCTGATGGCGATCACCGACCAGCAGGTTGAAACCGGCATATTCGGCGGCGTCGCGCATGATCCTGTCGAGGTAGGCGGGCGGCGAATCCTGGCCCTGCAGGTAGTCGGCCGTCAGCGCGCCGCGTGAGCGTGGGCCGGCCTTCTGCTCCAAGTCGCGGATGTTGGTCAGTGCGGCAAAGCGGCCTTGCGTGGTGACGCCAAGCCAGGTGCCGCCGGCTTGCAGGTCGCGGCCGGCGAATACGCCGGGTGCATCCTGCCACTCGCCCAGCGCTGTGCTGGGGCGCGCATAGAACTCGTCGCGATTGGATGCCAGGCGCAGCACCGTCGGGCTTTCCGGCTGCCAGGCGAAGACGATCAGGCACATGCGCATTCCTCCAATGACGGAGTCTGGCAGGCTAGCGAGCTGAGGCGCGAGCGGCAACCGTTCCGTCGATCCGTGTGCCGTTGCGAGGGCATTTCCGCTACCATGCCCCTTTGTTTTTGGGGGTGTCGATGGAACTGCTGCTCTACCTGGTGCTGGGCTCGGCTGCCGGTGTGCTGGCTGGCCTGTTCGGCGTGGGTGGCGGTCTGATCATCGTGCCGGTGCTGGTGCTTAGCTTCACCTCGCAGGGCATTGCCACGGAAATTCTCACCCATTTGGCAGTGGGCACGTCCCTGGCGACCATCGTCTTCACCTCGATCAATTCGCTGCTCGAACATCATCGCAAGGGCGCGGTGCGCTGGCCGCTGTTCCGCTGGCTGACCCTGGGCATTGTGCTCGGTGCAGCGCTGGGGGCTGTGACCGCTGCGCTGATTCAGGGGCCGCTGCTGCAGAAGATCATCGGGACCTTCGCCATCGTCGTGGCCGCGCAGATGGCGCTTGACCTGAAACCCAAAGCCAGCCGCGGTGTCCCAGGCAAGCCGACGCTGACGGTGGCCGGTGGTGTGATTGGCTGGGCGTCGGCGATTTTCGGCATCGGCGGTGGTTCGCTGACCGTGCCCTTTCTGGTCTGGCGCAGCGTGCCGATCCAGCAGGCGGTGGCGACGTCTGCGGCCTGTGGTTTGCCGATCGCCATCGCTGGTGCGTTGAGTTTCATGTTTACCGGCTGGGGAAATGCGAATCTGCCGCCATGGAGCGTCGGTTACGTGTACCTCCCGGCCTTGCTGGGTATCGCCGTGACCAGCATGTTCTTTGCCCGTTTTGGTGCGCGCCTGGCTCATCGCCTGTCGCCGCAGTTGCTCAAGCGCCTGTTCGCCCTGCTGCTGTTCAGCGTGGGCGTGAGTTTTTTCATTTAAGGAGTCCTGGATGCTGCCTTATCCGCAGATCGACCCGGTGGCCATCGCCCTCGGCCCCCTGAAAATCCATTGGTACGGCCTGATGTACCTGATCGGAATCGGTGGCGCCTGGTTGCTGGCCTCGCGCCGGCTGGAGCGTTTCGACGCGAGCTGGAACAAGGACAAGCTGTCCGACCTGGTGTTCTGGGTGGCCATGGGGGTGATTCTCGGTGGGCGCCTGGGCTACGTGTTGTTTTACGACCTGGCGGCCTATGTCGCCGATCCGGCGAAAATCCTGCGGGTCTGGGAAGGCGGCATGTCCTTCCATGGCGGCCTGATCGGGGTGATGCTGGCCACCTGGTGGTTCGGCAAGCGCAACGGCAAGAGCTTCTTCGAGCTGATGGACTTCATCGCCCCGTTGGTACCGATCGGTCTGGGCGCCGGGCGCATCGGCAACTTCATCAACGCCGAGCTGTGGGGCAAGGCCACCGACGTGCCCTGGGCGATGATCTTCCCCACCGATCCGCAGCAACTGGCGCGCCATCCGTCGCAGCTTTACCAGTTCGCCCTGGAAGGCGTGGCGCTGTTCACCATCCTCTGGTTCTATTCGCGCAAACCGCGCCCAACCATGGCCGTGTCCGGCATGTTCGCCGCCTGCTATGGCGTGTTCCGCTTCATCGTCGAATTCGTCCGCGTGCCGGATGCCCAGCTTGGCTACCTGGCCTGGGGCTGGCTGACCATGGGGCAGATTCTCTGCCTGCCGATGATTCTCGGTGGTATCGGTCTGATCGCCTACGCCTACAAGCGCCAGCCCGTTCAAGGAGTCGCCTGATGAAACAGTACCTCGACCTGATGCGCCACGTGCGCGAGCACGGCACCTTCAAGGAAGACCGCACCGGCACCGGCACCTACAGCGTGTTCGGCTACCAGATGCGCTTCGACCTGGCTGATGGCTTCCCCATTGTCACCACCAAGAAGTGCCACCTGCGCTCGATCATCCATGAACTGCTGTGGTTCCTGCAGGGCGACACCAACATCAAGTACCTCAAGGAAAACGGCGTCAGCATCTGGGACGAGTGGGCCGACGAGAATGGCAACCTCGGCCCGGTGTACGGTTACCAATGGCGCAGTTGGCCGGCGCCCAACGGCGAATCCATCGACCAGATCGCCAAGCTGATCGAGATGATCAGGAAGAACCCGGACTCGCGTCGCCTGATCGTCTCTGCCTGGAACCCGGCGCTGGTCGACCAGATGGCCCTGCCGCCATGCCACGCGCTGTTCCAGTTCTACGTGGCTGACGGCAAGCTGTCCTGCCAGCTGTATCAGCGCTCGGCGGACATCTTCCTCGGTGTGCCCTTCAACATCGCCAGCTACGCGCTGCTGACGTTGATGGTGGCGCAGGTCTGCGACCTGCAGCCGGGCGAGTTCATCTGGACCGGCGGCGACTGCCACCTGTACGCCAACCATATCGAGCAGACCGACCTGCAGCTGACCCGCCAGCCGCTGCCGCTGCCGACCATGAAGCTCAACCCCGAGGTGAAGGACCTGCTGGCTTTCAAATTCGAGGACTTCGAACTGGTGGGCTACGAAGCGCACCCGCATATCAAGGCGCCAGTGGCGGTCTGAGACTTGCGTCTGGGCAGTTAGTCGGGCGCGGTTTGCTACCCTTTCACCGAACACGTGAAGAGGGAGTCCCTGGTGAGCCGAATTGCACTGGCCCTGCTGCTGGTACTGAGTTGCCTGACAAGTCATGCCATGCCGACCCCCAACCGCTGCGGGTCGGCATCACCGAAGTGCCGCCGTTCGTGATCCAGGGCGAGGATGACAGCTGGAGTGGCATCAGCATCGATCTGTGGAATGCCATAGCCGAGAAAAACGGCTATACGTTCGAGTACCGGCCGATGCCCTTCGGCCAGCTGTTCGACAGCCTGGAGCAGGGCGAGGTCGACGTGGTGGTCGGAGCGCTGACCATGACGCCCGAGCGCGAGGTACGCTTCGACTTCACCCATCCGTTCTACTACACCGGCCTAAGCATCGGCGTGCCGGCGACATCGTCGGCTGGTGGCTGGAGGACTTTCACGCGGCTGTTCTCCTGGGGCTTCATCAGCGTAGTGCTGGGCCTGGTTGCGGTGTTGATGCTGGTGGGCACGGTGATCTGGCTGTTCGAGCGGCGGCGTAACCAGGCGCAGTTTCCCGAGGCGCCCGTGCGCGGCCTGGGCGATGGGTTCTGGTGGGCAGCAGTGACCATGACCACCGTTGGTTATGGCGACAAGTCGCCGGTGACCCTGGGCGGGCGGCTGGTGGCCGTGGTGTGGATGTTCGCTGCGCTGATCATGGTTTCGACCTTTACCGCGGCGATGACCACGGCGCTAACGGTGAGCAACCTGCAAGGCAGCATCCAGGGGCCCGGCGATTTGCGAGGCGCGAATGTCGCCAGCGTGCAGCGCACCGTCGCCGCGCGCTGGCTGGAGGAGCAGCGCATTCGCCAGAGCAGCTACCCGAACCTGACCGAGGCGCTGCTGGCTGTGCAGCAGGGCAAGGCCGATGCCATCGTCTATGACAAACCCATTCTGCAATATCGCAATCGCGAGTTGCTTGGCGCGCGCCTGCAGATACTCCCGGGCACCTTCGAGAACCAGAGTTACGGCTTCCTGGTGCGTAACGGCAGCCCGCTGCGTGAGCCGATCGGTCGGGCCATCCTGAGCACCTTGAGTGAACCGCAGTGGCCGCGAACGGTGAGCGATTACCTGGGCGAGGAGCTTTGAGCTCCGTCGGGGCGTGGTGATAGCCAGCCACCGACGCAACGCATCAGGGGCGTGCCTGTTACGCCTGTCCCAGCTCTGCCGCCACGCGCTGCACCTGTTCATGTCGCTCGGCGTCTTCAAGGCGTGCGCCGGGATTGAGCGACGACCACTCGGGGTGCGCCCGCGCCACGTTCAGCGGCGTGGGCAGCTTGCCCTGGCGCCACAGGGTTTCCTGCGGGGCACCGAGGCTGATGGCGTCCATCGCCGCGTGGCCACGCACGTCCAGTGCAGCCAGCAGTTGCTGCTGGCGCAGGGCGAGCAGACGCAGCACGGCGTCGTCGACGGTCAGCTCGCGCTGGCCTTTCAATTTGCCCTTCAGTCTCTCCCCATAGTTGCGCAGGGTCTGTGCGCTCCCGCCGATCACTGCGCCCAATGCGGCAGCTGCACCCATGGTCAGGCCGCCGACCAGCAGGTCGACGCCAACGCCGGTGGCCGCACCCGCGGCCATGCCGCCGCCAACCTTGATCCCCAGTTGCTTGATGGTTTCCGGATTGAACAGGTCGTCGCCCCAGCGCCCGTCGAGCAGCGGCAGGTCGGCCGCTTTGGCGTCGCTGCTGCGGAAGGCATACAGGCGCAACAGCGCCTCGACGCAGCGCTGCTCGCGCTGACGAATGGCTTCGCGCAGCTCGCTCACCGCGGCCTGCTCCAGCAGTGGCTGAGCGGCGACGCTGCGGCGACAGGCGGCGCAGTCGATCAGCAGTTCGGCGATCAGCCGGTTGCCGGCCTGGCGTCGGGCTTGGCGCTGCGCTTCGTGATCCTCGATCAGGCGCTGCAGTTGTGGACGCGAACGTTCCAGCAGCAGGGCCAGGCTCTCATAGAGGCGCCGCTCGCCATCCTCCGGCGGTGCCACGCTGTCGAACGCCACCAGGGCGTGCAGGCCGAGGCGGGCCAGGGCCTCGCGCCACTCGCCTTCGCGGTGGTGGGCGCTGGCAACGAAGTTGAGCACCGGCAGCAACGGGCGGCCACACATGGTGAGCACCGCCAGTTCGTCACGGTACTTGGCCAGCACCGGCTCGCGCACGTCGATCACGTACAGCCCGGCATCGGAAGCCATGAGCTGGCGCAGCACCTTGGCCTCCTGCTCGTAGCGCTGGCGCGCCTCGCTGCCTTCGAGAAAACGCCCCAGGCGCGCCGGGCCATCCAGCCGCTCACCGGGGCGGTCGAGGCGCTCCAGATAATCGAACAGGGCGATGGCGTCTTCCAGGCCGGGGGTGTCGTACAGCTCCAACAGCGCCTGGCCGTTCACCGACAGGCGCGCACCCTCGACATGGCGCGTGGTGCTGGCGCGCGGTGAGACCTCGCCGAACTCCACGTCACGGGTCAGGGTGCGCAGCAGCGACGTCTTGCCGACATTGGTATGGCCGACCAGGGCGAGTTTCAGCGGCGGGCTCATGGTGTGGTCTCGGCCGGGTAGCTCGGAGGCAAGAGAGCGGGCATTGGGGTAGGAGCGAGCTCTGCTCGCGAACCATGGCAAACGGCAAAAGCTTCGCGAGCAGAGCTCGCTCCTACATGAAGGCCGTGTGCCTGCGGCTCTCTAGTCATGCCCTGTCTCCAGCCAGTTCAGCGGCGCCGTGTCGCCATGCGGCAGTCCCAGCGTGCCGAGGGCCTGATGCCAGTCCGCCAAGCGTGCGCTGTCCAGGCTTTCGCCGGGGGCAGGTGGCAGCAGCCAGATGCGTGTGGCAGAGGCCGAGCGCGCCAGCTCGCCGAGCAGCGCCAGCGTGCCGCGGTCCGGCGAACGACGCGGGTCGCAGGCGATGGCCAGGCGTTCGGGCGGGAAGCGGGTCAGTTGCTCCAGCAATTGGCGGCGCTGCTCGCGACTGTCGATCACCCCGGCATCGGCCACACCCTTGGGTAAGGGGCCCGGTGGCCAGGTGCGGCGGTCGTCCAGCTCCAGGCCTAGCAGCAGGGCGCCGCTGCCCGTCTGGGAATTGGCGCCGCCTTGCGGCTGGTGCAACTCGGCGGGGGCCAGATCGCAGACACCGAGGCGTTCGCTGTCCGGCTGCAGGCGCTGGCGCAGCAGGCCGTAACCGGGCAATTCAAGATCCAGGCGCAGCGCGCCCTTACCCGATTGCCAGCGCCACAGGCACAGCAGCATCAGCAGCACGCGTGGCAGCAGGCCATAGACCAACAGCACGCCGACCAGCCAGGCAGCCCAGCTTTGCCGCGCCGCTTCGCTGGCAATCGCGGCATCGCCGCTGGCGCGGATCAGTTCCACGTTCGGCAGGTTGAAACCGAGCAGGGCAGGCAGGGCGCCGATGGCCTGAGTCAGGGCGATGAAGGTGTCGCCGCCGAGGATGGTGGTCTCCCAGACGAAACCGTAGCGCCGCGTAGCGAGCATCAGCAGCAGGGTGGCCAGGGCGCTGAACATGGCCAGTGCCCATAGGCCGTGCACCAGCAAACCCAGGCCCCAGCGAGTCAGGCGCTGGCGCTGCAGCATCACCAGCAGGGCGGGCATCAACTGCGCAGCGCTGGCGTCGCGTGCCAGCTTCGCGCTTAGCCACAGCCACACATGGCCGAGAGCGCCGGCGCTGTCGCGGCTCAGCGACAGGCCAAGCAGCCAGCCGATCAGCATCAGCAAATTGAGGCCCAGAAGGCTACCCAACGCCCAGAACACATTGACCGGGCGGCTGCCGTCACCGAGGGCGGTCAGCGCCAGGCCGAGGCCACTGAACGCGGCCAGCACGGCCAGAGCCAGCAGCGCCAGGCGAGCACCCTGGAGCCAGTGCTGCAGGGCCTGCCACTGGCCGTCGCGGCGACTCAGCAGCAGCGCACGCTGCTGGATGCGCTCGGCAAGTTCGCCGCCCTGTGCACGCACCTGGCGGTTGGCTTCGGCGTCGTCGAGCGGGCCGGCATGTTCCTCGCGCACGCGAATGGTCTCGCTGAGCCAGAGGCGCTGGAAGGGTGTGGAGGAGGAGGCGTCTGTCACGCGGCGTCTCGTCGTTTGGATCAGAGGTTGAGAATAACCCCTGATCCGCCCCGGCGCGACTCAGTGCTGCTCGCGCAGACGCACCGCGATGTCCGGCTGGTCG
Organism: Pseudomonas sp. UBA7530; assembly: GCF_002479365.1. Classification (NCBI taxonomy): domain Bacteria; kingdom Pseudomonadati; phylum Pseudomonadota; class Gammaproteobacteria; order Pseudomonadales; family Pseudomonadaceae; genus Pseudomonas; species Pseudomonas sp. UBA7530. Next base: position 107,614 of record NZ_DLMS01000007.1, read on the forward strand.
ATGAACAGGCCGTCGATGCCGGTGGCGATAAAGGCGTGCAGTTCCGCCTCGATGTCGCCGCGCTCGCTCGGCTCGCTGCCATTGCGCAGGCTGGTCGGCAGGAAGGCGTTCTCGGCGCGGAAGGTATAAGGATGAACCTTGAGTCCGGCAGCATGGGCGTCACGTACCAGGCGGGTCGGCGTGGTCAGGTTGCCGGCGGCGTCGCGCGGGATGACCATGCCTTTCTCCGGGCCAATGCCGCTGGCGTAGCGGGCGATGGCCTTCAGACCCTCTGGCGCGATCATCTGCGCGTAGCCGAGGCCGGTGCCGAGTACGTGCTGGTCATAGGGCTGGCCCTCGGTCCACAGCAATTGCACCAGGCGTACCTGGGTCAGGCGGCTGAGGGTCTTGAGGTTCTCCACCTCGAAGGACTGGATGTATACCGGCGCCTTGGCGCTGTTGTAGCCGTTGTGCTTGAGCACCTTGACCAGCGGTTGCTCCATGGCCAGGCCGATCTGCTGGAAGTGGGTCGGGTGCTTGGTTTCCGGATACAGGCCGATCACCCGCTGCTGGCTGAGCTGCAGGCTCTTCACCAGGTCGATGATCTCCTGCAGGGTGGGAATCTCGAACTGGCCATCGAAGCGTTGGTTGGCCGGGCGCTGCTGGGGAATACGCTCGATGGCGCGCAGGGTCTTGAGTTCGGCCAGGGTGAAGTCCTCGCTGAACCAGCCCTCCAGGCTGACGCCATCCACCGTCTGGGTGCGCTTGCGGCTGGCGAATTCCGCACGCTGCGCGACGTCGGTGGTCAGTCCCAGTTCGTTATCGTGACGGGCCACCAGTTGGCCGTCGCGAGTCATCACCAGGTCAGGCTCGACATAATCGGCGCCCTGCAGCACAGCCAGGGCATAGGCTGCCAGAGTGTGTTCGGGGACGTAACCGCTGGCGCCGCGGTGGGCGATCACCAGCGGTTTGGCGTCGCCACGAGGTTTGCCCTTGTGCGCCAGCGGCTGCTGCTGTGCCCAGTCGATGGCGGCTTGTACGCTATCGGACTCGGCGGGTGCGGCAAGGCCGAGGGTTGGCAGCAGCAGGCCAGCGTAGAGCAGCCAGCTGCGAAGCGGTTTCTTCAACATGGGGGTACCTCCTTGCACGGGGTGGGAGCCCAAGCCTGCACCGGTAAGGGTGACGATTGTGCGACAGAGGTCCAAGCCTAGACGGTTCTGTGCGCCATCGGGAAGGTAAAGGTAGGCTGCGGGTGCGCCGGCCCCTCTGCTATGCTCGCGGCCATGAAAACCACTCTACCTCTTTCGCTGATCGCCGCGCTCGCGCGCAACCGCGTGATCGGTCGCGACAATCAACTGCCTTGGCATCTGCCGGCGGACCTCAAGCACTTCAAGGCCATGACGCTGGGCAAGCCCATCATCATGGGGCGCAAGACCTGGGACTCGCTCGGGCGCCCGTTGCCAGGGCGGCTCAATATCGTGGTCAGCCGTCAGCCTGGGCTGATCCTGGAAGGCGCCGAGGTGCTCGCCACGCTGGAGGCGGCCATCGAGCGTGCCGATGCCTGGGCGCGTGCAGAAGATGCTGAGGAGCTGATGCTGATCGGCGGCGCGCAGCTCTATGAATTGGGTCTGGCCCAGGCCGATCGCCTGTACCTGACGCGTGTGGGGCTTGAACCCGATGGTGACGCTTTCTTCCCCGAAATCGACGAGTCTGCCTGGCGCATGGCGTCCAGCGTCGAGCATCCGGCTTCTGCCGAGACGCCGTTCTACGCCTTCGAGATATGGGAACGACGCGGCGCATAACGATAACGATCCTTCCGGCCGTCGCTGTCGCCAGCTTCTCCTGCGCGGCGTGACGGCCATTGCCTTGCCTGCGGTTACTTCTTTTCGCTTCTGATGCAGGTATTTCGATGACAGATCAATCGTCCACCGACGAGCGCCCGAGCGCCGTCGCCGCACTCTTCGTGCGCCACCCACTTTGGGAGGATGCGTTGGCGTTGCTGTTCGGCACCGCCCTGGTGGCCTTGGGCATCGCCTTCTACGCCCACGCTGGCTTGCTCACGGGCGGTACCGTCGGCATCGCGTTTCTGGCCAACTACCAGGCCGGCTGGCCGTTCGGGTTGGTGTTCTGCCTGGTCAACCTGCCGTTCTACCTGCTCGGTATCTGGCGCATGGGCTGGGGCTTCACCTTGCGTACCGGCTGCGCGGTGCTGCTGGTTTCACTGCTGGCCGAACTGACGCCGCATTGGGTCGCCTTCGCCCACCTCAGCGCGCTCTATGCCGCTCTGTTCGGTGGGGCTGCGATGGGCCTGGGGTTGCTCATGCTGTTCCGCCATCGCGCCAGCCTGGGCGGGGTGAACATTCTCGCCCTGTACATGCAGGAACGCTTCGGTCTGCGCGCGGGCGCGGTGCAGATGGCCATCGACGCGAGCATCGTGCTGGCGGCCATCTTCGTGGTGTCGCCAGACAAGGTGCTGCTGTCGGTGCTGGGGGCGGTGATGCTCAATCTGGTGCTGGCGATCAATCACCGGGCCGATCGTTACGTCGGTGTCAGTTGATCCCTGCAACGAACGAGGGGCTGCCTCGCTGAAGCAGCCCCTCGTCGGTTTTCGCGGAGGCGAAAATCAGATCACTTCGGTGAACTGGATGATCTCGACCCAGTAGCCGTCCGGGTCCTTGATGAAGGCGATGTCGCGCATGCGACCGTCGGTCAGACGCTTCTGGAAGTCCACACCGAGGTCTTCGAAGCGCTGGCAGGCGGCCTTGATGTCCGGCACCGACACGCACAGATGGCCGAAACCGCGCGGGTCGCTGTTGCCGCTGTGGTAGGAAAATTCCGGGTTCTTCTCGGTGCCGTAGTTGTAGGTCAGCTCCAGCACACCGGGGATGGATTTGCGCCACTGGTGGCGGGCGGCCGGGTCAGCCGGGATCTGCGACTTGTCATTGATCAATGCGAGGAAGTACAGGCTGAATTCGGCATCCGGGAAATCCTTCTTCTCCAGCAGGGTGAAGCCCAGCACGCGGGTGTAGAAATCCAGCGACTTCTGCAAATCCTTCACGCGGATCATGGTGTGGTTGTAGACGAAGTCGGCGGTGGCGACGTCGGGCTTGGCGGTCACGCCGGCAATGGCGTTGAGCTCGTCGAGGGTCATGGGATTCTCCATCAGGCGGTGATTGGGCGAGTCGGCAAGTTGAATCGACATAGATGGCTGCGTGGCAGGCGTTTTTCAAGGCTGGCGCTGCAGGCCGCCTGGATGGACTGCCCTCGAATGGTATCTGGGTAGCTGTAGGAGCGAATTTATTCGCGATTAGCGCGCGGAGCATCGGATGGATCGCGAATAAATTCGCTCCTACAAGGGGCTGCGTTCCAGAGGTAAGGGACGCAGGCTCAGACGTTCAGCGTGATCAGCTCGGCCCTAAACTGGTCGCCTTCGATATGCAGGATGCCCAGGCCGATGGGCAACTTGAAGCGCCGCGGTCCGGCACTGCCGGGGTTGAGGAAGAGCACGCCGTCGCGCTCTTCCTGCAGCGGCTTGTGCGAATGCCCGGCGATCACCACGTCGATGCCTTCAACCTTGGGGTCGATGGCCAGCTGCTTGAGGTCGTGCAGCACATACAGCCTGATGGCGCCGAAGCTCAGGGTTAGGTGCTCGGCAATGCCATCGGCCCAGTCGTCCTGGTCGTTGTTGCCGCGCACCACCGAAAGCGGCGCGATGCGCTCCAGTTCGGCGAGGATATGCGGCCCACCAATATCGCCGGCATGGATCAGATGATCCACGCCCTGCAGCGCGGCCAGCGCCTGGGGCCGCAGCAAGCCGTGGGTGTCGGCGATCAGGCCGATCTGCATGTTCGTCTCCAGTGCTTTAACGTAGGCGCCAGCTTGCGGGCGATCACGGTCGGATGCAAAGCCTGCGGCCAGGATAAGCCCGGTAGTGGGGCTGTTGTCAGTCAGCAACTATTTCTGGTGCGCCACCAATCATTAGGCATTTGGAGCGGAAAAGCTTCGCGGACAAGTCCGCTCCCACGAGCAATGCTGTTCACTTAAGGTTGTACGCGCTTGGCTCCCCTCTCCCATTTATGGGAAAGGGGCTGGCGGAGAGGGCTGAAAATTCCGCAAGACTGCCAGTTTCCCCCTCGCCGAACACGGCCCGCCCTAACCCTCTCCCCAAAGGGGCGAGGGGACTAATCGCCTCCGATCACTTCTGGTGTGAACAGCATTACGCTCCCACGAGTGCCACTGAGACCCGTGGGAGCGGACTTGTCCGCGAAACGAGCAGTGCGCGCTACTGTTCGGTCAATAAAAAACGCCGCGAACCTGCAAAGCAGTCGCGGCGGTTTTCTTAGCAGACTGGCCCTAGGTCGCAGGCCGGCAGGCTTAGCCGTCGAGCATTGCCTTGTCACGCACCGCGCCCTTGTCGGCACTGGTGGCAAGCAGGGCGTAGGCCTTGAGCGCGGTGGTCACCTTGCGGGTGCGCGGCGCTGCCGGCTTCCAGCCCTTCTTGTCCTGTTCGGCGCGGCGTGCAGCCAGCTCTTCATCGCCAACCAGCAGGTTGATGCTGCGGTTGGGGATGTCGATGAGGATCTTGTCGCCGTCATTGACCAGGCCGATGGCGCCGCCCGCGGCGGCTTCCGGCGAGGCGTGGCCGATGGACAGGCCGCTGGTGCCGCCGGAGAAACGGCCATCGGTGAGCAGGGCGCAGGCCTTGCCCAGGCCCTTGGACTTCAGGTAGCTGGTCGGATAGAGCATTTCCTGCATGCCCGGGCCACCTTTCGGGCCTTCGTAACGGATGATGACGATGTCACCTTCCTTCACTTCGTCGGCGAGGATGCCTTTTACGGCGCTATCCTGGCTCTCGAATACCTTGGCGGTGCCTTCGAACACGTGGATGGACTCGTCGACGCCGGCGGTCTTCACCACGCAGCCGTCGAGGGCGATGTTGCCGTACAGCACCGCCAGGCCGCCTTCCTGCGAATAGGCATGCTCGACGCTGCGGATGCAGCCTTCGGCGCGGTCGTCGTCCAGGCTCGGCCAGCGGGTGCTCTGGCTGAACGCGGTCTGGGTCGGGATGCCGGCAGGGCCAGCCTTGAAGAAGTGGTGTACCGCTTCGTCCTGAGTCTGGGTGATGTCCCACTGAGCGATGGCTTCGGCCATGTTGGGGCTATGTACGGTGTGCACGTCGGTGTGCAGCAGGCCGCCACGGGCCAGTTCGCCGAGAATGGAGAAGATGCCACCGGCGCGGTGTACGTCTTCCATGTGGTACTTCTGGATGTTCGGCGCCACCTTGCACAGCTGCGGCACCTTGCGCGACAGGCGATCGATGTCGCGCAGGTCGAAGGCGACCTCGCCTTCCTGGGCCGCGGCCAGCAGGTGGAGGATGGTGTTGGTCGAGCCGCCCATGGCGATGTCGAGCATCATGGCGTTCTCGAACGCCTTGAAGTTGGCGATGTTGCGCGGCAGCACCGACTCGTCGCCTTCGCCGTAGTAGCGCTGGCACAGCTCGACAGCCAGGCGGCCGGCGCGCAGGAACAGCTGCTCGCGGTCGCTGTGGGTGGCCAGGGTCGAACCGTTGCCCGGCAGGGACAGGCCCAGAGCTTCGGTGAGGCAGTTCATCGAGTTGGCGGTGAACATGCCGGAGCAGCTGCCGCAGGTCGGGCAGGCGCTGCGCTCGTACTCGGCGACTTTTTCATCGGACGCGGTCGAGTCGGCGGCGATGACCATGGCGTCGACCAGGTCCAGGCCGTGGCTGGCCAGCTTGGTCTTGCCGGCTTCCATCGGGCCGCCGGAGACGAAGACCACCGGGATGTTCAGGCGCAGCGCAGCCATCAGCATGCCGGGGGTGATCTTGTCGCAGTTGGAGATGCAGACGATGGCGTCGGCGCAGTGGGCATTGACCATGTACTCGACGGAGTCGGCGATGATCTCGCGGCTTGGCAGCGAATAGAGCATGCCGTCGTGGCCCATGGCGATGCCGTCGTCGACGGCGATGGTGTTGAATTCCTTGGCCACGCCGCCGTGCTTCTCGATCTCGCGGGCGACCAACTGGCCCAGGTCCTTGAGGTGCACGTGGCCGGGCACGAACTGGGTGAAGGAGTTGGCGATGGCGATGATCGGTTTCTTGAAGTCTTCGTCCTTCATCCCGGTGGCGCGCCACAGGGCACGGGCGCCGGCCATGTTGCGGCCGTGGGTGGAGGTCTTCGAGCGGTAATCGGGCATGACGATGATCCTGCGGCTAATTCGGTTGTGTGTGCGGTGAGCGTCGTCGAGCGGCAGATCGCCGCGGTATCAGGAGGCTGCATGACGAAACGGGATCACCGTTCGTACGGCCGGGGCTCACGGGCCCGCCGGAGGATTTCTGGCGAGGAATGCTGGGATTCTACGCCCGCCAAGGCGGGCGGGGGAAGGCTGATGGTCGCTTGCGCCAGTCGCTGTCGCTCAGTGCGGTAACTCGATCCCGCGCATGCGTTCGGCGCGGCGGCGCAGCAGTTCGAGGGTCACCAGCAGGGCGATGGACACCAGGATCAGCAGGGTGGCGATGGCCAGGATGCTCGGATTGATCTGCTCGCGCAGGCCCGAGAACATCTGCCGCGGGATGGTGCGCTGCTGAGGGCCGGCCATGAACAGGATCACCACCACTTCATCGAACGAGGTGATGAAGGCGAACAGTGCGCCGGAAATCACCCCGGGTCGGATCAGCGGCATGATCACGTCGAAGAACACCCTGATCGGCGTGGCGCCGAGATTCAGCGCGGCGCGCGCCAGGCTGTAGTCGAAGCCTGTGAGCGTGGCCGTCACCGTGATGATGACGAAGGGCGTACCCAGCGCGGCGTGCGCCAGGATCACCCCGAGGTAGCCACCGGCCAGGCCGAGGTTGGAGTAGAAGAAGAACATGCCGGCGGCGGTGATGATCAGTGGCACGATCATCGGCGACAGCAGCAGGGCGGTGATGAAACGGCGAAACGGCATCTCGTCGCGCGCCAGACCTACGGCGGCGCAGGTGCCCAGAATCGTGGCGAGGATGGTGGAGAGGATGCCGATGAAGAAGCTGTTCTTGATCGCCAGGATCCACTTCGGGTCGTCGAGAATCTCCCGGTACCAGCGCAGCGAGTAGGCGTCCGGGTCCAGCGTGAGCATGCCTTCGGTGAAACTGAAGAACGGCTCGGCGTTGAACGACAATGGCACGATCACCAGGATCGGCAGGATCAGGAACAGCAACACCAGCCAGGAGCTGGCCTTGAGCAGCCAGTGTCCGAGGTGGTGCCAGAAGCCATAGTAGGCGGGGATCTTCATGGCGCCGTGCCCGGGGTGAGGTGACGGCTGCTGCCGCCTGTAGCCCGGACGCAGTCCGGGAGCGAGGAGGAGACGGGTTTCACGGATTGCATCCGGACTACGCCGTGTTGCTGCGATGCTGATAAGGCCATGTTCATCCCAACTTGATATTGCTGGCGCCGACGAAACGGTCGTACACCCAGTACAGCAGCAGGATCAGCCCGAGCAGCAGCGAGCCCAGTGCGGCGGCCAGCTCCCAGTTGTTCGAACGCTGCATGTGGAAGGCGATGATGTTGCTGATCATCTGCCCGTCGGTGCCGCCGACCAGTGCCGGGGTGATGTAGTAGCCCACCGATATGATGAACACCAGCAACGCCCCGGCGCTGAGGCCTGGCAGGGTCATCGGGAAGTAGATGCGGGCGAACGCCGGTATCGGTTTGTCGCCCAGGCTGAGCGCGGCGCGCATGTAGCTGGGGTCGATGCCGCGCATCACGCTGTACAGCGGCAGGATCATGAACGGCAGCAGGATGTGGGTCATCGCCACCACGGTGGCGAATGAGGTGTAGAGCATCTCGAAGGGTTGGCTGATGATGCCGATGCCCATGAGGAAGGAGTTGATCACGCCGTTGGTCTGCAGCAGGGCGATCCACGAGGTGGTGCGCACCAGCAGCGAGGTCCAGAACGGCAGCAGCACCAGTACCAGCAGCAGGTTGGCGCGATTCGATGGCAGGCCGGCGAGGTAGTAGGCCAGCGGGTAGCCGAGCAGGGCGCAGAGCAGGGTGATGACCAGCGCCATGTTCAGCGTCTTGGAATAAAGCTGCAGGTAGATCTGTGTGTCCTGGCGCACCTGAATGCCCTCGTCGGGGTGCAGCTCGAGATCCAGTGCGGTCAGGTAGTAGTCGTAGGTGTAGACCTTGCCGGCACGTTCGATGGCGTACCACAGCTCGGGCTTGCTCCAGTTGCGATGGGCGTCGAGCAGGGTTTGCACACCCTGGCTCTGCAGCGCTTGTGCATCCAGACGGCCGATGCGCCGTGCAGTGGATTTGACCACGCTGGACATGCCCGTGTAAGCGCGGTTGAACTCCTCGGACAGCTTGCCGGACAGGCGCTGTTCGTTGAGCCCATGCAGCTCCGTGACGAAGACCTGCAAGGTTGCCTCGTCCGGCATCTGCCGGTGATCGTCCCAGCGTTCGAGTTCGGCCAGGGTCAGGGGAATCAGCTCGGCTACGGTCGGGTGATACACGCTGCGCCACAGCATGGTGCCGATCGGGGCGACGAAGGTGACGAGGATAAACAGCAGCAGCGGCACCACGAACAGAAAGGCGGCGACGCGCTTCTTGCGACGGGCGCTGGCAGCTTGGCCGGCTTCGTGGGTGGTCAGGGATGACAAGGCGTTACTCCGATGGATCCAGCCCAACTGTTCCCCCGGCTCCCGTGGCAGGCGCTTCAGCGGCGACGGTCGCGGCTAAAGCCCCTCCCACAGGTCGGAGGAAACAGGGTGCCGGTGCTTTTACTTCAACAGCCACTCGTTGAACTTCTCGCCCAGCGACTCGCCGTAGTCGGCCCAGAACTCGGAGCCAGCCTGGATGCCCTTGTCCAGATGAGCGGTCGGCAGGTGCGGAGTGGCGTTCTGGTCAGCCAGCGGCATGGACGACTTGCGAGTCGGTCCGTAGGCCACGTCCGGCATGCCGGCCAGTGGTTTGGAGCCGGTGGCGTACTTGATGAACTCCATGGCCAGCTCCTTCTTCTTCGAGCCCTTGACGATGGCCCAGGCATCGAGGTCGTAGACATGGCCGTCCCAGACGATTTCGAAGGGCTTCTTCTCCTGCACTATGGCGTCGTAGAAGCGGCCATTGGCCGACTGCACCAGCACTGCACCGCCGTCGTTGAGCAGTTGTGGCGCTTGCGACCAGGAGTCGAACCAGACGATGTCCTTCTTGATGCTGTCCAGCTTGTCGAAGGCGCGCTGCTGGCCTTCCGGTGTGGCCAGCACTTCGTAGACTTCCTCCGGGGCTACGCCGTCGGCCATCAGTGCCCACTCCATGTTCACCTGCGGGCGCTTGCGCATGGCGCGCTTGCCGGGGATCTTGGCGGTGTCGAAGAAGTCGCCGATGCTGGTGGCCTTGGTGCCGCCGATGGTGGTGTCGTTGAAGGCGAACACCACGGACCAGACGATATTGCCCACCGCGCACTCGCTGGCCAGCGCTTCGGGAATGAAGTCCTGAGCCGCCGCAGTGCCGTCGATGCCGGCCGGCAACACGCTGTGATCGAGGGTTTCCAGCAGGCCTTCGGAGCAGGCGCGCTCGAGGTCGATCACTTCGAAGTCGACCACGTCCCACTGGATGTTGCCCGACTCGACCTGGGCCTTGATCTCGGCAACGCCACCCGAATAGTCCTCGAACAGCACCTTGACGCCGGTTTCCTTCTGGTAGGGGTCGATGACGTGCTTCTTCTGCGCGGCGCCGTAGGAGCCGCCCCAGGACACCACGGTGAGACTGTCCTGGGCCGTGGCGTTGCCTGCAGTGAAACCCAATGCCGCCAACAGGGCGAAGGTGGAAACGCTGGTAGTCAGTGATCTAGCCATTGCTGTGCTCCATTTGCTTCTACTAGTTGTGGTGGTCAGAGCGTCGTCGGCACTTCCGATCGGTCCAGGGCCTGGCTGTCTTCCGGCAGCCAGGTGAGGGCGATCTCTTCCTGAGCGCTGAGTTGCGGGGCTGAACTGTCGTTCAGATTCTTCACCACCAGTTCACTGCCGCTGGCAGTCTCGAAGTGGTAGCGGATGTATTCGCCGACGTAGTGGCGGGTGACGAACCGGGCCTTGACCTGGTTGCCGCTGTCGCCGAGGCGGGTGGTGAAATTGAGCTTTTCCGGACGCACCGACACCGTGGTGGCCTGGCCGACTTCGCAGCAGTTGGCCTTCAGCGTGCTGACCAGGCCGCCATCGTCGAGACGTACCTGCACGCGGTCCGTTTCGACCGTCTCGATCACCCCTTCGAGCTTGTTGCTCTCGCCGATGAAGTCGGCGACGAACAGGTTGGCCGGGCGCTCGTAGAGCACGTGTGGCGCGGCGCATTGCTGCACCACGCCGTTGTTGAACACGGCGATGCGGTCGCTCATGGTCAGCGCTTCGGTCTGGTCATGGGTCACGTAGATCACGGTGAAGCCGAGCTGCTCGTGCAGGCGCTTGATCTCGAACTGCATCTGCTCGCGCAGCTTCTTGTCCAGCGCGCCGAGTGGTTCGTCCATCAGCACGATGTCCGGGGCGAAGATCAGCGCTCGGGCCAGGGCCACGCGCTGGCGCTGGCCGCCGGAGAGCTGACCGGGATAGCGTCCGCCGAACGCCTGCAGTTCGACCAGGGCGAGGTACTGCTCGACCTTGGCGCGAATCTCGTCCTTGGGCAGCTTGCGGATCTTCAGCGGGTAGGCGAGGTTCTCGCGGATGGTCATGTGCGGGAACAGCGCGTACTGCTGAAAGACCATGCCGATGTTGCGGTCGTACGGCGCGATGCTGGTGACGTTGCGGCCGTTGATCAGAATCTCGCCGCTGGTCACGTCTTCGAAGCCGGCGAGCATCATCAGGCAGGTGGTCTTGCCGGAACCGGAAGGGCCGAGCAGGGTGATGAACTCGCCCTTGGCCACGTTGAGGTTGAAGTCCTTGACCACCAGGGTCTTGTGATCGTAGGTCTTCTTGACATTGGTGAATCGCAGGAACGCGTCGTTCCCAGCCTGCGCAGTCATAGTCCTCCCCGCTGTCCGCAATGTGGAGTCAGCTCGTGGCCAAGGCTCCAACTTCTGAGTCGATTCGCCTCCTTCGTGGGCGGCGATCGTTATGGCGATAGGCAAAAGCAATAAGCAAGCCAGATTAAGGCTGGCTGCTTGATAGCGCTCTGCTATGCAGGCTCAAGCCTAGTCGATGCTGGGCGAGATGCGAGGCGGGGTGTGGGAGGAGGTAACAACGAATGGGGGAAGAGGCACCTGCCGACACGCACTCGGCAGGTGCAGCTTGCTCAGCTGTTGGGCAGCAGGCGTACGGTCAGGCTCTTGATGTAGCGGGTTTCGTTGATCGCCGGATGTACCGGGTGATCCGGGCCCTGGGCGCCGCGCTCGAGCAGCTGGATGTTGCGATCCAGATGGCGGGCGCTGGCCAGCAGGATGTTCTGCAGGTTGTCCTCGTCCAGGTGCATGGAGCAACTGGCACTGACCAGGATGCCGTCCTTGTTGAGCAGACGCATGGCGGTTTCGTTGAGGCGGCGGTAGGCGGCCTCGCCGTTCTTGATGTCCTTCTTGCGCTTGATAAAGGCGGGTGGGTCGGCAATTACCACGTCGAAGCGTTCTTCGGCCGCCTTCAGTTCACGCAGGGCGGCGAACACATCGCCCTCGACGCAGGTGACCTTCTCGGCGAAGCCGTTGAGCGTGGCATTGCGCTCCACGCCATCGAGGGCGAAGCCGGAGGCGTCCACGCAGAACACTTCGCTGGCGCCGAACGCCGCCGCCTGCACGCCCCAGCCGCCAATGTAGCTGAACAGATCGAGCACGCGCTTTCCCTTGACGTAGGGCGCCAGGCGCGCGCGGTTCATGCGGTGATCGTAGAACCAGCCGGTCTTCTGCCCTTCGATCACCGGCGCCTCGAACTTCACGCCGTTTTCTTCCAGGGCGACCCACTCCGGCACCTCGCCGTAGGCGGTTTCCACGTAGCGCTCAAGGCCTTCGGCGTCGCGCGCGCTGGAGTCGTTCTTGAACAGGATGCCGCTGGGTTTGCACACCTGGATCAGCGCGGCGAGCACGTCGTCCTTGTGCGCTTCCATGGTGGCCGAGGCCAGCTGCACCACGAGGATGTCGAAGAAACGGTCGACTACCAGGCCCGGCAGCAGGTCGGAGTCGCCGTACACCAGGCGGTAGCAGGGCTTGTCGAACAGGCGCTCGCGCAGGCTCAGGGCGACGTTGAGACGATGCACCAGCAGGGATTTGTCCAGCACGTGCTTGACGTCGCGCGACAGCAGGCGGGCGCAGATCAGGTTGTTCGGGCTCATGGCGACGATGCCCAGCGGCTTGCCGCCGGCCGCTTCGAGGACAGCCTGGTCGCCGGCTTTGAAGCCATGCAGCGGAGTGGCGGCGACATCGATCTCGTTGCTGTACACCCACAGGTGGCCGGCGCGCAGGCGTCGGTCGGCGTTGGCTTTCAGGCGCAGACTGGGCAGGGAAGACATGAGTTCGAGCTCCGCAGGGCAAAGAGCGGGATTATAGCGGTTTGCACGCAGGCCCGGCGGTTACAAAAGTCGACTGCGGGCGTGCCTGAGCTTTGGCTAGACTGTGCGCTAATTCTCACCCTGCCCGATTCCCCCTCCATGACCTACGAACTCACCGCCGAACAGATCCAGCAAGTCCTGCAGGGGATCAGCGTACCGCCGCAACCGCAGATCATGGTCGATCTGCAGATGGAACAGATCATGCCCAACCCCGATCTGCGCAGCATCGCCAAGCTGATCAGTCAGGACCCGGGGCTGTCCGGCGCGCTGCTGAAAATTGTCAACTCGCCGCATTTCGGCCTGGCCAACCGCATCGCTTCGATCCAGCAGGCGGTCAATCTGCTGGGCTGCAACACGGTGATCAACCTGATCAATGCGCAGTCGATCAAGGGCGAACTGACCGACGAAGCGATTCTGGTCCTCAACCGCTTCTGGGACAGTGCCCAGGACGTGGCGATGACCTGCCTGACCCTGGCCAAGCGCCTCGGTTATCACTCGCCGGACGAAGCCTACAGCCTCGGCCTGTTCCACGACTGCGGCATCCCGCTGATGCTCAAACGCTTCCCCAACTACATGCAGGTGCTGGAGGAAGCCTATGCCAGCGCCAGCGACGAGCGCCGCGTGGTCGACACCGAGAACCGTCTGCTGACCACCAACCACGCCGTAGTGGGCTATTTCACCGCGCGCTCGTGGCGCTTGCCGGAGCATCTGTGCGAGGTCATCGCCAACCACCACAATGCCCTGTCGATCTTCAGCGACGATTCCGGACAGGACGCGCAGCTCAAGACGCTGCTGGGCATCCTGAAGATGGCCGAGCACATCTGCGAGACCCATCGTGTGCAGGGCGGTCAGGCCGTCGACATGGAGTGGCAGTACATCGCCCAGCCGATTCTCGAATACGTCGGGCTGTCGGAGTACGACTTCGAGAACCTGCGTGAAAGCATCCGCGACCTGACCGTACTTTGAACCTGGCAGGGCGCTTGCTGCACGTGGGCCTCGGTGCGTGCTACCGCTTTGCGCACCGCTCCTGCTAAGGTGGCGCACCGCCGTTTTTCTGCCGTATCGCCATGCCCGAATTACCTGAAGTCGAAACTACCCGTCGTGGTATTGCCCCCTATCTTGAAGGTCAGCGCGTCAGCCGCGTGATCGTGCGTGAACGCCGTCTGCGCTGGCCGATCCCCGAGGACCTGGACATTCGCCTGTCCGGCCAGCGTATCGAGTGCGTCGAGCGGCGCGCCAAGTACCTGCTGATCAAGGCCGAAGTCGGCAGTCTGATCGGTCATCTGGGCATGTCCGGCAGCCTGCGCCTGGTCGAGTGCGGCCTGGTTGCGGCCAAGCACGAGCATGTGGATATCGAGCTGGAGTCCGGCCTGGCGCTGCGTTATACCGACCCGCGCCGCTTCGGTGCGCTGCTCTGGAGCGAAGACCCGCTGCGCCACGAGCTGCTCAGCAAGCTCGGCCCGGAGCCGCTGGGCGGGCTGTTCGACGGCGAGCGGCTGTTCCAGCTTTCGCGTGGGCGCAGCATGGCGGTCAAGCCGTTCATCATGGACAACGCCGTGGTGGTGGGCGTGGGCAACATCTACGCCACCGAAGCGCTGTTCGCTGCCGGTATCGACCCGCGTCGCGAAGCCGGTTCGATCTCGCGGGCGCGCTACCTGCGCCTGGCCGAGGAGATCAAGCGCATCCTCGCCCATGCCATCGAGCGCGGCGGCACCACGCTGCGCGACTTCGTCGGTGGTGATGGTCAGCCCGGCTACTTTCAGCAGGAGCTGTTCGCCTACGGGCGCGGCGGCGAGTTCTGCAAGGTTTGTGGCAGCACGCTGCGAGAGGTCAAGTTAGGGCAGCGGGCGAGTGTGTACTGTCCCAAGTGCCAACGCTGAGAAAACCTATCGATCTGCTGCGCGTCGGCCCTACTGCGTTAAAAACAGGCTCGGAATGCTCATGTACAAAAGTACACTCCGCTTCCTCGCCTGTGTTTGCCTTGTATGGCTCTAGCTCGCAAGCTCGTAAAACACGTTCTGGTAAGAAAAAAACAAGAAATACCGAGGTTGATCGATGTCCGGTAACTACTTGCCGCGCAATCCTGTGGCCCAATGGCTGGGGCGCAGCGTACTGAGGGTGATGGGCTGGCGGATCGAGGGCGAACTGCCGAAGCTCGACAAGTTCGTCGCCATCGGCGCTCACCATACGTCAAACTGGGACTTCGTGATCTTCATCGCGCTGAAGTTCGTGCTGCGCCTCAATGCCCGCTGGTTCGGCAAGCACAGCATCTTTCGCTGGCCCTTCGGCGGCCTCATGCGCGGTTGGGGCGGCATTCCGATCCGTCGGAACCTGAAGCTCAACACCGTCGAGCAGGCGGTGCAGGCCTTTCGCGAACACGACCAGTTCATCCTGGTGCTGTCGCCCGAAGGCACGCGCAAGAAGGTCGAGCGCTGGAAGATGGGTTTCTACCATATCGCTCTGGGCGCGGGCGTGCCCATCGTGCTGGGTGCGCTGGACTACCAGAACCGGCGCGTGGTGATCGGCCCGACCTTTCAGCCGACGGGTGACGAAAAATCCGATCTGGCTGCCATGCTGGCGTTCTTTCGCCCTTATGTGCCGAAAAAGCCGGAGTACGCCTTTCATGGCGATTGATGTCCATCACGCTGACAATTACCAATGCGCTGTTATAGTTACTGGCACTTTCCCGAATAACCTGAAGGATCGATCCATGAAAGCGTTCCGCACCTCCGCTGCTGTCCTGGCGCTGACCTCTGGCCTGCTGGCGCTATCGGCGCAGGCGGAAGTGGTTCAGCAGAACGTCAGCGGCGATCCGCTCTATACCGTAGAAGCGCCCAAGGGCTATGCCATGATCGGTGACCTGGTCATCGCTCGCCCGCTACTGATCGGCGCCACCGCCATCGGCGCTGCGGCCTTTATCGTCAGCCTGCCGTTCACCGCCCTGGGCGGCAATGTCGGCGAGGCGGCGCAGTCGCTCGTGGTCGAGCCTGGCAAAGAAGCCTTCGTGCGCTGCCTGGGCTGCACCAGCAGCGGCTACAAGCAAGACTGATTCGCTGCAACCCGCTGTCGCGGCCTCTCGCCTCTTTATCGAGGCGAGGGGCCGTTTACGTTTGAACGCCGAGAAAAGGAAGGAACGGTGATAATGAAGTCCTTGCGCTGGGTGATGCTGTCGCTGGTGATAGCGGGGCTGATCGCCTCGTTCTGGTTCAGCCAGGGCTGGCTGCAACTCTGCGCCGGCCTGGCGATCTTCCTGTTCGGCATGCAGTGCCTGGAAGAGGGCTTGCGCCAGTTGGCGGGCAGCAAGCTGGAACAGTTGCTCGGGCGCAGCACCGCGACGCCGTTCAAGAGTCTGTTGTTCGGTGTCGGCGGCACCTTGCTGCTGCAATCGAGCACGCTGGTGTCGCTGCTGACCATCGCCTTCATCAGCACCGGGTTGATCCAGCTGGCCGGCGGTATCGCCATCCTCTTCGGCGCCAATCTCGGTGCCACCAGCGGTATCTGGCTGCTGGCGATGGCCGGGCAGAACCTCAGCCTGAGCCCGCTGGCGCTGCCACTGCTGGTTTTCGGTGTGCTGGCCGGCTTCTTCGGCGCCAAGAGCAAGGCGGCCGGGCGCATCGTGCTGGGCATCGCCTTCATCTTTCTCGGCATCGACCAGATCAAGGAGGGCTTCGCCAGTTTCGGCGATGGCCTGGACATGACCGGCCTGCAGGAAGGCGGACTGCGCGGGGCGCTGTTGTTCACCGCCATCGGCATGGCCATCACCGTGGTGCTGCAATCGAGTCACGCCACGCTGATGCTGACCCTGGCCGCGCTGGCCAGCGGCCAACTGGAGCTGGGGCAGAGCCTGGCCATCGCCATTGGCTCGAATGTCGGCAGCAGCGTGACCACAGCCTTCGTCGGTTCGCTCGGCGGCAATCGCAGCGGCCAGCGCCTGGCGCTGGCTCATGTGCTGTTCAACATCACCACCGGCACCCTCGCCTTCTGCCTGCTCGGCCCGCTGACCTGGCTGGTACATGCGCTGGCCGAGCCCTTGGGGCTGGGCGACAACAGCCTGATCCAACTGGCGATGTTCCATACCCTGTTCAATGCCATGGGCGTGGCGCTGTTCTGGCCGCTGCAGGGGCGCCTGGCGCAATACCTGATCCGCTGGCTGCCGGAGCGTGTCGAGCCGCCGGTGCTGATCACCGAGCTGGCGCCCGAGCAGGTCGCCGAGCCCGAGCGCACCCGCGCGCGCTACCTCAACGAACGCGCGCTGGACTCGGTGGACGCCGCATCCGGTGCGGTGGTGCAGGAGCTTGGGCACCTTGGCCGCCTGAGCCTGGAGGTGATCTGCCACGCGCTCTATCTGCCGGTGGACCAGCTGGCGCGTACCCAGGCCGACGATAGACTGCTGCAGGCCAAGCCTACGCACGGCGGCTTCGATGCGCAGCACCTGTACCAGCTTCATATCAAGGGGGTGTATGGCGACCTGCTGAGTTTCATGGGCCGCATGGAGCTGCCCATGGACGAAGCGCACCAGCAGTTCTGGGTCAGTTGCCAGCTGGCAGCGCTGCAATTGGTGGACGCGGTCAAGGATGCCAAGCACCTGCAGAAGAACCTCGGCCACTACCTCGACGCGCCGCCCTCGGCCGTGCGGGATGCCTATGTGGAGCTGCGTCGTCATATGCTCGTCACGCTGCATGAGGTGCGTGAGCTGGCGCGCTCGGAGATGCCCGAGGAAATGTGGCAATCGCGCCTGCGCTGGCTCGACGAGCAGGCGGCGAGCTTCGACGGGCAGTTCCGCCAGCGTCTGTTTGCCGATGTGCGCAGCGGGCGGCTCGATGGCCTGCAGACCAGCTCGCTGATGAATGACCTGGGCTATGTCAGCCGCATCTTCCAGAGCCTGCGCAACGTACTGATGCTGGGCAGCGAGCAGGCGCTGTTCCGTGAGTTGCGCAAGTTCGGCGAGGAGCAGGAGAGTCTGATCAGACTCTCCTGACCCAAGACGTAGCCCGGATGAAATCCAGGCTTTGCTCGGTTTTCCCGGATTTCATCCGGGCTACGGCCACATTCGGTCGATGCACCTCAAGGAATCGCCTCGCCAATCCCGCGCGGGTCGCTGGCCGCCTGCACTTCACCGCTGACCTTGTCCCAGAACAATACCTGCTGATTACCGTACTGCCGGTCGAGGCGCTTGAGTTCATAGCCACGTCGCTGCAGCTCGGCGGCCTGCTCGTCGCTGAAGGTATCCGGCTCATGCTCGATCACATCCGGCATGAACTGGTGGTGGTAGCGCGCTACGGCCGGCCAGCGCGCGATGGGCTGGTCGTCCAGGTATTCGAGCATCGACAGCAGCACCATGCTCGGAATACGGCTGCCGCCTGGCGTACCGAAGGCGGCGAACTCGTCGCTGCTCTCGATGAAACTCGGGCTCATCGACGACAGCGGGCGTTTGCCCCCGGCAATGGCGTTGGCCTGGCTGCCCGCCAGGCCATAGGCGTTGGCGCCCTGCACGTCGGCGGCGAAGTCGTCCATCTCGTCATTGAGCAGCACGCCGGTGCCGGGCACGGTGAAAGCGGCGCCGAACGGCAGGTTGATCGACAGCGTGGCAGCCACTGCATTGCCCTCGGCATCGAGCACGGCGAAATGCGTGGTGTGGTCGCCCTCATGCCAGGTGCCGGCAGGCGGCAGGCTGGCGCTGGGCGTGGCCTTCTCGGGCTCTATGCTGCCGGCGAGCACGGCCAGGTGTCCGGGCGAGAACAGTTGCTCCACGGGATTCTTGACGAAGTCCGGGTCGCCCAGCAGGCCGCGATCTCGGTAGGCGCGGCGCAGCGCCTCGACCACGTAGTGCACGCGCTGCATCGGTTCGGCGTCGCGCCAGGGTAGTTGTTCGAGCATCGCTAGGCTCTGCGCCAGCGCAATACCGCCGGCCGAGGGCGGCGGTGCGCTGATCAGCTCGCGGCCATCTTCGAGGCGAAAACGCAGCGGTTCGCGGCGGACGATGCGGTATTCGCGCAGGTCATCCAGGGTCCAGATGCCACCGGCGTGGCGTACGCCAGTTACCAGGCGCTCTGCCACCGGCCCTGTGTAGAAGCCGGCACGGCCATGCTCGGCCAGTGACTGCAGGGTGGCGGCCAGCTCCGGCTGGCGCAGCGAATGGCCCTCGCCGGGTATTTCGCCCTGGTCGAGAAACAGCCTGGCGCTCTCGGCATCGTCGCGCAGTGCCGCCAGGCGCCAGGTCGCGCGTTCGCGGTAGACGCGGTCCACCGCAAAGCCCTCGTTGGCCAGGCGAATCGCCGGGGCCAGGCTGGTTTTCAGCGGTAGGCGACCGTGATGCTCGGCCAGTTCGACCAATGCTGCCGGCAGCCCGGGAATGGCAGCAGCCAGCGCGCCATTGAGCGACAGCTCGCGTTGTACCTTGCCGTCGCGGACGTAGAGATCCGGCTTGGCCTCCAGTGGCGCGCGCTCACGGGCGTCGAGGAAGTCGTAGCCGGGGGCGTCGCCAGCGCTGCGCAGGAGGAAGAAGCCACCGCCACCCAGGCCCGAGCCGTAGGGCTCGACCACGGCCAGGGCTGCACTGGCGGCAATGGCGGCATCGAAGGCATTACCGCCAGCGTCGAGCATCTGCTGGGCGGCGGCAGTGGCCGCAGGGTGGGCGGTGGCAATGGCGGGTTGCTGCGGGGCGGCCTGAGCCAACAGGCTGGCGCCGAGCAGCAGGGTCGATAGCAGGAGTTTGCGCAACATGCGATCTACCAGAGGGCGGCTGAAGGAAGCTTGAAGCTTAACAGCCTCGCTCGGGCGAGGGGGCACAACGGGCGCGGAGAAAGTGGGAGGTCGCTAGCCCTCGAAAGTGTCAGGCCTTGCCGGTGATGATGCGGTACTTGTGCATCAGTTCATCCTTGCTCTCCACGTTGTTCTCGTCGAGCGGGATGCAGTCGACCGGGCAGACCTGCTGGCATTGCGGCTCATCGTAGTGGCCGACGCATTCGGTGCACAGGTTGGGATCGATCACGTAGATCTCCTCACCCTGGGAAATGGCGCCGTTGGGGCACTCGGGTTCGCAGACGTCGCAGTTGATGCAATCGTCGGTAATGATCAGGGACATGAAAAACAACTCCCGTCGAAGCTGGGCCACGACATTGGCAGGCGACAATGGGGCAATTGTGCCGGATTGGTACGCCATGTGCCATTAGCCCGGTCGGTTAGGCGCCTTGCTCCCTCTCCCGTTTGCGGGAAAAGGGCAGGGGAGAGGGTAGGGAATCGTGGCGCCGCTTTTATCCTCTCCCAAGAGCGGGAGAGGGTCATCAGTCGACCGTGAACGGCCGGCTTTTAATGCTTGCGCAAGCGCTCGTGGAGCGCATCGGCGACGGCCGGGTGCACGAACTTGGAAATGTCGCCACCCAGCGCGGCGATTTCGCGCACCAGGGTCGAGGAAATGAAGGAATACTTCTCCGACGGTGTGAGGAACAGGCTCTCGACGTCCGGCGCAAGCTGGCGGTTCATGTTGGCCAGCTGAAATTCGTACTCGAAGTCCGATACCGCGCGCAGGCCGCGCAGGAACACGTTGGCGTTCTGCTCCTTGACGAAGTGCGCCAGCAGCGAGGAGAAACCCACCACTTCAACGTTGGGCAGGTGCTTGGTTACCTCGCGGGCCAGCTCGACGCGTTGTTCCAGCGGGAACAGCGGGTTCTTCTTGGGGCTGGCGGCAACGGCGATGATGACGTGATCGAAGAGCCGCGCGGCGCGTTCGACCAGATCGCCATGGCCTTTGGTGATGGGGTCGAAGGTACCCGGGTACAACACTCGATTCATCGCTTCGTCCTGTTCGAGGCGGCAAGAGTCGCGGATGGTAGCGCAGCGTTTCCCTTGCGGCCAAGCGTGACGAAAGGCTCGGTTGCCGTGTGTGCCTGAGTGCCTGGCATTCAATGGGCTGTAGAGGATGCAGATGTGGGCGATTACCGAGCAGGGCACAGCCTGCGCCAGGCAGGGCCGTGCGCTGCACTGCTCAGGCCTTCAATCGTTCGCCCAGCAGGGTTGCCAGTTTCGCGGTCAGCCCATAGATCGAAAGTTGCGGGTTGGCGCCGATGCTGGTGGGGAACAGCGAGCCGTCGTGGACCGACAGGTTCTCCAGCTGGTGATGCCGGCCGAGGCTGTCGACCACTGCCTGCTGCGGGTCTTCGCCCATGGCGCAGCCGCCCATCACGTGAGCGCTGCCCAGGCGGGTGCGGTACAGCGCCAGGTCGAGGTTGTCGATCAGGTCCCGGGCTTGCTTCCAGGTTGCCACGTAGCCGGCATCGGCGTGCATCGGCATCACCGCCCTGGCGCCTGCGGCGAACTGGATTTCGGCCATGGTCAGGAAGGCACGGCGCACGCCATCCCAGGTGTAGTCGGTCATCTGGTAGTCGAGTACCGGGCTGCCGTCGTCACGCAGTTCCACACGGCCCTCGGCGCAATCCGGGTGGAAGCCGTCGCGCAGCAGGGCAAGCATCACGTTGGTATGCGGCAGTTGTGCCATGCGCAGGGCGTTCTCGCGGCCAAAATCGCCGAGCAGGGTGGCGGTCAGCGCTGGCTGTAGGGGCGGCACTTCCAGCTTGTAGGAAAGGCGTCCGCCGGTGCCATCGTCCCACTGAAAATGATCCGAGTAGACCGACTGCGGCGCACCGTAGAAGGGGTTGATGACCTGTTCGAACTGCGCCGCGGAGAAGTTCACCAGGTGAAGGTAGGTGCGCCGTCCGACGCGCTGGTGCGGGTCGGGCGCGTTGGAGCGCAGCAGAATGCCGGGGGTGTTGATGCCACCGCCGGCCAGCACGTAGTGCCGCGCCTTGACCCGGATGCGCTTGCCGGTGGGCGCCACGCAGCGTTCGTCCATGCCCAGGCAGTCGATGCCGACCACCTTGTCGCCTTCGATCAGCAGCTTGTCGGCGCGCGCCAGGTAGAGCAGCTCGCCGCCGGCGTCGAGGGTGGCGGGGATGGTGGTGACCAGCATCGACTGCTTGGCGTTGGTCGGGCAGCCCATGCCGCAGTAGCCGAGGTTCCAGCAGCCGCGCACGTTGCGCGGGATCGGCGCCCAGTGATAGCCGAGCTTGTCGCAGCCGCTGCGCAGCACCTCGTTGTTGGCATTCGGTGGCACCGCCCAGGGCGCGACGCCCAGGCGCTGCTCCATCTTCTCGAACCAGGGCGCCATGGACGCGACGTCATGGCCTTTCACGCCATGCACTTCAGCCCAGTGGGCCAGGGTCTGTGGCGGCGTGCGGAAGCTGCTGGTCCAGTTGATCAGCGTCGTGCCGCCCACGGCCCGGCCCTGCAGTATGGTGATGGCGCCATCCTTGCTCATGCGGCCGATACCTTCCTGATAGAGGTTCGGGTAGGCCTCGGCCTCCTGCATCTTGAAGTCGTCGCTGGTCTTCAGCGGGCCTTCCTCGATCAGCAGCACCTTGTAGCCAGCGGCGCTGAGAATCTCCGCCGTGGTGCCACCGCCGGCGCCGCTACCGACGATGGCGACATCGGCTTCCAGCGTCAGGTCGTTTTCCAGGCGCGAGCCGTCGTATGTCTTCCAGCCTTTGGCCAGGCCTTGCTTGAACAAATCGGGTACAGGCATTTCACCTTCTCTTCTTGTCGTCGGGCCGTCTGTAGGGGGCGAGCTCTCGAGCTGGGTGCTTGCCCTGATCGCGGATAAATCCGCTCCTACACCAACAGCCCGTATTCCGTGGGAGCGGCTTCAGCCGCGATGCTCTCCACCCCTGGTAGGGTGGGCCGTCATACGGTGGGCGGCCCCGGATAGCCGCAATGCGCCCAGGCTTCCTGGCAGCTGTACCAGGCCATCATCACCAGTTGCAGCAGCGAGGCGTGGCCCATGCGCAGCAGGCTCAGGCTGCTGTTCTGCCAGCGGCTGAGGAAGTTGCGCACGTCATCGGCGCTGGCGTTGTCCCAACTGCCCCAAACGCCGGTCAGCGGGCCACGGGTAATGGGCAGGGCCAGCACGTCGAACAGTTGTACGGTGAGTTTCAGCATCTCCGGCGACAGGTGGGCGAGGCCGTTGTCGAGACTCTTCAGCGTGCCATCTATCGCCTGCGGCATCTGTTCGGTACTGACGGCGCCATCGAGCATCACCGGGATCAGCGCGCGCAGAAACGGCAGGTCGCTGCTGCGCAGGATCAGATAACCATTGGCCGGCGTGCTGGCCGAGCAGCCGCTGAGCGTCGCGGTCAGCCCGGCAGTGCCGAGCAGCGCCGTGCCCAGCAGGCCGACCTTGAGCAGGCTGCGCCGCGAAAGTTGCGGCGCGTCGAGAGTGGTGTCGTTCATTGTTGTTATCACCAGGCGTAGAGCGGGTGCTGACCGCGTCGATCAACGTACGAACAATTTGTAGATGAGCTTCTGGATCGCCTTGCCGTAAGGCGGGTAGATCAGCCGTGCGGCGTTGAAACGCTGCTTGATGAATACGCCCTTGGCCTTGCTGAAGGTCAGGAAACCTTCGTGACCGTGGTAGTGGCCCATGCCCGACGGGCCGACACCGCCGAACGGCATGTCGTCCTGCGCCACGTGCAGCAGGGTGTCGTTCAGGCACACGCCGCCGGAGTGGGTTTCGTGCAGCACGCGCTGCTGTTCGCCCTTGTCGTAACCGAAGTAGTACAGCGCCAGCGGGCGTGGCCGTGCGTTGACGTAGGCGAAGGCATCTTCCAGGCGGTCGTACGGGACCACCGGCAGCAGCGGGCCGAAGATCTCGTCCTGCATCAGCTTCATGTCGTCGTTGACGTCGAGTACCAGGCTCTGCGGCAGGCGCCGGCCCTGGGCCTCTGGATACAAGGGAACGATGCGCGCGCCCTTGGTCTGCGCGTCCTGCAGGTAGCCGTTGAGGCGGGCCAGCTGGCGCTCGTTGATGATCGCCGTGTAGTCCGGGTTGTCCTTGAGCTGCGGATAGAAACGCTGCACGACGTCGCGATAGGCGCTGACGAAGCCGTCGACGCGATTACGCGGCACCAGCACGTAGTCCGGCGCCACGCAGGTCTGGCCGGCGTTGAGGGTCTTGCCGAAGGCGATGCGCTCGGCGGCGTGCTCCAGCGGCACGTCGGCCGAGACGATGGCTGGCGACTTGCCGCCCAGTTCCAGTGTTACCGGGGTCAGGTTCTCCGCGGCGGCGCGCATCACGTGCTTGCCGATGCTGGTGGCGCCAGTGAACAGCAAATGGTCGAACGGCAGCTTGGAGAAGGCCATGCCGACTTCCGCCTCGCCCAGGGCGACGCTGACCAGGTCCTCGGGGAAGATGCGCGCCAGCAGGTCCTTGACCAGTTGCGAGGTGGCCGGGGTGGATTCGCTCATCTTGATCATCACCCGGTTGCCGGCGGCCAGCGCACCGGTCAGCGGGCCGACGGCGAGAAACAGCGGGTAGTTCCACGGCACGATGATGCCGACCACGCCCAGCGGCTGGTAGATGACCTTGGCTGAAGCGGGCATGAACTGCATGCCGACGCTACGCCGTGAAGGCTTCATCCACTTTCTGATGCGTTTGCTCGCGTAATGGATGCCATGCAGGCTGGGCATCAGTTCGGCGAGCAGGGTCTCGTCCACCGAGCGGTTGCTGAAGTCCTGAGAAATCGCCTCGATCAGCGCATCCTGCTGTTCGTCCAGCAACTCCTTGAGGGACTTCAACCACTGAATGCGTTGCTCGGCCGACGGCATCGGGTTGGCGGCAAAGGCGGAGCGCTGCAGGGCGAAGGTGGCGTCCAGCTGGCTGATCTGCTGTTGGCTGTGCTGCAAATAGGCGATGTCGGCGACCATTGGTTTCTCCTCGACGTTCCAGCGGGCAGGCTGTTGAAAAACTATCTGCGTTGTCATCGCTGCGTTAAAAACAGGCTCAAAATGCTCATTTACAACTTGTAAACTCCGCTTTTTCGCCTGTTTTTGCCTTGCGCTGACTGCCTCGCCGACGTTTTTAAACAGCCTGCTGGAGGCGGCTATAAGCCGCGATTAGGCTGAGCTGGATTTTTAGAGCAATTACTCTAATGTGTCAAATAGGTGCCGCGTTTCCGTCCTCGCTGCACCCTAACCAAAGGCCTGCCAGCGCTTTTGCGGCGCATTCGGGGGTAACACTCCGGCTGTTTCGCCTGTACCTTTGCCACTTTTGAAGTCGAGATCGAGCTGCGTCATGGCGCCACCCAAGACCCGCGACCGCATCGTTGCCGAGAGCCTGGCCCTGTTCAACGGCCAGGGCGAACGCAATGTCACCACGAACCACATCGCCGCACATCTGGGCATTTCGCCGGGTAATCTGTATTACCACTTCCGCAACAAGCAGGTGATCATCGCCGAGCTGTTCGCCCAGTACGAAGCGCAGGTCGACAGTTTTCTGCGTCTGCCCGAAGGTCGTGCGCTGACGGTAGAGGACAAGACCTTCTACCTGGAGGCGCTGCTGGCGGCGATGTGGCACTACCGTTTCCTGCATCGCGATCTGGAGCACCTGCTGGAATCCGACGCCGAGTTGGCTGAGCGTTATCAGGCCTTCGCCCGGCGCTGTCTGGTGCACGCGCGGGCCATCTACCAGGGCTTCGTCGATGCCGAGATCCTCAGCATGACGCCGGCGCAGATCGAGGCGCTGACCCTCAACGCCTGGATCATCATGACTTCCTGGGTGCGTTTCCTCTGCACCGCCGGGGCCAGCCCGGACGACCTCAGCCAGGACATGCTGCGCCGCGGCATCTACCAAGTGCTGGCGCTGGAGGGCGGCTATATCGCGCCTTCGACGCGTGCGGCGGTCGAGGCGCTGTACGATCGCCTGCACGTGCCGCTGGAGCAGGTACTGGGGTAAGCGGTTCGGTGTCACCGGATGCTCTGTAGCCCGGATTCATCCGGGGTACGACTTCGCGGGTCGGTAGGAGGGGCTTTTGCCGCGAGCTTTTCGCCGCTGAAGCGCCTCCCACAATCTGCAGCGACTGCCTTGCCCGGTTGCAATCCGCAATGGCCTTTGTCGCGTCTTCCCGGACTTCATCCGGGTTACTTGCCGCCCGCGTAGGAGCGGCTTCAGCCGCGATTATCCGTGGCTCGCCAGCCATTGCGGAATACGCCGCTCCAGGTAATACACTGGCTTGCGCGGGCTGCCTTCGACGAAGCCGACATGCCCGCCCTTGGCGTGCAGTTCGAACTCGGTGCCGGGGGCGAGTTCGCTGGCCTCCGGCAGGCTATGGCGGAAGATGAAGGGGTCGTCCTCCGCCTGGATGATCAGCGTGCGTGTGCGGATTTCACCCAGGTAGAAGCGGCTAGAAGCGCGGCGGTAGTAATCGTGGGCATCGGCGAAACCGTGCAGCGGCGCGGTGATGCGCCCGTCGAAGTCCCAGAAGGTGCGCATGCCGTCCAGCGGGCCGAGGCGCTCCAGTACCGACAGGCGCTCGCTCTGACCCTGTTCGGTGAATAGGCGCTGCTTGTCGTTCACGTAGGCGACCATCTCGCGCATGAAGTGCGCCTGATACACCCGTGAGAAACCCAGGCCGATGCGGTCGGCGCACTGATCCAGACGAAACGGCACCGACACCGCTACCGCGGCTTGCAGCTGGCTCTGCGCGCCGCTTTCACCCAGGTACTTGAGCAGCACGTTGCCGCCCAGCGAATAGCCGACGGCATATAGCGGCGCCATCGGCCGTTGCGCGCGCAGGTGGGCGACAGCCGAGGCCAGATCCTCGCTGGCGCCGGAATGGTAGCCGCGCGGCAGCAGGTTGGGCTCGCCGGAGCAGCCACGCCAGTTCAACGCCACGCTGGCCCAACCGCGTGCGGCCAGGGCCTGCTGCAGGCCGAGCACGTAGAGCGAGCTGGAGCTGCCGGTCAGGCCATGCAGCACCAGCACCAGCGGCGCGTGGGCGTCGTGCGGGCCGTGCCAGTCGAGGTCGAGGAAGTCGCCATCGTCCAGCCACAGCCGTTCGCGCTGGCGCTCGAGCTGCGGCGGCTTGCGGCAGAAGGGCTTCCACAGCGTCTGCAGATGCGGACCGGGGAGCCACCAGGCGGGGCGAAATTCAGTGTTCATGGTGAAGTCGGTCGTCGGCAGTAGACGTAGCCCGGATGCAATCCGGGAATGGTGGCCCTGGATTTCATCCAGGCTACGGAGCTTTCAGCGTCGGCGCTTGCGCAGTATGCGCCAAGCGCACCAGGCCAATACCAGTAACGCGACGATACGCTGATTGGTAAGTCCGATGACGATACCTTGCTGATGCTCCAACAGTATCGTGCGATTCAAATTCAGCGGAATTTCCTGCTGGCTGAGCAGCACCGGCAGCGCCAGTACGATCAGCAGCAGATAGGGCAGGTGGGCATAGATGAAGTCCTTCATCCACGCTGCCACAGCGCGTAATGCACCTGGCCGGTGTGCTTCTCACGGTGCAGGCGCCAGTTCCCCGGTAGGCCGAGGGTTGACGGGGTGGATTCGCTTTCGGTGTAGATCCAGGCGTCGTCGGCCAGCCAGCCTTGTGTTTCCAGCAAGGTGCAGGCGTCCTGTAGCAGGTCCTTGTGGAAGGGCGGGTCGAGCAGAGCGATATCGAAGCGCCGCGGTGCCGGGCGGGCCAGCAGTTGCAGGGCATCGCCGAGCTGAATCTCGCCCTCGCTGCACTGCAGCGTCGTCAGATGTCCGCGCAGCGCAGCCACCGACGCCGGGTTGAGGTCGCAGGCCAGGCCGCTGGCAGCGCCGCGCGACAGGGCTTCGAGCAGTAGCGCGCCGCTGCCGGCGAAGGGGTCCAACACATGAGCGCCCTCCACGTAGGGCGCGAGCCAGTTGAACAGCGTTTCGCGCACCCGATCCGGGGTCGGGCGCAGGCCCGGCCCGTCGGGGAAGGCGAAGCGCCGCGAACGCCATTGCCCACCGATGATGCGCAATTGACCCTGGCCGCCGTGGGCTTTGCCCGCGGCGGGTTTGTGCGGGGCGCGTCCGCGCATCAGTGCGGCACCGTGCTGGGCTGCTCGGCCGGGCGATCGGTCGGTGGTGGCAGCTCCTTCTGCGCCACGGTCGGGCCTGCTGTGACCACCACCAGTGCTTCGGGGTCGAGGTGCTTGGCCATCGCCGCTTTCACCTGCTCGGTGGTGAGGTTCTGCACGTCGCGCATGAAATCGTCCAGGTAGCTCAGCGGCAGATCGTAGAAGCCCATCGATGCCAACTGGCCGACGATGGCCGCATTGCTTGCCGTGGACAGTGGGAAGCTGCCGGCCAGCTCGCGCTTGGCGTTGTCCAGCTCCTGCTGGGACGGGCCGTCACGCAGGTAGTCGGTCAGCAGTTGCTTGACCAGCGCCAGGGTGCCCTGGCTGAGCTCGGCGCGGGTCTGCAGATTGATCATGAATGGGCCGCGCGCCTGCATGGTCCTGAAACTGGAGTAGACGCCGTAGGTCAGGCCGCGCTTCTCGCGTACTTCGCTCATCAGGCGGGTGCCGAAACCGCCGCCGCCGAAGATCTGATTGCCTAGATATAGCGCGGCATAATCCGGATCGCTGCGGTCGATGCCGAGCTGGGCGAACATCAGATGGGTCTGGTTGGATGGGTATTCGATATGGCTGACGCCCGGCTTGGGCGTTTGCGGCTGGGCGATCTTCGCCAGCGCCGGGCCTTGTGGCAGGGCGGCGGAGAGCTGATTGGCGATGGCCTCGGCCTCGGCGCGCGACAGGTCGCCGACCAGGGCGATCACCGCATTGCCGGCCGCGTAGGCGCGAGCGTGGAAGGCCTGCAGCTGCTGACGGGTGATGGCGGGGATCGACTGCGCCGTGCCGTCGCTCGGGTGCGCGTAGGGATGCTGCCCGTACAGGCGCTCGAACAACTCCAGGCTGGCCAGCTTGCCCGGATTCTGCTTCTGGTACTCGAAGCCGGCGAGCAGCTGGTTCTTGATCCGCGCCAACGAATCGGCAGGGAAGGTGGGCTTGCCCAGTACATCAGCGAACAGCGCCAGCGCAGGTTCGCGTTGCTCCCACGCGCTCAGGCTGCGCAGGCTGGCCACGGCCATGTCGCGGTAGGCGCCGTTGCCGAACTCGGCGCCGAGGCCCTCGAAACCGGCGGCGATGGCGCCAACGTCCTTGCCCGGCACACCTTCGTTGAGCATCGCGTTGGTCAGGGTAGCCAGGCCCGGCGCGCCGCCGTCCTGACTGCTACCGGCGGCGAAGGTCAGGCGCAGGTCGAACATCGGCAGCTCATGGGCTTCGACGAACAGCACCCTGGCGCCCTGTGAGGTGTGCCAGCTCTGGATTTCCAGCGTACGGCGGGTCGGCGCCTTGCCGTCGAGCGCAGCCAGCGACTGCAGCTTGGCGGCATCGCCGGTCGCCGTGCTGTCGGACAGGTTGGCGCAGGCGCCCAGTGCCAGGGCGGTGGACAGGACCAGGCCGAGCAGGCCCAGGCGGCGTTGCTCAGTCTTCATGGGCGGGACTCCTTATTGCGGGATTCTTCAGGCAGAACGTGGGCGACACTCAGGCGGTCGCGAACGAAGAAGGTACGGGCGGCCTGCTGGATGTCCGCCGGGGTGACGGCTTCCAGCTCGGCCAGTTCCTGGTCGATCAACTGCCAGGACAGGCCCACGGTTTCCAGTTGACCGATACCGGTGGCCTGGCTGGTGATTGAGTCGCGCTCGAATACCAGGCCGGCGATGACCTGGGCGCGTACGCGTGCCAGTTCGGCAGCGGACGGCGGGGCTTTCTTCAGTTCTTCCAGTTCGCGCCACAGGCCGGCTTCGGCCTGCTCCAGGGTCTTGCCCTTCTGCACGTTGGGCATAGCCGAGAGGATGAACAGGCTGTCGCCGCGGGTGAAGGCGTTGTACCAGACGCTGGCACCGGAAACGAGCTCCTCGCCGCGCTCCAGGCGGGTCGGCAGACGCGCGCTGTAGCCGCCATCGAGCAGCGCGGCGGCCAGGCGCAGGGCATAGACCTGGCGCGGCGTTTGCGCAGTGGCCAGGCCCGGCACGTTGAAGCCCATGACCAGATTGGGCAGTTGGGTCTTGAGATACAGGGTGGTGCGCCGTTCGCCCGGCGCGGCCAGTTCCAGCGGCAGCTTGGCGGTCGGAACGTCGCGACGCGGGATGTCACCGAAGTAACGTTGCGCCTGGGTCTTGACCTCGTCCAAGCTGACGTCGCCGACCACCACCAGGGTGGCGTTGTTCGGCGCGTACCACTTCTTGTACCAGGCGCGCAGTTCGTCGATGTGCATGCGCTCGAGGTCGGCCATCCAGCCGATGGTCGGGATGCTGTAGCCGCTGGCCGGGTAGGCCATGGGTTTGAAGCGCTCGAATGCCAGGGACGAGGGACGGTCGTCGGTGCGCAGACGGCGCTCTTCCTTGATCACCTCGATTTCCTTGGCGAACTCGTCTGCCGGCAGTTTCAGGCTGGCGAGACGGTCGGCTTCCAGCTCCAGCGCCACGCCCAGGCGGTCGCGGGCCAGCACCTGGTAGTAGGCGGTGTAGTCGTCACTGGTGAAGGCATTTTCCTCGGCGCCCAGCTCACGCAGGATGCGCGACGCTTCGCCGGGGCCGAAATTGCGGCTGCCCTTGAACATCATGTGTTCCAGGGCGTGGGACAGGCCGGTGGAGCCGGGCGTCTCGTAGCTGGAGCCGACCTTGTACCAGATCTGCGAAACCACGACCGGCGCGCGGTGGTCCTCGCGGACGATGACCTTGAGGCCGTTGTCCAGTTCGAATTCGTGGGTGGGTTGAGCGGGAGACGCGGAGGCTGCAAGAGGCACGCAAAGGGCGCCGAACAGCAGGCCGAGGGAACGGCGGGCGATGGCATTCATTAAAAGTCTGACCTGTCGGATAGCCTGGGCGGTCGTACCGCCGGCGGGCGAAGAGGTGCTAGGATACCCCATCCTTTTCCGGGGCGGCGCGACAAGGCTTTACAGCCTGTTAGCGTCGCTCCCCTGAGATGCAAGCGACCCATGTTTGGTTCCAATGACGACAAGAAGTCGCCGGCCGAGGCTGGCGCGCAGACCCCGCCTGTGACCGAAGAGAAGAAATCCCTGTTCAGCTGGTGGCGCAAGAAGCCGGCGGAAACACCTGCCGAGCCGGCTCAGCCCGCGCCCGTCGAGCCAGCGGCGCCTGCGCAGGCACCTGTCGAGCCGTCGCCGCCTGCGCCCGAAGCCTTGCCGGCAGCAGAGTCCGCAGCCGAGACGCCAGTGGTTGATGTCACGCCGGCTCCAGCGCCGCCCATTGCCGAAGCCCCCGTAGCTGAACCCATGGTCGTCGAGCCGACGCCAGTCGCGGTCGAACCCATCGCCGAGGTTGCCCCGGTGGAGGCTGCGCCAGCGCCCGTCGCCGCGCCGGCCACCCAGGATAAGCCCGGTTTCTTCGCCCGTCTCAAGCAGGGCCTGTCCAAGACCAGCGCCAGCCTCGGCGAAGGCATGGCCAGCCTGTTCCTCGGCAAGAAGGCCATCGACGACGACCTGCTCGACGATCTGGAAACCCGACTGCTGACCGCCGACGTCGGTGTCGAGGCGACCACCGCCATCATCGGCAATCTGACCAAGCGCGTGGCGCGCAAGGAACTGGCCGACAGCGGCGCGCTGTACAAGGCCCTGCAGGAAGAGCTGGTCACCCTGCTCAAGCCGGTCGAGCAGCCGCTGGTGATCGATACGGCCAAGCAGCCCTATGTGATCCTCGTCGTCGGCGTCAACGGCGTGGGCAAGACCACCACCATCGGCAAGCTGGCCAAGAAGCTGCAGCAAGACGGCAAGAAGGTCATGCTCGCCGCCGGCGATACCTTCCGTGCCGCTGCCGTGGAGCAGTTGCAGGTCTGGGGCGAGCGCAACAACATCGCGGTCATCGCCCAGCACACCGGTGCCGACTCGGCCTCGGTGATCTTCGATGCGGTGCAGGCCGCCAAGTCCCGTGGCATCGATGTGCTGATCGCCGATACCGCCGGGCGCCTGCACACCAAGGACAACCTGATGGAAGAGCTGAAGAAAGTCCGTCGGGTGATCGGCAAGCTGGACGAGACGGCGCCGCACGAGGTGCTGCTGGTGCTCGACGCCGGCACCGGGCAGAACGCCATCAGCCAGGCCAAGCAGTTCAACCAGACGGTGAACCTCACCGGCCTGGCGCTGACCAAACTCGACGGCACCGCCAAGGGCGGCGTCATCTTCGCCCTGGCCAAGCAGTTCGGCCTGCCGATTCGTTACATCGGCGTGGGCGAGGGCATCGATGATTTGCGTCCGTTCGAGGCGCAGGCTTTCGTCCAGGCACTGTTCGAGGAGCGTGAGCGCGGATGATCCGATTCGAGCAGGTCGCCAAGCGTTACCCCAATGGCCATGTCGGGCTGCACGAGCTGACTTTCCGCGTTCGCCCCGGCGAATTTCTCTTCGTCACCGGCCACTCCGGTGCCGGCAAGAGCACGCTGCTGCGCCTGCTGCTGGCGATGGAGCGGCCCACCAGCGGCAAGCTGCTGCTGGCTGGGCAGGATCTTTCCACCATCACCAATGCGCAGATTCCCTTCCTGCGTCGGCAGATCGGTGTGGTATTCCAGAACCATCAACTGCTATTCGACCGCACCGTTTACGACAACGTCGCCCTGCCGCTGCAGATTCTTGGTCTGTCCAAGCCGGAGATCGCCAAGCGCGTCGGCGCCGCGTTGGAGCGCGTCAGCCTCAGCGACAAGGCTGCGCAAGCGCCTGGGGATCTGTCCACCGGTCAGCAGCAGCGCGTCGGCATCGCCCGCGCCATCGTCCACCGCCCGGCCCTGCTGCTGGCGGACGAGCCCACCGGTAACCTCGACCCGCGCCTGGCCGCCGAGATCATGGGCGTGTTCGAGGACATCAACCAGCTGGGTACCACGGTGCTGATCGCCAGCCACGACCTGGCGCTGATCGCGCGCATGCGCCAGCGCATGCTGACCCTGCAACGCGGTCGTCTGATCGGTGACGGGGAGGCTGCCTGATGAGCGCATCGAAGATGCCCACACCGCAACCGGCCGAACGTGTCGGCGCGGCGCCGCGCAACAAGGTGGTGGACGGCCCGGCTGACGAACCGGATTTCCGCACGCTGTTCCACGCCTGGCTGGAAAGTCACCGTGCCAGCCTGGTAGACAGCCTGCGCCGCCTGGCGCGACAGCCCATCGGCAGCTTCTTCACCTGTTGGGTGATGGCGGTGGCGCTTAGCCTGCCCATGGGCCTGTCGCTGCTGCTGGACAACGTCGAGAAGCTCGGTGGCTCCTGGCAGCGCGCCGCACAGATTTCCCTGTTCCTCGACATGTCCGCCGGTGAGCGTGACGGCCAGGCGCTGCGCGAGCAGATCGCGGCGATGGATGACGTGGCCGATGCCGAGTGGATCAGCCGCGAGCAGGCGCTGGAAGAATTCCAGCAACTGTCCGGCCTGGGCCAGGCGCTCAAGGAGTTGCCGGAGAACCCGCTGCCAGGCGTGGTCCTGGTCACGCCGAAGGAAGTCGACAAGGCCAAGCTCGAAGCCCTGCGCCAGCGCCTGGCGGAGCTGCCCAAGGTAGAGCAGGCACAGCTCGATCTGGTCTGGGTCGAGCGTCTGACTGCCATCCTCAAACTGGGTGATCGCTTCGTCTTCGGTCTCAGCCTGCTGCTGATCCTGGCGCTGCTGCTTGTGATCGGTAATACCATCCGCCTGCACATCGAGAATCGCCGCGCCGAGATCGAGGTGATCAAACTGGTAGGTGGAACCGATGGCTATGTGCGGCGTCCTTTCTTGTATATGGGCGCGTTGTACGGTTTCGGCGCCGGCATCTTCGCCTGGTTGCTGTTGGCCTTCGGGCTGGATTGGCTGAACGATGCTGTAGTACGTTTGGCCGGCCTCTACGGTAGCGATTTCGCCCTGGGTGGCGTACCTTCGGCCGACGGTTTTTCGCTGCTGCTCGGCGCCGTGCTGTTGGGCTATATTGGCGCCTGGCTGGCGGTGGCGCGTCACCTGAACGAACTTGCTCCCCGCTAGGGCGCTGTTCGGCGAGGCTGAACGCAAGCTGACAAGTCATTGTTTTGGTTGATATTGACTATCTGATAGGGAACTTATCCACAGGCTCTTTATCAGATAGCGCAGTGCTACACTGCACGAGTTTCGTGAATCGGAGGATTCGAATGTCCACTTCCTTGCAACCTGTTCATGCCCTTGTTCCAGGCGCCAACCTGGAAGCGTACGTGCATGCGGTTAACAGCATTCCACTGCTGACGCCCGAGCAGGAGCGTGAACTGGCCGAAAATCTCTACTATCAGCAGGATCTCGATGCCGCCCGCCAGATGGTGCTGGCTCACCTGCGTTTCGTCGTGCATATCGCGCGCAGCTATTCCGGTTATGGCCTGGCCCAGGCTGACCTGATTCAGGAAGGCAACGTCGGCCTGATGAAGGCGGTCAAGCGCTTCAACCCGGAAATGGGTGTGCGTCTGGTGTCTTTTGCCGTGCACTGGATTCGTGCGGAAATCCACGAGTTCATCCTGAAGAACTGGCGCATCGTCAAAGTGGCCACCACCAAGGCGCAGCGCAAACTGTTCTTCAACCTGCGCAGCCAGAAGAAGCGTCTGGCCTGGCTGAACAACGACGAAGTCACCGCTGTAGCGGAAAGCCTGGGCGTCGAGCCGCACGAAGTGCGCGAGATGGAAAGCCGCCTGACCGGCCAGGACATGGCCTTCGACCCGGCAGCCGATGCCGACGACGACAGCGCCTTCCAGTCGCCCGCGCATTACCTGGAAGATCACCGCTACGACCCGGCCCGCCAGCTCGAGGATGCCGACTGGAGCGACAGTTCCAGCAGCAACCTGCACGAAGCGCTGGAAAGCCTGGATGAGCGCAGCCGTGACATTCTCCACCAGCGCTGGCTGGCCGAGGAGAAGGCGACGCTGCACGATCTGGCCGCCAAGTACAACGTGTCGGCCGAGCGTATTCGTCAGCTCGAGAAGAACGCCATGAACAAGCTCAAGGGCTGTATCGCCGCCTGAGCCTGCCGCAACCCGAAAAGCCGCACCCTGGTGCGGCTTTTTGCTGTCTGGAGCAACCGCCTTGAACAAAGCCCCGCTGAAAGCGCAGCACTGGCTGATATTCGTGATCGTTGCCGTGCTGTTCTTCGCCTGGGGCGCCTGGCTGATGCGCAGCAGCGAGGTTCAGCCGGTGACCAATCTGCAGCAGTGGCGCGATGCCCTGCTGCAGCCGCTGGCCGAAGATGGGCTGACGCTGCGTGATGTGCAGGCGCTGGCCCCGGGCGAGCTGTGGCTGGAGCCGCGCCTGGACGGCGCACGGCTGACCTATCGAACGAGGCTTGAAGGGGAGGAGGGCGAGTGGTCGCTGCAGGCTGAACTGGCCTTGAGCCAAGGCCAGCGTGACAGCCTGATGGTGGCGCAAGGCCTGAAGGCAGGCGATGCGGAGTTAGCGCTGGATGAGTCGCTGACCGAGCAGATGGCCACTTTTTCCATCGCCAGCCTCAATCTGCACGCCCCGCAAGCGCTGGCCAGCGAACGCCTGGCCGCCAGCCTCGGGCAGCCGCGTCTGACCCTGGAGTTGGCCGACGGCCAGGCGTGGGTCTATCCACAATGGGGTTTGACCGTGCATCTGCACGGCGATGACGTCGAACTGCTGCATGCGGTGCCGCGCAAGGCGTTTCGCGCTACTCGCTAGCTTACAGCCAGCGTGGCCACCAATCGGGGCGCTGTGGCTTTAGCTGGTCGAGGTAGTGGCTGCCGCCGAGCTGGTTCATCTGCTGGCGAATCCAGGCCGCGCGGCGGATCACGTAGCCATTCGGGCGACCTGCGCTCCAGCGCAGCGGGTTGGGCAGCACGGCAGCCAGCTGGCTGGCCTGCTGGCGATTGAGGTAAGGAGCGCCGACGCCGAAATGATGCTGCGCGGCGGCTTCGGCGCCGAAGATGCCATCGCCCCATTCGACGCTGTTGAGATAGACCTCGAGGATGCGCTCCTTCGACCAGAGCAGCTCGATCAGCGCGGTGAACCAGGCTTCCAGCCCTTTGCGCAGCCAGCTGCGCCCGGACCAGAGAAACAGGTTCTTCGCCACCTGCTGGCTCAGAGTACTGGCGCCACGCAGCGAGCCGCCGCTCTGGTTGTGCGCCAGCGCTGCCTGAATCGCGCCGACGTCGAAGCCCCAGTGCTCGGCGAACTTCTGGTCTTCGGCGGCGATCACCGCCATCTTCAGGTGGTCCGGCAGTTCGTTCCAGGGGCGCCATTGGCGCTTCAGCTCAATGGGCTGTGAGCTGCCCCAGGATTCGATTTTGCGTTCGATCATCAGCGCCGTGCCGGGTGGCGGTACCCAGCGCAGCACGAGCACCAGCAGGGCGCTGGCCAGCATCAGCCAGAGCAGCAGTTTCAGCAGGCGGCGGGTCAGGGCTCGGAGCATGGGGTCTCGCAATGATTGGGCGTGGCGCTATTAAAACAAAAAATCGCCGGGAGCGATTTTTGACGTCGGCTCTGCCGACGGCCCGAAGGGTTGCGGCCAGGGATGGCAGGCAACCAAAAACTGAAGAAATGCCCGTCTGATGATCAGGTGTGACAATAACGACCCCCTTGCCGGCGGCCTGAGTGATTAAACTG
Organism: Pseudomonas sp. UBA7530; assembly: GCF_002479365.1. NCBI lineage: Bacteria > Pseudomonadati > Pseudomonadota > Gammaproteobacteria > Pseudomonadales > Pseudomonadaceae > Pseudomonas > Pseudomonas sp. UBA7530. The sequence continues at coordinate 143,564 of NZ_DLMS01000007.1, forward strand.
CGTCAGGTCGATCCCATCTGGAGGTTTCATGGCCCGTCTCTGGCTGCTGTTATCCGCTTTCGCCGGCTTTACCGGCGTCGCTCTGGGCGCCTTTGCCGCTCACGGTCTGAAACACAGGCTGACGCCCGAGTATCTGGCGGTGTTCCAGACCGGCACGCACTATCAGCTGATCCACGCGCTGGCCCTGTTCGGCGTCGGTCTGCTGGCGTTGCATATGCCCGGACGACTGGTGAACCTGGCTGGCGGCGCCTTCGCCGTGGGTATCCTGCTGTTCTCCGGCAGCCTCTATCTGCTGATCCTCAGCGGTATCGGCAAGCTCGGCATCATCACCCCGTTCGGGGGTGTCGCCTTCCTGATCGGCTGGCTGTGCCTGGGGCTGGCGGCGTGGAAAATGACCTGACCCTGGCGTCAGAAATGAGGACCAATGGCGTCTTTTAGCCTTGGTCGCGACAGCCTATCGGGCTAGAATGCCGGCCCTCTTCCTAGTTGTGACCGAGTCGTCATGCGTATCCAGTTGAATGGTGAACCCTTCGAACTGCCGGATAACCAGAGCGTCGCCGACCTGTTGGTTCGCCTCGACCTGACCGGGCGCCGTGTGGCGGTCGAGCTCAATCTGGACATCGTTCCACGCAGCCAGCACGACAGCACCCGGATCGCCGAGGGCGATCAGGTGGAAGTGGTGCATGCCATCGGCGGCGGTTGACTTCACGAGGAGTATTCCATGAGCCAAGTTCGCAGCGACAAGCCCTTCACCCTGGCCGGTCGTACGTTCCAGTCGCGCCTGCTGGTCGGTACCGGCAAGTACAAGGATATGGACGAGACCCGTGACGCCATCGCGGCTTCCGGCGCCGAGATCGTTACCGTGGCGGTGCGCCGTACCAATATTGGCCAGAACCCCGGCGAGCCGAACCTGCTCGACGTGATCAGCCCGGACAAGTACACCATCCTGCCCAATACCGCCGGCTGCTACGACGCCGTCGAGGCCGTGCGTACCTGCCGCCTGGCGCGTGAGCTGCTCGACGGCCATAACCTGGTCAAGCTGGAAGTACTGGCCGACCAGAAGACCCTGTTCCCCAACGTCATCGAGACCATCAAGGCCGCCGAAGTGCTGGTCAAGGACGGTTTCGACGTCATGGTGTACACCAGCGACGACCCCATCATCGCCCGTCAGCTGGCCGAAATCGGCTGCATCGCGGTGATGCCGCTGGCCGGCCTGATCGGCTCGGGCCTGGGCATCTGCAACCCGTACAACTTGCGCATCATCCTCGAGGAATCGAAGGTGCCGGTGCTGGTCGACGCCGGCGTGGGCACGGCCTCCGACGCCACCATCGCTATGGAACTGGGCTGCGAAGCGGTGCTGATGAACAGCGCCATCGCCGAAGCGCAGGACCCGGTGCTCATGGCCCGCGCCATGCAGCACGCCGTCGAGGCCGGGCGCCTGGCCTACCTGGCCGGGCGCATGCCGAAGAAACTCTATGCCAGCGCGTCGTCGCCGCTGGCTGGCCTGATCAATTAAGGATGACGATTGGCTGCGGACCGGCTCGCCGGCCCGCCAAGTCGTAAAACACCCTACAAGAGCACAGCATGACCGATAGCCAACAGCCCGAACTGACCGAAGACGGTCGCCAGCGCCGTACCATCAAAAGCTTCGTGATGCGTGCCGGGCGCATGACCGAAGGTCAGCAGCGCGGCATCGACAAGGGCTGGCCGCTGTTCGGCCTTGAACTCGAAGATGGCCCGCGCGATTTCGATCAGGTGTTCGGGCGCAGCGCGCCGCGCACCTTCGAAATCGGTTTCGGCATGGGCCACTCCACCCTGGAGATGGCCGCTGCCGCGCCCGAGCAGGACTTCATTGGCGTCGAGGTGCACAAGCCGGGCGTGGGTGCCTTGCTCAATGGCGCGATGACGCAGAACCTGAGCAATATCCGCGTGTACAGCTGCGATGCGCTGGAAGTGCTGCGTGACTGTGTCGCCGATTCCAGCCTCGATCGCGTGCTGCTGTTCTTCCCTGATCCCTGGCACAAGTCGCGCCACCACAAACGCCGCATCGTTCAGCCGGCCTTCGCCGAGCTGGTGCGCAGCAAGCTGAAGATCGGCGGCGTGCTGCATATGGCCACCGACTGGGAAAACTACGCCGAGCACATGCTCGAGGTGATGAACGTCGCGCCGGGTTATCGCAACCTTGCTGCAGATGGCACCTATGTGCCGCGCCCAGAAGAGCGCCCGGTGACCAAGTTCGAACGCCGCGGCGAGCGTCTTGGCCATGGCGTATGGGACCTCAAGTTCCAGCGCCAGGAATGATGACCGGGCGACCCTGGCCGACCAGGATCGCCCCACGCTTAGAACCGGCAGGATGCACGATCAGATCGGGATAACCCGGCGGCCAGGACGGCACCTCACCTCAGAACCTGTTCATGATCCGTTGCGCGTGGACGCTCGCGAGCTCGTGAGGCAGGCTCTCATCACACAACAACGATAAACGCGCCTGCAAGGCGTGTAGATATTGGCGACGCCGCTGCCATGGCGCCGCAAGGAGAGCATTGTGTTGAGATCGGTTTCCATTCTTCTGCTGACCGCCCTGGCCTTTCAGGCTCAGGCCAAGGTCGATGCCAGCCAGGCTGCGCGCCTGGAGCAGGATCTGACCCCGTTGGGCGGTGAGCGTGCGGGCAATGCTGCCGGCACCATTCCGGCCTGGACGGGAGGCTTGGCGACGCCGCCAGCCGGTTACCAGCCCGGTATGCATCACCCGGACCCTTATGCCGACGACAAACTGCTCTATCGCGTCGACAGCCAGAACCTGGCGCAGTACGAGCAGCAATTGCCGGTCGGCCTCAAGGCCCTGCTGCAGGAGAACCCCAGCTTCTACCTGCGGGTCTTCCCGACTCGCCGCAGCGCGGCGGCTCCGCAGCGCATCTACGACGCCACCCGTTTCAACGCGCTGAATGCCGAGCTGATCTCTGGCGGCAATGGCGTGCAGGGCGCGGCGGCCGGCGTGCCGTTCCCCATGCCGCAGAACGGCCAGGAAACCATCTGGAACCACATCATGCGTTACCGTGGCGACCAGATCAGCATGGCCACCAATCAGGCGGCGGTGCTCGCCAATGGCAGCTACAACCTGCTCAAGCTCGAGCGCGACATCTATTTCCTCTACGGCCGCGAAGGCGTTGCCCCGCAGGATCTGGACAACACCCTGTTCTTCTATAAGTACAAGGTCGTGGCGCCGGCCAAACTGGCAGGTTCGGCACTGGTGGTGCAGGAAACGCTCGATCAGGTGCTGGCCATTCGCAAGGCCTGGCGCTTCAACCGCGGCGAGCGCCGTGTGCGTCGCCTGCCCATGCTCGCCTATGACACCCTGCAGCCCGATACCAACGGCATGGCCACCGCCGACCAGGTGGACGCCTACAACGGCGCCCCGGACCGCTACGAATGGCAGCTGTTGGGCAAGCGCGAGATGCTGGTGCCCTACAACAGCTACGCGGTTCACCAGCAAGGCATTCCGTACGCCGATATCCTCCAGGCCAAGCACATCAACCCCGAACTGCTGCGCTACGAGCTGCACCGCGTCTGGGTGGTCGAGGCGGACCTGCGCACCGGCTTCAGCCACCCGTACGGCAAACGCCGCTTTTATCTGGACGAAGACAGCTGGCAGATCCTCGCCGTCGATCTGTATGACCGCAGCGGCAACCTGGTCGGCCTGCAGGAAGCGCATCCGATCAGCTACTACGATGCGCCGATGTTCGGCTCGACCCTGGAGACCATCTATGACCTCAAGGGCGGCCGCTACTTCGCCGACGGCCTGGACAACAACGAGAAGATGTACGACTTCAACGCCCGGCTGAGCCCGCGCGACTTCACCCCGCAGGCGTTGCGCCGCGAAGGCAACTGAGCCGGCATCATCCGCGCGACCAGCGCATCGCCAGCTGCGGCTGCCGCTCGCGCACTACAGCGTTATCGCGGACAAGTCCGCTCCCACAGAAGGTCGGCGCGCGCAGCGCCGGCACAATTGTTCTTGTGGGAGCGGACTCGTCCGCGAAGCCTTTCGTCCTGGATGACGACTACATGCAGCGGCATGGTCCGTCCGGCCGTTGGCGCGATAGACGCCCAGCTCGAAGTTGTCGCGCCTGCGCATGTGACGACCTGCTTGGTGCATTGAGCGGAAACGCCACGTATAGTCCCGCTCGGATCTAAGAAACCGCTCTAAATCGATGCTTTCAGCGTTTCTACGCATCTTCGGTTTCAATTTTTTCGGCGCGTGGTCGCTTATTACCCGCGTATGCCCGTTAGCACTACCCAGGTTCTCGGGCACCCCAAACTGTTTCCAGATTCCGGTGATAACGCCCTGCGCGGAAAGCCCGTCCACAGGCTTCTGCTCTTTTGGCCCATCGCTGCGCACGGATCTGGCTTTCAACGGCGGTTGGCCAGCCCAGCCCGCCATCGATGGAGTCCTTCGCATGAACATCAAGGATTTGCCGCTGCGCCTGAAGATCACCCTGACGGCGGCGGCGCTGTTATCGCTGGTCAGCATCACGCTGATCTGGCAGAGCGTTTCCTCTCTCGACAGGACGGTCAACGACACCCTGCAGCGGGACATCGACGGCTTCGCCCAGGCGGTTTCGGTCAACCTCGGCAACTGGATGCACGACCGCATCAACGCCGTGAAAACCACCTCGACCAGCCTGGTGCAGCAGCCGCAGATCGCTCCGCACATCCTGCTGCAGCAGACCTGGGCGACCTTCGCCTTCAACATCACCTACATCGGCACCACCGATGGCCGGATGCTGCAGAACGACCCGAGCGTGATCCTGAAGAACTACGATCCGCGTCAGCGCGGTTGGTACCAGGGTGCCGAGAAGAACAACGACGTGTTCATCAGCGACCCCTACGTCTCGCTCACCGATGGCGCCTACGTGGTGACCATCGCCTACCCGGCGCGCCGCGACGGTTCGTTGATCGGAGTAGTCGGCGCCAACCTGACGCTCGACACCCTGACCGAGACCATCGGCAAATTGAGCATTCCCGGCGACGGCTACGCACTGCTGATCGACCAGAGCGGGCAGATGATCGCCCATCCGGACAAGGACTGGCGCACCAAGTCGGCCTCCGATTTTTCGCCGACGCTGGGCGGCGAGCAGCTCAAGGCGCTGGTGCAACAGCGTCGCCTGGCCGAGGCCGATGTGGCCGGTACCGAGAGCCTGCTGTTCGCCGTCGAGATTCCCAACACGCGCTGGACCTTCGTGATGGTCATGGACAAGGCCAAGGTGCTCGCTCCGGTGCGTCACCAGCTGTTCGTGCAACTGGCCATCGGCACCGGCATGCTGGTCGTTGCCATTCTGGTGCTGGCGTTGCTCGGCCGCGTGCTGTTCCGCGACCTGGAGCAGATTCGCCGCAACCTCAATGCCATCGCCGCCGGTAACGGCGACCTGACGCAGCGACTGCCGGTCAACTCCAACGACGAGATCGGCCAGTTGTCGAGCAGCTTCAACCGCTTCATCGACCAGTTGCACGGCATCATCTCGCGCCTGCGCGATGTCGCCGTGGCGCTGAGCAGCGAGTCCGGGCAGGTGGCGCAGGATGCCGATGCACAGAACCAGCGCGTGCAGCAGCACCAGTCCGAGCTGCATCTGGTGGCCACCGCGGTGACGCAAATGGCGTCCGCCACCCAGGAAATCTCGCGTAACGCCGAAACCGCTTCCGGCCAGGCCGTGGACTCGGTCAGTCTCAGCGTGGAAGGTCGCCGCCAGGTGGAGCGCAGTCAGGAGTCCATCTCGTTGCTGGCCGAGGAGGTCGAAGGCGCCGGGCGCATCATCGACGAGCTGCACCGTCACTCCAACGAGATCAGCTCGATTCTCTCCACCATCGCCAGCATTGCCGACCAGACCAACCTGCTCGCGCTCAACGCGGCCATCGAGGCGGCGCGTGCCGGCGAGCACGGCCGCGGCTTCTCGGTGGTGGCCGACGAGGTGCGGGTGCTGTCCAAGCGCACCCACGAGTCGACCCGCGAGATCGAGGCGATGATCCAGGTGCTGCAGGACGCTACCCGTCAGGCGGTTGGCGTGATGGACAACGCCGGCACCAAGGCCTCGCAGAGCGTCACCGATGCTCAGGCGGCCAGCGATCTGCTGCAGCGCATCACCGAGGCGGTCGGGCAGATCAACGACATGGCCGCGCAGATCGCATCGGCGGCCGAGGAGCAGGCCAGTGTGACCGTCGAGGTCAACCGCAACACCGAGAACATCCGCAGCATGGGCGATCAGATGTCGCAGAGCAGTCACGCTGCCTCGGCAGCGGCCTCCAATCTGCAGGCGCTCGGCCGGCAGATCGGCGACGAGGTTTCCAAGTTCGTCTTGTAAGTCGGCTGCGCTACTCGCCGTAGGAGCCGCTTCAGCCGCGAAACTGTCGAGAGCAATCGCGGCTGAAGCGGAATACCGCCCAGCCGCTCCTGCAAGAAGATCGAGTGCAAAGAAAACGCCGCGACTCCGGTAAGGAGCGCGGCGTTTTCGTTTCAGCCCGCGATGAGGCGGCCCAGCGTCTAATTGCGGTCGGCCATGATGCCGATTACCACGAAGATCAGGATCAGCACCGGCGCCAGGGTGAAGTTGTTGAAATGCGCCAGGCCCTTGGCCAGCCAGGGCGTGAGGAAGACGATCGCCAGGCCGTAGCCGACCGCGCAGAACACCACGAACAGCAGGGTGCGCAGCACGAAGTTTAGGTTGCCGATGGTGCGCTGGACCCAGGCGTTGATGGCCGGGCCGAACAGCACCAGCAAGGTCGCCATGATAGCCAGGGAAATATCGCTGAGGTGGCTGCGGCTCCAGCGCGACAGGGTGACGATCAGATCCAGTAGCAGATCCATTGGGGCTCCTTGGAAAGCGTAACGGTCAGCGCAGGGCATCTCGGGATGCGCGAGCGAAGCGCCTAAGCCTAACGGATTGTGCTTGCGCTGTGGGTGACCTAGGCCAGGAACAGCTGCAACAGGTCGTTGAGAAACAACTGGCCTTTGGCCGTGGCGACCAGGCGCGTATTGTCGGCCTGCAGCAGCCCCTGGCGTTCGGCTTCGCGACGGGCCTGTTCGAGTTGCTGCAGCGGCAGGCCGGTGCGTTGGCTGAACAGTTCGGCGGGCGCGCCATCGGTTAGGCGCAGCACGTTCATCAGGAACTCGAAGGGCAGCTCGTCGGCTTCGAGGATACGCTCGCCGGCCTGGAAGGCTTTGCTGCGGTCCAGATAATCCTTGGGCAGGCGGGTTTTCCAGGTGCGCAGGATGCGTCCGTCCGGTGTGCTCAGCTTGGCGTGGGCGCCGGCGCCGATACCGAGAAAGTCGCCGAAGGTCCAGTAATTGAGGTTGTGCCGCGCCTGCTTGCCTGGCTGGGCGTAGGCCGACACCTCGTACTGTGCGTAACCCTCTGCGGCGAGCAGGGCCTGGCCGGCTTCCTGGATATCCCACAGCAGATCGTCTTCCGGCAGCACCGGCGGCTGGCTCCAGAACACCGTGTTCGGCTCCATGGTCAGCTGGTACCAGGACAAGTGCGTGGGTGCCTGAGCGATGGCCGTGCGCAGGTCGAAGAGGGCATCCTCGATGCTCTGCTCGGGCAGGCCGTGCATCAGGTCGAGGTTGAAGTTGTCGAAGCCGGCGGCGCGCGCCATATCGGCAGCCCGCACGGCCTCGTTGCCATCGTGGATGCGCCCCAGCGCCTTGAGCTTGGCCTCTTGGAAGCTCTGCACGCCGATGGATAGGCGATTGATGCCCAGCGCCCGGTAGCCCTTGAATTTGGCCTGCTCGAAGGTGCCGGGGTTGGCTTCCAAGGTGATCTCGATATCCGGCGCGAAGGCCACGCGGCGTTCGACGCCTGCCAGCAGGCGGCCCAGGGCGCGGTCGGAGAACAGGCTGGGGGTGCCACCGCCGAAGAAGATCGACGTCAGCGGCCGGCCATGCACGTGGCGCAGGTCGACATCGAGGTCGGCGAGCAGGGCGTCGACGTATTCCTCTTCAGGCAGTGTCGGCCCGGCGGCGTGGGAGTTGAAGTCGCAGTAAGGGCATTTGCGCACGCACCACGGGATGTGGATGTAGAGCGCCAGGGGCGGGAGCAGGAACTTCCCGCCAGCGGTATCGCTCATGCCAGCCCCAGGCGCTGCTTGAGCAGGGCCATGGCGCGGGCGCGGTGGCTGAGGCGGTTCTTCTGCTCGGGCGGCATCTCGGCGCTGGAGCACTCACCTTCCGGCACCCAGAACAGCGGATCGTAGCCGAAGCCGTGTTCGCCACGGGCTTCGTGCAGGATGCTGCCGTGCCACAAGCCTTCGCAGAGGATCGGCAGCGGATCGTCGGCGTGCCGCACCAGCGCCAGGGCGCAGACGAACTGGGCGCCACGCTCAGCATCTGGCACGTCTTTCAGGGCCGCGAGCAGCTTGGCGTTGTTCGCCGCATCGCCCTGGCCATCGGCATAGCGCGCCGAGTAGATGCCGGGGGCACCGCCGAGGAAGTCCACCGCCAGGCCGGAGTCGTCGGCCAGCGCCGGCAAGCCGGAGATGCGCGCGGCGTTGCGCGCCTTGAGGATGGCATTCTCGACGAACGACAGGCCGGTTTCTTCCGGCTCGACCTGGCTGAACTCGCCGATGGAGCGCACGCGCACGGCGTCGCCGAGCATGGCCTGCAGCTCCTTGAGCTTGCCGGCGTTATGGCTGGCCAGGACCAACTCTTTGAAATTAGTCATCCGGGAACATTTCCTGGTTGAAGGTGATGCGATGTGCGTCGTCACCCTGGCGCACGTTGAGCGTGAAGCTGAGCACTTCGCGGGTCTTGAACGGGAACTGCGCCAGGTAATAGATGGCCTCGCCTTCGGTGACCTGGCGGAAGGTCAGCGTGGTGCTCTTGCCCAACAAATCCTTCACCTCACCGCCCACTACCGCCGTGCTGGGCTTGCCAGCCTTGAGCACGGCGACGTTGATCACGCCCTGGGTCTTGCTGCGCACCAGGCCGGCGGCGCTGGCGATATCCGGCTGGATGAAGCTGGAATTGAACACACTGTAGTGCACGTCAAGGTCGCCGAAGCTCTGCTTGCGCTCGGCGGCGGCCGGCAGGGCCAGGCACAGGGCGATTAGGAAGGGAATGATGCGGCGCATGGTGTTCTCCTCGTTCAGACCGCGACGCGGTGGGCGGACAGGTCCGCGCCGCTGATGCGGTAGATGCCGATCTCGCCCAGCAGGTTGGGCCAGATGCGGCTGGCGATGCCGTGGCGATGGTCACGGTCGACCGCCAGGCGTTCTTCCACACGGGCACCCTGGGCGTGGCACAGGCGCTCGAAGTCCTCGAAGGTGCAGAAGTGGATGTTCGGTGTGTTGTACCAGGTGTAGGGCAGGAAGTCCGACACCGGCATGCGACCTTTTGTCGTCAGGTACCAGCGGCAGCGCCAGTGGCCGAAGTTGGGGAAGGTGATGATGCAGGTCTTGCCGACGCGCAGCATCTCGGCCATCACCCTGTCCGGGTAGTGCAGCGCCTGCAGCGACTGGGTCATGACTACCACGTCGAAGCTGTTGCTGGCGAAGTTGCCCAGGCCCAGGTCGAGGTTTTGCTCGATGACGTTGACGCCGCGCTCGATGCACAGGGCGATCTTGTCCGGATCGATTTCCAGGCCGTAGCCGGAAACCTGCTTGTTGTCGCGCAGCCAGGCGAGCAGTTCGCCGTCGCCGCAGCCCAGGTCGAGCACACGGCTGCCCGGGGCGATCCATTCCTGGATGATGTCCAGATCCGCTCGCATGCTCATACCTCGATTCGCTTCATGTAGCTGCCGAATGCCTGCAGGTAACGCGGGATCGGCATGAGGAAGGCGTCGTGGCCCTGCGGTGCATCGATCTCCAGGTAGCAGACGTTCTTCTTCGCCGCCGTCAGGGCGTCGACGATCTCCCGCGAGCGGGCAGGGGAGAAGCGCCAGTCGGTGGTGAAGGACATCAGGCAGAAGTCCGCCTTGGCCACGGCCAGGGTCTTGGCAAGATCGCCGTCGTGCGCGGCGGCCGGGTCGAAGTAGTCCAGCGCCTTGGTCATCAGCAGGTAGGTGTTGGCGTCGAAGCGCCCGGAGAACTCCTCGCCCTGGTAGCGCAGGTAGCTTTCCACCTGGAACTCGACGCTGTGGAAGTCGTAGTTGAGCTTCTCGCTCTTCAGACCACGGCCGAATTTCTCGCCCATGGCATCGTCGGACAGGTAGGTGATGTGGCCGACCATGCGCGCCAGCATCAGGCCGCGCTTGGGGATCACGCCCTGTTCCTGGAAATGCCCGCCATGGAATTCCGGATCGGTGAGAATCGCCTGGCGCGCCACTTCGTTGAAGGCGATGTTCTGCGCCGACAGCTTGGGCGCCGAGGCGATGGCTAGGCAGTGCCGTACGCGCTCGGGGTAGCTGATGGTCCACTGCATGGCCTGCATGCCGCCGAGGCTGCCGCCGATCACCGCGGCCCATTGCTCGATGCCGAGCACATCGGCCAGGCGCGCCTGGCTGTGTACCCAGTCTTCGACCGTCATCACTGGGAAATCGGCGCCGTAGGACTTGCCGGTCGCCGGGTTGGTACTGCTCGGGCCGGTGGAGCCGTTGCAGCCGCCGAGGTTGTTGAGGCTGACGACGAAGAACTTGTTGGTGTCGATCGGCTTGCCGGGGCCGATGCAGTTGTCCCACCAGCCGGGTTTGCGGTCATCCGGGCTGTGGTAGCCGGCGGCGTGATGATGGCCGGACAGGGCATGGCAGATCAGCACGGCATTGCTGCGTGCGGCATTCAGCTCGCCGTAGGTTTCGACGACCAGTTCGTACTCGGCCAGGCTGCGCCCGCAGGCCAGCGCCAGGGGGGCGCTGAAACGGAACACCTGGGGGCTGACCAGGCCGACGGAATCTTCGGGAAATGCAGTGGGCATGAAGGCGCTGCTAATGAATCGGAGGAGGGCGCCAGTCTAAAGAGCACCGACCCGAGCGGCAAGCGAGCGGTCTGGTCTCCCCTCTCCCGCTTGCGGGAGAGAGCGTGCATGAGCGTAGGATTTACAGGCTTTGTTGCCGCGCCGCCACCGGCAGGCTGACCACCTTGCCCTGGCGCTGCACCGGCGCCGGCATGCGCAGCACGCGGAGCATGTCGCTGGCCTGGGCCAGCTGTTGCTCCAGCTCTTCCTGGTAGCGCGCCAGTTGCAGGCTGCGCTTGCGCGTCTGTTGGGTTTCCTGTGCCAGTGCCTTGAGGCGCAGCATATGGCTTTCCAGCATCTGCTTGTGTTCGAGGGTGTGCTGCATCAGCGGCATCAGGGCGTCGGCGGCCCACTGTTCGGCGTCCAGGCGCAGGCGCTGGTGCAGGCCGATCACTTCCTGCGCCAGAGTGGCGAAGAAGCGCCGGGTCAGGCTGCGTTGTTCGGTGAGCAACGTTTTCACGTGCAGGCGGAACTGATCGCCCTTGTCCTGCAACTTCTTCAACTCGCGCAGGTAGCGCTGGATCTTGAACTGCGGCGCGTCGACGCCGCCCAGCGGGCTTTCTTCGTTATGCCGGCGATAGATGGCGGCGACCATCTTGTTGGCCATCTCCGCTTCGTGCTCCAGGTTGTGCAGGTCCTGCTCGACGGCGCGGAAGAAATGCAGGATGGCCTGGTTGATGCCCAAGGTCGTCCAGCTGCCGGTGAGGTTGCGGCGCACCTCGTTCAGGTGTTGCTCCAGACGCTCGGCGCGTGCGGCGTGGCGCAGCAACTGGCCCTGGCGTTGCAGCAGGCGCTGATTGGTCTTCAGGCCAAGCAGGCGTTTGTGGTGCTGGTTGTGGTCTTCCTTGGTCTTGGCGGTCAGCTCGAACAACAACTGGCCGTTGTCCTGCTGATGGCTACCGAGCAGGGCCAGCTGTTCGCCGACCTTTTCCAGGCGCAGGTTGAGCACGTGCTGGCTGTTGTTCACCAGTGCCAGGACCTGGCGCACCACGTGGTCTTCGATCAGTCGCTCCTTCTGCGCGACGATGCGCTCGCACAGCAGGTTCTCCAGGTCGGCCATCTGGCTGCGGGCCAGCAGCTCCTCATCCTTGCGAACCTTGGCCAGCAGCGCCTGCTTGGCAGACAGCGGCAGTACGTCCTGCTTGGCGATGCCCAATTGCTTGGCGGTGGCGCTCTGAATCTGGCTGATGGCGTTCTGCACGAAGGACTCGCCGGCCAGATCGTCCCAGAGCACGTCGATCTTGTTCAGCACGGCGAACAGGCAGGTCTGTGTGTCTTCGTCGAGCTGACGGATGTGCTGTTGCCAGATGCTCATGTCGCTCGCGGTTACGCCGGTATCGGCGGCCAGCAGGAAGATGACCGCCTGCGCGTTGGGCAGCATCGACAAGGTCAGCTCCGGCTCGCTGCCCAGGGCGTTGAGGCCCGGTGTGTCGAGAATGCGCAGGCCCTGGCGCAGCAGAGGGTGATCGAAGTTGACCATGGCGTGGCGCCAGGCCGGCACCAGCACCTGGCCGCGCTTGCCGGTGCCTTCGAGCATGTCCGGGTGGAAACCGAGCTGAATCGCCTGCTCCACCGGCATGGGTTTGGTCTTGGCGACCTGGCTGAAGGCCAGCGCCATGTTGGCCGGGTCGCTGGTATCCAGCGGAATATTCACCCAGTGGCGGGGAATGCGTTTGAACTGTGCGACGCTGGCCGAGGCGGTGCGGGTCTCGATCGGCAGCAGGCGAATGTAGGGGCGTTCCGAGCGCGGGTCGAAGAACAGCTCGGTGGGGCACATGGTGGTGCGCCCGGCATGCGAGGGCAGCATGCGCTGGCCGTATTCTGAGAAGAACAGGCTGTTGATCAGCTCGGTCTTGCCGCGCGAGAACTCGCCGACGAAGGCCAGGGTGATGTGATCGGTGCGCAGGATCTTCAGCGCGCGTTCGAGCTTGGCCTGAACCGCCTCGGAGTTGAGCCGGTTGTGCTCCAGCCAGCTGCGATAGCGCGTTATCTCGCGCATCAGTTCGCGTTTCCAGGCGACGTAGGCGTCAACCTGCTGGCTGAGACGTTCCATGCTCATCCTGGCTCTCCTCTCGGCAAGATCATCCTCTTGCGGGGGCTGCGTAACGGTTTGGTTGGGGTTGCCGCCAGGAAGCACGGCGTTTCGCGAGAATAGCTTGCATTATGCGAGCTGCAAGGCGGCCGTCAATTGGCCTCTTCGCCAGTCCCGCCTTATGGTCGGCTGGGACGGCTGAGTGGTCGTCAGGCGCGCTGCAGGCCGGGAATCGGCGGCAGGCTCTGTGGGGCGCGAATGCGCAGGCGTTTCTGCCGATTGAGTTCGCCGCTTTCCAGGCTCACCTGGCTCTTGGCCACGCCGAACGCCTTGGCCAGGAAGGCCTGCAGATGGGCATTGGCCTTGCCGTCGACTGGCGGGGCGGTGAGGCGAATCTTCAGCCTCTCACCATGCAGCCCGGCGAACTCGTCCTTGCTCGCTTTAGGCTGCAGGTGGCAGTCGAGGATCAGATCCTCGCCGTCCCAGCGAAAGTAGCTCGCCACTCAGAGGAAGGGGCTGAGCATCGGTGGCAGGCCGGTGGAGGCCGCCAGGGCGCCGATCACGAAGCGGTCGATCAGGTTGATGGTGATGAAGGCGAAGATCGGCGAGATATCCAGGCCGCCGAGGTTCGGCAGCAGCTTGCGGAACGGTGCCAGCAGCGGTTCGCAAATCTGGTTCACCAGCTGCGCGCCGGGGTTGTAGCTGCCTGGGGCGACCCAGGAGAGGATCACGCTGATGATCAGGGCGAAGAAGAACACCTTGAGGAACAGCGAGGTCACGCCGATCATCGACCACACCAGTAGCTGCAGAATGAAGCCGCCGACGTTGTAGCCCATCAGCGTCAGGGTGACGATCATCAACAGCAACTGCACTAGAATCGCCAGCACCAGCGAGGCCAGATCCAGCCCGGCGAAGCCCGGGATGATGCGGCGCAGAGGCGTCAGTAGAGGCTGGGTGGCCTTGACGATGAACTGGCTCAGCGGGTTGTAGAAGTCAGCACGTACCAACTGCAGGATGAAGCGCAGCAGCACGATCAGCAGGTACAGGCTGCCCAGGGTCTGGATGATGTAGATGAGGGCTTCGATGAGTCCGGACATGTGTGCTTCCTTATTGACCCAGTTGTTCGGCCAGTTCGGCCGAGCGATTGGCGGCGGCGTTGAGTGCCTGTTGTACCAGCGCTTCGAAGCCGCCGGCCTGGAAGGTTTTGATTGCCGCTTCGGTGGTTCCGTTCGGTGAGGTCACACGGCGACGCAATTCTGCCGCGTCGACATCGCTCTCGCTGGCCATGCGCGCGGCGCCCAGTGCAGTCTGGATGCTCAGGCGTGCTGCGGTTTCACGCGGCAGGCCGAGCTGCTCGCCGGCCGCAGTCATCGCTTCGATCAGCAGGAAGAAATAGGCCGGGCCACTGCCGGACACGGCGGTAACGGCGTCGAGCTGTGCTTCTTCATCCAGCCACAGGGACAGGCCGACGGCGCTCAGCACCTGTTCGGCCTGGGCTTTCTGCTCGCTGCTCACGCGCGGGTTGGCGAACAGGCCGGAAACGCCCTGGCGCAGCAGCGCCGGGGTGTTGGGCATGCAGCGCACGACAGGGCGCTCGCCCAGCCAGCTCTCCAGGCTGGCGCAGCTGATGCCGGCGGCGATGGAGATGATCACCTGGTTGGCGGCCAGGTGTGGCGCCAGATCCAGGCATACCGCTTTCATGATCTGTGGTTTGACCGCCAGCACGATCAAATCGGCGCCTTTGATGGCCTCGCCATTGTCGGCGAAGGTGGCGATGCCATGCTCCTGCTGCAGGCGCGCGCGCTGTTCGCTGCCGGGCTCGCTGGCGCGGATGGCGCTGGCTGCCACGCCCTGGGCGCGCAGGCCGCCAATCAGGCTGGCGGCCATGTTGCCGGCGCCGACGAAGGCGATGGTCGGGTTGCTCATTGCGGGAATTCCTTCATTCAGTGAGTGGGCTGGCCGTAATCGCGGGCGCCGAACAGGGCGGTGCCGATGCGCACCCAGGTGGCACCTTCGGCGATGGCGGCTTCCAGGTCATGGCTCATGCCCATGGACAGGGTATCGAGATCGAGCGCCAGGTCATCGCGCAACTGGCGCAGACGGGCGAAGGCGGCGTGTTGCGCGGTGACGTCGTCGGTGGGCTCGGGAATGGCCATCAGTCCGCGCAGCTGGAGGTTGGGCAGGGCGACAATGGCCCTCGCCAGCTCTGGTAGTTCCTCGGGACTGCAGCCGGACTTGCTGTCCTCACCGCTGACGTTGACCTGCAGGCAGATGTTCAGCGGCGGCAGATGCGCGGGGCGCTGATCGGACAGGCGTTGGGCAATTTTCAGGCGATCCACGGAATGCACCCAGTCGAAGTGCTCGGCGATGGGCCGGGTCTTGTTCGACTGAATGGGGCCGATGAAGTGCCAGATCAAGGGCAGGTCGGTCAGCTGGGTCTGTTTTTCCAGCGCTTCCTGAAGGTAGTTCTCGCCAAAATCGCGCAGACCGGCGGCGTGCGCTTCGCGGATGGCTTCGGCCGGTTTGGTCTTGCTCACCGCCAGCAGGCCGATGTCCGCCAAATTGCGCTGCGAGGCTTGCGCCGCCTCACGGATACGCGCTCCGACCTTTGCAATATTCTCTGCTATCGTGGACATTACCTGCGCTCTACATAAAGCCCGCTCGTTAAGCGTTCGCGGCATTCTACCTGCTTGCTTGTAATTGGGGAGTCCCATGGATATCACTGAGCTGCTCGCCTTCAGCGCCAAGCAAGGCGCGTCGGATTTGCACCTCTCGGCGGGGCTGCCGCCGATGATCCGCGTTGACGGTGACGTGCGCCGCATCAACCTGCCGCCGCTGGATCACAAGCAGGTACACGCGCTGATCTACGACATCATGAACGACAAGCAGCGCAAGGATTTCGAAGAGTTTCTGGAGACCGACTTCTCCTTCGAAGTGCCGGGTGTGGCGCGCTTCCGGGTCAACGCCTTCAACCAGAACCGTGGCGCCGGTGCGGTGTTCCGTACCATTCCGTCCAAGGTACTGACCATGGAAGACCTGGGCATGGGCGAGGTGTTCCGCAAGATCACCGACGTGCCGCGCGGCCTGGTGCTGGTCACCGGCCCCACCGGTTCGGGCAAGTCGACCACCCTGGCGGCGATGCTCGACTACCTCAACAGCAACAAGTATCACCACATTCTCACCATCGAGGACCCGATCGAATTCGTCCACGAGTCGAAGAAGTGCCTGGTCAACCAGCGCGAGGTGCACCGCGACACCCACGGCTTCTCCGAAGCCCTGCGTTCGGCGCTGCGTGAAGACCCGGATATCATCCTGGTGGGCGAAATGCGTGACCTGGAAACCATCCGCCTGGCGCTGACCGCCGCGGAAACCGGCCACCTGGTGTTCGGCACCCTGCACACCACCTCCGCCGCCAAGACCATCGACCGCGTGGTCGACGTGTTCCCGGCCGAAGAGAAGTCGATGGTGCGTTCGATGCTCTCCGAGTCGCTGCAGGCGGTGATCTCGCAGACCCTGCTGAAGAAGATCGGTGGCGGTCGCGTGGCCGCGCACGAGATCATGATCGGTACGCCGGCCATTCGTAACCTGATCCGCGAGGACAAGGTGGCGCAGATGTATTCGGCGATCCAGACCGGTGGTGCGCTGGGCATGCAGACACTCGATGCGTGCCTCAAGACCCTGGTATCCAAGGGCCTGGTCAGCCGCGACAGTGCGCGCGAGAAGGCCAAGAGCCCGGAAAACTTCTAAACCGTTCGGCCGGCGCGTGCGGAACACGCTCGCGGGCGCCGCTCAATGCCGAACAGTGCGTGTGGATGTGCGAGAGCGACGATGGAATTCGAAAAACTGCTGCGCCTGATGGTCGAAAAAGGTGGTTCCGATCTGTTCATCACCGCCGGTGTACCGCCGTCGATGAAGGTCAACGGCAAGATCATGCCCGTGACCAAGAACGCCATGTCGCCGGAGATGACCCGCGAAACCGTGCTGGGCGTGATGAACGAGGCGCAGCGCCGCGACTTCGCCGAGAACCACGAGTGCAACTTCGCCATCAGCGCCCGTGGCATCGGTCGCTTCCGCGTCAGTGCTTTCTACCAGCGCAACCTAGTGGGCATGGTGCTGCGCCGTATCGAGACCACCATCCCGACCATCGATGAGCTGAAGCTGCCGGAGATCCTCAAGAAGCTGGCGCTGACCAAGCGCGGCCTGGTTCTGTTCGTCGGTGCCACCGGTACCGGTAAGTCCACCTCGCTGGCGGCGATGATCGGCTACCGCAACAAGAACAGCAGCGGCCACATCATCTCCATCGAAGACCCGATCGAGTACATCCACCAGCACCAGAACTGCATCGTCACCCAGCGCGAAGTGGGCATCGACACCGAGTCGTTCGAGGTGGCGTTGAAGAACACCCTGCGTCAGGCGCCGGACGTGATCCTCATCGGTGAGGTGCGTACTCGCGAGACTATGGATCACGCCGTGGCCTTCGCCGAAACCGGCCACCTGTGCCTGGCCACCCTGCACGCCAACAACGCCAACCAGGCGCTGGACCGCATCATCAACTTCTTCCCGGCCGACCGGCAGAACCAGGTGTGGATGGACCTGTCGCTCAACCTCAAGGCCATCGTCGCTCAGCAGTTGGTGCCGACCCCGGACGGCAAGGGCCGTCGCGCGGTGATCGAGGTGCTGATCAACACCCCACTGGCCGCCGACCTGATCCGCAAGGGTGAGGTGCACGAGCTCAAGGGCCTGATGAAGCGCTCCACCGAACAGGGCATGCAGACCTTCGACCAGGCGCTGTACAACCTCTACACCCAGGGCGAGATCACCTACGAAGACGCACTGCTCTACGCCGACTCGGCCAACGACCTGCGCCTGATGATCAAGCTCGGCTCGGAAACCGACGGCGATCACCTGACCAGCATGGCTCAGGGCCTGGCGCTGGAGGTCAGCGAGGACGATCCGGGGCGTCGCTTCCGCTGACGGCGCCTGTAGGTGCATGGGAGCAGGACCCCGATCCGTTTATCCGTCTCGCACTATGACATTCGCGGACAAGCCCGCTCCCACAAAGCAGAGCAGCGAGCCTCCTTGTGAGAGTGGACTTGTCCGCGAAGCTTTTCCTTGAGCCATCCATAACCTTTCCCGCTGACCGAGCGGCGCTGAGGTTGCCAGCTAGGCGCTGCGCGGAAGCAGGAACCCGCTTGCGGGCGATCCGCTAATCCACCTCGTGTCATGACATTCGCGGACAAGTCCGCTCCCACAAAGCAGAGCAGCGTGCCTCCCTGTGGGAGCGAACTTGTCCGCGAGCTTTTCCTTGAGCCATCCATAACCTTTCCCGCTGACCGAGCGGCGCTGAGGTTGCCTGCTAGGAGCGGCGTTGAAGCAGGAGCCCGCTTGCGGGCGATCCGTTTATCCGTCTCGCACCATGACATTCGCGGACAAGTCCGCTCCCACAAAGCAAAGCAGCGTGCCTCCCTGTGGGAGCAGACTTGTCCGCGAAGCTTTTCCCTGCATCACATCACCTTTCCCGGCTGACGAACCCTGCGCGCTGGAGCGGGCCGCTGCCGAGCCGCATGCTGGAAGACCTGTCGGCGCTCGTGAAGGGGTGGCCACTGACTACGCCTGATCTCCTGCCCCAATCCGCTCTGTGGTCGCCTCAGCCCCCATGGCGATGCGTTTGCCTTTCCTGCCGGCCAGCACCAGCGCCTGACCATCTCGTTGTGCGCCTGCGCGCGCCTCGCTCATCAATTGCGGAATCAACGGGCCTTCCGGCAGGTTCTTCCAGAATCTCAGCGGCAGATGCTGCTGCATCACCGTGCGGTTGAGACGTGCCGGGTTGAAGGTGCTGCCGTAATAAGCGCGCCACAGGGCCTGGCCGTCATCCTCGGGCTGCTGCGCCCAGGCTTGCCATTGCGCTGGGCAACGGCGTTCGTGCAGCAGGTGCTGGCCATCCCAGAACACACCGTCGCGCGGCGTTGCGATCAGCCAGCTGTGCTTGCCCAGGCGCTCGGCGAAATGGCCGCTGGCCGAGGCGAGGATGTCATGTGCCGGTTCGAACCAGGCGACGAAATCCGGCGCGCCGGCAGCCTTGCTCGGTTGAAAGCGCGCGAAGGCGTGCAGATGATGGGCTTCGCGGCGCACTGTCTTGAGTCGCCGATGCAGTTCGCTGCCGTCCGCGTCGCCGGCCAGCACGGCGCTGCGCTCGCCCTGCACGAAGCGCCAAAGCACGCGGTAGAGCAGACTCCAGCGTTCCTCGCCTCGGTACTGCGCAGCGCTTTCCAGTAGCTCCAGCAGTTCGGGGGATACCCGCAGGCGACCGTTCGGCTCAGGTGCAGGTTCGGCGGGCTGATCGAACAGGCCGGGCGCCGCTTCTTCGTCGAGCCACTGCAGCTGATGCGGCGCCAGTCCCTGGAGCAAGGCGCGGCGTGCGGCCTGACGCCAGGTGGCGAAGGTGCCGTCGAAGCGCAGGCTGTGCATCACCACAACGCCATCTGCGCCGGGGTATCGCGCAGTTGCTGGCGCAGCACCACGGACTCGTGTTCGGCCCGCGGTGGCCGGTAATCCTGAGTGACGATGAAAGGCTTGGCCTTCTCCAGCACGCAGCGCAGGCGGGTCAGATCTTCATAGCGGATGCGCCGTTCACGCCGTAGTGCACCCAGGCGCCTGGCACTGAGCACGCCGATACCGGGCACGCGGGCGATCAGCGCTTCGTCGGCGCGGTTCAGATCGACCGGGAACTGCTCGCGGTTGGCCAGTGCCCAGGCCAGCTTGGGGTCGATATCCAGCGCCAGGTTGCCGGGGCCGGCGAGCAGTTCCGTGGCGCTGAAGCCATAGCCGCGCATGAGGAAATCGGCCTGGTACAGGCGATGCTCTCGCAGCAGTGGCGGCGCCTCGAAGGGCACGCTTTTCGGGCTTTGCGGAATCGGGCTGAAGGCCGAGTAGTAGACGCGGCGCAGGCGATAGTCGTGGTACAGGCTTTGGGCGTTATGCAGGATGGTGCTGTCGTCGGTGGCGTCGGCGCCGACGATCATCTGCGTGCTCTGCCCGGCCGGTGCGAAGCGCGGCGCGCGGCGTTCTTCCTGGGCCTCGCGCTCGCCCTGATGGATGCTGTGCATGGCCTGGTGGATGCTTCCTACGTTCTTTTCCGGCGCCAGGCGCACCAGGCTGGTTTCGGTGGGCAGTTCGATATTGACGCTGAGGCGGTCGGCATACAGGCCGGCTTCGGCGATCAGCTCCGGTGCGGCATCGGGGATGGTCTTCAGATGAATGTAACCGCGAAACTGATGCTCCTCGCGCAGCAGCTTGGCGACGCGGATCAACTGTTCCATGGTGTAGTCGGCCGAGCGGATGATGCCGGAGCTGAGGAACAGTCCACTGATGCAGTTGCGTTTGTAGAAATCGAGGGTCAGGGTCACCACTTCCTCGGGTGAAAAACGCGCACGAGGCACGTCGCTGGAGCGGCGGTTGATACAGTACTGGCAGTCGTACAGGCAGAAGTTGGTCAGCAGGATCTTCAGCAGCGCGACGCAGCGTCCGTCCGGCGTGTAGCTGTGGCAGATGCCCATGCCGTTGGTCGAACCGATGCCGTCCTTGCCCTTGGAGCTACGCTTGGGCGCGCCGCTGCTGGCGCAGGAGGCGTCGTACTTGGCGGCGTCGGCGAGGATGGTGAGTTTTTCGATCAGTTGCATGGCAGGCGATATCTATACTGTTTTTTTATACAGTATATGGGCGTCGTACAGCTATCAAGCAGTTCGTGAAGTCACACCGCCCAACGGCGCGTGAAACCTTATGTCGGCGCGCCGCGTCTTACCCGGTACCTCGTTCAAGGAGTACGTCATGCAACGACAGGATACACATAGCAAGCTGATCGGCTACCTGCTGTGGATCTTCGGTTTTCTCGGTTCGCACCGCTTCTATTACGGCAAGCCGGTGACCGGCACCATCTGGTTCTTCACCCTCGGTTTGCTGTTCATCGGCTGGATCATCGATCTGTTCTTGATTCCCTCGATGGACCGTGAAGCGGACCTGCGCTTTACTGCGGGCGATACCGATTACAACGTGGCGTGGATTCTGCTGACCTTCCTCGGCGTGTTCGGCGTGCACCGCATGTATCAGGGCAAGTGGATCACCGGGATCATCTATCTGTTCACCGGCGGGCTGTTTCTGATCGGCGTGCTCTATGACTTCTTGACGCTCAATACGCAGATCTCGATCAGGAATGCGCAGCGCGGTTGAGGCAGAGGCAAGTGAGTTGCACGATCTGCCCCTCTCCCCCGGCCCCCGCTATGCGCCCCGGCCCCTCGCAGAGCTCAGGGCGCTTGAGCGGGCGAAGCGATGCTTCGCTGTTTCCGCTCAAGCCCCGCAAGCGGGAGAGGGGAGACAAGCGTCGTAGCCCGGTTGCAATCCGGGGAATGAAAAGGGCATCCCGCGGGATGCCCTTTTCATTGCTGCCGGCAGGATCAGTCGTCGCTGTCGTCGTCGTCCGCGCCGTCGACTTTCATGCCCAGTTCCTTGATCTTGCGCGTCAGGGTGTTGCGACCCCAGCCTAGCAGCAGCGCGGCGTCGCGGCGGCGGCCGGCAGTGTGCTTGAGCGCGGTCTCGATCATGATACGTTCGAAAGCGGGCACGGCGGTGTCGAGCAGGCTGGACTGGCCGCGTGCCAGGGCCTGATCGGCCCATAGGCGCAAGGCCTGCTCCCAGTTGGTTACCGGGGCGGCGTCCTGCGGCTGAGTCAGCAACTCCGGCGGCAGGTCGTCGACATGCACTTCACGACCCGAGGCCATGACGGTGATCCAGCGGCAGGTGTTCTCCAGCTGGCGCACGTTGCCCGGCCAGGGCAGGTGCTTGAGGTAATCCTCGGTTTCGCTCTTGAGCAGCTTCGGCTCCACCGCCAGCTCCTGTGCCGCGCGGGCAAGGAAATGGTGGGCCAGGGTCGGGATGTCCTCGCGGCGGTCGGCCAGGCGCGGAATGTGGATGCGGATGACGTTGAGGCGGTGGAACAGGTCTTCACGGAATTTGCCGGCTTGCACCAGGGTTTCCAGGTTCTGGTGGGTGGCGGCGATGATGCGCACGTCCACCTTCACCGGGGTGTGGCCGCCGACACGGTAGAACTCGCCATCGGCCAGCACGCGCAGCAGGCGGGTCTGGGTGTCGGCCGGCATGTCGCCGATCTCGTCGAGAAACAGGGTGCCGCCGTCGGCCTGCTCGAAGCGCCCGCGACGCTGGTTGGCCGCGCCGGTGAAGGCTCCTTTCTCGTGGCCGAACAGCTCGGACTCCATCAGGTCCTTGGGAATGGCCGCCATGTTCAGGGCAATGAAGGGCGCCGCCGCACGCGGACTGTGGCGATGCAGGGCGTGTGCCACCAGCTCCTTGCCGGTACCGGATTCGCCATTGATCAGCACGGTGATATTGGAGTGGGACAGGCGGCCGATGGCGCGGAACACCTCCTGCATCGCCGGCGCCTCGCCGATGATTTCCGGGGTGCGTGCCTGCGCGGCGGGGGCGGCCAGGCTCTGCTGTTCCTGCGCATGCTGAAAGGCGCGCTTGACCAGCGAGACCGCCTCGTCGACGTCGAACGGCTTGGGCAGGTACTCGAACGCGCCGCCCTGGTAGCTGGCCACCGCGCTGTCCAGGTCCGAATGCGCGGTCATGATGATGACCGGCAGGCGCGGATACAGCTCGCGGATCCGTGCCAGCAGGTCGAGGCCGCTGGCGCCGGGCATACGAATATCGGAGATGATCACGTCCGGCTGCTGGCGGGTCAGGCGGGCGAGTACACCGTCGGCACTGTCGAAACTCTGAGTGGTCATGCCTTCCTGCTGCAGGGCCTTTTCCAGGACCCAGCGGATGGAACGATCGTCGTCGACAATCCAGACGGTTTCACTGCGGCTCATGGCGTGGGCGCTCCTTGTTCCAGCGGCAGGAAGATCGAGAATACGGTGTGGCCAGGGTGGCTCTCGCACTCGATCAGACCTTGGTGCTGACTGATGATGTTCTGGGTAATGGCCAGGCCCAGGCCGGTGCCGTCGGCACGCCCGCTGACCATGGGATAGAAGATGGTTTCCTGCAGTTCGGCCGGGATGCCGGGGCCGTTGTCGATGATCTCGACCTTGACCACCAGGCGGTGGCGTGTGTGGCCGATGGTGAACTGGCGCAGGGTGCGGGTGCGCAGGCTGATGCGGCCCAGGCCCATGTCGTGCTTCTGCCCGGCGATGGCCTGCATGGCGTTGCGCACGATGTTGAGCACGGCCTGGATCATCTGCTCGCGGTCGATCATCAGGTCCGGAATGCTCGGGTCGTAATCGCGCACCAGGGTGATGCCGCCCTGGCTTTCCGCCTCGATCAGGTTGGCGACGCGCTCGAGCACCTCGTGCACGTTGGTCATCGCCAGCGACGGCAGCTTGTTCGAGCCGAGCATGCGGTCGACCAGATTGCGCAGGCGGTCGGCCTCTTCGATGATGACGTTGGTGTAGTCCTTGAGGTCTTCGTTGGGCAGCTCGCGCGAGAGCAGTTGCGCGGCGCCGCGGATGCCGCCGAGCGGGTTCTTGATCTCGTGGGCCAGGCCGCGCACCAGCAGTTTGGTGGTCTCCTGCTTGGACAGCTGCGCCTCTTCCTTGGTGATGCGCAGCAAGCGATCGCGCGGATGCACCTCCAGCAGCAGCAGGGTTTCGCCCTTGCTGAACAGTGGCGTCACCGCATAGTCCACGGTCAGCGTCTGGCCGGTGACCGAGGTCAGCACGGCTTCACGCTTGTTGAACGGATGCGCCTGCTCCACCGCTTGGCGCAGCGACGAAAGCGCCTCGGGCGATTCGGTGAACAGGTCACTGATGAACTGACCATGGCTGCGCTGGCCGCTGACGGCCAGGAGCATTTCCGCCGCCGGGTTCATGTACTCAAGGCACAGTTGGCTGTCGAGCAGCAGGGTGGCGGTGGTCAGGTTGTCGAGTAGCAGTCGGTGCAGCGCGTCGTTGATGGTCATAGGCAGTGCGTTCCGGCGATGGGCAGGAAAATGCAAGAAGCAAACCAAGGCCCCGAAAAGACGCATGATGTGTGTGGTCTGGCAGGTTTTGGGGGCGTAGCGGCGCAGTTGGGTAGCGAAAAGCGACCCAAAACAGGGAGAGCTTAGGAGGTGGTGCGCCAGATTGCACCATTAAGGTGCAATCTGCTTTCAGAGGAAAGGAAGGATGCTGACTTCTTCCTTGGGTTTGTCTTTCAGCGGGCATTCGGGCCGTACGCCGTATTCATCCTTCTTGCACGGGTTGACCTTGCGCTTCTGCGCCAGGCTCATGCGGTGCATGTGGAAGGGCTGCGCCGGCGTGCGCTCGACGATGAGGCCAGCAGAGTCGATGATCTCTGCCACCAGTTGGTGCGTGCCGCGGTCGACATGCCGCAGGGAAAACACCGGGCTGCGGCTGATTTCGCCCTGTGGCTCGCCGTTCAGCAGCAGGCGGTAACTATGGCCGGGCAGCAGGCCCGGCTCGCTATTGAGGGTGACGATCATGTCCCCAGAGCCGTTGTGGATCGAGGCGTCCGGCTCCGGCAGGAGGATGCGCAGCAATTGATAGTGCACGGTCGGCTTGGTGACGGCGGGCGGGGTCGCGCGCACCGTGGGCGTGGGCTGGCTCAACTCCACGCTGTTGGAGGGCGCGAGCATCACACGCTCGGCATTGCTGCTGCGCGGCTTGTCGGTGAATACGCGGTTACCTTCGGCGTCGATGTAGGTGTAGACCTGGCCAAACGCGAACGGCGCGACGAGCGCAAGCAGGATGAGCGGAAATCGTATGGTCAATTGACAGGCTTCGGTGTTGGACGGGGAGGCGGTGGTGGTGTCTGGCGCGCCGGACTGTTCAGGCTGATGCGCTGCACGGTAAAGGTTTCGGTGGCGCTCTGCTGGACGATGCGCTCGCCATCCATCACGGCCACGGCCAGTGCGTGCTCGCCGCGGTCCAGGTTGGTCAATTGCAGGCTCGGCACGTTGCTGGCCTGACCATAGGGTTCGCCATCGAGGATCAGGCGCAGGCGGTGACCGGGTTGCAGGCGCGGCTGAATGTTCACGCCGACGATGAAGGTACCGTTGTTGGCGCGCATGGCCTCATCATCCGGAATGCCAGTCAGGCTCAGCTCGGCGTAGGGCGCTTCGCTCTGCGTCGGGGCGTCGTCTTCGGGCGCTGGCAGGCTGGGCGTCTGCATCTCCACCGTGTTGGTCGGCGGCAGTTCGACGCTCTCGGCGGCCGTGCCATCCGGCGGCTGATTGGTGAAGACCGTGTTGCCGTTGGCATCGGTGTATTTGTAAATCTGCGCACTGACCGGCAGGGCCAGGGTAAGCAACAGGCAGGCGAGTAATGGGCGCATGGGCCGATCCCTCCTCGGGTGATGCGCTAAGCCTTGCACTGCAATCGGTTCCTGGCAAGCGCAGGGCGCCTTGGCTGTGATGTTTGGCTACAAAAAGTGGACTCGGATCTGCCGTAGGAGCGAGCTCTGCTCGCGAACCTGGCGACCTGGAGAGCTTCGCGAGCAGAGCTCGCTCCTACAGGGCATGGTGTTGCTGCGTGCCCATAAAAAAGCCCCGCCAGGCAGAGCCGGGCGGGGCTTTCGAAAGCGCCGCACGAGGCGGCGCAGACTGGCTTAGACGCTGTAGTACAGGTCGTATTCCAGCGGGTGCACGAAGGTGCGTACCTTGATTTCTTCTTCCGATTTCAGCTCGATGTAGGCATCGATGAAGTCGTCGGAGAACACGCCGCCCTTGGTCAGGAACGCGCGGCCCTTGTCCAGCTCTTCCAGGGCTTCTTTCAGGCTGCCGCAGACCTGCGGGATCAGCTTGCCTTCTTCCGGCGGCAGATCGTACAGGTTCTTGTCGGCGGCATCGCCCGGGTGGATCTTGTTCTGGATACCGTCCAGACCGGCCATCAGCAGTGCAGCGAAGCACAGGTACGGGTTGGCAGCCGGGTCCGGGAAGCGCGCTTCGATACGGCGGGCTTTCGGGCTGGAAACGTACGGAATACGGATCGAGGCGCTGCGGTTGCGAGCCGAGTAGGCCAGCATGACCGGAGCTTCGAAGCCCGGAACCAGACGCTTGTAGGAGTTGGTCGACGGGTTGGTGAAGCCGTTCAGGGCCTTACCGTGCTTGATGATGCCGCCGATGAAGTACAGCGCGGTCTCGGATAGACCGGCATAGCCTTCGCCTGCGAAGGTGTTCTTGCCGTCCTTGGAGATCGACATGTGCACGTGCATGCCCGAACCGTTGTCGCCGTACAGCGGCTTCGGCATGAAGGTAGCGGTCTTGCCATAGGCGTCGGCCACGTTGTGCACGCAGTACTTGAGGGTCTGAACTTCGTCAGCCTTGGCGACCAGGGTGTTGAACTTCACGCCGATTTCGTTCTGACCGGCAGTGGCCACTTCGTGGTGGTGCACTTCGACGACCAGGCCCATTTCTTCCATGGCATTACACATGGCAGTACGGATTTCGTGGTCGTGGTCGCACGGCGGAACAGGGAAGTAACCGCCCTTGACGGCCGGACGGTGGCCCTTGTTGCCGCCTTCCACGTCCTGATCGGTCATCCAGGAGCCTTGCTCGGAGTAGATCTTGAACATGGAGCCGGAGATGTCGGACTTGAACTTCACTTCGTCGAAGATGAAGAACTCGGGCTCCGGGCCGACGAATACGGTGTCACCGATGCCGGTGGTTTTCAGGAACTCTTCGGCACGCTTGGCGATGGAGCGCGGGTCACGATCGTAGCCCTGCATGGTGCTCGGCTCGATGATGTCGCAAACGATGATCAGGGTCGGCTCTTCGGTGAACGGGTCTAGCACGGAGGTTTCGTCGACCGGCATCAGGATCATGTCGGAGGCTTCGATGCCTTTCCAGCCATGGATGGACGAGCCATCGAACATCTTGCCGTGCTCGAAGAAGTCTTCGTCCAGGGCGTCACGGGCCGGCATGGTCACGTGGTGCTGCTTGCCCTTGGTGTCGGTGAAGCGCAGGTCTACCCACTTCACGTCATGTTCTTTGATCAGTTGAACAGCCTTAGACATGTTGTCCTCCAGATGGAAAAGGCTCGCTTAGTGGAGCCCCGATATGTGCGGTGAAGCCCGGCGGGATAGTCCTTCAGGGCAACCTGCCTCACAAGGGAGCAAATTGCATGCCAGTGCCCTTTATTGGGCAGAGGCCGCGAAACTCAGGCGCTGCGCCGCCTGCGCAGCGATTTCGCTTTGAGTTTTGCACCATTTAAGGGCTGCAATTTATGCAAAAGACCTATTTTGGTGCGCCATCTTGGTGCTGCAGTATTTTTGGTCAAAGCTTGAACAATTTCCGCTATAATCCGCGCCCCTGTTTTTTCGTCCCCGAAGTGGGCGGCCTATTCATGAAGCTGATCGTCAAAGTTTTCCCTGAAATCACCATCAAGAGTCGCCCGGTGCGCAAGCAGTTCATCCGCCAGTTGGGGAAGAACATCCGCGCCGTGCTGCGCGATCTTGACCCCGATCTGCGGGTCACCGGTGTGTGGGACAACCTGGAGGTCGAGACCGACCTGGACGACGCCAAGCTCCTGGCCGAGATGACCGAACGCCTGCGCAACACGCCGGGTATCGGCCTGTTCCTCGAAGTCAACGAATATCCGCTGGGCAATCTGGACGAGATCACCGAGCACTGCAAGCGCCACTATGCCGACCAACTGCCGGGCAAGATCTTCGCCGTGCGCTGCAAGCGTGGCGGCAAGCACGCGTTCAGCTCCATCGACGTCGAGCGCCATGTCGGTTCGCGTCTGCGCCAGGAATGCGGTGCGGCCGGCATCGATCTGAAGAAGCCGGAAGTCGAAGTGCGCATGGAGATTCGCGACCAGCGCCTGTTCGTGGTGCACAACCGTCACGAAGGCCTCGGCGGCTACCCGCTGGGTTCGCTGGAGCAGACTCTGGTGCTGATGAGCGGCGGCTTCGACTCCACCGTCGCGGCCTACCAGATGATGCGCCGCGGTCTGGTCAGCCACTTCTGCTTCTTCAATCTAGGTGGTCGTGCCCATGAACTGGGCGTGATGGAAGTGGCGCACTACATCTGGCAGAAGTTCGGCCGCTCGCAGCGCGTGCTGTTCGTCAGCGTGCCGTTCGAGGAAGTGGTCGGCGAGATTCTCGGCAAGGTCGACAACAGCCAGATGGGCGTGATCCTCAAGCGCATGATGCTGCGCGCTGCCACCCGTGTTGCCGAAAAGTTGCAGATTGAGGCGCTGGTGACTGGCGAGGCGATCAGCCAGGTCTCGAGCCAGACCCTGACCAACCTGGCAGTAATCGATTCGGCCACCGACATGCTTGTCATGCGCCCGCTGATCGCCAGCCACAAGCAGGACATCATCGACACCGCCACGCAAATCGGCACCGCCGAGTTCGCCAAGAACATGCCCGAGTACTGCGGCGTGATCTCGGTCAACCCGACCACCAAGGCCCGTGGTTATCGCGTGGAGAAGGAGGAGGCGCAGTTCGACATGGCCATCCTCGAGCGTGCCCTGGAGCGCGCCACCCAATTGCCCATCGACCGCGTGATCGACGAACTGGGCAAGGACGTGCAAGTCGAGGAAGTGCGTGAAGCGCTGGCCGGGCAGATCGTCATCGATATCCGCCACCCCGATGCCGCCGAAGACGAGCCGCTGGACGTGCCGGGCATCGAAGTGCAGGCGCTGCCGTTCTATGCGCTGAACAACAAATTCAAGGAACTGGATGAGAACCGCCAGTACCTGCTGTATTGCGACAAGGGCGTCATGAGCCGCCTGCATGCCCATCACCTGCTGAGCGAGGGACACGCCAATGTGCGCGTTTATCGTCCGGCATAGGACGCCGGGGCTTAATGGCGGGAGTATCCGCCATCGCCCTCCCGACCTAGCGCTTTAAGCGATGCCCTACTTGGTTCGCTGAAACAATTTTCTTCATATTCGTCGTCCAGGCTGGGCGACACACCGAATCCTCTGATCGAGATACACACAGTGATCGAAAATCTGCGCAACATCGCCATCATCGCCCACGTCGACCATGGCAAGACCACTCTCGTCGACAAACTGCTGCGTCTGTCTGGCACCCTCGACCGCAAAGAAGCGGAAAACGAGCGCGTCATGGACTCCAATGACCAGGAAAAAGAGCGCGGCATCACCATTCTGGCCAAGAACACTGCGCTGAAGTGGGGCGACTACAACATCAACATCGTCGACACCCCCGGGCACGCCGACTTCGGTGGTGAAGTAGAGCGCGTAATGTCGATGGTCGACTCCGTACTGCTGGTGGTCGACGCCCAGGACGGCCCGATGCCGCAAACCCGTTTCGTGACCCAGAAGGCGTTCAAGGCCGGCCTGCGTCCGATCGTCGTGGTCAACAAGATCGACCGTCCGGGCGCGCGTCCTGACTGGGTCATCGACCAGATCTTCGACCTGTTCGACAACCTCGGCGCCACCGACGAGCAGCTGGACTTCCCGATCGTCTACGCCTCGGCCCTGAACGGCATCGCCGGCATGGACCACGAGAAGATGGACGACAACATGGACGCGCTGTTCCAGGCCATCGTCGACCACGTCCCGGCTCCGGTTGTCGACGTCAACGGCCCGTTCCAGATGCAGATTTCGCAGCTGGACTACAACAGCTTCCTCGGCGTCATCGGTATCGGCCGCATCGCCCGCGGCACCGTCAAGGCCAACAGCCCGGTAACCGCCATCGGTGCCGACGGCAAGCGCCGCAACGGCCGTATCCTCAAGATCATGGGCCACTCCGGCCTGCAGCGCGTCGAAGTTCAGGAAGCCCAGGCTGGCGACATCGTCTGCGTATCGGGCATGGATGAGCTGTTCATCTCAGACACCCTGTGCGACCAGAACAACGTCGAAGCGCTGCCGCCGCTGACCGTCGACCAACCGACCGTTAGCATGACCTTCCAGGTCAACGACTCGCCGTTCGCCGGCAAGGAAGGCAAGTTCGTCACCAGCCGCAACATCAAGGATCGTCTGGAGAAGGAACTGCTGCACAACGTCGCCCTGCGCGTCGAGCCGGGCGAGACCCCGGAGAAGTTCAAGGTCTCCGGTCGTGGTGAGCTGCACCTGTCGGTACTGATCGAAACCATGCGCCGCGAAGGCTTCGAACTGGCCGTAGGCCGTCCGGAAGTGGTGATCATCGAGAACGAGGCCGGCGAGAAGCAGGAACCGTACGAGAACGTCACCATCGACATCGAAGAACAGCACCAGGGTTCGGTGATGGAGCAGATGGGCCTGCGCAAGGGCGATCTGACCAACATGGTTCCTGATGGCAAGGGTCGTATCCGCCTGGAGTACACCATCCCGGCGCGCGGCCTGATCGGCTTCCGTAACAACTTCCTGACCCTGACCTCGGGCAGCGGCATCCTGACCTCGACCTTCAGCCACTACGGCGCGATCAAGGCCGGCGAAGTGAGCAACCGCCAGAACGGCGTACTGGTCTCCATGGCCACCGGCACCGCGCTGACCTACTCGCTGGAAACCCTGCAAGCGCGCGGCAAGCTGTTCCTCGAGCCGGGCCAGGAGATCTACGAAGGTCAGCTGGCCGGTATCAACAGCCGTGACAACGACCTGGTGATCAACCCCACCAAGGGCAAGAAGCTCGACAACATGCGCGCTTCCGGCAAGGACGAAGTCATCGCCCTTGTTCCGCCGATCAAGTTCACCCTCGAACAGGCGCTGGAATTCATCGCCGATGACGAGCTAGTGGAAGTGACGCCGAAGTCGATCCGTCTGCGCAAGAAGTACCTGAACGAGAACGACCGCAAGCGCTTCGAGCGCGCCAAGGTCTAAGAGCGGCCGCAAGCGGCAAGCTTCAAGCTGCAGGTAAAAGCAAAGCCCCGCCAGAGCGATCTGGCGGGGCTTTTTTTCATGGTCTGTCATACCTTGCGTGGAGCTCTCGGGTGTCGCGCGTCGGCGTCAGACATTGCTCCCGAGAATTTTCGGCTCAATGCCGCCTGAGCGGAGCTGGGCGGCAAAAGAAAACCCCGGCCTCCTTGCGGAGCTGGGGTTTCTCGTATCGATTCAGCCTGGGTTCGGTCGGCAGGCCAATAAGCCGTAGGCCGTCAGCCCAATCAGCACCAACAGGCTGATCGTCATCACTCGCCTGCTACCTGGCGCAGGTTCTGCGCTGGGGTGTCGTCGAGGTTGTTGAGCATGCGTTCGCTGTACCAGTCGAGGAAGTTGATCACGCCGAACTCGTAGGTCTTGGAGTACGGGCCAGGCTGGTAGGCGGTGGAGTTGATGCCGCGCTGGTTTTCTTCGCCCAGACGGCGGTCCTGATCGTTGGTGGCATCCCAGACTTCGCGCAGGCGCGCCACGTCGTAGTCGACGCCCTCGACCGCATCCTTGTGCACCAGCCACTTGGTGACGACGATCGATTCCTGGGCACTGATCGGCCACACGGTGAAGTTGATCAGGTGATCGCCCATGCAGTGGTTCCACGAGTGCGGCAGGTGCAGGATGCGCATCGAGCCCAGATCCGGATCGGTGATGCGGCCCATCAGCTTCTTGCTGCCCTGCTTGCCGTCCATGGTCATGGATACGGTGCCCTTGAGCAGCGGCATGCGCACGATGCGGTTACGCAGGCCGAAGCTGGCGTGAGCGTAGGGAATGTTGTCCCTGTCCCAGCGGGTGGTGCACTCGGCAACCTGGTCCTTGAACGCCTGGCTGGCGCGCGGGTCGGTGACGTCGTCCCATTCCAGGAGGGTGTTGAGCAGTTCCGGGTGCGAACCGTTGCAGTGGTAGCACTCGCGGTTGTTCTCCAGCACCAGCTTCCAGTTGGCCTGTTCACGCATGCTGCTCTGGACCGCGACCTTGGTGTTCTCCATGTCGTAAGGCTCCATGTAGTGAGCCAGGGTCGCAAGGAATTCGTCGATGGCCGGCGGATTTTCCGCCAGGCTGATGAAGATGAAGCCGCCAGCGGTCTTGCACTGCACGGGTTTGAGGCTGTAGTCCTTGAGATCGAAGTCGGCGCCCATTTCGGTGCCGGCGAACAGCAGGCGGCCGTCCAGCTCGTAGGTCCACTGGTGGTACGGGCACACCAGCTTGGCGACCTTGCCCTTGTCGGAGACGCACAGACGCGAGCCGCGGTGACGGCAGACATTGTGAAAGGCGTGGATCTGACCTTCGGCGCCGCGGATGACCAGGATCGGGTTGTCGCCGATCTGCACGGTGAGGAAGTTGCCCTTGGCAGGGATCTCGCAGGTCATGCCGGCGATCAGCCATTCCTTGTGGAAGATCTCCTGCATGTCGACCTGGAACAGGCGCTCGTCGTTATAGAAGGGCTGCGGCAGCGAGAAAGTGTGGTCGCGCTCGTGCAGCATCTGGGCGGTGGCCTTGCGGACGGGCTCCAGTGGGTCGCCCAGGCTCAGGTTTTGGGTGCAGTCCATGTTGGCTCCTCGGTGGCGGGCGCGGCGCGCCTGCCGAAAAAAGTGGCTGATACGGTATGTGCCGCAAGGTGTCGATCAATCGCTGCCGCCTGCAACGGGCGCGCATGCTTGGTGAGGCGGAGTGTGGATCCGGCCGATGGGCAATCCTTATCCATGGGCGACATGCCTGGATTTGTTTCCGACGCGTCAGGCCCCGTGCTATCAGGCAGGTCGCGATAAGCATGCGGATGTCGCTGGCAGATAAATGACGGTCGGCGGGCTTTCGCACAATCCGCGCCATATAGGCCGATATCCGGCCGCGTGGAGAGCTGTCATGACCACCAACTCTTTCCTTAACCCGGTTACCACCCAAACCTGGACCAACGGCCGCCATCTGGTGCGTTGCGTCAAGGTGATCCAGGAAACCTGGGATGTCCGCACCTTCTGCTTCATGGCCGACTTGCCGGTGCTGTTCTTCTTCAAGCCGGGTCAATTCGTCACCCTGGAGCTGGAGATCGACGGTCAGCCGATCATGCGCTCTTACACCATTTCCAGCTCGCCCTCGGTGCCCTACAGCTTCTCCATCACCATCAAACGGGTGCCGGGCGGCAAGGTGTCGAACTGGTTGCACGACAATCTCAAGGAAGGCGACGAGGTGCCGGTGCACGGCCCTGTGGGGCTGTTCAATGCCATCGATTTTCCCTCCGAAAAAGTGCTGTATCTTTCCGGTGGCGTTGGCATCACTCCGGTGATGTCGATGGCGCGCTGGTTCTACGACACCAACGCCAACGTCGACATGGTGTTCGTGCACAGCGCCCGTTCGCCGAAGGACATCATCTACCAGCGCGAGCTGGAACACATGGCTGCGCGCATCAATAACTTCAGCCTGCACGTGATCTGCGAGAAGCACGGCCTGGGCGAAGCCTGGGCTGGCTATCGGGGTTATCTGAACAAGACGATGCTGGAGCTGATCGCGCCGGATTACCTCGAACGCGAGATTTTCTGCTGCGGCCCGACGCCCTACATGAGTGCGGTCAAGCGCCTGCTCGAAGCGTCCGGCTACGACATGAGCCGCTACCACGAAGAAGCCTTCGGCCCGACGCCGCCGGAGATTCGTGCCGAGGTCAAGGAGCTGGCAGCCGAAGCTGCCGACGCGCCGGAATTGCCGGTCGGCGAGCTCAATCAGGTGGAGTTCACCAGCACCGGCAAAAGCATTCGCGTCGCGCCCGGCGAGACCGTGCATGCCGCTGCCGCCAAGCTCGGCCTGCATATTCCCAAGGCCTGCGGCATGGGCATCTGCGGCACCTGCAAGGTCATGAAGACGGCGGGCGAAGTGGACATGGAGCACAACGGCGGGATCACCGACGAGGACGTGGCCGAAGGCTACATTCTGTCGTGCTGCAGCGTGCCGAAAGGGGATGTCGCCATCGACTACTGATGGCGGATCAGGCTGCTGTCAGTGGAAGGAAAGGCGGCGCTATGCGGCCTTTCCATCATTCATCGCATTGCCAGGACTGCGTGCCAGTCTCGCGCCTGGCTTGCGTGACCGTCCAGGCTCCAGCCTCGCCAGCCAGGCAGAAGCGTTTGTAGAACCAGGCGCGCCGTTTTTTCTGGTCGCCTGCCTGTAAAAACACCTCATAGACGCCAGGGGCAAGAGGTCTGGGTGGGGCCTGGGTTTCCAGCCCGGTGAGCGGCTGCCCGTACTCGATACAGCCACCTGGTTCCAGTCGCACCGCCGATGGCTTCTTGCCTTGCGGTGCGCTCAGTTCCCACGCCTGTATCGAATGCTGATTGACCTGCAGCGCATACAGGTCGACCTGATTCTGATCGAGGCGAGCGCTGCTGGAGAGGAAGCCGGATACCTCGTAGGTCTCGGCTGCTCCCAGGCACAGCACGCCATCTTTCATCCAAACCTGCGCCTCGCCGTCATGATGACGCGACGTGGCATGCCCTTGTCCCAGCACTGCAAGGGCCAATATTGGCAGGAGCGCTCTAAGTGCTTTGGGCATTTCGGGGCGCTCGGATGGTCAGGCCATCACCTCACGAATATCCGCAGCCAACTGACGCACTCGCGCTTCGTCGGTATCCCACGAGCACATGAAGCGCGCGCCGCCAGCACCGATGAAGGTATAGAAACGCCAGCCGCGTGCGGTCAGGGCGTCGATGGCCGGCTCGGACAGTTGCAGGAACACGCCGTTGGCTTCGACCGGGAACATCAGGCTGACGCCGGGCACGTCTTCGACCAGCGAGGCGAGCAGCTGGGCGCAGTGGTTGGCGTGGTTGGCGTAACGCAGCCAGGCGTCGTTCTGCAGGATGCCGACCCAGGGGGCCGACAGGTAGCGCATCTTCGAAGCCAGCTGGCCGGCCTGCTTGCAGCGATAGTCGAAGTCCTCGGCCAGCGCCTTGTTGAAGAAGATGATTGCCTCGCCCACTGCCATGCCGTTTTTGGTGCCGCCGAAGCACAGCACGTCGACGCCGGCCTTCCAGGTCAGCTCCGCCGGGCTGCAGCCCAGGAAGGCGCAGGCATTGGAGAAGCGCGCGCCGTCCATGTGCAGGTTGAGGTTCAGCTCCTTGCAGACCTGGCTGATGGCGCGGACTTCTTCCGGGCGGTACACGGTGCCGACTTCGGTGGCCTGGGTGAGGGTGACCACACGCGGTTTCGGGTAGTGGATGTCCTGGCGCTTGAGGGCGATTTCGCGGATCGCCTGTGGCGTCAGCTTGCCGTTATCAGTCTTGGCCAGCAGCAGTTTGGAGCCGTTGGAAAAGAACTCCGGCGCGCCGCATTCGTCGGTCTCGACGTGAGCGGTCTCCGAGCAGATCACGCTATGGAAGCTCTGGCACAGCGAGGCCAGGGCCAGCGAATTGGCGGCGGTGCCGTTGAAGGCGAAGAACACCTCGCAGTCGGTCTCGAACAGGCGGCGGAAGTGGTCGGCGGCGCGGGCGGTCCACTCGTCATCGCCGTAGGCGCGCTGGTGGCCCTGGTTGGCCTCGGCCATGGCGGCCCAGGCTTCGGGACAGATGCCGGAGTAGTTGTCGCTGGCGAATTGCTGGGCATTGTCGGGCATGGATGCGTTCCTTCTGAAAAGCCTGCCGGCAGGTCATCCGGCAAAGCGTGCACTTTACTCCAAGGGCCTGTGACCGAGGGTCCGTGGCGGCGACGAGTTGTTGCACTGATGCGTACTGCCTGGTCCGTTGGTGAACCGCCGTTCGGCTCCGCAATGGAACTTGAGGCTTTCTGCGGTGTTCACACCTACCAGAGGGCGGCACTCGACCCGCCCTTCGCAATCAGAGAAGGAGTTTCATATGACTTATCGTCACCTGCTCGCCCTTGCCCTGCCGCTGGCTGTGGCGCTGCCCGTTTCCGCTGCCGAGTGGTCGGATAGCGCGAAGAACGAGTTCGTTCAGCAGTGCATCGCTGGCGCGCCGGCGGGATATGAGGAGCCACAATTGCGAGCTTATTGCGACTGCGCCGCGACCAAGGTCAGTGAAGAGTTCAGTGAGGCCGAGCTGCACGAGATGACCCGTCAGTCCCCTCCCGACACTGCCATGCAGCAGCGCCTGGTGAATGCGTCCAGTAGCTGCAGCAGCAAGCTCAAGCCGTAATCATCCATCTGAGTAGTTGGTGCGCGGTCAGGCCAGGGCCTTGTGGGCTCTGGCCTGGCGACGCATTTCCACAGCCAGTGCACAACACAGTCCACAGTATTTGTGCACAAGCTAAACCTATCTTATTGTTCCTGCTCAATTTTTAGGCGATTTCCGGAAGGCCGCGGCAGCCCTGGCTTGGAGCCTATGTCGAACAGGCTATGCACACTTTCATCCACATCTTCTGTGCATATCCCCAACCGTCTTTCTTCCCTTCAGCGGTCGCTGGTGGATAAGCCATGCGGCCTGTTGCGCTGTGCAGATATCGTCCTCACGCGCGGAGCTCAGAGCTGGTGAGCCCTGCACTCATTGATCGACAGCTTTTCCACAGGCTAATCCACGACTTCTGTGCATGTCTCGCCTTGCTAAGTAGCTGATATCGATCAGGAAATGATCGTTCCTCGGCAGCCCTCGCAGGCGCTGGCGCAGCGCGCTGTATGCACGGTTTATCCACAGCTTGATCCCCGCCATTTGTGCGCAAAACCACAGCCTCGTATCGACGCGCCTGATTGCGACACGCGGCATGTCGCAAACGAATGCTCTCGTGGCGTTGGCAGGCATCTGAGGGGGCAGGGCCGGCCCTACCATCGCTGCACAGGGCCTTGCCGGCCCGTCAGTCCAAGACCGCCGTATACAGGCGCTGCAGGAGAGTCGAGATGTTCAGCAAGCAAGATCAGATTCAGGGTTACGACGACGAGTTGCTCGCGGCGATCAATCAGGAAGAACGCCGTCAGGAAGAGCACATCGAGCTGATCGCCTCGGAAAACTACTGCAGCCAGCGTGTGATGGAAGCACAGGGCAGCGGCCTGACCAACAAGTACGCCGAAGGCTATCCGGGCAAGCGCTATTACGGTGGCTGCGAGTACGTCGACAAGGTCGAACAGCTCGCCATCGACCGCGCCAAGCAGCTGTTCGGCGCCGACTTCGCTAACGTCCAGCCGCACTCCGGCTCGTCCGCCAACGCCGCTGTCTACCTGGCGCTGCTCAGCGCGGGTGACACCATTCTGGGCATGAGCCTGGCCCACGGCGGCCACCTGACCCACGGCGCCAAGGTGTCGTCCTCGGGCAAGCTGTACAACGCCGTGCAGTATGGTCTGAACCCTGCCACTGGCCTGATCGACTACGACGAGGTCGAGCGTCTGGCGGTCGAGCACAAGCCGAAGATGATCGTCGCCGGTTTCTCCGCCTATTCCAAGACCCTCGATTTCCCGCGTTTCCGTGCCATCGCCGACAAGGTCGGGGCGCTGCTGTTCGTCGACATGGCGCACGTGGCGGGTCTGGTCGCTGCTGGCCTGTATCCCAACCCGATTCCGTTCGCCGATGTGGTCACCACCACCACCCACAAGACCCTGCGCGGTCCGCGTGGCGGCCTGATCCTGGCCAAGGCCAACGAAGAGATCGAGAAGAAGATCAACTCCGCCGTATTCCCGGGCGCCCAGGGCGGCCCGCTGATGCACGTGATCGCAGCCAAGGCCGTGTGCTTCAAGGAAGCCATGGAGCCTGAATTCAAGGCTTACCAGCAGCAGGTGATCGACAACGCCCAGGCCATGGCCAAGGTCTTCGTCGAGCGCGGCTTCGAGGTGGTCTCCGACGGCACCGACAATCACCTGTTCCTGCTCAGCCTGATCAAGCAGGGCCTGACCGGTAAGGAAGCCGATGCTGCCCTGGGCCGCGCCGGCATCACCGTGAACAAGAACGCCGTGCCGAACGACCCGCAATCGCCGTTCGTGACCTCGGGCATCCGCATTGGTACCCCGGCCGTGACCACCCGTGGTTTCAAGGTCGCCCAGTGCGAGGCGCTGGCTGGCTGGATCTGCGACATCCTCGACCACCTCGGCGATGCCGATGTCGAGGCGCAGGTGGCCAAGCTGGTGGCCGGGCTGTGCGCGGATTACCCGGTCTATCGCTAAGCCAACCCTCTCTCTCGGTCCCTCTCGCGCAGTCGCGAGAGGGCAGTAGAACCCTGGAGCATGCCCATGCAACGTTATTCCGGCTTCGGCCTGTTCAAGCACTCGTTCAGCCATCATGAGAACTGGCAGCGCATGTGGCGTAATCCAACGCCCAAGCCGGTTTACGACGTGGTCATCGTCGGCGGTGGCGGCCACGGCCTGGCCACGGCCTATTACCTGGCCAAGGAATTCGGCGTGAAGAACGTCGCCGTGGTGGAGAAGGGCTGGCTGGGCGGTGGCAACACCGCGCGCAACACCACCATCGTGCGTTCCAACTACCTGTGGGACGAGTCCGCGCACCTCTACGAGCACGCGATGAAGCTATGGGAAGGCCTGTCCCAGGACCTCAACTACAACGTCATGTTCTCCCAGCGTGGCGTGTTCAACCTCGGTCACACCCTGCAGGACATGCGTGACATCGAGCGCCGCGTCAGCGCCAACCGCCTCAACGGTATTGACGGCGAGGTGGTGGATGCCAAGCAGGTGGCGGAGATGATCCCCTACCTGGATTGTTCGAAGAACACCCGTTACCCGATTCTTGGCGCTTCGCTGCAGCGCCGTGGCGGCGTGGCCCGCCACGATGCCGTGGCCTGGGGCTTTGCCCGCGCCGCCGACGCCCTGGGCGTCGACCTGATCCAGCAAACCGAAGTGATCGGTTTCCGCAAGGAAAACGGCGCGGTGATCGGTGTGGAAACCAGCAAGGGCTTCATCGGCGCCAAGCGCGTCGGCGTGGTCGCCGCCGGTAACTCCGGGCACCTGGCCAAGCTCGCCGGCTTCCGCCTGCCGCTGGAGTCGCACCCGCTGCAGGCACTGGTCTCCGAGCCGATCAAACCCATCATCGACACCGTGATCATGTCCAACGCCGTGCACGGCTACATCAGCCAATCGGACAAGGGCGACCTGGTCATCGGCGCCGGCATCGACGGCTACAACGGCTACGGTCAGCGCGGCTCCTATCCGACCATCGAACACACCCTGCAGGCCATCGTCGAGATGTTCCCGGTGCTTTCGCGCGTGCGCATGAACCGCCAGTGGGGTGGCATCGTCGACACCACGCCGGATGCCTGCCCGATCATCGCCAAGACGCCGGTGAAGAATCTGTACTTCAACTGCGGTTGGGGTACCGGTGGCTTCAAGGCCACGCCGGGTTCGGGTCACGTGTTCGCGGCCAGCCTGGCCAAGGGCGAGATGCATCCGCTGGCCAAGGCGTTCTCCATCGAGCGCTTCCACAACGGTGCGCTGATCGACGAGCACGGCGCAGCCGGTGTAGCGCATTAAACATTCATCCCGCAGGGATGGCATCCGATGACCCTCTCCCGCTTGCGGGAGAGGGTGGCCCGAAGGGCCGGGAGAGGGTGGTGCGGTCTGCACCGCAACCCTCTCCCCCGACCCCTCTCCCGCGGGAGAGGGGAGACAAGCTTGCCCCGCGCGGTCATCCGAGCGGGTTTGAAGATTTACCGGAGGTAGCGACCATGCTGCACATCTTCTGCCCTCACTGTGGCGAACTGCGTTCCGAAGAGGAATTCCACGCTGGCGGCCAGGCGCACATCGCCCGCCCGCTGGACCCGAACGCCTGCACTGACGAGGAGTGGGGCGAGTACCTGTTCTTCCGTGACAACCCGCGCGGCATCCACCACGAGCTGTGGATTCACGCGGCGGGCTGCCGTCAGTACTTCAACGTCACCCGTCACACGGTGAGCTACGAAATTCTCGAAACCTACAAGATCGGCGAGCGCCCCAGCGTGACTGAGGCATCGCTCACTGCGAAAAAGGCCGTCGACCAAGGAGTAACGGCATGAGCCAGGTCAATCGTCTTTCCCAGGGTGGCCGCATCGACCGCAGCCAGCCCTTGACCTTCAGCTTCAACGGCCAGACCTATCAGGGTTACGCCGGCGATACCCTGGCCGCCGCGCTGCTGGCCAACGGCGTCGACGTGGTCGGCCGCAGCTTCAAGTATTCGCGTCCGCGCGGCATCGTTGCCGCGGGTGCCGAAGAGCCCAATGCCGTGCTGCAGATAGGCTCCACCGAGGCGGCGCAGGTCCCCAACGTGCGTGCTACCCAGCAGGCGCTGTACGCGAACCTGACCGCAACCAGCACCAACGGCTGGCCGAGCGTGAACACCGACCTGATGGGCATTCTCGGCAAGGTCGGCGGCGGCATGATGCCGCCCGGTTTCTACTACAAGACCTTCATGTATCCGCAGAACCTGTGGCTGACCTACGAGAAGTACATTCGTAAGGCCGCGGGCCTGGGTCGTTCGCCCAAGGAAAACGACCCGGATATCTACGACTATCTGAACCAGCACTGCGACGTGCTGGTGGTCGGTGCCGGCCCTGCCGGTCTGGCCGCAGCCCTGGCCGCCGGCCGCAGTGGTGCGCGGGTAATCCTGGCCGACGAACAGGAAGAGTTCGGTGGCAGCCTGCTGTCGACCCGCGAGATGCTCGATGACAAGCCGGCTGCTGACTGGGCTGCCAAGGCCATCGCCGAGCTGCAAAAGATGCCGGAAGTGACCCTGCTGCCGCGTGCCACGGTCAACGGTTACCACGACCACAACTTCCTCACCATCCACCAGCGCCTCACCGACCACTTGGGTGAAGTCGCGCCGATGGGCCAGCCGCGTCAGCGCCTGCACCGTGTGCGTGCCGGGCGCGTGGTGCTGGCCACCGGCGCCCACGAGCGGCCGCTGGTTTACGCCAACAACGACGTGCCCGGCAACATGCTGGCCGAGGCCGTGTCGACCTACGTACGCCGCTATGGCGTGGCGCCTGGCCAGAAGCTGGTGCTGTCGACCAACAACGATTACGCCTACCGCGTGGTGCTCGACTGGCTCGACGCCGGCCGCCAGGTGGTGGCCGTGGCCGACGCGCGTAGCAACCCGCGCGGCAGCTGGGTCGAAGAAGCGCGCCGACGTGGCGTGCGCGTACTCACCGGCAGTGCCGTGGTCGAAGCGCGTGGCAGCAAGCGCGTCACCGGTGCGCGCATCTGCGCCATCGATCTGGCCAAGCACAAGGTCACCAGCCCGGGCGAGACCCTCGACTGCGACCTGATCGTCAGCTCCGGCGGCTACAGCCCGGTGGTGCATCTGGCGTCGCACCTGGGCGGTCGTCCGGTATGGCGTGAAGACATCCTCGCCTTCGTGCCGGGTGAA
Organism: Pseudomonas sp. UBA7530; assembly: GCF_002479365.1. NCBI lineage: Bacteria > Pseudomonadati > Pseudomonadota > Gammaproteobacteria > Pseudomonadales > Pseudomonadaceae > Pseudomonas > Pseudomonas sp. UBA7530. The sequence continues at coordinate 184,619 of NZ_DLMS01000007.1, forward strand.
GGCTTCCAGAAGCGTCATTGCGCCGGTGCGGTCAACGGCGTGTTCAGCCTGGGCGACAGCCTCGCCGATGGCTTCGAGGCCGGTGCCAAGGCGGCCGCCGATGTAGGCTTCCAGGCCGTGACCGGCACTCTGCCGAAGGCCGAGAAGCGCATCGAGGAGGCGTCGGTTGCACTGTTCCAGGTGCCCCACGACAAGAACACCGCCCGTGCGCCGAAACAGTTCGTCGACCAGCAGAACGACGTCACCGCCGCCGGCATCGAGCTGGCCACCCGCGAGGGCTTCGAGTCGGTCGAGCACGTCAAGCGCTACACCGCGCTGGGCTTCGGCACCGACCAGGGCAAGCTGGGCAACATCAACGGCCTGGCCATCGCTGCCCGCTCACTGGGCATCAGCATCAGTGAAATGGGCACCACCATGTTCCGCCCGAACTACACCCCGGTGACCTTCGGCGCCATCGCCGGCCGTCATTGCGGTGAGCTGTTCGAGCCCAAGCGCTACACCGCGCTGCAGAAATGGCACCTGGAGCAGGGCGCCGAGTTCGAGGATGTCGGCCAGTGGAAGCGCCCCTGGTACTTCCCGAAGAACGGTGAAGACATGCACGCCGCCGTGGCCCGCGAATGCCTGGCCGTGCGTAACGCGGTGGGCATTCTCGATGCCTCGACCCTGGGCAAGATCGACATCCAAGGCCCGGATGCGCGCGAGTTCCTCAACCGCGTCTACACTAACGCCTGGACCAAGCTGGACGTGGGCAAGGCCCGCTACGGCCTGATGTGCAAGGAAGACGGCATGGTCTTCGACGACGGCGTGACCGCCTGCCTGGCCGACAACCATTTCGTCATGACCACCACCACCGGCGGTGCCGGGCGCGTGCTGGAGTGGCTGGAGATCTACCACCAGACCGAATGGCCGGAACTGAAGGTTTACTTCACCTCGGTCACCGATCACTGGGCGACCATGACCCTGTCCGGCCCCAACAGCCGCAAGCTGCTGGCCGAGGTCACCGACATCGACCTGGACAAGGACGCCTTTCCGTTCATGACCTGGAAGGAAGGCAAGGTCGGCGGCGTACCGGCGCGCGTGTTCCGCATCTCCTTCACCGGTGAGCTGAGCTACGAAGTCAACGTACAGGCCGACTACGCCCTGGGCGTGTTGGAGAAGATCGCCGAGGCCGGCAAGAAGCACGGCCTGACCCCATATGGTACAGAGACCATGCACGTGCTGCGTGCCGAGAAGGGCTTCATCATCGTCGGCCAGGACACCGACGGCTCGGTCACCCCGGACGACCTGGGCATGGGCTGGTGCGTTGGCCGCACCAAGCCGTTCTCCTGGATCGGCTGGCGCGGCATGAACCGCGAGGACTGCCTGAAGGAGAACCGCAAGCAGCTGATCGGCCTCAAGCCGGTGGACCCGAACAAAGTCCTGCCGGAAGGCGCCCAGCTGGTGTTCGATCCCAAGCAGTCGATTCCGATGACCATGGTCGGCCACGTCACCTCCAGCTACATGAGTGCCGCGCTGGGCCATTCCTTCGCCATGGCCCTGGTCAGGGGCGGCCTCAAACGCATCGGCGAGCGCGTCTTCGCGCCGTTGGTCGATGGCAGTGTGATCGAAGCCGAAATCGTCAGCCCCGTGTTCTATGACCCGAAAGGGGATCGCCAGAATGTCTAACGTCAACGTCTACAAACAACGCCCTGCCGAAATCGCCGGGCAATCGCCGCTGCACCACGCCGGCCTGCACGAACTGGCCGGCAAGGGCCGCAAGGGCGCCGGGGTGACCTTGCGTGAGAAGAAGCTGCTGGGCCATCTGGTGCTGCGTGGCGACGCCGACGATGCCGAGTTCGCCGGTGGCGTGCACAAAGCCCTGGGCCTGGAGCTGCCGGTGGCGTTGACCCTGGTGGCCAACGGCGACACCTCGCTGCAATGGCTGGGCCCGGATGAGTGGCTGCTGATCGTCCCCGGCGGCAGCGAGCTCGAGGTCGAGCGCAAGCTGCGCGAGGCCCTGGACGGCCAGCACATTTCGGTGGTCAACGTCAGCGGTGGGCAGACCCTGCTCGAGCTGCGCGGCCCCAAGGTGCGTGAACTACTGATGAAATCCAGCAGCTACGACGTGCATCCGAACAACTTCCCGGTGGGCAAGGCGGTCGGCACGGTGTTCGCCAAGTCGCAACTGGTGATTCGCCACACCGGCGAGGATACCTGGGAACTGCTGATCCGCCGCAGCTTCGCCGATTACTTCTGGCTGTGGCTGCAGGATGCCAGTGCGGAGTATGGGTTGGCGGTCGAAGCCTGAAGCTGACACGAACGGCTCCCTCTCCCCTTTGGGGAGAGGGCTGGGGAGAGGGGAAAGGCGGATCGCGTTGTTCCGGCGGCCCTCTCCCCCGGCCCCTCTTCCATAAATGGGAGAGGGGTGAACAGCAACGGAGTTTGTCTCGGAGTCCACTATGAGCCGCACCCCCGATACCTGGATTCTCACCGCCCACTGCCCGAGCCTGCTCGGTACGGTCGACGTGGTGACCCGCTACCTGTTCGAACAGGGCTGCTACGTCACCGAGCACCACAGCTTCGATGACCGCCTGGCCAGTCGTTTCTTCATCCGCGTGGAATTCCGCACCCAGGCCGATTTCGACGAGGCGACCTTCCTCGCCGGCCTCAACGAACGCACCGCGCCGTTCGATATGTGCATCGAGCTGACCCCGCCTGGCTATCGCGCCAAGGTGGTGATCATGGTCTCCAAGGCCGATCACTGCCTCAACGACCTGCTCTACCGCCAGCGTACCGGCCAACTGCCGATGGACATCACCGCCATCATCTCCAACCACCCGGACCTGAAGCCGCTCGCCGACTGGCACGGCATTCCCTATCACCATTTTCCCCTCGACCCCAATGACAAGCCCGCCCAGGAGCGTCGCGTGATGCAGGTGGTCGAGGATACCGGCGCCGAGCTGGTGGTGCTCGCCCGCTACATGCAGGTGCTGTCCGCCGACCTGTGCCGCAAGCTTGACGGCCGGGCAATCAACATCCATCACTCGCTGCTGCCCGGCTTCAAGGGCGCCAAGCCCTACCACCAGGCGTATCAGAAGGGCGTGAAACTGGTCGGCGCCACAGCGCACTTCATCAACAACGACCTGGACGAAGGCCCGATCATCACTCAGGGGGTGGAAAGCGTCGACCATGCGCACTATCCCGAGGATCTTGTGGCAAAGGGACGCGATATCGAATGCCTGACCCTGGCCCGCGCAGTCGGCTACTTCCTCGAACGCCGGGTGTTCCTCAACGCCAACCGTACCGTAGTCCTTTAACCAGAGACGTTGCCGCACAGAGAACGGCGGCTGTCGGTTTTGCATCCGCGGCCGCTCCGCACCCTAGCTAGTCTGGCTAGACCATCGGCACCCGTCCTGCCCAATAACGGCGGGTGCCGATAAAGACGCTCATTACTCCGCCACAAGGCCCGCGCGACTTGACGTCGCGCCTTTGTATCCACAAGAAGAAAGGAGATTTCATATGTCTGATAATCGCGGTGTGGTTTACCTCGGCGCAGGCAAGGTCGAAGTACAGAAGATCGACTACCCGAAAATGCAGGATCCGCGCGGCAAGAAGATCGAGCACGGGGTCATCCTCAAGGTCGTTTCCACCAACATCTGCGGCTCCGACCAGCACATGGTGCGCGGTCGTACCACCGCTCAGGTCGGCTTGGTGCTGGGCCACGAGATCACCGGCGAGGTGATCGAGAAGGGCCGCGACGTCGAGCGTCTGCAGATCGGTGATCTGGTTTCCGTGCCCTTCAACGTCGCCTGCGGTCGTTGCCGCAGCTGCAAGGAACAGCACACCGGCGTCTGCCTGACCGTCAACCCGGCGCGTGCCGGCGGTGCCTACGGCTACGTCGACATGGGCGACTGGACCGGTGGCCAGGCCGAATACGTGCTGGTGCCCTACGCCGACTTCAACCTGCTCAAACTGCCGGATCGCGACAAGGCCATGGAGAAGATCCGTGACCTGACCTGCCTGTCCGACATTCTGCCGACCGGCTACCACGGAGCCGTTACCGCTGGCGTAGGCCCGGGCTCCACCGTCTACGTCGCGGGCGCCGGTCCGGTCGGTCTGGCCGCTGCTGCCTCGGCTCGCCTGCTCGGTGCTGCCGTGGTCATCGTCGGTGACCTCAACCCGGCACGTCTGGCGCACGCCAAGGCGCAGGGTTTCGAAATCGCCGACCTGTCGCTGGATACCCCGCTGCACGAGCAGGTCGCTGCGCTGCTGGGTGAACCGGAAGTGGACTGCGCCATCGACTGCGTGGGCTTCGAGGCCCGTGGTCATGGCCACGAAGGCGTCAAGCACGAGGCTCCGGCCACGGTGCTCAACTCGCTGATGCAGATCACCCGCGTCGCCGGCAAGATCGGCATCCCCGGCCTGTACGTAACCGAGGACCCGGGTGCGGTCGATGCCGCTGCCAAGATGGGTGCGCTGAGCATTCGCTTCGGTCTGGGCTGGGCCAAGTCGCACAGCTTCCACACCGGTCAGACTCCGACCATGAAGTACAACCGTCAGCTGATGCAGGCCATCATGTGGGACCGCATCAACATCGCCGAAGTGGTGGGCGTGCAGGTGATCAGCCTGGACGACGCACCGCGCGGTTACGGCGAGTTCGACGCAGGCGTGCCGAAGAAATTCGTCATCGATCCGCACAAGATGTTCAGCGCGGCGTAATGCCCAGCTGCGTGGCCCGGCGCTGTCGCGGGTCACGCGTGTTTGCGTTGGCGGCGCGCTGCGCGCGTCGCGGATAGGTTTACGGCCAGGCGCATTGGTCCGCGCCTTCTTCTTCGGGAGCCTTCGGGCTCCCTTTTTTGTTGTGGGCGGCAATCTGCTGCGGACCTTCGGGTCGCCGCTTGCCCGACCATCGAGCCGTGGCGCATTCGACGATCCGAACGCGCCCGCCACCAGTCAGCCAGGGTTTTCGTCGCGCAACTGTTCGATGCGTTTGTCCTTGGCCAGCCAGAGGTCCGAAACCCAGTCCTGTACCCGTAGGCGGAAGGCCGGATCATTCTCGTAATCACCCAGGTACAGCGCCGGATCGAGTTCCAGGGTCTGGATATCGATGATCACCTTCGGCACCTGGCCGCTGAGCAGCGCCCAGAAGCCCGGTACCTGCTTGGCGGGGTACACCAGCGTCACGTCCAGCACGGCATCGATCTGCTCGCCCAGCGCGGCGAGCACGAAGGCCACGCCGCCTGCCTTGGGCTTGAGCAGGTAGCGGTAGGGTGACTGCTGCTGGGCCTGCTTGGCCGGGGTGAAGCGGGTGCCTTCCAGGTAGTTGACCACGGTCACCGGCAGGCGCTTGAACTTCTCGCAGGCAGCCTTGGTGATCTCCAGATCCTTGCCTTTCATATGCGGGTTCTTCTGCAGGAAGGCCTTGGAGTAGCGCTTCATGAAGGGGTAGTCGAGCGCCCAGAAGGCCAGACCGAGAAAGGGCACCCAGATCAGCTGCTGCTTGAGGAAAAACTTGAAATAGGGCGTCTTGCGGTTGAACGCCTGCACCAGCGCCGGGATGTCGACCCAGGATTGATGATTGCTGATCACCAGGTAGGAGCGGTCGGGGCGTAGTGCGGCATTGCCACGGATGTCCCAGTGCGTCGGGGTCAGCAGGGCGAAGATGCGTTTGCAGTTCTCCGCCCAGAACTCGGCGACCCACATTACCCCGCGTGAGCAGGTATCGCGCGCCGCCTGGCCCGGCAGCACGAACTTGGCCAGGGCGATCAGCAGCAGGGGGCCGATCAGCAACAGGGTATTGCTCAGCAGCAGGGCTATATTGAGTAGGCCGGTCAGCAGGGGACGCATATCAACTCCTTGGCGGGCGCGAAGGGGCCATCATAAGCAACTGAAGAATCTGGCTCAAAATTGCGACTAGTGGCATATGGCCATTTATTGCGAAAGGCGTGATGCTGATCGGTGTGGAACGTAAGGGGATTGCTCGTCGATTCCAAGGTGACGCGCTCGAGCGCTCCCACCAACTTGCTCTGGATTATCTCGATGTTGAAACGCATTGTGGTAGCCGATCTGCGCATCGGCATGTATGTCCAGGAATTTTGCGGATCATGGATGGACCATCCATTCTGGAAGTCGAAATTTCTTCTCAATTCACCGCAGGACCTGCAGCGCATCCGCGCCAGCAGCATCGGTGAGTTGTGGATCGACGTCAGCAAGGGCCTGGATGTCGAGGCCGGTGCCGTTGTCAGCACCGAGGCAGAGGCGCAGAAGGAGGTCGAGGCCACGCTGATGGCAGCGGTGCAGCCCCGTAGCACCGCGCTGAGTGCATCGATGGATACCGAACTGGAGCGCGCCGCCAAGCTCTGCGCCCGCTCCAAGCAGGCGGTGCTGAGCATGTTCGGCGATGCGCGCATGGGCAAGGCGCTGAATTTCGAACAGGCCGAGTCGCTGGTGGAGGAGATCTCCGAGTCGGTGATGCGCCACCCCAATGCCCTGATCAGCCTGGCGCGACTCAAGCATGCCGACGAATACACCTATATGCACTCGGTGGCGGTCTGTGCACTGATGATCGCCCTCGCGCGGCAGCTTGGTCTGGGCGAGGGGGCGGTACGCGAGGCAGGCCTGGCCGGCCTGCTGCATGACGTAGGCAAGATGGCCATCGATCAGGAGGTGCTGAACAAGCCCGGCAAGCTCAGCGACGCAGAGTTCGCGGCGGTGCGCCGTCACCCCGAGGCCGGCGGCGAGATCCTCCTGGCCGGCAAGCATGTCAGCGCCCTGGTGCTGGATGTCTGCCTGCATCACCACGAAAAGATCGATGGCAGCGGCTATCCGTATGGCCTGCAGGGTGAGCAGATCAGTCTGTTCGCCAGAATGGGCGCGGTCTGCGACGTGTACGACGCCATCACCTCCAACCGGCCCTACAAGCCGGGCTGGGACCCGGCCGAGTCGATCCGCAAGATGGCCGAGTGGAAGGGGCATTTCGACGAGGCGGTATTCCAGGCCTTCGTCAAGACGGTCGGCATCTATCCGGTGGGGGCGCTGGTGCGTCTGGAAAGCGGCCGGCTTGCGGTCGTGCTGGAGCAGAATGCCAAGTCGCTGCTGGTGCCCAAGGTCAAGGCGTTCTTCCTCGCCAAGTCTAAAGTGCAGATTCCGCCGGTGGTGATCGACCTGAGCAAAGCGAACGCACAGGATCGCATCGTCGGGCGCGAGTCGGCAGCGGTCTGGGGCTTCGAACATCTGGACGAACTCTGGAGCGGCATGCCTGCGCAGCGAGCCCGGCCGTAACGCTTTGTCATCCTTGCCGGGGAACACCGCAGGACAGGGGCAGTCGGATAACGGGACTTCCATTGCACAGGAGTGCCGACCTTGAAATACGCCCTCTTTCTGCTGGCTGCTGCGATCAGCCTGCCGGCCATGGCCGATGAACAACCAGACCTTTACGGCCGTTACGAGCTGATCAAACTCCCCGCCCTCGGCCAGACCCTCAAGGCCAAGATGGATACCGGTGCCATGACCGCCTCGTTGTCGGCCAAGGACATCGAGCCGTTCGAGCGCGATGGTGAGGACTGGGTGCGCTTCCGCCTGGCCGTAGACGGTGCCGAAGATACGGTCTACGAACATCCGCTGGTGCGCATCGCCGAGATCAAGAAACGCGCCGAAGAGAGCGATGCCGAAACCAAGGAAGTCGCCTACTCGCAACGCCCGGTAATCGAAATGCCGATTTGCCTGGGCGAGGAGGAGCGCACCATCGAGGTCAACCTGACCGACCGCAGCACCTTCAGTTATCCGCTGCTGATCGGCGCCAGCGCCATGCGCGATCTTGGTGCAGCCGTGGACCCTGCGGAGCGTTACACCCGCGATCGTCCGCAATGCTGAGCAAATTGTCGCATTTCAGAAAAGGCTGATAGTCATTGGCCATTACACTCCATAAGAGTGCCCCGTAACGACTACCCTGCCCAAAAGAGGGCGTCGGGCCTGCTTTTTGCTAAGTGCAATTCTTTGCCAGGCCTGTAGGCCCTTTAGGTCGCTGAGGTGTCGCTATGACGGGAGTACTCGAGCCGGGTGTACGGCTGTTGCAACGTTTCAGTTTTGCCCACAAGTTTCAGCTGGTGTTTCTGTTGTTCGCGCTTCCGCTCGGATACGCGTTGTGGGTCATCGGCAGTGACTACCTGTCACGCCTGCAATCGATCGACTACGAGGTGGAAGGCGCACAAGCGCTTGAGCGCATGGCGCGTGCGCAACAGGAGCTGATCGCCCAGCGCACACTGCTGGCACGCTGGAAAGGCACCGAGGGCGCTGCCCAGGGACAATTGCAGCAGCGTGAGGCGCAGCTCGACGAAGCGTTGCAGCAGGCCGCGGAGCCGCTGCAGAGCAGCCTGATCAGTGATCAGGCGCGGCAGCACTTTCAGGCCCTGCAGGGCGAGCGTGATGGTCTGCGCACGGCTGGTCTGGCCAAGGTGGCACTGCCCGATGCGTTGGAGCGTTACCAAAAGGCGCTGCTTTACCTGATCGCCCTGCGCGAGCAGGTGGCCACGGACAGTACCCTGATTCTCGATCCGCGCCTCGACACCTACCTGATGATGGAGCAGATCACCTACATCATGCCGCGGCTGCTCGAGCAGCTCGGCACTTTCGCAGCGCAGGGCCATGGCGCGGTGGTCTCGCAGCATTTCACCCTGCAGAGCCGCGTGCTGATCCGCGATCTGCGCCGCAGCCTGGACGAACAGCGTGCGCAGCTGGTCAAGGCGCAAATCACCCTGTCGCGCGAAGCACCGCAGGCGATGCGCCAGTTGAGCGCACCTTTCGACGCCTCGCTCAAGGCGTTCGACGACTTCCTCACGCAGATCGATCGTGACATGTTCGAGGCCAGCCCAATGGCGCTAACCCCCGAGCAGTTCGTGCAACAAGTCGAAGCGCTGGAGGGCCAGTTGCTGGCTCTGCAGCAGGCGGTTTACCAGCAGTTCATCGCCAGTCTCGGCGACTATCGGCAGCAGGCGCTGCAATCGATGATCGAGGTGATCGGTGCTTTCAGCGTTCTGACCCTACTGGCGATGTACGTGCTGATGTGTCTGAACGCGTCGATCCGCATCAGCACCAGCAACATCATCGAGGCTGCACGTGGTCTGCGCGACGGTGACTTACGCGTGCACATGCAGGTCAACGGTCGTGATGATCTAGCCGCCATCGCCCAGGCGCTGAATACTGCGGTCGAGCAGCTGCGTGACTCGCTGCAGGGGGTCAACCGCGAAAGCCAGCAACTGGAAAGCACGGTGCAACTGCTGGGTGGCCAGGCGCGTGACACGCTGGACGCCGTCGAGCAGCAACAGGCGCAGATGAGCCAGATTGCCACCGCAGCCACGCAGATGGCGGCTACTGCGCAGAGTGTCGCGCAAAGTTGCGAGCAGGCCGCCATGGAGGCGCAGCAGACCCGCGAGGTGGCGCTGAGCAGTAACCAGCGCAGCGAGCGCACCAGCGCCAGCATGCGCCAGCTCAGCAGCCGTCTCGGCGACAGCGCCGCAGCGTTGCAGCAACTGCGTGATCAGACCCAGCAGATCAACCGCGTGGTCGAGGTGATCAAGGGCATCGCCGAGCAGACTAACCTGTTGGCGCTCAACGCCGCCATCGAGGCCGCGCGCGCAGGGGAGGCCGGGCGCGGCTTTGCCGTGGTCGCCGACGAGGTGCGCTCGCTGTCCAAGCGCACCCAGGACTCGACCCAGGAAATTGCCCAGACCGTGGACAACCTGCAGCGGGTGGTTGGTCAGTCGGTCACCCTGATGGGAGAAGCTTGTAGCCAGGCCGACGGCGATATCGGCAGCGTGCTGGCCATGAGTGATGAACTGCAGAACATCGTCGACTCGGTGCAGCGCGTCAGCGACCGCCTGGCGCAGATCGCCACCGCCGCCGAGCAGCAGGCGGCCACCGCCGATGAAGTCAGTGGCAATATCCAGCAGGTCGATCAGGCCGCCGGGCAACTGCTCGATGGCGCCCAGGCCGTGAGCCGTGCCGCCGAGCAACTGCGCCGAGGCAGCGAAGGGCTGGCGCATAATACCGGACGATTCAGCCTCGGGTGAGGCTGACCGCGGCGGCCAACTCTGCTAAAAACGGATAACAACGAAAGGAGCCGCCCGCATGAAAACCGTCGCAGAGGTCATTCGCAATAAAGCCAACGCCTACGTCTACAGCGTCGACAGTGAGGATTCGCTGCTGGACGGGCTGCGTATCCTCGCCGAGCAAAAGATCGGTGCACTGCTGGTGCTTTCCGGCGGGCGTCTGGTCGGCATCGTCAGCGAGCGCGACTACGTGAGAAAGGTGGCGCTGGCCGAACGCTCGCTGCTCAACACCAGGATCAGCGAAATCATGACCCGCGATGTGATCAGCGTCGGCCCGCGTGACAGCGTGCAGTACTGCATGGAGCTGATGACCGAACGCCGCCTGCGTCACCTGCCGGTACTGGCTGAGGGCGAGCTGATCGGCCTGTTGTCGATTGGTGACCTGGTCAAGGAAACCATCGCCGAACAGGCCGACCTGATCCGTCAGCTGGAGCAATACATCCGCGGCGAGATTCCATAAGCGCGTAGCCCGGATGAGGGAAAACCTTGCGGGAGGCGCTTTCGACTCTGGCATCCTGCTTCGTTCTACCTCCTGCATCCATGCAGTCGCAGCGGCGAATGTCGCATAGGCAACCCGCCAATCTCCCCTGGCAGCTTGCTCCCGTTCTACGCTATCGCCCGCTTGACGCATGAACCAGCCGCCGGCAGTCTGCCGCCGTCGCCCCACAGGTGCAGGACGCCCGATGCCGCAGATACTTATAGTCGAAGACGAAGCCGCGATTGCCGACACGCTGGTCTATGCCCTGCAGGCCGAAGGCTTCGTCACCCATTGGTCGAGTCTCGGCGGCGAGGCGCTGACGCTGCTGGAGAACGGCACCTTCGACCTGGCCATTCTTGACGTTGGTCTGCCCGATATCAGTGGCTTCGAAGTGTGCAAACGCCTGCGCCGTTTCTCCGAGGTGCCGGTGATCTTCCTGACCGCGCGCAGCGAGGAAATCGACCGTGTGGTGGGTCTGGAAATCGGCGCCGACGATTACGTGGTCAAACCCTTCAGCCCGCGTGAAGTGGCGGCGCGGGTCAAGGCCATCCTCAAGCGCGTGGCGCCGCGTGAGATGCCGACAGCCAGCGCGCCCAGCGTCTTTCAGATCGACGATGCCGCCTTTCGCATTCATTACCACGGCCAGCCCCTGAGCCTGACGCGCCATGAATTTCGCCTGCTGCGCACGCTGCTTGGCCAGCCGCGCCGGGTCTATTCACGCGAGCAACTGCTCGATGCCCTCGGCGTCGCCAGCGAAGCCGGCTACGAGCGCAACATCGACAGCCATATCAAGAGCCTGCGCGCCAAGCTGCGCGCCATCGCCCCAGCCGAGGAGCCGATCCAGACCCATCGCGGCCTGGGCTACAGCTACGAGCCGGAGCTCTGAATCATGCCATTGGGCGTACGCATCTTTCTCGTCTACTTCCTCTTCGTCGGCCTGGCCGGCTGGTTCGTGCTGAGCACAGTGATGGACGAGATTCGCCCCGGCGTGCGCCAGAGCACCGAGGAAACCCTGGTCGACACCGCCAACCTGCTGGCCGAGATCCTGCGCGACGACCTCAAGTCCGGCACCCTCGGCCAGGGCCGCCTGCACGAGGCGCTTGAAGCCTATGGCCGGCGTCAGCCGCAGGCGAGCATCTGGGGCGTGACCAAGGCCGAGGTCAACCACCGCATCTACGTTACCGACGCCCGGGGCATCGTCCTGCTCGACTCGACTGGTCTGGCGGTGGGTCAGGACTACTCGCGCTGGAACGACGTGCTGCTGACCCTACGTGGCCAGTACGGCGCGCGCTCGACCCGTGAAGATCCGGACGACCCGGATTCCTCGGTGATGTACGTGGCGGCGCCGATCAGGGATGGCGAGCGCATCATCGGCGTGGTTTCGGTGGCCAAACCCAACCGCACCCTGCTGCCCTATATCGAACGCTCGCAAAACCGTCTGAGCTGGCTCGGCGTCGGGCTGATCGGCCTTGGCCTGCTGATCGGCGCGGCGCTGTCCTGGTGGCTCAGCGCCGCGCTGGGCAAACTCACCCGCTACGCCCGGGCGGTCAGCGAAGGCCAGCGCGCCGAGGCGCCGAAGGTGCGCGGTGGCGAACTCGCGCAACTGGCCCAGGCGGTCGAGCGTATGCGCACCGAGCTGGAAGGCAAGGCCTACGTCGAACGCTACGTACACACCCTGACCCACGAACTGAAGAGTCCGTTGGCCGCCATACGCGGCGCCGCCGAACTGCTCGATGGCGATATGCCGGCGGAGCAGCGCCAGCGCTTCGTGGCCAATATCCAGCAGGAAAGTGCGCGCCTGCAGAACCTGATCGAACGCCTGCTGCACCTGGCCCAGGTGGAGCAACGCCAGGGTCTGGAAGAGCGCGTAGCGGTACCGCTGGCGCCGCTGGTGGAGGAACTGTTGCAGGCGCAGCAGGCGCGCATCACAGCTACCAATTTGCAGATCGAACACGCGCTGCCAGCCGGCCTCAGTCTGCGTGGCGAACGCTTTCTGCTACGCCAGGCGCTGGCCAATCTGCTGGACAACGCCCTCGACTTCACCCCACCCGGCGGACACATGCGCATCGCCGCCGAACGCCAGGGCGAGCGCATCGTGTTGCGTCTGTTCAACCAGGGTGAAGCCATCCCCGACTACGCCCTGGCCCGCCTGACCGAACGCTTCTACTCCCTGCCGCGCCCCAATGGCGGGCGCAAGAGCACTGGCCTGGGCCTGAACTTCGTGCAGGAAGTGGCCGAGCTGCATGGAGGTGAATTGCATATCGGCAATGTCGAAGGTGGCGTTGAAGTGAGCCTGACGCTGCCCATCTAGGGCACGCTGGCGCTGCTGTGGGGTAGGCTTTGCCGCGACCGATGCATAAACCTGTCGCTGCTAAAGCGCCTCCCACGAGGGCTGCCCAGCGCAGAAATTAGATAGCGCCCACGCTCCAGCGTGAGAGCCGTCTCACGACTCTCTGCATCGCTCACTCGTTCGGAGATGCAGCTGCCTGCTGGTCAGTGCTGTAGCGTCGAGGTCTTCGTTCCCACCCAGCCGTGAGAGCGATCTATTCGGGAATGTCCTTCACGAACGTGGCTTCGACTCGTCTCGATACGAGCATGTAAGGCACCCAGATAACGGCGCTGAACAAGGTGCGTGCAAATTCCTTGGTCGTGTCCGGATCGAATACAGGTTCGTCGGTAAAGATGAGCGAGCCTAACCAGGCATCAAAGGGAATGAAGACCAGGGAAATCAGGATCGTGGCAATAAAGACCTTTGGGAAGAGATAGTGTTTTGTGAAGAACAGGTAAAGCAGAAGTGCGCACGCAATCAGCATGCATGAATTGAAGATGGCTTCGAAGACCAGCAGGGGCGCCCACAGCCAGTGATAGTACTCGGTGCCGGGAGTGGTCAGCGTTTCGAAGGTTCCGTCAGTGAATACTGAATAGAACATCGGCCCGTAGGTGATGGATATGCGCAGGGGCGTGATGATCAGACCGAGCCCGACCAGAATCAACCAGCCACCCAATCCCTTTAATTTTGCGTTATCGCTCATGTTTACATCCTTGTGATGCATGTCTGACTATGAATGGACACCCGCTCTGCTGGTGCCTGGGTTTCGCTGTGCGCGACCTAGGATACCTGCTGACGTAAACCAAGGAGAACGCATGCAATATGTAGTGACGGCATTCGATTTTACCGACCCGGATGCATTGTCTCGTCGTCTGGAGCACCGAGAAGCTCACCTGGACGGGTTAAAGAAAATGACGGCAGCCGGTACGTTTCTCAGCGGTGGGGCGATTCTTGATGCAGAGGGCCGTATGGTGGGCTCTTCTGCCCATGTCGAGTTTGGCAGCAGAGATGCACTTGAGCATTGGCTTGATCATGATCCCTATACGCTGGGGAAAGTCTGGGAAAAAGTAGAGGTGCGGGAGATCAAGCTCTTTCCTGTCGCGCAGTTTGCCCGCTAGCTCAGCATCACCAACGCTAGGACTTATGCACTGATCGCGGATAAATCCGCTCCTACAGGAGAGGTTGTGGTTCGGGTGTGGGGGCTTTGAGCGGCAAGCGCAGCAGTTCCACCTGCCACCAGGTTGGCAGCAGGCGGCGGACTTCGGGGCGGGCGAAGCGGTCGTCGATCAGATAGAGCACGCCCTGGTCTTCCGGCGTGCGGATCACCCGGCCGGCGGCTTGCACGACCTTTTGCAGGCCGGGGTAGAGGTAGGTGTAGTCGTAGCCATTGCCGAACAGGGCGTCCATGCGTTGGCGGATTTCTTCGTTGATCGGGTTGAGCTGGGCCAGGCCGAGGGTGGCGACGAAGGCGCCGATCAGACGTTCGCCGGGCAGGTCGACACCTTCGCCGAAGACGCCGCCGAGCACGGCGAAGCCTATGCCGCGGCCGCCGATCTGGAAGCGTTCGATAAAGCCCTGGCGCGCCGCTTCGTCCATCTGTCGCGATTGCGTCCACACTGGGATGTGCGGGTGATCGCGGCGCAGCTCCTGCAGCACCTGTTCCAGATACTGATAGCTGCTGAAAAAGGCCAGGTAGTTGCCGGGGCGTTCGGCGTATTGGCGCGCCATCAACTGGCAGATCGGCGCCAGCGAGGCGTCGCGGTGCTGGTAGCGGGTCGACAGGTTGCGCACCACCTGCACATGCAGTTGTTCGGCGCTGAACGGCGAGGCGACATCCAGGCACTGCGTCTCTTCCGGCAGGCCGAGCAGGTCGAGGTAGTAGTGACTGGGGCTGAGGGTGGCGGAGAACAGCGTGGCGCTGTGGGCGTCCTCGAAGCGCGGGCCGAGGAAGGGCGCCGGGAGGATATTGCGGATGCATAGGGTCGAGTAGCTACGCCCGTTGCCAGCCTCGACGCGGCTGATATCGAACAGCGAGTGCGGGCCGAAGCTTTCCGCTAGGCGGCAGAACAGCATGGCGTCCAGATAAAAACTTAGCAGCTCGCCGCCATTGCCTTCGGGTTGATCGGTCAGCAGGTCGGTGATGGCGCTGACCGCCTTGCCCAGCGCGGCCAGCAGCAGGTCCGGCGCCAGCGGGTAGACCTGATAGGGCACCTCTTGCTCGCGGTGCAGCTGATCCCAGTGGCGGTCGACCCGGTCCAGCACGCTCTTCAGCCGCTTCGGCGCGCCACGGCACATGGCCTTGAAGCGCGCCTGATCCAGCTCGGCGCTGTACATGCCGCGCCCGCGCTCTACCAGATTGTGCGCTTCGTCCACCAGCAGGCAAATGCGCCACTGGTTGATCAGGGTGAGGCTGTGCAGCAGCGCGCCGAGGTCGAAGTAGTAGTTGTAGTCGCCCACCACCACGTCGCTCCAGCGGCACAGCTCCTGGCTCAGGTAGTAGGGGCATACACCATGGGCGATGGCGATATTGCGCACCGCCTGCTGATCCAGCCAGCGTTCTTTGAGTGCCGCGCTGCGCGCTGCCGGCAGGCGGTCGTAGAAACCCTTGGCCAGTGGGCAGGAGTCGCCATGGCAGGCTTTGCTCGGGTGCTCGCAGGCCTTGTCGCGGGCGACGTGTTCCAGCACGCGCAACGGCGTCTCCGGTTCGCGCAGGCGTTGCAGGGCATCCAGTGCCAGGCGCCGGCCCGGCGTCTTGGCGCTGAGGAAGAACAGGCGGTCGAGCTGCTGGCCGGGCATGGCCTTGAGCTGCGGAAACAGGGTGCCGAGGGTCTTGCCGATGCCGGTGGTGGCCTGCGCGAGCAGGTAATGGCCGTCACGCGCGGCGCGGTACACGGCCTCGGCCAGTTGCCGTTGGCCATGGCGGAATTCGCCGTAGGGGAAGCTCAGTTTCTCCAGCGCCTGGTTGCGTGCGTGCTGATGTGCCTGCTCCTGGCGCGCCCAATGGATGTAGCGGCGGCAGTGCAGGGCGAAGAACTCGCCCAGGGACGCCGCGCTGTGGCGCTCGCGGAATACCGTTTCCTGCTGGGTGATGACGTTGAAGTAGACCACCGCCAGATCCAGTTCCTCGAAGCCCAGCTCCTGACACAGCAGCCAGCCGTAGATCTTCACCTGCGCCCAGTGCAGCAGGCGGTGGTTGGCGGGGATGCGCGAGATGTCGCCACGGTGGGTCTTGATCTCTTCCAGCAGGCGAAACTCGGGGTCGAAACCATCGGCGCGGCCACTGACCGTCAGCCCTTCGAACTCGCCGATCAGGGGAAGCTCGGAGACGTAATCCGGGCCGCGCCGCGCGACCACGGTGGCGTGTCCGGCCATACCTTCGGCGGCGGTGGGCGAGGGGGTGAAGCGCAGGTCGAGGTCACCCTCCTTCGCGGTGAACTCGCATAGCTCGCGCACGGCGATGCGCAGGCTCAATCGCTCCACTCCACGTAGCAGACGCTGACTGGCATGCCATGCTCGGCGCAGAACGCCAGCCAGCGTTTCTGGTTGTCCTGCAGACGGTCGCCGGGGCCTTTTACCTCGATCATCCGGTAGCGGCCCTCACTGGGCCAGAACTGGATCAGGTCGGGCATGCCGGCGCGGTTCTCGCGGATGTCGGCCAGCAGGCGGCGAAACCAGGCGGCAAGGTGCGCGGGCGGCAGGCAGATCAGGGCCTGCTCCAGGCGTTCGGCGTCGAGCAGCTCCCAGAACACGAAGGGTGACTGGATGCCGAATTTCTCGGCGTGGGTACGGCGTATGGCCTCGATATAGCTGCCGTCGTCCAGGCGCGCCAGGCAGGCGGCGAACAGCTCGCTGCGACGGGCATGGAAGTCGGCGCGGTGCAGATCCACCGGGCCGGCGTGGAAGGGGTGGAAGAAGGCGCCAGGCAGCGGGGCGAAGATCGCCTCCCAGCAGAGCAGGCCGAACAGCCCGCAGATCAGTGTGTTCTCCACGTAATGCACGGGCGCGTCCGGCTTGGCCAGGTGCATGGCCACGGCCAGTTCGACGCTGGCGGCGCGCGGCAGGCGCAGGTCGAGACGATTCTCGCTGAGCTTCGCCGCCCTGGCCGCTGGCGCCAGGCCGAGGCGTTTGCGCAGGCGGGTGCGCGCGCGTTCGGCCAGTTGCGCTTCTTCGGCGTTGTGTGGCGCCTCGATCACCTGCTCGGCTAGGGTCAGCGCCTCGGCATCGCTGCCCAGGCGCTCGAGCACGCGAATCTGCCGCTGCCGCGTGCCAACCGCGTGAGTATCGCGGTACAGCGCGAGTGCTGATTCCAGCTCGCCAGCGCGTTCCAGCTGCTGCGCCATTTTCAGCAGCAGGCGTTGGTAGCGCTCGCCGATATGCGGGTTGTCGCTGGCAAAATCCCCGAGCTGCTGCAGCACCTCGGCTACAGGCAGGCCGGCTTCGAAGGCCTCGCGGCAGGCGCGCAGATGCAGGTAGTCGTCCACATCCTTGCGGTTGCGGAAGCCGCGCGAGCCCGGCGTGATCGGCACCTGTTCGTAGCGGAAGATGCCCAAGTCGGCGAGCACGAACTCCGACCAGTTCTGCGCCAGGTTGCCAAAGAACATCAGCCGCAGGCGGTCGCACAGCGGGCCGATGGCCAGGCTCAGCAGGCGCTCGTCCAGTTGCGGGCACCAGTCGGCCAGGCTGCGTGGTTCGACATGCAGCTCGCGCAGGTGGTCGAGCACCTCGCTTTTCTTCAACGCTCCGCGTGGCAGGTTGGCGGCGAAATGCGTGGCCAGTTCTTCCTTGAGCAGCAGGGCGCCCAGCTCGTCGAGACTCAGAGCCGCGCAGTCGATCAGCCAGCCCAGCACCAGCAGCGGTGCAGCCGCACTCTGGATTTCGCCTATCTCCGCATAGCGCAGCTTGCTGACACGAAAGTGCACGCCCTTGCGCATCACCAGGCGCACCAGCAGCGCCTGGGCGGGTAATGGCAGCTGGAGAAAATCCACGATGAAGGCGCGCTCGGCATCGTCCATCAAATCGCGGTGATGGGCGCCGAGCCAGTCGAGGGCCTTGCGGAAGTTGGCCAGGTAATAGAGTTCGGGGGCGTCGAGGGCGAGCATGCTGCGAAGTTTTACTGGTTTTTTATACAGATGCCAGTGCCTTTCGCCCGCGCAGCTGCCGAGCAGACGGAAGGCGAGGGTGATGCCGCCTGGTCTTTTCTGATGGCTATCTGGCTGATCGATAAACGCTTTTTTCGGGTATCGACGGCGTCGATGGTCACTATCCCGAGATGTGCCTTTTGCCATTCTGAGGCGTGCGTAACATGACAACCGTAGCCAGTTACTCACCCCTCTTCAGGAGAACGACCATGAAAAAGCAGATCTTCGCCAGCCTCGTTATCGCCGCCCTGTCGGCCAGCGTATTCGCTCTGCCACAGATCTCCGCGCAACAGTCCGCTGCTCCGGTCGTGGCCGAAGATGGTGCTGATCGCGTAGGCATCAATCGTGTCGCCGAAGGCGGTGCCGAGCTTACTCTAGAGCGTTTTCGCGTAGCCGAAGATGGCGCAGATCGCGTTGGTCTGAACCGTATCGCCGAAGGTGGCGCAGATCGTGTTGGTCCGAACCGCGTAGCCGAAGGTGGTGCTGACCGCGTGGGTCTTAACCGCGTAGCCGCAGACGGTGCTGATCGCGTTGGCCTGAACCGCGTAGCCGCAGATGGCGCTGACCGCGTTGGTCTGAACCGCGTTGCCGCAGATGGCGCCGACCGCGTAGGTGCCAGCCGTATCGGCTGATCCGGTCATCCATCACGCGGGAGCAGTCGTATGCCGCATAGCAGTTAGGAAGGGCGCCCCGAATCGGCGCCCTTTCTTTTTCACCCATTCTCCACACAATCTCCACGCTCGCCCCATACGCCACCCACCGCCCCTGCCCAGACTCTGCCGTACCTTCACTCGCTACGGAGAGCCGTACCATGAACCGTTCCCTGGGCTTCAAGCTGGGCGCCATCGCCCTGCTGATTTTGCTACTGATGATTCCCCTGCTGATGATCGATGGCCTGGTCGACGAGCGTCAGGGCCTACGCCATGAGGTGCTGCAGGACATTGCCCGCAGTTCCAGCTACCGCCAGCAGATCACCGGGCCGATCCTGGTGCTGCCCTACATCAAGACCACGCACGAGTGGAAAACCAACGAGAAGACCGGCGAGCGCTATAGCGAAGAGCGTCAGCGCCGCGGCCGCCTGTATTTCCTGCCGGAGCGCTTCGTGCTCGAAGGGCAGGTTGGCACCGAGCTGCGAGCGCGCGGCATTTACGAAGCGCGCCTGTACCGCAGCGACAGCCAGGTCAGCGGTCAATTTCGTCTGCCGGCACGCCTCGGGCTGGGCGACGACCTGGGTTTCTACCGCTTCGAGAAACCCTTCCTCTCGGTCGGCATCAGCGATATCCGAGGTATCAGCAACGACCTGCAATTGCGCCTGAACGGCCAGACCCTGAGTTTCGCACCGGGCAGCGGCGACGATAACTTCGGCGCCGGCGTGCATGCACCGCTCCCCGCTCTGGATGCGCAGGGTGGGCAGACGCTCGAGTTCTCCTTTGATCTGAAACTGCAGGGCACCGAGCAGCTCTCGATAGTGCCGGTCGGGCGTGACAGCCGGGTCAAGCTGAACTCCGACTGGCCGCACCCGAGCTTCGTCGGCGAATACCTGCCGAGCAGCCGTGAGATCAGCGCTGCGGGTTTCACTGCCGAGTGGCAGACCAGCTTCTTCGCCACCAATCTGGAGGAGGCTTTGCGTGACTGCGTGGGCAGCGAGCGTTGTCAGGGGCTGTTTGGCCGCAACTTCGGAGTGAGCTTCGTCGACCCGGTCGACCAGTACCTGAAGACCGATCGCGCGATCAAATATGCGCTGCTGTTCATCGCTCTGACCTTCGCCACCTTCTTCCTCTTCGAGGTCCTCAAGCGCCTGGCCGTACACCCGGTGCAGTACGCCCTGGTCGGCCTGTCGCTGGCGCTGTTCTACCTGCTGCTGTTGTCGCTCTCCGAACATCTGGATTTCGCCCTGGCCTATCTGCTGTCTGCCTGCGCCTGCGTCGGCCTGATTGGTTTCTACGTCAGCTTCGTGCTGCACAGCTGGCGACGCGGGTTGGGCTTCGGCAGCCTGCTGGCCGCGCTGTACGCGATGCTCTACGGCCTGCTCAACGCCGAGGACTACGCCCTGCTGATGGGCTCGCTGCTGGTGTTCGGCGTGCTCGGCAGCGTGATGGTGCTGACCCGCAAACTGGACTGGTACGGCGTCGGCCGCAGCGCTGCGCAGGCCTGAATCTGAATGGCGCGGTCACTACAAGCCGCGCCTCTTGTCGGAGGTGATCCCCATGCGTCTTCTCATGCAATTTTCCGCCTGCCTTGGGCTCGGTCTGGTGGTGGCAGTGATGATCCTCATCGGTCTGATGTTCTGTGGCTGGTTCAATCTGATCGACGGCCTGTTGCTGACCGGCAAGCCGCTCGCAAGCCTGAGCCTGATGGTGCTGCCAGAGAGTTTCTGGAGTGCCCTGACCGGTATCCAGGACGCGGCGAGCAACGGCACGCTGCGCTCCTTCCTGTCGCTGTGCGCGGCGTTGGGCCAGGTCGGCCTGCTGCTGGCGCTGGGCTTTATGCGCCTGTGGTATCGGGCATGAGCGGGCATATCGGTTTGCGCGAGGATACGCGTGTCGGGCAACTGCTAGCGCGGCGTATCGCCTGGCTGTTTCGCGATGCCCATCATGGGCAGTGGGCGGTTAGCAGCGTAGACTCGCGCCGGGATGAACCGGAGGCTCTCAAGGATGAAAACTTTATTTGCCGCAGCCCTGGGCTGCATGCTGCTGAGCGGCGCCATACTGGCTGAAGATTGCCGCCAGCGCCTGCCGGCCTGGATCGAGATGGCCCATCCGGGCCATGCGCTGGAAGACGAGCGCGGGCGCTATCGTGTGGACGCCGAGCGCAGCATCTGCAAGGTCTGGCCGGCGCGGCCTCAACTGACCCTGCTTGCGATGCCGCTGGTGCGCGCCGAACACGATGGCTACGGGGAAACGGACCTGGAATTGCTGGTGTTCGATAGCGCCAGGCAGCGTTTCCTGGCGCGCTTGGTCGAGCCCAATCGACTGGATTGGGATGCGGTTTTTATCGAGGATTTGAGGTTTGATACCGCGCCTTATCGCCTGCGCGCAGACGATATTGCATTCGGTGTGCGGATATCGCGGAGCGGCAGTTCGCGGCCCAATCCGTTCTATGAAACCCGGCTCGATCTTTACCAGCTGGACACCGATAGCCTGCGCCCATTGTTGAGCGAGTTACCGGTGAGAACGGCTGGAGGCGAGTGGGATACCAACTGCAGCGGAGCGTTCAGCGAAACCAAGGGCGTGGTCATCATCACCGACCGGGCTGGGCACGGCGGGTATCGCGATCTGCTGTTGAAGAACGCGCGTGTCGAGCGGCGTATGGCGCTGATCGACGGCGAATGCCAGACCGTCGAGGAAAACTCCCATCGCTATCAGTTGCCCATCGAGTTTGCTGAGGACCGCTATCTGCTACCGATCGAGTTGGTCTCCGATCCGCTCTAAAGGCACGTATTCGCCGCTCTTGCCAACCCTGTAGGAGCGAATTCATTCGCGATAAGAATTGGGGTGTTCGCGAATGAATTCGCTCCTACAACGGCAAAAGCCATATCCGCTTGGCCTGCGCCTGAGGGCAGATAGCGTCGTAGGTGACGATATGTAGCCCGGATTTGATTCGGGAATAGGGTGCCGGGCCATCCCCTGGTTGCATCCGCGCTACGAGGTGACAAGCCAGGGTGAACCGCGTTCCCTGGCGCTCGGCTTTACAGACTGACCGAAATCCCCGCCTGCAGCGTGCGCGGTTCGCCCGGGTAGGACCAGACGTTCCAGGCGCGCTCTTCATAGTGCTTGTCGAACACATTGTTCAGATTGAGGTTCAGGCGCACGTTCTCGGTCAGCGGGTAGTAGGCCAGCAGGTCAACCAGGCCGTAGCCGTCCATGTCGAAGGTGTCGTTGCTGGTCTGGCCCTGGCGCTCGCTGACGTACTTCAGGCCGATGCCCAGGCCCAGGCCGGCCAGCGGGCCGCCGTCGAACTCGTAGGTGTCGAGCAGGTTGAAGCTGTGTCGTGGCACGTTGCCCAGGCGCGTTCCTGCCGGCATGGTGGCGCTGGTGCTTTCGGTGACTTCGGCGTCGACATAGGCATAGCCGCCGATCACCCGCCATTGCGGGGTGATGTTGCCGGCCAGGTTGATATCGAAGCCACGGCTGCGCACTTCGCCAGCGGCGATGCTGCGTGTTGTATCCAGCGGGTCGCTGGTCAGCACGTTTTCCTTGACGATATGGAACGCCGCCGCGGTCAGGCTCAGGTCGCGGTCGGCCATGTCGTACTTGATGCCGACTTCATGAGCGACGCCTTCTTCCGGATCGAAGGCATTGCCCAGGCGGTCTGCGCCACGGTTGGGTTTGAACGAGCGCGAGGTGTTGGCGAATACCGCCAGTTCGTCGGTGAGGTCGTAGATCAGGCCGAAGCGCGGCGAGACTGCATTGTGCGCCTGATCCCAGCTGCCGCTGCGGTTGAGCTTGTCGTCATAGCTCTGCTCGAAGCGCTCGATGCGCGCGCCTACCTGCGCCTTGAGGCGTTCGGTCAGGGCGATCTGGTCCTGCAGATAGAAGGCGTAGGATTTCAGCGTCTCGGCGTCGTGGGTGGTGGTGCGGGTCAACGCTGGCAGCGGCTGGCCGTGTACCGGGTTGTACAGGTCGATGGGGTAAGCGTTGCCGCCTGGCGAGCGGATGATCAGCGAGTTGTAGTTGAACTTGTCGTACTCCACACCCACCAGCAGGGTGTGGGCGAAGCCGCCAAGGTCGAAGTTGCCTTCGGCGTTGGCCTGGGCATTGACGTCGTTCCAGTTCAGCCAGCGCTCGTTGTAGTTACGCCCGACCACGCTGCTGCCAGCGGCCAGGCCGCGGTAGGCGTTGCTGTTGTTCTCCACGGCGCCGCCGGACAGGTCGCCATCCAGGTACTGCACACCGCCGCGCAGCGTCCAGCTGTCGTTGAGCAGGTGTTCGATGCGCAGCTGGGTGGTGGCATTGGCGTTGGTCAGCTTGCCGGCGGCTTCCTCGCCGAGGAAGCGATCGCGCGGCAGCTTGCCGTTCTGGTTGGAGTAGCGGGTGACGCCACGGTCGAGCGGGTGGCGGTTGTGCAGGTAGTCGCCTTCGAGGGTGACGGCGGTGGTCTCGTTGAGTTGCCAACGCAGCACCGGGGCGACGTTGTAGCGCTCGCTCTCGACGTCATCGCGGAAGCTGTCGCCGCCTTCGGCCACCAGGTTCAGGCGGTAGGTGAAGGCTGCTTGTTCGTCCAGCGCGCCGGTGGTGTCCAGCGTGCCGCGGCGCAGGCCTTCGCTGTTGACCTGGCTGCCCAGCACGGTGCGGCGTTCGGCCTGCGGCTGCTTGCTGACGATGTTGAAGGTGCCGCCTGGATCGCTGCGGCCGTAGAGCATGGCCGCCGGCCCGCGCAGCACTTCGATGCGCTCGATGGTGCTGGCGTCGGGCATGTTCGGGTAGCCGCGGTTGACGGCGAAACCGTTGCGGTAGAACTCCTGGCTGTTGAAGCCGCGAATCAGAAATTCGGTCAGACCCTGGCCACCGAAGTTGTTGCCGCGCTCCACGCCGCCGGCGTAATCCAGCGCATCTTCCAGGCGCACCGCGCCGATGTCCTGCACCACCTGCGCCGGCACCACGCTGATCGACTGCGGAATCTCGTGAATCGGCGTATCGGTACGGGTGGCACTGGCCGAGCGGCTGGCCCGGTAGCCATCCACCGGGCCGTCGGCCCGCTCGCTGGGGGCGGTGATCTGCATTTCTTCCAGTGCCAGCGGTGTGTCGTTTTCCGTGCTGGCGAAGGCGGTGTGACCGGCGAGAGCGGGTAGGGCGAGAAGCGGTACGACCAGGCGTCGCATGATGTGAATCCTTGGGGCGTCGGGTAGGTGAGGGCCCAGGATTCTAGTGTTTTAGAGAATGGCTATCAAATGAGTTTTTATCTTATTCGTAAACTTTTCGGCCGCCATTTCTCTTCCACGGTTTCGCTGTTCGCGATGAGTGTTGGAAACGTCGTGATGCGGCTACTACCAATGTCTATCTGTCGGACGGTGCTGGCCTGCTGCTAGCTTGAAGCTGCATCAGAATAACAATAACCGGAGGCGTCTATGACTTCTGAACAAGCAAATGCCGCGGCCTACTGGAAGGCCAACGTGCGGCTCATCACCTGGAGCCTGATCGTCTGGGCACTGGTTTCCTACGGATTCGCCATGATCCTGCGCCCGATGGTCTCGGGAATCTCCGTTGGCGGTTCCGACCTCGGATTCTGGTTCGCGCAGCAAGGCTCCATCCTCTTCTTCATCGGGCTCATTTTTCACTATGCGTGGAGACTGAACAAACTCGATAAAGAATTTGGCGTCGAGGAGTAAGCGGTCATGAGCCAATTCGTAATCAACATGTTGTTCGTAGGCGCGTCCTTCGCGCTCTACATCGGCATCGCCATCTGGGCGCGTGCCGGCTCCACCAAAGAGTTCTACGTCGCCGGCGGTGGTGTGCATCCGGTCACCAACGGCATGGCGACTGCCGCTGACTGGATGTCCGCTGCATCCTTCATCTCCATGGCGGGCCTGATTGCCGCCGGCGGTTATGCCAACTCCACCTTCCTCATGGGCTGGACCGGCGGCTACGTGCTGCTGGCGATGCTGCTGGCGCCCTACCTGCGCAAGTTCGGCAAGTTCACCGTGCCGGATTTCATCGGTGATCGCTTCTACAGTCGTGGCGCGCGCCTGACTGCGGTGATCTGCCTGGTGATCATCTCCGTGACCTACGTGATCGGCCAGATGGCCGGTGCCGGTGTTGCCTTCTCGCGCTTCCTCGAAGTGAGCAACTCCACCGGTATCTGGATCGCCGCGGCCGTGGTATTCGCCTACGCCGTATTCGGTGGCATGAAGGGCATCACCTACACCCAGGTCGCTCAGTACGTGGTACTGATCGTGGCCTACACCATCCCGGCGATCTTCATCTCCCTGCAGCTGACCGGTAACCCGATCCCGCCGCTGGGCCTGTTCGGTGACCACGTCGAGTCCGGCGTGCCGCTGCTGCAGAAGCTCGATGAAGTGGTACGTGAGCTGGGCTTCGCTGCCTACACCGCCGATGTCGACAACAAGCTGAACATGGTGCTGTTCACCATGTCGCTGATGATCGGTACCGCCGGTCTGCCGCACGTGATCATCCGCTTCTTCACCGTACCGCGCGTGGCCGATGCCCGTTGGTCCGCCGGCTGGACCCTGATCTTCATCGCCCTGCTGTACCTCACCGCTCCGGCCGTTGCCTCCATGGCGCGTCTGAACCTGGTGACCACCATCTATCCGGAAGGCACTTCTGCCCCGGCCCTGTCCTACGAAGAGCGTCCTGAGTGGGTCAAGACCTGGGAAACCACCGGCCTGATCAAGTGGGAAGACAAGAACGGCGACGGCCGCATCCAGATGTACAACGATGCTGCACCGGCCTTCACCGCGACCGCTCAGGAGCGTGGCTGGAACGGTAACGAGCTGACCGTGAACAACGACATCCTGGTTCTGGCCAACCCGGAGATCGCCAACCTGCCTGGCTGGGTAGTCGGTCTGATCGCGGCGGGCGCCATTGCCGCGGCATTGTCGACGGCGGCTGGCTTGTTGCTGGCGATTTCTTCGGCGATCAGTCATGACCTGATCAAGACGCTGATCAATCCGAAGATCAGCGAGAAGAACGAGATGATGGCGGCGCGGATATCGATGGCCTGCGCAATCTTGCTGGCGACCTATCTGGGCTTGAATCCACCCGGGTTCGCCGCGCAGGTGGTGGCGCTGGCCTTCGGTATCGCTGCGGCAACCCTGTTCCCGGTACTGATGATGGGGATCTTCTCCAAGCGCATGAACGACAAGGGCGCGATCTGCGGTATGGTCGCCGGCCTGGTCGTGACGCTGCTGTACATCTTCACCTACCTGGGTTGGTTCTTCATTCCGGAAACCAACATGCTGCCCAATACCCCGGACCAGTGGTTCATGGGTATCTCCCCGGCTTCCTTCGGTTCCGTCGGCGCCCTGATCAACTTCGCCGTTGCCTACGGCGTATCGATGGTCACCGCCGAGCCGCCGCAGGAAATCCAGGATCTGGTGGAAAGCGTGCGTACCCCCAAAGGTGCTGGTGCCGCTCTGAACCACTGAGCATAATCCTGGCCTGACACCATCTGTCGATGGTCCAGGGTCTGACAGACGGGCCTCCACTGGAGGCCCGTCTTTTTTCGGGAACAGTCATATGTTGTGGACTTTGCTTGCCATCGTGGTCGCGGGGCTCGGCGCTGCCGGTATCGCTCTGCTGCTGCGCAAACTGACGCGCAACAAGCTGCCGAGGTGGATCGTGCCACTGTTCGGTGGTCTGGGGATGCTGAGTTATCAGGTGTTCTACGAGTACTCCTGGTTCGAGCACCAGCAGGCGCGTCAGCCCGCGGAGTCGGTCGTCGTTGCGACCGAAGCGGGTCACGTGTTCTGGCGCCCGTGGAGCTACTTCGTGCCGATGGTCACCGCCTTCACCGTGCTCGACAGCAAGAGCGTGGTGCGCGAGCAGGTGGCGGATGCGCAGGTGGCCGAGTTCATGCTCTATCGTTTCGAGAAGCAGCACATCGATCACGTGTCGCACCAGGCGCATCTGCTCAACTGCACGACAGCCGAACTGTTGCCGCTGGACGAGAAGCAACAGCCTCAGGTCGCTCAACTCAAGCGTGTCGACAAGGACGAGGTGCTGTACCAGCGCGTCTGCATGTAGAGCGAATTCATTCGCGATGATTTGCCTCGGTGAAGGCCATGGTCGCGAATGATTGGCTCCCACCCTAATCGGCAAAGGCCGGGCGCAACGCCCGGCCTTTCATAGATGCAGATCAATGTTCGTCTGCGCAGCCTGCCTAGAATCGCCTGCTTTGCCTTGCATGCAGGTGTTTCATGTCGTTTTTCCCCGAACTGCTGTCGCCGGCCGGCACCCTGAAGAACATGCGCTACGCCTTCGCCTACGGCGCCGATGCGGTGTATGCCGGGCAGCCGCGCTACAGCCTGCGCGTGCGCAACAACGAGTTCGACCATGCCAACCTCGCCGTCGGCATTGATGAGGCGCACGCGCAGGGCAAGCAGTTCTACGTGGTAGTCAACATCGCCCCGCACAACGCCAAGCTCAGGACCTTCCTCAAGGACCTGGCGCCGGTGATCGAGATGCGCCCCGATGCGCTGATCATGTCCGACCCCGGCCTGATCATGCTGGTGCGTCAGCACTATCCGCAGATGCCGATTCACCTCTCGGTGCAGGCCAATGCGGTGAACTGGGCCAGCGTCGAGTTCTGGCGCCAGCAGGGGCTGACGCGGGTGATCCTCTCGCGCGAGCTGTCGCTGGAGGAGATCGAGGAGATCCGCAGCGAGGTGCCGGGCATGGAGCTGGAGGTGTTCGTCCACGGCGCACTGTGCATGGCCTATTCCGGGCGCTGCCTGCTGTCGGGCTACATCAATCGCCGCGACCCCAACCAGGGAACTTGCACCAATGCCTGCCGCTGGCAGTACCAGGCCACGCCGGCGAGCGAGAACGAGCTGGGCGAAATCGTCCGCGTGGTCGAGCCGACACTGGGCCAGGGCGCGCCGACCACCCAGGCATTTGTGCTGCAGGAGGCGGGGCGGCCGGACGATGAAATGACCGCCTTCGAAGACGAGCACGGCACCTACATCATGAACTCCAAGGACCTGCGCGCGGTGCAGCACGTCGAGCGCCTGGTGCGCATGGGCGTGCATTCGCTGAAGATCGAGGGGCGCACCAAGAGCCATTTCTACGTGGCGCGCACCGCGCAGGTCTACCGCCGCGCCATCGACGATGCGCTGGCCGGCAAGCCGTTCGACCCGAGCCTGCTGGGCAGCCTGGAGTCACTGGCGCATCGGGGTTACACCGAGGGTTTTCTGCGTCGCCACGTACATGACGAATACCAGAACTACCAGCGCGGCAGCTCGGTGTCGGAGCATCAGCAGTTCGTCGGCGAACTGACCGGCGAACGCCGTGGCGAGCTGGCCGAAGTGCGGGTGAAGAATCGCTTCGCCGTCGGCGACGGCCTGGAGCTGATGACGCCGCAGGGCAACCTGCGTTTCGGCCTGGAGCACCTGCAGAATGCTCAAGGGCAGGCGCAG
Organism: Pseudomonas sp. UBA7530; assembly: GCF_002479365.1. NCBI lineage: Bacteria > Pseudomonadati > Pseudomonadota > Gammaproteobacteria > Pseudomonadales > Pseudomonadaceae > Pseudomonas > Pseudomonas sp. UBA7530. The sequence goes on from NZ_DLMS01000007.1 coordinate 212,742, forward strand.
CCGGTGGCGCCTGGCGATGGCCACGTCCTGTATCTGCCGCTGCCGGCGGATGTGCAGCTGGAATACGGGCTGCTGATGCGCGATCTCTAGGTTTTCGTAGGGTGGATGACGCTCCTTTCACCCACCATGAGGGCAACAACCTTGGTGGATGGGTGAAGCGTCATCCACCCTACATAGCACCTATTACATCGCGTGCTGGCGGCGGCGCCGGCTGGCCAGTTGACGCTCCAATTCGCAGAGGCTGTCGATGCCCTGGCGGCGCGCCTTGCTGAACAGCATCAGCGCCAGTTCGGCGGTGACCAGCGCATCGGCGCTGGCGTTGTGGCGTTGGTGCACCTGCAGACCAAATTCGGCAACCCACTCGTCCAGCCCGCCCTGGCGGATGCGTGCCTGCGGACACAGCAGCGGGGCAATTTCGGCAACATCGAAGAAATTGTGCTGCAGGCGATAACCCAGGCTCTGGCGCAGTGCCCGGGCCAGCATGCGCTGGTCGAAGCCCGCGTGGAAGGCCAGCAGCGGGCTGCTGCCGACGAACTCCATGAAGTCTAGCAGCGCCTCGGCGGGGTCGACGCCGCGGGCCACTTCACTGGGGGCGATACCGTGGATCAGGGTGCTGGCGCTGGCCTGATGATCGGGCTGGTGCAGGGTGCATTCGAACTGTTCGGCGAAGTCGATGGCGCCGTTGTCGATCACCACCGCGCCGATGGCCAGCACCTGATCACGGCGCATGTTCAAACCGGTGGTTTCCAGATCGAGCACGACGAAACGCTGCTCATGCAGGGGGCGTTCGTCGAATGCTGCCGGTGCGCTCAAGGTCTGGCGGCGTTGCAATTGCTGCTGGGTCAGGGCCGGGCCGCGGCCGGTGAACCAGGTGAACCTGCTCATAGCTGATACCTCATGGCCAGGCTGCTCTGCAGGCGCTGCGCCTGGCGGAACGACTCGCGCAGAATACGCCGGTCCAGGTGGTTGAGGTGGTCGGGATCGACCCGATTGGAATAGGGCAGCTCGTCGCGCGCCTGCAATTGGTGCTGCTGCATGCGAGTCTGCTGAATGAAATGGTAGGCCTCCTCATAGGCAGCACCGTCCAGCGCATCGATCACCCCCTTGGTGATCAGCGCGCGCAGGCGTTCCAGGGTGCCGACCGCGCCGATGCCATTGGCCAGCGCCAGCAGTCGGGCGCCGTCGACGAAAGGTGTCAGGCCCTGTACCTTGAGGTCGAGGGTGTCCTTGTCGGCACCGGAACGTGCCACCACGAAATCACGGAAGCGCCCGACCGGCGGGCGCTGGCGCAGGGCGTTCTCGGCCAGCATCTTCTGGAACAGGCTGTTGCTGGCGACGCGGCCGAGCAGCTCGCTGCGCAGTTGTTCGCAGCCTTCATCCGGGCCCCAGATGGTGCGCAGGTCGAAGTAGATCGACGAGCCCAGCAGGTTCTCCGGCGTGGCTTCGAGGACGAAGCCGGCGAAGCGCCGTGACCATTCCTGGCGCGACAGGCACAGTTCGGGATTGCCGGCCATGATGTTGCCCTTGCACAGGGTGAAACCGCACTGTGCCAGGCGCTGGTTGATCTCGCGCGCGATCGGCAGCAGGCGCTCGCGAATGGCCGCGGCGTGGGCGGCATCGCTGGCCTCGAAGAGGATACCGTTGTCCTGGTCGGTGTGCAGGGTCTGTTCGCGGCGGCCTTCGCTGCCGAAGCACAGCCAGGTGAAGGGGATGCCCGGGTCGCCCATTTCCTCGAGGGTCAGCTCGATAACCCGACACACGGTGTGGTCGTTGAGCAGGGTGACGATATGGGTGATCTGCGTCGAGCTGGCGCCGTGGGCGAGCATGCGGTCGACCAGCAGGCGGATGTCGCTGCGCAGCCCGGCCAGCGTCTCGACCTTGCCGGCGTGGCGAATGGTGCGTGCCAGATGCACCAGGTCGACCCGCTGCAGGCTGAACAGATCGCGCTCGGAAATCACCCCGCGGAGTTTCTCGTGCTCCACCAGGCAGACGTGGGCGATATGCCGCTCGGTCATGGCGATGGCGGCATCGAAGGCGCTGGCATCCGGCGCCAGATGGAAGGGGTTGGGCGTCATCAGCTTGTCGATCGGCTGGGCCAGGTCGACGCCGTCGGCGACCACCCGGCGCAGGTCGCGCAGGGTAAAGATGCCCAGCGGCTTGTCGGCCGGGTCGAGCACCACGATGCTGCCCACGTGCTGCTCGTGCATCAGTCGCACGGCATCGCGCAGCGGCGTGTCGGGCGCGCAGCCGATGGGTTGGCGCATGGCCAGTTCGCCCAGGCGGGTATCCAGCGAATATTGCGCGCCGAGGGTTTCCACCGCGCGCAGCTGCACCTGCTGGTTGACCTGATCGAGCAGGCTGCTGACCCCGCGCAGGGCGAAGTCGCGCAGCGGGTTGGAGACGGCGAATAGTTTGACGAAGGCGACCTTGGCCAGCAGCAGGCAGAAGGTGTCTTCGGCGGCCAGATGCTCGGTGCGGGTGGCACGCTCGCCGATCAGCGCGGCCAGAGGGAAGCACTCGCCGGCGGTGATTTCGAAGGTGGTCTCGGTGCCGCGACGGGCACTGTGTGGGCGCTCACCGTGCACGCGGCCTTGCTTGACGATGTAGAAGTGTTCGACCGGGCCGTCGCTGGGCTTGATGATCGAGTCGCCCTCGGCATAGAAACGCAGCTGACAGTGCTCGACCAGAAACGCCAGGTGAGCGGTGTCCATCTGGTTGAAAGGCGGGAACTTCTGCAGGAACTCCATGGTGCCGTGGATGTTCTGCAGCACCGCAGTCTTGCCCGCATCGGCCATCGCGTCGGCCTTGCTCATGGGCTTGCGCCTCGCAGTTTCGGGATGTTGTCAGTGTGGTGCGGTCTCGGCGCTTTGCCCATTGCACCTAAGTAGGGGGCGCAGCTCCCGCCGAGAAGGCAGCCCTGTGGGAGCGGCCTTGGCCGCGAAGCTTTTGTGCAGATATCGTTCGCGGACGAGTCCGCTCCCACACAAGCCCGTTCCCGGCCAGGCGGATACGAAAAAGCCGCCCGAAGGCGGCTCGTTCACTGCGCAGCGATCAGAGGCCGTTCTTGGCCTTGAACTCGCGACGACGGCGATGCAGCACCGGCTCGGTGTAGCCGTTGGGCTGCTTGGTGCCTTCGACCACCAGCTCCAGCGCAGCCTGGAAGGCGACGTTGTTGTCGAAGTCCGGGGCCATCGGGCGATACAGCGCGTCAGCCGCGTTCTGACGATCGACCACCGGCGCCATGCGCTTGAGGCTTTCGACCACTTGCGCTTCGGTAACGATGCCGTGGCGCAGCCAGTTGGCCAGCAACTGGCTGGAGATGCGCAGGGTGGCGCGGTCTTCCATCAGGCCGACATCGTTGATGTCCGGCACCTTGGAGCAGCCGACGCCCTGGTCGATCCAGCGCACCACGTAGCCGAGAATGCCTTGCGAGTTGTTGTCCAGCTCGTTGCGGATTTCTTCTGCTGACCAGTTGGTGTCCTTGGCCAGTGGGATGGTCAGGATGTCGTCTACCGAAGCCGGGGTGCGCTTGGCCAGTTCGGCCTGACGGGCGAAAACGTCGACCTTGTGGTAGTGCAGGGCGTGCAGGGTGGCAGCGGTCGGCGACGGGACCCAGGCGGTGTTGGCGCCGGACAGCGGGTGCGCGACTTTCTGCTCGAGCATGGCGGCCATCAGGTCCGGCATGGCCCACATGCCCTTGCCGATCTGCGCGCGGCCCTGCAGGCCGGTGGCCAGGCCGACGTCGACGTTGTTGTTCTCGTAGGCGCCGATCCAGGTCTCGCTCTTCATGGCAGCCTTGCGCACCACGGCGCCGGCTTCCATGGAAGTGTGGATCTCGTCACCGGTACGGTCGAGGAAGCCGGTGTTGATGAACACCACGCGCTCGCTGGCCGCCTTGATGCAGGCCTTGAGGTTGACGGTGGTGCGGCGCTCTTCGTCCATGATGCCGACTTTCAGGGTGTTGCGGGCCAGGCCCAGCACTTCCTCGACGCGGGCGAAGATTTCGCTGGTGAAGGCGACTTCTTCCGGGCCGTGCATTTTCGGTTTGACGATGTACACGCTGCCGGTACGGGTGTTCTTGCGCGTGGTGTTGCCGTTGAGGTTGTGCACCGCAATCAGGCTGGTGAACAGCGCGTCCTGGATGCCTTCCGGAATCTCGTTGCCTTCGGCGTCGAGGATGGCCGGGTTGGTCATCAGGTGACCGACGTTGCGCACGAACAGCAGCGAGCGGCCATGCAGGGTCAGCTCCGAGCCGTCCGGCTTGGTGTAGACGCGATCCGGGTTCATGGTGCGGGTGAAGGTGCTGCCGCCCTTGGACACTTCCTCGGCCAGGTCGCCCTTCATCAGGCCCAGCCAGTTCTTGTAGACCACCACCTTGTCGTCGGCATCGACGGCAGCGACGGAGTCTTCGCAGTCCATGATGGTGGTCAGCGCGGCTTCCATCAGCACGTCTTTGACGCCGGCGGCGTCGGTGCTGCCGATGGGGCTGGAAGCGTCGATCTGAATTTCGAAGTGCAGGCCGTTGTGCTTGAGCAGCACGGCGATCGGCGCGCTGGCCTCGCCCTGGAAGCCAACCAGCTGTGCGTCGTCACGCAGGCCGCTGTTGCTGCCACCCTTGAGGGCGACGACCAGCTTGCCGTCGACGATGGCATAACCGGTGGAGTCAACGTGCGAGCCGGCAGCCAGCGGTGCGGCCTCGTCGAGGAAGGCGCGAGCGAAGGCGATGACCTTGTCGCCACGTACCTTGTTGTAGCCCTTGCCCTTCTCGGCGCCGCCTTCCTCACTGATCACGTCGGTGCCGTACAGCGCATCGTATAGCGAGCCCCAGCGGGCGTTGGAAGCGTTCAGGGCGAAGCGCGCGTTCATCACCGGCACGACCAGCTGCGGGCCTGCCAGGCGGGCGATTTCTTCGTCGACGTTGGTGGTGGTGGCCTGGAAATCTTCCGGCTCCGGCAGCAGATAGCCGATTTCCTGGAGGAAGGCTTTGTAGGCGGCCGCGTCATGAGCCTGACCCTTGCGCGTCTGATGCCAGGCATCGATCTGCGCCTGCAGCTCGTCACGCTTGGCCAGCAGGGCACGGTTCTTCGGCGCCAGGTCCTTGATGACCGCAGCGGCACCGGCCCAGAACTGGTCGGCAGCGATGCCGGTACCGGGGATGGCTTCGTTGTTCACGAAGTCGTACAGGGCTTTGGCGACCTGCAGGCCACCGACTTGAACGCGTTCAGTCATCACTTGCCTCACTCTCTGAGCTTTACTCAATAGCCGCTTCGGGCTCCTCTGAAAACGACCTGCGTAATCAACGCCTGCGCTTTCAGAGAGGCTCGCCGGAGACGGTCTGGCCGTCTTGTAGTCCGTGGCGCGGCATACTACATCAAGATTTCGGGGAAATGCAGTGGGTGCGCGTCAGACTGCGACCAAAAGACTATTTTGAGTCACGTTGAGTGCGCTGTGTGTTCAAAAATCTGCGCTATTGTTCCATAAAATATGTAAAAACGTACACGATTAATTAGTCTGGCTACTGACAACGGCGTCAATATGGCCTACGCACCTCGTCACCTATACTGCCCCACACGCCTTCTGGAGCCTGCCATGACGGTTTCCGCTGCCACCACCGCCGATCTTGTCGACCTCACCCGTCTGTTCGCTGGTTATCTGCGCTTTTATCAGGTGCCGCGGGCTGATTCGGATATCGCCACCTTCCTTCGTATGCGCCTCGAGCGCGGTGATTCGCAGTTGTTCATCGCCCGTGACGGGCAGGGCGCTGCCCAGGGTTTCGTCCAGCTTTATCCCTTTCTTTCCTCATTGGCTCTGGAACCGGCCTGGTTGCTCAGCGATCTGTATGTCGACGAAAGCGCGCGCCGTTGCGGGGTTGGCGAGGCGTTGATGAATGCTGCTCGCGCCCATGCCGAGGCAACTGGTGCTTGCGGTCTGCAGCTGGAGACGGCGAAGACCAACCTGGCTGGTCAGCGCCTTTATGAGCGGCTCGGTTATGCGCGTGACGAGCAGTTCTTCACTTACTGGCTGTCGCTGCGCGGCTGACTTTTCCCATCCTGTGAACGAGTGAGGTAGTACATGGATCATCTGGTACTGACGGTGATTGCCGAGGACCAACCAGGCTTGGTCGAGCGCCTCGCCGGCTGTGTGGCGAAACATGGCGGCAACTGGCTGGAGAGCCGCATGGCGCGCATGGCTGGGCAGTTCGCCGGGATCGTCCGGGTGGATGTACCGGCCGAGGCCCACGGCGGTTTGATCAAGGAACTCGAAGCGCTAGGTGCGCAGGGTATTCGCGTGCAGTTGGCGGCTAGCGGTAGCGAACCAGGCGGGCGTTTCGCCGCCATTCGCCTGGAGCTGGTCGGCAACGACCGGCCCGGTATTGTGCGCGACATCACCCGCGTGTTGGCCGAGCAGGGTGTCAATCTTGAGAGCCTGCTCACCGAGGTGGCACCAGCACCGATGAGCGGCGAGCTGCTATTCACCGCCGAGGCGCTGCTCGCCGTTCCGGAGACCCTGGCCCTGGAGCAATTGCAGGCGCGCCTGGAGACCCTGGCCGACGATTTGATGGTGGAGCTGAATCTGCGCACCGAGGAGTGATATCCACGGCAGTCGTGGATCAGCCTGTGGATAAACTGGGGAGCCCCGGCGCACTGCCTAGTGTCCCGGGGCTTTTCGTTGGCTGGCTAAAAATCCAGCAGGATCAAAGGCTTGTGCACAAACGCCGGGGATGGAGCTGTGGATAAGCCGGGGACGAAACGGGGCGCGCCAGAGTTGGCGCGGTTTGGGCAGAGTTGGTTGTTTTCTGCGCATGTGCACCACGGCCCGGGCGGCGCCGACACCAGCGGTGGACGCTAGCCGGTTACGGCGTCAGGTTCTCGCAGAAGAGCGTTTGCGCAGGTTGAGCCAGATATCCAGGCTGTATACAAACAGGCCGGCCCAGATGCAGGCGAAGGCCAGCAGGGTGCTAGGCGCGAAATGTTCATCGAACAGCAGGATGGCCTGCAGCAGCACCAGCGTCGGCGCCAGGTACTGCAAAAAGCCCAGCGTGGTGTAGGGCAGGTGCCGGGCTGCGGCGTTGAAGCACACTAGCGGCACCAGGGTGATCGGCCCGGCGGCTGCCAGCCAGAGTGCTTCGCTGCTGGTCCAGAAGCTCGCCTGGCTGCTCATCGCAGCAGGGTGCAGCACCAGCCAGGCCAGCGCCACGGGGACCAGCAACCAGGTTTCCACTACCAGGCCGGGCAGGGCGGCCACCGGCGCCTGCTTGCGAATCAGCCCGTAGAAACCGAAGGTCAGCGCCAGTACCAGCGACACCCAGGGCAGGCTGCCGACCTGCCAAAGCTGCTGCAGCACGCCCAGCGCAGCCAGGCCGACCGCCAACCACTGCAGACGGCGCAGGCGCTCGCCGAGAATCAGCAGACCGAGCAGCACGTTGATCAGCGGGTTGATGTAATAGCCCAGGCTGGCCTCGATCATGCGCTCGTTGTTCACCGCCCACACGTACACCAGCCAGTTGGTCGCGATCAGCAGGCCGCAGCCGGCCAGCACCGCCAAGCGCTTGGGGTTGTCACGCAGCTCGCGCCACCAGCCCGGGTGTTTCCACACCAACAGCAGCAAGCCGCCGAACAGCGCCGACCACAGCACGCGGTGCACGATGATCTCCATCGCCGGTACGCTTTGCAGGGCCTTGAAGTAGAGCGGGAACAAGCCCCAGATGATGTAGGCGGTAAGGCCCAGAATGTACCCGCGTTGCGGGTTGGCGGTGGCCATCGAGAATCCTTGGTTAGGCAGCTAACGGTTGCCGCGAAATTCTAGCGCTCTGGCCACAGGGCTGTCTGTTCGTTCAGCTTTTTCTGTATACCGAAGCGCCGGCAAAGTCGTAAGGCAAACTTTACGCGGCGTGCGCAACTGTATCGGTGTGCGGGCTTGGCACGCGGACATTGGTGAGATGCAATCCAAGACCCTGGAATCGGACAAAAAGCATCGCGGCTGAAGCGGAATGCCGCCCAGCCGTTCCTACAGATGTCCACCTGCCCGGTAGGAGCGGCTTCAGCCGCGAAAGCTCCAGCCCTCGTTTCAGGGTCGCGCGGCCCGAGTGCAATCGGCGAATTTCGACCCCGGATTGCATCCGGGCTACGCCTCAGAACAGTCGCGTAGCCCGGATGAAATTCGGGGGTATACGGCGCCGGACCTTATCCAGGCTGCGCTTCAGAACAATCGCAGCGGCTCCTCATCCAGCGCCGCCATTTGCTCGCGCAGGGCGAGAATCTGGTCGCCCCAATATTGTTCGCCAGCGAACCAGGGAAAGGCCAGAGGAAAGGCCGGGTCGTCCCAGCGCCGCGCGATCCAGGCGCTGTGATGCATCAGGCGCAGGGCGCGCAGGCCTTCGATCAGCGGCAGCTCGCGCGCCGCGAAATCATGGAATTCCTGATAACCATCGACCAGCTCGGCAAGCTGGCCGAGGCGTTCGTGACGCTCGCCGGCCAGCATCATCCACAGGTCCTGCACGGCCGGGCCCATGCGGCAGTCGTCGAGGTCGACTATATGGAAGGCGTCGTCGCGGTGCAGCAGGTTGCCGGGGTGACAGTCGCCATGCAGGCGTATCGGTGAATAGCGCACGCGGGCGAACAGTTCGTCGAGGCGGGCGAGCAGATCGCGCGCCACCGACTCGTAAGCCGGCAGCAGGCTGCGCGGCACGAAGCCACCGTCGAGCAGCGAGGCCAGGGCGGCGTGGCCGAAGTTGTCCACGGCCAGGGTTTCACGGTGGACGAAGGGGCGGCTTGCGCCGATCGCGTGCATGCGCCCGAGCAATTGGCCGAGGCGATACAGCTGGTCGAGATTGCCCGGCTCCGGCGCGCGCCCGCCGCGCCGCGGGAACAGGGCGAAACGGAAACCACCGTGCTCGAACAGCGTCTCGCCATCGCGTGCCAATGGCGCTACCACCGGCACCTCATGCTCGGCCAGTTCGAAGCTGAAGCCATGTTCCTCGCGAATCGCCGCATCGCTCCAGCGGTCCGGGCGATAGAACTTGGCGATCAGCGGCGTCTCGCCCTCGATACCCACCTGATAGACACGGTTCTCGTAGCTGTTGAGCGCCAATACCCGGGCGTCGCTGAGGTAGCCAAGGCTCTCCACGGCATCGAGCACCAGATCCGGGGTAAGGGTGGAAAAGGGATGGCTCATGTGCGGCTCCGCAAAGGTGGATGCACAGTGTACCTGGCGGATGGTCTTGCCGTAGGGCGGGTGCAACCCGCCGCCAACATCGCTGGCGGTTGCACTCGCTCTACCTCCTTGTAGCCCGGATGAAATCCGGGGCAAGCCTTTGCGAAATTTCCCGGATTTCATCCGGGCTACGGTTCTGGCGGCTCGCACCCACCCTACAGTTGCGTACCCAGCAACACCTGGCTGGCAGCGAATTGCGCGCGCACCGGGTCGCCGGCGACGACGCCCAGCCTGGCCAGTTGTTCCGGCCCGACCGAGGCGCACAGCGTCTGGCCATTGGCCAAGCTCACGCGCACTTCGCTCGGGCCATCGCTGCCCGGCAGAATGCGCTCGATATGGCCTTCGAGCGCATTGCGCTCGGGATCTACCGGCTGCTTCAGCGGTTGTAGCTCCAGCCAGCCGGCCTTGATCAGGGCGACCACGCTGCTGCCTTCGCTCAGTTGCAGGTTTTCCGTGCTGTCATGGGTGATCAGCGCCTGCAGGTAGCCGCCACCGGGCAGCTCGATATCGATCAGGTCGTTATGTCCGTGCGCATGAATCGCCTGCACGCGGCCGGTCAACTGATTACGTGCGCTGGTGCGCAGCATCAGGCGGCCAAGCAGCTCCAGGTCGGCATCATCACCGGCTGCCTGCAGCAATTGCGCCTGCAGCGCCTGCAGGCGGTGCTGCAGGGCCAGCAGACGTTCGCCGGCAGGCGTCAGGCTCGCGCCGCCGCCGCCCTTGCCGCCGACACTGCGGCTGACCAAAGGCTGTTCGGACAGGTTGTTCAGCTCATCGATGGCATCCCAGGCGGCCTTGTAGCTCAGCCCCGCAGCCTTGGCGGCGCGGGTGATGGAGCCTTGTTCGGCGATCTGTTCGAGCAGCGCCAGGCGTTTCGGTCGGCGGCTGAGCAATTGGGCGAGGGGATCGAGCTGAGACATGGTTCGGCGTGGCCAGAGAGATGCCGGCACGGTGCGCGACTGTGCTGGGCGCGTCAAGTCAGCCATCGCCCGGCCGCGGCGTGCGAGCCAGGCAATAGACGTCGACGCGCAGAACACCGGCGCGGCGCAGCAGCTGGGCGAGCATGCCTGCGGTGGCGCCGGTGGTGAGCACGTCGTCGACCAGCGCCAGATGAGCACCAACAACCTGCGCATGAGGACCGAGGCTGAATGCCTGGCGCAGGTTGCGCTTGCGCGTGGCGGCATCCAGACCCTGCTGAGCGGGCGTATCGACACGGCGCTGCAGCCAGTTATGTTGCACCGGCAAACCCAGGCTGGCGCCCAGCCAGTCGGCGAGCATCTGCGCCTGGTTGAAGCCGCGCTGCCGTTGTCGCCTGCCTGCCAGCGGCACCGGCAGCAGGGCTTGCGGCCGTGGCAGGCCTTCGTCGTAGGCGTGGCCGAGATGCTCGGCCAGCAGTTCAGCGAGCAGGCGGCCGTGAGGCCATTGCTTCTGATGCTTGAAGCGGGTGATCAGGTTGTCGACCGGGAAGGCATAGCGCCAGGGCGCTTCTACTCGACTGAAATACGGGGGCTTTTTCTGGCAGGAGCCGCAGATCATGTCATGGGCTGGCAACGGCACCGCGCAGATCCGGCAGTGCGCGCCGAGCCAGGGCAGCTCGGCTTCGCAGGCGGTGCAGATGCTGTGCGTGAGGTGATCGGTGGCTTCGTCGCAGAGCTGGCAATGGCGGCGTGATTGCAGCCAGGGCAGGCGTTGCAGAAAAGTGAGATCGAGCGGTGGCATGGCGGCTCGTCCGTGAGCGGTGGTGCCGAAAGTTTAGTCAGTGCTAGCGGATCAGCCAGCCCATGACGATCAACCCCAGAAACAGCCAGATCACCCCGCCGATGATCGAGCCGCGCAGGAACGAGCGCACGCCGCTGAAGAGAAACAGCAGACCGATGATCAGCAGAATGACGCTGAAGATCGACACGTCCATGCCAATGGCCCTAGCCAGGCCATGGAGGAAATCGTCGATGGCATCGGCCATGGCGCCCAGCACGCCGGACAGCATGTCGACGATGAAACGGATGGCGCGACCCAGCGCTTCGCCGAGTCCTTCAAAAAAACCTTCAACCTGCATGCAGAACATCCTGTGGTAGGGGTAAGTATTTGGCCTTGTGCCATAACATAAGTTCTATTGATCGATAAATGATCAGATGTAAGCCTGTGTCTTTATCGTGGTTGACAGCATCCAATCGCTACTTATGATGGCCAAAGCCTGAATGCCCCGCTGTGGGCCCTACAACAGATGCCGCCAAGCGTCGAAGGACTTCTCTGATGAGCGCAACCGCTGAAACTTCCACCCGTCACGACTGGAGCCTCGCCGAGGTTCGCGCCCTGTTCGAGCAGCCTTTCAACGACCTGCTGTTCCAAGCGCAGAGCGTGCACCGCCAGCACTTCGACCCCAACCGCGTGCAGGTCTCGACGTTGCTGTCGATCAAGACCGGCGCCTGCCCGGAAGACTGCAAGTACTGCCCGCAGTCCGGCCACTACAACACCGGCCTGGACAAGGAAAAGCTGATGGAAGTGCAGAAGGTGCTGGAGGCCGCCGCCGAGGCCAAGGCCATCGGCTCCACCCGTTTCTGCATGGGCGCGGCCTGGAAGCATCCGTCGGCCAAGGACATGCCCTACGTGCTGGAAATGGTCAAAGGCGTGAAGAAGCTCGGTCTGGAAACCTGCATGACCCTCGGCCGCCTCGACCAGGAGCAGACTCAGGCATTGGCCGAAGCCGGGCTGGATTACTACAACCACAACCTCGACACCTCGCCGGAGTTCTACGGCAACATCATCACCACCCGCACCTATGGTGAGCGCCTGCAGACCCTGGCCTACGTGCGCGAGGCGGGGATGAAGATCTGCTCCGGCGGCATCCTCGGCATGGGCGAGTCGGTGGATGATCGCGCCGGGTTGCTGATCCAGTTGGCCAACCTGCCGGAGCATCCGGAGAGCGTGCCGATCAACATGCTGGTCAAGGTCAAGGGCACGCCATTGGCCGAGGAGAAGGATGTCGACCCCTTCGACTTCATCCGCACCCTGGCCGTGGCGCGCATCATGATGCCGAAATCCCACGTGCGCCTGTCCGCCGGGCGCGAGGCGATGAACGAGCAGATGCAGGCCCTGGCCTTCATGGCTGGCGCCAACTCGATCTTCTACGGCGAGAAGCTGCTGACCACCGCCAACCCGCAGGCGGACAAGGACATGGCTCTGTTCAAACGCCTCGGTATCAAGCCGGAAGAGCGTGAAGAGCACGCCGACGAGGTGCATCAGGCCGCCATCGAGCAGGCGCTGGTCGAGCAGCGCGACTCCAGGCTGTTCTACAACGCCGCTTCGGCCTGATTCCTTTTATGTAGGAGCGAGCTCTGCTCGCGAATGACACCTTGTCCTGGCTTTTCGCTCGCGACGCTCGCTCCTACGGGAAACGTGCATGAGTTTCGATCTTGCTAAGCGCCTGGCCGAGCGCCAGGCCGCCGACCTGTTGCGTCAGCGCCCGTTGCTGCAGAGCCCGCAGGGGCCGCAGGTCGAGGTGGACGGTGAGCAACTGTTGGCCTTCTGCTCCAACGATTACCTTGGCCTGGCCAATCATCCCGAGATCATTCGCGCGCTGCAGCAGGGGGCGGAAAAGTGGGGCGTTGGCGGCGGCGCTTCGCATCTGGTGATCGGCCACAGCACGCCGCACCACGAACTGGAAGAGGCACTGGCCGCGTTCACCGGCCGGCCCCGGGCGCTGCTGTTCTCCACCGGCTACATGGCCAACCTGGCTGTGGTCACCGCACTGGTGGGGCAGGGCGATAGCGTGCTGGAAGATCGCCTCAATCATGCCTCGCTGCTCGACGCCGGCCTGCTCTCGGGCGCGCGATTCTCCCGCTACCTGCACAACGATGCGGCAAGCCTGGCCAGTCGTCTGCACAAGGCTAGCGGCAATTGCCTGGTGGTCACTGACGGTGTGTTCAGCATGGACGGCGACCTGGCCGATCTGCCTGCACTGTGCGCCGAAGCGCGCGCCCGGGACGCCTGGGTAATGGTCGACGATGCCCATGGCTTCGGCCCGCTGGGCGCCACCGGCGGCGGCATCGTCGAGCACTTCGGCCTGGGCCAGGATGATGTGCAGGTGCTGGTCGGCACCCTGGGCAAGGCCTTCGGTACCGCCGGTGCCTTCGTTGCCGGCAGCGAGGGGCTGATCGAGACCCTGATCCAGTTCGCCCGCCCCTACATCTACACCACCAGCCAGCCGCCGGCGGTGGCCTGTGCCACGCTGAAAAGCCTGGAGCTGCTGCGCAGTGAGCACTGGCGCCGCGAGCATTTGCAGCGGTTGATCGGGCGTTTTCGTCAGGGCGCCGCCGAGATCGGCCTGAGCCTGATGGACAGCCCGACGCCGATTCAGCCGATCCTGGTCGGCGACAGCGCCCGCGCGCTGAAACTCTCCGCCCTGCTCAGAAAACGCGGCCTGCTGGTCGGCGCCATCCGCCCGCCGACCGTACCGGCGGGCAGCGCGCGCTTGCGCGTGACCCTGTCCGCCGCGCACAGCGAGGCGCAGCTCGATCTGTTGCTTGAAGCGCTAGCCGAATGCTGGCCGCAGGTGCAAAGCGATGCGTGAGACACTGATTCTGTTGCCGGGCTGGGGCCTGGATGGCACCGTGCTGCAACCATTGGTGGACGCGCTGGGATATGACCTGAACGTGCAGCTGTCGGCCCTGCCGCGGTTAGCCAGTGCAGCCACCGCCGACTGGCTCGACGAGTTGGACACGCGCCTGCCACAAGATTGCTGGCTGGTCGGCTGGTCGCTCGGCGGCATGCTCGCCACGGCCCTGGCGGCACGGCGCGGCGAGCGCTGCCGCGGCCTTATCACCCTGGCCAGCAATGCCTGTTTCGTCGCCGGCGACACCTGGCACGCGGCGATGCCGGCGCCAACCTACGCCGCCTTCTATCAGGGTTGTCAGGATGACGCCGGCGCTGCCCTCAAGCGTTTCGCCATGCTTTGCGCGCAGGGGGGCGCCGACACGCGACGGCTTTCACGCCAGCTGCAAGGCCATCTGGCGACTAGCGACCAGTCCGCTCTGCTGGCCGGGCTGCGCCTGCTGGCCAGTCTGGACAACCGCGCGGCGCTGGCCGGGTTCGCTGGCCCGCAACTGCATCTGCTGGCCGAGCAGGACGCGTTGGTGCCGGCCGCCGTTGCCGATGACCTGCTGGCGCTTTTGCCTGGCGGCGAGGTGGATGTGCTGGAAGAGTGCGGCCATGCCTTCGTGCTCGAACAGGCGGATGCGCTGGCGACCTTGATGCTTGATTTCATCCGCGAGGCCTGTGATGTCTGAACATTGCGTGCGCCCACTGCGCGAGTCACCCGGCGCGCACAGCGGCACTTGCGCTCTACCGGACAAGCGTCAGGTGGCTGCATCCTTTTCCCGGGCGGCAGAAAGCTACGACTCGGTGGCCGAGTTGCAGCGTACGGTCGGCACGCAGCTGCTGGCGCAACTACCGGCAGCGTTGCAACCGCGTCGCTGGCTGGACCTGGGCTGCGGCACGGGCCACTTCACTCGCGCCCTGGCCGAGCGTTATGCGCAGGGCGAAGGCCTGGCCCTGGATATTGCCGAAGGCATGTTGCGTCATGCCAGGCCACAGGGCGGCGCTGCCTATTTCGTTGCCGGCGATGCCGAGGCGCTGCCGCTGCAGGACGCCAGTGTCGATCTGCTGTTCTCCAGTCTGGCACTGCAATGGTGCGGCGATTTCCCGCGGGTGCTAAGCGAGGCGCAGCGCGTGTTGCGTCCGGGCGGTGTGCTGGGTTTTTCCAGCCTGTGCGTGGGTACCCTCCAGGAGTTGCGCGACAGTTGGCTGGCGGTCGATGGCTTCGTCCACGTCAATCGCTTTCGGCGCTTCGAGGATTACCAGCAGATGTGCGCCGCCAGTGGTTTGCGGTCGCTGACCCTGCAACGACAGGCCGAGGTGCTGCATTTCCCCGATCTGCGCAGCCTGACCGGCTCGCTCAGGGAGCTCGGCGCGCACAATCTCAATCCGGGGCGGCCGGGTGGCTTGACCGGGCGTTCGCGCATACGCGCGCTGATCGAGGCATACGAGCGCTTTCGCCAGCCGCATGGGCTGCCGACGACCTATCAGGTCGTATACGGCGTGCTGCGGAAGCCTTCATAGACGCGAACCTCGCGTGACAACCAGGTAACAGACAAGCTTCGCGAGCAGGGCTCGCTGCTACGGGGGATCAGATGGCCCAGGCTTATTTCATCACCGGCACCGATACGGAGGTCGGCAAGACCACCATCGCTGCCGGCCTGCTGCATGCGGCGCGTCTTCAGGGTCTGAGCACGGCTGCGGCCAAGCCGGTGGCTTCCGGTTGCGTGAGGACGGCGCAAGGGCTGCGCAATGACGACGCGCTGGCGTTGCTGGCGCAGTGCTCGCTGCCGCTGCGCTATGAAGAGGTCAACCCGCTGGCCTTCGAACCGGCCATCGCACCGCACCTGGCGGCACGCGAAGTTGGCGTCGAACTGGATGTCGCCAGCCTCTATCAGCCCGTACGCGACATTCTGGACAAGGGCGCCGATTTTTCCCTGGTCGAGGGGGCGGGGGGCTGGCGCGTGCCGCTGGCTGGCGAGCAGACGCTCTCGGATCTGGCCATCGCGCTGGGGTTGCCGGTGATCCTGGTAGTCGGCGTGCGTCTGGGCTGTATCAACCACGCCGTGCTGAGCGCCGAAGCCATTGCCCGCGATGGTCTGCAACTGGCGGGCTGGGTGGCCAATATCGTCGAGCCGCAAACAGCGCGACTGGAGGACAACCTGGCGACCCTCGCCGGGCGCTTGTCTGTCCCATGCCTGGGTCATGTGCCGCGGCTGGAGGACGCCAGTGCCGATGCGGTCTCGGCGTACCTCGATCTGCAGCGGCTTCCTGGCTGGTAATAAACAGCAACGCGATCATAGCTTTTTGTCTGTACGTTTTTTAGCCGATTTCTGCTTCAATACTGGCCATTAGGTTCTACATCCTCAGGGGGCTGCCGATGCAAATCTCCGCCAACGCATTCAACTCGGGTTTGAACGGTATCCAGGCCGGGCAACGCCGCGTCGAGCAGGCTGCCGGTGATATCGCCAGCAACACCGTCAACCCGCCGCAGCAGGCTACACAGACGCCGCCGCAGAATCAGGTCAACCCCAGTACGCAGGCCTCCGAGCGAAGCCGTCCCGACCTGACCGAAAGTCTCGTGGCGTTGCGCGTCGGTGAAAACGAAGTGCGTGCCAACGCACGCGTCGTCGACACCGCCGACGAGGTGCTGGGTACCTTGATCGACACCCGCGCATAGTTAGTTTCACCCCGGCTGCGGATGCGGCCGGTAGCGGGGTAGGAGGGCGCTCATGCAGATCGGCAACAGCCTGCCAGCTTTTACCCCAGCGCCCTCCGTCAGTTCGGCCAGGCCGCTTACTTCCGATGTATCACCTGATATCGCTCGTGCCGATCAGGCGCCGGTGGCTGCGCCACAGGAGCAGCAGGCCGACTCCGCTGCCTCGGAACGGGAAGAGGCTGATCGCGAGCCCGCTGCATCGCCTGCCGGCAAGCCCGAATTAAGCCCCGAGGAACAACGTCAGCAGCAGCTGGAAGTCACCGAGCTGGTGCAGCGCGACCGTGAGGTTCGCACTCACGAGCAGGCGCATGCAGCCGTTGGCGGACAGTACGCCGGATCGCCCACCTACAGCTTCAAGCGCGGCCCTGACGGACAGCGCTATGCCGTATCCGGTGAAGTCAGCATCGACACCGCCCCCGTTCCCAACGATCCCGAAGCGACGCTGCGCAAGATGGAGGTCGTTCTGCGCGCGGCGCTCGCTCCCATCGAGCCTTCTCCGCAGGACCTGCGCGTCGCCGCGCTGGCCCAGGCACAGGCGGCGCAGGCGCGCGTCGAACTGGCCGAACTGCGGAGCGAAGAGGCCAGCGACGCCGTCGAGCAGCGCAAGGCGCGTGCCGAAGCCAGGCAGGCTGATGAGTCGACAGCCGAGCCTTTGCAGCAGGCTCTGCCGCCAGCGCCTAATCTTGATCTCTATCGGCGTCTGGGTGAATTGCCCGCGCCGGAGCCACGCATCGATCTGGTCGCATAGCGGCCGATTGGCAGCGCTTGACAAGGGGTTGGCGTAAACGTATGTTTCAAACGCCTGTTTGATTGCGTTGGCCGCAGCCTCAGTGGCCAGGCAGCCGGGACTGATCCCGAGAGCGACCGCCAAGACGGTCACCCCAACTACTAGGAATCCACCGCAGAGGTTTACCGTTATGCCTGACTACAAGGCCCCCTTGCGTGACATTCGTTTCGTTCGTGACGAGCTGCTGGGCTATGAAGCTCACTACCAGAGCCTGCCAGGTTGCCAGGACGCCACTCCGGACATGGTCGACGCCATCCTCGAAGAAGGCGCCAAGTTCTGCGAGCAGGTTCTGGCACCGCTGAACCGTGTGGGTGATACCGAGGGCTGCACCTGGAGCGAATCCGGCGTGAAGACTCCGACCGGCTTCAAAGAGGCTTATCAGCAGTTCGTCGAAGGCGGCTGGCCGAGCCTGGCCCATGACGTCGAGCACGGCGGCCAGGGCCTGCCGGAATCCCTCGGCCTGGCCGTCAGCGAAATGGTCGGTTCGGCCAACTGGTCCTGGGGCATGTACCCCGGCCTCTCCCACGGCGCGATGAACACCATCGGCGCTCACGGCACCGACGAGCAGAAACACACCTACCTGACCAAGCTGGTTTCCGGCGAGTGGACCGGCACCATGTGCCTGACCGAGCCGCATTGCGGCACCGACCTGGGCATGCTGCGCACCAAGGCCGAACCGCAGGCCGACGGCAGCTACAAGGTCACCGGCACCAAGATCTTCATTTCCGCTGGTGAGCACGACATGGCCGACAACATCGTCCATATCGTGCTGGCCCGCCTGCCCGATGCCCCGGCCGGTACCAAGGGTATCTCGCTGTTCATCGTGCCGAAGTTTCTGCCCAATGCCGAAGGCGGCGTAGGCGAGCGTAACGCCGTTTCCTGTGGCTCCATCGAGCACAAGATGGGCATCCACGGTAACGCCACCTGCGTGATGAACTTCGACGGCGCTACCGGTTTCCTGATCGGCCCGGCCAACAAGGGCCTGAACTGCATGTTCACCTTCATGAACACCGCTCGTCTGGGTACCGCGCTGCAAGGCCTGGCCCACGCCGAAGTCGGTTTCCAGGGTGGTATCAGGTACGCTCGCGAGCGTCTGCAGATGCGTTCGCTGACTGGCCCGAAAGCGCCGGAAAAAGCCGCTGACCCGATCATCGTGCACCCGGACGTTCGCCGCATGCTGCTGACCATGAAGGCGTTCGCCGAAGGCAACCGCGCCATGGTCTACTTCACCGCCAAGCAAGTGGATATCGTTCAGCACAGCCAGGACGAAGAAGAGAAGAAAGCCGCCGACGAGCTGCTGGCTTTCCTGACTCCGATCGCCAAGGCCTTCATGACCGAAGTGGGCTTCGAAGCCGCTTCCCATGGCATGCAGATCTACGGTGGCCACGGCTTCATCAGCGAGTGGGGCATGGAGCAGAACCTGCGCGACTGCCGCATCTCCATGATGTACGAAGGCACCACCGGCGTTCAGGCGCTGGACCTGCTGGGCCGCAAGGTGCTGGGCAACCAGGGTGCCTCGCTCAAGAAGTTCGGCAAGCTGGTGGCCCAGCTGGTGGAGGAAGAGGGCGTCAACGAGAAGATGGCCGAGTTCATCAACCCCATCGCCTACCTGGGCGAGCAGATGACCAAGTTCACCACCGAAATCGGCTTCAAGGGCATGCAGAACCCTGACGAAGTGGGCGCCGCTTCCGTGGACTACCTGCGGGTGGCGGGCCATCTGGTGTTCGGCTACTTCTTCGCGCGCATGGCACAGGTGGCGCTGCGCGAGATCGCGGGCGGCAACACCGACCCGTTCTACCAGGCCAAGCTGCAGACCGCGCGCTTCTACTTCGCCAAGCTGCTGCCCGAGACCGCCACGCTGATGCGCACGGCCCGCGCGGGCAGCAAGTCCCTGATGGACACGGACGCGGCACTGGCCTGATCCCGGGCTTGCGGCAATGCAGCGCCGGGCCTGTGGCCCGGTCTCACTCTCAAGGCGAAAGGGGTTTGAAATGAAGGCATATCAAGCACTGGCAGCAATGGTCCTGGGCCTCGCGGCAGCCGCCGCGCAGGCGCAGATGACGCCCGTGGGCCTGTGGAAGAGCGTGGACGACAAGAGCGGCGAGGCCAAGTCCGAGATCCGCGTGGCCGAGAACGACGGCGTGCTCACGGGCCGCATCGAGCAGATCCTGCGCAAGGGGGCCGACCCGGCCGCCACCTGCACCGAATGCTCGGACGACCGCAAGGGCCAGCCGCTCAAGGGCCTGGAGATCATCCGCGGCGCCAAGAAGGCCGAGGGCAAGGAGGTCTGGGAGGGCGGCAAGATCCTCGACCCCGAAAACGGCAAGACCTACACGCTGCGCCTGACGCCCATCGAGGGCGGTGCCAAGCTCGAGGTGCGCGGCTCCATCGGCCCCTTCGGCCGCACCCAGACCTGGGTGCGCGTGCAGTAAACCATTCCGGCAGGCGGCCGCAGCGGCCGCCTGCCTCCCCTTTGTGGAACATCCAATGTCCCGATTCAATGTGAAGAAAGTCGCCGTGCTCGGCGCCGGCGTGATGGGTGCGCAGATCGCGGCCCATCTGGTCAATGTCAAGGTGCCGGTCGTGCTGTTCGACCTTCCTGCCAAGGAGGGTTCCAAGAGCGGCATCGCCGAGCGCGCCATCGCCAACCTCAAGAAGCTCAAGCCCTCGCCCATCGGCGTGGCCGAGGACGCTGACCTGATCCAGGCCGCCAACTATGAGGAACACCTCAAACTGCTCAAAGGCTGTGATCTGGTCATCGAGGCGATCGCCGAGCGCATGGACTGGAAGCTCGATCTCTACACCAAGATTGCGCCCCATGTGGCCAGGCACGCCATCGTGGCGTCCAACACCTCGGGCCTGTCCATCACCCAGCTGTCCGAGGCCCTGCCAGACGCGATCAAGCCGCGCTTTTGCGGCATCCACTTCTTCAACCCGCCGCGCTACATGCCGCTGGTGGAGCTGATCGCCACGCCGACCACGCAGCCCGTGGTGCTGGACCAGCTGGAAGCCTTCGTCACCAGCGGCCTGGGCAAGGGCGTGGTGCGCGCCAAGGACACGCCCAACTTCATCGCCAACCGCATCGGCATCGCCGGCATGCTGGGCACGATGAAGGAGGTCGAGAACTTCGGCCTGAGCTTCGACGTGGTCGATGACCTCACGGGCAAGAAGCTGGGCCGCGCATCGAGCGGCACCTTCCGCACGGCCGACGTGGTGGGCCTGGACACCATGGCCCATGTGATCAGGACGCTGCAGGACAACCTCAGCGCCGAGACCGATCCCTTCTACGCCAGCTTCGGCACGCCGCCCGTGCTGGCCAAGCTGATCGAGCTGGGCAACCTGGGCCAGAAGGCCAAGAAGGGCTTCTACAAGAAGGTTGGCCGCGACATCCTGCAGTTCGAGCTGGACAGCGAGGACTACGTGCCCGCAGGCGGCAAGGCCGACGAGGTCTATGGCCGCATGCTCAAGAAGCCCGCGGCCGAGCGCCTGAAGCTGCTGCGCAATGCCGAGGGCGCGCAGGGCCGCTTCCTGTGGGCCATCCTGCGCAACAGCTTCCACTACGCGGCCATCCATCTGGAGAGCATCGCCGAGTCGGCGCGCGACGTGGACCAGGCCATGCGCTGGGGCTTTGGCATGAAGCAGGGCCCGTTCGAGCTGTGGCAGGAGGCCGGCTGGCTGGAAGTGGCGAAGATGATCCAGGAGGACATAGCTGCCGGCAAGGCGCTGAGCCAGGCGCCCCTGCCCAAGTGGGTCTTCGAAGGCCCGGTGGCCGAGGCCGGTGGCGTACACACGGCGCAAGGCTCGTGGAGCCCCGCACTGGGCCAATTCGTGCCCCGCCGCGTGCTGCCCGTCTATGAACGCCAGATCTTCCCCGAAAAGCTGCTGGGCGAAGACAGCCTGCCCGACTGGAAGACGGCCGGCACCACGATTGCCGAATCGAAGGCGCTGCGCACCTGGACGCTGGA